>NZ_JACHBQ010000001.1:0-1484143 GCF_014200405.1 Cryobacterium roopkundense | reverse complement strand
AAAGACGAATCTGGCGCTCGGGCACAGGAGGACTCCCAATATTAGATGGTGGTGCGAAACGAATGGTCAGATGCTGCGTGTGGTGGGCAGTCCTTCGACAACGAGGGCTGCGAGGGTGCGTGCCGCCAGGCGTGTGATGGGACGGAGGTCCTCGTACGACACGACGCTGCCGGCCGCGAGCTGGGCATCGTAGGGAATACGAACGATCGCCCGAACCCTGGAGCGGAAGTGCGCTTCGATCTCGTCGAGACGCACCAGATTCGTGCCCTGAGTGGCGGTGTTCAGGGCGACAACGGCGTTCTTCACGAGCTCGCCGTATCCGTTGGCTTCCAGCCATGTGAGCGTTTCGGAGGCCAGCCGAGCCTCGTCGACGCTGCCGCCCGACACTACGACGATGGAGTCGGCACGGCGCAGGGTGGCGCGCATGACGGAGTGCACGATGCCGGTACCGCAGTCGGTGAGGGCAAGGGAATAGTAGCGGGCGGCCAAGTCGGCGACGACGTTGTAGTCGTTCTCGTCGAACGCTTCGGAGAGCATCGGGTCGGTGTCGGACGCGAGGATATCCAGCCGAGTCTCGTCACGGGAGACGAGCGTGGAGAAGTCGGTGAAATTGCCGATGGACGCGGCCTTGGTGACGACGTCCCGCACGGTCGAGGTCGTCTTCTGACTCACGCGTTCAGACAGGGTTCCACGGTCGGGGTTCGCGTCGATCGCGATGACTCGATCGTCCCGAGAGTCGGCCAACGCCATGCCCAGCAAGGTCGTGACTGTCGTCTTTCCCACGCCCCCCTTGCGGGTCAGGATGGGCACAAATCGCGTGCCGCCGTCGAAGTGCTTGCGAATGCGCTCGTCCATCTCGGACTGGGCGCGAACTGAGGCCGAGTCCCCCAGGTTTACCAGGTGCAGGGTCGCCGCAAAGACAAACTCGTTCCACGCGCCCCGGGGCGGTCGGCGTGTCTTGCGGTTGACGGCCAGGAGACGCTCAGCGGTGAGCATTCCCGCGGACTCTGGCTGGGCCACGTACGGCTCAGCGGAGGCGTCACCGGGATCACGTTCGGCGCGAGGCCGGTCCCGGCGAACCGGGCCCGTGGAATCCGCGCGCATGCGCTCGAAGCCTCCACCGTTGGCAATGGCTACGGCAGCCCGAACGGGCTGTGCCGGCGCAATGGCATCGATTTCCACGGTATGCGTTGCCAGGCGCGACGAACTGCGGGTGCTCGGCCCATGTGAACCCACTGGGCCCAGACCCGGCACGCGGGCACTCGGCTCACCGCTGCCGGGCACGGCCCTACGTGAGGCCCCGAGAAGCTCCGCAGCCTCGCTCAGGCTGCCCGGCAGGACGGAGGCGAGGTTGTCGACCGTGTGGGGCAGCAACTCTCCGTGGTACTCCTGCTCTGCCGGCTCGAAGGCACCCGGAGCCGACCCCAGAGGTTCGCCTCCGTCGACATCGTCAGACTTGTCTGCCAAATCGTCACTCAATTCCTCATAGCCGGCGAAGCTAAGCCTAGCGCGGCCGTACGACGACGAGCAGGTCGCCCGCGTCGACCTGCTGGGTCCTGGGGATGGCGACGCGCTCGATGAAACCGGCGATCGGTGAGGTAATCGCCGCTTCCATCTTCATGGCCTCGATGCTTGCTACGCTCTGGCCGGCCGTGACCTCCGCACCGTCCTCGACCTGAAGGGTGACGACGCCGGAGAACGGCGCCGCGATCTGGCCAGGCTGGTTGGCATCCGCTTTCTCGGCCACACGCGCGTCGACGGTAATGCCACGGTCCCGAACAAAGACCGGGCGCAGTTGGCCGTTGAGCATGGTCATGACCGTGCGGATGCCCTTGTCATCGGCCTCACCGATGGCTTCGAGTCCCACGTACAGGCGCACGCCCTGCGCGATGTCAACGGCGTGTTCCTGGCCCTGCTGCAGGCCGTAGAGGTAGTCAACGGTGTCGATGACGGACAGGTCACCGAACAGCTCGCGGATCTGCTCGAACTGGCGCGTCGGCGCGGGGAAGAGCAGCTGGTTCAGCATCGCCCTGCGAGTGGTGCTGTCGGTGTTGAGCGCAACACGCTCCGCCTCGGAAATTTCCGTGATTCCGACCTTGACAGTGCGCCCCTTGAGCACCTTGGTG
The DNA here is from genome assembly GCF_014200405.1 of Cryobacterium roopkundense. Classification (NCBI taxonomy): domain Bacteria; kingdom Bacillati; phylum Actinomycetota; class Actinomycetes; order Micrococcales; family Microbacteriaceae; genus Cryobacterium; species Cryobacterium roopkundense. The sequence continues at coordinate 1,482,017 of NZ_JACHBQ010000001.1, read as the reverse complement.
CGGAAGGGCTCCGGCCATCCGCCCGGCAAATCCCCGAGCTCGCCGGCCATGAATCCGATCACGGAGTCGGGGACGTCGTACTTGTCGGGGTTCTGCTCGAAATCGGCGGGGTCCGCCTTTACAGCCGCGAGGTAGAGGGCCAGGTCGCCCACAACCTTCGACGAGGGCGTCACCTTCGGGACCCGTCCCAGGATTTTGTTCGCCGCGGCATACATGTCCTCGATCAGTTCGAAGTGATCGGCAAGTCCTAGTGCGACGGCCTGCGTGCGCAGGTTGGACAGCTGGCCACCCGGGATCTCGTGCGTGTACACACGGCCTGTAGGGGCGGAGAGACCAGATTCGAACGGACGGTAAACGTTGCGCACGGCTTCCCAGTAGGGCTCCAGGTCCGTGACGTTCTTAAGCTCGATGCCGGTGTCTCGCTCCGTGTGCGCGAGGGCTGCAACGAGAGAGGATGCCGAGGGCTGGCTGGTTGTGCCCGCCATCGGCGCACTCGCCACGTCGACGGCATCCGCTCCGGCGCGAGCCGCCGCGAGAAGGGTCGCGAGCTGCCCGCCAGGGGTGTCGTGGGTGTGCACGTGCACCGGCAGGTCGAAACGATCTCTGAAGGCGGTGACAAGCTTCTCGGCCGCGGCCGGACGCAGCAGGCCGGCCATGTCCTTGATGGCGAGAATGTGCGCCCCGGACTCTACGATCTGGTCGGCCAAGCGCAGGTAATAGTCCAGGGTGTACAGGTCTTCGGCAGGATTGAGCAGGTCACCGGTGTAGCAGACGGCGACCTCGGCCACCGAGGTACCGGTAGAGAGCACGGCATCGATCGCGGGGCGCATCTGGGACACGTCGTTGAGGGCATCGAAGATACGGAAGATGTCGACGCCAGTGTCGGCCGCCTCGCGCACGAACGCGTCCGTCACCTCGGTCGGGTACGGCGTGTACCCGACAGTGTTGCGACCGCGCAGCAGCATCTGGATGTTGATGTTCGGCAGTGCCGCCCGCAGGGTCGCCAGGCGTTCCCACGGGTCCTCGCCGAGGAAGCGCAGCGCGACGTCGTATGTCGCGCCGCCCCACGCCTCTACGGAGAGCAGCTGGGGCGTGAGCCGCGCCACATACGGGGCGACAGCCACCAGGTCCTTGGTGCGCACGCGAGTCGCGAGCAGGGACTGGTGGGCGTCCCGGAAGGTCGTGTCCGTAACGGCCAAAGCCGTCTGCGCGCGCAGGGCTGCGGCGAACTTCACCGGTCCGAGCAGCTGAAGCTGCTGGCGCGAACCGTCGGGGGCCGGAACGCTGAGGTCGAGGACGGGGAGTTTCTCCGCCGGGCTCACCGTCGTGACGGCAACGCCATTGGGTTGGTTCACCGTGACGTCGGCGAGCCAGTTGACGATCTTCGTGCCGCGGTCCTTCGACGCCTCCGTGCGCAGAAGCTCGGGCCGTTCATCGATGAAGGAGGTACTCAGGTCGCCGGCCGCGAAGTCGGGGTCGTCGAGGACCGCCTGCAGGAACGAGATGTTCGTGGACACGCCGCGGATGCGGAACTCGGCCAACGCACGCTTGGAGCGTACGACAGCGGCCGCGTAGTCGCGGCCACGGCAGGTCAGTTTGGCCAGCATGGAGTCGAAGTGCGGGCTGATCTGGGTGCCAGGGTTGATCGTGCCTCCGTCGAGACGGATGCCGGCGCCTCCGGGCGAACGATACGTCGTGATCTTGCCCGTGTCGGGACGGAAGCCCGCCGAGGGGTCCTCCGTCGTGATCCGGCACTGGAGCGCGGCGCCGCGGAGCTTGATCTTGTCCTGAGTGAGTCCGAGGTCCGCCAGCGTCTCCCCCGCCGCGATACGAATCTGCGACTGGACCAGGTCGACATCGGTCACCTCTTCGGTGACAGTGTGCTCCACCTGGATGCGCGGGTTCATTTCGATGAAGACGTGCTGCCCGGCGCGCTCCCCCACGGTATCGAGCAGGAACTCGACGGTACCGGCGTTCACGTAGCCGATAGAACGAGCGAACGTGATGGCATCCGCGTAGAGCTTGACACGAATCTCATCGCTCAGGTTCGGCGCGGGCGCGATCTCTACCACCTTCTGATGGCGACGCTGCACCGAGCAATCTCGCTCGAACAGGTGCACGGTTTCGCCGGTGTGGTCGGCGAGAATCTGCACTTCGATGTGGCGGGGGCGCAGCACTGCGGCCTCGAGGAACATCGTCGGGTCACCGAAGGCGCTGTTGGCCTCACGCATGGCCTCCTCAAGGGACCCCCGTAGCTCCGCCATCGATTCGACCCGACGCATGCCGCGACCGCCGCCGCCGGCGACGGCCTTGGCGAAGACCGGAAAGCCGATGTCCTCGGCCTGGCTGATGAGCAACTCGACGTCCTTCGACGGCGGAGTCGACTTCAGCACGGGAACCCCCGCCGCAATGGCGTGTTCCTTGGCCGTCACCTTGTTGCCGGCCATCTCGAGCACGTCCGCCCCGGGTCCGATGAACGTGATTCCGTTCGCCGCGGCGGCCTCGGCCAGCTCCGGGTTCTCGGACAGAAACCCATAGCCGGGGTAGATGGCGTCGGCGCCACACTCCTTAGCCACGCGGATGATCTCAGTCACATCGAGGTACGCACGCACCGGGTGGCCGACCTCGCCGATCTGGTACGCCTCATCGGCCTTCAGGCGGTGCAGGGAGTTTCGATCTTCGAAGGGGAAGACCGCAACGGTTTTCGCTCCGAGCTCTACGGCCGCGCGCATGGCACGGATTGCGATCTCACCACGGTTGGCAACAAGGATTTTCGTAAACATGCAGACCTCTCGAACGTAAACCGGCATACAGCTAACGGTTAGGTTCTCCCAGACTACTGAAGGTAACGTGTCTACTTGTGCATGTACTTAGCGTTAGCTCCCTCAAGGGAGGTGTAGGCAAGACCACGGTGACCCTTGGTCTTGCTTCTGCAGCCTTCGCCCGCGGTGTGCGAACACTGGTGGTTGATCTCGATCCGCAATCAGACGTGTCGACCGGCATGGACATTGAAGTCGCCGGTCACTTGAACGTGGCGGACGTCCTCGCCTCGCCCAAGGAAAAGACAGTTCGCGCCGCGATCGCCCCCAGCGGGTGGACGCGCGGACGCCAGGGCACCATCGATGTGATGATCGGCAGTCCGTCTGCGATAAATTTCGATGGTCCGCACCCGAGTATCCGTGAAATCTGGAAGCTCGAGGAGGCCCTCTCCACGGTGGAGAAGGAATACGACCTCGTGCTGATCGACTGCGCGCCGTCGCTCAACGCCCTCACGCGCACCGCGTGGGCCGCAAGCGACCGAGTAGCCGTCGTCACCGAACCCGGCCTGTTCTCCGTGGCGGCCGCCGACCGTGCCCTGCGTGCGATCGAGGAAATCCGGCGAGGCCTCAGCCCCCGCCTGCAGCCGCTCGGCATCATTGTCAATCGCGCCCGAACGGCCTCCCTGGAGCACCAGTTCCGCATCAAGGAGCTCCGCGACATGTTCGGGCCCCTCGTGCTCAGCCCGCAGCTGCCCGAGCGCACCTCGCTGCAGCAGGCTCAGGGCGCCGCGAAGCCACTGCACATCTGGCCGGGGGACAGCGCGCAGGAAATGGCGAGATACTTCGACCAGTTGCTCGAGCGGGTTCTGCGGACGGCGCGTATTGGTGAGTACGCGGAAGCGCCTGTAGGTCGGTAGCGTGTGGGGCCGCGGGGGCGGGTAGCTGCCTCCTCAGCTCAGACACGTGAACCCTGGATCGAGCTTGTCGAGATTTCGACACCCCGCCTATCACGCGCTCCGCGACAGTTCCTGAGATTGGCTCTCGGCCCTGAGGAAGAGGGAGGAAGGGGTGATGGGTTAGGAGATTTTGCGGGTGGAACGGCGGGCGGCGAGCTCGTCTGACGGGTCCGCTTCCTGGAGGTTGAGCTCGACAAGGCTGGTCTCGACCTCGCGGAGCACCTTGCCCACGGCGATGCCGAAGACGCCCTGGCCGCGGCTGACGAGGTCGATGACCTCGTCGTTGGACGTACAGAGGTAAACACTCGCGCCGTCACTCATGAGCGTGGTCTGGGCGAGGTCGCTGACGCCGGACTCACGGAGCTGGTTGACCGCCGTGCGGATCTGCTGGAGGGAGATTCCGGTGTCAAGCAGCCGCTTGACGAGTTTGAGAACGAGAATGTCGCGGAAGCCGTACAGGCGCTGGGAGCCGGAGCCGGCCGCACCGCGAACGGTGGGTTCGACCAGACCGGTGCGCGCCCAGTAGTCGAGCTGGCGGTAGGTGATACCGGCGGCGCGGGCAGCGACGGCCCCACGGTATCCGGAGTTCTCGTCGAGCTCGGGAAGGCCATCGGTGAACAGAAGTCCCTGCGAGTAGCGCGAGGCGTCGTCATCGGGTTTGAGTTCACTCATACGACTGCCTCTCAGGAATTGTTCGCGATGAAGTTGTGATCGCTGTTGACAACGCTACCGACAGGGGGGCCCGCGGGGCCTGACATTCGAGCAACGAACTTGCCGTGTCGGTAACGATTCGTGACGCGACGAGTGCTTTCAGCCTAATCGTCCCAGGGCGGAACGGATCAGACTGCTGCGAATAACTTCCAACTGCCCCGCGATCTCCACGGCCATTTCGGCGGCCTTCGCCCGGCTCGAGGCGTCCTTGCGGCGCGCCAGGGGCACGAGCGCACTCTCGATCAGGCCCAGTTCGCGTTCTGCAGCGGCGCGGAAGCCGCGGAGGTGCCTCGGCTCGATTCCACTGCGCTGGAGCTCCACGAGGGCACGCAGCACGTGCAGCACATTCTCCCCGTAGTACTCCGCGGGCAGGATGATCGACGCCGAGACGGCATCGTGCATCAGGGTGAGGGATGCTCCCGCTTCCCGAAGGAGCTCGTCACGGGTGAGGCGCCGCACCGTGGAGAGCATCGACGGCCCGGGAGTCGCCCCGCCCGGGAGAGTGGGAGAGAGCCCCGCATCGAGGTCTTCCAGATAGGAACGGATGACTTTGAGCGGCAGGTAGTGATCGCGCTGCATGGACAGAATGAGCCGCAGGCGATCGAGGTCACCTGCACAAAATTTGCGGTACCCCGACCCGGTACGAGCCGGTGACACCAGGCCCTGTTCTTCGAGAAAACGGAGCTTCGACGGCGTCAACTCAGGGAAATCCGGCGTGAGCCGAGCCAGGACCTGACCGATACTCAATAGCGGCGCTGCGCCCGAGGCTTTCACCTGGGCGGAGGACGCCGACATTATTCGCTCGCCGTGCGCGCGAGGTCGAGACGGGACGCGTAGAAGGTCAGGCGGAACTTGCCCACCTGAACCTCGGCGCCATCACTGAGCAGAGCCGTTTCAATGCGCACGCCATCGAAGTAGGTTCCGTTGAGGGATCCGAGGTCTTTGACTTCAAAGGCCGTCGCGTGTCGCAGAAACTGCGCATGGCGGCGTGAAACTGTAACGTCGTCGAGAAAGATGTCGGCGTTCGGGTGACGTCCCACCGTGGTGACGTCGGCGTCGAGCAGGAAGCGGGCGCCGGCGTTGGGTCCTCGCCGCACGACAAGCAGTGCGGAACCCGACGGCAGCGCCGCAATGGCTTCCTGTTCCTCGGCTGTGACGTTCGCGTCGATCGAGGCCATCTGCGCCGCGAACTCCTGGCTGAATGTCATCGTCGTGTCGGTACTGACCGACTCAGGTGTGTTCTTGCGCACGGGCTCGTCCTGCTCCTTGTTCGAATTCTCAAAATCGGCCACGTTGCACCTCCTATGATTCCAGCGTATCTGATTGAACCGGCACAATGACCCGTGGAATCCGAATCACGCGCATCGTTTCAGTGGCGTAGATGATTCCGGCCCACCAATAGAGGAAGACACCCCAGAGAGCGAAGGCCCAGCCCACTGGTTGGGACCACCAAGCCAAGTCGGGAAAAGCCTGCCCCAGCATGATCATCGGAAGAGCGTAGAACAGGCAGAACGTGGCCACCTTGCCGAGGGTGTGTACCGGTAGCGGGCCAAACCCGAAGTTCGCCAGAATGATGCCCAGCACGAGCAGGAAGACATCTCGACCGACCACGAGGAGCACGATCCACCACGGCACAAGGTCTCGCCACGCGAGACCGATGAGGGCAGCGAAGATGTAGAGCCGGTCGGCGGCGGGATCGAGGAGCTGACCCAGCCGGGTGACGAGATGGAACCGGCGGGCGATGAAGCCGTCGAGAAAGTCCGTGAGGCTGGAGAACGCGAGCACAATGAGCGCCAGGGCGTCGGAGCCCTGCGCCAGAAGGATGAGAAAGACCGGCACCAGGAGCAAGCGGATGGCGCTCAACCCGTTGGGCACGGTCATCACCTGCGAGCCCACCTCGGTGCTTTCTGCTCTCGTCACGGTGTCCAGTCTAACGATTATCTGACCCAAATACGGTTCCGATCAGGAATAAATATTGCTCGGCGGCCGCGCTAACCGGTATCGGATGACCGCCGGTGGCTGGCGTCGACACTACGCCGGAGTGCCTCCATCAGGTCGAGAACTTCGCCGCCGGATGCCGGCTCACCAGCCTCGGGGGTCGTGTGGGTTTCTCGCGAGTCGCCCCGTGCCAGTTTCGCGTCGATCAGCGCCCGCAACTGGACCTGATAGTCGTCAGAAAATTCCTCAGGGGTGAAGTCTTTCTCGAAAGACTTCACGAGCGCGCCGGAGAGCTCGAGCTCCCTGTCCGTCACGGAGACTGGACCAGCCAGGGCGGAGAAATTCGCCGTGCGCACCTCGTCGCTCCACAGCAATCCTTGCAGCACCAGAACGTCGCCCCTCACCCGCAGGGCACCGAGCCGGGTCTTCTGCCGCAGGGCGAAGCGCACGATGGCCGTACGGTTCGTCGCTTCCAGGGTGCGGCGCAGCAGCACATAGGCCTTGGCCGAACGTCCCTCAGGTTCCAGGTAATAGGTGCGTTCGAACATGATGGGGTCGAGCTGATCGCTGGGCACGAATTCGACGACGTCGATTTCACGTGCGCGTTCTGCCGGGAGGGACGATAATTCGGCTTCGGTCAAGACCACGATCTGGTCATCCCCGGCCCAGGCCTTGTCGATGTGCTCAAAGTCAACGATCTGGCCGCAGATCTCGCACCGGCGCTGGTACCGAATGCGACCACCGTCCTCGTCGTGCACCTGATGCAGCGCCACATCGTGATCTTCCGTGGCGCTGTAGACCTTGACCGGGACGTTCACGAGACCGAACGTGATCGCACCCTTCCAGATTGACCGCACACTACCAGTAGACACCGATTACCCCTCATCAGCTAGTGCGAAAGCGTGTGACCTAGCCCGAAGACCCGGTCGGGGGCATTCTGGGGTGATGGACCCCATAAGCCGGATGATCGTCGTGGGCGGCCACCGCCTGACACTCACCCATCTGGACAAGGTCCTGTATCCGGAAACGGGCACGACAAAGGCCGACGTGCTTGAGTACTACGCCACGGTCGCCGACGTGCTCATTTCCCACGCCGCCGGCCGCCCGGCTACCCGCAAGCGGTGGGTGCACGGAGTCGGAACGGAGACCGACCCTGAACCGGCGTTCTTCCGGAAGGATCTGGAGCCCGGAGCGCCCGCGTGGATCGAACGCCGCGCAATGCAGCACAGCAGCCGCCCTCTCGACTATCCCCTCGTCAACGATCTGGCCACCTTGGTCTGGTTGGCCCAGATGAGCGCTCTTGAAATTCACGTTCCGCAGTGGCGGTTCGGGAGGGACGGGGCACCGCGGCATCCCGACCGGCTCGTTCTCGATCTCGACCCGGGGCCAGGGGTGTCGCTGGGCGAATGCGCGGACGTCGCACTCATCCTGCGCGGACTCCTGACCGGCATGGGCCTCGACCCGGTGCCGGTGACCAGCGGCAGCACGGGGATCCATCTATACGCCGCGCTGGACATGACGGCCACGAGCGATCAGGTGGTGGCCGTCGCACACGAACTCGCGCGCGCCATGGCAGCGGATCACCCGGATCGTGTCGTGAGCGCCATGACGAAGTCGGTGCGGGCGGGGCGGGTCTTCATCGATTGGAGCCAGAACAGCGCGGCCAAGACCACGATCACGCCATATTCACTGCGCGGTCGCTCCCGCCCCACGGTCGCTGCTCCGCGCGTCTGGAGCGAACTGTCGGACGGCGACCTTGCCCAGTTGGACTACATCGAGGTAATGCGCCGCGTTGTCGGCGGCGGTGATCCGCTCGCCAGAGTGAACAGAGCAGGCGGGTACGGCGACCCGGCGACCGCACCGCCAGAGACCCGGCGCCACGCATCCGCTTCCCTGGTCAGTCCCGACAACTCGACTCCTCACCCGCTCGAACGCTATCGGGCCAAACGCAGCGCTGGGTTCACGCCGGAGCCCGTTCCCGGGCACCTGGGTGCGGCACTCGGGCGTGACACGGCGCCGGCCTTCGTGGTTCACGAACACCACGCACGCCGGCTTCATTGGGATCTGCGCATCGAACGCGACGGCGTGTTGGAGTGCTGGGCGCTGCCCACGGGCCTGCCGACGTCGTCGGCGCACAATCATCTGGCGGTACACACGGAGGCTCACCCTGTGGACTATCGGACATTCGAGGGCACCATTCCCGCTGGACAATATGGAGCCGGCACTATGTTCGTCTGGGATGCCGGCACCGTGGAGGTCGAGAAATGGGGTCACGACGAGGTGATTGTGACCCTATTTCCCCAGCGGGACGGTGGCCTCGGTGGCCCTCGCCGGTTCGCACTCATCCACACCAACGGGGACGGCGGAGCCGACGACAACTGGCTCATCCACCTCATGAAGACAACGGCTGTGGCGGAGATGCGCGCGACGGGGACCGTGCCTGTCACGCCCGATTCGCCGCCACCCGACCACTCCCCCATGCTGGCCACGACCGGCAGCCCGTCCGACCTCCGACCCGAGCGGGAGTGGGCGATCGAGATGAAATGGGATGGAATTCGCATCCTCGCGTGTGTCAGCAGGGACGTGCCGGAGGGGACGGCCACCCTCCGCACCCGAAACGGGCTCGATGCGACTCCCTTCTACCCGGAGGTTGCGGCGGGAGTGCGGGCGGCCGTCGGCTCGGGCACCGCTGTATTGGACGGCGAGGTCGTCGCGCTGGATGCCAGGGGGCGGCCCGACTTCGCGCGCCTGCAATCCCGAATGGTATCGGCAGTGCCGCCACGCCCAGGTCCATCGCCCGCGGACCCGCCGGTCACCTATCTGGTCTTCGACATGCTCGAATACAACGGCGAGTCGCTACTCGACCGCGGCTATGATGACCGCCGTCGCCGGTTGACCGGAGCCCTCACACCGCAGGATTCCGTGCAGATACCGTCCTCCTTCGACGGGGATGTGGCGGCCGCGATACGCACGAGCCGTGAGTTGGGGCTCGAAGGCATCGTCGCCAAGCGCCACGACTCCACGTACCGGGCCGGCCGCAGGTCGCGTGCGTGGGTAAAAGTCACTCAACGTCGCACACAGGAAGTCGTCATCGGGGGCTGGCGGCCCGGCCGCGGAAACCGATCGGAGACGTTCGGGTCGCTGTTGCTGGGGATTCCCCACGAGGGCACGCTGCAGTACGTGGGGCGGGTGGGCACGGGATTCAGGGACAGCGATCTCCTGAGCGCACGAAAATTGATGGACGCCTCCCCTGCCATGGACTGTCCGTTTGCCACCCTCGCCGCGGACGAGGCAGCGGGCGCCAGGTGGGTGCGCCCGGAACTCGTCGGTGAGGTCGAATTCGCGCAGTGGACGCCGGCCGGTCGGTTGCGTCATCCCACCTGGCGAGGCTGGCGGCCAGACAAGTCGCCCCACGACGTTGCCCGAGAGGAGAATCCGGAAGCGGAGTCAATCGGGAGCAAACGACGCCAGACGCTGCTGCAGCCCCGGCCAACTCGTGGCGAAGCCGGGGTGTAGCGGATACTCCTCGATCTCGGCGGGCTTGACCCAGCGCAACGCGATGCTCTCGGCATCACTGATCACGGGGTCAAATACTGCGGTCGACTCGGCCACCACTGTCGTGTAAGACCAGAAGCCGAGGTCCACGACCGAGGTGAACAGAACGCGCATCACAGCGGACGGCACTCCGGCCTCTTCCCGTGCCTCCCGGAACGCCGCATCGACAGCGGATTCGCCCTCGTGACGTGCGCCCCCCGGCAGGCCCCAGGTGCCTCCGAAATGACTCCACACGGCTCGATGTTGCAGGAGCACGCCCCGCGCCGGGTCGTGCACGAGCAGGCCCGCGGCGCCGAACCGACCCCAAAACCTGCCGCCGTTGGGACCGTATACCCAGGCATCGCCGCTCACGCTCGTCATGATCCCAGCATGGCCCCTTCCGACTGAAGTCCCCACACCGGATGGCGAATCATTCTGGCGCGTCGTCGCTTGTGACCACAGCAGAACTCATGGCGTCGAGAAAAAACACCACGGCTTGCTGCTGCTCCGCGTCGAGGCTCTCAGCGACAGCAAGCATGCGTGCATGGGCTGGTCCGAGGGTGCTCCGAACTCCCCGATGCGCTTCCGCCGTCGCAAATATGACCTGCGCACGACGGTCGCTCGGATGTGGTTCGCGTCTGACGTGTCCGGATTTCCCCAGCCGAGAAAGCAGCTTGGCGGTCGCCGCTGACGAGACGTTCAGAAAGGCGCTGAGGTCCTTGGGACTCACTGGAATGCCCTTGGCCTCGCTCCTGATCAGGTGACGCAGCGCCATCAGATCGGTCTCGTTCATCGACATCGCGGCCTGGGTATGCCTCCGCATCACGGAATCCGCCGCGCGAAAGCGTCTGAGAGACTCAAGCACAGAAACGGACGACGCTGTACGATCATCGGTGCGGTACCAGTAAAGCCCCCGCGACGTCGAATGACTATCTTTTTCGGACATGCTCCATGCTAACCTCGACAAGCTAACTCAGTTAGCTACTTCAGCGCATTAACGAAAAGGCGGACCCGAGCATGCACACCCTGGATCTGACCGAAGAACTCGTCGTCCTGCTCGATGAGGATGGGCGTGAAATCGGAACGGCGCCTAAATACAGTGTGCACAGCACGGACACGCCTCTTCACCTCGCATTCTCCTGCCACGTCTTCAATTCGGTCGGTGAGGTGTTGGTGACCCGTCGCGCCCTGGGCAAGAAGACCTGGCCGGGAGTATGGACCAACTCTTTCTGCGGACATCCGCTTCCCGGCGAAGCCCTGCACCTCGGAGTCCTCCGACGCGCGCAATTCGAACTCGGTCTCACACTCGACCCCGCCGACATCAGCGCGACACTGCCCGATTTTCGCTACCGCGCCGTTGACGGCAGCGGCATCGTCGAGAACGAGATTTGTCCCGTGTACATCGCTACGACCGCCAGCGAACCCGTGCCCAACCCGGACGAGGTTATCGAATTCGCTTGGACGACCCCGAGCGCCCTCCGGAGGGCTGCCCGGGACGCGCCGTGGGCGTTCAGCCCGTGGCTCGGCCTCCAGGTGAGCGAAATGGAGAGTTTTCGTGCTTGAGACAACGCCTGCCGGAGTCGAATTCGAACTCTCCCAATTCTTCTCGGAGTCGCGGGCGCGGGCCACAGAGTACGGCAGCCACTACCTCGCCCTGTGGGATGCACTGGAGGAGGCCGCGACCGGGGGAAAACGGGTTCGGCCCACCCTGGTGCTCACCGCGTTCTCCGGGCTGGGCGGCGTCGACATGGCTCTCGCCGGCCAGGTCGCGGTGAGCTTCGAACTGCTGCACACGGCCTTCGTCATCCACGATGATGTTATTGATCGTGACCTCGCCCGCCGCGGCGTGGCTAACATCGCGGGGCGGTTTACCGACCGGGCCTTCGCCCATGGTGCTGAGCCCGATCAGGCGGCCGTTTGGGCGACCGCCGCGGGAATCCTGGCCGGGGATCTGGCCCTGAGCGAGGCACACCGCATCCTGGCCCGCCTTCCGATAGCTGGCGACATGCGAGTCCGCCTGCTCGACCTCCTCGACCGGGCCGTGTTCGTCTCGGCAGCCGGAGAACTCGCCGACGTGACGAATGCCCTCGCGCAGCATCCGCCTGGGATGGACGACGTCGTCGCCACCCTCGATCAGAAGACCGCCGTCTACTCATTCGAAGCTCCCCTGCAGGCGGGTGCGGTGCTCGCAGCGGCTTCCGACGAGGACATTGCGACGCTGGGGCGCTTCGGCAGGCTCGTGGGCATTGCCTTCCAACTCACCGATGACCTGCTCGGTATCTTCGGAGACTCGACCAAGACGGGAAAGAGCGTCACAGCCGACCTCCGCGAAGGCAAGCAAACGGCGCTGCTGGCCCACGCCCGCTCCGTTCCGGGCTGGGACGTGATTGATCCGCTGGTGGGCAAGCGCGACCTGACCGAGGCTGAGGCCCAGCGCGCACGGCAACACCTCACAGAATGTGGGGCCCGACACCGCGTGGAGAGTCTCGCTCGCGAGTACGCCGCGCGCGCCATCGACGAGCTTGAGCGGTCCGCACTTCCCGCGGCACTGCGCGGCAAGCTTGCCACCCTCGCCGGCTCCTCCGTGGAGCGGTCCCGATGAGTCGGTCCCCGCGTCCCGCGCCCACCGACATCGAGCAATACAACGCGGCAGCCCTCGCCAGCGCGACCACGGTGATCGGGGCCTACTCCACGTCCTTCGGCCTCGCGGCACGCCTCCTCGAACCAATGGTCCGCACACAGGTGAGAACGATCTACGCACTCGTGCGAATCGCTGACGAGATAGTCGACGGCGCGGCGGCCGGCGCGGGGATCGGCATAGACGGCCAGCGTGCCTTGCTCGACGACCTCGAACAGCAAACCGAGCGGGCGATCGAACTCGGCTACAGCACCAATCTCGTCGTGCACGCCTTCGCCAACACTGCTCGCGCTGCCGGAATTGACTCCAGGCTCACCGCACCGTTTTTCGCGTCGATGCGCCGCGATCTGGACGACGCACCATTCACACCGGAGGGTGTCGCCGACTACATTTACGGTTCTGCCGAGGTCATCGGCCTCATGTGCCTACGCTGTTTTCTGCAGCACTCGAGACGTCCCCCGGCCGATACCCTCGAGCTCGAACGTGGAGCGCGCAGTCTGGGCGCCGCCTTCCAGAAGATCAACTTTTTGCGCGACCTCGCCTGTGACCGAGAGATTCTCGGACGCAACTACTTTCCCGGAATCGATCCGCTGAACATGACTGACCCTGAAAAAAACCGCCTACTCGATGACATCGATGCCGATCTGGCAGCAGCGGGCGCAGTGCTGCCGGCCCTGCCGGCCGGCAGCCGACGAGCAGTCACGGCGGCCCACGGGCTCTTCTCCCAGCTCTCGTCACGGCTGCGGGCGACACCAGCCGAGACGCTACTACGCGCCCGTGTGCGAGTTCCCGACGGCGAGAAGCTCGTGATCGCCCTCAGCGCCGCCATGGGATCGGCCGGGTGGCGACGATGACAAACACGGAGTCGTCCCGCATTATCGTCATTGGCGGCGGCATCGCCGGTCTGGCCAGCGCCGCCTTGCTGGCACGAGACGGGCATTCCGTCACGCTGCTGGAAGCACGCCACGAACTCGGTGGACGGGCCGGGGTGTGGAACGCCGAGGGATTCCGCTTCGACACCGGGCCGTCCTGGTACCTGATGCCCGAGGTTTTCGATCACTTCTACCGGCTCTTCGGCACGTCGTCGGCGGAGCAACTCGACCTCGTTCGCCTCGATCCTGGCTACCGTGTCTTCTTCGAGGGCGACCCAAGCCCCGTGGATATCAAGGCCGAGCGCGAGGAGAACATCCGTCTCTTCGAGAGCCTTGAGCCCGGCGCCGGCGCCGCCCTGGCGCGATACCTCGACTCCGCCAAAGACACCTACGACATGGCAGTGCACCGCTTTCTCTACTCGAGTTTTGCCTCATTCCGCCCGTTCCTGGTGCCCGATGTGCTGAAACGACTGGGACGCCTCGCCCGCCTACTGCTGCAGCCGCTGGACAAATTCGCCGCCGGCTATGTGCGCGACCTCCGCCTGCGGCAGATTCTCGGGTACCCGGCGGTCTTCCTCGGTTCATCGCCCGACCAGACGCCGTCGATGTACCACCTCATGAGCCACCTCGACCTCGCCGACGGCGTACTGTACCCCCAAGGCGGTTTCTCGCAGCTCATCAGCAGCGTTGCTGACCTGGCCGTGCGGGAGGGTGTTCGGGTTATCACGGACGCTCGCGTCACCGGCATCCTCACGTCGCCCAACCCGGATGCAGGGAAGGCTCATGTCGTAACCGGCGTGAGCTTCGTGGGAACGGACGGCCTCCCGACGCGCCTTGAGGCCGACCGTGTCGTGTCCGCTGCGGACCTGCACCACACGGAGACCCAGTTGCTCGCCGCGAACGAACAGACCTACCCTGAGAAGTGGTGGAAGGGCCGCACGTCCGGCCCGGGCGCCGTGCTCGTGATGCTGGGGATCACTGGCGAACTGCCGGCTCTCAAGCACCACTCGCTGTTCTTCACGAAGGACTGGGGCGAGAACTTCGGACGGATCTTCGGTAAGAACCCGTCGGTGCCCTCTCCAGCGTCGTTCTACGTCTGCATGCCCAATGCCACGGATCCGACTGTGGCACCAGACGGCCACAGCAACCTGTTCGTCCTCGTGCCGATTCCGGCCGACCCGGGCCTCGGTCATGGCGGCATCGGCGGCGGCGGCTCTGACGCCATCGAGTCGATTGCGGACGCGGCCATCGCCCAGCTGTCCGACTGGGCCGGAATCCCAGACCTGGCGGATCGGGTCGTCCTGCGCCGAACAGTCGGCCCGGCCGACTTTGCCGTGGACCTGAATTCCTGGCGTGGCGGCGCGCTGGGCCCCGCGCACACGCTGCGGCAGAGTGCGTTCCTTCGCGGTTCGAATGCCTCACGGAAGGTCGAAGGCTTGTATTACGCCGGCGGCACGACGATTCCGGGGATCGGGTTGCCGATGTGCCTGATCAGTGCGGAGATCCTGTTGAAGCGCATCCGTGGAGACGTGACGACAGGCCCGCTGCCGGAACCGGCGAGACGGCCCGAACCAAAACCACGTTGAGCGCAGCGTATCTCCTCGTCCTGCTCGTATCGCTCGGGGGTATGGTGCTGCTCGACCGTGCGTATTCGCTCTTCTTTTGGCGCGACGCACGGCGTGCGACGATCGTGCTCGTCGTGGGCGTGGCCTTCTTTCTGGCCTGGGACCTTCTCGGCATCGGTCTCGGCATCTTCTACCGAGGTGAAACCGACCTGATGACGGGGATTCAACTCGCCCCGGAGCTGCCGCTGGAGGAGCTCTTCTTTCTCACATTCCTGGCCTACCTGACGATGAATCTCTCCCTGGGCACCCACCGCCTGCTCATCCAGAGGGTCACGACATGAATTATTTGCTGCTCAACGCGTGCTTTCTGCTGGTCGCCGCCGCTGTCGCGGCCGTGGCCGCGACACGTGGACGCCTAACGCGGCGTTACACCGCGGCGTGCGGCATAGCCCTCGGCCTCGTTCTGGCGTTGACGGCTGTCTTCGACAACCTCATGATCACCGCGGGGCTCTTCTCGTACGATCCCGCTCATCTGGTGGGCCTGCTGATCGGCAGCGCCCCCATCGAAGACTTCGCCTATCCGGTCGCGGCCGCGGTGCTGCTACCGTCGGTCTGGGTACTCCTGAGCGACACAGAGGGCGGCGCACGTGCAGAAAGCTAAATCGACCGTGGGCTGGCGGGCCCGCCAGGTCGTTCTGTCGTCCCGTCCCCTCAGCTGGATCAACACGGCGTTTCCGTTCGCTGCCGCCTATCTGATGACAACCGGGCGCATAGACGCACTGTTCGTCGTGGGCACCCTCTTCTTCCTGATTCCCTACAACCTTTTGATGTACGGCATCAACGACGTGTTCGACTACGAGTCGGACCTCCGCAATCCGCGTAAGGGCGGCGCCCAGGGCGCACTGCTGGCCCCCGAACTTCACCGGCTTGTGATCACGTCTGGAATTGTGACCGCCGCACCGTTGATCGCGGCCATGCTCGTTCTGGCCGGCCCGGCGCATGCTCTCTCGTGGCTGGTCCTGGCCCTGAGCCTCTTCTTCGTGGTGGCCTATTCAGTTCCGGGGCTGAGATTCAAAGAGCGACCCGGACTCGATTCGGTCACCTCCAGCATTCACTTCGTGAGCCCGGCCGTATACGGATTGCTCGTGGCCGGGGCTGCGTTCGATGACAGCCTGTACGCCCTGCTCCTCGCCTTCTTTTTCTGGGGCATGGCCAGTCACGCCTTCGGGGCCGTGCAGGACGTCACACCCGATCGTGACGCCGGGATTGCGTCAGTTGCCACTGCCCTCGGCGCGGCGACCACGGTGCGTCTCGCCGTGCTGCTGTGGACTCTGGCGGGAGCGCTGATACTCCTCACTCGGTGGCCCGGTCCGATCGCCGCGATCCTGGTGCTCCCGTACATTATCGCCGCGCTGCCTCATTGGTCGGTCACCGACGATCGCTCGGACCGGGCCAACCGCGGGTGGAAGCATTTTCTCTGGCTGAATTTCTTCAGCGGATTCGTTGTCACCATGCTGCTCATCGGGTGGGTCGGTCTGAACGCGTAGCCAATCGAACGGACCGGCCGCCAACGGAATAGAGTTGTCCAATGGAACCCGTTCTCACCGCGCGCGTCGACAGCTGGACCTGGGGAGTGCGCCTGTTCAAGACGCGCTCCATGGCCACGGCGGCGTGTCGTGCGGGGCACGTGCGCGTGAACGGTGACAAGGCCAAGGCCGCCCAGTCCCTGCGGATCGGCGACGAGGTGCGGGTGCGCACGGACGGTTTCGACCGGGTGCTAATCGTGTCACGCCTCATAGTCAAGCGCGTGGGCGCGATCGTGGCTGCGGAGTGTTTCGTGGACCATACTCCCCCGCCGCCGCCACGGGAGGAGGTCGCGATGGTTCCGACGCGTGACCGCGGTGCCGGGCGGCCCACGAAACGCGAGCGTCGCGACATCGAGGAGCTCCGCGGGTACTAGCTGTCACCAACCTGGTGGCGCGGCACACTTACGACTGGTCGTTGTCTGCCGTTCCCTCGAAGGCGACCGGCGGCACGAGTATTCCGACTTCGGTACGCGCCCACCATGCTCCCGTGGCGCGGCGTTCGGCCAGCGAGGTGTAGCGATACTCGAAGAGGCGTGCCCTGATCCAGCGCGGCGCCCCGGTCGGAAAAGGGTTGTACCGCAGCAGACGAAGCGTCCGCCGGTCTCCCTGCAGCAGGCGTAGCAGGAATACTTCGAACCACCGGGTGTCCCTGGCACCCAGGGCCAGAAACCACATCAGCCAGTCCAGCCGCAGGTGATACGGCGCCACCTGCGGCGGCATGCGCCCGGGGTCGCCCGGCATGGCCCGAAAGCCGTACTCGAGCCATTCGGCGTCGCGGCCGGGCACCGCATCGTCGTTACCCTCCACGATTATCTCGAAACGCACCCTGGTGACGGTGCCGAATGCGCCATAGGCGTTCACGAGGTGGTAGCGATTGAAACTCGCGTTCATGAGCTGTCTCCGCGAGAGGAGGTTGCGCAGGGGCCAGGAGCTGAGTGCGAGCAGGAGCGCGGTCACCAGCAACACGACGGCCAGGAACCAGACCGGCGTGGTTTCGCGGGGTGACGGACCGGGGACACCGAGCACGACGCGGAAAGCAGTGTCGTCGACGGCCGCGAATGCGAGCACGATGGTGATCGCGTTGAGCCAGGCGAAGTTGCCCGTGAACACGAGCCATAGCTGGGTGAGGATGATCACGGCCGCGGCAACGGATGCGACGGGCTGGGGCGCGAAGAGGAAGAACGGCACCCCCAGTTGGGCGACATGGTTGCAGAGCACCTCCCCGCGGTGGAACCAGCGGGGCAGAGGGTGCACGCACCTGCTGAAGGGATTCGGCAGCGGCTGGGTCTCGTGATGGTAGAAGAGTGCGGTGAGGTCGCGCCACTCACGGCCGCCACGAATTTTGATCATGCCGGCGCCGAATTCCAGTCTAAAGACCAGCCAGCGCACGAACAGAATGATCGTGAGGGGCGGCGCGACGCCGTTCGAGCCGAGGAAGGCAACGACGAACCCAGCCTCGAGGAGAAGGCTTTCCCAGCCGAAGGAATAAAACGTTTGGCCGACGTTGACGACGGGGAGATAGGCCGCCCACAGCAGCAGGAACAGACGGATCGGAACCCAGGCCGGACCCAGCTGGGGCAGCCCGAGCACAAGGAACGCCGCAACAGCCGATCCGGTCCAGCAGACCGTGAGCAGCATGGTGTCGGAGTATCGCCAGTGGAAAAGGCTCGGCGCCTCACGGAAGGACACGCGCGCCAGGAATCGAGGCACGGGCAGCAGCCCGTGCTCGCCCAGCAGGGCGGGGAACTGGTTGATCGCCGAGACGAACGCGAGGAGGAAGCACGCCGCAACACCGCGCTGCAGTACCGGCCGCGCGATCTCGTAGTCACCGGCCGCGAACCATTGCATGTGCGTGCACGATACTCACGCTGCACAATCCGGTGGATGCGCCGACCGGAGAAATGGATGGACTCCGTGGACTAAACCGGCAGAGACTCCATACTGAACCGGTTCAGACTGTCGGTGCCGACGAGGCGCCCCGCTCGGCGTCGGGCAGAGGCGGCCGGGGCTGCGGCTTCGGGGCTCCCGTCTCTCCCGTGGTGGCCACGGGCTCGCCGCCCGCGGACGACGCCGTGAGCGTGAGCCCGAGCAAACCCAGATTGCGCTTGATGCGGTCTTCGGCGTCATCGTCGGCCACGGTGGCAGCCAGGTTGGCCTCGCTCACGGCCCGAACGACCTCGTCGCGCTGGATTTTCACGCCGCGTGGAGCATCAATTCCGATGCGAACGCTGTCGCCGCGCGCGTCAAGCACGGTGATGACGATATCGTCCCCGATGAGGATTTTCTCCCCAGGTTTGCGTGTCAGAACCAGCATTTGATCAGCTTATCGCGACCTGTCGGCCGCACCCCGTATGGGGGCGGCCGCGCGTCGCCCGGACGAACGCGCTTCGACCCCGAGGTCGATCCACCGAACGGGAAGGCGGAGGTCAGAAACCGTCTCCGGGCTGGTCGTCAGCTCGGCGCCCACCGCAGCCACGGCGTCGATGTGCACGGACTCCGCGATGGCACTCACCCAGCGCGCCGTGTCGTCGACCTTCCGTCCTGTGTCCACGACGACCCAGACCTGGTCCGCGCCGACGCTGCCGATGCTCGCGGTGCGCAGGGCCAGGTCGGCCGACGCATCCACTCCGGGGCGCGCCAGGCCGAAGGCTACGAAAGTGGTTTGATCGAGTTCCACTCCCCTGGCTCGCGCGGCCAGCGCATCGCGGCGGTCGTCGACCCTGTCAAGGCCGGGGGCAGAGAGGGATCCACCCACGCGGAGGTCGGCGTTCGCGGTCAGGAGCACCATGGCACGCGCTACCTCGAGGGCCTCACCTGTGAGGCCGATCACGAGCACGAGGTCGCCCGCCCGGGCCAGCGGGGCCGGCGCGTCCGGGGGCGCGCCCAGCGGCTCGGCCGGGGAACTGGTTCGTGCCGTCGCGAACGTTAGGTCGTCCATGAGGGCCGCGAAGTCATCGGATTCGGTGGAAATCGACGCATCGCCCGCGAGTCCGTTGCTGCGCGCCTCTGCCGCGTCGGCATCGTCCAGCAAGGCGGCGATGCCGAGCCGGGCCGGAACATCGAGCAGGGCGCGTTCTGCGCGGCGATGTACCGGTCCGACCTCGACGGTCGCCTCAAAGTGTTGTCTAGCGAAGAATCCGCGCACACCGCCCACGGTGACGCGTTCGGCTGAGATGATGCGGGCGTGGGCTCCATGTTCGAGGCGCACTCGATCCTGCAGCTCCTGCATGGTCGTACCCTTAAGCAGAAAGCGATTCGGCTCCACGCACCACTCCAACCGTCTCGATGGTCACGTTTGCGGAGGTGACTTCCTGGTACGAGAGCACCGGGAGCCCGCCCGACTGGGTTGAGACCAGGCGGCGGACGGCCGGGCGCAGCGCGGGTGCGCACACGAGGACGGCGCTCAGTCCGCTCGCCTCGACGGCGGCGACCGAGGTGCGAACGCTTGACAGCACGGTCTCGATCTTCGCGGCATCCATCATGATCTGGGTGCCCTGCTCGGACGGGCGCATGCCCTCGAGCATTGATTGTTCCAGAGTGGGCTCGATCATGATGACGCGCAGCAGGTTTCCGTCGAGATACTGCACTGTGAGTGCCGGGCCCAGGGCCTGGCGCGCCGCTTCGATGAGGCCCTCAGGGTCGTTGCTCGTTTTTGCCCGCAGCGACAGCGCCTCATAAATGCGCGGCAGATCATTGATCGGGATCCCCTCCATCAGGAGCCCCTGCAGCACTCGCTGAACCTCGGCGAGGGAGAGCAGACCGGGAATCAAATCGTCGACGGCCGAGGGGTTGACCTGCTTCACGCCATCCGTCAGCACACGAACGTCTTCTCGCGTGAGCAGTCGCGCCGCGTTGAGCGAGATGATCGAGGAGAGGTGTGTGATCAGCACCGACACTGGGTCGATCACGGTGGCACCGGTCATTTCGGCGCTGTGTCGCATCTCGCTCGGCACCCATTTGCCAGCGAGCCCGAAAACGGGTTCGACAGTGACCACGCCGGGCAGGCCGTCGAGCGCCTCACCGAGGGCGAGCACCTTGCCGGACGGGGCGAGTCCGCGACCATATTCCACGCCGGCGATGCGAATGGAATAGGTCGAAGCCGGCAGCTCCACGCTGTCGCGGGTGCGCACCGGCGGCACGACCACACCGAGGTCGAGAGCGATCTTGCGTCGCAGCCCGCGCACCCGCGCCAGGAGGTCGTCGGAGGCGCCGGACACCATGTCGACGAGGTCGGGGGCGAGCATGATCTCGAGGGCGTGCACCCGCATCTGTTCGATCAGGTCCTCCGGGGTGTCGGAGCGGGGAGCCGTCTTCTCTGCCGCAAGGCTCGCATCCGCTGCCGCCTGCTTTGTCGTCTCGCCGGACTTGATGCGTTGCCCGATCACGATCAGGGCCACGCCCACGATCAAGAACGGGAAGATGGGCATGCCGGGTATGAGCGCCATCAGGATGGCGGCCGAGCCGGCGATGGTGAGGGCGTAGCGGGACTGCGACAGCTGGGTCGACGCGGTCGATCCCATGTCGGCTTCGGCGTTCGAGCGGGTGACGATCATGCCGGTGGCGACAGCCATCAGCAGGGCGGGGATCTGGGTGACGAGGCCGTCGCCGATCGTCAGGAGGGCATACGTGTTGAGGGCATCGGTGATCTCCATACCCTTTTGCAGCATGCCGATCGCGATGCCGCCGACGAGGTTGATGATGATGATGATGATGCCCGCGATGGCATCACCCTTGACGAACTTCGAGGCGCCGTCCATCGCACCGTAGAAGTCAGCCTCCGCCGACACCTCCGCGCGGCGGTCCTTGGCTTGCGCGTCGGTGATCTGGCCGGCGTTCAGGTCGGCGTCGATCGCCATCTGCTTGCCGGGCATGGCGTCGAGAGTGAAGCGAGCGCCGACCTCCGCGACGCGTTCGGCGCCCTTCGTGACCACGACGAACTGGATGACGACGAGAATGAGAAAGATAACGGCGCCGATGATGATTGATCCGCCAACGGCCACGTGACCGAAGGCCTCGATCACCTGCCCGGCGTACCCGTCACCCAGCACCAATCGAGTGGACGCCACGTTGAGGCCCAGTCGGAACAGCGTGGCCACGAGCAGCAGTGAGGGAAAGACCGAGAAGTCGAGAGGCTTCTTCACGAACATGGTCGTCAGCAGGGTCACGAGCGCGAGCATGATGTTCACGATGATGAGCAGGTCGAGCATAACCGCGGGGATCGGCACGACGAGCAGCAGGATGATGCCCACGACACCGACGGGCACGGCGAGCTTGGTGAGATTGCGATTCACGTCAGTTGCCTCCGGTGGTCGTTGCGAAAGATGGATTCTGTGCTGGTTGCGGGGTCATGGTGTGCACGCCCCCGCCTCCCCCGCCGCGCCCCTTGAGCGCCATCACGAAGGCGAGCACCCGGGCGACCGAGTTGTACCTGTCGACGGGGATCTCCTCGCCGATCTCGCACGCGCCGTGCAGCGCTCTGGCAAGCGGGATGTCCTGCACGATGGGGACCCGGTCGGTTTCGGCCTGCTCGCGGATGCGGGTGGCAATGTGTCCCACTCCCTTCGCCACGACCCGCGGGGCTGATTTGCCGGGTTCGTAGCTCAGCGCAACGGCCACATGCGTCGGGTTGACCAGCACGACGTCGGCGTCGGTCACTGAGGCGATCATGCGGTTGCGACTCATTGCGAGCTGACGGGCGCGGCGCTGAGACTTGATCATGGGATCGCCCTCCGAGGCCTTGTTCTCGTCACGCACCTCCTTCTTGGTCATGCGCGTCTTCTTACGGTTGCGCCGCATCACCACGAAGACGTCCGCCGCCGCCAGGATGAGCCCGGCAATGACCGCTGATCGCAGCAGCGCCGCAGCACCATCGCCGGCCGCGCCGATCAGCTCCATCACCGGCAGGCCGCCGGCCGTCATCATGACGGGCATGAGACCCTGAATCACCCAGAACAGCACGAGACCCACGACGGCTGTTTTGAGCAGGGACTTCACGCCCTCCCACAGCGCCTGACCGCCGAAGACCCGCTTCAGGCCCGTGACCATGTTGAACTGCTCGAACTTGCCCTCGAACTTCTTGAAGTGGATGCCGCCCTGCAGCGCTGCGCCGAAGAGTACGACTCCCACGACGAGGAGCAGCATGGGGGTGAGCACCCCGGCCATGGAAGCCATACCGTCGCCGAGCGCCGTGACGGCCTCGAGCGGGTCGGGGTTCATGATCAGGCTCTTGATAGTGAACATCTGGTCGCTGCCGGCCTCGGCGCCGGCCTCGATGGTGGCCGGAATCATGATTGCCGCGGCACCGACGCCGAGCCAGGCCGTGACGTCCTGGGACTTGGACAGCTGGCCCTTGGCCCGCACTTCTTTCATGCGTTTTTGGGTCGCCGGCTCGGTCTTCTCGCCGGAATCGGGCTCAGCCATCTACCTCACCCCCATCAGCGCATCGACGGCCTCGCCGGTGAGCGAGGAGACGATGTGGGGCAATGCCACGTACACGGCGGCGGCCAGGGTCAGGGTGATGAGGATTTTGAGCGGGAAGCCGAGGGCGAACGCGTTGAGCGCCGGGGCGACCCGCGTGATCAGGCCGAGGCCGGCATCCGCGAGAAAGAGCACGACGAGCAACGGGCCGGCGATCTGTACCGCGGCCAGGAACATCTGGCTGACGGCCCCGATCAGTGCCTGCACGGGGGCGGCCATGTCGATGCCTCCGCCGAGCGGCAATGCGTTAAAGGAGCGCACGAGGCCGCCGATGATGAGCTGATAGCCGCCAGAGGCGAACAGCAGGGCGAGAGCCGTCATCTGGAACAGCCGGGTGAACTGGGCACCGTTGACCATGGACTGCGGGTCATAGCCTTGGGCCATCTGGAATCCGCTGAACATGTCGATCAGGCCGCCGGCTGACTGCACGGCGGAGAATATGACGAACACGAGAAACCCGAGCAGTCCGCCCACCAAGATCTCGAGCACGAGCGCTCCAAAGAAGCCCGCAGTGCTCAGGGACTCGTAGGTTGCGGTCACGCGGGGAGCCACGGCGAGGGCCAGCCCGATGCCAAGCATCGCTTTGATGCGCGCTGGGAACGCCCGGTAGGAAAACGGCGGGGCGATCACGAGAAAGGCGATCATGCGGACCCCGGCGAGCATCACCGCTTCGATCCACGCGAGGTTGAGAGAGAATTCCATCACCCGCCGCCGATCAGCGTGGGAATCTTATCGAACATGGCGTGAGTGAAGGCCACCGACTCGGAGATCATCCAGTGTCCTGTGATCAGCAGGGCGATGGAGACGGCAATGGCCTTGGGCACAAACGACAGCGTCACCTCCTGGATCTGAGTGATCGATTGCAGGAGCGAGATGGCGAAGCCCACGACGAGTGCCGTGATGAGCACAGGGGCTGAGAGTTTCGCCGCGAGCCACAGGGCCTGCAGACCAATGTCGAGAACGGCGTTGGTGTCCATCAGCCCATCCGATAACTGCCGATAAGCGAGGTGATGATGAGTCCCCAGCCGTCGACGAGCACGAAGAGCAGGATTTTAAACGGCAGGGAAATCATCACCGGCGGGAGCATCATCATTCCCATCGACATCAGGGCCGCGGAGACCACGATGTCGATGACGAGAAAGGGAATGAAGATGACGAAACCGATGATGAAGGCCGCACGAAGTTCGGAGATCATGAAGGCGGGAATGAGCGTGAGGAGCTCAACGTCGTCCGGGCTGGCGGGGTTCTCCTGGCCCGCGGCCCGCGTCATCAGAGCAAGGTCTTCCTCGCGGGTATTTGCCATCATGAAGTGTTGAAGCGGAGTGGATGCTGCTGCGAGGGCCTCCGTGAACGTCATGCCGCCGTCGAGGTACGGCGTGACGGCGAGAGTGTTAATGTCGGCAAGAACCGGCGCCATGATGAACAGCGAGAGGAAGAGCGCAAGTCCGGCGAGCACCTGGTTGGGCGGGATGGACGGCAGGGCCAGCGCGTTACGGGTCATGGCGAGCACGACGAAGATCTTCGTGAAGCTCGTCATCATGAGCAACAGGGCCGGTGCCACCGACAGCAGGGTGATCCCCACGAGAGTGACGATCGCAGACGACGGCGCGCCGTTGGGGCCGTTGATGTCGATCGTCAGACCGCCTTCGCCCGCGCCAGGGTCGACGGGAGCCGTCGGATCGATCGGATCGGTCGGCATCTTCGGGTCGACCGGCAGGGCGTGACCCGCTGTCGCCGTGAACCAGAGCAGTGCCCCCGTGAGGAGCAGGACGGCGGCCAGCAGCAGGGCAAGACGCAGGGAGAAGCGACGCTTCAGGGTGGCGGCAGAAGAGTCGGGCCTGAGGACGGGGGCGTTCACCGACCCTGCCGAAGGGCAGCGGCGGCCTGCTGCCACGTGGAGGCCGACAGGATGGAACCGCTCAGGGCTCCCGCCTGCACTGGCTTGCGACGGGGTCGGAATTCCAGGGGCGCGCCCACCGCGGCGTCGCTCTCCGGTGCGGTGCTGACGGTCGCGGTGTGCATCGAGCGGGCGAAGGCTTCATGGCCGGCGGCCGGCACGGGGGTGCCGCTGCCGTGCAGAACTGTGACGGATTGTTCGGTCACTCCGAGTACGAGGCGTTGGCCGTCGATGTCGACGACGACGACGGATGCCTTCTGGCCGAGGCCCTGTCGGCCCACGACGGTGACGAGGTTGGCTCCCCCGCGCGCGCGAACGCCCTTGGTGAAGCGGCGCTGCAGGTACCAGAGAAGTGCGAGGACGACGGAGAGGGACACCACCACCCGCAACGCCACGATCAGGGTGTCCACTTTAGGATGCGCCCTCGACCACGTCGAGAATCTGCGTGATGCGAATTGCATAGTCCTGGTCCACGACAACGATCTCGCCATGCGCGATGAGCCGCCCGTTGAGCATGACGTCGGCCGGCGCCCCTGCCGAGCGGTCGAGTTCGATGACGGCACCGGGTTCAAGGGACAAGACGTCACGAACGGGCATACGCGTGTGGCCGATCTCTACCGTCAGCGCCATCCACACGTTGTTGATGCGCCCGAGGTTGCTCACCGCGGAAGAGGTCGACCCCGGGGCGCCTCCGGTGGCCGCACCGTTCTTCCGCACACGCAGGGCGAACCATCCGCTCACCTGGCCGGCGGCGCCCAGTTCAAAGACGCGCGTCTCTGCGTCCATGAAGAGCGAAGAGGCGTCTTCGACGCGCGTGTCGCCGAGCACACCGACGCCCAACACGCCGGCGGCACTTTCGAGCGACGGGCGCAGCACATCATGGCTTGCGACGAGCGCAGAGGCCGACCCGGACGCGGCGTCGAACGCTGCGGGGTCCATCAACACGATCGCCAGGTCTGCGGAGGTCGCGCCGACAAAAGAGGCCACGGCTGCTGATCCGACGCGCGCGCTCAGCGCCGAACTGCCGTGGGTTTCCACTGCGCGCAGGGGAACGCCCGTGGGGAGCACTCGGATCAGGGCATCAACGGCGGCGGCTGACAACACTCCGGTGTCGGTCATTATGGTTTCTCCTCGGTGTCGATCACGATGCAGGCAAGACGGGAGCCGTTCACTCCCACGGCAGCCGTGGCCAGGATCTGGCCGTTGACGACAAGGTCGAGCGGTCGATGCTGCGGATGCGGGATGGAGAGCAGGTCTCCGACGGCCAGACTGAGAATTCGGTTCGGGAGCACCTGAATGGGATTGAGCCGCAGGGAAACATCGACCGGTACGAAGGTGAGCTGCTGTTCGAGCAGTTCTCGTGCGTTTTCGGCGAGGCTCGTGGGATTCGCCTCGCCCAGTTGGGGCATCAGGGCGTGCTCCGGTATGGCCACTGTGGCGATCACGGGCGCGTCGCTGCCTGCCCGAATACCGAAGGTGGCGACGATCATCAGGTCGCCGGTCGCGGCGGCCTGCGCGAACTGCGAGTTGTACTGGATCCCGTCTATCGTCACGTCGGCGAGCAGCAGGTCGCCAAGCGAGTAGCGGAGGTCTTCGAGACCTTCCTCGACGAGGTGACGCACAAGTGCCTGCTCAATCGGGGTGAACTTGCGCTCTTCCTTGGCTGCCTTGCTGCCATTGCCACCCAGCATGTGATCGACCCAGCTCAGGGCGGCGCGGGTGGGAAACTGCATCACGGTCTTTGCCGCGATGCCGTCGATGCTGCACAGCACCATCGCCGTGGTGGACGGCAGGCTCGAGGCATACTCGTCGTAGGTCTGCATCTGCACGAGGTCGCACGTCACCTGGCAGAGCAGGCGCACGCGAGCGGTGAGCTGCGTGCCCCACTGGCGGGCGAAGGTTTCGAAGGCGAGTTCCAGGACTCGGGCGTGCTCCCGCGCGAGGGTGGTTGGGCGACGGAAGTCGTACACCTCAACCGTTTTGGGTGGCTTGGCGGGCACACCTCTGCTTACCTGTTCCTGGACCGTCACGTCTGCCACTATCGGCCGGCCGCGCTGCGGCGTTAGGTGCTAGCCGGTGCCGGTTTCGCCCGTCGTTTCAGTTCCGGCGATGACCCCGGGGATGAGAGAGCGAACCGAGTCCGGCAGAGTCGAGAGCAGCACCACGTCAACCCGGCGGTTCATGGCCATATCGGCCAGTTCGGAGCCAGTGGATGCCGGCCGCGCCGCGCCGTAGCCGATGGCCGCGATCCGTTCCTGCTGCACACCGCCCTGTTCCACCAGACGGCGGAGCACACGGGTGCTGCGCCCAGCAGACAGCTCCCAGTCGGTGGCATAGTTTACGGTTTGCCCGTGCTTGTCGGCGTGACCTTCCACCGAGATCTCGCGATCACTCGCCGCCAGCACCGGTGCCATGGCATCGAGAATGGCCACAGCCGTCGGGCTCAGATCCGCCAGGTCGGGGGCAAAGAAGGTTTCGGAGCCCACGAGCCCCACAGTCAGCCCGCGCTCGTCGACCGCGAATTGCACGAGGTCGGCCAGGCCCGCTGCGGCGAGGTTCGCGGTGATGTCGGCCTCGAGCTTGCTGAGGTCCTCAACTTCTGCCGTGGCCAGCTGCTGGTCCGTGGCCGGCAGCTCGGTGGGTGACGCCCCGGAGAATGCTTCGTCCTCGGAGTCGACGTGCTCTGGCCGCACAACCACGCCGGTGGCCGTATCGATGGAGCCGGCCTCGACACTTCCGAAGCCCGTCGCGAGGGAGTTGCGCAGCTGCTCGAACTTGTTCTGGTCGACGCTCGACATGGCGAAAAGCACTATGAACATGCACATGAGCACCGTGACCATGTCCATGTAGGAGGCCATCCAGCGTTCGTCGGGATGCTCATCCTCATCTTCACCGAAACTGCGGCGCCCCTTGCGGGCACTCATGCGGCTTCGAACAGGGTCGTGTCGTCGTCGTTCTGCTGGGCGCCCTTTCCGGCCTTCGCGGCCTTCGCCGGCTTGCCGAGTGCGTCATCCGAGACCATGGCGCGAAGGCGTTCACCGAGCAAGCGGGGCTGGCTGCCGGACTGAACGGCCAGCGCGCCTTCCATGAGCAGGGTCATACGATCAACCTCGATGTCGGCTAACCGCTTGAGACGCGAGCCGATGGGCAGCCACAGGAAGTTCGCCGAGAGGAGCCCCCAGAGGGTGGCCACGAAGGCAGCGGCGATCATCGGGCCGAGAGTGTCCGGCGTGTCGAGATTCTCCAGCACGTGCGTGAGCGACACAACCGTGCCGACGATACCAATCGTCGGCGCGTAGCCGCCGAGGCTGTTGAAGAACTTGGCCGCTGAGCGGTCGGCCCGTGCCCTGGTGGAGATCTCATCTTCGAGCAGTATGCGCAGCTCGTCGCCGTCTGTGCCATCCGCGATGTTCTGGAGCGCCCCGCGCAAGAACGGGTCATTGACGTTGTCGGCCTCCTGCTCGAGGGAGAGCAGGCCTGAGGTGCGGGCGGTTTCGGCCAGGCCGACGACCTGGTCGATGATCTGAGTGGGCGGGGTAGTCTTGCCCCTGAATGCGCGCGGTAGCGCCTTGAACGCGAGTACGGCGTCCCGGATCGTTCCGCCGGCGACGCCCACCGCGATCGTGGCAACGAACACCAGGATCATCGGCGCGGGCAGCAGAATACTCGAGACGTACGATCCCTCAAGGGTGATCATGGCAAAGAGCGCCCCGAAGGCGATGACGATACCGACCAGTGTCGCCGGATCCATCAGATCCTCCGCGGGCCGCGCGGCAGCTCGCCCGCGTCGGGGTCGTAGGCGAGGGAAATCACTCTGGCGCGGTACTGCGCGATTCGCTCAATCACTTCTTCCATCGTCTCGGTCACGATGAAGTTGGCGCCATCAACCATCACTAGGGTCGTGTCTGGATTCGCGTGTATGCGTTCGATCAAATCGGGATTGATCGCAAACTGGCTGTCGTTCAGCCGCGTGACTACGATCATGAGCTCATCCCCTGGTAACGAACGACTCCAGTGAGGCGCTACTGCGTACTGTCGGCCGCGCTGCCCACGGCGTTAGCTTCCTATAGTGGAGGGATGGCTGACTTCACGAGCAAGCGCGCGACCATCCGCGATGTGGCCGTCCAGGCCGGGGTGTCCAAGTCGGTCGTGTCCCTCGTTCTGCGCGGCACGGGGTATGTAAGCGACGCCAAGCGGATCGCCGTGGCCGCTGCGGTGCGCGAACTCGACTACCGGCCCAACGCCGCCGCACGCACACTCACAGAGGCACGGAGTTACACGGTCGGAGTCGTGCTGCACGACCTTCGAAACCCGTGGTTCGTTGAAGCGGTCGACGGTCTCAACGCCGTGTTGAATGCCCACGGACTGCAGATGCTGCTCGGCGACCACCGTCTCGACAGTCGGGGCGGGTCTTCTCTGCTCGGGAAGCTGCTGGAGATGAACGTCGACGGCCTCGTGCTCGTGGGCACCCTGCCCCCTTCTGAAGACCTCATTAATGCCGTGCGGCAGGTGCCCACCGTTGTGCTCGGCGCTCCGGAGGCCCCTGCCCCGTCGGCAGACGTGGTGACCGACGACAACGAGGCGGGTGCACACCTCGCGGTACAGCATCTCGTGAGCCTGGGCCACCGTCGCATCGCGCACCTGGGCGCCGGGCCCACGCCCGTAGGCCTGGCCCGCCGAGCCGGCTATGAGCAGGCCATGACGGAGAGCGGGCTCGCCGAGCTGATGCTCACCGTCGACGGTGGCCTAACAGAACAGGGTGGCTACGAGGCAGGGCTCCAGCTGCTGGACCCGGCCACGGGCATCCGTCCCACCGCCATTTTCGCCGTGAACGACATGGCCGCCTTCGGTTTGCTTTCCGCAGCGGATGAGCTGGGTTGCGCTGTGCCCGACGACCTCTCGATCGTGGGCTACGACAACACTCCGACCGCGAGGATGCGGCACATCAGCCTGACCAGCATCGACAACGCGAGCCTGGCGAGCGGGCGAAAGGCCGGCGAATTGTTGGTGGCGCGCCTCGCCGACCCGGTTCGGCCGGCATCGCTCACGCTCCTCGCGCCCTCGCTCGCCGTGCGCGGTAGCAGCGCTCCGCCGCGTGCGTAAAGTGAATTCCCACTTTGTAAAGACATTCTATTGACGTGGTGAAAATTCACCATTAGCCTGTAGTCATCGTGTTGGACCGGTCCAATACTGTCAATGACGCTGGAGTAGATCATGAAGAACATCACGCTCGGACTCATCGGGGTTGGCCGCATCGGTGTGATGCACGCCCGCAACATCACGGGCCTGCCGGCTTCCGGCTTCACGGTCGCCCTCAAACTCACAGATGTCGCCGCCGCGCATGCTCAGGCCGTGGCCGCCGAACTCGGCGCAGAGTACCTGCCGAGCGTCGAGGCATTGATCGCCTCGGGTGTTGACGGCCTCGTAGTTGCCACCGGAACCGCCCTGCACCCTGAGCACATTCGGGCCGG
Source organism: Cryobacterium roopkundense (assembly GCF_014200405.1). Classification (NCBI taxonomy): domain Bacteria; kingdom Bacillati; phylum Actinomycetota; class Actinomycetes; order Micrococcales; family Microbacteriaceae; genus Cryobacterium; species Cryobacterium roopkundense. The sequence continues at coordinate 1,451,613 of NZ_JACHBQ010000001.1, read as the reverse complement.
CGTCGAAGCCGGCATCCCGGTCTTCTGCGAGAAGCCCGTCGCGGTCAATGTGGCGGAGGCACTGCCCGTGCTCGCCTATATCCGCGAGCATCAGGGCGTCGTTCAGATCGGGCACCAGCGCCGGTTCGACCTCGGGTATCTCGAGGCCAAGCGGGCCTTCGAGGCCGGCGAGCTCGGCTGGATCCATTCCCTGCGCGCCGTGACATGCGACATGACTCCGCCGCCGGTGGAATTCCTCGCCGGCTCCGGCGGCTTGTTCCGGGACTGTTCCGTGCACGACTTCGACATTCTGCGCTGGATCACGGGCCGCGAGATCGTCGAGGTCTACTCTCGCGGCAGCAACAATGGCGACCCTGCCATCGGCGCGCTCGGCGACGTCGACACCGCACTCGCCCTGGTGACCTTCGATGACGGCATGATCGGCACCGTGAGCGCCTCCCGCTACAACGGGGCAGGGCATGACGTGCGCCTCGAGTTGCAAGGCTCTGCGACTTCCCTCCTCGTGGGCCTCGACGACCGGACCGCCTTGGGCTCCACCGAGCCCGGCATTGCATTTCCCTCCGGAATCCCGCACCAGACCTTCGCCGACCGCTTCGACCAGGCGTACCGCAGCGAAATGGTCGCCTTCATCGAGCTTGTGCTCGGACTGCGCGAGAACCCCTGCACCCCCGACGACGCCGTTGCCGCGAGCCGGATAGCGGATGCGGCGCAAGAGTCGCTCGAGACCGGCCTGCCGGTTCGAGTCGCCCGCTCCCCCATTTTCGCGGAGTAACTCTCCCTGTCACGGACCACCCAACCCAACAGAACAGCACCTGTATCCAATGGAGGATTCACTGATGCGTCACAACAAAGCATGGCTTGCAGCACTCGTCGCCGTTCCGCTCGCCCTGAGCGGCTGCTCGGGTACCGGGCAGACCACCACTGCGGCAACAACGGATGCCGTGAGCGGCACTATCGCGGTCGTCACCCACAGCACCCCCGGCGACAACTTCTGGGACGTCGTCAAGAGCGGTGCCGAGCAGGCCGGGGCGGACCTCGGAATGAACGTCACGTACCAGGGCGACGGCGACCCGGTGAAGCAGAGCCAGCTCATCGACGCGGCCGTCGCGTCGAAGCCCGCCGGGATCATCGTGTCGATGGCCAATCCCGACGGGGTTCGCGGCGCGGTCGAGAAGGCCGTGGCCGCGGGCATCCCGGTGATCACCATCAACGCCGGCATGGAGCAGTCGAAGGAGTTTGGCGCTTCGACCCACGTGGGCCAGAGCGAATACCTGGCCGGGCAGGGCGCGGGTGAAGAACTGGCCACAGCCGGCGCCACGAACGTGATCTGCGTCATCCACGAAGCGGGAAACGTGGCCCTCGAAGAGCGCTGCGCCGGCGCCGCCGACAAGCTCGACACAGTGACAAACCTTCAGGTCGACGTGGCGAACATCGCCGACGCCAAGAACACGATCAGCAGCATGCTGCTCTCTGACCCGAGCATCGACGGCGTGCTCACGCTCAACCCGGGCATCGCCGTGGCCGCCGCACAGGCCAACGAGGAGGCCGGAGGCACGGCCCAACTCGCGACCTTCGACGTGTCCGCCGACGTGACGAAACTCATCGAAGACGGCTCCATCCTCTTCGCGGTCGACCAGCAGCCCTACTCCCAGGGCTACCTCCCCGTGGTCTTCCTCACCCTGCAGCTGCGCAACGGCGACGTGGCCGGCGGCGGCCAGCCCGTGTACTCCGGCCCGGCCTTCATCACCAAGGAGAACGCGGCGCAGGTCGCCGAGTTCGCAGTCAAGGGCACTCGATGACGATCACTGCGCCAGCCGCGCCAGCCGCCGCCCCAGCCATTGACGAACGCCTCACGCCGGTGGGGCCGATTGTGAAGTTGCTCCGACGACCCGAGGTCGGCGCCTTCGTCGCGGCCCTGGGCATCTTCGCTTTCTTCTCCTTAACCACTGAAGTGTTCCTCTCCCCCGCGGGCGTCTCGACGTGGCTGTACTCGGCGTCGCTGTTCGGCATCATGGCAGTTGCCGTTGCGCTGCTGATGATCGGCGGGGAGTTCGACCTCTCGGCCGGCGCCATGACCGGCACGACCGGGCTCATCGTGGGCGTCATGACCACCCAGTGGGGTGCCAACGTCTGGCTCTCAATGGGCGTCGCTCTCGCGGTTGCACTCACTCTCGGTGCAGGCAACGCCATCATCGTGATGAAGACCGGGCTGCCGAGCTTCATCGTGACCCTCGCCACGTTCTTCATTCTCCAGGGGATCAACCTAGCCGTCACAAAGCTGATCACCGGCTCCGTGGTGATTCAGGGCATGGGCACAGTTCCCGGCTTCGACGCGGTGAGGGTGTTCTTCGGCTCCTCGTTCCCATTCCTCGGCATGGACCTCAAGGTGGCCGTGGTCTGGTGGCTGCTCGCCATCATCGTCGCCACCTGGGTGCTCATCCGTACCCGGGCAGGCAACTGGATCTTCGCGGTGGGCGGCCAGCTGCAGAGCTCGCGTCAGGTGGGCATCCCGGTAATGAAGGTCAAGATCGGCCTGTTCATGACCACCGCCGGCGCCGGATGGCTCGTGGGCATGCTCATGCTCTTCGACGTGTCCACGGTGCAGGCCACGACCGGCATCGGCCAGGAGTTCATCTACATCATCTGCGCGGTGGTGGGCGGATGCCTGCTCACCGGTGGCTACGGATCCGCGATCGGCGCCGCCCTCGGCGCCCTCATCTACGGCATGACCCTGCAGGGCATCGTGTTCGCCCAATGGGACAACAACTGGCTCAAGGCCTTCCTCGGCGGCATGCTTCTGCTCGCCGTGCTCGTCAACCTGTACGTTCGCAAACGAGCTGGAGTTCGCTCATGAGTCAGACACTGTCTACCGCACCTCCTATTCTCGAGGTGCGAAACATCGGCAAGAGCTACGGCTCGATACTGGCTCTGCAGGGCGTCTCGGCCCAGGTTGGAGTCGGCGAGGTACTGTGCGTGCTCGGCGACAACGGCGCCGGCAAGTCCACGTTCATCAAGATTCTGGCCGGCGCCCACGCGCACAGCGAGGGAGAACTGCTGTCTTACGGCGAGGCCCGCACCTTCACGAGCCCCCGCGATGCCCTCAACCTCGGCATCGCCACGGTCTATCAGGACCTCGCCGTCGTGCCCCTGATGCCGGTGTGGCGCAACTTCTTTCTCGGTTCCGAGCTCACCACGGGTTTCGGCCCGTTCCGGTATCTCGACGTGAAGCGGATGCGTGAGGTCACCAAAACTGAACTCGCGAAGATGGGTATCGATCTGCGGGACGTCGACCAGCCCATCGGCACGCTCTCCGGGGGTGAACGCCAGTCTGTGGCGATCGCCCGTGCTGTGTATTTCGGCGCCAAAGTCGTGATCCTCGATGAGCCGACTGCGGCGCTCGGGGTGAAGCAGTCCGGCGTGGTGCTGAAGTACATCGCCCAGGCCCGCGACCGCGGGCTCGGCGTGGTCTTCATCACGCACAATCCGCACCACGCGTATCCGGTGGGCGACCGGTTCCTGCTGCTCAAGCGCGGTACGAGCATCGGTGCGTTCCTGAAGAGCGAGATCAGCATCGAAGAGATGACTCGCCTCATGGCCGGCGGCGCCGAACTCGACGCCCTCGCCCACGAGCTCGAGCGCCGCTGACCCGCCCGCCCACGCCCGTCGGCCCCGCCGCGCTGCTCGACCCCCCGAACTCGACAGGCTCGATCCAGCGCCGGTCGAGGAGCGAGGCACGAGCGTCTCGAAGCCCCGCGAGCCGCCCTCCGGCCTGGGGCATCCACTACGCGGCGCGTACTCCTGCAGGCCGGCAGCCGCAGTGGCGACCCAAGCTTCAGTGCTGATTTGCTCACCAGGAGGACGGGGGGTTTGGGTCGGATCGGTGGCGGGCGGTGGAATCAACCAGAAGTCCGTACCGAGCGGACATGATGTGGGCTGCAGAGCCTCGACGAGGTCGTGCGCCCGAAAGTTGCTCATGCGCCTGTGATTTCAGGGGCGTGAGCCACTTTCGGGCGCAGGTGACCGCGACGCTAGCTAGCGCTTGAGGTTAGTGAGCTCCTGGAGCACCTCGTCGGACGTGGTGATAATGCGGGCGTTGGCCTGGAAACCTCGCTGGGCCACGATCAGATTCGTGAACTCCTGCGACAGGTCGACGTTCGACATCTCGAGCGCACCGCTCTGCAGTGAACCCATTCCTGCGGCGCCGGCTGTGCCGAGCAGCGCCGCACCGGAGTTGAAGGTGGCGCGGTAGCCCGAAGCTCCGGCCTTCTCCAGGCCGCCGGGGTTCGTGAAAGTGGCGAGGGCGATGCGCCCGATGGCCTGCTGGCCGCCGTTGCTGAACAGGCCTACGAGAGTTCCGTCGGAACCGAGAGCGAAGGATTCGAGAGTTCCGGCCGCAGAACCGTCCTGGCCCGAGAAGGCGACAGTTGTGAGGCCGGAGAAACCCTCAAGTGCCGACAGGTCAACCGGGGTTCCGGCAGCGCCGGCCGAGATGGTCGCCGTCCCGGCAGCGTTCGTCAGCTCGCCATTAACGAAGGTGAGGGCGACGGACGCCGTGGCCGTGTTGTTCACGTCGCTCACGTTCCAGGTGCCGGCCGCAGCGTCCTTGACAAACTTGAGGGAAATTGTGCTCGCCGTGCCGGACGCATCGAAGACCTCGATATCACGGATGAGTTCAGTTCCCTCGACGGCGTCCGAGGGCAGGTTTCCGTTGACGGATGCCGTCGTGGTCACCTTCGCGGGGATGACGGCCGCAACGGGGAGGGTGATGTTTCCGGTGGCGCCGCCGGCGTTGATCACGCCGTTGGTGGCGTTCCAGCCCTGCACGATGGCACCGTCCGGCGACACGAGGCGTCCTTGGGCGTCGAAGTCGAAGGCGCCGGCACGGGTGTACAGCGTCTCGCCACCGAGCTGGGTGACGAAGAAGCCGTCGCCAGAGATCATCACGTCGGTCGCGCGTCCGGTGGACTGGGCGGAGCCCTGCGCGAAATTGGTGGAAATGCCGGCAACCTGCACGCCGAGGCCGACCTGGGCCGGGTTCGTGCCGCCGACAGTGGCCTGCGGTCCGCCCGCGGCCTGCGTCATCTGCGAGAGGGTGTCCTGGAATTGCGCGGCGGATGCCTTGAACGCGGTGGTGTTGACGTTGGCGATGTTGTTGCCGGTCACGTCGAGCATGGCCTGGTGGGCGCGGAGTCCGGAGATACCGGAGTAGAGAGAGCGAAGCATGGGTGCCGCCTTTCGATAAGGAAGTAGAAGAGTGTGGGTCGAGCGATCAGGCGGTGGGGGCAGCGGCGCCGGTCACCCCGGAGATGGCGTCAAGGGCGACGGGCTGGCCGTTGACCGTGACCTGGGGCACCGGACCGGCGTAGGACACGGCCGTGGCCCGTCCGGTCAGTTCAGTTCCGTCAGCATCCGTGTAGCTGACCTCCTGACCCACGAGCGCCGCGGCGGCCATGCGCATCTGCAACGAGAAGTTCTCGTCATTCGTCGTGGCGAGGGCGTTGAGCTTCTCCATCATGGCCAGCTGGGTGGTCTGCGCGATCATCTGGTTCGTGTCCATGGGCGAACTCGGGTCCTGGTTGCGTAGCTGGGTGACCAGCAGTGACATGAAGACCTCCGAATCCATGGTCTGCTTTGGGGCTCGTGTAACCGTGGAGGAATACATTCCGGTCGTAGGAGCGGCGGTAACTGCGGGGATCGTCACGGGCGACCTTCCTGCTAAGCCATCACGTCGATGGTGGATGAAGAACTGGAGAGAAAACTGCGGGGGGAACGGGGCGGGGGTTCGTCGCCCGGGCCGTCGCGCGCGCCCGGCGGGGGCCGTTGCTGGCGGCTGGCCTGCGCATCCGCTCGGGCATCGCTCGCCTGGTTCTGCGACGAGAGGTCGAGCTGGGCGTTGAGCCCGCCACCGGCGAGGTCTCGGCGCAAGTCGGGCAGGATCGCGCGCAGCGCCTCGCGGGCGAGGTCGGTCGGGGCAAAAAGCTCCACGCGAATGTTGTCTCCGGTCACGTGCGCCCGCACAGTGAGCGGCCCGAGGTTCTCGGGCGTCACGTTGATGGTGAGCACGTGCTCGCCCGGCTTGACGCCGCTCAGCGTGAAGAGCGGTTTGGCGACCTGAGCGGTGAGCGGCACCGGGGCGGCCGGGACAGCGGATGCCGTCGGCGCGGCGGGCGCAACCGGCGCGGTCGGCGTCGCGGCACCTGGAACACTAACTGTCGTGGGCGCGGGCACGTCAGCCTGCACGATCGTGACGGCCTCGGCCTTCGTCGACCCGGTGGGCCGCACGAGGAACTCGGCCCGGGTCGGCGTTCCGTACGGCTCCGGGGTAGGGCAAAGCGGCCGGGCAGCTGTCGCCGGCGTGGATGGCTCGGCGGAGCGGGCATTCGCACCGCCCGCGAACGAGACGGCGACGGACGACGGGGAGAGAGACGCGAACGCAGCGCGGGCACCGGCGCTCGGGACAGCAGCGGGGACAGCCAGCGTGACGGGCAACGGAACCTGTGCGGGTTGTTCGGCGGTGCCGATCGCTGCGTCGAGGGCCCCGGCCTCGGTTTTCGGTGTCATTTCCTGCGCGGCGGGCACCCCGGCAACCTGCTCGGCAGCTGCCGGCTGTCCGGACACGTCGGCCATCGGGCTCCGGCCAAGGGCCAGCCAGGCAAACGTGGTGGGCAGCGCTGTCACGGGGGCATCGACGAGCATGGCCTTCGCATCTGACGGGGTGGCATCTGACGTTGCGCCATCGGACGGGGTGGCATCGGCTGCCACTGTCGAATCTGATATCGAGGCGGCCGTGCCTGACGACACAGGCACGCACGATGCCACCACCTCGGCGGGCGCCACCACGCGCGCGCTATCGGCCGCATCCCGGCCGGTGGGGCTCTGCTCGCGCGCCTCTCGACCCGTCTGCTGCAGCGCAGCAGCAAAGCCGGCGGCGCCGTCCGACGCGGCGGGGCGGGGCGCTGTGGCGGACTGGCCGCCGGACGTGGCGGCAGAGCCCGCGGGCGTGGTGTTCAGCGTGAGGGTCATCGGGCGCCGCCGGATTCAAACGAGGCAAGGGCGGCGCTGAACATGTCGGCGGTCGTGTTTCCGGCCGTCGCGGCGGTCTGCGTAGGGATGACCCGTCGGATCGTGTCGATGTCGGCATCCGTCATGTAGGCCTCGACGAGACATACCGTGCGACCGGCGTACGGCGCGTGGATGACCTTGTTGTTGCCCGCGTAGATGAGAATGTGGGCGCCGCCGCCGGTCACGATGAGGTCACCAGGCTGGGCCTCTGCGAGCGAGCCGACCTCGGTGCCGAGCTTCATCTGGCCGGAAACCAACCGGGGAACCTCTATGCCCACATCGGCGTATACCTTCTGCACGAGTCCGGAGCAGTCCATGCCGCTCGCATCTTCTCCGCCGAATACGTAGGGAACGCCGAGGTATTTCTGCGCGGCGGTCGCCACGTCGGTACCGGTGGCGGTGCTCGTTCCGGCGAGTGCCGCCACCCCGGAGGCCGAGGTGCCAGTGGTGCCGAGGCTCGAGGCCAGGGTCGCGGCGAAGGCATCGGCCGATGCAGCAGATGCCGCGGTCTTCGCGGGCGACTGGGTGCCGGCGATTCGCTGCAGCGTCGACTGGATCTGGTCGATGCGGCTCAAGGCGTCGGACATGGTCATTGTCATCGCGCACCTCCGCCGTCGGTCTCTCGCGCGGCCTGGTCTCGGTGCCAGCGTGTGGACGCGATCTCGTCGAGCACAATCTGTTCGGCGTGCAGGTCTGCGGCGACGACGGCGGCGGCATGACGGGCCTGCAGCTTCTCGAGCGCGATGGATTCGGCGCGAGCCGCGTCGAACACAGTCTGCGCCTGCGCCAGAGTGGCGAGGTGTCCCTGCCCGAGGGCGTCGAGGTCGCTCAGCATGCTGCGGGAGGATGCCCGCGCCGCCGCCATGGCATTCATGGCCGCGGCGCTCGTGGGCGAGTGGGCCCCGCCGTGCAGCAGGGCGCGGGCACGGTCGCGCCGGGTCTCGTTGTCTTGCACGCGGGAGTTGGCGGCGGCGAGTTCGCCGGCGGCTTCGTCCTGCTCCAGGTGTCTCAGGCGCAGCAGGCCGGCGAGGGGAAAGAGTCGCTTCATCACGCCACCCCGAGCTGCCGGGTGAGGGCGGCCAGGCGATCCCAGGCCACGATGGTGGGCGTCTGGTCGTCCATGCGCTGCTGCAGGAAGTTCTTGATCGCGCTCTCGTTGTTGACCGCGGCGTCGACGAGCGGATTGGTGCCGGCGCGGTAGGCGCCCACGTCGAGCAGGTCCTGGGCGCCCTGGCGCGCGGCGAGCACCCGGCGCAGGGTCGCGGCGACCTGATTGCGTGCGGGTGTGTTCACCCGTGATGCCACCCGCGAGATGGAGCCGAGAATGTCGATCGAGGGAAAATGGCCCGTGATGGCGAGCTTGCGGTCGAGTACGACGTGTCCGTCAAGGATCGAGCGCGCGGCATCCGCTATGGGTTCGTTATGGTCATCGCCGTCGACGAGCACTGTGTACATGCCGGTGATTGAGCCGGTCTCGCCGGTTCCGGCCCGTTCGAGCAGTTGCGCGAGCACCGAGAAGGTCGACGGCGGGTAGCCGCGGGTGGCGGGGGGTTCCCCCACCGAAAGACCGATTTCGCGCTGCGCCATGGCCACGCGGGTGAGCGAGTCCATCATGAGCACCACGTCGGAGCCGCGGTCGCGGAAGGATTCCGCGATGCGCGTGGCAGTGAACGCGGCGCGGAGGCGCATCATGGCCGGTTCGTCGCTCGTGGAGACCACCACTATCGAACGCGCGAGCCCCTCGGGGCCGAGGTCGTCTTCGAGGAATTCGCGGACCTCGCGGCCGCGCTCCCCCACCAGGGCGATCACGGACACCTCGGCATCCGTTCCCCTGGCGATCATCGACAGCAGCGATGACTTGCCCACGCCGGAACCGGCGAACAGCCCCATGCGCTGGCCCTTGCCCACCGCGGTAAGAGTGTCGAGGGCGCGCACACCAAGCTGCAGCTGCTCGGTGATGCGGGTGCGCGCCATGGCCGAGGGGCTCGGGTGGTGCAGCGACACCGCGCCGTCGCTCGCAAGCGGGCCCTTGCCGTCGATCGGGCGGCCGAGGCCGTCGATCACGCGGCCGAAGAGCCCGGTTCCAGTGGGCACCAGTAGCGGCGTGCTCGCCGCGCGCGCGGGTGCGCCGGCCCGCAAGCCGGTGAGGCGGCCGAGTGGCATACAGCGGATGCCGCTGGCACCGGTGGCCACGACCTCAGAGTCGATCCCGGGGTAGTCCCCCAGACTCACGAGGTCGCCTATGGCGGCATCGAGTCCACGCACCTCGACGCCGAGGCCCACGATGGAACTGACGGTGCCCACCCGTTCCGGCCGCGCAGCGGATCGGGCCGACGCGACGGCGGCGTCGAGCAGGGCCAGCCCGCTCATGCAAGGCCGCCCAACATGGCGTTCTTCACCCGGGTGAAGGCGGTGCCGATGCGGGCGTCGAGAAAGCCGTCGGCGAAACGGGTGACCGCGTCGCCGCGGGACAGCGAGGCATCGGAGACGAAGAGCACGCCGGGAATGTTCTGGGTGGACAGCCCCAGCACGGCCAGGTCGTCGGGGTGCATGTGCACGGTGTGTGTTTCCAGATGCTCGCCCTGGCCGAGGGCGCGTTCGAGCGCGCGCCTGGCCGAAATCTCGCCCTGGCTCAGCTCCGCGCCGAGCACGGCCTCCGCGAGGTCGAGGGCAGTCCGCACGAGGGTTCCCTCGGCCTCACGCAGCACGGGAACCGTGCTGTTGTCGAGCGCTTCGGCGGCGGCGGCGAGCAGGCGCACCGCTCGGTCGGATTTTGCCTCGGTGTGGCGCAAAACTGCGGCGTGTTCTGCGGCCTGCTCAACCGCCAGGGCCGCGGCGGTGATACTGGCGGCGCGGAGGCCCGCGGCGTATCCGGCGGCGTGGCCGGCAGCGCGGTCTCGTTCGTCGACACGGGTGTCGGCCACGACGCGCAGGCGAGGATAGGCCACGCTCGAGAAGCCGGCGTCAGTTGACATACTCTTCCTCCACGCCGCGCTGCACGGTGATCGTGCCTTGGGCTTCCATGTCACGGATGGCACGCACGACTTCGGCACGGGCATCTTCGACCTGGCTGACGCGCACCGGGCCGAGGCTCTTAGTTTCGTCGTCGAGAAGGTCGCGATTGCGCTCGGAGAGGTTGGCGCGAATGACCGCGAGCACGGCGCCCGAGGTGCCCTTCATGGCGATCGCGAGCACGCTCGTGTCGATGCCGCGCAGAACCTGCTGCACGTCGCGGCTCTCGAGCTTGACGATGTCGGCGAAGGTGAGCATGCGCGAACGCACCTCTTCGGCGAGGATCGGGTCTCGCTCTTCGAGGGCTTCGAGCAGCGCACGCTCGGTGGCGGCGTCGGCGCGGTTCATGATCTCGACGAGCGGCTGCACTCCCCCGACGACCTCGACGGTTTCGCGTGCCACAACTGTGCGCGCGCCCATCTTGAGAGTGTCCGTCACAATGCGAATCGCTTCGGGGGCCGCGCTCCCCATGGTGGCGATGCACTGCGCCACGTCGGTTCGCAGGGAGGGCGCCATACCGGAGAGAATCGCAGAGGCGTGCTCGCGACGCAGGTGGGCGAGCACGAGCGCGATGGTCTGGGGCATTTCGCCCTCAAGCAGGTTGAGCACGTCGCTGGATTCGGCGCTGTCGAGAAATTCGAAGGCCTTGCCGGCCATCGACGTGGCGACACGGGTCAGAACGCCGGCGGCGCGCTCTGCGCCAAAGGAGGCCTCGAGCAGGCCCTGGGCGAATTCGTGGCCGCCGCGGCCGGGACGCGAGCTGTTACGCGTGATCTCGTGGAACTCGGTGAGGGCGTTCTCAGCAATCTCGGCATCGACCTTACGCAGCTGGATGATCTCCGACGCGATCACCTCGGCCTCGGCGTCGGAGAACTGCTTCATGACGACGGACGCGAGTTCGTGATCCATGTTCATGAGCACCACGGCCACCTTCTGGGTGCCGGTCAGCGCTGTGATGATCTCACTCATGCGTTCTGCCGGTCATCCATCAGATTGCGCAGAAACTCGGCCGTGCGCTTAGGGTCGCTCTGTGCGAGCTGGTCAATCTCGGCGCGGCGGGTGTCGGCCTCTGTCATCGTGTAGTTGATCGGGGGCAGCACGGGCAGCTTTTGGGGAATCACCGGGGTGAGCAGCGTAGGAGCGTTCATCGAGTCGAGAACATTCTGCATTTCGCTGAGGTCACCCACGTCCACCGGCTCCCGGCTCTGGCGGCGCGAGCGACGTGCGTACAGAATGAGGCTGACCACAACCATGATCACGATGCCCGCGGTGATGATGGCGATGCGCAGCAAGCTGGCGAGGCGGGCGTCTGCGGCGGCCTTCTCTGCCGCGGCGAGGGCCGCCGCGGCATCCGCTGCCCCCGCCTGATTGAAGGAAACGACCTCCACGGTGACGGCGTCACCGCGTGTGGTGTCGATTCCGGCGGCGGAGGCCACGAGGCTCGTGACGTCGGCCACGTTCATGCCGGCGGCGGCATCTGCGTCGACAGCCACCGAGATGGTCTGGCGGTTGATGGAGCCTGCCGGGATGGTACGCGACTCGGTGACCTTGTTCACAGCATTGTTGCGGGTGGAGTCCTCGGAGTTGAACGTTCCGTCTCCACTCTCGTTGGCGGCGACGGCGATGTTGTCGGCGCCGAGCACTCCCGCGGCGCCGCCACCGGTGCCGGCGTACGTCTCGATCTTGGTCGACTCGTTGAGGGCGATGCCCTGCTCGGGCGAGGTGAAGGATTCCTCGGTGCGTTGGGCCGACTCGTAACTCATGTCGGCGGCCACCACCACCGTGGCATTGCCGGGGCCCACCACGCGATCGAGCATGTTCTGCACGGAGTCGCGCACGCGGCTCTCGTAGTCGGAGGCCTGCTGGTCTGCCGAACCGGTGGCGCCCACGCCCACGGCGGAGAGCACAGTGCCGGCCGCGTCGACAACCGACACGTTTTCGGGAGGCATACCGTCGATCGACGCGCTCGTCAGGTGAACGATGGCCTGCACCTGGCTGTTGCTGAGGGACACGCCGTTCTTCGTCTGCACGAAAACGGATGCCGTCGGGTCGTTCTTCGTAGACACGAAGACGCTGTCTTCGGGGATTGCGAGCTTCACCGACGCGGTCTGTACACCGTCGAGGGCGCCGATCGTGGACGCGAGTTCGCCTTCGAGGGCACGCTTGTAGGTGACCGACTGCTGGAACTCGGAGGAGGTGACGCCCATGGTGTCCAGCAGGGAGTATCCGCCCGTACTGGAGGTGGGAAGACCGGCCGCGGCGGCCTTGAGACGCTCGTCATAGACGTTTGCCTCTGGCACCATGATCGTCGCGCCGCCGTCGCTGAGTTCGTAGGCCACGCCATCCGCTCGGAGCTGCTCCACGATGGAGTTGGCGTCGACGCCGCTCAGGCCGGAGAACAGCGGCGTGTAGGCGGGCTTGGTGACCCACATGCTGAGGGCTGCGATGCCGAGAACGAGCACGGCGACGCCGATGATGGCGACGGTGCGCTGGGCGATGGTGAAGGCGCGGATGGCATCGCTGAAGCGGCGGAACGCCGAGGTGACCTGGGCGGGCATCAGGCCTGCATCCGCATGATCTCGTTGAACGCGTCAACGCCCTTGTTACGCACGGCGGCGACGAGTTCCAGGGTGACCTGCGCGCGGGTGCTCGCAATGGTGGCCGAGTGGATGTCGGTGAGGTCGCCGGTGACAGCCTTGATCGCGAGCTCGTTCGAGGCCGACGAGATCTGCTGCAGGTTGTCGACAGCGCCGGTGAGGGCGGCGCCGAAGCCGGAGCCGTCGGTGCCCTGCGTGGCCGTGGTGCCTGTCGTTCCCTGCACGCCCGACATGCCCTGAATCATCTGGATCGAGCTCAGGGGCATTAGGAACGTCCGATCTGGAGTGCGGCTTCATAGGTTGTTTTGGCGCGGTCCACCACTGCGGCGTTGGCCTGGTAGCCGCGCTGGGCCATGATGAGCTGGCCCATCTGCTCGGCGAGATCGATCTCGGGGTAGCGAACGTAGCCCTCGGTGTCGGCGAGCGGGTTGTTCGGCTCGAAGACCATGCGGCCCTCGGCAGAACCGAGCTCCACGCCAGTGGCGTAGACGCCGGAGACACCTTCGCCCTCCTGCGCCGCAATATACCGCGCCTGGAATGCACTGCCGTCGGTGCTCGTAGCGGTGTTGACGTTGGCCATGTTGTCGGCGAGGGCGTCGAGCCACTTGCGGTGCAGCGTGAGACCGCTGCCGGCGATGCCGATCGCGTCGAAGGTCATCAGGTGGTCCGCATCGCGGTGCGCATCGAGGTGAAGGGGCCTTCCACGGCGCGGGCCGCGAACTGGTAGCGCAGCACCGTGTCGATGTTGGACAGCGTCTCGGTGTCGAGGTTCACGTTGTTGCCGTTGACGTTCGTGGGGTCCATTGACCGTTCGCTGCTCGCCGCCACGGCGCCGGAACCCTCGGAAACCGACTGCGCCAGGGCGTTCTCGAAGGAGACGCGCTGGGCGTGGTAATTGGGCGTGTTCACGTTCGCGATGTTGTTCGCGATGGTGCGCTGGCGCAGGGCCAGGCCGTCCAGGGCGCTGGTGAGCGCTGAGGAGGTCACGGATTCAAGCACGGGTTCCCGTTTCGTCGACAAAAGACGCGACGGCCAATCCGTGGCCAGTTGATGAGCGATCCGTGCTCACAGTCAGCTATCGGCCGAACGGGGGTACCGGTTAGGAGTTAGTTGAAAGAATTCGGTAAGACTTTCTAGCGAGCCGGTGACGAGACCGTTAACCGGTGACGTCGAGGTAAACCGACCGGTCTAGCTCACGCACGGGGGGCACTGTGCGGAGGGCCGCGAGATGTTGCCCTGCCGTGCGTCGGGCGGCGTCGAGTTCGCGCACGAGTTTCTGCTGGCACACGAGCAGGTCGCGGGCACGCCCCTCCAGCTGGGCGGGAATCGGCCCGATCGTCGCCGGGGGTCGCCAAGTGGATGCCGGGGCGAGGCCCGCCGCATCCGCTGGGGAAGTCGACGTGGAATTCGCTGCCAGCGCCCAGTTGGCGGTGTCGAGACTCTGTTCAAGCTCGTTCAGTACGCGCAGCCAGGCAGCCGTGTTGAGTGCCTTCTTAGCCAAAGCCGAGTGCGCCGCCCGTCGTGTTCATCTCGGCGGGCTGGGCCGGCAGCGAGGCTGCGGCCTCGTGCCAGGTGAGGCGCAGGGGCTCGAGCAGGGCGATACTCTCTTGCGTGCGGGCCACATCGCGGTGGGTGTTGGCGCGCATCAGGGCGGTGGAGACGTAGGTGTAGAGGGCGAAGAGGCCCTCTCCCCCGTTCCAGGCGTCCACATTAAGCGAGGTGGTGAGTTCGGAGATGATCGCCTGGGCGTGGATCAGGTTCTCGCTCGCGACGCCCCAGTTCTCCTCGATCTGCGCGGCCTCGGCGCGGTTGAGATCGAGCAGCAGGCGGTCGTAGAGCATGGTGAGCAGGCGCACCGGGGTGGCGCTGAGCACGGCCTCGCGGTTGTAGCGGGCGCGGCGGGCTTCGGCGTTAGGCATCATGAGGAGGGTCATCAATTACTCTTCGAGTTGGTGAGCGCGGACAGCTGAGAGGTGAGCCAGGCTGACTGCGAGTTCATCGCGCTCAGCTGCACCTCCAGCCCGGAATACGTGCGTTCGAGCGTGGAACGACGGGAGGCCAGGCGGCGGTCCCAGTCGGTGATCTGGTTTCCGAGGTCTTTGACCATGAATTCCTGGCCGGTGATTCTCGAGGTGATCTGGCCGTCGTACTTGTCGGACGCGTTCGTGGCGGCATCTGCTACCCGCGACGCGATCTCTTTGAGGGCCGCCTCGGTGCGAACAGGGTCGGCCTTGAGCGCGGCGGCGAACTTGGTGGCATCGAATTCCATTGTTCCGGTCTTCGTGATGCTGATCCCGTATTCGCTCGGCGAGTACCCGTTAACGGGAGCGGATGCCGCGGTGAGGATGCGCTGGTTCACGTCGCGGATGGTGCTGTCCCCGGTGAAAGGCCCGCTCGAGAGAACCGCAACTCCCGCGGAGTTCGTGCTGTTCACCACGGCGGACTTGGTGGAGATCAGCGCGAAGATGCCGTTCAGCCCGCTGACGAGATCGCTCGCCATCGTGCTGATGGCGGCATCGTTGCGGGCGACCGTGATGCTCACCGGATCGGCGGAGGCCTTGGTTGCCGTCACCGAGACGCCGGGCAGCAGGTCCGTGAACGTGTTCGTGGAGGAGCTGATGCTCTGCGCGGCACTCGTGCCCGCCCACAGGGTGACCTTGGCATCTTGCGCCGTGCGCGTTTCGACCATCATCGAGTTGCTGGATTCATCCACCTGGTCGACAGTGAACGCGCCGGCTGCACCGGTGGTGTTCGCGGTGAACTGCACTCGATAGAGGGCCGCGCCGTTTCCGTCGAGGCCGGCGGAGACCTTCACGGCTTTCACTCCGGCGTCGGAAGCATTCACGGCCGACACGATGTCGTCGAGGTCTGTCGACGAGGCGTTGATCGCCACGGCGCTTCCGCCGGTCGTGATGGTGAAGTTGGAGCCGGGCCAAGCGGCACGGGCGTCGGACACCGACACCTGGCGCTGGGCCAGCTCGTCAACCACGATGTCGATCTGGCCCGCGCTCGCACCGGCGGCAGCCGTAACAGTAGCTGCGGTCGAGCTGCTCGTGGCCGAGTACAGGTCGAAGGCGCCGTCTTTGGCGGTCTTCGTGGCGAGCGTGCCCAGGCTGGCGATGCTCGAGTTCAGCCCCTGCAGGGCAGAGATGAAGGTGGTGGATTCAGAAACTTTGCGCTGCAGCAGCGACTGAGGAACGGCCTCAAGCTGCATGAGCGAGTTGATCAGGGAGGTGGTGTCCAGTCCACTGACCAGTCCGTCGATAGCCATCGACATGGTGGTTCCTCTCGTGCTGTGGATACTGCGGTGCTACCGGAACGCTGGGTAGCGGCCGCGGGGCGAGGTCCAGATCGCCCCGCGGCTGCTACTCAGCGCAGTTCAGTTCGTGCGTGATGCTGCGCCCTCTAGTTACTGAAGGAGCTGCAGAACGCCCTGGTTGGACTGGTTCGCCTGAGCGAGCATGGCGGTTCCGGCCTGCGACAGGATGTTCGCACGCGTGTATTTGACCATTTCCTCGGCCATGTCGGTGTCGCGAATACGCGAACCGGCAGCGGTGAGGTTTTCCTTCGATACGGCCAGGTTCTTGATAACACTCTCGAACCGGTTCTGGTTCGCACCCAGGTCGGCACGAGCACTCGAGACCAAGGCAATTTGCTCGTCGAGGATCTTGACTGCCGAAGCCGCTCCCGCCGCGCTGGAAAAGTCCAGACCGACCCCAGCAGGCACGGTGCCTTCGGTGCCTCCGGAAGCGACGCCAGCTGTAGCCGGCGCCACGTCCGTCTGAACAGTGCCACCGTCCTTAGCCGTGACCACGATACCGGTTCCCATTCCGTTGGCATCCTTGGTCACTGAGGCCGTGTAAGCGCTCGAGAAGTCTGCATCACCATTCAAAGCGTCGGCGTAGGCATCAACGCTTGCAGCGCCGGCTACCGTGAGGGCGGCCGTCTCGACAGTGGTCGTTACGCCATCCTTCACGCTTGAGAACGTCTGCGCGCCATTAACCAAGGCGTCCAGGTCCACGGCGAATGCGGAACCCGTGGCACCCGACGTTCCGCCCACCAGAGTGTCCGCAATAGCTTCAACGTTGGCTTTGGAGAGATCCACAACGATTTGGCTACTTGCGGTGTTGTCCGCTCCGACCTGAAAGCTCAGCGAACCGGGAACGCTTGCGTCTACGGCACCGTCCAGTAGTTTCGTGCCGTTGAAGTTTGTCGACTCAGAGATTCGAGTAAGTTCGTCCGTCAGCGCCTTGACTTCAGTGGTAATCGCTGCCCGAGACTGAGCATTGTTCGAGTCGTTACCGGCCTGGACAGCCAGGTCGCGAACACGCTGCAGAATCGAGGTGACCTCATTCAGCGAACCTTCAGCGGTCTGGATGACACTGATGGCGTCCTGCGCGTTGCGGGAAGCGACCGTGAGGCCACCGACCTGCGACTTGAGGCCTTCTGAGATGGCCAAGCCTGCTGCGTCATCCGCTGCGCGGTTGATGCGAAGACCGCTGGACAGCTTCTCCAGCGATTTGGACAGGTCGTTCTGCGTTGTTGCGAGGTTGCGGTAAGCGTTGTTAGCCGCAATGTTGGTGTTTACCTGCATGCCCATGATGAATCCTCCGTGATTGGGTCAAAGTACGTCAGTCCATCCGTGGTCTGACACCTAGAGCTATCGGCTGAGGGTGTCGGCGGGTTAGAAAACCTGGTGAAGATTCCTGGGACAGTTGGAAGTGACGCGGAGATGCGGCGGCTTCTGGGCCCGGTGGAGTGTCGGTGGTGCCTGTCACACTTCTCTCATGACAACCCCTCTTGAAGTTGTTTTCGCCGATCTGTCCGGGGTGTTAGCCCGGTCAGATACGTCCGCGAGAGCGTTCGCGGAGCTGTCCGACGACGGGTCGGAGAGCACCCACCGGGCCATCGCCCGCCACCTGCGTGAGGTCACCGCCGCGTACGCCCTCTCGGCGGCCAACATGGCCAACCGATCCGACTGGACACTCGGCAGAGAAGGACTGTCACGAAAGAAGGGCTACAACAGCCCCGAAGACTACGTACAAGCCCTCGGCGGCGGAGGCGGCGGCACCAAGGCAGACACTCGCCGCCTCATCGAGGCCGGCACCATGGCCACCGAAGCCGAAGCCGCCCGAGACAGGCAAGAGGAAGCCGACCAGTTGGCTCTGGAACACCCCGAGGCGCCGCCGGTTGAGGTGAACCGGCCGTGGTTCGCGGCGCTGGGTGACGCGGTCACCGACGGAACGCTCAGCGCGGAGGCTGCCACGGCTGTTAGGCGGGGCTTGGGTGAGGTCGCACTGGGTGTGACGGAGGAGATGCTGGCCGAGGCGCTCCAGCATCTCCTCATCGAGTGCCGCACCCTGAACGCGGACCAGGCCGCGAAAGCGGCCCGGCACTGCCGGGACTCGATCGACGCCGCCGGGATCGCCTCCCGCGCCGACGCCATGCGGGCCCGGCAATACCTCCGGGTGTTCGACAAGCCCGACGGGATGCTGCACGGGAGTTTTGAGCTCGATCCGGAGAACGGGGCGTACTTCAAAGACTTCCTGCAGCAGGTCACCGGTCCCCGCACCGGCGGGCCACGGTTCGTGGAGAAAGGAGAGAAGGAACGAGCGCAGCGCATCATCGACGACCCCCGCTCAACCGACCAGATCGCCGCAGAGTCTTTGATCGAGGTGATCAAGGTCGCCGCGGGAGCGGACCCCGGCACGATCTTCGGCCGCATCCGACCGTCGGTGAAACTCGTCGTGATGGAGGCACCCGCGCAGGCACCCGCAACACCTTCCTCGGGGCTGGTGCTCGTTGGAGACGGGTTCATCGAAGGAACATCGGACGCGGTGACCACGGCCACGATCGACAGGACGGTGTGCAACACGGGCTTCACCCCGGTGCTGTTCGGCCGCGACGGATCCGTCCTCGATGTCGGACGGGAGCAACGGCTCTTCACAACTGCGCAACGCGTGGCGTTGGCGCTTCGGGACGGCGGGTGCCTGTGGAAGGACTGCCTGAAACCACCCAGCTTCTCCGAAGCCCACCACCTGCACCTCTGGAAGGCAGAAGGCGGACTCACCAACCTCGACGAAGGCATCCTGCTCTGCAGCCCCCATCACCTCCGCCTCCATAATGACGGGTGGAAGATCATCCGCCTCGGGCAAGACTTCTGGTTGATCCCACCGCCCACGGCCGATCCGACCCAAACCCCAATGCTCTTGGTGAGCAAATCACCACTGAAGTTGGGGTCGCCACTCCGGCTCCAGGCCTAACGGCCCCGCAGCAGCAGTGAGACGCGAGTGACCGGAGAGCGGCTCGCGCGGTCTCGTGCCCGCTAAGAAGGAGCCGCGCCCGCTCGCGCCCCTTTCCGTTGGTCGAGCAGCGGGCCCGCTTTTGGGCCGCGCCCGTCGAGACCTCGTGAGCAGATCTCTCCAGTGGTGGAAGCGCTATGCGCGTCGGGCACGAGACGCGAGCGTCCGAAGAGCGACTTGCGGAGTCTCGACACGCGCCGTAGACGGCGCTGCTCGACCAGCGAGATGGGTGAAAGCGCGGTCGAGCGCGGTCGAGCGAGTGCGAGCGCGGGCGAGCGAGTGCGAGCGCGGGCGAGCGAGTGCGAGCGCGGGCGAGCGAGTGCGAGCGCGGGCGAGCGAGTGCGAGCAAGTGCAGGCGAGCGAGTGCGGGTGAGCGCGGCGGGGGCTCGGGCGGGGCGAGGCTAGGAGGCTACGGGGACGTCTGTGGTGCGAGCGTGGGCGGCTCGGGTCATGGCCACGGCGGAGTGGTCGGCGAGGCGCGCCAGATAGGCGCTTCGGCGTGCCGGGGCGATGCGGGACTCGGGAACGTACTCTGTCTCGGCGTCGTCGGAGTAGTGAGTGCCGAGACCGTCGCGCAGGAGGCGGATGGCCTCGGCGCGGGTCTGGGACACCGCGGAGTGCGTGGTGCCGAGTTCGGCGGCGATGTCTTTAACGGCGCGGTCTTCGAAGTAGATCTGCTCGACGACGTAGCGGAACTTCTCGGGCAGGGCCGAGATTGAGGAGCGCAGATAGCCCAGGCGCTCGGCGGTGAGCAGCGATTCCTCGGGAAGAATCGTGTCGGCGATGAGGAATTCCGCCGTGGTGTCGTCGATTGTCGAGACCGTGCGGGCGGCATCGGAGATGCCGGCGAGGGCCGTTTCACGGTCTACCCCCAATGAGGCCGCGATCTCGTCGACGTTGGGGGTGCGCCCGAGGGCCGCGGACAGGGTTTCCTGTACGGCGAGGGTCTCTTTGATGCGTCGGCGGGCACCGCGGGTGGCCCAGTCGTTGGAGCGCATCTCGTCGGCAAAGGCACCGATGATGCGACGACGGGCGAACGCGCCGAAGGGCACGCCGAGGGCGGCGTTGAAGGCATCCGCCGAGGTAATCAGGGCCATCGCGCCGGCCGAAGCCAGGTCGTCGCGCGACAGGTGGCGGGCCTTGGCCCACGTCTCGGCGACGAGGTAACCGACCAGCGGCAGGTTCTCAACGACTAGTTGATTGCGCTCCGAACGGTTCACGTGCGTTTCCCCCCGAGTTGTCAAAAAAGCCTGATGCACGCGCAGGCGTCTCGCGTGAATCGTGCGCCCCTGCGAATGCCCATTCACCTGCGATTCACAGCCTAGGGTCATGCCGGGCCCGTTCTGTACCAAAACACCCCCGAATCGGGGCAGAACGTGTCCTCATTTCGGAGGACATCAATTTGACCCCATTTAGGGTGATATTCAGCGTTCATTGACTAACGTTGTCTCAACCCCTGCCGATAGTGCCTACGTATGCGCTGAAAGCCTTGCAATGTGCGGGCGGCACGGCACGAATCTGAGATGGTGGTTGAAGCACATGGGTGCCAATGAGCTGTCCGCGTTGCTGTGGCGCGAACGTGAGTTGCTGGAGCTGCTCGTCTTCAAACTTGAAGAGGAACAACTGCTGCTGCAGGGCGGCAAGAGCCGCTGGCTGCAGCACGCCACCCGCGAGGTGGAGCAGGTGCTCACCCTCGTTCGTGAAGCCGGCCTCGGCCGCTCTGTGGAAGTCGCCGCCCTCGCCACCGAGTGGGGCAGCTCCCAGGACGCCACCCTGCGCGAACTCGCCGCGAGTGCCCCCTCCGGCCCGTGGACCGAAATTCTCGGCGCACACCTCAAGGCCATGGCCGACCTCACCACCCAGATCAAGCAGCTCAAAGATGTGAACGAACAGTTCATTCGGGCCGCGAGCCGTTCGACTCAGGAAACTCTCGCCGGCCTGAACCCCGATGTGAAGACCTACGACGCTCACGGCGCCACCGACGTGGCCGCGACCGCCGCCCGCCTTTTCGACCGGAACCTGTAGGGAGACCCGAATGAGCACCTTCGGCGGACTGAACGCGGCCTACAGTGGCCTCGTCGCCGCGCGCAAGGGCCTCGACGTGGTGGGGCAGAACATCGCCAACGCCAACACCGCCGGTTACACCCGCCAGCGCATCGAAACCTCGGCGCTCAGCCCCACGGCGCAGACCGGAATGTTCACGAACAACATCCGCATCGGCCAGGGCGTCACCGTTGATGGCGTGGCCCGCCTCGGCAGCGCCCAACTGGATGCCCAGGTGCGCTTTTCATCGGGCACTGCGGGTTACACCGCGGTGCGCGCAAATTCGCTGAGCGCGCTCGAGGGTTCGCTCAAGGAGCCGAGCGAGAACGGTCTCTCCGCCAAGCTCGGTGATTTCTGGGCCGGCTGGCAGAACCTCGCCAACGGGGCCGATACCTCGGCGCCCGCCGCGCTGCTGCTCGGAAACGCGGCCGAACTCGTGGGACAGATCAAGCAGGGCTATGCGGCCGTCTCCTCCGAGTGGTCGAGCGTGCGCAACGACCTGAACGGCATGGTGAGCGAGCTCAACAGCGCCGCCAGCCAGGTGGCCAATCTGAACGCCCGCATCCGCTCCACCCTGGCCTCCGGCGGCTCGGCCAATGAGTTGCTTGACCAGCGCAGCGCTCTCACCACCACGATCGCGGCCCTCACCGGCGCCACCGTGCGCGACAAGGCAGACGGCACTGTCGACGTGCTCATCGGTGGCAACGCGCTCGTGTCGGGAGACAGGGCGCACGCGCTGGCCACGTCGGGGGCGGCAACACTGACGGCGGCGATGACGGAATCGGCACCTGGCGTGGCCGACAACACCCGCCTCGTTTGGCAGGATTCCGCCCGCGCCGGAACGCCCGTGCTCGTGGACAGCGGCGAGATCGCCGGCGCGCTGTCGATGCTGGCCAACGGCGGGCCGATCGTGGCCGCTGCCGACTCCTACAACTCGTTCGCGAGCGGGCTGGCCGACAAGGTCAACAACATTTACGGAACGGATGCCGGTGGCACGTCGTTCTTCGCCTATAACTCGGGCGACAATGCCGCCGCCAGCCTCAGCGTGGTTCCCCTCTCCGGCGCCGACGTGCACGCGGGCGACCCCAACCTCGGCACGTACGACGGATCGATCGCCGACGCGATCGCGCAGCTCGGCGCCGGCCAGGCTGTCGATGCCGACGGCCTGGCCGTCGAATCCCCCGACTCGGTCTGGTCGAAGTTCGTCACGGAGCTCGGCGTTGCGACGCAGGGCCAGCTCCAGCAGGCCAATGTCGCCAGCTCGAGCGCGACATCCGCTGCGGGGCAGCAGCTCGCCAACGCCTCCGTGGATCTCGATGAAGAAAACGTGAACCTGCTCATGTTCCAGCACGCCTACCAGGGAGCGGCACGAGTGATGACCGCCGTCGACGAGATGCTCGACACCCTGATCAACCGCACCGGATTGGTGGGAAGGTAACCGATGATTTCTCGCGTCACCAGCCAGACTCAGATGCGCACCGCGCAGCAAAACCTGCAGGAGAACATGGCCAACATGTCGCGGCTGCAGGAGCAAGCGAGCTCGCTCAAGGCGATCAACCGTGCCTCCGACGACCCGACCGCCGCGGCCGCCGCGCTGTCGGTGCGTGCCGAGGCACGCGCGGTGGATCAGTACAGCCGCAACGCCGACAACGGCAACGACTGGCTCACTACCCTCGACTCCGCCCTCGGCGCGTCGACCAACATCATGAACCGCGTGCGCGACCTCACGGTGCAGGGCGGCAACGGCGCGCTCTCCCCCGCGGCCAAGGAAGCCATCGCGGTGGAGCTCGAGGGCCTGAAAGATGACCTGCTCGGCCTTGCCAACACCTCCTACCTCGGCCGCACTGTCTTCGCGGGCAGCTCCGACGCCGGGGCCGCTTTCAGGAGTGACTACAGCTTCACCGGCGACACAGGCAGCAGCGTGACGAGGCGCATCGGCGCCGACACGACAGTGCGAGTGGATGCCGATGGCGGGGCCGTGTTCGGCAGCGGCGCGAATTCGGTCTTCTCCCTGATCGACACGATCGCGAGCAACCTGCGAGATGGCACCCCCGTGAACGACCAGCTCGGTGACGTGGACGAGCGTCTGGCCGTGGTCATCGGCCAGCGCTCGGAGGTGGGTGCCCGCCAGGCACGCATGGAACGCGCCCAGGGCACGCTGCTCGAGCAATCCGGGTCGCTCGAGTCGCAGCGCTCCGGCCTCGAAGACGTGGACCTGGCCCAAGTAATCGTCGACCTCAAGCTGCAGGAGGTCACCTACCAATCGGCCCTCGCGGTGACCGCCCGCGTGCTCCAACCGACCCTGATGGACTTTCTGCGATGAGCCCCGCCCTGACCTTCGTCACTCCCCCGCCCGGCCTCGCGCCGCTCACTGACTTCACCCTCAACACCGTCGACGGCGCCGACGGTCTCTACTCGCTGCAGGCGGTGCCCAACCCAAGCACGCGCCTCTACGTGCTCGACGCCTCCGTGTACCTGCCCGACTACACGCCGTACATTTCGTCGGAGCAGTCCGACGCGCTGTCACTGACTGCACCCACGGATGCCCTCGTTCTCGTGGTCGTCAACCCCGGTGAGGGGAGTACGACCGTGAATCTGATGGCGCCCATCGTCGTGAACGCCGCCACCGGCATGTGCGCCCAGGTGATTCTCGAGGGCCAGGACTGGCCTCTGCGCGCCGAGCTCAACACCGCCGCATAACCCGTACCGGTGCCAGACTGGGCCACATGAGCTCACTACTGCTGACCGGCGCTACCGGAACTCTCGGTCGTGCGATCGACTCGCTCGCGCCGCCACGCGCCGCGCGCACGCTCAGCCGACGGCCCGCACCGGCCGGACGTGCCCCAGCCACCTGGGCGCAGGGCGACCTGTCCACCGGCGAGGGCCTCGATGCCGCCCTCACGGGCGTCGACACGATCATCCACTGCGCCACAAATTCGCGCGGGGGCGACGCACGCATGACCCGTCGACTCGTGGACGCCGCCCGTCGCTCGGCCACACCACCGCACCTCATCTACGTCTCCATCGTGGGGGTCGACCGCATTCCGCTAGGCTATTACCGGGAGAAACGAGCCACCGAAGACGTGGTCGAGAGTTCGGGGCTGCCGTTCACGATTCAACGCGCCACCCAGTTTCACAACCTGATCTTCACGATTTTCACGTCCCAACGCCAGATGCCCGTGGTGCTGGCCCCCAGCATCCGCTTGCAGCCGATCGACGTGCACTACGTGGCCGACCAGTTGCTGGCCCTCGCCCTCACCCGAGGCTCAGGGCGGGTGGCCGACATCGGCGGGCCCCAGGTGGTGCGAGCCTCCGACCTGGCCCGGGCCACGCTCAAGTCAATCGGTACGCGGCGCCCCGTGGTTCCCGTGCTGCTTCCCGGCGCCACGTTCGCCGCCTTCCGGGCAGGCCACAATCTGGCCCCCGGCAACCGCCTCGGCACCCGCACCTACGACGACTTTCTCGCCGGCCTCCCCGTCTGATCCCGCGCCGCCGTGCTGGCCGCCTTGCCTCCCAATGGCGAATTCAGGAGAAACTCCCAAGCCGCGAGGAGGATCCGCGTCGTTTCGGGGCCAGCCGTGGCCGCTACCATCGGCTTACCTGAATTGGCCCCCGGGATCGGCGGGCTACTGGGTGAGTTGGTGGGCGCGCTGGGTGGAGATTCCGAAGGCCCGAGCCACGGCGTCGAGGGTGTACCCCTGTTCGCGCAGCCCCTGAACGGCGCGCTTGCGCAGCACGGCGGCCTCCAGGGTGGCTGCTCGCGCGACCTCGCAGAGCTCCTGCGCGCTGCCCCAGATCACCAGTGTCTCGTCGGGAATCTGCAGGGTCACGTTCACGTCGACGTCCTCGGGCGACCGGTGCAGCCACAGCGCCGCGACCTCGGTGGCGGTCGCGTCGATCCGCTTTACGGTCGAGGCCTGGCCGCCGGTGCCGAGCTCGGGAATATCGATCGCCCAGCCCTTGCCCCGAAGCGTGGCTGTTGCTTCGATGACCGCACTCGGGATCGCTGTCGACATTGACGCTTCTTCCTGCTAACCCCGTGAAAAACTGGCTCGTTCCCTCAACGTACCGGACGGCCGTTCAGTAACAGAAGGGCCTTTTGGCCCCCATGTCCCCTTAACTGGATTCAGCCTCGAGCACGGCGGCCTCGAAGGCAACCCACGGCAGCATCGCGCACTTCACCCGGGCTGGGTAACGGGAGACTCCCCCGAAGGCGGCCGCGTCGCCGAGCACCTCTTCGTCGGGTTCGATCGTCCCACGGGAGCGCAGCATCTCGCGAAAGGTGTCGAGAATCGCACGAGCCTCCGCCACGGTGAGCCCCCGCAGCTCGTCGTTAAGCACCGAAGCGGATGCTACGGAGATGGAGCAGCCCTCGCCGCGCCAGACGAGGTGTTCGACGCGCGCCTCTGCCCCGGCCGGGCTCAGCGTCACCCGCATGGTCACCTCGTCACCGCAGGTCGTGTTCACCTGGTGGGACTCGGCCACGCGCGCCTCGCCGTGCACAGGCGCGGGCATGTCCGCCAGGGGCTCCGCGGAGGCACCGTGCCGGGCCTTCGAGTGATCGAGAATGATCGTCTGGTACAGCTGCTGCAGGTTGCTCATCGGGTTGCTCCAAAGAAGGGCGCGACCTCACGCAGGGTGGACAGGAACTGGTCCACCTCGTCGGTCGTCGTGTACAGGTACGTGCTCGCGCGGGTCGACGCCGTCACGCTGAGGCGCCGGTGCAGCGGCTGGGCGCAGTGATGCCCCACCCGCACGGCGATTCCGGCATCGTCGAGGAACTGCCCCACGTCGTGGGCGTGCACGCCCGCCACGTCGAAGGACGCCAGGCCGAGGCGCTCCACACCCAGCCCGGGACCGAGCAGGCGGATGCCCGGAATCTCACCGAGACCGGCCACCAGCCGCTGCCCCAACTCGGCCTCGCGTGCGCCGATGCGCTCCATGCCGGTCTCCCGGAGGTAGTCGACGGCCGCGGAGAGGGCGATGGCCTGCGAGATGCGCTGCGTGCCAGCCTCAAAACGCTGGGGCGGCGCCAGGAATTCGGCACCCTGCATGTCGACAGTGGTGATCATCGACCCACCGGTCAGGAAAGGCGGCATGCCGGCGAGCAGCTCCGCTTTGCCGAAGAGCGCGCCAATTCCCGTGGGCCCGAGCATCTTGTGCCCGGAGAACACGGCGAAGTCCACGTCGAGCTCGGCGACGTTCACCGGCCGGTGCGGCACCGACTGGCAGGCGTCAAGCACCACGAGCGCGCCGACGCGGCGCGCGAGGGCCACAAGGTCGGCGACGGGGTTGATCACTCCGGTGACATTTGAGGCGTGTGTGAACGCCAGCACCCGCGTGCGGGCGCCCACGATCTCGCCGGCCGCCGCCATGTCGAGCGTGCCATCGTCGTGAATCGGAAGGTAGCGCAGCGTCGCGCCTGTGCGCAACGCAAGCTGCTGCCACGGAATCAGGTTGGCGTGGTGCTCCATCTCGGTGACCACGATCTCGTCGCCGGTGCCGAGGGCGAACCGCTTCGCCGCGGATCCCCCCAGCCCGAGCGAGGCGTTGGAAAACGAATAGGCCACGAGGTTGATTGCCTCTGTGGCGTTGGAGGTCCAGACCACCTCGTCGGTCTGCGCCCCGATGAACGCCGCCACGGTCTCACGGGCGGCCTCGAAGGCCTCGGTGGCTCCCACCGCTAGAGTGTGCGCACCCCGGTGTACCGCGGCGTTGCGCTGCTCGTAATACTCCTGCTCGGCCTCCATCACACTGATCGGGTTCTGCGAAGTCGCGCCGGAATCCAGATAATTGAGCGGATGTCCGTTCACCAGTTGGTGCAGCACGGGAAAATCATTGCGGATGCGGTCAACCTCGACGGCGGTCAGTGTGGGCGCTGCCGAGGTCGGTGGAACAAGAGACGTCATGCTTCAAGGATATTGCCTTCTGCCGCTCGCGTTCCCGGCCACGTAACACGGCGAGCGGTGGAATTCGCCGGGGAGCCGTGTCACTCTTGAAGGGTGACTATGACCGACCCCCTGCTCGATCTGCGCTCCGAGGCGGCGCTCGAGCGACCCTGGATCACGCTCGTGTGGGACGACCCTGTCAACCTCATGTCGTACGTCTCGTATGTCTTCCGGAGGTATTTCGGCGTCACGCCGCAGGAAGCAGAGCGGCTGATGTTGCAGGTGCACAACAACGGAAAGGCCGTGGTTTCCACCGGCAACCGGGAGGCCATGGAACGCCACGTCGAGGCCATGCACGGTTACGGTCTCTGGGCCACCCTCGCCAAGGCCGAGGCATGAACCGCTTCGGACTCAACGCCGCCGGCTCGCTGCTGGGGCGGTTCGAGCCGATCGAGGTCGACCTGCTGAAACTCGTCGTCACGCAACTCGTGGAGATGCTCGAAGACGCGGGCGAGAACGTGCCGGCGGCCTCGACCGACCCGGCCTTTCGCCGGATGCTTCCCGACGCCTACCCCGACGACGACGAGGCCAGCGCTGAATTCCGGCGGTTCACCGCCGGGGACCTGCTCGACGGCAAAGCCTTCAACGCCGGCGTTGTGCTTGCAACGCTCGGTGCGGCCCTCGCCGACCCGCCGCAGGCCGACGCCGCGCACCTGCGGCACGACATCGACGAGCCCGCCGAACGAGAGGCCGTGACCCTCGACCTCGACCCCGAGGCGGTGCAATCCTGGCTGCGCACCCTCACCGACCTCCGGCTTACGCTCGCGGAGCGGTTGCTGATCTCCCCCGATGGCACCATGCACCTCCGCAGCGACGAAGAGCCTTTCCTTCGCGAACTCTACGAATGGCTCGGGAGCGTGCAGGAATCCCTCGTCTACTCGATCGACATATAGTCTGCAGCGGCCACTCCTCACACGGGGGTCGCGTCGGCGTCGGCGAGACGCTCCCGGTCGCGTAACATCTGAACACAGCAGCTTGTCGTTAGTTTGTCTTCATCCGGTGCCCAGCGGCGCTCACCGGGCTCGTTCACCGTACCCGCTCCCGAGCCGCTCTTCACCCGGCGGTCCCGGCATCCGTCGGAGGAATCCATGGACCTCAACACCGTGACGACCATCATCCCGGCCCGCCACCGCGACGATCTGCGAGCCCTCGGCCCCGGCGTGGTGCCCCTGGCCGGCGGCTCTGAACTCTTCGCCGACCCGCGCGTGCACCTCAGCGGCCTCGTCGACCTGCAGACCTTCGAGTGGCCAGCCCTCACGGTGACCGACGACGACGGCCTCGAGATCGCCGCGACCTGCACACTCGCCCAGCTGTCGCGGCTGCCTGCCCGGCCGGACTGGACGGCGCATCCGTTGTTCTTTCAGTGCTGCACGGCGCTCTTCGGCTCATTCAAGGTGTGGAACGTGGCCACGGTGGGCGGCAACCTCGCCACGGCCCTGCCGGCCGGGCCCATGATCACCCTCGCGGTCGCCCTCGACGCCGAGCTGCTCGTGTGGCGGGCCGACGGCCGCGACGAGCGGATGCCGGCGGCCAATTTCGTGACCGGCAACATGACCACGGTGCTCGACGAGGGCGACGTGCTGCGGTCCATCCATGTGTCCGCGCAACGACTCGGCTCGCGAACGGCGTACCGTAAGATCGCCCTCTCGCCACTCGGCCGCTCGGGCGCCGTGCTCGTGGGACGCCTCGACACCGACGGCACATTCGTGCTCACCGTGACGGCAGGCACCGTTCGGCCCGTGCAGCTCCGTTTTGCGGCACTGCCCTCCGCGGACGCTGTGCACTCCCGCATCGACGCCATCGACGACTGGTTCACGGACGCCCACGGCGCAGCGGACTGGCGCCAAGCGGTGAGCGCGGTGCTCGCCAGGGAAATCCTCGAGGAGCTCACCCACGGCGCGCCGGCCGAGAACTCCGAGGCCCGGGCATGATCCTCGACGTGAACGGCGAGAGCACAGAGGTCAGCCCTGCGCCCGGCCAGACCCTGCGCAGCCTGCTGCGCGCCCAGGAGCACTTCGAGGTGAAAAAGGGCTGCGACACCGGAGACTGCGGCGCCTGTTCCGTGCTGCTCGACGGCTTGCCCGTGCATTCCTGCATCTACCCCGCCTTCCGCGCGGAGGGCAAGGCCATCACGACGGCCGCGGGCCTCGGGGAGCCGGGCGCCCTGCACCCGGTGCAGCAGCGGTTCGTCGACGCTGCCGGCTTTCAATGCGGGTTCTGCACCGCCGGAATGGTGGTGACGGCGTCGACCTTCGACGAGCACGACCAGAACGAGCTACCGCGGCTGCTCAAGGGAAACCTGTGCCGCTGCACGGGGTACCGTTCCATCCACGACGCCATTGTCGGAACGCACACTCCGAGCGACGGGGCCCCGCCTGCCACACCCGAGTCAACGATGGGTCCGATCCTGCGCACCCGCCGGGCGGCCGACCGGCCCCGTGACGAGTCGGGACGAGTCGGCACCTCGCTGCGTGCCCTCGCGAGCGAGCGGGTGGTGACCGGCCGGGAGCCCTACACCCTCGACGTGGCAGTTGCCGGGCTGCTGCACCTGAGCGTGCTGCCGAGCCCGCACGCATCCGCTCGAATCCTCACCCTGGACACCCGCGCGGCGCGAGCACTGCCGGGAGTGCACGCGGTGCTCACCCACCTCGACTCCCCAGACCTGCTGTACTCCACCGCACGGCACGAAGACCGCCTCGACGACCCCGACGACACCAGGGTCTTCGACACCGTGCTGCGCTTTCGCGGGCAGCGGGTCGCCGCGGTGGTCGCCGAGTCGGTAGCGATAGCAGAGGCCGCCTGTCGGCTCATCGAGGTGGAGTACGAGCTCCGGCCCGCCGTCTTCGACCCGGCGGAGGCCGTGCTGCCGGGAGCGCACCTCGTTCACGACGACAAGAACGCCGTGGTCTCGCGCATTGCCGACCCGCGCCGTAACCTCGTGGCCGAGTTGCACGGCGAATACGGCGACGTGGCCGTGGGACTCAGCGACGCCACGACCGTCGTGTCGGGCACGTGGCAGACCCAGCGCATCGCGCACATGGCCTTGGAGACGCACGGCACGATCGGCTGGATGGAGAAGGACCGGCTCGTGCTGCGCACGAGTTCCCAGGTGCCGTTCCTCGTGCGCCGCGAAATCTGTCGACTCTTCGACCTCGAGCCCGACGCCGTGCGGGTTTTCACCGCCCGCGTGGGCGGCGGCTTCGGCGGCAAGCAGGAAATCCTCACGGAAGACGTGGTCGCGCTTGCCGTGCTCAGCACAGGCCGCCCTGTGCAGTACGAGTTCACCCGCACTGACGAGTTCACCGTGACGCCCGTTCGACACCCAATGCGCATCGACGTGACGCTCGGCGCGACCGACTCCGGCCACCTCACCGCCCTGACCGTGGGGGTGCTCTCCGACACAGGCGCCTACGGCAACCACGGGCCCGGCGTCATGTTCCACGGCACGTCCGAGTCGGTCGCGCTCTACCGTTCGCCGAACAAGCGAGTGGATGCCGAGTGTGTGTACACGAACAATCCTCCCTCGGGCGCGTTCCGCGGTTACGGCCTGGGCCAAGTGATCTTCGCGGTCGAATCCGCGATGGACGAGCTCGCGCGCGAGCTGGCCATCAACCCCTTCGACCTGCGGCGTCTCAACTCCGTGCTGCCCGGCGACCCACTGGTGGTCACGCACGTGGAGGGCGACGACCTGATCTTCGGCAGCTACGGCCTCGACCAGTGCCTCGACCTCGCTCAGGCTGCCCTCGGCCGCGGACACGGCCGGGCGGCGCCGATCGGTTCCGCGTGGCGGGTGGGCGAGGGCATGGCGTCCGCGATGATCGCCACGACTCCCCCGCGCGGGCACTTCTCGGAGGCCTCGATCACCCTCACCGGCGACGCACGCTACACCGTGCGGGTGGGTACGACCGAGTTCGGAAACGGCACCACCACGGTGCACGCGCAGATCGCCGCGACCGTGCTCGGCACCACGCCCGACCGCGTCGATATTCGCCATTCCGACACGGATGCCGCCGGTTATGACACCGGGGCCTACGGTTCGGCGGGCGTCGTCGTCGCCGGTAAGGCCGTGCTCGGCGCGGCCGAACAGTTGGCGCGCCTGATGACAGGCACTGCCGAGAGGCTGCGCGGCCGACCCGGCACCTGGCTGCTCGAGAGCGACGGGTTGCGCTCCAACGACGTGTTCCTCTCGCTCGCCGAGATCGCCGACGCAGCCGGCCCCGACGGGTTGCGGGCCGTCGGCAACGAGACCGGCGCACGCCGCTCGCTGGCCTTCAATGTGCACGCCTTCCGCGTGGCCGTAAACACCCTCACCGGAGAGATCCGTATTCTGCAGTCCATCCAGGCCGCCGACGCGGGGTTTGTCATGAACCCCGAGCAGACGCGTGGGCAGGTGGAAGGCGGGGTGGCGCAGGCCATCGGCACCGCTCTCTTCGAGGAGGTTGCCCTCGACGGCGCTGGCACGGTGACCACGCGGGTGCTGCGTAATTACCACGTTCCGCAGCTCGTCGACCTGCCCGTCACCGAGGTCTACTTCGCGCGGACCAGCGACGACCTCGGTCCGTACGGGGCAAAGTCCATGAGCGAGTCCACCTACAACCCGGTGGCTCCGGCGCTCGCGAATGCGGTGCGTGACGCGATCGGCATTCGTCCCACCGAACTGCCGATGAGCCGCGACCGCATCTGGCGGCTCCTGCAGCCGTAGCCGATCAGACGGTGGCGTGGATGGGGCCGGCCAGGCCGCGCAGAGCGGCACCGGATGCCCCGGTTCTCGCCGCGAGCACCTCCGCCAGAATCGAGACGGCTGTCTCCTGTGGGGTGCAGGCACCCACGTCGAGGCCGATCGGGGAGTGGAGCCGGCCGAGCTCGTCGGCGGTCAGCCCCGCCTCGGTGAGGCTGCGCATCCGTTTGTCGTGCGTGCGCCGCGACCCCATGGCCCCCACGTACCCCACGGGCATGCGCAGCGCCAGGGTGAGCAACGGAATATCGAAGCGTTCGTCGTGCGTGAGCACGCAGATCACCGTGCGCACGTCCACCTCGGTGCGGGCGAGGTATTGGCTGGGCCATTCGACAACAACGTCGTGGGCGGAAGGGAACCGCGCCGCCGTGGCGAAGACAGCGCGGGCATCGCAGACCGTGACTCTGTAGCCGAGCAGCGAGGCTGCGTCGGCGACGGCGGCGGAGAAATCGACGGCGCCGAAGACGATGAACCGCGCCGGTGCGGCGGACACGAGGTAGAGCACGCGGGAGGTGGCCCCGTTGCACTCGATCGTTTCGGTTGCAGTGCTGCCCGCCGCCATGCGCGACCGTAGCTCTGAACGAATGCGCCGGAGCGTCTCCCTGTCTGGTTCTCCGGTGGAATCGGTGGCTTCGGTCGTGGCTCCGCGCGCCGCCACAGCGGCGCGCCCCACGCGCCGTCGCTCGGCGCCCAGCGGAACGATGTGTCCCACGCCCGGTCCCGCCACGACGATGGCGAGCGCGGCGGGCTCCCCCCGCCGAGCGGCCTCAAGCTCTGCGCGCACAGCAGGATTGAGCGCATTGCGCTGCCCCGGCGGGGCGAGCTCGGCCACGAACACCTCAAGCTGGCCACCGCAGCTCAGGCCCACGGCGAAGGCATCCGTGTCGCTCACGCCGAATTCGGTCAGTGCAGCGCGGCCATCGTGCAGCACTGTTTCAGACAGGTCATAAACGGCACCTTCCACGCATCCGCCCGAGATACTGCCGATCACGACTCCTGCCTCGTCCACGGCCATCGAGGTGCCGAGGGTGCGCGGCGCGCTGCCAAGAACACGGGTGACGGTGGCCACAGCCACCCGTCGGCCGTCATCGAGGGCATCCAACAGCGAACCGGCAATTTCAAGCACGAGTCACTCCTCCGGCCCCACACGTCATGGGCGCTCCCACCGGTCCAGAATACCGTGAGGTGCTGCCGTACCCGGGGAACGCCGGGTGGTATTCCCCATGAACATCCGTGCTCCTAACGGGCATGTCCGGGCATTCCCATGCGGCGAAGCACGAGTGTTTCCGCGAGTTGGGCAACCCCGTACAGCACGAGCGATACGACGGTAATCACCACCACGGATGCCCAGACCTCGTTGTTTCGCACCTGTGCCGCGGCCGTGACGATGCCGTTTCCCAGTCCCCGCCCGGTGGACAGCCATTCCGCGAGCAGGGCCCCGGTGATCGCGGCCGGAATCGAGATCTTGACCGCAGCGAAGAACGACGGCAGCGAACTCGGCAGCGCGACCAGCCGCAGCGCGGTGAAAGCGTTTCCACCGTAGACGGCGATCACATCGCTCATGTGCGGAGAGGCGGACCGGAGCCCGAACGCGATGTTGACCAGCGCGGGGAACAGCACCACGATGCTGCCCATCACGACCACTGTCATAATGCCGCGGCCGGTGATCAGGCTGATCACCGGGGCCAGCGCCACGAGCGGCACAGACCGCAACAGCAGGGCGAGGGGCATCAGGGCGTTCTCGATACCCCTGGACAGCGTGAACACCGTGGCGAGCACGAGTGCCGCCACCAGCCCGGCGACGAAACCGAGGAAGGCGTCACCGAGCGTCACGACGAGGTTGGCGCCGATCCCGGCCCGGTTCTCGGCCGCGGCCGGCACCGTGACCAGCCAGGTGAACACGTCTACCGGGCCCTTGGCCAGAAACGGCGACACACCGAGCACCATCAGCAGGCCCTGCCAGCTGAGCACGACGAGCACGAGGGTGCCGAGGCCGGTGAGCAGGCCGCGTGCGAGCGTGCCGACCATTCCGCGCGCCGCCGCGCTCGCGGCCCGAGGCTCCGTGCGATCGGTCGCTGCCGGCGCCGCCGGCGAGTAGATTCTCCTCATCTCAGGCCGCCCGTGACCAGGGGGTGGTCACCCGGGCGATCAGCGCGAACACCGCACAACCGAGCCCGGCCACGAGTCCGGCCACGAGGGCGAGGCTCCACACCCGGTCCACGTTCGCGGACGACCCGGCCACGAGCATGGCGAAGCCCAGTCCGCGCTCCAAGCCGCCGAGGTATTCCCCGAGAATCGCGCCCAGAAACGCGGCCGGCGCGGCCACCTGGAGGGCAGTTAACACGCTCGGCCGGCCGGCGACGACGCGCACCAGGCGGAGTTGGGTGAACCGGCTGCCCCCGTAGGCCCTCACAATGTCAAGGCTCGCGGTATCCGCTGCCTTCAATCCAACGAGCGACCCGACGACTGTGGTGAAGAACACCGACATGGCGGCCAGGAAAACGGCGGTCCCGGACGGGTCTCCCCTCTGCGGGGCGCCGATCACGATGTAGGCGATCGGGCCAATGGCCACGATGGGAATGCAGTCGGTGATGACGGCGATCTGCCGTGCGATCTTCTCGACCCCGGGCAGCACGAGCACGATGCCGGACAGCAGCAGGGCGAGGGAGTTACCCCAGAGAAAACCGCGCGCGGCCTCCTGAACGGTGACGGAGACGTGCGGCCAGTAAAAGGCGGGGCCGTCGGCCCACAGCTGTAGCCAGACATCGCCCGGCGTGGGGATCGCGCCGCCGGGCATCGAGCCCAGTCCGCTAAAAACCGTGGCGGCACCGAGCCACCACAGCACGATCACCAGCACGACACCGACGATGCCGGTGGCCCACCCGGGCAGGCCGCGCACCGTCACGAGATGCCGGACGCCACGGATACGGGCACGTCGCCTGTCGCCAGGGCACCTCGGGGGGTCGTCGCTGCCGAAGAGCAGGTCGGACGCCCTGTCGTGCAGGCCATGGAAGGCGGGCGTGCGCATCATCTCGGGGTGCCGCAGCCGCGGCAGGTCGATCTCGATGATCTCCTTGATGCGCCCGGGCCGGACACTCATCACAGCCACCCGGTCGGAGAGGAAGATCGCCTCAGAGATGCCGTGCGTCACCATGAGCGTGGTGGCCGGTTTCGCAGTCCAGATGCGCAGCAACTCACGGTTGAGCCGCTGCCGCGTCATATCGTCGAGGGCGCCGAAGGGTTCGTCGAGCAGCAGCACCTCGGGCTTAAGCACGAGCGAACGAGCCATCGACACCCGTTGGCGCATGCCACCAGAAAGCTGGGCCGGCCTGGCCCTCTCGAATCCGGTCAGCCCCACCAGAGAGATCAGTTCGGTCACATAGTCCTCGTCGACGGGCAGCCGGGCCACCTCGAAGGGAAGCCTGATATTGCCGCGCACGCTTCGCCACGGGAGCAGGGCCGCGTCCTGGAACGCGATGCCGAGACCGTGCTTCTTCCGGAGTTCGCCCGGCGTCTGCCCGTCGACCCGTGCGGTGCCGCTCGCGGCTGTGTCGAGGCCGGCGAGGATGCGCAGGATGGTGGATTTGCCGCACCCCGATGGGCTTCACACGGCTGCTACCCCTCGATTCGACGGTCGCCGGATCGGTTGAGGTGCGCCTCCCGGCCACTCAGGTACTTCTGCCCGGGGTCGTCGACACGCACGTGCACGTGAACGAACCGGGGCGAACCGAGTGGGAGGGCTTCGCAAGCGCCACCGCGGCAGCAGCGGCCGGTGGCGTGACGACGATCATCGATATGCCCCTCAACAGCATTCCACCGACCACCACCGTGGCAGCGCTCGACCTCAAGCGGGCGGCGGCCGCGCCGCAGGCATCCGTTCATGTGGGCTTCTGGGGCGGGGTCGTGCCGGAAAACCTCGGTTCGCTGCGGGCGCTGCACGACGCCGGCGTCTTTGGTTTCAAGGCCTTCCTCTCCCCCTCAGGTGTCGAGGAGTTCCCGGAGCTCAGCGCCGACGAGCTGCTCACGGCGGCACTGGAGATCGCCGCTTTCGGGGGTCTGCTTCTCGTTCATGCCGAGGATCCGCGTGTTCTCGAGGGAGCGACATATCCGGACGGCCCGACATATGCCGATTTCGTGATGAGTCGACCAGACGAGGCCGAAGTGAGTGCGATCGCGACCGTGATCGACGCGGTGCGACGCACCGGGGTACGCGCGCATGTTCTGCACCTGTCGTCGGCAGCCGCTCTCCCGCAACTCGCTGCGGCGCGCCGAGAAGGCCTGCCGATCACCGTGGAGACCTGCCCGCACTACCTCAGCTTCGCCGTAGAGGGCATCGACGACGGTGCGACGCAGTTCAAATGCTGCCCGCCGATCCGTTCGGCGGCCAACCGCGAGCTGCTCTGGCAGGGGCTCAGCGACGGCCTCATCGATCTGGTGGCCTCCGATCACTCGCCGGCCACCCAAGAACTCAAGCTCGGCCATGGCGGAGACTTCGCCCTGGCCTGGGGCGGCATCTCCGGCCTGCAGCTGAGCCTCGCGGCAGTGTGGTCGGGGGCAAAGGAGCGCGGCATCGGCCTCGACAGAGTCGCCGGGTGGATGAGCCGCGCCACAGCAGATTTTGTCGGCCTACCGACCAAGGGTCGAATCGAGGTGGGAGCGGCTGCCGACCTCGTCGCTTTCGCCCCGGACGAGACGTTTCTGGTGCGGGCGGACGAGCTCAGGCACCGAAACCCGGTGACGGCCTTCGATGGTGTGAGCCTCCACGGAAGGGTGCACGAGACCTGGGTCGCCGGTCGCTCCGTGTACTCAGCCCACGACGTCCGCTCCCCTGGACACGCGGGAAGCCTCCTCACCGGATAACCCCGCAGCACGAGCCATGACTTTTCAGCAGCAAGGAGCACCACAGATGTCGATCGTTTTGGGATCAAACCGCTACGGCAAGGCGGAGAACCGCATCGTGCGCATCTACCGCGACACGCCCCGTCATGAGATTCATGACATCAGCGTGTCGACGGCCCTGCGCGGCGATTTCGCCGCCGCCCATCTCGCCGGCGATCAGTCCCAGGTGCTGCCGACGGACACGCAGAAGCAGACCGCGTACTCGTTCGCGAAGGAAAAGGGCCTGCTGTCCATCGAGAGTTATGCCCTCAACCTCGCCACGCACTTCGTTGACCACATCGCGCCCGTGCACAACGCGCGCATCGAGGTGGAGGAATTCGCCTGGGAACGCGTGGTCCTGGACGGCACTGAACACGACCACACCTGGGTGCGCCGCGGACAGGAGACGCGCACGGCCAGCGTGACCGTGGACGGCACGGGCGATGCGCAGCGCACCTGGGTGATCGGTGGGTTGAAGGACCTGGTCATTCTCAAGTCGACAGGGTCCGAGTTTGCTGGATTCATGCAGGACCAGTACACACTCCTGCAGCCCACTAACGACCGCGTGATGGCCACATCGCTCACGGCGGAGTGGCGCTTCAGCAGCACGGACGTGGAGTGGGAAGACGCCTACGCGCAGATCAGGCAGCTCCTGATCAAGCAGTTCGCGATGGTGCATTCCCTCGCCCTGCAGCAGACGCTCTATGAGATGGGAAAGGCCATCCTCGAGGCGTGTCCGTTCATAACGGAGGTGCGGCTGTCGGCGCCGAACAAGCATCATTTTCTCTACGACCTGTCCCCGTTCGGCGTGGAGAACACCAATGAGGTGTTCTATGCCTCGGATCGTCCCTACGGCCTCATCCAGACGACCGTGCTGCACGACGACGCGCCGGACGCGGGGCCCGCCTGGGACTCCTACACCGGGCTGGTCTGAACTCACATCCACGGGTGTGTATCGTATGCATGTGCATAGAAATGAGGGCCGCGTCTCACCCGGCCACGTCTACCGTGGCCACGTCTTCGACATTGCGGGTTCGCCGACCCTCGCCGAGGCCCGCTCCCAGCTCCGGTCGATCCCGAACGGCGCGCTGGCGGTGCGCGCACAGGGCACGATCGCCTGGCGGGGGCCGTTCGTCGAGCTGCCAGCGGAGTTCGCCTCGTGGGGCGTCTCCGGAGATGCCGGCCACTTTCTCCTACCCGGGTTCGTCGACGCGCACGTCCACCTCGCCCAGACCTACTCGACGGATGCCTTCGGCGGCGGTCAGCTACTGGACTGGCTCGACTCGTGCGTGTTTCCCGCCGAAGCGCGACTGCAGGACACCGCCTTCGCGTCACGCATCGCGCGGGACTTCACCCGCCGGCGCGTAGCGGCCGGCACCACGAGCGCGCTCGTGTTCGGCTCGGCATTTCCTGAGGCGCAGCACGAGCTGTTCGAGGCGACGGAGCGTTCGGGGCTGCGGATCGTGAGTGGCCGCGGTATTCAGACCGTGGGACCGGAGTCATCCGCGGAGTTGCTCACCACGGAGGCGACCGCCCTGGAGCTCTCGGCCGCCGAGATATCCCGCTGGCACGCCGCCGACACCGGCGACGCCGCCAACGCCCTGCTGCAGGTAGCGCTCGTGCCGCGGTTCAGTTTGTCGGTGACGCCCACGACGCTCGCCGGGCTCGGCGACCTCTACGACGACGTTCGAGCCAGCGGGGTCTACTTCCACAGCCACCTGAGCGAGAACGTGGGCGAAATTGCCGCTGTGGAGTCGGTTTACGACACTCGCAGATACCTCGACACCTACGACGGGCTTTTTCGGCCGGGGTCGGCGCGCGGCGGGTCGAGCCTGCTCGGGCGGCGCAGTATTGTCGCACACGCCGTGCACTGCACGGACCACGAGCTTTCGCGGCTGGCCGAGACCGGCAGCTCGATCGCCCATTGCCCCACGTCGCAGCAGTTCCTCGCGTCCGGCACGATGCCGTGGCGTCGGACCGCCGACTTCGGCGTGAATGTGGCGATCGGCAGCGATGTGGGTGCTGGCGATGAGTGGCTGATTTCCCGGGTGCTCAACGACGCGTTCAAGGTCCATCTGTCGGAGCCTGGAACGGCAAGCGTTTCACTGCATCCGGCCGAAATGTTGTTCACCGGCACCCTCGCCGGCGCTCGGGCACTCGACATGGAAGAGCGCTACGGCAACTTCGATGTGGGCAAGGATGCGGACTTCCTCGTAATCGAACCTGACCGCTGGGAACCCCTGGCCATCGTGCTTGACAACGGCATCCGCGCCGACGATGCCGAGCGTGCCGCCGAGCAGACCCTGTTCACGCTGCTGATGGCTCTGCGCGAGCCGGCCATCTCCGGCGTCTTTGTGCGAGGCCGCCGCGTCACGCCCGACTACATCTAGCTGCCGCGGTAGGTCGAGTAGGAGAACGGGCTGAGCAGCAGGGGCACGTGGCAGTGCGCGGCCTCGTCGGCGAGCTCGAAGGTGATCTGCACCTCGGGGTAGAACGTGGGTCGGCCAGAGGCTTCGAACCAGGTCCCCGTGTCGAAATCGAGGCGGTACCGGCCCACGGGCAGCGCGGCGGGGCCGAGATCCGCGACGCGGCCATCGGCATCCGTTTCCCCGGTCGCGAGGAGTGCCCAGCCGTCGTCCCCACGGTGCTCGAGATTCACGGCGAGGCCGCGTGCGGGGCGGCCGGTGACCGCATCCAAAACATGTGTGGTGATGCGACTGGTCACTCCGAGGCCTTGCCTGCGAGGCTGGCGAGGCGTAGCAGAGCGATGTCTCGCAGCTCGCTCTCCACGATGCGTACCTCGGCCTCGTCGTGGAGCTGAAGCCGTCGGTTGAGCTCGTTGAGAATCTGCGTGCGGGAGCGTCCGGCGGCCCGAATGAGGAATACCCGGTCGAACTTCTGCTCATACGCCCGATTTCCCTCGGCGATCGCGGCAGCGAGTGCCTCATCGTGCGCGTCGGCCGAGCGCTGCTCCCCGCGGGAGAACCGGGCGGCCTGGGAATCGCCCCGCGGCGCGTCCCCGATTCGAGGATGCCCGGCGAGAGCCTCGTCGACCTCGGCCCGGCTGAGCGGCGTCGCAGCCTCTCGTGCAGCCAGCAACAGCGCTGCGGTGCTCGCAAACGGCGCGCGGGCCATCACGTCGTCTATCCAACGGGGAACAGCGAGGCAGGAACCGAGCCACTCTCGCAACTCGGTGTTCGGCAACGTTTTCATGGTCTCCCCTGCGGTGAATCGTGAAGTGTGCCTGTTTTCGATCAGCCTATGGCCTCGGGCCATGCCGAGACCAGATAGACCATACGATGCGAACATGCCCGCCGCTTCCCAGTCGATTGCCGGTCTCGTGCTGGCCGCGGGTGCCGGCACTCGCTACGGCCGGCCGAAGGCCCTCGTGCGCGACGCCGATGGCGTTGACTGGCTCGTGCACACCGTGGAAACCTTGCACGCAAGCGGATGCCGACCTGTCATCGCGGTGCTCGGTGCCGGGGGCCCCGAGGCGGAGGCCCGGTTGCGAGATTCGGGGGCACACGCGATCATCGTGCACGCCACCGGCTGGGCGCGCGGACTTTCAGCGTCCCTCAGGGCCGGCCTGGCAGCGGCGCAGACTTTGCCGGCGGTTGCACTCGTGGTGGTTCCGGTCGACGTGCCCGACCTCAGCACCGCGACGGTGACCCGCATGATCAGCGAGCGCACGGATGCCGGCGGTCGCCACCCGGTCGACGCCGACACGCTGCGCCAGGCACGGTTCGGCGGAGCTCCCGGACATCCGGTGGTGCTGGGCCGGGCGCACTGGGAGGACCTCGCCGCGTGCCTCAACGGGGACACCGGGGCCCGCGCCTATCTGGCCGCCCACGCTACGCTCTCGGTCGAGTGCGGCGATCTCGGCAGTGGTCTCGACGTCGATCGGCCCTCGAACCCGGTGTAGGAGAATGTTCACCCCTGCTGCGGAGTCCCGATCCGGGCGGGAGTACTATGCCTCGCAACAAGCCCGACAGAGAAACGGGGCGCGATGGCGACAACGGGTACCCGGCGCGACACCACGATCCGCGTCGTGCTGGCGGCGACGGCGTTCATCGTGCTTCTCGTGGCCAGTCTGGGCGTCTCCACCTACACAGATTGGACGGCGGGTCCCGCTAGCGAGGTCTTCCTCGAGGCACCGGCTCCCGCCATCGACGCGAGAGGATTCGATGCGCCCGGTGACATCGAG
Organism: Cryobacterium roopkundense; assembly: GCF_014200405.1. NCBI lineage: Bacteria > Bacillati > Actinomycetota > Actinomycetes > Micrococcales > Microbacteriaceae > Cryobacterium > Cryobacterium roopkundense. Next base: position 1,410,832 of record NZ_JACHBQ010000001.1, on the reverse strand, counting down.
AGCCGGACGACACAGCTCACCCTGACCGTGGGCGCACAGGTCACGGCAGATCGCACGGTGACGACCGACAGCACTGACCCCCTGTTCCTGGCTGCCATGGAAGGCACCTACGCCGCGAGACCCGGCACGTTCGCCGCGTTCTTCGGCGACGTGATCCTGTCGGGAACCGGTCAGCTCGGCATCGTCTGGGATCCGCCCACCGTCGACCGGCCCGTGGGAGCGACCGAAGGCGTGATTCGACAACACGGCGAAGCCGACCGGAACACGAAGTTGGCCACAACACTGTGGATAGACCTGTGGTCGCCCATCCTGTCACCGGTGGTTGCCACGGTCAGCACCACAGAAGACACGCTGAGCATCATCTCGTTCTATCCGGAGTCGTCGGCCTCATCCATTTCTTCGAGCTCGGCTACCACCGTCGACCTCGCCACGACGACGCCAGAGCAACAGGATTTCGTCACCGTGGAAGTCAACTCCGGCGGGGCGCCGGAGACGACACCTGCCGAATACACCCAGCCCGCCGCCATCACCTTTCTGCAACTCCTCCTCGGCGCCCTCTGGACCCTGGCACCGTGGGTATTCCTCGTCTTCCTGCTGCGCCGCCGAACACGGAACGGAACAGAGACGCCCGCCATCCCCGGCCCGGCCGGCGGAGCCGCCTGGTTTCTGCATCGCGGCCATGTGTTGGTGTGGATGGCCCTCGCCGCGGGCGTGCTCACCGCAGTGAACCAACTCGACTTCACCCTCCTCGATCTCTCGACGGGCCTGGAGGGCTCACCGCTGCAGTACGTTCTGCAGTACGGAATCACGGTGCCCGCCGTCGTCACGCCGCTCATTCTGGTGGCGGCGTGCGCGATGGAATACGTGGGGCCTACCGGCGTGCATTCGCGTGTGCGCACCCTTGTGGCCGGTATCGTGCTCGCGTTCGCTCTTGCTGCCGTCGTTCTGCTTCCGATCGTGCGCGCCACCGAGGACCAGGTCGCCGCGCTGGTTTTCACGATCCTGTACGTGGGCGCCGGTGTTGCTTTTGTGTTCGCCGCGGTTCGGCGACCGACCTTTCCGACGCTGGTGTTCGCCGTGGTCCCTCCCCTGATTCTTGCCATGGCCCGCTCCACGACAGGCTCGGTTGTGGCCAGCCGCGTCGAAGATGCCGTCACCTACGCGATAAGCCTGGGGATCCTGGCCGCTGTCTTTCTCTACGTCTTCCGTGCCACCCGTCACGAAGACGGCACCTCGGCCTTGCCGGGCTGGGCGGGCTGGTTCATCGCCTTGGTGCTCGGCGTACTCCTCTGGCCGCAAACATGGGAGTTCTTCGGTTATTCATCGCTGACGGGCTGGGCGGGTCCCCTCCTGCAAGTGCTCGCCTTCGCCCTGCTGGCGATCCTGCTCGCGAGCCTCGGCTCTCACTACTGGTGGAGCAAGAACACGGCGAGACTCGCGTGCCTCGTGGGCATGGCCGTGCTGATGTTTCGCACAGACCTCCTGTACCTGGGCGTTCCGGTGTCTGCACTCATCGGAATTGTGCTGGTGCTGGGCGTGCTCCTAGTGCCCGAACCCGATGTGGAGTTGGTGAGCGCGGAGTTCACCCTCGACCCAGACCCCTCAGTGGTGGTTGGCGGAACGCGTCGCCTACTCATCGCGGCGAATGGCGCCCGCCTGGATCGGGAGATGGCGGGGGCGTTCCGAAAGAAGCTGACATCGGGAGCAACGGAACCCGCCGACATCCCCACGATCCAGGGACTCGTCCGCACGGCGCAAAGCGGGGCTCGAACCAGACCGGTCGTTCGATCGACCGGTCTGGGCTGGGGCGGCACCGGCACGCCACTGCGGCGCGGCCTCTTCGGAGCGGCAGTGGCCTTCTTCGTGACCCTGCCGTTCTCCATTCCGCTCATCGCCCCCATCGTCGAGTCAATCACGGATCCGGGTGCGGGCAGCCGCTTTGCCGCCGTGGTGACGCCGCTGGTGGCCTTTCGATTTCCCCTGTATGGATTTGCCTTCGGGTTCTTCTTCCCCATGCTGCGCGGCACGGGCGGGATCGAGAAGTGCTTGCGTCTGCTCGTCGTTCTCGCGGCGAGCGAAACCGCCGCCGTTCTGCTTCCGTTCTCGTCGGGCGACATCGCGGGCCTCCTCGCCCTGCGCGGGGTGCAGTTGGGCGTGCTCTGCCTCTCGCTCGGGCTCGCCTTTGATTACCGGTCACTGGTCAAAGCCGGCTTCGGGATCGACCAGTTCGGTGACCTCTACAACCGCAATCGCCTCACGCTGTGGTCTTCCGGCATCGCACTGACCCTGGTCTCCGTGCTGCTGACCACAGTGCTCAGCACGGGCACGGCGGCGCTCATCACCAGGCTCACCCCGCCGACCGCTCCCCAGCAGCAGACCAACCAGTCGACGAAGTGACTCTCACCAGGGAACCTCAAGCTCTTCAAGGTCTTCGTAGACACTCGTGATTGCCGCGATGCGCGTGCGGCTCTCCCGCACGTTCGCACCCATCGCACCGGTGACAAGCAGGTTGATCAGGCTCATGGCCGTTGCGTAGCTGTCGAAGGCCGACACGCTGTCTATCGGGCACTCGAGCCAGTGCGTGGCGAAGTCGGCATGCCGCCGGGCGGACGAATCGGCAATGAGCACGAGGGGAATCCCCCGTCGCTGGATCGCCGCCACGAGGGCGCCGAAACCGGACGCCCGCCGTCGGAATCCCAGCAGCACCACAACGTCGTGCGGGCCGAGACCCGCGAGGTCTTCCGCGAGCGACTGCCCGGGCTGGGGCGCGAGCCTCACGCGGTCGCGCACCTGCACGAGCTGTTCCCGCAGGTGCAGGGCAAGCGGGTAGCTGTTACGCATGCCGATCACCACCACAGTGCCAGCCGTCACGATCAGTCGACTCGCCGCATCCAACCGACCATCATCGAGGCTCTCGAGCAGACGTCGCAGGTTGTCGTGCTCAGCATCCGCGTGAGCGGCAAGCCGTGACGGTGTGCCCGCAGACGCCCCCGGGCCACCGATCGGGGACCCATGGCTCCGCAGGGCACGAGCGTGATCCCGCACCTCCGCCGAGTCCTGAAAACCGAGACGCCGAAACAGCCGCGACACCGTCGCCTTCGACACGCCGCTCAGCCGGGCCAGTTCCGAGGCGTTGTAGACGGCCAGATCGCTGAGGTGGTCGAGGATGAAATCTGCCGCGCGTTGCTCCTGCGGTGACAGTTCACCGTACCGTCCGTCGATGCGCTGCCCGATGTTGAGTGCGTGTGTCATGCCGCGCTCCCCTCGAACGGCTGCGCGTCCACCACAGCGAGAACGGCCGCTTCGACGGCTTCGAGCGCAGCGTCCACGTCGGCTTCGGTCACCGATTCGTCGGGGTGATGGCTCACCCCACCCGCGCAGCGCACGAACAGCATGCCGATCTCGGTCACGGCGGCAACCGCCATGGCGTCGTGGCCGGCCATGGACAACAGGGAGGGGGCATCCGTGGATACCGATCCGGCCACACTGGAGGAGCGGATGCCGTCGGCAACGGCCTCCCGAAGCCGCGTGCTGCAGTGCGCGGCCGGGGCGGAATGCGTTTGCACGCTGTGCACGGTGAGGAGTCGACGCGAGCAGATATCCGACAGGGCTGCCTCAATGCCCTCCCAGGCCGAATCGCGTTCGGCATCGAATTGCCCGCGCAGATCCAGGCTGAATTCGGCACGACCGGGAATCACGTTCACAGCGTCGGGAAAGACCCGCAGGTGCCCGACCGTGGCGATCAGGTTCGCCCTGCGGGCGATGTCTTCGATAGCCAAGATCGCTTCGCTCGCGCCGGCGAGGGCGTCTCGGCGCAGCGACCAGGGCGTTCCGGAGTGCCCGGCCGCCCCGTCGATGGTGATCTGAAACCGACGCGCTCCAGCGATGGATGTAACCACGGCCAGCGGCTGGTCTGAGTCGTCGAGAACAGGGCCCTGTTCGATGTGCGCCTCAAGGTATCCAACCAGGTCCTGGGGACTGCGCGCCGCCTCCGCCACGCGCGCCGGGTCGAGGCCGAAGGCCAGGAAGGCTTCGTGCAGGGTGACGCCGTGGGCATCTCTCAACCGCCACCACTCGGGCTGCCACGTTCCGGCGAGGGCACGGCTGCCCAACAGGGTGGTGCCGAAACGCGTGCCCTCCTCGTCACCGAAGGCCACAACTTCCAGTGCGAAGGGCAGGACACGGCCCGAAACACGCACACGGTCGGCCACCGCGATCGCGAGCAAGACTCCCAGAATCCCGTCGTACCGGCCGGCACAGGGCACGGTGTCGAGGTGGGAGCCGAGCAACAGCGCGGGCAGGCCAGGGGTTGCCCCCTCGAGCCGACCGCACTGGTTGCCGGCGGCGTCCTGCCATGTGGTGAGCCCGCTCTGCTTCATCCAATCTGCCGCGAGCGCGTTGACGGCGGCGTGCTCCGGCGAGAGGTAGACCCGCTCGATCAAACCCCCCGGCAGCGCACTGTGGGTGGCGAGTTCGTCGCAACGGTCGAGGATGAGGGCAGCGGTTGAGACCGTCATGATGGCTCCTGATCGGAATAGACGTCCCACGCCGCGCCGACTCCCCCGCCACCGGTCACCGGCGCACCGAGCCGTCGAAGCACCTGTTCGAGAGCCGCGAGCGTGGTCAGCACGGTGTCCCGGCGAGCGTTGTAGCCCATCGTGCCGATCCGCCAGATCTTGCCCTGCAGGGGGCCAAACGATGTTCCGATTTCGATTCCGAAATCGCCCAGCAGCGCGCCGCGAACGGCGTCCCCGTTGACTCCGTCCGGGATGACCACCGCCACGACGTTGTTCATCCTGTGTTCCAGGTCGCCGAACACGGACAGCCCCAGGCCGCGCACGCCCGCGAGCATCGCCGCTCCGTGCAGTCGATGTCGCTCGATGGCGACCGGCAGAGTCTCGCACACGAGCAACCGGGCACATTCGCGTGCGCCGTACAGGGCGGTCGTGGCCTCGGTGTGATGATTCAGGCGCCGGGGGCCCCAGTAGTCGAAGATCATGGCGAGGTCGAAGTAGTTCGATCGAATCGGGCTGCGTCCCGCTGTCTCTCCGGGGTCACGCAGGCCGGCTTCCACGCTGGATCGTGAGCGAATGACGTCGGTCGCGCGGCTCGAGAACGTCGCGGGCGCACTGCCGGAGGGACCCCCGAGGCATTTTTGCAGCCCGGCGGTCACGGCGTCGAGGCCCCAGGCATCCGTGTGGACCGGATTGCCGCCGAGCGAGGCCGTGACGTCGGTGTAGAAGAGCACGCCGTGCCGCGCGCACACCTCCCCGAGTTCCTCAAGGGGCTGCATCACCGTGGTCGACGTATCGCCGTGCACCACGGCGAGGAGCACCGGCCGCGTCTCGATGATGGCCTGCTCGATCGCCGCCGCAGTGAAGACCTGCCCCCATTCCACCTCGCGCACGTGCACCTCTGCCCCGGCGCGCTCGGCGATTTCCTTCAGCAGATGGCCGAAGCGCCCGAAAATGGGCACGAGCACCCGGTCACCCGGCTCGATCAGGGAGACGAGAGCCGCCTCGATGCCGGCCCGCGACGTGCCGTCTACGAGCAGGGTCTGCACGTTGGCGGTGTCGAACACTGTGCGGTACAGCGCCATGGTCTCGCTCATGTACGCCGTCATCGCCGGGTCGTATTGGCCGAGAAGCTGTGCCGACATGGCGCGAAGCACGCGCGGGTCGGCATTGATGGGCCCCGGACCCATCAGGAGGCGTGGCGGCGGATTGATCGGAAGACTGGAAATGTGTTTCACTCCCTCGGCATGGGTGAATCAGGTGTTTCAGGTACCGAGTTTACGCAACAGACGTTTCAGCCATGTTTCCGGGAGCGGTCGGGCCGTGACCGATGGCGCGAGTGCCCACAGAGACGTCAGTGCACTGCGACCGAGGAGAGCTTGATGGTGGCCCCTGTCGGATCGGCGATCTTCGCGATCCGCCCGAACGGTGTGTCCTCGGCCGGCAGCACGAGAGTTCCCCCGAGCTCAAGGGCCTTCGCCACCGTGGCGTCCACGTCTGCGGCGCCGATGTAGATCTCCCAGCCTGTCGGCGCCTCAGCGGGGAACCCGCTCGCGTCCATCAGCCCGGCGTAGTCGACGTCACCGCTTTTCAGCAGGGTGTACCGAAACTCGTCGGTGTCGCTCATCACTTCGGTGTGCCATCCGAACGCTTTTTCATAGAAGGACACCTCCGTGCCGTAGTCACGCGTCTGCAGCTCGTGCCAGACGGGCGTCCCCGCCTCGTCGGCCCGACCATATCCGCTCATGGTGCCCGGCTGCCAAATTCCGACGACAGTCCCGGCGGGGTCCACAGCGATGGCCATCCGGCCGAGGCCCATGACGTCCATCGGTTCGACCATGACTGAGCCACCTGCCACCGTGATCGCCGCGGCGGTGGCTGCGGCGTCCGCGCTTTTCAGATACGTCGTCCATCCGTCCGGACCGCCCTGGCCCGAATTCTGCATCATGCCGGCGATGCGCGCGCCGTCCTTCCAGAAATTCACGTAGTTGCCGTAGTCGGGGCCCATCTCCTCAGACGTCCACCCGAAGACGCCTTCGTAGAACGTTTGGGCTCCCTTCGGGTCCGAGCTGGACAGGTCGAACCAGACGGGGGCACCGATGGGGGCCGTTTCGGCTACAGGCATGACAGTCTCCTTTGACGTGGGCGTGCGGGTGTAGCGAGTGTATGTCGACGCCGCGACACCGGCAAGTCAGATCAGTCGATACCGACGAGGCGCGCGGCCGTTGCCACGAGCGAGACGTCACTTAAGCGCGGACCCACGAGCCCGAGCCCCACGGGGCGCCCGGCGACGCTGAGCAGCGGCGCGGAGACCGCCGGATATCCTCCGATCGCGGCCAGGCACGTCAACGAGACGGTGTCGATGCGCGTGGCATCAACGACGCGTCCTGTCGCGCCGCGGTCGGGCGCTCCCGACGGCGTGCTCGGCAGCAGGAGGATGCGCCCGTCGAGCACTATATTCAGCCGGTCGTGGGCCTCGGAGAGCCGACCTCGGGCATCCGCTTCTTCGCTCTCGCTGACCTGCCGTGCCCAGTCGAAACGCCGAGCAACGTCGCCGCCCAGGGCTCCGGCGTGGTCGCCCACCCACGCACCGTGTTCGCGCCAGGCCTCGGCCGCCTGCACGGTACGAAATGCGGCGGACAGCTCGACCAGGTCGCCGACGTCCACGATGTGCGGCTCGGGGATGAGCCCGGCGCTCTCCAGCCGGTCAAGAGAGTCAACGAAAGCGGCTTGCACTCCCTCCTCGGCCGCAAAGACGAGGGAAACGGCCACGGCGTAGTCCGTCGGCGCGGACACCTGCGCGTCACCGGCGAGGGAGGCCTCAGCGACCAGTCCCAAAAGTTCGGGCGTGCGGGTCAGCCAGCCCACGGCGTCGAAGCTCGGGGCCAGGGCGAGCAGCCCCTCACGGCTGACCGCGTCGTGGGTACTGCGCAGTCCCCAGAGGCCCTGGTAGGAGGCTGGCACCCTGGTCGAGCCAGCAGTGTCCGTGCCCAAACCGATGCTGGCGTGGCCCAGCGCGACGGCGGCGGCCGGGCCGCTCGACGATCCGCCGGGGAGTCCGCCCGGCACACGTGGATTGGGTGGAGTGCCGTAGTGTTCGTTGGTCCCGGCGAGGCTGTAAGCGAATTCGTCCGTGCGGGCAATGCCGTGCACGGATGCGCCGGCGTCCAGCATCGCTCGCACCGCAGGCGCGGTCGTCGTGGCCGGCACCGCGTGGCGCAGATACTCGGGTACACCCGCGCCAACCGCGAAGCCGGCCACCTCAAACAGATCCTTCACGGCGACTGTCTCGCCCGCGAGGGGGCCGTCGTCTGCCCCGGACAGCAGAGGGCTTCCCAGAATGCGCCACACGCTCGCGTCGAATGCGGGAGTCGGCACTGGAAGTGCCTTGAGAACGTCGTCCCGCGCTTCGAGAGCCGTTTCAACCATGGAAATCCGCCTTTCTGATGCGTGCATGAACGCCGCACACGATGTCGACTACTTGGGAGATGTTGAAATCGGTCGCCGCGCTCAGGTAGGCGTAGGCGAGAGTGCGGTCCATTCCGTAGCGGGCACCCAACAGGGCGATCGCCGCTCGAACGCACTCTCGTACCGCTTCGTCGAGGTGCACGTTGAGGCCGGTCGGCACGAGGAAATCCGTGGTTTCGGCGAGCGGTCCGGCGAGACGACCGAAGAGCGCCTCTGCCCGCTCCTGCGCAATGACGTCGAATCGCACCGTCACCCGCAGACTCGCCTCCATGGCCGTGAGCGCCACCTCACCATCACCCTGGGCGAAATGCGGGTCGCCCACGAAGGCTAGGGCGCCGTCCACCTGGACGGGCAGGTAGAGCGAACTCCCCTCGGTCAGCAGGTTGATGTCGATGTTTCCGCCATGGGACCCTGGCGGAACCGAGTGCGGTCGTTCCGTCCCCGCAACGGCCACACCCATGATTCCCAGGAAAGGGTTCAGGGGAAACCGTACGCTCCGTGGCCCGCCGAGCACGAGAGGGAGCGTTCCGACAGACACTCCGTCGTGCTCCTCAACGGTGGCGAACACGCTCACGTTGTCGGCACCGAGAGGATATTCGCCAGGCAGGGCACCCTTGGAATGGCGGTTGGAGATGATGCCGTACGGCACCCGCGGAGTCGCGTCCACGAGCGTCATTTTCAGCAGGTCGCCCGGCCGGGCCCCGCGAACATGGATCGGGCCGGTGATCACGTGCGGGCCGTCGAGCAGCGGGCTTCGCGTGTATCCGCTCGCGGCGACGGCGACGGCGTCGTCGAGCACACGGTGGCGTTCCACCCCGAATCCGGCAAAGAACGCGGCCGGATCGCGGCCCTGATCCTCGTGAATTCCCTCATGGCTGATCGTATCGATCGTGACTTCGGTGCCGGAGTCTATCGTCAGCACCGCGGCATCCGTCGCACACGGCAAGCGTCCCCAGAGCACGGTTTCCGGAGTGGCAGGCAGGTAGTGCGCGGAGCGGATTTTACCCAGTGCGGGCTGGAGAACGTCGATGAGGGTATCCAGGGTGTGCCTCCGTGTCAGCGGTGCAGGTCAGCGGTACGTGTGCTTGAGGCTATCGTCCGCTGCACGGGTTGCGGTACCGGATCCTCGCGATCAGCCGACGATGGGGGCCGCAGTCAGTGCTTCGAAGGCACGCCGCGGACCGGCACCCCCCGAGAGGGATGCGCCGAGCATCCGCAGGCGCGCGCGGGGGTCCCCGGCCATCGAGAGCAAGCGTACGGCTGCGGCCCGGATCTGGGTGGACGTGGCGGTGTTCGGGTCGAGGGTCTCCCCGAATCCGGCCAGGTCAAGGGCGGCCGCACCGGCGAACTGATCGGTGGAGAACGGCAGCAGCAGCAGGGGAACCCCGGCCGTCATGGACTCGGTCACGCTGTTGTTTCCGCCGTGGCTCACCGCGAGAACCGCGTGCTCCAGCAGGCGCACCTGGGGCAGGAATCCCCGCACCAGCCAACTGTCCGGGATCGGTCCGAGAGTGCCGGGATCCGTCGATCCGGTGGCAAGGGCGACACGCACTCCGAGGCCGTGCAGGGCGGCCGCCACACGCTCCAGCACATCGCCGCGCACAGACAGGAAGCTTCCGAAGCTCACGTACACGACCGGTTGTTCACCGGCGCTGAGCCAGGCTTCCACCTCGGCATCGGGAGCTTCCGAGCGCACCGAAGACCCCAGAAAGGCATGGTCGGGCAGCAGGAGAGTGCGCGCAGCGGAGTGCAGCTCTTCAGGGTAATTGAGCAGCAGCACATCGCCGGTCTCCTTGAACGCGTCAACGCTCGGCGCCGCATTCGGGTCCAGCTCGGCCAAGGCAACATTCCACTGGGCGGTGAACGAATCCCGCACCATTTCGCAGAGCAGCCGCAGGTCGCTCAGCTCGGTGGCGCCGGGCCGGAAAACCTGAGACCACGCCGGCGGGTATCCATACACTTCGCCGAAAACCGGCAGTGCCGACGGATGCCCGAGCACGACATCCGCATGGTGGATGCCGGCGGTCATCAAACCGAGACGAGCGCTGAAAGCGAGGTGGTCGACAATCACCTGATCGGGCCGCACGCGCTCCACGAGGGCCTGAACCGTGCGGGCGATCTCGACCGGATTCCACAACAGGTCGCTGCTGCGCGCTTCCGCCTGGAAGCGCAGGGTTTCCACCATACCCAGACGGGTCGCGTTAAAGAATCCCCGCAGAGCGTCGTCCTCGCCCTTCGGTTGCGCCTCGGCACGGATGGTGCCCGGGTTGGATCCGCGCCCGAGTTGCAGGTTTTCACGTTCGAACCCGAAAGCCGACACGATATCGGCAGTGGCCGGGCCGCTTGCCACGACGACGCGTTCGCCGGCCCGTTGCCAGGCCGTGCCGAGCGTTGCGAGGGGAAAAAGGTGCGAGGCGTAGTCCGGGCTGATGATCAGGAGCGTCATGAAGCGTTCAGCGCCCAGGTCGCCGTCTCGTTGGCTTCGGCAACGTCGCGGTAGACGTCGGTCAGCGAGCGAGCCATGGCCTGAATGGTGAAGTTGTGCGCCACCATGTCCCTGCCGCGTTCCGCGTATTCGAGTCCGAACGGCCCGATCGCGGTGTCCAGCGCCGAGGAGATCCCGCGCGCGAGCGCGCTCGGGCTCCCCGTGTCCACCAGAAATCCCGTCACGCCGTTTTCCACGTAGGTGGCCGGGCCGCCGGCGTTCGGGGCCACGACCGGCAACCCCGTGGCCAGCGCCTCGAGCAAAGCGAGGCCGAATTCTTCTTTCACGCTCGCGCAGACGTAGGCCCCGTGCGGCGCGCACAGCCCATCACGGCCGAATCGGGCCGCGACAAGCCACCGCGCCACCGTGTCGTTGGCACGATGGCCGGCCAGCAGCAGCCCGTGCTCGGAGGCCTTCGCGAGCGGCAGTGCCGCTTCCATGCGCCGCAACTGCTCCAACTCGTCGGGCGACGGATGCTCGAGGTCGCCTCCCACAATGAGCAGATTGCTGCCCTGGTGCAGAGTAGGGTCTGCTGCCCACGCCTCGACCAGAGTGGCCATGCCCTTGACACGGTGCAAGCGACCCACGGAGATGAGGAGCGGGAGGCCACGGCGGTGCTCCGGCAGCGTGCGGAGCAGGTCGTCGAGTTCACCTGTCGCCGGCACGGGCGATGCCCCCTGGCGCGGCTCCAGCGCCTCGGCGAGAGACTTCTCGATCACGGCGAGGTCGATACCTTCGGCCACAACCGTGTGGCGTTCGGGGTGCGCGGTGATGTCGATCCCGACGAGCTCACGCATGTCGCGTTCCAGGTCGGGGCGGGGAAAGAAAACCGTGTGGGCGGCATCCGCCGCCAGACGCTGAACGAGGCGGGCACGAAACCAGAAATGCTCGGCCTCATCGACGGTGCCGAAATTACTGCGGGTGAGCGAACCGGAACGCTCCAGGGAATCGATGACGGCGTGCGGGTCTGGTGCCACCGTGAAAACGATCGGTATGTCCATCTCCCGGGCCACAGTCGCGGCGGCGAGGCTGCCCACATCGGCCATCCGCAGGTGGATCGCGTCGACGCCGCCAGCGGCTCGCAGCACACGCCGAATGCCGCGCTGGGCGGCAATTCGCCGCGGCCACGCGTCGGCCGCCGGCACGACGCCTCCGAGGAACGGCACGGCGGCGAAGGCATGCCCGGACAGCGTTGACGACACCGCGCTCAGGCAGGACAGCGCGGTGCCGTGTGTGCCTCGGCTGAGCGTCAGCACGCGTTCCACCTGGTCGGTGGCGTTGAGGTCGGAACGACTGTTGAAGTCAGCTCCCCCGGCGCGGTGGCCGGCAACCAGCGCGTCACCCAGCCGCACGAGCAGCGTGGCGATGCCCCCGTTGTCGCCGGAGCCCACCCTGGAGAGTTCGCCGTCAATGTCGGCATGCAGGAACAACTGCGCGATGGTCGTGCCGTGGCTCCACGGCGGGCGAGAGTAGCTCGCCGACGTGAGGTCGAACAGCGCGAGCCTGGCCACGTCGGCCAGTTCGTCCGTGCCGAAGGACAGATCGGTGACGAGGCGAATGTTGGTGTCGTTAGCCACCCGGTCCCCGAGCCCGGCCACCGCCGCCGCCCTGGCCTCGGGAGGCTCGGTGTCGTCGACCGCCACCGAACGCAGCAACCGCTCGGGAATGCGGCCGGGAACGAGCCCGAGAGTCTCCACCAGGCGAGCTCGTGCATCCGCTTCTCGAACGCCCAGCAGCGCTCCCTCCACCGCGAGAGCCACCGAATCCGCGGCCGACGCGCTCCACTGCTCGAGGGTGCGCTGGGCTATCATGCCGGAGAATCCTCCCCCGATGACCATGCTCACGAGACCGGCCAAAGCGTCGAGCCGAGGCAACCGCACACCGAAGGCCCAGGCCGCATGCTCGCGGAGGAACCCGGATTCGTGGGCGAGAAGCGGCACGAGCACGTCGTCGGCGGAATCATCGAAGATACGCGCGAGAGCATGCACTGCAGCGATGGCCGTGAGCTGGTCCGACCCGTCCAGCGCGGCCGCCGCCAACAGGCGCACGGCTCGGGATCCCGCGTCTCGGCTCGAGGCTACGGTCAAATCATCGGCGCAGCGGATGCCAGCCAGAATTGACCCGGATTCACGCATAACGTCCAGGGCTGTGTGCGGTCCCATGGTGGTTCTCCCCTCGGGGCGATCTCTCGAATGGTCCGGCGAATACGTTTGTTCCGCGTCGATTTCTCTCACGTGCTGCGCGGCCGTGGCTCCGACCGAGCACAGATCACCAGAGACGCTTCGGAACGGACGAGCGGTTTGGATTGCTCATCCGTGGAATCTTCCCATAACGGAGCTGTTCTGTGCACGGTCGCGGGCCTCTCTCAGCAACCCACCAGCTAATCTGCGGTCAGCCGAACAGAGCTGTGACCTTGATTAGCGTCTGACTCACGCCGTAGATCAGTGGGACACCGACCAGGGTCCAGCCGAGGACGAGTTTTGCGATCTTCATGTCAGACCTCCATTGCGGGTACGCGAACGGCCGGCGGCGTCGCAGCGGGCTCGTGAAATTTCGACGCGACGGGCTTGACCAAGAGATTAGCCAGGAAGCCGATCACCAGGATGCCGACCATGGTCAGCAAGGCCGGCTGGTAGTCGGCCGCGGTCAGCTGCCCGGGAGTTCCCTGAGCGTCGAGGATTGAATTGACGATCAGGGGACCGGCGATGCCGGCTGCGGACCAGGCCGTGAGCAGTCGACCGTGAATTGCCCCCACCTGGAACGTTCCGAAGAGGTCGCGCAGGTAGGCCGGCGCCGTCGCGAAGCCGCCGCCGTAGAAGGAGATGATGACAAAGGCCAGGATCACGTAGAGGGCCGTCGTCGCCGAGCCGACGAGGGCGAGCACGAGGTACAACACGGTTCCCACACCGAGATACACCATGTAGATGTTCTTACGTCCAGTGAAGTCGGATGTGGCGGACCACGCGAATCGGCCGCCCATGTTGGCGATCGAGAGCAGGCCCACGAAACCGCCAGCGACCAGAGCCGTCACGAGCGAGCTGCCATCGGGCTGCCGGAAGAAGTCCTGGATCATCGGTGCGGCTTGTTCGAGGATTCCGATCCCCGCGGTGACGTTGCAGAACAGCACAACCCAGATGAGCCAGAATTGGCGTGTCTTGATGGCGTTCTTGGCGGAGACGTGATTGCTCGTCACGAGAGGCTTGGCCTTGACCGTCGACGGGTCGAAGCCGGCCGGAGTCCAGCCGGGGGCTGGAACCTTGATGGTGAACGCGCCGAACATCATGTACGCGAGGTACACCACGGCGAAGGTGAGGAACAGCTTGCCGACGGCATCGCCGCTGGCCACCCAATCGGTTGCACCCGAATTCGGGTCGTAGGCGCTCAGCAGCGCCGTCGAAACGGGACTAGCGATCAAGGCACCGCCGCCGAAACCCATGATGGCCATTCCTGTGGCGAGCCCCGGGCGGTCCGGGAACCACTTGATCAGAGTGGAAACCGGCGAAATGTAACCGATTCCCAGGCCGATGCCGCCGATGAAGCCGTACCCCAGGTACACGAGCCACAGCTGATTGCTGAAGATTCCCAGGGAACCGATCAGGAACCCGCCGGACCAGAACAAGGCGGAGACGAACATCGCCTTACGGGGTCCGTTGGTATCAACCCACGTGCCGAGCGCCGCGGCCGACAGACCAAGCATCACGATTGCGATGGAGAAAATCACACCGATCTGGGTGAGGCTCGCATCGAAATGCGACACGAGTGCGGTCTTATAGACACTGGTGGCATATGCCTGCCCGATGCTCAGGTGAACGGCAAGGGCCGCAGGCGGGATCAGCCAACGATTGAATCCGGGTGGGGCGATGGTGCGGTCGCGGTCAAGCCAAGTCATGAGTGAATTCCTTGCTGCCGGGGGGGCATAGCTACGTTGCTGTCGAATTCGACGGGAGAAAAAAGCCAGGGGGAAAGACTATACGAACGTATCGAAGGTTTTCTTTCCTGTGATTTCCCCGGAATCCCAGTTCCGGGCCGAATCCAAGGCAGGATGGAACCATGAAACGTGGAGCACCGGTCGAAGACATCAACGAGAACAGCCTGGTCGTCAAGAAACCCAAAACGCATGCCGCGGGGCTCGAAGCCGTTGTCGTGGCGCTCGATCGCGGCATTGCCCAGGCAGGTGTCTCCCGCACCGCGAAGTCGCTGCTGCGCCTCAACCAGCGCGACGGCACCGACTGCCCGGGCTGCGCCTGGCCGGAATCCCAGGGCCACCGCAAGACCGCCGAGTTCTGCGAGAACGGCGCCAAAGCCGTTGCCGAGGAAAGCACTCTCCGCACCGTCACGCCCGACTTCTGGGCCGAGCATTCGATTGCCGAACTTGAAACCAAGACGGAGTACTGGCTAGGAAACCAGGGTCGCATCACGCATCCGGTGGTGATCCGCCCGGGCGACACTCACTATTCCCAGATCAGCTGGGATGACGCCTTCGAACTCATCGGCGAGAAGATTCGGGCGTCGACGCCCGACCGAACCGTGTTTTACACCTCGGGCCGCACGGCCAACGAGTCCGCGTTCATGTACCAGCTCTTCGCACGATCCATCGGCACAAACAACCTCCCCGACTGCTCGAACATGTGCCACGAGTCGTCGGGGTCGGCGCTCAACCCCACAATCGGAATCGGCAAGGGCACGGTGTCCCTTGAGGACATCCACCAAGCGGAACTCATCTTCGTCGTGGGCCAGAACCCGGGAACGAATCACCCCCGCATGCTCTCTGCCCTGGCCGAGTGCAAAGACAACGGTGGCAAGATCGTGGCCGTGAACCCGCTGCCCGAAGCCGGCCTCTTCAACTTCCGCGACCCTCAGACTCCGACCGGGCTCGTGGGCAAGGGCGTCGACCTCGCCGACGAGTTCCTGCAGATCAAGGTCGGCGCCGACCTGGCCCTATTCCAGGCGCTCGGCCATCTGCTCCTCGAAGAAGAAGAGCGCGTGCCGGGCTCCGTCGTCGATCATGACTTCGTGGCGGAGAACACCGACGGTATCGAGGCCTACCGCGCCGCTCGCAAGGTCATCGACTGGGAAGAGACCGAAGCCGCAACAGGCCTGTCCCGCCTCGAGATCGCCAAGGTCGCCCAGATGATGGTGGCGTCCAAGGCCACGATCATCTGCTGGGCCCTCGGACTCACCCAGCAGCCGCACTCGGTCAACACTCTCAAGGAGATCATCAACCTGCTCCTGCTGCAGGGAAACTTCGGCAAGCCGGGCGCCGGCGCGTGCCCCGTGCGCGGTCACTCCAACGTGCAGGGCGACCGCACCATGGGCGTGTGGGAGAAGCCACAGGAGTGGATGCTGGCGGCCCTCGACAAAGAATTCTCCATCGATTCGCCGCGTGCGCACGGCCTCGACTCTGTGGACACGGTCGACGCCTTCGTGAACAACAACGTCGACGTCTTCGTCTCGATGGGTGGGAACTTCGCCCTGGCCTGTTCCGACACCGAGCTTCTGGAGGGAGCCATGCAGCGCGTGGGCCTCACCGTGAGCGTTTCGACCAAGCCGAACCGCTCACACGTGAAGCACGGCCAAACGTCGCTTATCCTGCCAACGCTTGGTCGCACCGATACCGACGACAAGCATCCCGGCGGACGCCAGGTGCTCTCTGTCGAAGACTCCATGTCGGTAGTGCGCACCACACAGGGTCGTCTCGACCCGGTGTCCGAGCACATGCTCGCCGAACCTGTGATCATCGCGCGTATGGCGAGGGCCACTCTCGGCGACGACCACGCCGTGGACTGGAAGTCCATGGCCGAAGACTACGACGTTATTCGCGACCATATTTCACGGGTGCTGCCGGGCTTCCAGGACTTTAACAAGCGTCTGAAAACCAAGAACGGGTTTGTGCTTCCCAACCCGCCCCGTGACTCCCGAAGCTTCAAGACCGACATCGGTCTGGCCCGGTTCACGGTGAGCCCTCTTGAGTACCTGACGCCGCCGGAGGGACACCTGATCCTGCAGACGATGCGCAGCCACGACCAGTACAACACGACGTTCTACGGCCTCGACGACCGCTACCGCGGCATTTCCAACGGGCGCCGCGTCATCCTCATCAACGCGGACGACGCCGTCGACATGGGCTTCCAGGACCGTGATCTGGTCGACGTGATCAGTACTTTCCAGGGCGAGGAACGCCGCGCCGACAATTTCAGGCTTGTGGTGTACCCCACACCGCGCGGGTGCGCTGCGGCCTATTTCCCGGAAGCGAACGCGCTCATGCATCGCGAGCTCGTGGCCCGGGAGTCGAACACACCGGGCTACAAGGCCATGGCCGTGCGGTTCATTCCCCGGGCAGAGGACGAAACGCCCCAGCTCAGTTAGCGCAGTCACCCGCCGGTGACGGCCGCGTCCACCGACTACTCGGTGATTCGCTCTTCACCGGCGTAGATGACCATCGAATCCCCACGCAGGAAGCCCACGAGGGTCAGACCTACCTCGGTGGCGAACTCCGCAGCGAGTGACGACGGCGCCGACACCGCCGCGAGCACAGGGATTCCGGCCATCAGGGCCTTCTGAGCCAGTTCAAAGCTCGCACGGCTCGAGACCATGAGCACGGTTCCACGAAGCGGCAGCCGGTCTTCCTTCACGGCCCAGCCGATCACCTTATCGACGGCGTTGTGTCGACCGACATCCTCCCGCAGCACGAGCAATTCGCCGGTGGCGCCATCGAAGAGGGCGGCGGCGTGCAATCCCCCTGTCTTGTGGAACACATCCTGGCCGGCCCGAAGTTCGTGCGGGAACGTCGTGAGCAGCGCGGCATCAAGCCGCAGCTCATCCGCTGTCAGGTCGTAGATCGACTTGGTGCGCACCGCGTCGATGCTGGCCTTGCCGCACAGCCCGCAGGAACTCGTGGTGATGAAGGATCGTTCGAGACTGGGGTCTGGCGCTGCCACCCCCGCCGCCAGCGTCACGTCCATGACGTTGTAGGTGTTCTCGCCGTCAACTGTCGCACCTGCGCAGTAACGCGCGGCGCTGAAGTGAGCGCCACGGGTGATGATACCCTCTGATACGAGAAAGCCGGCAGCGAGGTCGAAATCGTTGCCCGGAGTGCGCATCGTGACCGCAAGTGAGCGGCCGTTGACGCGCATCTCGAGCGGTTCCTCGACCGCGAGGAAGTCTTCGCGGGTGATTCGGCTCTCCCCCACGGTCAAGCGGGTGATCTTTCGTCGTGCCGTGATTCTGCCCATGCTACTTAGCCGCCAATGTAGGACATCTCAATTTTCTTCCTGCCGGACGCTCGCAGCTCGCTTGTTTGCGAGCTGCGCAGCTCCGAGTACCGATCGGTGCGCTCGCGCCAGATGTGCGCCATCACCGTGGAGAGCTGCTCGTCTGTGCACCCGCCACGCATCAGGGCGCGCAGGTCGTGGCCATCTGTCGCGAACAGGCAGGTGAAGAGCTTGCCGTCCGTGGACACGCGTGCTCGCGAGCAAGAGTGACAGAACGACTGGGTGACGCTCGAGATCACGCCGATCTCCCCGCCACCGTCCTGGTAACGCCAGCGCCTGGATGTTTCGCCGTCATAGTTCGGGGCCACTTCTTCCAGGGGCAGCTCGGCGTGCACGCGGCTCACGACCTCCGCGGAGGGCACCACAGCACCCATCTCCCAGCCGTTGCTCGTGCCCACGTCCATGAATTCGATGAATCGCAGAATATAGGGAGTGCCCTTGAAATGTCGAGCCATCGCCACGATGTCCTGGTCGTTCTTGCCGCGCTGCATCACCATGTTGATCTTGATCGGGCCCAGGCCCACCTCGTGCGCCACATCAATGCCGTTGAGTACCCGGTCCACCGGGAAGTTCACGTCGTTCATGGCACGAAACGTGGCGTCGTCCAGTGAGTCGAGGGAGACGGTGACGCGCTTGAGACCGGCGTCTTTCAGGGCCTGCGCCTTGGCGGCAAGAGCCGAACCGTTCGTGGTCAGGGCGATGTCGATCTCTCGCCCGTCTGGGGTCCGGAGAGCCGCGAGCATCCCCACAAGCTCTTCGAGTCCCCGCCGCAGCAGAGGTTCGCCGCCGGTGAGACGAATTTTCTCCACGCCGTGCGCCACGGAGATCCGAGCCAGGCGGGTCATTTCCTCGAAGGTCATGAGCTCGTCGCGTTCCATGAACGCAAAATCCTTGCCGAAAACCTCTTTGGGCATGCAGTAGACGCACCGAAAGTTGCACCGATCCGTGACCGACAGGCGAAGGTCCTGAAGCGCTCGATTTCGGGGGTCCGTCACGACTCCCGTGGGTTCTTCGGCAAGCAGTGGGATGTCCGACAGCTGGCTGTAGAAGCGCGGGATGGGTGCGGTTGCATCGACGCCTGTCATTTAACCAGCCTAAGCCTCGTGCCTGAGTGCGCGCTCCAGCCCGGCCCCGGTAACACCCGGGTAACGCGCGCCCGAATAGGGTCACGGGAGTGAATTCGTATCAGAAAGGGGCGCGGCCATGGACAGAAGCGCAGTGGATACGAGACGCCGGGAGGCCAAGACGGAGGACGCGCTGCGGCTCGACGGCGTTGAGATCAAAGTCAGCGTGGGAAGCGATCAGATAGCGTCCGCTGAATCGTTCTTCGCGCTTGCCCTGCACGAGCCCAAGCGTCGCACCATCTATTTCTGCGACAGTCCTGCCACCCCTGATACGCCGGCGCTGCCGCTCTTCCGGCAGGGCGTGATCATCCGGCTGCGCAAGAACAAGGGCGGAGCCGACGATGTGACTGTCAAACTTCGGCCATGTCACCGCTGGCAGCTGACCCCTCAGTGGCTGAAGGCCGACTCGGGCGACTCCTGGAAGTTTCGCGTCGAAGAGGATTGGGCGGGCCAGAACAAAGCGCTCGCGGCATCCTTGGAGACAGCCGCTCGGGACCGTGAGATTGCGGAAATGGTCGACCAGGCTCGCGGAGTAGACCTCACGACCCGCCAGGAAGACTTCCTTGAGGACTGCGCGGTTCAGCCGGTGGACTTGCCCGGGCTGGAGATCCTCGGCCCCATCACCGCAACAAAGTGGACTCTGCCCTACGAAAACGACCACGAGATTGCCGCGGAGCTATGGCATGTGACGGATGAGATGCGCTTTCTGGAATTTTCGATCAGGGTCGCCCCCGTGGACGCTCCGCCGGCGCAGAAACGCTTCGAAAATCTCTTCAGGTCGACCGGAATCCCGTATGACGGGCTCCCGGAGACCAAAACCCAACTGGTGCTCGAGTACCTCACCGGCCGCGCAGGGACCTGACTCACGAGGAACAGCGGATGCCGCCGGGAGGGGCATCCGCTGTCGTCTCGCGCTGACTGCCGCGCTGCTCGTGCTTACGCCTTGACGTAACCGTTCGGGTTGAGCACGTACTTCGTGGCCGCGCCTGCATCAAACTCGGCGTAGCCCCGCGGGGCATCCTCGAGGCTGATCGCCTTGGCGTTGACCGCCTTTCCGATCTGTACCTTGTCGTGCAGGATCGCCATCATCAGCTGGCGGTTGTACTTCATCACCGGGCATTGGCCCGTCGCGAAGGTGAGCGATTTGGCCCAGCCGAGCCCCAGGCGAATCGACAGCGAACCGACCTGCGCGGCGGCGTCTTTCGCGCCAGGGTCACCGGTCACGTACAGCCCGGGGATACCCAGGCCTCCGCCGGCTGCCGTCACCGTCATGAGCGAGTTCAGCACCGTGGCCGGAGCCTCTTCGCCCGCGGATTTGCCGTGTCCGCGAGCTTCGAAGCCCACTGCGTCGACGCCGGCGTCAACCTCTGGCACACCGAGGATCTGTTCGATTTGCTCCCCAGGCTCGCCTTGGGTGAGGTCGATGGTTTCGCACCCGAAGCTGCGTGCCTGCGCGAGCCGCTCGGGGTTCATGTCCCCGACGATCACGACGGCCGCGCCCAACAGCTGCGCCGAGACGGCGGCCGCGAGCCCGACGGGGCCGGCCCCGGCCACGTAAACCGTGGAACCGACGCCGACGCCGGCCGTGTACGCGCCGTGGAACCCCGTGGGGAAGATGTCGGAGAGCATGGTGAGGTCCATGATCTTCTCCAGCGCCTGGTCCCGATCGGGAAACTTGAGCAGGTTCCAATCGGCGTACGGAACAAGCACGTACTCGGCTTGCCCGCCGACCCAACCGCCCATATCGACGTAGCCGTAGGCGCTTCCCGGACGGTCCGGGTTCACATTGAGACAGATGCCGGTCTTGCGTTCCTTACAGTTGCGACAACGGCCACAGGAAATGTTGAAGGGCACCGACACGATATCGCCGACCTTGATGAATTCCACGTCCGGGCCCACCTCGACCACTTCGCCGGTGATCTCGTGACCGAGCACGAGGTTCTTCGGCGCCGTGGTGCGTCCTCGCACCATGTGCTGGTCGGAGCCGCAGATATTGGTGGTGACCGTGCGCAGGATGACTCCGTGCGGCACCTTTCGGCCCACGTTGGCCGGGTTGACTCCCGGTCCGTCCTTGAGTTCGAACGTGGGATAGTCGATGTCGATGACCTCGACTTCTCCCGCACTCTTATAGGCAACTGCTCTGTTCCCCGTCATGAACTACCTTCCTAGTATTTTTGCCGACCCGCTGGCAGCCGGTCGGCACGTGAATTGTCTAGTTGGAGCACTACAACTTCACTATAGGGCGGTCTCTCGATCCGGGACCGGGATTCCCAGCCCTTGCACACGCAACCCGCACGGCGCCCGCAGGTCCCACTCGGATTAGATCAGCGCGCAGACCTGCGCGGCCGTATCCCTCACCCGGTGATAGGCGTGCTCCTGCAGCTCGGCCAGCATCGCGGGGCCGTTCGCGATGGAGAATGCGGCTGCCACACCGGCAGCACGCGTCTGCTCTGCCGAGAGACCGACGCTGCCGGCAATCACGATCACCGGGGTCGTGGGGGGCGACAGCCTCGTGACCGCCTCGACGACCTTGCCGTCGAGCGATTGCGAGTCGAAGCGCCCTTCGCCCGTGAGCACGAAGTCGGCGCCGGCCAGCCGATCGGCCAGGCCCACGGCATCCGCCACCATCGTGGAGCCCGGGATCATCTCGGCCCCGAGCAGGGGCACGAGCGTGGCCGGCATGCCGCCGGCCGCACCCGCGCCGGGCTCCTCGAGCATGTCGATGCCGGTGGCGTCGCGCACGACCGCGCACAGGGTGGCGAGCCCGGTGTCGAGCAGGGCGACGTCGGCGGGCAATGCGCCCTTTTGCGGTCCGAAAACGGATGCGGCCCCCCGCGCACCGCACAGCGGGTTGGTGACATCCACGGCAACACGCCAGAGGACGGCCCGAGCACGCGTATGCAGGCCGGAGACATCGATCGATCTGATGTCGGCCAGACCGGCGCCGCCTGCAGCGACGTTTCGGCCCTCGCGATCCCGGAATCTGGCTCCGAGCGCGGTCAGCAGGCCAGTGCCTCCGTCGGTGCTCGCCGAACCTCCGACGCAGAGCAGGATCTCGTCGACGCCCTCGTCGAGCAGGTCGCGGGCAAGGATTCCGACACCGAAGGTGTCGGCACGCAGCGGTTGGAGGTTCACGTCCATGACGGCCGGCAGCCCGTTGGCTTCTGCCGCCTCGATCACGGCGGTGCGGCCATCGGCCGACACCCCCACGCGTGCCTGTCGAGGTCTCCCCAGCGCGTCGAACGTGGACAACACTCGTGCCGGCACACCCCAGACGGCGAGGATGGCCTCGAGAGTTCCCTCGCCGCCGTCGGCCATGGGGCACTCCACGATGACAGCATCAGGTCCGAAGACCGCTCGGGCTCCCTCCGCCATGGCGGCCGCAGCCTCGGCGGCACTCAGGCTGCCCTTGAAGGAATCGGGCGCGATGGCCACGGTGATCGGCGTCCTCGCCGCGAGGGTACTCATCCGCTCATGCTACAGGCGACGCATTTCTGGCCCTGGGAGCTAGGACACCTTCCAGACCTGCGCAACGGCGGGGCGCGGTCCGGCCCACGCCCCCTCGGCGGGCGTCGTTCCGGCCGGAACGTAGTCGGGGAACCGGCTGGTTTGTGCGTCCCAGGATCCGCCCTCGCCGGGGTGCTGCACGGCCACGTACACCATCGATTCCTCGGCGCGGATGACAGGGCCGCACGTTTCCGACTCGCGCGGCACCGAGAGGAACTGCTGTACCCGGCCGCGTTCGGGGCCCTCGAGCGGCACCTTGAAGAGCCCGTCGCAGAGCCCGATCGTGCTCGGAGCGCCGTCCGTCGAGATCCACAGGTTGCCCTCGACGTCGAATGCGACGTTATCGGGGCAGGAGATCGGGGAGACCTGGTCCGCCGGGAATCCCGCGAAGTAGGTCGACGTGTTCGTGGCGGGGTCGCCGCACACGAGCAACAGGTTCCAGGTGAACGTTGTCGCGGTGGCGTCGCTGCCGTCTTCGGTGATTTCCACGATGTGGCCGTCGCGGTTCGCCGTTCGGGGGTTCGGTTCTGTCGCGCCCTCCCTGCCGATCTTGCCCCGGTCGGTGTTGTTCGTGCAGGCCACGTAGACCTTACCGGTGAGGGGGCTGGGTTCCACGTCTTCACAGCGATCCATCTTGGTCGCGCCCACCGCGTCCGCCGCCAGCCGGGTGTTAATGAGGGCTTCTTCCACAGTGAAGCCGGGCACCTGGCTCACACCGTCGATTACGAGCGCGATCCACCGCCCGGTTCCGTCGAATTGGCCGTCCGTGGGCAGCTGTCCGGTGCCGGTGATCTCGCTCTGCGGTGAGTTGCCGGCGAATCTGGCGACGTACAGGCTGCCGCGGGTGAGCAGGGTCTTGTTGTGCGTGCGGGCCCTCGGCTTGCCGCTCGGGTCGAACGTGTCGGTGGAGACGAACTTATACAGGTAGTCGAAGCGTTCGTCGTCGCCCATGTAGGCCGCTACGTGACCGGTTGTGCCCACGATGACGTTGGCGCCCTCGTGCTTGAACCGGCCCAGAGCGGTGTGCTTCACCGGAACTGAATTCGGCTCCTCAGGGTCGATTTCCACGATCCAGCCGAACCGGTTCGGCTCGTTCTCATAGCCCGGCGTCGTGGCGTCGAAGCGCGGATCGATGCGCTCCCAGCCGCGACCTGTGGCCCTGTCGGCGAGCCCGTAGCGTGCATCGGCAGCGGACACTCCGGGTGAGCGAAAGTACCCGTTGAAGTTTTCTTCGCCAGAGAGGATTGTGCCCCATGGTGTCGTACCGCCGGCGCAGTTGCCGAGCGTGCCAAGCACGGTGAGGCCGTCAGGGTCGGCCGCTGTCTTCAGCGCGGCGGCACCGGCCGCCGGTCCGGTGAGGGTGAAGGGCGTGGTTGCCGTGATACGCCGGTTGACGCGATCTCCCACCCTGTAGACCCATGGCTGGCCGGCATCCTTGCGGCGCAGCGCGACGATGGACAGGCCGTGCGCCATCATGGCGATGTGGCGCTGTTCGTCGGCCTGCGCGTCATCGGCGGCCGGCGGAAACATGATGCCCTCGTTCGTGTATTCGTGGTTGGCCACCAGTACGGCCTTACGGCTGTGGCGACCGTCTTGCTGGATGATGTCAAGGTAGTCGTTGTTGTAGCCGAACTGGCGCGACTGCAGCTGTGCGGTTTGGTGTTCGGGATCGAAACGATCCGCGGCCGAGAAGATCGGGTCGCCCCAGCGGATGATCGGGCTCCAGCGGTACCCCTGCGGCACGACGAAGGCGTCGACCGCGGCGGGCACTGGGGCAATCGGCGAGAACGCGAGCCCGCGGCCCATCGGCCCGACCGGCGGGGCGGCCAGAGCCGGCGGAGCATTCAGGCTGCCGCTGCCGAGGACAATTGCCGCAGCTCCCACTCCCGCACCGATGAGCAGCGACCGCCGGCTCAGCGCCGCGCCGACGATGTCGCGAAAGTACTCGTTGGCGGTCGGGTTCGGCACTGGATGAAAGCAGGCGTCCGCACATTTCAGGTGGCAGGTCACCGCACTGCGCTTGCCGCTCGTGTGGCCCTCCATGGGGAGCAGGGGAAGCAGCGGACGATGTGGACGGGGTGCCGGTGTCATGTCTCCACCCTGCGAGCTGCAGGTAAATGGGAGCTGGCGGTGAGGTGAACAGCGCGTGCCGCTGCCCCACCCAGAGTTTTTCACGCCCCCCTCTGGCGAGTGTCGGTAGGGTGGCATACACTTTTCTTATAGAACATTTATTCTATTTTTAGTGAAGGAGTCCGGCCATGCCGCAGATCATTGACGCACCGGTTGACGTAGAGCTCACGAGCGACGGAGACCCACGCGCCTTCGTGTGGAACCGATTCGAACACACCGTTATCGGGCAGCCCCAGGCTGTTTTCAAACGAACCCGCTGGTGGGAGAACGCCGGCTCCCCCACCCGCATCGACACCGAACTCTGGCGCCTCGACGCGTCACGTGGCGGCGAGGAACAGCGCCGTTACGATCTGCGCCGAGGCGCCGACGGCACCTGGACTCTCGCTTTGGACTGGGGGTGAGCTGGAACAATGTCATTCCCCCATCTCCATGTCGCAAGCGCCTATTCCACCCACTACGGAGTCACCCTTCCGGAGTCCCTCGTTGAGCAGGCGGCAGGTCAGGGCGCAACCTTTCTCGCTGTCACCGATGTCGATGGTCTCTACGGCGCCGTCAAGCACCTGCGAGCCTGCGTGGCAGCCGGAATTAGACCGGGTCTCGGCGCCGAACTGGCCGTGCATGACGACGCATATCGTTCCCTCGGACGGATAGTGGTGCTCGCGCACGGCAGCAGCAACGGCCGTGGGTATGCAGCGCTCTGCCGTGCCGTCAGTGCTAGCCATAACGGCAGCGCCAGCCACACCGGCAGCGCCAGCCACACCGGCAGCGCCAGTCACACCGGCAGCGCCGGCCATAACAGCCGTGCCGGCCGCGCCCCGAGCATCTCGCGCGCGCAGCTCGCCGACCTTGCCCAGCTGCGCTCGCTGACCGTTCTACTGGGGCCCTCCTCCGACGTGGGCATGGCCATCCAAGCACGCGACAGCACGGATGCCGAGGCTCGCCTTACCGCCTGGCTGCGGATAATGCCGGAAGGCTCGGTCCAACTCGAGATCGTGTGCCATCTGGCCGAACCCGGCACCCCTGGCAGCGTAGCCCCGGCCACGCGCATGCTCTCACTCGCCGAACACTCCGGCCTGCCCGCGGTGCTCTCCAACGCCGTGCGTTACGGAACGGCGGGCGATGCCGTCACCGCCGATCTGGCCGACGCCGCCCGACACCTCACCCCCCTCTCCGAACTCGACACCCACGACACGCTGCAGAGCAACGGACAGGCCTGGCTCAAGCCGACAGCACCCATGCACCAAGTCGCGCGCATGGTCGTCGATGCCGGCTCCCACGAGCACGGCGCAATCGAACGCCTGTTCCAGAACACCAACCAGCTCGCCGACCAGTGCAGCCTCGATCCTGACACCGATATCGGCCTCGGCCGCCCCCGCATGCCCGAAGCCCGCATCATCGGCGTCACCACTGATCCGGTGCAGGAATTGTGGAGCCGCGCACGGCACGGCATCACGGACCTCTACTCCGACACCGGCGCGGCGGCCACGGACGCCGCGCACGCCCAGCTGGCACGGGAGATGAAGACGGTCGAGCATCTGGGTTTCGCGAGCTACTTTCTCACGGTGGCACGGGTTGCCGATATCATCCGCGACATGGGGATTCGCATTCAAGCCCGAGGGTCTGGCGTGGGTTCCGTGCTCAATTACGCACTTCGCACCTCGTCCGTCGAACCGATGTCGAACGGTCTGCTCTTTGAGCGTTTCCTGTCACCGGAACGGCAGACACTTCCCGACATCGACCTCGACGTGGAGTCGGCTCGGCGTCATGACATCTACCGAAAGGTCTTCGAAACCTTCGGCAGCGACCGCGTCTCCCTCATGTCGATGACCAATGCCTACCGTGGGCGTGGCGCCGTGCGTGACGCCGGCCTCGCCCTCGGCATGCCGGACGACCAGATTGCATCGATCGCCAAACAGATGTGGCGCTTCAACGCCCGTGACTTCCGCCGCGCCCTTGAGGAAAAACCCGAACTCGCCGCCCTCGCCGCCGAGGTCCGTGAGTCACAACAGCTCGACCTGTTGGTGGATCTCACTGCGAGGCTCGACCGGCTCCCTCGGCACATCTCAGTGCATCCGTGCGGTGTCATCCTCTCCGACGCGAGCCTTCTCGACCGAACCCCTGTACAGGCCTCGGGCATGGGGCTGCCGATGTCCCAGTTCGACAAGCACGACATGGACCCGATGGGGCTCATCAAACTTGACATTCTCGGCGTGCGCATGCAATCGGCTATGGCGCATGCCGTCGAAGAGCACCATCGACTCACCGGGGAGAGTATCGATCTCGACAGGGTTCCCCTCGACGACGCGAAAACCTACGAGCTCATCCGGTCCACCCGCACGCTCGGTATTTTCCAACTCGAGTCACCGGGGCAGATGGAACTCGTGGGCAAGCTGCAACCCGAGGTGTTCAACGACCTGACCGTGGAAATCTCGCTGTTCCGGCCCGGCCCCATGAAAAACAACATGCCGCTCACCTATCTGCAAGCCCGGCATGGCGAAACGACACCCGACTATCTGCATCCGCGTTTTCGCCACATCCTCGAAGAAACCAACGGTGTCGTGATCTTCCATGAGCAGGTGATGCGCCTGTTCGACGAACTGACCGGGTGCGGACTGGGCAAAGCGGACGTCTTTCGCCGTCACCTCGGCAAGCCTGAAGAGCTCCCGCAGATCGAGGAATTCGTTCGAGAGCGAGCGCTCCGGCGCGGGTTCCCTGACGAGGTCATCACCCGGGTGTGGACCGTGCTCGCCGGTTTCGGTAGCTTCGGCTTCGCCAAGGCCCATGGTGCCGCATTCGCTCTTCCCACCTACCAATCGGCGTGGCTGAAGACCCACCATCCGGCGGAGTTTCTAGCCGGTTTACTCACCCATGACCCCGGCATGTGGCCGAAAGACCTCATCGTGGCGGAGGCGCGAACCCTGGGGGTGCCCGTGCTGGGCCTCGACGTGCAGAGGAGCGTTCTCGACTATCGAGTCGAAGAGCTGCCTGACGGCAGCCGGGGCATCCGCCTCGCACTGCCCGAACTGGTCGGCAGCAGTGAAGTGGAACGCGCCCGCATTGTTCGGCACCAACCCTTCAGCTCATTGCAGGACTTTCGCGATCGGGTGAGACCGCGCCGCCGCTCCTTCGAGGCACTCGCCAGGGTCGGAGCCCTCGATTGCTTCATCGACTATGACCGAACGCGCCGCCATGAATTGCTCGCTCACATCCAGTCCCTGCGCGGCACGGCCGTGGACATCACGGCCGAACAACTCGCCTTCGAGGTCGAACTTCCGGTGCATACCTATGGCACAGTGAACGGTCTCGGCGGAGCAGTGACATCCCTCGAGCTACGCGGACGAACGCAGACAGATCTCGAGCTGCTTGACCTGAACCTCGCTGTTACAGATCACCAGATGACCAGGTTCCATTCCCTGTTCGCCGAACTCGGCGTCACTCCGGCTTCCGCACTCGGCTCCCTTCCCGGCGGCACTGAGGTGCTCCTTGCAGGCGTACGCCGGGCCACGAACACTCCGCCCATGCGCGGTGGACGCCGGGTGGTGTTTGTGAGCCTCGATGACGGCACCGGCCCCGTTTCGAATGTCGTGTTCTTCCATGACGCTCAGGACCGCATCGGCGGGCGGATATTCCACACCAATTACATGCTCGTGCGCGGCCGCACCCGCCGCTCGGGCGCAAAGGGGGTGTCCGTCACCGGGGAAAACCTCTGGGATCTCTTCGATGTTGCACGAGAAGCGCGGGAACGCCACAACCGGCAACTTGCCGATTCCGCGGCTGCGGTTGCCCCCGCCAACCTGCTGGACTTCCGTTCCGCGAGACGGGCCTGACTCCCCGCGCCACTAGCGACGAGGTGCCACGGGCGCGGGTGATGCCCCTGCCGGCCCCCCCGACTCAACGAGATCCTCACCGCCATACTTGGCGTTCGCCACCGACATCACGGCCGGCCACATGCGGTGCCGCGCCGTAGCGACAGCGCCGCTCGGAAAACTCAGCCGACGCTGGTTGACAGCACCCGTGAGGTTGACAACTGCCACCACTGTCGCGACCTGGGAACTAGCCCCGCTCATCCAGGTGTCCTTTGCGCCATCCGTCGTGCCCGTCTTGCCGATCATCGGCACCCACGGCTTCGTCGCGGCATTGGATTGCTGCGCCGTGCCATTGGTCATCACCCGCCGCATCCCGTAGGTCATTCCGGCCGCAACGAGGGGATCCACCGACGCAGTGCACTCAGTTTTCGGAACCGGCAGCTCCGTGCCGTCCGGGCCCACAATGCTGTCGATCGCAATCGGACTGCACGTCACCCCTTTGTTGGCGATTCCCGCAAACGCCACCGCCATGCTGAGCGGCGCAACCTCGTTCGTGCCGATCACTGTCGCGGCCGTCTGCAAGAGTGGCCTACCGTCGGCCCTGTGCACCAGAAAACTCTCCGCCGTCTTCCGAATGCCGCACAGGTCCAGCTTCTTCGCCATGCCGATGAAACCGGTGTTGATCGAACGGATGGTGGCCTCGAGGGCGCTGTAATTTCCGCCGGCCTCATTCTGGTCGTTCCGAGGGTTCCAGCGCTGTCTGTCATAGTTCTGGGGCCCCAGGCAACTGTCCTGAAACGTGCCCCAGTTCGACTTGCGTCGGGAATCAACGCGTTCGCTCAGCTGGTGACCCTCCTTGAGCCACTCGGCCAGCGTGAACACCTTGTACGACGAACCCGGCTGGAACCCGCTCGAACCGCCATAGGCGAAGTCCGTGTTGTAGTTGATTCCGGTGTAGTTCGCGCCGGTGGCCTGAACGGCCGGGTCCTGGCTGTAGTCCTTGTTCTGCGTCATGGCGAGGACCCGGCCGGTGCCCACCTGCACACTCGAAATCACTGCCCCGAGGTCGCCTCGCGCGTAGGTCTTCGGCACCTGGGCGTTCATAGTGTCCACGGCCGCCTGCTGCACGTCGAGGTCGAGGGTCGTGTACACGTCGTAGCCGCCGCGCCGGAAGTTGAGCATTCGAGCGCCGGCATCATCACCGAACGCCGGATCATTCTGCAGAATCTTCGTGACGTAGTCGCAGAAGAAGGCGTTTGCGGCGGCCGTCTGGCACCCGGTGCTGGGTTCCGTGATGATCGGCTGGATCGGCGTCGCGATCGCAGCGTCGTAGTCGCCCTGGGAAATCTTGTCGTGTTCGAGCATGGCACCGAGCAGGTAATCCCGCCGCTGCTTGTTGGCCGCGTAGCCGTTTGCGGCTCCGTTGGTCTCGCTGGCCGGCTTGTCGATTTGAAACTTCACCGGATTATTCACAATCGCGACAAGGCTCGTGGCCTGGGCCAGCGTCAGGTTTGCCGCCGTCGCGTTGTAGTAGTAGTTGGCCGCGGCCTCGATGCCATACACGGTTCCACCGAACCCGGCGATGTTGAAGTACTGGCGCAGGATATCGTTCTTGCTCATGACCTTCTCCACCCCGATCGCCAGGCGCATTTCCTTGAGCTTGCGCTCCGGGGTCGTCTCTGTGGCATTCGTGTAGCAGTCGTCGTGCGTCCGGGTGTCGGCAATCAGCTCGCACTTCTGAATCAGCACATTTTTCACGTATTGCTGCGTGATCGAGGACCCTCCCTGCGTGGCCCCGCCCGACACTGTCGAGGCCGTGGCACGCAGAGTGCCCTGCAGATCGATGCCGCCGTGCTCGTAGAATCGCGGGTCCTCACCCGCGACGGCAGCGTCCTTGGCGTAGGCACTAATCGCCTCCCAGCCCACCTCAATGCGGTTCTGGTCGTAGAAGGAGGCCAGGAGTACCGGGGTCCCGTCGGTCTGCCTCGCGTAGATGTTGCTCTTCTGGGATAGGGCGTCGATGGCCACGAAATCCGGGAGACCTTCGAACACGTTGATGGTATTCGTGGCCGCTAACGCGGAGACGGCCAGCACCGGCGTCACGCTCGCCGTGACGAGCACGCCGACGGCTGCGCTCATGGCCACGAATCCCACCAGTCCGCCCACGACTCCCCGAAGAGTTCGACGCTCCGAAAAGCCGACTGGGGGCGTCGCGCTGCTGACCATGGTTGCTCCTTTGTCCCTTTCGTGCGCTCTATAGAACATCAACTTTTCGCCAATCGCTAGGGGCGCGCCGAACTGATCTGCGCGATCTTTTCTCGGCCCCGGGGCGGAAACCCGCTACCATCCCATCCAGAACGGAGACCGACATGCGTACCTTTGGCCTGGAGGAGGAATTCATGTTCCTCGACCGGGTGCAACTGCGCCCGCTGAACGTCGGCTCGCAGGTGCTCGCCCGTCTGCGCGGCACCCCACGGCCGTCCCATTTTGTGCACCGCGAGTTCCTCGCGTCCCAGATTGAACGCTCCAGCCCTGTATTCACGCACCTGGCGCAGGCAGAGGCTGACCTGTTGACCTTTCGGTCGCGTCTTGCCGCCGCCGCCACCGAGTACCAGGCCGTGGCCGCCGGCGTCGGTACGCCCTTTCAGGCCGAGGGCTGGCCCGAGATCACCGAGACGGCGCGCTACCACCGGGTAGGGGAAGAGTTCCGCGGGCTTGTTCCCGATCACCTCATCAATGGTCTCCATGTGCACGTCGGCATTCCGAACCGGGAGGCCGGCGTGCAGACGCTCAACCGGATCCGGGTCTGGCTGCCCACACTGCTGGCCCTCTCCGTGAATTCGCCATTCTGGCAGGGCAGGGATACTGGATTTTCCAGCTGGCGGAGTCTGCATGCCCGGCGGTGGCCGACGGCGGGCTGCCCGCCGCCGACCACCGCCGCCGCCGATTACGACAGTCGAACACGCCGCCTGGTCGGCGTCGGCGGAACGTATGACCTGCACACGATCTGGTGGAGCGCGCGACTGGCCGAACGCTACCCAACGGTGGAAGTGCGTGTGTGCGATGCACAGTTGGATGCGGCCGGCACCCTGCTTCTGACCGCTCTTATTCGCGCTCTGGTCTCAACCGCGCTCGCGGACGCCGAGCGCGGCACGCCGCCGATCCACGTCGATCAGGAGTTGTTGGATGCGTCTCTCTGGCACGCGGCCAGAGACGGCGTGCGCGACGGACTGCTGAATCCCGTCACCGGCGCCCTCGAACCCGCGGCGAACGTCGTGGCTGCGCTGCTGCACACGGTCGATCATGCTCTGGACCAGGCGGGCGACGGCGACAGGGTGCGAGTGCTTCTGGAGCGGCTTCGGCGACTCGGGAGTGGCGCCCAGCGCCAGCGAGCCGCCTTGCACGAGGGCGGCCGCGCGGGGCTGGTCGCTCTCTTCGAACGCTCAGCCACCGCACATTGCTAGCCGGACCGCTGCCCCCAAAATCCGTTCGGCTATTTCTGCAGGCCCCCCAGGAAGCCGTCGGCCGCATGGCGAGCGGCATCTGCCGCGTCTGCGCCGACGTTGGCAGCGAGAACATCAAGGTCGATGTCCTCGGCCGACGGACCGTTCGTTTCGGCATAGGCCGGTTCGATGCGGTCGTCCTCGGTCACAGACTCCGTTCGAGTCGTCTTGGCCAGTGCAGCCCCGATCGCGCTGCCGCCGACGAGCCCACTCAACAGGTCCTTGATCCCGACCCCCATGGTGGAGTTGAGGACCGCATCAACCTCCGAGAAGCCTGACGCCACGTTCTTGCTCAGCTGGCTGGCCCCATCGGTGGAAATCACCGTGAGCTGATCGATATTGCCCATGGGCGCCGCCAGTTCGTGCGCAATCTTCGGCAGCATCTCCACGAGTCGCAGCTGGATGAGCGCTTCGGACTGTTGCGCCACGGCCTCGGCCGAGAGGCGGGTCGCTGTCGCCTCTGCCGTACCGCGAGCGAGAATGGCGTCGGCTTCTGCCTGGCCCTCCGCCCTGGTAGCTTCCGCGTTCGCGACACGGCTGTCGCGGTCGGCTGTCGCCTTCGCAACGGATGCCTCGGCTGCGGCGCGCGCGGTGACGCGGATTCGGTAGGCGTCCGCGTCGGCGATGGCATTCACTTCCGACTCCAGTTCGGCCTTTCGCAGGCTTGCTCGGCGCTGAGCGGTGAGTTCCTGCTCCTGCACGATGGCCTGTTGGGCCTTGGCCTCGGCGAGAGGTTTCGACGCTGCTGCTTCGGCGGCGGCCTTGTCGGTGTCCAGCTGGAGAGCGGCCCGGCGTAGGGCGAGAGTGTTCTGCGCCTCAGCGATGGCCTGTTCCGCGGTGATCAGCGCTTCCTGCGACTCGCGGTTGGCGAAGTGCTCGGCGACCTCTGCCTGGCGGCGCACCTTCGCCTGCTCGGCACGACCGATGTCGCGGATATAGTCGTTCTCGTCGGTGATGCCCTTGATTTCAAAGGAGTCCACGTCGAGACCCTGGTTGGCGAGGGATTCCCTGGCGGTCGCGAGCACCGCAGAGCCCAGCTCGTCCCGCTTTTGGATGACGGTCATCACGTCGGTGGCCCCGATCGACGATCGCAACGAGCCGCTCAGCACCTCCTGCGCGAAGCCATCGATGTTTTTGTCCTGTCCGAGGAACCGCTGGGCCGCGGCGCGGATGGACTTCGGCGAGTCTCCGACCTTGACAATGGCAACAGCTTCGACGGACAGGGTGATTCCGTTTCGGTCCTGGGCGACGGCAGTGATCTCGATCGCACGGCTGCGGAGGCTGATCTTGAACGCCTTCTGGAAGAACGGCGTGATGAAGACGCCCTGCCCGTGTACGACCCGCTGGCCCGACTCTTCCAGAGTGGCACCGTCAACGATGGTCTTGCGTGACTTCTTGCCCGTGATGATCAGGGCTTCATCCGGGCCGGCGTTCTTGTAAATGGTGCGGGCGTAGATAAGTGCCACGACCAGAATCACGACAATCATCCCGATGATTCCGGGAAGTGGGCTGCTGAACACGTCGAACATTGAGGTCCTTCCGGCGCCGGAGCGCGAGTCTGACACGCGTCGGTCGGTCGAGCCGGGGCGCGGCGTTACCCTGCCATCTTCGCAGAGATGCGAGGACCCCGCCCCCAGACGAGGCACGGCCCTTTGGCGCAGATTGATGCCGGCTCATGCATTGACAAGACGCGCGCCACTGGCCATCCTGTCTCTAGCGCACGAATATGAAGCGCCTTCGTGCGCTCAGACCCAGACTCTTCTTACTCGGCACTCAATGCGAGGAGGGCAACGATGCACACGATTGTTCCCCGATGGAATCTGACCTTGCTGGGGTATTGGCAGCTGAACCACGAGGGCCAAGCCATGGACGTGGGCGCGCGGCAGCAACGCGTGATCACGTCCCTGGCACTGCTGGGAGTGAGGCCCCGGCACTTCATCGCCACCCTGCTGTGGCCGGACGGGTCCGAGATACAAGCGGCAGGCAATCTGCGTGCCAGTCTCTTTCGCATTTCCCATGAGCTCCCGTCCCTCCTCTGCACAACGGAGCCGCTTCGTCTGGGGGATGATGTCGCTGTAGACGTGCACCGGCTGCGCCGACTGATCGGAACCATCATGGATTCGCGGGACACTGTGGTGCCCCGCACGACCATGGAACACCTGCGTACTGCCGAGCTCTTGCCCGGCTGGTACGAGGACTGGGTTGTCTGCGAGCAGGAGTTACTCCAGCACGAGAGAGTCGACGCCCTCGAGGTTGTGGCCAAGCGCTATCTCGCGCACGGCGATAGTGGACACGCGCTCGGTGCTGCCCGTGCTGCAGCGGCTATCGAGCCACTGCGGGAAAGCGTGCAGCTCCTGTTGGTGCGCGCGCACCTCGCCGCCGACAACCAGGCTTCGGCCGTTCGGGTCTATCAAGACTTCTGCGCCACCCTTCGTCGCGAACTCGGCGTAGCGCCCTCGCCGCGCTTTGCTGCCCTGCTCAGTCACGAGCTCCCGGTCGCCGGGCGCGCCACCTCCACGGCGGGTCGGCGTGCGTCCCTTCGGGCCCGGTAGGTGTTCGCGGCGGTGCGCCGCAAGGCGGTTGCTCAGGGTGGCCTCACCTATGCTTGCCCGGTGAGCCAATCCCCCGTAACCCCGCGTCAGTTCCGTCCCCAGTCCCGTTGGGTGGGAAGTGTCGGCACGATGATCTTCTTCAGCCGTTGGTTGCAGGCGCCGCTCTACATCGGTCTCATCGTGGCGCAGATCATCTACGTGATCGTCTTCATGGTCGAACTCTTGCACCTCGGCGAGGGGGTCTGGCACTCCATGGCGCACCCGGGTCCCGACGGAATCGAGGTTGAGGAAGCCAAGATCATGCTCGCCGTCCTCGGCCTGATCGACGTTGTGATGATCGCAAACCTGCTCATCATGGTCATCATCGGCGGCTACGAAACCTTCGTTTCGCGCATCAAGATCGACGGGCACCCCGACCAGCCCGAGTGGCTCTCGCACGTCAACGCCAACGTGCTCAAGGTGAAGCTCGCGATGGCCATCGTCGGCATCTCGTCGATCCACCTGCTCAAGACCTTCATCGAGGTCGGTGACCTCGCCGCTCGCGGGGCTGTCATCGATACCGGCGAGGAATCGATAACCGGAAACGTCTATACGTGGGACGGCGTGCTCTGGCAGGTCGTTATCCATATGGTCTTCATTCTCTCGGCCATCGCGCTCGCCTGGATCGACCGCATGTCCCAGGGAGCCGGCCACGGGCCCGCGGCACCGGCCGTTCTCGAACCTGTCCCTACCGTGACGCCGCCGCTCATCCTCGAAGCCCCGTCGGCGCTCGGGGATGCGCGCCTCAACGCGGCCGGCCACCTGCTGCAGCTCGGCCAGCTGCGCGATGCTGGCGTCGTCACTGACGCCGAGTTCGACGTGAAGAAAGCCGAACTCCTCGCCCGCATCTAGACCCAACTCGAGGCGACTGCCTACCGCTTGAGCTCCGGGAAGTGGTCGTCCCGCCATTCATCTGGCAGCACGGCACCGGCCGTGGCGGCCTCATCCTCTCGTGCCCGCAGCTCGACCCGGCGGATCTTCCCGGAGCTCGTCTTGGGTAGCTCGGCGAATTCCACCCGTCGCACGCGCATGTACGGCGGAAGGTTGCTGCGCGCATGGCTCAGCACGGCGAGGGCCGTTTCGCTCGTGGGCTCCCAGCCCGGTGCAAGGAAGATGTAGGCCTTGGGAATGTTCAAGCGTGTCTCGTCAGGAGCGGGCACAACGGCCGCTTCAGCCACAGCCGGGTGCTCGAGCAGCACACTCTCGACTTCGAAAGGCGAGACCTTGAAGTCCGAGGATTTGAAGACGTCGTCCGTGCGGCCGATGAACGTGATGTACCCGTCGGCATCCCGACTGGCGACATCGCCCGTGTGGTAGAGGCCATCGCGGGTCGCCTCCGCCGTTCCCACTGGGTCTCCGTGGTACCCGGCCATCACGTTGGCCGGGTTGAGCGAGAGGTCAAGGCAGATTTCGCCCTCGTCGGCGAGCTGTCCCGTGATCGGGTCGATGAGCTGCACCGTAACGCCAGGCAGTGGCATCCCCATTGATCCGGCTTTGAGGCGTGATCCGGGCGCGTTGCCGATGGTCGCGGTCGTTTCGGTTTGCCCGAAACCGTCACGGATAGTGAGGCCCCAGTGCCGTTCGACCTGCTTGATCACCTCGGGGTTGAGTGGCTCTCCGGCCGAGAGAAGCTCACGCATGGCCGTTGGCCTCGCCGTGAGATCAGACTGGATGAGCATGCGCCAAACGGTGGGCGGGGCACAGAAGGTGGTGACTCCAGCCCTTTCGAGCTGTGCCAGCAGGGCCGTGGCGTCGAAACGCGCGTAGTTGAAGACGAACACTGTCGCCTCGGCTATCCAGGGAGAGAAGAAGCTGCTCCAGGCGTGCTTGCCCCAACCTGGCGAGCTGATGGCCAGGTGCACATCTCCTGGACGCAGCCCCAGCCAGAACATCGTCGACAGGTGACCCACCGGATATGACGTTTGGGTGTGCATGACCATCTTCGGCTTGCTGGTGGTGCCGGAGGTGAAGTACACAAGCGACGGATCGTGGGAGCCGACGACAGCGACAATCGCCTCCGGTGCGACCTGATAGGCATCGGAGAAGTCCAGCCACCCGTCTGCCTTCCCCTGCACGCAGATTCGCGAGTAGGTGCCGGGGATCGAGTCGAACTTACCCGCATCCACCGCATTCGCGAGCACGTGGTCGACGCCACCGCGAACGATTCGGTCTTCGAGGTCGGCGGCGCCGAGCACCGTCGACGTGGGCATGATGACGGCCCCGATCTTCATGATGGCAAGCATGGCGTGCCACAGCTCCACCTGGTTGCCGAGCATGAGCATCACGTGGTCGCCGTGCCTGATACCGAGCTGCGTCATCCAGGTAGCGACCTGGTCGGACACCCTGGACATCTCGGCGAAGCTGATCTTCTGCTCGCTCCCGTCTTCCTCGACGATCCACAGGGCGATGTTGTCGTTGCCGCGAGCGACGACGTCGAACCAGTCCACCGCCCAGTTGAAATTCGGTCCCACATCCGGCCACACAAACTCCGCGGACGCCTGCGCATGGCCCTCGCGCAGACGCAGGAGCTGGTCACGCGCAGCACGATAATTGTCGGTACTGGTCATGCTGCTGGTGGAGGTGTGTGAGGCGTGGGTCATGAAGTTTCATCTCCTGGAAGCGAACGGTTGCCCACCTCGGCTGTGAGGCGGCACCCGACACTGGTCGTCGATTCAACCTACTCGTAAAGCACTAGGGATTACTAGGACTTCCTAGTACGTTGGTCGGATGAGTACCTACGAGAATATTCTGCTTGAGCGTCACGGCCGCGTCGGCGTCATCACACTGAATCGGCCTGAAGCCCTCAACGCCCTCAACGACGCCCTGATGCACGACGTCGTCGCCGCCGCAACGAGTCTGGATCGCGACACCCGTATCGGTGCGATCATCATCACGGGCTCCGAGCGGGCCTTTGCCGCGGGTGCAGACATCAAGGAGATGGCCCCGCAAACCTACATGGACATGTATGCCGCCGATTGGTTTGCCGGCTGGGCGGATCTCGCTGCGGTGCGTACGCCAGTCATCGCCGCCGTCGCCGGGCACGCGCTTGGAGGGGGCTGCGAGCTCGCGATGCTTTGTGATTTCATCCTCGCCGCAGACACAGCGAAGTTCGGTCAACCCGAAATCAAGCTGGGGGTGATTCCCGGCATCGGAGGATCGCAGCGCCTGACTCGCGCCATCGGCAAGGCCAAGGCGATGGAGATGATTCTGACCGGACGCACCATGGGTGCGGAGGAGGCAGAGCGCTGCGGCCTCGTGGCCAGGATCGTACCCGCCGCGGACCTGCTCGCCGATGCTCTCGCCACGGCAACCGCGATAGCCTCCCGTTCGCTTCCCATTGCACTGCTGGCCAAGGAAGCGGTCAACGCAGCATTCGAGACGACCCTTGCCGAGGGCATCCGCTTCGAGCGCCGCCTCTTCCACTCGACCTTCGCCACCGAAGATCAGAAGGAGGGAATGGCCGCTTTCGTGGAGAAGCGCACGCCGGCCTTCACGAACCGCTAGGCGAAATCGCCGGCGTCCCGGCGAAAGTTCGCCAGGATGCCGATCAGGCTTCCGACCTCGCTCGGTGCCAGCCCGAGGGTGCCGAAAACCTCGGAGTTGAGCCGTTCGGTGGCCGTGAGCACAACGGCCCGACCGGCGGGCGTGATCTCCACGAGTGTTGCCCGGCCGTCACTCGGGTGCGCCACACGACGCACGAATCCGGAGGCCTGCAGCCGGTCGACGGCGTTGGTCACGCTCGTGGGGTGCACCTGCAACCGCGCGCTCGCCTTATTCATGGGGAGGGCGCCGTTGCGGGTGAAACTCAGCAACGTGAGTAGCTCATAGCGGGCGAACGTGACACCGAGCGGTTTGAGCACAGCTTCGATGCGGGCCAGGATGATCTGTTGGGTTCGCATGATGGCGGTCACCGCGGCCATGCCGTCGGCGGCATCGTCCCAGCCGTGCTCCACCCACTGACGACGCGCCTCGGCTATCGGGTCTACCGGCAAGGCTGACGGGGTCACGTTCTCTCCTGTGCTCTGGCCGGGATGGTCGGCTTCATCTTCTCATGCACGGTCGGACACTCGAATTCCCTGCACCACGAGGGCTGCTAATTCGTCGTAGGCCTGGGCCGCGGTGAGACCCGTGCTCTCGGAAATATGCCGCTGTTGGATACGCACCATGACGGCGGACACGGCTTCGGCGATGAACGCGGCGGGCACTTCGCGGAAGGCCCCGTCGCGGACGCCCTCGCTGATCAGCTCGTGCACGCGGGCGGCGGCAAAATGGGTGTTGCGCTCGTAGATGGCGTTGGCGGGCGGAAAGGCTGCCACGTCGTCGATGAAGGCAGCGGATGCCGGTCGCAGCTCGTCGCCGACCGCGCGGAGGTAGGCGGCGATCCGGTCAGTGGGGTCGACGGTTCCGCCGAGTTTGCGCTCCACTCGGTCGGCCGCCCCCTTGAAGAAGTAGACGACTGCCTTCTGCACGAGTTGTTCGCGACTACTGGCGAGGGAATAGATGGTCGATTTGGAACAGTGCAGTCGGTTCGCGGCCGCAGCCAGGGTGATGTCCGAGAAGCCCTCCATGAGGAAGAGGTCGACGAGCTGGCTGAACAGTTGATCCTGCCGTGCAGACCAGCGTTGACGTGGCTGTCGGACGGCGACGGGAGCACTCATTCGATCCGCCTTTCCTGAGACTTGTGGTGTACGCTCGTACTCGAAATCGTACCAATAATTTGCGCGAGGGACACAATGACGTTCAGCCCCACCACCCCTGCCAGCCACACCGACGTGATCGACTCAGTCGATGAAACGCCATACCCGACCGGTGATCTGCTCTTCGTGACCGATTTGCTGTCCGAGCAGGAACAGGAGCGCCTTGCGCGTGCGCGGGCATTCTTCCAGGCCGAGGTGCGCCCCATCGCGGTCGATTACTGGAACCGCGCCGAGTTTCCCTTTGAACTACTGCCCAAACTCGCCGCACAGAACCTCAGCGGCATCGGCTCCCACGTCACGAGCCATCTCCTCACGGGGCTGCTCCAGCTGGAACTCACCCGGGCCGACACATCCATCTCGACGTTCTTCGGCGTTCACCACGAACTCTTCGCCGCGTCCATCGAGCAACTCGGCTCTGACGAGCAGCGTCAGCGTCTGCTCCCAGATCTCCTCGCTCTGACGAAGGTGGGCGCGTTCGCCCTCACGGAGCCACAGCACGGCTCCGACATCTCCCGTGAGATGGAAACCACAGCCACGCTCGACGGCACCGAGTGGGTGTTGAACGGCCGGAAGCGCTGGATCGGCAACGCCGCAATGGCCGACTACGTGCTCGTCTGGGCGCGGGACACCTCCGACCGCCAGATCAAAGGATTCATCGTTGAAAAGGAACGCACCGGTTTCAGCACCACCATCATCGAGAACAAGATCGCGGTACGCATCGTGCAGAACGCCAACATCGAGCTCAAGAACGTGCGCATTCCGGTGTCTAACCGACTTCCCGGCACGAACAGCTTTCGGGACACAAACGTGCTGCTGCGCAATTCGCGCGTCTGGGTGTCCTGGCAGGCCGTCGGCCAGCAATTCGCCGCCTTCGATGTTGCACGCGCCTACGCCCTGGATCGCCAACAGTTCGGGCGGCCGATCGCCTCGTTCCAACTCATCCAGGAGCAACTCTCCCGAATGATCGGCAATGCCACGCTCTGCCTCACCTTGATGGTTCAGATGGCGCGCCTGCAGGAGACGGACCAACTGACCATGGACCAGGCCGCACTCGCCAAGTCGACCTGCACGGCCCGGATGCGGGAGACCGTCGCACTCGGACGCGGCATCCTAGGCGGCAACGGAATCAGCACGGACTACGAGATGGCCAAGGTCTTCGCCGACGCCGAAGCAATCTACTCCTACGAGGGCAGCTACGAAATCAATGCCCTCCTTGTCGGCCGTGCGATCACCGGCATCTCGGCGATCGCTTAGATCGGATTATGCCCCCGGTAGCTCAGTTCCACGACCTCGGCCAGCTCGGCGAGGTGGTGAGCGCGCGCGGATTCGGCGGGAGTGAACGGCTCCCCGGTTCGGGAAAACACGAGCGGCTCATTCCATGCTGTCGGAATCTTGAGCATGGTGTCGTCGAAAACGTCCGCGCCGGCGCCGACAACCCGGGCCGAGAGTAACTCGGCAATGGCGTGCCCGAGCTCGGTTGGATCTGCCGCGACACGCGCCGCCAGACTCAACGCCTTGGTCTGACCATCCGTCAGGGCGAGCGGGGTGGTGGGCCACACGTGCGTTCCACGCCCGCCGCTCGCCGCAATGTTCTCCAGCACGTCCTCGTCGGTCAATTCACCGGGAGCGCTCAGTACGAACTCATCCATCACCCCGCCGTCGACGGGATGCACATGGATGCTGAGAATGTTCACGCCCAATCGGGAGAGCCCGCGCGCTACCCGCTGCAAAGTGCCGCTTTCATCGGGAAGAGTGGTGCGCACGCGCCACAGGGTCGGTGATGAATGCAGCGTGGACCGGCGCTTCAGCGCCGGGGCGTGCAACCACCGACGCAGCAGACGGCGGGCACCGGGCTCGGCCACCCAGATCACGAGCGACGTCGCCGTGAGAGTAAGGACCAGCACCTTGGCCAGGTAGGGCAGCTCGGTGTGCACAACGGCCGCGTGCACGGCCAACTCGATGGGCAGGATCGTGACAATATTTGCCGCCGTGAGCCTGAGCTTGGAGACTTCCGGAAACTGGCCACAGTCGTCGCAGCGCAGTTCGGCGGTCGGTGTCTTCGCTGTGGAGGCCTGAAATCGCGTCATGCATCGAGTCTGCATACCGATCGTTTCGCACGTGTTGCGGCCAGATCACGCGCAGGCGAAATGTGCCGATCGGACTGATGACCAAAGACCCTGTAAACGGTTCGTGGCTGCGCGTACGCTGTCGGCATGAGCGATGACAGCACGCCAGACAATGGGCGCGAGAAGAATGACTCCGTGGGCGAAGAAGCTCCAGAATACCTGAACCGATGGG
Organism: Cryobacterium roopkundense; assembly: GCF_014200405.1. Classification (NCBI taxonomy): domain Bacteria; kingdom Bacillati; phylum Actinomycetota; class Actinomycetes; order Micrococcales; family Microbacteriaceae; genus Cryobacterium; species Cryobacterium roopkundense. The sequence goes on along the minus strand of NZ_JACHBQ010000001.1, from coordinate 1,369,438 downwards.
TGCTCTCTCAGCGGTGGTTTTCGAGCGCGAGCCGCTCCCCTGTGCTGCGCATTGTCGGGCGGTGGACGCTGCCCACTCCCCATCCCGGCGTTGAGATTCAGTGCCTCCTCGTGCGAGACACCGCCGGACAAGAGCGTGCGCTCCACCAGATTCCCCTCACCGAGCGAACCGTTTCGATGCCGAGTCTCGCGGATGCTCTCATAGCGATAAAGGCACACCGCGACGGCACGAGTCGGTTCGTCTATGACGCACCCCACGACCCGGCGTACGCCAGCGCCCTGCTCCGCTTCATGCTGCAGCAGGAGTCTGCCCCGGACTTTGTCGATGTATCCGCGACAACTGTCGTGCAGGGCAAGACGATTGAGCATGGCAACATCTCGGCTGCACACCCCACGGTGATCGGCAGTCACGTATTGGTCGGCGAGCAGTCGAACACATCGATTATCTTCGAGCTCGTTGATGACGAGCTCGAACTCATTCGGCCGGTCATCTGCAAGGTCTTCCGGGCCATCCATCACGGGGACAACCCCGACGTCGTCGTGCAGTCAGCTCTCGCACGTGCGGGGTCCCGCTTCATTCCAGAACCGATGGGGTACGTGGCCGCGGAGTGGCCGGATTCCATCCGATTCGACGGCCGGGCATCCGGTCATCTGGTCTTCGCCCAGGAATTCTTCCCCGACGTCCCCGACGCCTGGCGCACGGCCCTGCTTGCGGCAACCGCGGGCGAGGACTTCACCGACGAGGCCCGACGGCTGGGGCGGGCAACAGCCGGCGTGCATTCCGACCTCGCAGCGGCCTTGCCAACCTTTGTGGCCACCCCCCGCATCATGGTGGCTCTGGTGACGGGCATGCTCGACCGCTTTCGCCGCGCAATTGCCGACGTGCCGGACCTCGCTGCGCTCCGAACGGATGTTGAAAGCATCTTTGCGCGTGCTCTCACGGTGCCGTGGCCCCGGCTGCAGCACATTCACGGCGACCTGCACCTGGGGCAGGTGCTGGACGTGCCCGAACGCGGCTGGATTATGCTCGACTTCGAGGGCGAACCGCTACGGACCGTCGCCGATCGTGGCCTTCCCGATGCCCCACTTCGAGATGTGGCCGGCATGTTGCGGTCGTTCTCGTACGTCGCGGGCACAGTTACGCGTGCGCACCCAGAGCAGGATCCCGCGCGCCTGTCAGCATGGGCCTCGGCGTCGCGCCGTGCATTCCTGCAGGGCTACGGCGAGACCTCCCAGCGCATCTGTGACGACCACGATCCTCTCCTGGACGCCTTCGAGCTCGACAAGGCGATCTACGAGACCGTCTACGAGACCCGTAATCGGCCGGACTGGCTGCCGCTCCCCCTCGGGGCCGTTCAGCGTCTTGCCACCTCGTATGCGCGCAGTCGCAATGACCACGACTGAGCCGGCTACTCTGAATCGCTCGGCTTCTCTGTATCGGCAGCCGCTCTCAGCAGGGCAATGTCAATCTTCGACATCGCCAGCATGGCCTGCATGACCCGTCCGGCTCTGGCCGGATCCGGGTCGCTCAGGAGTTGCTCCAAGACCGAGGGAGTAATCTGCCAGGATAGTCCGAACTTGTCCTGCAACCACCCACACTGCGATTCCCGTCCCCCGGCGGAGAGCTTGGCCCAGAGATCGTCGATCTCCGGTTGGGTCTCGGCGTGCACGAAAAGCGAAATGGCTTCCGTAAACGAGAAACTCGGCCCTCCGTTCAGTGCCTGAACCTCCAGCCCGTCGAGCTCGAAGGTGACTGACATCGCGTGGCCCGGCCTGCCGGCGTACCCCGGTGTGGTGGACGGAAATCGAGACACGTTGACGATCCGGGAATTCGTGAAAATCGACACGTAGTATTCCGCGGCCTCTTCCGCCTGATCGTTGAACCACAGAAAGGGACTGATCTTCTGCATGGCACACTCCTCGTTGGACGCGACACTGACAGGGCCAAAATACTCCCGCTTGACGAGACGGGCGAGGAGAGCCACAATCGCCGCGTGAGCTTCGAAGACGAAGTGAGAGTTCTCTCTCAAGTGGCGGAACGGCTCGCCCCCCTACGTGTCAGGGTTGGGTGAGGCCAGTACCTCAGAGCAAGTCCGCCGTTTGACGTAGGGCGAGAATCAGGAATCATCACCATGTCCAGTCCGTCTTTGAGCGCAGTGCGCGACGATAGTCATATGAGTAGTCCCGGACCCCGAGCTGGTGGTCCGACCTCGAGAAGGTCGTTCACCCCAGCGCAGAAGCTTGCGTACCTCGCCGCGTATGACACGGCCATCAAGAACAACGAGGGCGGCACTTATCTGCGCACCGAAGGGCTCTACTCCTCGCAGATCACCGAATGGCGAAAACTGCGCGACGCGGGCGTCCTCGCAGGCAAGAAGCCCGGTGAAAAGATTGGCCGGTTAACTCCGGAGCAAGCTGAAATCGCCCGGCTGCGCCGCCAGTTGAGCAAGACCGAGCAGCGGTTGGAAACGACGGGGGTGGCGTTGGAGATCATGTCAAAAATGCACGAGCTACTCGAAAGTCTTTCGAAGAGCTCGCGGGACGAAACACCGTGCGCGTTGCCGTAATGACCGCGTACCGCGAACTGGCCAGTCGAGGGATCTCGACTCGCGTCGCGGCCGACCTGGTCGGGATCCCTCGAGCGACAGCCACCCGGAAACGACGCATTCCCGTCCGTGGCCCGGCCCCGATTCCGGCGAACAAGATCGGCGATGAAGGCCGCCGCGAGATCCTTGACGTCGTCAATTCACAGCCGTTCGTTGACCTGCCGCCGATCCAGATCTACGCCCAACTGCTCGACGCGGACACGTACTTGTGCTCAATATCAACGATGTATCGGGTGTTGAACGAGAACCAGCAGGTCAAGGACCGCCGCCGACAGGCACGCCACCCGGCCCGGGCATTCCCCGAACTAACGGCGACGGGACCCGGCCAGGTACTCAGCTGGGATATTACGAAACTCGCCGGCCCGATCAAGGGCAAGTACTTCGATGCTTACGTGATGATCGATATTTACTCCCGCTACATCGTCGGCGCCTATGTTCACGCGTCGGAATCCGGCGAGCTGGCGGTGGAGATGATGAAGGAGATCTTCGGCATTCACGGCGTCCCGCAGGTCGTTCACGCCGACCGCGGCACATCGATGACATCCAAGACCGTCGCTGCGCTGTTGTCTGACTTGGAGGTCACCAAATCGCACTCGCGGCCTCGGGTGAGTAACGATAATCCCTACAGCGAGGCCTGGTTCAAGACACTGAAATTCGCACCGACGTTCCCCGAACGCTTCGGCTCCCTTGCCGACGCGAAGACGTTCATGGCCTCGTTCGTCGACGGCTACAACCACGAGCATCGCCACTCCGGGATCGGCCTCAACACGCCAGCCGACGTTCATTACGGCCTCGCCGAGGCGAAGGCCATCGAACGGGCAGCGACGCTGGACGCGGCACGCGCACGCTTCCCAGAGCGATTCAGCACCAACAAGGCGCCGCAGATCCTGTCCATTCCCAAGACGGCATGGATCAATAAACCAGCCCCCAAACCTATCGAGAATGAAGGGCTCGGACTAGCCGCCTAAACTCCCACTGGCCTCATCCACCTTGACAAATTCCGCCCGCCGCTTTCCTCACGTGTCGCGCGAAAGTATCGAATCGGCCGTGCAAGCGGAACACCGCATCTTCGACGGCCGACCCGTACGAGCGTATGTCCCAAACCTTGTGGAGCGCCGTCTGAGGACGCGCCTTCAGACCATCTCGCGGGACGTAGCCGGACCTTGCCTGAGCCTGGATTCAAACAGCCAATCGGGCCTCCCACACACCGTGGGAGACCCGATTCAGCCGATCGAGTGAGAGCCCGGAACACGGTGGCTGCGGTCTCACCCGTTCGTTAGTGTGTTGAGCTGCGCTACTGGGTGTCCAGCTCGGACGCGGCAGTGGAAAGCTGAGCATCAAGCTCACCCGCATCCACCTTGATCTCCTTTTCCGCTCTCTCATGTGCTCGCAGCCCGGCCTTATCCAGTTCCGCACCCAGCTTGTCCCGACCGATCACGATGAGGGCCGCTTGACCGGAGTCGAGAACCTCGCCCAGTTCCTTGAGGTCCGAGCGGGACAGCGCCTGGGAGAAGTGACCGATGATGCCTCCACTTGCGCCGCCGGCGGCAGCCATGCCGAGGATCGCCGGCGGGAACAGGATGCCGATGACGGCACCGGCCGCGACTCCGGTCCAGGCCGCGTGCTTGCTGCTGGCCCGTTTGAGGCTGATGGTGCCGTCGGCCTCTTTCACCGCGACCCCCGCGTCATAGGTACCGATGACCTTGGCTGAATGCAGGTCATGTACCACTTCCAAATCGTCGTAGGCGATGTCGGGATCGTTGTAAACGCCGAGAAAAAGGAAGACAGGTTCTTTGGACACAGGTAGTACCTCCGTTATCGGTGATGCTTATGTGCTGGATCAGGAAAAAAGCTTGGCCTTGGCCGCCGCGAACTCCTCGTCCGTCAGCACGCCAGCGGTGTGCAATCCGGAAAGTTGCTCTATCTGCTGGGTCAGGTCAGGGGCAGCCTCCGCTGGTGCCTCGGCCGGGGCCGGCGGCGGAGCGGGCTGGGCGTACTGTTGGGCGTACTGTGCATCGGCCTGCGCCTGCGCATCGGCCGCCGCGGCTTGCGTCTTTCTCTGCTGGTGGCCGACGACGGCTGATGCCGTTCCGGCGACCACGGCGGTGCGGGCGGCAACCCCGATGAGACCGGGGCGCCCCATTCTACGAAGCGGCATGGTGTTCTCCTCGCTAGTCGGTCACGGTATCGGTGACGGTGTCACCGAGAATTGAATTCACTACGAGTGCCGGAATCCGCACGGAATCGAGCACCCTCCCCCCGGATCGGAACAGGGCTTCCGCTAAATTCTTGGCCCAGACCAGTTCCACGGCCAGGACGGCCGCCGAAGCGCCGGGGGCAACCGCCTCCGCCAGTGCCTCCACATCTTCCTGGCCCGTGAGGCCCCGTTCCAGAAGCGCCAGACCCGACAGCGGCCCCCGCTCAAGCTCGTCGATCTCCAGAACCCTGAGCTCACCATCAAGGTTCTTGCTGACAAAGACCAAGTCCAGGAGGTTGATGGTCTTCTCTTCGACCAGGTCCAACACCGCCTGCCCCACCTCCGGTCCAGGCCTGTCGCCATCAAAACCAATCAGGACCAACTCAACTGGACCGTACTCGAAATCGCTCACAAGATTCCTCTTTCGTGTGGGTGCCACCGAACGTACGGCAGGATCATAGCGCGGCCTCCGTCATCTCGAAAGTGTCCTCCTGCGGCGGAACGACCGCGGTGCTATCGTCGCCTTCGAGCAACGGGAGAACCTCATGAACTTCGAAGACGTCATCTCGACGGTTGTGCGCTTCGTCGAGGCTGCCGGTGCGGCAATTATGGTACTGGGCGGCGCTGCCGCAATCCTGTCTTCGATCCCGGGAATGCTTCGTCCAACGTCACGGCAGGGGACGTATACGGCTCTGCGCACCAACCTCGGTCGTTCCATACTCCTCGGTCTCGAAGTACTCATCGTGGCGGACATCATTCGCACGATCCTGGTCGATCCGACGCCGCAGAGCGTATTGGTTCTGGGAGCAATCGTCGTGATCCGCGTGCTGCTCAGTTTCTCGCTCGAAGTCGAGATGGACGGTGTCTGGCCGTGGGCACGCTGGCGCCTCGGGAACACGGCCGACCGCGCGCCCCGCTGACCGCAGAGGAATGGACACAAGGCACAGCCGGTCAGGCCCCGCCGGCAAGCTCGGCGATTGCGTCGCGATTGCTCGCGAAGCCGCGCACTCCCGTGAGGAGCCCGTAGTGCACGAAGATCTGCCGGAGGTCCGGCCGTAGCCGACTGACATGCACGACCATGTCGCGTCGCCGGAGCCACTCAAGCGCCGCGCCGAAGCCCTCCGCCCCACTGACATCGACGTCGGTCACGGCCTCCAGATCAATCACCAGGTTCAGCGGCTCCCGCGCGGCGGATGACGAGGCGACGGGCGCGACGGCCTTGCGAATCGTGTCGACGAAGACCTGCACGTTAGCAAAAAACAACGGTGCCGCGAAGCGATAGACCAGCACGCCCGGCGCTGTCAGCGTGATGGCCGGCTCGGCCGGCAGCAGCGATTGGGCCGGCGCCTCCTGTGCACTGAGGATGTCGATCGCCGGGGCCGCCGCCCGCCGGGCGAGATTGACGAAAGAGAGGACAAAGGCCAGGCCGATACCCGCGATGGGTCCGACCAGGACGGCACCGAGGAAACAGACGACGGCAACCGTGAATTCGAACTTCTGCAGTCTTCCCAGCGAGACGAAGTCCGCGACTCCCAGTAGCGGGACGACAGCGACGGCGACAATCGCTCCGATCGCAGGCGCTGGGACGTCGGCTAGCAGGGTGGTTCCATACAATACGAGCACCAGTGTGCCCAATGCCGCAACGATACTCGGAAGCTGAGTGCGCGATCCCGTCTGGTCCATTGCCGCCGTGCGCGACGCCGACGACCCCACCGAGAATCCTCCAGTGGCACCCGACGCGATGTTGACGACGCCGAGGGCGAAAAGGTCACGGTTCGGATTGGTGCTGTAGCCGTTCTTCTCTCCGTAGCGGCGAATAATCAGCAGTCCCTCCGCCATAGCCACCATGGCGAGCGCGAGGGCAGAGGGCACGAGCTGCAGCCAGGTTCGCCAGTCCAGCATGGGCCAGCTCAAGCTGGGCGGGCCGGCTTCGATGGTCCCGAGAACAGAGACACCGGCGGCTTGAAGGTTCGTCAGGGCGACGAGGACGCTTGATCCGACCAAGACGACGAGGGCCCAGGGCACGCCCGGGGAGAGTCGCAGTCCCAGGACGAGGACGGCAACCGATGCGGCGGCAAGCAGCAGCGACCAGACGTTCGCGGTGCGCAGGCCGGCCAAGAACTCACCGAGTTTCTCAGAGAATTCGCTTCCACTGAAGATCTTGATTCCGAACATTTTTGCGAGCTGGCCGACCAAAATGTCGAAGGCGAGCCCGCTGACGAAGCCGACGAGAATCGGTTTTGACAGAAAATTGGCCAGGAACCTCAGCTTGAAGGCGGAGCACAGGAGGAAGATCACCCCGCAGACGATGGCTTGGGCGAGTGACGAGATAGTTCTCACTGCCGGCGAGGGCGAGTCCGCCGATCGATGACGCGACAAGCGCCGACGCTGCGGCATCGGGCGAGGCGACGAGCTGCCGGGACGAGACCACGAGGGCATAGAGAATCGATGGCACGATCATGGCGTAGAGCCCCGCCGTCGCCGGCAAACCGGCGATTTGTGCGTAGCCGATGTTGAGGGGTACTGCAATTGCCAGCAGCGTGACGCCAGCCAGAACCTCCCGTGTGGCATTCCGCACTGTCAGACCTGGGAGTACCCTCATCTTCGTTACCCGCCTTCTTCCGTGTCACGGCCGCAGTGAGTATGCCACGGCGGGCGGCACGCAAGCGTGGGGGCCAACGCAGTCGACCTTCCAGGAGGGGTACGCCATGAAGAGACGAAGCCGATCACGACGAGCACACGGTGCCCATCCGGATACGGCCGAACACACCGGGTCTGGTGAGTTTGGCGAGACTGCAGAACCCCTCTCACGTGACGGGGCGGCAAGCGACGCTCCTCGCTACCCCCGTGCCACGGTAATTCTCCTCACGGCGGCGGCTATCACCGTGACCGCCATCGGGATGAGCGCCATCCGTTGGATTCTCGCGCCGGTTCTCTTGACCCTCATTCTCACGATCTGCGCTCACCCCGTGCGCCGTGAGCTCGAGAGGCGGGGCGTTTCGCACGGAATCGCCACCGGTTCGGTGATTCTGGTCGTGTTCTTTCTGCTGGCCGGCTTCGCCTATACGCTCGTCATCGCGTTCTCGCAGTTTGTCGCCATGCTGCCCGAGTACTCAGCGCAACTGGCCGATGTCGGCGCATCCCTCACGAGTTGGCTCGCCGGGCTGGGAATCGACCAGGCGCAAATCCAGCAGGTGACATCGAGCTTCACCCCAGGACGCATCGTCACCTTCTTCTCGGGTGTTCTCGGCAACGTCTTCAGCCTCACCGGCGCCCTCGTGATCGTCTTCACCATGCTCATCCTGATGTCAGCCGACGCCGTGTACATTCCCACCATCCTGCGTCAGCTCGGAGCGGTACAGCCTGACCTCGTCGTAGCCATGCTCGGCTACGCGCACGATGTTCGGCGATACATGGTTGTCACGACAGTCCTCGGAATCGTTCAGGGCGCTTTGAGCACGATCGCACTCATCCTCTTACAGGTTCCCGCAGCCCTGCTCTGGGGCCTGCTGGTGTTTCTCTGCAGCTTCATCCCCAATGTTGGCTACTTCTTCGCCTTGGTCCCACCCGCGTTCTTCGGCCTGCTGGTGGGCGGCTGGACCACGATGATCGAGGTGATCGTGATCTACGGCATCATCAACGCCGTTGTGCAGTCCGTCATCCAGCCGAGAGTCGTCGGCAACGCCGTAGCGCTCAGCCAGACGCTGACGTTTTTTTCCGTTCTGTTCTGGGCAGCCATCATCGGCCCTATCGGGGCCATCGTCGCGATACCCCTTACGCTGTTGGCTCGCACCATCCTGATCGACGCGCACCCGCCCGCGCACTGGTGGCGACCGGCCGTGGGCGCCACGGCGCAAACTCGGGAGATTCTGAAAGCCTTCGACGTCACAGCGAAACAGGACCGCAAGGACAAGCGCGCGCTCAAGCACACTACCGCGCGTCCGCGCCGGACGGCGACCTGAGGGCGCACGCCCAGCCAGTGGGTTTCCGGCCAGAACTCAGGCGGGCTACCTAACATGGAGCGCATGACCCCCGACCGAAACCCCGCGCGCGCACGCCTGACCCCCGGTCCCGGGCAGGAGTCAGTCTGGGACTATCCTCGACCGCCGCGTGTGGAACACACGAACGAGCGCGTCACCGTGGAAATCGATGGCCAGCGAGTGGTGGATACCGCCGACGTCGTTCGCGTGCTGGAGACGAGCCATCCGCCGGTGTACTACCTTCCCCGCTCCGCGTTCACCCCTGGCGTGCTGTGCCCCGCTCCCGGGCAGACATTCTGCGAATTCAAGGGAGCCGCGAGCTATCTTTCGGTGGGAAGCGCGCAGGGCGCGGCTTGGTTCTACCCCCAGCCGACTCGCGGATTCGAAGATCTCACCGATCGAGTGGCCGTGTACCCGAGCGCCATGACCCGGTGCACCGTCGACGGCGAGGTCGTCACCGCTCAGGAGGGCGACTTCTACGGCGGCTGGATAACGGCCAGAATCGTTGGCCCCTTCAAGGGCGCAGCCGGTACCTGGGGCTGGTAGCCCCAGGTACCTGGCGCGTCCATCAGCTACCTCGACGTCAGCTGACTCTGATCATCAGTCTGTGTCCGAGGTCTGCGTGCGAGGTGCCTCTCCCCCTGTCACCCCCTCGTCCGCCCGTTCGCGCAGGAGCGGAGCAGTTGGGAAGGGCATCCAATTGATGTTGATCTGTCGCGGATACCCCGACTCGACACTCCAGCCATTGACAGGATCGACACGGACGTACCCGGTCGCCTTGAAGAAGTAGATCCTCTGGTTGGGGTCACCCCACACCGAGGCATCCACTCCACCCGCGTACGACGCCGGGAACCCTGGCCAGTTGCCCGCGATCGGCTTCGGATAGCCCGGTTCAACGGCCCATCCGTTCGCCGGATCCACTCGCACGTACTGGTTGCCCGTGAAGAAGTAGATCTTCGATGTCGTTTGGCTCCACAGCGCCGCGTCCACCCCCGCAGCGAATGATGCAGGCATCCCCGGCCAGTTGCCGGCGATCGGCTTCGGATAGCCCGGTTCGACCGCCCACCCGTTCGCCGGGTCCACCCGCAGGTATTCGCTTCCCTTGAAGAAGTACACCTTCTGCGTCGGCCCGCTCCACAGAGACGCATCGACGCCAGAAGCAAACGACGCGGGGAACCCCGGCCAATTGCCGGCGATGAGCTTCGGGTAGCCGGGATCCATCGTGTACCCGGTGTAGCGAACGTAATACTCACCCGAGAAGAGGTAGAGCTTGTTATTCACGAATGTGTGCACGCCGGTATCGATGCTCGACAGGAACGCTTTCCACCCGATGAGCGCTTCCGTGAACGGACAAGTGACATTCACGTTGTTGATCATCAGGCAGGCCGTCGGGTTCACGGCGCAGAGTTGGCAGTTGCCGTTCACCTCCGTGAAGAATCCCGTACGCGAGTCCGTGCACGAACAGTTGGACGCGGAGTACTCGTCGAAGGCACCGAAGATGTGGCCTGTCTCGTGGGCGTACACCCGGTCAATGGATGTCCAGGTCAGGAAGGACGCACCGGTGGTGCGCATCACGACCTTGAGGGCATTCAAACCATTGGCGTACGCGAACCACGCGGTCGGCATCTTCGTGAAGAACCCGACATAGCCGTACTGGGATCCAGTGGACGTCTGGAGCGATTGGACCAGTTGGGTGTACCCGGGATCGCCCGCGGGGAATCCCAACTGCACGAGCGCGGGATCACGCCACTTGTCCTCGGCGTCCCACCCGAGGCCCACCGGCTTCGGGTACCCAGGGTCCACGTTCCACCCGTTGGCAGGGTCGACCCTAATGTAGTCGTTGTAGAAGCGGTTGGCCTTGAAGAAATAGATCTTCTGGGTCGTGCCGCTCCACAACGCCCCGTCGACACCCTTGGTGAAGTCGTCGGGGAAGCCCGGCCAATTGTCCTTTATCGGCAGGGGATAGCCGGCGTCCACGAGCCAGCCGTTGTTCGGATCCACGCGAATGTAGCGGTCACCCTTGAAGAAGTAGATTTTCTGCGTCGTGCCGCTCCACAGTGCCGCGTCGACACCCGTGGCGAAATCAGCCGGGAAGCCGGGCCAATTGCCGGCGATCGCCTTCGGATAACCCGGATCGACGGTCCATCCGTTGGCCGGGGTGACGCGGATGTACTGGCTGCCCTTGAAGAAGTAGATCTGCTGGGTTGTGCCGCTCCACAGAGCCGCATCAATCCCCTGCGCGAAATCGGCGGGAAAGCCCGGCCAGTTGCCGGCGATCGGCTTCGGATAGCCCGGGTCGGCAGTCCACCCGTTGTTCGGGTCGACACGAATGTACTCACTTCCGTTGAAGAAGTAGATCTTCTGGTTCGTTTCTGTCCACAGCGCGTCGCTGATCTGGCGGTAGAAGGGCTCGGTGAGTCCGGGCCAGTTGGCACCCTGCCACGCGGTGAAGGTGGGAAGGTCCACGCTCAACGACGAATAGACCCAATTGAGTCGGGCTCTGGGCTCATCACCGGCCAGGGCGCCGAGTCCGTTCTGCACCTCCGCGAGGACATGCGCCTTCTCGGCATCGCTGATGGCATACTGACCGGGCCCCGCGACGAACACGATTCCGGCCGAAACGCGGTTGATCATTCTTTCGTTAACCATTGGACTGTCCTCCCGGGATGCAGGGCGCGGTAAACATGAGCTGTTCCTCCGGGGACTCTCCGGGCTTCTGCTGAGCCTTCTCCGCCTGATACGCGGCCGAGTGCCGGATGCGCACGGCCTCGAGGAACAGCAACTCGTTGGTGTCCAAATCTGGAATCAGCTCCGACACGTTCGCGTCGAGGGGAACCACACGTGCCCCGGGTAAGTCACCGGTGAGCCGGGACGCCTGATCCCCGGCCACCTCCACAACCACGATCCGGCCACTGCTGTGGCGAAAGGTGGCTCCGGAGGCCAGAACGGAATCGAGGGCCCTCCCCACCGAGCTCGTGGCTCCCGACTCAGGCCGCTGCTGGCCGAGGTCGAGAATCAGTAGTCTGACGTTGCTTTCCATATCGATTGCTCCTTTACGCTCGTGCCGATGAGTAAACAACGACGGGCGTTACCGCGGCGTTATCGCGAGCGACCGCCGCGGGAATGGTCGCTACGATGAACCATGGCTCCAACCGGCTTACACGTAGACGCGTTCCACGGAGTCATCAGGACCGTCTCAGCGGCCACTCGCTCCGACACCGCTCACTTGGGCACGGTAGTCGGACACGCCCCGGGCGGGCTCATCATCGCCCTGTCAACCTCCGCGGTATTCGGCGACGCTTCGCTGCTGCGTACCTTTTGGTGCACCGACCCGGGCGGGATTGACAGCGGAATCCAGGGTCACCTGTACACGAGCCCTGACGATATCTTTATCATCCGGATGCCGCATGACAGCTCCGCGGCGATCGATCACCTCTCCCGGTGTCTCGACGTGAACGCAGGTATCTGGGCCGCCCTCACCGGCATCAGCCTGGCAACGTCGCAGAGCCGAATGGTGCTCACCGCTGATCACGCGGCGGATACAGCCGTCTCGCTCCCAGGCGACATGAGCTGGCACGTCGGGACATTGTCAGACGCCGCGGCAGCTCACTACCGCGCCGGCAGCGCCTCGCTGCTGGCTTTTGTACTCGACGAAGAATTCGCCCGCACTCTGGGCGTGCTGGACGACCCCCTGGCGAGCCAGGCCCGCGCAACCTCCGTCCTGATGGACAAGAACAACGCCATGGAGGTGTTGCGGAGCAGCGGTGTGCCGATCCCGAGAACGCTCACCTTGACTCGCAACGAGTGGCGGGCCAGACACCTTGAGGACCTTCCCTCTAGCGGTCGCTATGTCTTCAAGCCTGCCGGCGGGGCGGCCGGAATCGGCGTCTATTTCCACCCCGGCAGCGGGTCCGGCGTCAGGGACATCGACCACCACCTGAATGTGCTGGCTCGCACCGGTGGTGTACCCCGGCGTTTCCAGGTGCAGGAGTTTCTCGCCGGCACGCCGCACGGTGTTTCCGCGTACCTCCCCGGCGACGGCACTGCGCACATTCTTGAAGCGCACAAGCAGGTCGTGGATTCCGCGGGGAGGTGTATCGGCGCACGGTGGACGCCCGCCATCGAGAACAGTCAGCTGGCGGCAGTACAGGCAATCTATGATCGACTCACGTGCAACAGCACACTGGCGCTCGCGGGGCTTGTGTGCCTCGACCTCATCGACGGCCGCGTGATTGAAGTGAATCCGCGCGTCACCGCCTGCGCGCCTATCGCGCACCTCCTCCAGCGCGAGCCTCAGATCTCCGCCTACCGCGGCAGCGGTTTCGGCATCTCCCAGATCGACGTGCACACGCACGTGAGGGTTCCGGTGGACTCCGTTAATGATGGCCGACTCCGAGCGCTCGTCGAAAAGGTTCAGTCCGACTACGGTGTGCTCGCCCTCCCCCAGGGTCTGAATCCCGTCGGCCCCTGCCGGTTCGTCTTCGTGAACGACGATTCATCCGGAACGGCACAGCGGTTCTTCCTCCGGGAGATCCACCGGCTCGCGCACTCGGATTGAGTGAGGTAGGGGCCGCGCCCACGAGCCGGTGCTCACCGCATTGTCTGGTTGCCGCCGCCCTGTTTGGCCCTGTACATCGCCGCATCGGCTTCCCTCAGCACGTCGGCTGCCTTGACGCCGATCCCGGCTGCAGACACCCCCACAGAAACTGTCATGACGACGTGTTGTCCAGCAAGGTCGAACGGACGCCGGAAGGCGTGGACGATTCGATCCGCAACCACCCTGGCTCTGGCCGCATCCGCATCACTGCACACCACAATGAACTCGTCGCCGCCGAGTCGCGCTACCCGGTCCTGGCCGCGAATGGCCGACACAATCCGCTCGCCAGAAGCGACGAGCACCAGGTCCCCGATCTCGTGGCCAAGAGAATCGTTCACGAGCTTGAACTTGTCAAGATCGATGAAGAGCACGGCGATCGACGGGGAGTTTGTGCCCAAGGCCAGTAACCCGTCCAAACGGTCCATCAGCCATCGTCGGTTGGGCAGACCCGTCAGAGGATCATGAAACCCGAGGTGGGCCAACTTTGATTCGGCCCGTCGCAGCAGCGCGCTGTCCAGGTCCCTGAGCAGTTCCTTGGTTTCCTCCAGTTCCAGCGCGTCCCACGGCAGGCTTCGCCCACTCACGCTGCTGCGCCACTGCGAGAAGGAGTTCCGGGGAGACAACGGGGTATCCCGGTTGTCCGGCGATTGATCTCCCAACCAGTTCACGCCCTGGGCGACTTCGCCGCGGAACCAGGTGACGTATCCTCCCCGTCCGCCGAAAGGCAGCATGACCAGTCCCGCACACGACGGCACGATGCGGGCGAGGGCGGCATGGTCCACACCCAAGGAATCTGAGACGAACGGGAGCCGTGACCAATCAGCCGCGAGGAGGTCGACGGCCGCCGCCGCCGATGCCGCGGATGGCGCGTCCCCGAGTGAGAAGGTCTGCCGATCCAGCGACACAACGACTCCGTTCGCGGGGAGGAGATCCAAAATGGTGGGAGAACCCTGTAGCAGCGCCTGCACGGGTGCCTCCCCGGTCACGAGTCGTTCGACCAGCTGTTCACGAATACTGTGGATTTGAAGTTGTCGCTTCAGACGCTCGATCTCGGTCATGGCGCTGAGCTGCAAGGCCACCTGCTTGGCGAGAATCTCGAAAGCCTGCCTATAGATATAGGGCACGCGGTGGGGGGTCCGGTGCGAGCACGTGACCATTCCGATGAGCGCCCCGTCGAAAACGAGGGAGAGCGACAGGGTTGCCGCCTGGCCCATGTTTCGCATGAAATGGAGATGGTGCGGCGACACGCTTCGAAGCACGGCGGCGCTCAGATCGATGGGTTGGCCGGTGCGCGGGTTCGCAGCCGGAATGAGGTGCGCCGGTGCGTACTCGGATGTCACGATCATGTGTGAGGCCTTGCCCAGGTAGAGCCGACGCGCCTGGCTGGGGATGTCGGAGGCCGGGAAGTGGAGACCGAGATAGCTGTGCGCGCCATCGACGACATCCTCCCCGACGATTTCTCCGTGGCCATCGGGGTGAAAGTGGTACAGCATCACGTGGTCATAGCCGGTCACTCTGCGGATCTCGAACGCGGTTGCGGCACGCAACTCCTCCACGCTCTCGCACGCGGAAAGCCGCTGGATGGCGGCATAGATGGCGGGGATCGGGCCGCCGGCCACCGGGTCACCCGCCGGTTCGAACTCCAGGACGACAAGTCCCGAGGATCTATGGATGATTGCGTCGCAGCGTCGCCCACCCACGTCGACCACGACGGGATTGACGGCCGTTCCCGTGCCGGCGAGCACATCCCGAAGTTCGCCTGCCGCAGCGGGGCCGACCAGAGCATCGAGGGACTGGCCCAGAACGGCCTGCACATCAGCCCCGAGAACAGCGGCACAGTTCTCGCTGACCTGCACGACCTCGAAGGTGGTCGGATCCATCGTGAGCAGCACCCCGTACGGCTGGATCGCGCCGGGAATGTGGAGGGGCTCCTTGACACATTCCTGCTGGCGCTCCCGCTCCCCCTCCACAGTATCGGGTGCGCTGCGGATCAGGCGGCGGTGGTCCACGTAGACCGGGCTACATTGTGTCCGAACATGCGGAAGGTGATGCGGGCGCCCAAAATCACGTCGTCGCCGTCACCATGGCCATCCTCGAAGCGCCGCAGCGCCGTGAGTGTGGCCTGCCAAGGGTGCGGGTGCCCACGAGTCTCCCCATCGAGGAACGCTGTGGGAACCCGTCCCAAGATTGTCTGGATCGCGGGGGCGAGAACACGTCCGCCCACCGCAGATCCCTCAACAACGTACAGGCAACCCAGTGCCTGTCCGAAAGTTGTCAGCTCCGGAGCAAGTGCGGGTGGGGGTATCTGCGACACTCCCAGGTTGTGTAGATCGTCACGCAGCAGGCTGGCCCTCTGGTGGTCGACGAGTTCGAGGCCGATGGCGCGCCACTCTTCGCTCCAAGACGGGGCGTCAAGCCTGGTCTCAATGGCCGAATGAACCGCGAAAAGGCGCGCCAAGAGTCGGCTGTAGTCTCCGCGGGACCGCACCGATTCAGGGAGTCCCATCCGCAGTTCGACCGCATGGTGGAGATCCGAGGTCTCGTCACGCAGCCGGGCGGGGAGATCGGCCCGACGCACGGAGACTCGTACCGACGAGGAGCTGGAGAGCATGGCTGCTACCTAATGTGGTGTCTGAAGGATGAACTCGATCCGGTGCGTACTGCGACACCGACTCACAACACTGATAACTCTGAGCGCTGATCCTGAGAATATGCTGGCAATTCTGAGCTCTGCGACCCGCAGAGGGCGTCCAGCTTGGGCGGGCTTCCCGCAGGTACAGTGAGCCACATGGCGATCACAGTGCTTGAGACTCCCGCTCGGTCCTTTCGGTGGTGGCTGAGCGAGGAAGAGGTGGGGCACCACTTGGCGCATCACCGTGGTTGGCGTCTGGCCGACAACGGCAGCGTTATGGCGGGCAAGGTGGTGAAAAAGCGCATAGCAGGCTCCCTCGCCGAGCTAGGAACGGCCGCACTCGCCTCCGGCTGGGCGCTGCGGGCATCCGCTGCACGCAGCGACGGGAGCGGACCGACGCACTTCATGTGGGGCGTCTTCGACGCCCGTTCCGATGCCGAGATCGCCGCCCAGGTCAAGCTGACTGCCACGCGGGACTCGCCAGAGCCCCTGACGCCTAGGGCGTGACGACGATCTTGCCGCGGGTGTGGCCGAGCATGTTCAGCCTGTAGGCATCCGCTGCCTGATCGAGGGGAAAGCTGCGCGCCACCTCAACGCTGAACCCGTGCTCGTCGACCAGATCCGCGAGCCGCTTCAGGTCCGCCCCGGCCGGGTCGACCCACATCCACGTGCCGCCGTGAGCCACGACCTCTCCGTCCGCGACGGAGGCGTGTCGGCCGCCCGGCGCAAGCACGGCCAGAGTCGTGTCAAGGACACCACCGACGAAGTCTGCCACCACGTCGACGCCTCCCGGAGCCAGCGCACGTACGCGCTCGGTCAGGCCGCCGCCGTAGGCGACGGGTTCGGCCCCCAGAGCGCGGAGGAAGTCGTGGTTGGCCGCCGAGCTGGTGGCGATAACCCGGGCGCCCCGAGCGACAGCGATCTGGATTCCGAGCGAGCCCACTCCCCCGGCGCCACCGTGGATGAGAACGGTGTCGCCGGTTCCGACCGCCAGACGGGTGAGCACCTGGAATGCTGTGAGCCCGGCGAGCGGCAGACCTGCGGACTGCTCCCAGTTCAGCGAAGCCGGCTTTCGCGCCACGAGGCGCTCCGGAAGGGCAATGAACTCGGCGAAACTGCCACCGTGGACGTAGTCCTTGCGCCCGTTGGAGATCACCTCATCGCCCACCTGAAACAGGGGCGAATCGACACCTACGGCCTCGACGATCCCAGCGACGTCCCATCCCGGTATGACCGGAAAGTCGATGTCGAGCATCGAGTCCAGGTATCCGGCCATGACCTTCCAATCGACCGGATTGACCGCGGCGGCCTTCACCCTGATGAGCACCATGCCAGGGCCCACCTTGGGTACGGGTTGCTCGGTGAGCTCCAGAACGTCGGGACTTCCATATTCGTTGTAGGTCATTGCTCGCATGGGGAGAAAAACGTTACCCGACAAGCGGATATTCCGCACCCCCAGATCCTCGGAGCGCACTGCCAGCCTCATTCCATGGTCTCGGCCGGGTTGACACCTCACCGCACCCGGGCGTCCGGCGCAATCTCGCACACCTGCTACTCCGCGGGCCTGAGGGTGGCTCGCGTGAAATCCAGGATCCGGAAGCGAATCCACCCATCGCCGGGCGTGGAATACAACTGCTGCAGATGGCCTGTTTCGTTTTCATGTGCTTCGAGGGAGGCTACGGCCCGGGACCGCGTCGGATGCGCCGTCCTGAACCCACAGTTGTTGCACAGTGCGAGGATGACGACAAGCATCAGATACCACCTATTGCTCTTGGTGAATCAATGCTACGTCCCCCGTCCGGGTCTGTGTAGAGCCAACATGGTTTCGGGATCGGGACGGTTGACAGATCGGCCGGTCCGGAGTGATATGGCGGAGTGATCAGCGATGACAGCCGCCCTGAGCGCATACCGCCCATCGGATCGTGCTGCTCACCAACCAGACCCGGCCACGACCGGCCCACGCAACCGGGTGCCGACGTTCGCACGCGCCCACCCGACCCGGCACGTCACGAGCTCGAGCAGGCCACGGTCTCGGGTCGGCGCTTTCTGATGGGTGATTCCACCGGCGCCGGCAACCGGGGCGACGGCGAAGTGCCCGTACACGAAGTCTGGGTGGACAACTTTCAGATCGACGCGACGACCGTCACGAATGCCGCTTTCGCCAGGTTCGTCGCCCAGACCGGTTATCGAACGGAAGCAGAGACTTACGGATATTCGGCAGTGTTCCACCTGGCGGTGGCCGCCGATCCCGAGGACATCCTCGGGCAACCTCCCGAGATTCCCTGGTGGCTGGGGGTGCGCGGTGCCGACTGGACACACCCTGCCGGGCCACGGTCGACCCTCGAAGGCGTTCACGACCACCCTGCGGTGCATGTGAGCTGGAATGACGCGCTGGCCTACTGCGCCTGGGCCGGCAGGCGACTGCCCACCGAAGCCGAGTGGGAGTGCGCCTCCCGCGGCGGTCTGCCCGGGCGAGCGTTCCCATGGGGCGACGAGTGGGGCGACCGCTACCGCTGCAACACCTGGCAGGGCGTCTTCCCCACCCTCAACACGGTGGACGACGGCTGGCTCACCACCGCTCCAGTGAGGGAATTCGCGCCGAACGCGTTCGGAGTGTGGCAAAGCGTCGGAAACGTCTGGGAGTGGTGCTCGGACTGGTGGGATGAGCACTACTACTCCTACTCACCGAATCGAAACCCATCGGGCCCGCCTGCCGGGGCGCGTCGCACGATGCGGGGAGGCTCATTCCTCTGCCATGACTCGTACTGCAACCGCTACCGAAACTCGGCCCGCGCCTCGAATACGCCCGACTCATCCGCGGCAAACATCGGGTTCAGAACCGTCGGGATTGCGCAACACGGAAGCAACGAATAGGAGAAGAACCATGCCAACACCGTTCAAGGGCACGATCAACGTAGACATCAGGGACTCCAAGCCGGACTGGGCCCCCTTTGAACCACCCCAGGCGCCGAAAGGTTCACCCAACGTGGTCTACATCGTTTTGGACGATGTGGGGTACTCCGCGATCTCAAGCTACGGCGGCCCGATCGCAACGCCCAACATCGACCGCATTTCCAACGACGGCGTCCGGTACACCCAGTGGCACACGACTGCCCTGTGTTCCCCCACCCGCTCGTGCCTGCTGACCGGACGCAATCACACACGCAACAGCATGGCGTGCATCACCGAGGCCGCCATCGGCTTTCCGAATGCGAGCGGCACCGTGCCGCCGGAAAACGGAATGCTCTCGGAAATCCTCGGCGAGCTCGGCTGGAACACCTACATGGTGGGCAAGTGGCACCTCTGCCCCGACGACGAGATGAACGTCGCGTCGACTCGGCGCAATTGGCCAACCGGCCGCGGTTTCGAACGGTGGTACGGATTTCTGGGCGCGGAAACGAACCAGTGGTACCCCGACCTCGTGCACGACAACCACCCGGTCGACCAGCCCACACTCCCGGAGGAGGGATACCACTTCTCCGTGGACATCACCGACAAGGCGATCGAGTTCATCAAGGACTCGAAAGTCATCGCGCCCGACAAACCCTTCTTCCTCTACTACGCGCCCGGGGCCGCACACGCACCGCACCACGCGCCCCGGGAATGGGCCGACAAATACCGGGGCCAGTTTGACGATGGGTACGAAGCCATGCGGGAGAAGACGCTCGCGCGCCAAAAGGAGCTCGGTATCGTGCCCGAGAACACCGTGCTCCCGGCGATCAACCCGATTGGAACCTACGAAACCCGCACCGGTCCCGATGGACTGCCATTCCCCCTGCTGGACGAGACCCGGCCCTGGGCCTCGCTGTCGACGGATGAGCAGCGGCTCTTCAGTCGAATGGCAGAGGTGTACGCCGGATTCCTCTCCCACGCCGACGATCAGATCGGTCGACTACTCGACTACCTCGACGACATCGGCGAGCGCGAGAACACCATGGTGATCGTCGTGTCAGACAACGGCGCGAGCGGCGAGGGCGGGCCGAACGGTTCGGTCAACGAAATGAAGTTCGCCAACGGGATCCCCGACGAAATCGCCGACAACCTCGAACGACTCGACGAACTCGGCGGGGTGCGCACATACAACCACTACCCCAACGGCTGGGCGATGGCCTTCAATGCGCCCTTCAAGATGTGGAAACGCTACGAGTTCAATGGCGGCACGTGCGACCCCTGCATCATCTCCTGGCCGACGGGTTCGCAGGCCAGGGGCGAGCTCCGCACTCAGTACCATCATGCGGTCGACATCGTTCCCACGGTCCTGGATGTGCTCGGGGTGGTTCCGCCGACCCGCATCAAGGGCCACGTACAGAGCCGGTTCGACGGCGTCAGCATGCGGTACAGCTTCGACGACGCCGCAGCTCCGACGACGCGGCGCACGCAGTTCTTCTCCATGCTTGGTTCACGGGCGATCTGGCATGACGGGTGGAAGGCCATCACCAATCACCCGACGCTGAGCGGCTGGAGCCACTTCAATGACGACGAGTGGGAACTTTACCACACCGACGACGACCCGGCCGAAGTCCGGAATCTCGCCGCCGAGTATCCCGACCGGGTGCGCGAACTGGTGAACCTATGGTTCGCCGAGGCTGGAGCAAACGAGGCCTTCCCCCTCGACGACCGCTCCGCCCTGAAATCATGCTCACCCCCCGGCCGGTCTTGTCAGCGGCCCGCAACCGCAACGTCTATTACCCGTATACGTCGGAGGTTCCGGAGTCCCAGGCCGTGAGCATCCGTAACCGGTCCTACGTCATCGGTGCCCTGGTCGACCTTCCGACAGCGGATGCCGAGGGCGTGTTGTTCGCCCAGGGATCGCGGTTCGGGGGTCACTCCCTGTTCGTGAAGAACAATCGGCTGCACTACGTCTACAACTTCGTGGGCCTGTTCCAACAGACCATCGATGCCACGGAGGACCTCCCGACCGGTGAGAAGTTGCTCCTCTCCGCATCCTTCAGCAAAGACGGCGAGGATCCGCCGCACGTCTCAACGGGCATCCTGTCCCTGTATTACGGGGACAGGAAAGTCGGGGAAGGTCGGATCAAGACTCAGCCGGGCAAGTTCTCTATCGCCGGCGAAGGCCTGTGCGTCGGCCGCGATGGCGGCGAGCCCGTGACCGGTCAGTACGCGGGTGAATCCCCATGGGCCTTCACCTGTGGAGCCATCCGTCGCGTCGCTGTCGACGTGAGCGGGGAGCCGTACGTCGACCTCGAACGTGAAGCCCAGGCCATGCTCATGCGCGAGTAGGCCCACCCACCAGTGCGGACGAAGGGAGAAGGACATGGCACATCATCAGAGGGACGAGCCAGGGGCTGGCGGCAACGTCGATCAGGCCGGCCGACGCGCATCCACACATTTGGCATTGGAGTTCGGCCGATCGTTCGACTTCGACGACCCTCGGTATGAGTGGCGGCGACTCTTCTCGGAGTGGCTCGGCACCTTCTTCCTCGTTCTTGTGGGTGCGGGCGGTGCCGTCGTGAACGCCCAGTCCGACGGTGCGATTGAGCGCGCGGCGGCGGTCACTGCCCCGGGACTGATGGTCGTAGCGATCATTCTGTTCATGGGGGCGGTCTCCGGCGCTCATCTCAATCCCGCTGTCACCCTTGCCTTCGCGGCCCGGGGTGATTTTCCGTGGCGCCGCGTGCCTGGATATATCATCGCTCAGCTGGCTGGCTCGACCCTCGCGTGCCTGGTTCTGTGGGCCCTGCTCGGCAAGATCGGCGACCTCGGTGCGACCACTCCGGGCGCCGGCATCTCCGACTGGCAGGCCATGCTGATGGAACTCGTGCTAACCGTCGGGCTCGTCAGCACTGTTCTGGGCACCGCCTCCGGTGCCCAGAACGTGGGAGTTTTCGGCGCCCTCGGTGTCGGCAGCTACATCGTTCTTGCGGGTCTGTGGTCCAGCCCGATCAGCGGAGCGTCCATGAATCCGGCCAGATCCTTCGGCCCCGATCTCGTCCTGCTGGACTTCAGCAGCTACTGGGCCTACGTTGTCGGGCCGGTGGCGGGCGCACTTGTTGCCGTCGGCATCGCTTGGGTACTTCGGGGACCCGGCGGCGATCGAGGCGGGGTATTTGCTGCCCAGGGTCGCCTTGACGACGTGCGCACGGAGACTGCACCGGTCGTCAAGGCGGCCTCCCCGCCGGCCGACTCGGATACGGACTAGGCCAAGCCTGGCGGCAACGGTCCGTCTGACACGAGGTACAGGCGCTGGGTGGCTCGCGTCATGGCGACATAGAGCGCGCCCGCCCCGCGCTCGGAGCTGGCCAGGATAGCTGTCGGATCGACGACCACAACGGCATCAAACTCGAGTCCCTTGGCGTCCTGCGGGGTGAGGACTGTGATCTCCCGAGTAAGTCCCCACTCACCCCGTCCGACCACGTCGCCGAACTCCGCCGTCAGCCTCTGTAGCACGGCGGTGATCTGAGCATCGACGACGATGACGGCCAGGGTGCCTTCACGCTCGAGCGCCCGGTCCCGCCGCACGGCTTCGCCGACATCCGTCACGGTCTCCACCGGCCACTCGCTCGCCCGAACGGTTCGAGACGCGGTGATGGGCAGATTGTGCGCGAGTGCAACCCGTTCGGCGACGGCAGCGATCTGGCTTGGCGTGCGATAGTTCACGGTGAGCTCTTCCAAGCGCCACCGATTCACTTCGAGCGAAGAGCCGAGAACCGGTTTGAGAGCGTCCTTCCAACTGCGGGCCGCCGCGGCGGAGGCCGCCTGGGCTATGTCACCGACAACGGTGAACGACCGACGTGGGCCGCGCCTGAGTAGCAGGCGCCACTGCATCGGCGAGAGCTCCTGCGCCTCGTCGACGACCACATGCCCGTAGGTCCAGGTGCGGTCGCGACTGGCCCGCTCCGCCGTCGTGGCCCGGTCGCCGAGTTCCGCGAAGCTGTCGGCGAGGGCCTTGGCGTTGACGAGACCCTTGACCTCCATATTCAAGATGGCGGCTTCGGCGTTCTCCACGTCCCGCTTGCGCTGTTCCTTCGCCGCACGTCTCTTCGCTTCGTCGATGACGTTGTACTCGCCCAGAAGTTCGGCCGCTTCGTCGAGGAGCGGGACATCGGCGACGGTGAACTGAGCGTTGCGCGACCGGTGCAGGAGAGCGCGCTGTTCGGGGGTCCAGCCCGGAGTGATTTCGGCGAGCCACTGCGGGCGGGCGTACAGATCCTGCAGCAGCTTCTCTGGTGTCAGGGGAAGCCAGGCCGTGTTGAGCGCCACACGCACGTCGTCGGCCAGGCGCAGGTCTTCGCGCAGCATCGGCAGGTCGGTATCGTCCATCGACCGTCCCTGCGCCTTCAGCTGCGTGAGCCACTCGCGCGCCAGCGCCCCGAGGGAGTGCTTCGCGAAGGCGACCCGAGCTTCGTTGTGAGGCTTACCGCTGCCCTGCGCCCGCGCGATGGCGTTGGCGACCAGCTGGGGATTAAGTGTCAGGCTGTCGCCGTTGACGCTGAGTCGCAGGGGGCGGTCGGGGGCCTTTTGGCGCGAGCGCACGGCGCGGGCGATCAGGTCGGCCATCGACGCCCTGCCCTTGATCGCGGCCACGGCGGGGGCATCCTCAGTCGTCGCTTCGACACCGGGGAAGAGTTGGCCGACGGATGCCAACACGACCCCGGTTTCGCCGAGGGAGGGTAGGACGTTTTCGATGTACTGCAAAAACGATCTCGACGGCCCAACGATCAGCACACCTGAATCGCGTAACCGGTCGCGGTGGGTGTACAACAGGTACGCCGCGCGGTGCAGGGCGACAGCGGTCTTGCCCGTGCCGGGACCTCCCTGCACAACGAGCACCCCCGGCAGATCAGAGCGGATGATGCGGTCTTGTTCGGCCTGAATCGTCGACACGATGTCGTTCATGTGCCCGGTGCGCTGTGCCGTCAGAGCCGTCAACAGCGCGCCCTCCCCCTGGTGCAGGGTGGCATCTGCGTTCTCGAGAAGCGACGCATCGAGGATCTCGTCCTCAATGCGCACGATGGTGCGTCCGTGGGACAGGAGGTGACGACGAGACCGAGCCCCGAGGGGAGTCGCGGCGGTGGCCTGATAGAAGGGGCTCGCCTGCGGTACCCGCCAGTCGAGCAGGATGGGCTGGAGATCTGCGTCGCGCAAACCCACTCGGCCGATGTATCGGTATACGGCATCGCCGGTCGACGCGTCAGGAGCGGTCTCCAAACGTCCGAAAGCGAGCCGGTCGTCGACCTCCCGGAGCTGCGCGATGCGGTCCTCATACAGCCGGGCGAAGTTGTCGCGCTCGGAGCGTGCCTGATGGTTGCCCCCGACGTCGAGCCGCCGAACCGCCGTCAGCTGCTGTTCGGCCTCACTCTGCAGAGCATCGAGTCGTGCATAGAGAATCGCGACATAGTCCTGTTCACGCACAAGCTCCTGATCGACCACTCAAACTCCCCTGAAGCGAAAGCTCCAGTTTAGTCGCGGTGAGCATGGGGCATGCTGTCAGATCCAGTCATTGCGCTTGAACAGCACGAAAAGCAGGGCCGACAGACCGACTATCACGGCGGACGAGGCATAGAAGCCATCGAGGTGCCCGAAACCCGGATACGGCACATTCTGGCCATAGAATCCGGTGATGGCAGTGGGGACCGCAATGATCGCCGCGTACCCGGTGACCTTCTTGGTGATCACATTGAGTCGGTTCCCCTGGATCGCCAGGTTGGCTTCGAGGATGCTGGTGGCGAGATCCCGCAGGCTGTCGGTCCATTCCATCACCCTCAGGACGTGGTCGTAGACGTCCTGAAAGTACGGCCCCATCTCATCCATCTTCAGGTGCAGGTCTCGACGCAGCAGGGTGTTGACGACCTCGCGCATCGGGAGGATCACCCGGCGCAGCACCACGAGGCTTTTACGCAGCGCGAACGAACGCCGTTGAACCTGCGCCTGGTCGGACTTCGGCAGGAACAGCAGGTTTTCCAGCTCTTCAATTTCCTGGTCGAGGGCTTCGACAGCCTCGAAATAGCCGTCGACGAGCACGTCGAGAAGGCCGTGCAGCAGGAAAGCCACCCCGTTCCCGGCGAGGTCCGGAGAGGAGTCCCAGCGGGCTATGACCGACGCCAGGTCGAAATCCTCGTCCTGATGCACCGTGACGAAAGCCCGATCCGTGACGAACGCCGCAATCTCGCTTGTGGTCACGAGGGCAGTCTCCGGGTCGAAGCCGACTGCGTACGCCGAGAGAAACAAATGGTCGGCGTACCGGTCCAGTTTCGGCCGCTGGCGCAGGGTGATGGCGTCTTCGACGGCGAGCTCATGCAGCCCCAGCTCCTCCGCGAGACGGGCCAAGTCCGCCAGGTCGGGCTGGCATAGGTCCACCCAGACCACCGCACCGGCCGCTTCGAGATGCTCGGAGACATTGGCCACGGCGAAGCCTTCATCGATCAGAATACCGTCTCGGTAACAGCGAGTCTGGAAGGTGAGCACGCCTTAGTAAATCAGCATTCCTGAGGTTTCTGCCGGTACCGGGCTCAGGAGTCGTCCTGGTTTCGTCTCTGAGCCTTCTGCTTCTTCCCCATGGCCTCCACGGGGAGGTTTCGGGAGAACAGCAAGGCGACGATCGAGAACAGGGCCAGGGCGAAGAAGGAGGCGCGCAGCGATGAGACCTGAGAATCGGCGTAGAGCGTGGTGAGCTCCTGGGATTGATCGGCTGTCAGCCCCGCCGATTCGCCGATACCGGCCACGCTTGTCACCGGAACGATGGCGATGCCGGATTGGCTCGCGGTGTTGACCTGTGATTTCGCGCTCGAGGGAAGGTCGCTCGCATCGACCGCGCCCACAAACGATGAGGCTAGGGCACCAATGAGTACCGAGCCGATCAGGGCCGTGCCCAGGGAAGAACCCAGGTTCTGAAAAACGCCCTGCAAACCACCGACCTCGCTGGTTTCGTCTTCCCCCACGCTCGACATGTTCACGTTGCCGAGTTGGGATGCGAGGAGCCCCAGCCCCGCACCCGCGAGGAACATCCCGGCGCCGAAGAGCGCGCTCTTCAGCTCGAGGGACACTGAACCCAGAAGCGCGAGGGAGCCGACCACGAGGATCACCTGTCCGATACGCACGATTCGGCGGGGTGAGAATCGTGTCGACAGGCGCGTTCCCACGATTGAGAAGAGGATCAGGGCGACTGAAAGGGGAAAGATTTTCAGCCCGGTGTCGAGGGCGTTGAGCCCGAGCGTCATCTGCAGGTACACCGGGATGATGAAGAAGAGCCCCGCGGTGATCGCGTATTGCGAGGCCAACACGGTGAGTCCCGCGCGCAGCCGGACGATGGAGAACATCTCGACGTTAAGCAAGGGTGGACGATGACTCGCGACCAGCCGGCGTTGCCGGTCGAAGAACGCCCAGATCAGTGCGGCCCCCCCGATGATGAGGAAGGGCACGAGCGACAAGCCGAGAGGTTCGATCGGAACCCCGTTGATTTCAGGCGCGCTCTTGGGCAAAACCCAGCCCCACGTCTTGCTTTGCAGCATGCCGTAGACGATGAGCACCAGGCCAGCGGCCGAGAGCAGCACGCTCGCAACGTCGATCTTGATGCTCTGCGGCTTGCTCGTGTCGCTAATGCGGCCGGCCAGCAGGAGCACGACGAGCATGATGACCACCTCACCGGCAAACACGTAGCGCCAATTCAGGTACGTGGTGACATAGCCACCGATCAACGGGCCGGCTGCCACCGCGGCACCGGACACCGCGCCGATGGCCGCGTAGGCGGTGGCACGGTCGCGACCCGTGTAGTTATTCGCGATCAGGGCCGCGATGGCGGGAATGACCAAGACGGCACCGAGACCCTCGATCACGGACCAGCCGATGAAGAGCACGACGATGTTGGGACTCAACGCCGTGGTGAGGGAGCCGCATGCGTAGACGATCCCGCCAATGACGAAGGCGCGCCTGCGCCCCCACACGTCCCCGAGTTTTGCGCCGAGCAGCATCATGGCCGCCATTGTCAGGGTGTAAAAGGTGATGGCCGTCTGCATGGCTCCGACGGTGGTGTCGAGGTCGGCGACGACCGTCGAGATCGAAACGTTCATCACCGTGCTGTCGAGCACCATGACGAACTGGGCACTGCCGAGGATGGCGACCGCGGTCCAACTCTTCATGGCGCCGAGTATGCACCCATCCCGCCCATGATGTGCGAATTCAACCCATCGCGCGCATGAGCGAGTCCGTCTATTGTGTGCGCGTGAGAAGAATCATCTGGAAAAGAAGCACGCTGCTCTGGTTGCTGGCCTTGGCGATCATGGCCGGCTTCCAATGGTGGCGTGGCGCCCGCATCGACGGCGTGCTGTTCACTGTGGCGGTGATCCTCGTTGTGGTCGACCTCGTGAAAGGCAGCCTCGTGGAACCCTTCATCCGGCGTCACACGGTGCCGCGCGGTGTGATCCTGGCCTGTGCCGCGCTCGTCGGCGTCACCCTCGTCGTCACACCACGCAACGGATGGCTCGCCCTCGCCGGAGTCATCATCGCCGGCGCGGGAGTGACCTTGCTGGCTTGGGATCCGCAGCGCGTCCGCGACGTACGACCGGACACTGCCGTGCGCCGGTCCTCCACGATCTGGGCACTGCTGGCAATTTCTCTGTGCGTATGGGAGGCTCTCGCTTTGGTCATCAGCGCAACCTCCCCCCTGGCCGCGACGATCGCTCTTCAGGCATTTCCCACGGTGTCGGTGCTGCTCGACCCATTCCTGCAGTCCTGGGTGGGGCAGACGTTCTTCGTGGGGTGCTGGATGCTCGCCGGGCTCGGGCTCTTGCGCCTCTGGAGCCGACCATGACTCGGATCATCACAATTGGAGGCTACCTCGCCATCGTGGGCTCCATGGTGCTGCTGGAGCTCTACGCGCGGCGCAAGCCCGACGTCGTCGCGCCGCTGTCTGACATGCTCGCCGACGCTATGGCCTCACGCACCATCCGCATCGGCCTGATCGCGGCCTGGTGGTGGTTCGGGTGGCACTTCTTCTTTTCACAGACGATGTGACGGGTGGTCGATCAGACCAGGTCTGCGTGGTGGATGGCCGCGACATCCGGATGCGCGCGCAGTCTGCTCTTCAACGCGTTCTCGCCGTAGGTCGTGAAGATCGGGTTCTCAGGGTCGACGGTGATTCCCGGCGCGTGCAGGGAATCCGGCAGTTCGAGCAACGGAATGGTGGCGTCGAGGGCAGGCCCGAAGAAGAACGGGATGGAGATGCGATCCTGACCGATCAGTGGGGAAATCACGCGGTGCACAGTGGCCTTGAGATAGCCATCCGTTGCCACCTCGAGCAGTTCGCCAATATTCACGACGAAAGCGCCGTCGAGCGGAGGCGCGTCGATCCAGTCGCCGTCCTTCTCGACCTGCAGTCCCTCTTTGCCCGGTTCCACGAACAGCAGGGTCAGAACGCCGGAGTCCTTGT
The DNA here is from genome assembly GCF_014200405.1 of Cryobacterium roopkundense. NCBI lineage: Bacteria > Bacillati > Actinomycetota > Actinomycetes > Micrococcales > Microbacteriaceae > Cryobacterium > Cryobacterium roopkundense. Next base: position 1,341,042 of record NZ_JACHBQ010000001.1, on the reverse strand, counting down.
GTGCGCCAACGCCCTGCCGGGGCGTGGGGTCTGATTTGCCCGGGTAGCGCACGATCTTGATCAGCGTGAATGGCTTGTCGGCGAACGCCGCGTCGAACACGTGCTCGTCGGCGCCGAGGGAGATCGCCCAGGCCTGCATGAGCCGCAACGCCACGGCGCCCAGTTCTTCCCGCCATTGAGTCATCACGTCGCGCAATTCCGGGAGCGTCGCCGGCCACTGGTTGGGGCCCTCGAGCCTCATGTAGTCGGGTGTCTCGACGGACTCCGCCACGGCTGGGCGTTCCGGTCCGATGTCGATCTGCTCCCGCCAGTCGATGACGCCCTTCGTGAGCTCACCGCCCACCCGGGTGTACCCACGAAAATGGGGGCTCTGCAGGTTTTCGATGGCCATCTTGGCGTCTTCAGGCAGGGCAAAGAAATTCCTCGCCGTGCGCATGACACGTTCGATCAGCTCAGCCGGAACGCCATGCCCGGTCAGGTAGAAGAAGCCGTAGTTGTGGGTCGCCTCCCGCAGCTCCACGCGGAACGCCGCTGCGTCAGCGGCATCCCCGTCCAGCCTGGAGAGGTCGAGCACGGGAAGGGTAACGGATGCTGGTGAGCCGGTCATGCTTCCAGTCTGGCACCCCCGGCGTGCATCACGATCATTGTGACGCCACGAGCGGCGTGATGTAGGAATAGCCCGTGGTGTTGTTCTTCGTCACCGACAGCACGAGCTCCATGTGGGGTTCGAGCGCTGTCACCTTATCGAGCGGGGAGCCGATGATGAGCTGGAAGCCCAGTCCCTTCCACGCAGCGACGGCCCGGCCGGCGAATTCGGAGTCTGACTTCACGAAGCCCTCGTCCAGGAAGACCGGCGCGAAGCGAGGGCGTGTGCGGCTCTCGTCGCCGAGCTGGAAACGGAGCGCTGCGCCCACGACGAAGGCCACAAGTTCCTGCGATTCCCCACCGCTCTTGCCTCCGAGGGATGAGTATGTGCTCACGTCTTCGCCGTCGGGTGTGGTGCGCACCGCGGTGATTTCCACGTGCTTTCGCACGTCCAGGAGCAGATCACGCGAGGACTCTGTTCGAGACTCAGTTTCCGGCCTGCGGATCAGATTCATGAACGCCCGCAGACGGATGAAGCGGTCCTCGGTCTGCTCGTCGGTGAAATCTTCCGTCGCGCCGGAGGACAGCATTCTGAGTTCGGTGCGAAAGGCGCTCGCGTCGTCGCGATGCAGCCGACGGAGCGAGATCTTCAGGCGATCGCGCCCGGCGCCAAAGGGCAGCGTTGTGAGGATTTCGTTGATCGGCCGCAACCTGTCTTCGATCTCCTCGATCGAACTTGTGAAGGCACCGGCGAGCGGCACGAGGTCCTGGCCACTCCAGGCCGCCAGACGACGCTTCCACTCCTGACGCCGCTCGTGCAGCCCGAGAGTGTAGACCGCGTCGAGGATGTCGCGGTAGCCCGTGAAGGACTCCATCGACACACCGATATTCGGGTCGGGCCACCTGCTCTGAAAGGTCTCGAAGATACGGAGGAGGGAGTCACGCGCGCTTGTCGCGCGATCGCGGTCACGGGTGGACTGTTCGGTGAGGCGCTCCTGGAGGCGCCGCACCCCGCCTTCGAAGGCGGCGAGGTCGCCCCGGTCGCTGACGGCGGCAAACTGTTCATCCAGGTGCTTGGCGCTCTCCGGCGACAGCGTCACCGCCTCTGCCCTCTCGATCCTGTCGAGGCCGTCGCTGACGGCGTCCTGGGCATCCACTATGCGGGCCTGTTCGGCGGCGAGGGCCTCCGCGTTTCGTTCGGTCGAGTGCTTGAGTTTCTGTGCGATCTCCAACTCCCTGAGGAGTCGCTCTTCCTGGTCCTTCAGACCGCGTAGAACGTCGCTGCTGGCGAGCATCCGCTCCAATTCTGCTGTCTTCCCTGCGATTCGGGCTTCTGCTCCGTCCACGTCGATGGTGGCCCAGAGCGCATCGACGATGAACTGGTGGGCGACCTTGCCGCCGCGAAGCGCGCTGATCTGCGTGCCCAGCGCCGCCGCCTCTCGCGCGACAGAATCCGCGGTGCCGGTCAGCTCGAGCACTTCGGCGTCGATGTCGTCGAGCCGTGTGCGGCTGGAGAAACCGATGATGGACTTCTGGTCCTTGTTCCACCCGTGCGCGCCGCGCGCCCCGTTTCGTGTTTGGCCGCTGCGGGTCACCCGCGGGCCGTCCCCGGCGAGTTCCGCCGGTCCCTCCACGCACAGCGCGTCCAGCGTCGCTGAGCGTACGCGGTCCTGCACCCAGCCGCTGAAAGGCGAATCCTTGTGCACGAGCTTGCCCGAGACGAAGCGCCCATCACGTTCGACCGGCGCGAAGGGCTTGAGCGGCACGCCTTCGAAGTGGATGCGCACGGGGATTCTGAGCGGATCGATGGCCTCACCCAGAGCCCGGAGGCGCGTCTCGTCGACGAGCATGACCCGCACGACCGATGCGAGCGTGACTTCGGCGGCGTGCCTCCAGTCGTGCTCATGCGGGGCCAGATCGATCAGTTCGGCGACGAAGGGCAATTCCTCGGCGGGGATGCCGGCCGCTTCGGCGATCATCACGCGCGCGTTGTGCAGGTGCTGCGGCACCAGACTCGCCCGCCCACTCAGAAACCCGTGCTCGTGCTTGAGCGTGCGGATCTGCTCCTCGACCGGATAGGACCGCGCGTGCAGCGCCGTGCGTTGGTCGTCCAGGGCCTGTTCCGCTGAGGCGAAGCCCGTCAGGAAGACCTCTGCCGCGACCTGGGCCGTGCGGAATTCGGGCTCTGTGCGAATCGAGATGTCGAGGTCACGCGTGCGCTCCTCGAATTTTTCCCGGTTCGCCCGAGTGCCGTCACGCGAGTCCCCGAGCTGGTCCAGCGCGTTCTGCAGGCCGACGAGTGCGTCACCGCCGTTGTCGCGCTGCTGGTGCTGCACTTCGGCCAAACTGGATTTCAGCTCCGCTTCGCTATCCCGCGTGCGGGTCAGTTCGACGTGTCCAGCGCGGCGCTCAACCCGGTTCGTGTCGGCGGCCCGTTCGAGAAGTTCCCGTTCGGACTGGAGCTTCCACAGCACGAATGGGGTGTCGCCCGTTCGGTGTACACCGAACGTGTCGATCAGGGCCGCCTGAGCATCCGCCTCTTCGAAGTCACGGTAGAGATCGGGCAGGCGTTCCAACACCTGGGCCTTCTGGGCCTCCGTGACCATCGCCCCGTAGGAGCGTTCGAGGTCCTCGAAGTGGTCGACGGCTTTGTCGGCCGCGGCGTAGGTGGACGGCTGCTCGAGGACCATGGATTTGTACAATCCGTCGACGGTCTTCACCTGCTGCCCGGCCTGAATGCGGGCGAGGAGCCGGAGTGCCTTGCCGCCCTCGCCGTTGGCGCCGATGCCGAGTCGGGCGTAGAGGGTCTGGGCGAACGCCGCGTAGGTATCGAAGACATCCAGCTCGGGAAAGCGAGTCTTCATGGCGCGCTTGTCGAAACGGGATTCGGTGACCTCCGCGAGGTCTCGCAGGTCCAGCGATCCGTCGGTCGTCGCCATCTTCATGCTGATGTCAGCGAACTTGTGGGCACCCCGCGGAACGAAGTAGGCCCGCAGCACGGTGAACCGGCGCTGATTGTCGTCGCGGAAGGTCATGGCCACGGCGCCCCAGGTGGCGGAGTCCGCGCCGCGGAGCACCTGGTCGTGCAGCCGACCCGTCTCGGCCTCACGAGTGGAGTCGGTCTTGCCCTTCAGATAGGTCATGAGGTTGCGCTGGTCGACGCTGCGCGCCCGGCCGGAGCCGGCATCGTTGGACGCGCCGTTGAACGGAGTGTCCGACGACATCATGAGCGCCAGATATGCATCGAGCAGGCTGCTCTTGCCGGTTCCCGACGCGCCGGAAACGAGAGTCGCCCCGGCGGCGAAAACGACCTCGTGGTGGCCGTGGAACCCTCCCCAGTTGACCATCTGAAAGGACTCGGCACGCCACTGCGTGGTGCCTTCGGTGGACCCGTCGATATAGAAGAGAGGGGAATCGCTCAAGACAGGGTCTCCAGTTCCAGTTCGGCGGGCGAAGCGATCTCCGGTTCGGCGGGACCTGAATCGGCCGGCTCGCCGTTCTGGGCCACGAGCCACTCCAGCAACTCCGCCAGACGCTCGACGGGCAGCAACACCTCGATAACGGCCGATATTCGAAAGCGGTCCGGATCGCTTGTCTTGAGCAGCACCCGGGCCTTGGCGAGGCTGTCTACGGCGGCCACGGCACGACGCGCGTCACCCGATCTGTCAGTGGCGTTCTCCGGGCGGAAGTGCGCCACGTTGTCGACGAGGTTGTCCCGGTCCACGATCACGATGTCCTGGCCGTTGGCGCGCTCGCTGCGAAAACGCTGGCGCAGCAGAACAAGAAGGATCGTCTCTTCTCGCGAATAGGAGACGTCGTGAAGCAGGGTCGGGAAGCGATCCCCGCCCTCGGCCACAGCCTGTCGCTTGAACGCGATCTCGTAGTTCAGGTCGATGTGCAGGTCGAGAAATACGTCGTTGAGGCGGGACTTAAGCAGGCTCTGCGACCGCAGGAGGGTTCGCCACTCGGCCGGTTGAAGCGCGGAAGAGATGTAGCGGTGCTTCATCAGCAGCACGAGTGTCTTGCGCTGCTCGATGGTCAGTCCACCCTCGTCGCCCTCGAACAACGAGAAGTTCTCGGAATCGGTGTCGGTCGTCGGGGCAGGAGCGTCAGTCATCGTCAGATCCAGAGTTCAGGGCGGCCAGAGCCGCGGTTTCGTCCTCGTTCAAGAGAATTCGCGGCACAGAGAAGCGTTGATGCGAGCCGTCGGGTCTGACGGTTTCGAACGTCTCGAGAGCGTCCGCGCGGTGGACCGCATCGATCTGGGTGGCCATCTGCAGCATCCCCAGGATCTCTACGGGCCGACGCAGGTTGGCCTCGAGGCCGTTGAAGGCCTCGCCGACGGAGGCGGCTTCCCCCGATGTGAACGCCATCACCAGGGCCTGACGCAGTTCCTCCAGCAGGGGGCCGCCCTGCTGGCGCATGTCGCCAAGAGTTGCCGGTAGCGGTGCCTCGTCGGAGACGTCCTCAAGTGCGGGCGGGGCCGCGTGCGCGGCAGGGTCGTAGAAGCGCTCCCGCAGGTGATCCACGTCGAGCGTTCCCGGCATCAGCTCGGCCGTTACCGTGGAACGCGGGCCCGCCGTCTGCATCCAGGTGGCGAGTTCCCGATTGATCTCGCGCAGCAGACGTTCAAGCTCGCGGTCCTGCACAACGTCGTGGTTAACGATGTGCTCACGCAGGGTCGTGGTCAGCCCGTTCCGCTGCGTGAGCACGTCGTCAATGCCCTTGCGAATCAGGCTGACTGTGCCCATCAGGCTGCGCCGATCGTGTGCGCTCAGCTCGAGGGCGAACGGATGCAGCAGGATCGTCTCGAGATCGTTCTTCAGCTCCTGTATCAGCGCGTCGTTGCGCAGCAGGGCGAAGGCTCCCTCGAAGGCGCGCCCCTCGGGGGTCGCCGACATGAGAGCATCGGTTTTCGTCAGGTATTCGTCGAGAACCTCTCCGATGGGGAGCTCCTCACCGCGGAAATCACTGACGATCTGGCGATGCATGCCAGCGACGGACTCTTCGACACGTTTGAAATCGCTCGGCAGCTGGTTGATCAGGTCGACAAGGTTCGCGTAGCCCTCGTGCATCTGTTCGTTCGACGCCGCCGCGATCTCGCCCCCGTCGGCAAGCCTGTCGCGTTCGCCCTTCTTTTCGGCGATCTCCCGGTCGAGGCGACGGATGCGGTCCTCGCGGTCGGGGTTCGCCTGCGTGGCGCGGTGACGAACGGTGTCCACGATGGTGGTGAGGCGACTTTCGCTGATGAGCGCGCGATCCCTGGACAGGCTGGCCACGAGCAGCAGGGCTTCGAGGGCGTGCGAGGTGAGCGAGTACTGCTCGTCTCCGCCGTCACCCGTTTCGCGGTAGAGCCACTGGTCGTTCATCCACTGCACACAGAGGGCACGGCCGTTCTTGGACGGCACGTCTCTGCCGACCGAACGCAGGTCGGCCAGATAGGCGTCGACCTGGGTGTGCAGCAGATCGGCCTGCACGCTGCGTCGGTCTCGGCTGAACGACGAGGTGAAGACGGCAAGCACGAAGGGAGCCCACTTGCGATCGAGCAGGCGCAGCGTGGGTTTGTCGAAGGCCTCACGCACCCGCGCCAGTTCGCCCGCAATGTCACTCAAATGGTTGTTCCTTCCTTAGACCTCATCAACCGTAGCCGCACACGGGCGCGCAGCAGGCCTCAACGGGGAACTGCTCATGATGAAATAGAGCCTGATGCATACTCCCGCCGCGCCTTCACCCCAGATCGTCTATTCAGCAGACGGCCTCCAACTCGCCACCTACCAATTCGGCGACCCCGAGGCCCCTGTCGTATTTCTGCTTCACGGGTTCGCGTCAAGCGCGATCGCGAACTGGCACGCCACCGGATGGGTGCGGGATCTCACGCGAGCCGGCTTCCGTGTGCTTGCGATGGATCAGCGTGGACATGGAGCGAGCGACAAGCCGCATTCGGCGGACGCCTACACGATGGATCTGCTCGCATCGGACGTGCTGCAGGTACTCGATGCCTACCTGCTCGATGAAGTTGAGTTCGTGGGCTATTCGCTCGGTGCGCGGGTCGGTTGGCAGGCCGCCCGACAGCTGCCGGACCGCATCACGGTCGCGGTGCTCGGCGGTATCCCCGACGGTGATCCGCTCAAGCGCTTCGACATAGCGGATGCCCGGGCACACATCGAGCACGGTGTCGAGGTGGGCGACCGTCTGACGGGTGCCTACCTGACGATGGCCCGGTCACTGCCCGGCAATGACCTCGAGGCGCTCGTGGCCCTGGTCGAAGGGATGCGTGGCGGGCCACAGCCCAACGGCGAGAATGCTCCGCCGCAGCGTCTGCTCTTCGCCACGGGCAGCGACGACCGCATACTGGCTGCGTCCCGGGCGCTCGCTGCGGCGACCCCTCTGGGCACATTCTTCGAGATCCCTGGCCGAAACCATTTCAACGCTCCCACCTCCCGCTCCTTCCGTGATGCGGCGATCGCCTTTCTCTCATCCGGCCAGTAGCGGACGGGCCCGGCCAGTAGCCGACGGCCACCACCTAGCGGTCGGTGACCCGAATGTAGCGCGCGTAGTCCTCGAAGGTTTGGTCGAGGTGGGCCTCCATGGCTTTGCGCGCCGCTTCCGGATCGGCGCCGGAGATCGCCTCGCGCACTATGCGGTGATGCTCGATCGCATGCCGCTGCACTTCGCGGTGCGCCGATGTGCGCCGACGCACGTCGTAGAGAAGCCGACCCAGCTGGCTCATCAGCACCAGGACGAAGGGGTTACCGGAGGACCGCAGAACGGCGTCATGAAAGGCGAGATCCGCCGTCACCAGCGCCTCCACGTCGTCGGCACCGTGCGCCGATTCCATCTCCCTGATCGCCGCATCCATGCGCTCCAGGTCGTCCGCAGTGTAGTTCGTCGCCGCCAGCTCCGACGCGCCAGTTTCGACCATGCGGCGCACCTCAAGCAACCGCGTGGCAGCCTCGTCGGGGCTGGTGTCGCGAGAGGCCGCGAGCAGGATGGCGTCGATGCCCGTCCAGACATCGGTGGGATTCACGAAGGTCCCCAGGCCGCGGCGTACGGAGATAATGTTCTGGGCCTGCAGGCTCTTGAGGGCCTCACGCACCGTGAGCTGGCTGACGCCGGACGTCCGGGCAATTTCAGCTTCGGGCGGTAATGCTTCGTGAGCCGCAATCTCCCCGCGCAGAATCTGTTCGAGCAGCAGGTCAACGACAACGTCAACGAGAGATTTTCGAGCCATGACCTGTTCCCCCGCCTCGCGAAACGCGAACCGTATATTGTTCACTCAAAATACCACAGCGCTATTTTCACCCGGCTCAGCACGAGCGGCAGCACGAGAACAAGAAGCACCGTTGAGAATTTGGGCGGAGTAGCGACGATCGCGGGTGAGCGCCCGAGTGGCGCCGCTATCGTCACATGCCTCGGTCACGCAATCTTCCGGCCCGCCACACGCACGGGCCATCCCGCGCTACATTCGAGCCAGTATGGCCCTCTGAGTGGAAGCGTGGCTTCAGTGAACTCGCAACAGATAACGATGCTCATCGTGGTGATTGCCGGTCTGATCGACCTGGCGATCCGCATCGCTGCGATCATCATCATCCCCCGAAACCGAAAGCCGAGCGCAGCCATGGCGTGGCTCCTCGCAATCTTCCTGATCCCCTTCGCAGGAATCATCTTTTTCCTGCTGCTCGGCAGCTCCCGGTTGCCCAAGAGACGTCGCGCGAAGCAAGTGCAGATCAACCGACTGATCGCCGAGGGAATGGGCGACATGGATCTGGTCTCAGACAGCGCCGAGTGGCCGGCCTGGTTCGCATCCGTTGTAGCCCTCAACACCAGTCTCGGGGCCGTGCCGCTCGTCGGAGGAAACACCGCCCACCTGCTCGGTGACTACAAGGGGTCTATTGAGGCCATGGCCGCCGACATCGACACCGCCACCACATTCGTGCACGTCGAGTTCTACATCGTCTCATTCGACGCCACGACGAAGGTGTTTTTTCTGCCATGGAGGCCGCCGTGAAACGCGGCGTGACCGTGAGAGTGTTGCTCGATCACATCTCCTCGCTGCGCACCGCGGGCCACGAGTCCACCTTTGCGGAACTCGACCGCATCGGTGTCACCTGGCGCTTCCTACTTCCCGTGCAACCCACCAAAGGCAAGTACCAGCGCCCCGACCTCCGCAACCACCGCAAACTCGTGGTCGTCGACGGGCGGGTGGGGTACATGGGCTCACAAAACCTGATCGACCGCAGTTACAACTCGCCCAAGAACCTCAAGCGCGGGTTGCAGTGGCAGGAGCTGGTGACGCGAGTGACCGGACCTGTGGTGAGCGGCATCAACGTGGTGTTCCTCGGCGACTGGTACAGCGAAACAGACGAGCTGCTGCTCTCCGAGCGAGTACCGGCCGACCAGGTATCCAGGGACACCTCGGCGAATGCCCTGGACATCCAGGTGGTTCCGAGCGGCCCCGGTTTCGAAGGCGAGAACAATCTCAGGCTCTTTCTCGCCCTGCTGTATTCGGCGCAGAAGCGCATCATCATCACGAGTCCCTACTTCGTGCCCGACGAGGCAATGATGTATGCGATCACCTCGTCGCGCCAGCGTGGCCTTGACGTCCAACTCTTCGTCTCCGAGCTGGGCGATCAGGGGGCCGTGTTCCACGCCCAGCGCTCGTACTACGGCGCTCTCCTCACGGCTGGTGTGCGCATCTGGCTGTATCCGTCGCCCTACATTCTGCACGCCAAGCACTTTTCCATCGACGACGATGTGGCGGTGATCGGGTCGAGCAACATGGACATCCGTTCGTTCAGCCTGAACTATGAGGCCTGCCTCATGGTGAGGGGCGCATCGTTCGTGACAGACATGCGCCGAGTGGAGGACGGCTATCGCGCCATCAGCCGCGAGCTCACCCTCGAGGAGCTGAACTCCCTCCCGCGACGCTCAACGGTTCTGGACGGCGTTGCCCGGCTGACGTCGGGCCTGCAGTAGGTCGCCGCATGTTGCCCTGAGGCCCGGACTGATAGCATCCCGCTAACCCAGCTGACATGGGAGGGGCGCATGCTTGTGGACGGCAACGACGTTTACCGGCCGAGCGATCGCGAACTTCTGAAGGGAGCGATCAGGCAGATCGCTGCCCAATCGGGCATCGGCGTGATCTTCGCCGGCCTCGTCGATCGGTCCGAGCTGACCATCACGGAGTTCTACGGCACGACCACCCAGGGTTTGAAGAATCTCAGGGTCAACCCCGGCGAGGGAGTGGGAGGGCGTGCCCTGTTCCAGACACGTCCGGTCGGCGTCAACGACTATTTTGAATCAGACCGGATCACCCATCAGCACGATGAGGCCGTGCGCATCGAAGGACTGCACGCTATGGTCGCCCTCCCCCTTGTCGTCGACGGTCGCGCGAGAGGCATCCTCTATGCGTCAACGCGAGAACGCACCACCTTCGGCGAGCGCGTGATCACCGAGCTCTCGGCCAGTGCCTCGCTGATCTCCCGTGAGCTGATCATTCGCGACGAAGTCGACAGCCGGGTGTCAATTCTTCGGGTGGTGCACGGCACGGCAGCCGAATCATCCGACCGAGACCTGCTCGAGGTCGTTCGCCTAGCCCATGCCGAACTTCTCGCGCTCGCCCGCACAACCGACGACCCGGAGCTCTCGGAACGCATTCTCGCCGTGACCGCCCGGCTCGAAGGCGGGGGCACTGCTCAGAGTGGAGCGCCACGCCTGACGCGTCGTGAGACGGATGTGCTGGCCCAGGTGGCGCTCGGCTGCTCCTACGCCGAGGTAGGAAAGCGACTGGCCCTCCAAGCCGTCACCGTGAAGAGCTACATGCAGGCGATCATGGGCAAGCTGAGCGTGCACAGCCGCACGGAGGCCGTCGTCGTGGCTCGGACTCTTCGCCTTCTGCCGTGACTCACTAGCGAACCACCTCCATCGGGAGGTAGTGGCCGCTGCCACGCGCTGCCACGCTGATGACCTCCCGAGGAGGCAACAGCGCCTTCACGAACGATGTCAAAGGAGATATCGAATGCTCGAAAGCACCGCCACACGCACAGTGAGGCCCGGCAAGCCCAAGACCTCGATGGCCAGAGTCGCCGTGGCCAGCTCGATGGGCAGCATAATTGAGTTCTACGACTTCCTGATCTACGGCACGGCCGCCGCCCTCGTCTTTCCGCAGGTGTTCTTTCCGGCACTCGGCTCGGCCGCAGGTACCCTGGCCTCATTCGGTACGTTCGCCGTCGCTTTCGTCTCGCGTCCTCTCGGTGCCATCCTCTTCGGACACTTCGGCGACAAGCTCGGCCGCAAGAAGACTCTCGTGGCCACGCTGCTCATCATGGGCATCGCCACCATCTCGATCGGGCTGCTGCCCGATGCGAGCATGATCGGCGTCGCCGCACCCATTATCCTGGTGCTGCTCCGATTCCTCCAGGGGTTCGCGGTCGGCGGGGAATGGGCCGGTGCAGCCCTGATGGCGGCCGAATACGCGCCGCCGAAGCGACGCGGCCTCTACGCCGCCTTCCCGCAGCTTGGTCCGTCGATTGCCTTCGCCCTCGCGAGCGGCACCTTCCTGATCATCAACCTCTCACTCGGCGACAAGTCCGAAGCGTTCCTCACCTACGGCTGGCGCATCCCGTTCATTGCGAGCGCCCTTCTCGTTGTCGTGGGCCTCTACATCCGCTTGAAGATCGAGGAAACCCCCGTCTTCCAGAAGACCCTCGACGACCGCCAGGCCAACCGCACGGGCGAGACCTTCACCCCGCCCCGCAAGCTCCCCGTGTGGGAGTCCGTGCGTAACCAGCCGCGCCAGATTCTGCTCGGCGGCGCCTCCACCATGATGCTCTTCGCCTTCTTCTACATCGGCACGGCGTTCCTCAGCGCCTACGGCACCAATCCAGAAGGCTTGGCGCACACTCGCCCGACGATCCTGTCGCTGGGAATCATCGGAGCCTTGTTCTTTGCCGTCGGCACCATCGCCAGCGCCGTCATCTCCGACAAGGTGGGCCGCCGCGCGGTTATCGTGACGTCATGCATCGTGGCCATCCCGTGGTCGCTCATGCTCTTCCCGATCCTGGACATCGGCACCACCTTCGCGTTCGGTGTGGGCCTGTCCGGCACACTCCTCATCGTGGCCGGCATCTACGGCCCGGTCGGCGCCTTCCTGCCGGAGCTCTTTGCCACGCAGTACCGCTACACCGGAGCGGGCATGGCCTATAACCTCGGTGCACTTGTCGGCGGCGGCATCACCCCGCTCATTGCCGCGTCCATCGGGGCAAGCCTCGGCAGCTACTCCATCGGGCTGCTGCTCGCCGGAGTCAGCATCATCAGTCTGCTCGCGACGTTTGGACTGCCGGAGACCCGCGGCGTGCACCTGGATACGGTCGCCAAGGCAAAGGTGAAGTCGCTGCGCTAGGCGCTCACTGCGCATGGGGCACCATCGGGACTCCCCCCCCCGATGGTGCCCCATCGTGCGTCTTGGCGGCAGCGGCTTTTCCCGCGACAATGGGGCATGCCATCACGCGAGCAGGCCAATCCTTCCTCACCCTCCCACCGGCCTTTGGCTGAGATCGACCTGGAGACCGTGACCATAGCCATGTCCAACGGCGAGGGCGGCTACTACGACGAGGTCAACAATGAGGTGTTCATTGTCATAGACGGCGACGTGATAACCGGCGAAGACGATGAGGTTGACCTCGACGAGGTTGACTGGATCGGGATCGAGCCGGACGACTCGCGGGTTAAGTTCCTCGACATGCTGGATTTTGCGAACTCCGTCACGGATGATCTGCTGTCCGACCGTCTTCTCCGAGCCCTGGAAGGGCGCGGCGTCTTCCGACGGTTCCGCGACACCGTGTTCGAGCAGGACCCGGATATCGGTAGGGTCTGGCACAGCTTCCAGGATGCTCGCACCGAAACGAGAGCGATCGAATGGCTCGTCGAGAATGATATCTGCGACGCGACGGAGGCAACCCAAGCGATTCAGGCCCGTGCGGCCATCGAGGCCCGCGCCCTGCAGGCGGCCGCCCTCTGGCCTCAGGTCACCTGATCACGACAGACCGGTCAATCCGAGTCTGACGTCACTCGGCCTTGGCTGGGCGGCCGAACGAGCAGCAGGGTCACGCCGAGGGTGGCAATCCAGAGCCCCCACGCCGAGCTGCCCAGCAGACCGGCCAGATCCCAGACGGGAAATGGCGGCACAGCGGTGGCGAGAACATCCCCCTGCGTCAGGAGGTAGAGAGCGCTCACGACCAGCCCCGTCACACCGAGCCAGAGTGGAAGCACTCGCGTTCGCACGATGATGATGCTCACGGTGACCGACCAGGCAATCGCGAGCACCTGGCCGAGATGCTCGCCGAGCAGCGCCCCGCCGAACTGGTGCTGGGCCGTCCAGGCCGCTTCCACGGCGGCCCTCGTCACGAGGTTGCCCGCGTCATAACTCACCGCCAGCGGCGGCACCACGAAAACCCAGCGCAAGAACCCGATCAGCGCAAGCAGCACTGAGGCGGCACCGATCGCGGTGGCAACGCGCAGCACAGGGTCGTCCCTCCGTCCGATGGCCGTGAGCAGGAGCAGCAAGGGCACGGCGAGGATGGCGTAGGTCCAGGCCGTGGCCAACCACGTCCAGACCAGGCTGCCACCACCCGCCGTGAAGGACGGCAGCACAACGGCGGCCGGTTCTCGAAGGATGTCCGGCCAGTCGAAGGTCGCGGAGAGCACGGAAGCCGACGCCGCAAAGGCAACGGCCCCGATCACGAACAGCACGCCGGTGGTTCGGCGCAGTCCCAGGGGAATAGCAGTCGAGGCTAGCATGTGCGTCATTTCGGCTCCTGTCGACTCGGGCGGGCACCACGCGTGTCATCGGGCAATATACGCCGCCCGGCTCCGACAGAGAAGATCATGGCCCCGACGCTTATTCTTCGATTCACCCTCCCCAACCGCCCCATGTGTCGAATATTTACCTGGTTGTTCGCGCAAGGCCGATAGATCCTGCATGCTGTGGTCATGTCAGAATTCCCCGTGGCGCCACTCGAACATATTCGACGTGAGCGCAGCAGCATCAAGTGGACTCGGTTCCCCGCCGACGTACTCCCCTTGTTTGTCGCGGAGATGGACTACACCCTCGCTCCGAACATCGTCGCGACCCTCGTCGAGCGTGTGCAGGCCTCGGACACCGGATACCTCGACGGACCGGGCCCGCTGGCCCCCGCCTTCGCCGGCTTCGCGCTGGCCCGTTGGGGCTGGCGGGTCGACCCGACACACGTGCACCTCGCCACTGATGTCAGCGTGGGCATCGTCGAAGCCCTGCGTCTGGTCGTTCCCCGCGGAGGACGCGTGGCCATTACACCGCCGGTGTACCCGCCCTTCTACGAGCTCGTCGACGAGGTCGCCGGGGTTGTCGTCGAGGCCCCCCTCATCGAGGTGGACGGCGCCTGGGCCCTTGATCTCCTGGCCCTCGAGCGCGCCTTCGCAAGCGGCATCGATGCCTTTCTGCTGTGCAATCCGCATAACCCGCACGGGATTGTGTTCGACCACGAGACGCTCGTTCGGGTGGCCCGACTCGCGGCCACGCACGACGTGTTCGTCATCTCGGACGAAATCCACGCCCCGCTGACGCACCCCGGGGTCACGTTCACCCCGTTCGCCCCCCTGGCGCACGAGGCAGGCGCGCGCGCCGTCACCGTGACGTCCGCGAGCAAGGGTTGGAACGTCGCCGGCGTAAAGTGCGCCCTGATCATCGCGGCCGACGACGCCGTGAACGAGCTGCTCAATCGCCTGCCGGAGGAAGTCGCGTGTCGCACGAGCATCCTCGGCCTGCACGCCAATATCGCGGCCTTCTCCTGTAGCGACTGGCTCGACAATGCCATCGAGCAAATTGTCGACAACGACCGCCTGCTCGACTCCCTGCTTCGCGAAAACCTTCCGGCCGTGGTCTATCACCGGCCCCAGGCCAGCTATCTCGCCTGGCTCGACCTGCGTCAGCTCGGCCTCGGGGAATCCCCGTACCGTCGAATCCTGGACGAGGCACGCGTGGCCCTGAATGACGGCGAGTGCTTCGGGCTGGGCGGCAGCGGCTTCGCCCGCCTCAATCTGGCCTGCTCCCCCGACACCCTGCGCGAGGCTGTCGCCCGCATCGCGGCCCTCGTCGCCCGGGTCAGCTCCGTCGAAACCGCCGCCTGATGCCGTCCTCGGCCCCCACTTCGTCCACCGCCCCGACGGATACACCCACCCACTTCGCTCCGGAAGCAACAGGAAAAACCATGCCCAGGTCCGACGTCGCCGCTCCGATCACCGACTGGACCGAGTTCAGTTTCGACACGCGCCAGGTACACGTGGGCGAATACCCCGACCAGAACCGCGGCGCCCGCATTCCCCCGCTCACCCTCAGCGCGGGCTACGTGTTCGATTCCTTCGACGATGGCGCCGCGCGGTTCAACGGCGACTCCCGTGAACCCATCTATTCGCGCCAGGGCAACCCCACCAACGCCGTTGCCGAACAGCGCCTCGCTTCGCTCGAGGGCGGCTCGGCAGCTGTCGTCGTCTCCTCGGGCCAGGCCGCCATCACCGCCGCCCTCTTCGCGCTCGCTGAGTCGGGCGAGCACATCGTATCGACGGCGAGCATCTACGGCGGCACCCGCATTCTCCTCGGCCGCAGCTTCCGGCGCTTCGGTGTGTCGGTCGACTACGTGTGGGACACCGACGACGACGCGGCGTGGGATGCCTCGATTCGTCCGGAAACGAAGGCGATCTTCACCGAAACGATCCCGAATCCGCGCAACGACGTGGTCGACATCGCACGCATCGCCGCGGTAGCCCGTCGCCACGGCATCCCACTCGTGGTCGACAACACAGTCGCGACCCCGTACCTGATCCGGCCGTTCGAACACGGCGCGGACATCGTCGTGCACTCCACGACGAAATTCCTGAGCGGTCATGGCGCCGGAGTCTCTGGTGCGGTGATCGACGGCGGAACCTTCGATTGGGCGGCCAGCTCGCGCCGGTATCCGCTGCTCACCGACTCGCTGCGGCGCGGTCTTCCCTCGCTGCTGGAGCGATTCGGGCCAGCCGCCTACGCACAGTACGTGCGGGAAGCCGTCGTCAACGACATCGGCCCGTCTCTCTCCCCGTTCAACGGCTTTTTGCTGCACCAGGGCATCGAAACCCTGTCGCTGCGCATGGAACGCCACGTCGACAACGCGATCGCCATCGCCCACTGGCTGGAGGAGCAGCCCGAGGTCGAGGTCGTCGACTACGCAGGACTCGAGAGCAGCCCCCTGCACGACATCGCCCAGCACTACTACAACGGCCGCACGGGCTCGGTTTTCGCCGTCACTGTGAAAGGCGGCAGCGACGGTGCGCGCGCGTTCACGAACGGCCTGCGTATCTTCAGCCGCATGACAGGCATCGGCGACACGCGGTCGATGGTGCTGCATCCGCTCACCACGACCCACGTCTGCTTCGCCGACGATCTCAATGCCCGTCTGGGCATCACCGCCGGAATGCTGCGCCTCTCCGTGGGCATCGAGTCGGTCGACGACCTCATTTCCGATCTGCGCGGGGGCCTGGACCGGGTTGCCGGCATCCTCTAACGGCTGGGTATTCTGAACACTATGAAGATTTCACGTTCCTCCGTCGGCGCCCTCGTTCTCGCTGCCGCGCTTGCACTGAGCGGATGCACGGCTTCCGCGGCCCCCGGAACGGCCGGTTCCGCTGTGCCCACCGACACCAGCACATCCGCCGTGAGCGAGTGCGCCGGCGTGACAGTCGTGGTCGACTACGGCACCCTTGACTCTATGACCATCTCCGAGTGCGTGGACACGAGTGAGAAACTGGCGGCGACAGCGGTGCTGAAGACCTCGGCAGCACGACCGAGGGCAGCGCGGAGTGGGGCGACCAGATCGTCTGCCGCGTCAACGACCGCCCTGCACCCGACGAGACCGTCGACGTGGAGGGCGAAGAGAGCTTCACCGAATCGTGCGACTCGATGCCGCCCGCATACGCGTACTGGTCCCTCTGGGTGAAGTCGTCCGCCGACGCCGACTGGGAATACGCCCAGGAGGGTCTGGGCACGCTTCAGCTGGCGCCCGGCGCATCCGTCGGTCTCCGGTACACGACCGGCACCGATACTCCCACGCCCGGTAGCTAGTGTTTCGGCTGCGCCTCGGTCCGCTGCGCGCCGCCGCCCTCTTCGCAGTGAGCTTCGTGCTGCTGCGGGTCGTCTATCGTGTGGTCTTCGGCGGGGCGGGCGGTGGGGCGGCTCCGGCTTTCATAGACCTACCCCTGTTCCACCTCGGCGGACCGTTCAGCCATGTGGTTCTCCTCGGTCCCATCAGCACAACGGGGCTCTGGAATGCGGCGCTCAGCGCCCTGCCCGTCGCCGCGCTCATCCTGTTCTTCGGCGTGCTGAACTCCCTTGTGGACGTGCGCCGGCTCTTCGCCCGGGGCGCCGGTCGCGGCCCACTGCGCACGGTGTCGCGTGCACTCGTGATCGCGTGGGCCACCTTTCCCGCGCTGCTCGAGTCGGTGCGCCGCGTGCGCGTGGCGGGCACCCTGCGCGGCGAACGTTCGATCGCAGCCCTGCTCGTGCCGGTCTTCGAACAGACCATCGAGCGCGCCCTGGCCCTCGCCGCGTCGATGGAGGCGCGCGGGTTCGCGGCCTCCAGCCGTGCTGAAGGGGTGTGCGAACGGCCTGTCGTCCTGACGGAGGCTTCGCTGGGCTTCGAGGGCGCCTGGGGTCTAGAACACCTCACGTTCGCGCTCGACCCTGGAACGCTCACCGTGATCACCGGCCCCACGGGCTCGGGCAAGACGAGCCTGCTGCACAGTATGAGCGGGCTGTTCCAGCACTTCCACGACGGCACGCACCGCGGCCTGATCGAAATCGCCGGCGCCGACCGGGCCACGACGCCGCCGCGGGAAACCGCCGGATTCGTCGGGGTCGTGTGCCAGAACGTGCGCCTCGGATTCGCCGCCGAGACCGTGCACGACGAAATCGGGTTCGCCCTCTCTGTTCGCGGCGTCGCTGCGGTGATCGTGCGCGAGCGCGTGCTCGAGGTTGCCGCCCGGCTGGAGATCGGTCACCTGCTTGCCCGCCCGATCGAGGCCCTCTCGGCTGGCGAGGCGAGCCTCGTGGCCATCGGCGCGGCGCTCATTTCCCGGCCTATCGTGCTGCTCGTGGACGAACCCCTCGCCGACCTCGACTCCTCGGCACGGGTTCGAGTGTGCCGGGTGCTCGATGAGCTCGCACACGAAGCGCGGGTGTGCGTGGTCGTGGCCGAGCACAACACGCGAGATTTCGAGCCGATAGCGGATGCCTGGCTCGCGATTCGCGACCGCCGCGTGCACGTTCGGCCTCGTGACCGGGCGCCGGGCGTGTGGGACGGCCCCGCTGAGGGCGGCGGCCCGCCCGATCCGGCTCGCCCCACGCCGGCTTTGCTTCACCCCATCTCGCCGGCTCGCCCCATTTCACAGGCTCGCCCGACGGAGCTGGCTCGCCCAACGCACCAGGCTCGTCCGCCGGAGCCGTTCGTGGGCATCCGTCACCTGTCTGTCGTTCACGCGGGCCGCACAGTCGTCGACGACGTGTCGCTGAGCATCGACCGCGGCGACGTGATTGCGCTGCGGGGCAACAACGGTGCCGGCAAAAGCAGCCTGCTGCAAGCGATTGCGCTGCCAACGGGCTCCGGTGAGGTGCGGGTAGACGGCCACGACGTGCACGCCCTGACGGGGCGCCTGCGGCGGAGCGCCGTCGCTCTCATACCCGAGAATTTCGACGACATGCTCTTCGCGATAACGGTGGCGGAGGAATGCCGGAGAGCCGACCGCACGGCTCGAGCGAACGGGGGCGACACCGCCCAGACGTTCACCCGCCTCCTCGATCTCGACGCGGCGTCCGCCGCGGGCTTCCTGCGGCGGCACCCCCGCGACCTGTCCGCCGGTGAGCGCCTATGTCTCGTGATCGCCATCCAACTCGCTGCCAATCCCGCGCTGCTACTCGTGGACGAGCCGACCCGTGGTCTGGATGCGCAGGCCCGCGCCCTCGTGGGTGCCGCGCTGCTCCGCGCCGCACAGGGCACGTCAGTCGACGCTTCGGTCGGGGACACGGCGATGGTCTCGGCCGTGATTTTCGCAACGCACGACCACGAATTCGCGGAGAGCCTCACGACGCAGACGATCCACATGCACGAGTCGCGTCTGCTCGACGCACCGGCGGACGTGTGCGCATGAACGGCCGCTGGAGGGCATGGGTGCTCGGCGGCGGCAGCGCGCTCGCCGCGGCGGCGTTCGCGTGGCCGTTGTTCGTGTCGGCGGTTCCGGCCGATGCGCAGGCCGCCGTGCCTATCGTGGCGTTCGCGCTCGTCCCCGCCCTTGTCGTGGCGCTCGCGCTCGCCCTCGACGGCGAGATGTACACGGCCAAGACAGTCGCGCTGCTCGGCGTGCTCTCTGCCGTGGGCGCCGCTGTGCGTATCGCCGGCACCGGCGTGGGCGGAGTCGAGGCTGTGTTCGTGCTGCTGATCCTCGCCGGGCGGGCCTATGGCGCCAGGTTCGGGTTTCTGCTCGGACTGCTCACGATCGCCGTGTCGTCGATCCTGTGGGGCGGTTTCGGCCCCTGGACGCCGTTCCAGATGTTTGCGTGCGGCTGGGTGGGCGCCGGAGCGGGCCTGCTTCCGCACGGTCGCGGATCGGGCGGTCCAGTGCGCGCACGCATGGAGATCGCCGTGCTGGCCGCGTACGGAATCGCGGCATCGTACCTGTTCGGGCTCATGATGAACCTGTGGTTCTGGCCGTTCGCGGTGGGGTCCGGCACCGGCATCTCCTACGCAGCGGATGCCGACCCCGGCCAGAACCTGGCGTCTTTCGCCCTGTATTCCCTCGTGACGTCTACCCTCACCTGGGACACTGTGCGTGCCGTCACGACGACTGTCGGCATCGTTCTCGTGGGCCCCACAGTGCTCGCCGCGCTGCGCCGCGCGAAGATGTCACCTCGACGCCGCGACGTCCCTACAGCGAGCGGGCGTGCAGTGCGCTCGCGATAACGAGGTCCTGCCAGCCCATGCCGACGCTCTTGAAAAACGCCGGCACGCCTCGGGCCTCGGCACCATTGCACGCAAGGTCGGCGAGTGACCTGAGGTTTGCGACCTGGGCGCATCCGTTGTCGATGGCGATCGCGACGTCTCCCGCCTCCCGCAGTGCCGTGGGTACGTCTTCGACATAGATGACACTTCGAGAGGCCAGCGCGTCGTCGATCTCGCGGGCGTCCGGAGAGTGGGACCCCATTGCAACCACAACGGCATCGTCGCGAACGAGGGCGCCGTCGAACAACGGCTCGCGTGCGCTCGTGCAGCACACCACGATGCGGGCGTCGGCGACATCCGCGGCCGTCCCTTCCGCCACGGGATAGCCCTCCGAGCGAAGCGTCGCCACGAGCCGCGCCGTGGCGTCGGCCGAGCGCCCGACGATCTTGACGCTCGTGAGGCGCCGCACGGCGGAGACCGCCCGCACATGGAACAGGGACTGCGGCCCGGTGCCGAAGACGAGCAGTGTGGACGCGTCGGCCCCGGCCAGCAGATCGATGGCGAGGGCGGAGACGGCCGGCGTGCGCAGGAGGGTCAGGGCGATGCCGTCGATGACCGCGACCGGGCTCAGGGTGCTCGAGTCGAAGAGCAGATAGTTGCCCTGGATGCTCGGAAGGTTCCGTGCAGGGTTATCCGGGGACACTGTGAGGATCTTCACCCCCGCGTATGCCTCGAACTCCCCCGGCATCAGCAGAAAGCTGCCGTGAGCCAGGGGAACAGAACTGCGTTCGGCCGCCGCCCCGGGGTCGAGTCCCGCCCGCAGGGCCGTCGCGAGGGCCCGAACGGCATCGGCCAGGGACAGGCCAGTGTGCACCTGGTCAGCCGAGATGAGGGGAATCTGCTGTGGGATGGACATGGTCCCCATTCTTCCTGCCTGGGTCCGCGACGGAAGAATCAGCGCACGCCGCGGCATCGACCAGTGTCGGTGGTGCCTGTCACACTTCTCTCATGACAACCCCTATCGAAGTCGTTTTCGTTGATCTGGCCGGGGCGTTAGCCCGGTCAGATACGTCCGCGAAAGCGTTCGCGGAGCTGTCCGACGACGGGTCGGAGAGCACCCACCGGGCCATCGCCCGCCACCTACGTGAAGTCACCGCGGCCTACGCCCTCTCGGCGGCCAACATGGCCAACCGATCCGACTGGACACTCGGCAGAGAAGGACTGTCACGAAAGAAGGGATACAACAGCCCCGAAGACTACGTACAAGCCCTCGGCGGAGGAGGCGGTGGCACCAAGGCAGACACCCGCCGCCTCATCGAGGCCGGCACCATGGCCACCGAAGCCGAAGCCGCCAGGGACAGGCAAGAGCAAGCCGATGTGCTGGCTCTCGAGCACCCGGAGGCCCCGCCGGTGGAGGTGCACCGGCCGTGGTTCGCTCCCCTGGGCGACGCCGTCACCGACGGCACGCTCAGCGCCGAAGCCGCCACGGCCATTCGCCGGGGCCTCGGAGAACCGGCCATCGGTGTCACGGAGGAGATGCTGGCCGAAGCAGTTGCGCATCTCCTTACCGAGTGCCGCACTGTAAACGCCGACCAGGCCGCGAAGGCCGCGAGGCACTGCCGGGACTCGATCGACGCTGCCGGGATCGCCTCCCGCGCCGACGCCATGCGGGCCCGGCAGTACCTGAAGGTTTTCGACAAGCCCGACGGCATGCTCCACGGCAGCTTTGAGCTCGATCCGGAGAACGGGGCGTACTTCAAGGACTTCCTGCAGCAGGTCATCGGTCCGCGCACCGGAGGACCCCGCTTCGTGGAGAAGGGCGAGAAGGAACGAGCGCAACGCATCATCGACGACCCGAGGTCCACCGACCAGATCGCCGCCGAATCACTCATCGAGGCCATCAAGGTCGCAGCCGGCGCCGACCCGGGCACAATCTTCGGCCGCATTCGGCCGTCTGTGAAGCTCGTGGTGATGGAGGCACCGGCGCCCGTAACACCTTCCTCGGCGCTGGAGTTCCTTGGAGACGGATTCATCGAAGGAACCTCGAATGCGGCGACCGCCGCCACGATCGACAGGGCCCTGTGCGACACCGGATTCACCCCGGTGGTGTTCGGCCGCGACGGATCGGTGCTCGACGTCGGACGGGAGCAACGGCTCTTTACGCAGCCGCAACGCGTTGCGTTGGCGCTTCGGGACGGCGGGTGCATGTGGAAGGACTGCCTGAAACCACCCAGCTTCTCCGAAGCACACCACCTGCACCAGTGGAAGGCCGACGGCGGACTCACCAACCTCGAGGACGGCATCCTGCTCTGCAGCCCCCACCACCTCCGCCTCCATAACGAAATCTCGACAGGCTCGATCCAAGGGGGTGGAAGATCATCCGCATTGGTGAGGGGTTCTGGCTGGTGCCCCCGACAGCGGCCGATCCGACCCAAACGCCCATCCACCTAGTCAGCAAATCGCCACTGAAGTTGGGGTCGCCGCTCCGGCTCCCGGCATAGCCGCACCGCAATGGCAGTGAGACGCGAGCGTCCGGAGAGCGGCTCGCGCGGTCTCGAGCTGAGGAGGCGCTTCGCGCCATCGTGGGATGCGGAATGCGTCGCGGTTTCCCCCCTCCGCTGGTCGAGGAACGCCGTCTACGGCGTGGCTCGAGACCGGGTGAGCCGAATCTGAGAGTCGGCTCGCGCGGTCTCGAGCCGCTCGTGCCTCGCTCCTCGACCAACGGGATGGGGAACACGATGCGCTTCCCTAGTAGACGCTCGTGCCTCGCTCCTCGACCAGCAGGTGGGGGCCGAGCAGCGCTTGGATCGAGCCTGTCAGTGATGATGGTTACAGGGGGTTGGCCCGGTCTGACTCAGAGCCTGTCTGACGCTTTGGTTGTCTTGGTCTCGATGCGTCGACCGGTGTCCAGCCCCCGAACGCATTGTCGCGTTCGGGAGCACCACCATGACTTAATAGGAGCTTGACTCCAGCCTCTTCACTGACTTGTCTGACGGTGCCCCTGAACACTGACCCTCAAACAGAAGGGCTGTATTCAGCATGACCTATTCCCGCAAGGATCTGATCCTCGGCGTCGATACGCACAAAGATTTTCATCACGCGGCGGTGATCAACCACGTCGGAAAATCGATCGCCGACCGGAAGTTCGACGCCACCTCCGCCGGCTACTCCGACCTCATCGCCTGGGCGACCGGCGTCGGCCGGATCGGCCGCGCCGGCGTCGAGGGGACCGGGTCCTACGGCGCCGGCCTCACCCGCGAACTCACCCGCCGTGGCATCCCCGTCATCGACGTCATCGCGCCGGATAAGCAGCTGCGGCGCCTGCGCGGCAAGACCGACCAGATCGACGCTTACAACGCGGCCCGCGCCGTCCTCAACGAGCTCGCCACCGCCGTCCCGAAGACCCAGGACGGCTTCGTGGAGGCCCTGCGCGTGCTCCGCACCTCCCGCCGCTTGCTAGTCAAACAGCGCACCGAGAGCATGAACCAGCTGCAAGGCCTGATCGTCAGCGCCCCCGCAGACCTGCGCGTGAGCCTCGCGAAGCTCAAGGCGAAGAACCTGGCTCTGCGCTGCTCAAAACTCCCCGTGCGCAAGGCCGACGACCTCGTCATGACCGAAACGAAGAATGTCCTCCGCTCCCTCGGCAAACGCTATTTGGAGTTGCTCACAGAAGCCGACCGGCTGATGAAACGCCTCGGCGCCATCGTAAAAGAACACGCCCCGGAACTGCTCGCCGTGCACGGCGTTGGACCGGACGTCGCCGCGACAATGCTGATCGTCGCCGGCGAAAACGTCGACCGCCTCAACAACGAATCCGCCTTCGCACACCTCATCGGCACCGCCCCAATCCAAGCCTCATCCGGCAAGACCAACCGACACCGATTGAACCGCGGCGGCCACCGCCAAGGCAACTCAGCGGCCTACCGAATCGTCATGGTCAGGATGAAATCCCACGAGAAAACCCGCGACTACGTAGTCAAAGCCCTCGCCCGCGGAAAGACCAAACGCGAGGCCATGCGCCTCCTCAAACGCTACGTCGCACGAGAGATATTCCAAATCCTCATCACCATCAGAGAACGCCACCAACAAGCCGCAATCTCAGCTTGACATCTATAGGAGCATCGAGATCAGGGGCGACCAACGAGGTGGCGCGACCAACGGTTTGATTGGGGCTGGGAGACCGCTAGACGGAGAAGTACTTGGCCTGGGGGTGGTGGAAGACGAAGGCGTCCGTTGACTGCTCCGGGTGCAGCTGTAACTCCTCCGACAAGACCACGCCCATCCGCTCTGGCTTCAGCAGCTCGACGACCTTGCGGCGGTCCTCCATCTCGGGGCACGCCGGGTAGCCGAGCGAGAAGCGCGCGCCGCGGTACTCGAGCTTGAACATGCCGGCCACGTCGGAGGGGTCTTCCGCGCCCACACCGAATTCGGCACGGATGCGGGAGTGCCAGTACTCGGCGAGGGCCTCCGTGAGCTGCATGGTGAGCCCGTTGAGCTCCATATAGTCGCGGTACTTGTTCTCGGCGAAGAGCTTTGCGGTGACCGAGTCCACGTTGGACCCGGCCGTCACGAGCTGCACAGCCACGACATCCGTTTGCCCGCTCTCCCTCGACCGCACGAAGTCGGCGAGGCAGAGGTGCTTGTCGCGGCGTTGGCGCGGAAAGGCGAACCGCAATCGCTCGGTGCCCACCGGGGCACCCGATCCCCCGTCGGGAGCGAGCAGCCCGGCCGGGCCCACCAGCCCGGTGGGGTCGTCGCCGTGGTGCAGCACGACCATGTCGTCGCCTTCCGCGACAACAGGGAAATAGCCGTAGGCCACGGACGCGTCGAGCATCCCCTCCCCGAGAATGCGATCGAGCCAGTAGCGCAGCCGCGGCCGGCCCACGGTGTCTACGAGTTCCTGGTAGCTCGCGCCGTCTTCGGCGCGGCTCGGCTTGAGGCCCCACTGCCCCATGAATGTGGCTCGCTCGTCGAGGAAGGCGGAGAACTCCGCGAGGGCTACGCCCTTGACGATGCGGGTGCCCCAAAACGGCGGAACGGGAACCGCATTGTCCGAGGCCACGTCGGAGCGGCTCGGCATCTCTTCTGGCTCGGTAAGGGTCAGCAGGCTTTTCTTGTGGATGCGCTTCTTCAGGGCAGGCAGGCCCACGGAGTCCGGGTCGGCTCCGCGCGCGATGGCCACGAGAGGTTCCATCAGAGCGAGGCCTTCGAAGGCGTCGCGGGCGTAGCGCACCTGCCCGTCGAACACGCTATCGAGGTCGTCTTCCACGTAGGAGCGGGTGAGGGCGGCACCTCCGAGCAGCACGGGCCACGTCTTGGCGAGCCCGCGGGAGTTCAGCTCAAGCAGGTTCTCTTTCATCACCACGGTGGACTTCACGAGCAGGCCGCTCATGCCGATCACATCCGCATTATTCTCCTCGGCCACCCTGATGAACTCGGCAATCGGCTGCTTGATGCCGATGTTGATCACGTCGTAGCCGTTGTTGGTGAGGATGATGTCCACGAGGTTCTTGCCAATGTCGTGCACGTCGCCGCGCACCGTGCCGAGCACGATAGTGCCCTTGCCGGCCGCCTCGGACTTCTCCATGTGCGGCTCAAGCAGAGCCACGGCGGCCTTCATCACCTCGGCGGACTGCAGCACGAAGGGCAGCTGCATCTCGCCGCTGCCGAACCGGGCACCCACCACTTGCATTCCCACAAGCAGGTGCACATTGACGATGTCGAGGGCGGAGAGGCCCCCAGCACGGGCGAGGTCGAGGTCGGCCTCGAGTCCCTTGGCTTCGCCGTCGATGATGCGGCGTTCGAGCCGTTCCCCCACCGGCAGAGCGGCGAGTTCCGCGGCCCGTTCGTCTTTCAAAGCGGCGGAGTCAACGCCCGCGAACAGGTCGAGCAGGGCCACGAGCGGGTCATAGGTGAGGGTTCCGTCGGCGTCGTACTCGCGGCGGTCCCAGACGAGGTCGAGAGCCACCTTGCGACGGTCATCGGGAACCGAGGCGAGCGGCACGATCTTGGCCGAGTTGACGATGGCCGAGTCGAGGCCGGCCTCGGTGGCCTCGTGCAGGAACACCGAGTTGAGCACGGACCGCGCGGCCGGGTTGAGCCCGAACGAGACATTGGAGACGCCAAGGGTGGTGTGGATGCCGGGGTATTTGGCCTTGATCTGGCGAATGGCGTCGATGGTCTCGATGCCGTCGCGGCGGGTCTCTTCCTGGCCGGTGGCGATCGGAAAGGTGAGGGCGTCCACGATAATGTCCTCGACGCGCATGCCCCACTCGTTCACGAGAGTGTCGACGAGGCGGGTGGCGATGCGCACCTTGTGCTCGGCCGTGCGAGCCTGGCCCTCCTCGTCGATGGTGAGGGCAATCACGGCGGCGCCGTGTTCCTTCACCAGGGGCATGATGAGTCCGAAGCGCGAGGTGGGACCTTCGCCGTCTTCGAAGTTGACCGAGTTGACGACGGGCCGCCCGCCGATGAGTTCCATGCCGGTCTGAAGCACGGCCGGCTCGGTGGAATCGATCACGAGCGGCAGGGTGGACGCGCTTGCAAGCCGGGAGACGACCTGTTTCATGTCGGCAACGCCGTCGCGGCCCACGTAGTCGATGCAGACGTCGAGCAGGTGGGCGCCGTCGCGTACCTGGGCGCGGGCGATGTCGACGCAGTCGTCCCAGTTCTCGGCGAGCATCGCGTCGCGGAACGCCCGGGAGCCGTTGGCGTTGGTGCGCTCCCCGATCGCGAGGAACGCGCTGTCCTGGTCGAAGCTCACGTGCTGGTACAGGCTCGCGACGCCGGGGTCGACCTCGAGCGTGCGGGCCTTCACCGGGGTGCCGCGCAGCCGATCGACGACGGCCTTCATGTGCTCCGGGGTCGTGCCGCAGCATCCGCCCACGAGTCCCAGGCCGAACTCCTTCACGAACTGTTCGTGGGCGGTGGCGAGCTGCTCCGGCGTGAGCGGGTAGCTCGCGCCGGTCTTGGTGAGCTGCGGCAGACCGGCGTTGGGCATACAGATCACGGGAACGCGCGAGAACTTGGACAGGTGCCGCAGGTGCTCGCTCATCTCGGTGGGCCCGGTGGCACAGTTCAGGCCGATCGCGTCGATCCCGAGCGGCTCGAGGGCTGTCAGTGCCGCGCCGATCTCGCTGCCCATCAGCATGGTTCCGGTGGTCTCCACCGTCACTTCCACGAAAATGGGCAAGCGGATGCCGGTCTCTGCGACGGCCTGCTTGCATCCGTTCACCGCGGACTTGGTCTGCAGCAGGTCCTGCGAGGTCTCGATCAGGAACGCGTCGGCGCCGCCGCGGATGAGCCCCAGGGCCTGCTCCGCGAACGTGGATTTGAGGTTGGCATAGGTGGTGTGGCCGAGGCTCGGCAGCTTGGTGCCCGGGCCCATCGAACCGAGAACCCAGCGCACCCGGCCGTCGCGGGCTTCGAAGGCCTCCACACGCTCGCGGGCGATCAGGGCGCCGGTGCGGGCGAGCTCCTCGATGCGGTCTTCAATGTCGTAGTCGGAGAGGTTGGACCAGTTAGCGCCGAACGTGTTGGTCTCCACGGCGTCGATGCCGGTTTCGAGATAGACGTCGTGGATGGCCGCGATGATGTCGGGGCGGCTGACGTTGAGGATTTCGTTGCAGCCCTCGAGCTGTTGATAATCGTCGAGGGTGGGGTTGTGTTCCTGCAGCATGGTGCCCATGGCGCCGTCGGCGATCACGACCGTGGTGCGAAGCGCGTCAAGCAGTGCCTGCGAGCGGGCCGGCCTGGCGGCATCCGCCGCACCGGGCGTGGCCGCCCCGGGGCTCGAATTGACGTGCTGGGAGGCGCCGACGCGTGCAGGTTTCATTCGGACAGCTTAACTGCGCGGCTGCCTCGCCTCACACGGGTGTGTAACCTTTCTTATTCTGTGTGGGCGGCGGCGAAGCTCAGCACATCGGCCGAGAACCGGCGCACCTGGTCGAGCGGTTTGGGCCCATGTCCGGCGGCGGCTTCGCTGCGAAGCCATGCCCGGCCACCGCGTCGCCGCAGGGACTTCACAAATTCGGCGGCTCCCGCCGCAGGCACGCGTTCGTCCGCCTCAAAAACTGCGCAGAGCACCGCCGGAAGCGGGGCGTCCAGTGGCAGTGCCTCCAGCAGATGTCGCGGTGAATACCTCAGCAGGCGCGCCCGTTCTGTGGGGTCGTCTGGGTGGCCGAACTCCGTCAGCCAGCGGGCTCCCAGGCCCTCGCGGTGGAATTGCGTCATGTCCAGCAGAGGCGCGGTACAGGCCACGGCGGCGCACAGGCCCGGGCGTCGAAGCGCGGCGGCGAGCACAACCAGACCGCCGTGCGAGGCACCCATCAGGCACAGAGACGCCGAAGTGCACCATCCGGTGCGCTGGAGGTACACGGCGCACTCGATTAGGTCGGTGATCGAGCGCAGCTTATTCGCCCGGCGACCCGCCTCGTGCCAGGCGGGGCCTTTCTCGCCGCCGCCGCGGATCTGCGCCGTCACGAACACGCCGCCGAGTTCGAGCCACGCCGGAACGCTCGCTTCGTACTCCGGCCCGCTCGAGACCCCGAAGCCGCCATAGCACGTGAGAATGAGCGCACGCGGCGTGTGGGGCAGGCCAGACGGATCCAGATCGTCGCGACGGGCGGTCACGAGCAGGTCCACCTCTGCTCCGTCACTCATCGGGGCTGTGAGTCGCTGGTGAGCGAGGTTCCCGCCAATCCCGCCGCCAGCCGGGGAGAAGACCTGTGTCTGCCCGGTCTCGGGGTCGAGACGGTACAGCCGCGGCGGCGTACCCGGGTCGGAGGCCACGATCCAGGCCTCGTGGCCGGTGCCGACGGTATTGGCCGAAAACCGGTCCACGTGCATGAGGCGATCGAGCCCGAGGTCGAGCCGCGCCGGCGGTGTGCCGCCGATCTCCAAGACGCTCGATCCGCCGTCAGTACGCAGCGAAAGATGACGCTCACCGATCGCAACGGATGTCGCGGCGCGCGCGGGTGCCGCGCGCGCCGCGGCGGGTTGCTCGCGCACCACAACGGCAGTGGCGCCCGGAATGCACAGGTACGACGAGTCCTCCTCGATGTCGAGGCGTCCCGTGCACGAGAACCCCGAGCTGTCAGGCAACCACACCGCCGCACTGTATCTCACCTCGAGCCGGGGCACTCGGTGCTGGGTGCCGGTGACGGCGTCGATCACGACGAGTTGGCCGGTCTCTCGCCCGTCGAGAGCGACCTCGGCGACGACGTTGGTGCCGTCGGGGCTCACCGAGAAAGCGTTGATGACCGCTGTTCCCGTGGGGTGGAATACCGCAGGGTCCAGCAAAACCCGTTCCGCTGCGAAGCGGCTTGACAGCCGGTCGATGTCGGCCCGACGCAGGCAGAAGTCTGATTCCCCCGCCCGTCGATTTCGATAGAACGCCGTTCTCCCGCGCAGAATGGGGAGTCCCGGCGCCTCGTAGTCTTCGGCTCGCACGAGGGCGGCCGTGAGACGCGTCCGGGCGGGCCAGGAGCCGGCCGCGTGCTCAAAGCTGCGGTGCATGGCGCCCGTCATTTAGCGGCCCACCAGGTCGTGACCGTGAGCGTCTCCCTCGCCGCGGGTGAGCCAGGCGAGGTGTCCGCCCTCGTTGAGAGCCGTCGGCAGCCTAACCGTGCGCATCGTGGCGCCAGCGTCTGCGGCATCCAGAATGTGCAGCTCGCCGTGGCCACCACGCGTCACGGCAAACAGGGAGCCCGCCGACGACGCGGCTATGGCCCGGCGTTCCGCCCGATCCCAGGGCTCGCGTCCGGGCCGCGGGGCGTCGCTCATCGGCGGGAGAGCACTGCGACCGTGCACCTGCAGTGCCGCACCCGGACGCCGACGATAGCTGACCGCCTCGTCGCCGTCGGGACGGATGCGCGTGACCACGGCGTGATCGCGGGTGAGGCCCAGTCGAAATACCAGGCCGGGGCCGATCGGGGCGGTGCTGATGCTGTGGGTGTCCAGGCTGTAGCGCCAGAGATGGTTGGTCCAGACCTGCCAGTTCTTCGGATCCGGGTCGCCGCCGCGCACCACGGCGAAGAGGCAGCGGTCGCGGGGGCAGAAGCGCACAAAGTAGGCCCTCCCCGGGACGTTCCACGGCACCGTGGGGTGCGCAACAAGCACCCCGTTCTCGAGGGTGTGCCGGTACACACCGGAACCGGTGGCGTTGAAGATCATGCCCGTCAGCGGATCGTAGGCATCGCCATGGCCGTCGTCGGGCAGCTCGGTGAGATCGCCGCGGAGGACGGGGCCGTGGGCATCCGCCGATTGGACGGCCGCGACGCCGATCATTTCGAGGGAGCCCGGCTCGCGATGGCGAATGACGAGAGCGGGTGATGCGTCCGCCTCGCCCATATCCCGCGCAATCACGACGCCGGGTTCGCCGCGGCGGGTGCGAATGCGGCGGCTGCGGGGGCGCGCGCCGTGCCTGTCAACGAGGGTGACGAGGTCGCTCCACGGCTGCCAATCACGGCCCAGGCCTGTCGTCACGGCGATGAATCGGCCGGTACTGCTCGCGGCCAGGTGCTCGCCGGGAATGGCGACCGAGACCGCGCTCTCTCGCCAGTCCTGGCTGTTCGTGAAGACGTTGAGCACCACGAGCTCGCCGGCGCCGTCGTCAATGTACGCGAGCCGACCGTGCGGCAGCGGCAGGAAGCCAGCGTGCTCGGCCAGCACGGTTTCGGTGTCGTGCCGCAGGATCTGGCACGTGCGTGGATCGACGACATACAGGGCGCCCGCTTTCTGGTCGGCGACGACCAACCTGGATTCATGCGACTCGCTGATAATCGCTCCTTATTGATAATGATTGTCATTGTCGGTTAGAGTCTAGCTGACCACCCAAACGGGAGGTCGTGCAACAACACAACAGGAAGGACTCCTCATGGAATCCGAAAACACCGTCGTCGCAGAAATCGCAGGAACCGAGCAGCTGGCACACCTCTCCGCCACGCACTCGAACGCACTCGTCGAGAATCCCTTCGACTAGGAGCTGACACCCCCCCATGGGCTTCGGTGCGCCCCGCAAATGGCCAATTCTGCGGGGCGCACCACCCGTTAACGTCCCCGCAACCGAATCGAGCCAGATGACGACCCCCCGCATCCCCTTCGACATCATCGACACCGCCAACGGAACCGCCGTGCGCACGAGCGACGGTGTATTCCTCCGGCTCACGGGCTCTCCCATTCCCGTATGGCAGCTGCACGCACTGGCCGGCGGCCGCGACGTTGCACTCGATGCCGCGGGGCAGGCCTCCTGGCAGCGTGTGCACTCAGCCGTCACCACCCGGCACGAACACGATGCGGCCCCGACATGGCCCACGCCGAAGAGCCGGGTTCTGATCGTGTGCACGGAGCCAGCTCTCGCACACCTGGCTGCGGACCTCGCCGAGCTGGGCGCCGATGTTCGCTCGCTCGATGTCACCGGGGTGTATGACAGTGTGGACCTCGGGAGCGTCATCGAGATCACCCAGGCGCTGACGGAATTCAGGCCGGCGCTCGTGATCTGGCTGGCCGGCGGCCTACCGCCGCGGGCCCTCTGGGACAACCTCGACACCCTGCCCTTCCGAGGCGTCGCCTGGCTGCGGGTGCACCGCGAAGGCAGCCAGCTCTGGGTCGACCCGCTCTCGCTCGACATGACCGACCCGTCGAGCGCCCAGGTGATGAAGCGACGCCTCGCCGCATCCGGCACGGCAGAAGAGCTCGCGTCGTGGCTGGAAGCACGCACGAATGTTCCCACGGCAATGAGCGACCTCGCCGGCCGGATGGTGGGGCTCCGGCTGCTCGACATGGCCCAGGCCTGGGCGTTCGACGCCGAGCGTCTTCGCATCTATCGCACCCGAGCGTGGCAGTTCAATGCCCGATCGTTGCGGGCGAGCGAGCACACAGTGTTGGCCTATCCAGAGCCGGCACCGCTCCCATGAGGCGCTTCGCCGTTCAGGCGCCCGACGGCGTCACCCTCTCTGGATTCGTCGCTGAGGCCGCCGAGCCGCGCGGCACAGTCGTCATTCGAACGCCCTACGACTGCGAGGTTCATACCGCGCAGGCTCGCTCGTGGCAGGCCCGCGGTTACACCTGCCTGGTAGCGGATGTCCGTGGCCGATACGCCTCCGCCGGCCACTGGCACCCCTACTCCTCCGAGGGCGCAGACGGCGCCGCCACCGTTCGGGCGGTGCTGAACTCGACGTGGCATCGGGGCGGCATCACGCTGCTCGGTTCGTCGTACGCGGCGCACTGCGCCCTCGAAACCGCCCGTGCCCTGGCCGGCGTGCCCGAGCATTCAGCCCGGATCGACGCCGTGGTGGCGCTCGTGCCGGCCCTCGGACGCTTCGAGACCGCACGCGACCCGAACGGATGCCCACGCCTCGCCGACCGGTTCGGCTGGTGGTTCGAGCACGGGTTCGAACGTCGGAGCGGGCCACCGCTCGGCGAGCGCCGCGCGACCGACCTGCTCGCGCGCGCCGTCGATGCAGGCCCCGAGGCGACGCATCCGCTCGAAGATCCCACAGCCGGGCAAGCCGACCTGTGGCGGGAGCTCTGGGCTGCGGGGCCAACCGACCTGCACGCACGATATGCCGGGGCCACGTCTCCCCTGCTGGTCGTCACCGGCGCCCAGGACTTCTTTATTCTCGAAGCCCTCGACCTGCACGACTCCTGGCCGGCGCCCGTGAGCCTGATCAACGGCCCATGGGGACACCGGCTCACGGCCGAGCGCCCCGACCCTGCCGGCAGCATCGGAGAACGGGTGCTCGCGTGGATGCAGCGCCCCTCCACCCCTTACCACCCCGCCCACTTCGTATCGAGGACGCCATGACCACCCCCACCACCGCTGTCCCGCCCGAGTTCGACCTGGCATCCCTCGTCGACGGGGAGATGGGCATCATCCGCTCGGTGCGCCCGGTCCTACGTCCCGATGCGGCTCCCCCGGCCTACACGTCGATGACCGCCGAGGTGTCGAACGCCCGCGAACTCGGCGACTGGCCCGCCGACCGGGTTTCGCTCGGAACCACGTTCGGCGACGACAGGCAAGCCTGGATCGCGGCCGTCGCGGAGGGCATAGAACGCTACTGTGGCAATTTCCTGCCCGCAGAACTGCACCCAGGGGAACAGAAAGAGGGAACGGCCGCCGAGCTGCGCGAGCGCGGCCTGACTGTGATCGACGTGGAGTCCCTGCCGCAGTTCACGCCCTGGCAGCTCTCCTCCCCCGGGTTTCCGTACCGACAGCTCACCGACCACGTGCGCACGCTGTGGACCAGGTGCCGGGAACGCCGCGCCGACGCTCCATCGTCGGATGTCTGGCTGCCGGCGTCGCTCGTGTACCTCAACTGGCGGCAGCGCCGCTTTCGCCACCTTGATCGCGTCCACCACTTGAACTACGCCGGAATCGCCACCGGGCAGGGAAACCAGGATGCCCGGGACCGCGCCGTCCTCGAGTGCATCGAACGCGACGCCCTCGAGCTCTGGTGGCACCTCGACGGCCCCACGCGCGGCATCGACCCGGCGAGCGTGCCCGGCCTCAGCGAGCACATGTCCGGCTGCAACCTCCGGTACTGGATCGTGGAGATGCCCTCCGAGCTGGCCCCGGCGATGGCGGCCCTGATCTACGACCCTGACACGGGCCTCTACGCCGCGGGATTCGCCTGCAAGCTCGACCCCGCCGAAGCCGCCCGCAAGGCCGTGCTCGAGGCCGTGCACACCTGGATCTATTCCTCGGGGCTGCAAGCGAGCACCGGCTGGGTATTCCAGGCCGTGGATGCCGGGCTGATGGCCCGCGGCCTGTACCTCGATCACCGAGAGGATCTCCGATACCTCGACGACGTGGGCGAGAACTTCTGCACGGTGCGCGACCTCGGCGCGCACGTACAGGTCTGGCTCGATCCCCGGGTGCACCATCTCGCCACGCGTTTCACCGCGCCCGCGCTCGGCACCATCAGCGTCGGCGAGATCGCGCCGGTCACACAGCAGCAGATCACGGCGCGGCTGGCGGCCGGAGGTCACCGCGTGTTCTCGCGAGACCTCACGACATCCGACGTGGCCCGCACCGCCCTGCGCGTTGAGCGCGTGTTCGTGACCGGGCTCGTGCCCAACGCGCCCGCGGCCTTCGCCTATCTCGGCTCCGAGCGGTTTCGCGCGGCGGCGCGGTCGCGCGGCTGGCGAAGGCGCGATCCGGTGAAACCCGACGACTTCACGCTCATTCCCCCGCCCCACATGTGAGAACGGATACCTTCCTTGCTCGATTCCACTGACCACGCTTGGTCGCGCATCGCTCCCGGTCCCCCCGAGCCGCGCGGACCGGCGATGAACGCGTGGGCCGGCCCCACGCTCGCGGCCACTCGAATCGGCGCCATCCTGCAGGAGGTCTGGTGGAGCGATTCCTTCCACCCGTCGCCGCGAACGGGCGCGCCGACAGCTATCCGTCACCGTGCAATTCCCTCCGCCGGGGCGTGCTATCCCGTGCAGACGCACGTGCTCTGCGGCCAGGACGGCGAGGCGGGGGGCACCCGTGCGGTGTACGACCACGAGACGAACCGTCTCGTGCGCCTGGGCCGCTGCACTCTGGGCTCCGGCACACTCGTCATCCTCACCGTGCTGCCGCAGCGAGCGGCGGGGAAGTATCACCACCGTGCCTGGCCTGGACTGATCGCCGACGCAGCCTACGCGCTCACGGCGATCGCCGCCGTCGCCGCTCGACACGGCCTCGCGGCCACCCGACTCGATGACCTGACCCCGCACGGGTTGGCGGACATGGCTGGGCTGCCTCGGCACGGGACTCGACACGGCGCGTGGCCGACAGGATGGCGGGGCAGGGCACCCGAACTGGCCATCACTGCGCTGCATCTCGGAAACGGTGCGGTCCCGGCGCTCGAAGGTCTGACCTCGACCGCGGCGGCACCCGCGGAATTGCGCTCCCACGGCTCATCGCCCGACGTGTCTTCGCTCGCCGAAGCGCTCGGCGAGGCCGCCGGACTCGGCGGAACGGCAGCTGCTGCCCTGTCGGTGCCCGCGATCAGCACGTCGGCGCTCGCCGCTCGTCGCAGTATGCCGTTCGCCGATATGCACAGCAGCGCTCGGCGACCACCGACTCCGGCCTGGTCGGCGGGGCTCATGAAGGTCGCGTTAGAGATCGCCGAGGGCGCCCGGCCGACCGGGTGCAGCCTTCACCTCGTGACACCGCACGACCACGCCGCGCTCGCCGAGGCTGTCGAGAGGTCGAGCGCGCAGGAGTGGCTACGCATGAGCGATCTTCTCGTGCTGTTTACGGCGCGCGAAGGCTCGACGCCGGCCCACCTGGTCAGCTGTCTCTGGTGGGCGACTCTCGCTGCGGCGAACCTCGTCTTTCAGGCGACGGACGAGCGGATGCGTACGCGCTCGCGTCCGGTCGCCGGCTGGACGGATGCGCACGGCGGGGCAGCGCGAGAAACGACGCTGAGCGGCCAACGAATCCTGCACGCGGTCGCCCTTTTTCACGAGGGAGGGGCCGCCTCGTGATGCTCAACCGAACCCTGTGGGCGCTCACACTGCGGCATCCCCTCCGCCTCTGCGGCACGACGGTGCTGCTGATGCTCGGCGCCGGCACCTATCTCGCCCAGGCGTGGTTCACTGCCCATGCCCTCGCCGCGCTCGTTGCCGGTCGCGGTCAGGCCGCACTCGGCCTCCTCGGCGGCATCGTGGCCGTCGCTGTGCTGCGGGTACTTGTCAACCTCGTTCAGGCCCAGGTCGCGAGCGGCCTCGGCACGGCCGTGCGAGTGCGCCTTCGTCGCGAGCTTGCGGCGGCTGCTCTCTCCCCTGGACGACTTCACGACGCGTCCGAACGAGCCGGAGTGGCACGCCTCACGATCACTGACGGCATCGACGGCGTCGACGTGTACGTGAGCAAGTACGTGGGCCACGTGCTGCAGGTGTTCATGCTCTGCCCGACAATTCTGGTGGCTATTGCACTGCTCAATCCGTGGCTCGCGGTCGTGCTCGGCAGTTGCCTCGCGGTCGCCGTGCTGGCCCCGCGCCTCTGGCACCGCGTGCTGCGCCGGCGCGGAACCATCCACTGGGACAGCTACGAACGTCTGGCGGCCGATTTTCTCGAATCGCTCCAGGGCATGAAGACCCTGCGCTTGATCGGCGCGGTCGGGCGCACGCGTTCTCGACTGGGCGGACGCTCCGACGAGTTACACCGGGCCACTGTCGCCACGATGCGCACTTCCCTGTTCGATACCGCACTGGTGGATCTCGCGATCCAGGCCGGCATCGTGTGCGCCGCCGCTGCCGCCGTTCTCGCGGCCACCGGCACCGGCCAGCCTACCGCAGACGTCTACCTGCTGCTGCTGCTCTCGTCGGAGCTGTTCCGCCCCATCAGGGAACTTTCCCGCCACTGGCACGCTGGCTACCTCGGCCTGTCCGCGGTCGCCGGCATCGAAGCTCTGCGTGGCGGCACCGCGGCGGCACCCCCGGCGAACCCGGGCGTTCCCGGCACGGCCTTGGTCACGATCACGGAGGTGGCCTTCGGCTATACCGAAGGGAGCCCCGTGCTTCGCGGCGCCACGTGTACCCTGCGCCCCGGCGCGATCACTGCCCTCACCGGGCCATCCGGGGCAGGCAAGAGCACACTGTTCGATCTGATTCTCGGCTATCTCCAACCCGAGAGCGGCACGATCTCCGTCGCCGGGCACGGCGCCGGTGCCGCGCACGTGAGCGTGGTTTCCCAGCACAGCTACCTGTTCTCAGGCTCGGTGAGGGACAATCTCGCGGTCGCCAGCCCAGGGGCACCGGATGCCGACCTCCACGCGGCCGCCCGCGCCGCCGGTATCCACGAGGAGATCCTCGCGATGCCTGGCGGCTATGACGCCGAGCTTGCCGAGGGCGGAGATTCGCTCTCCGGCGGCCAAAAGCAACGACTGTCGGTGGCCAGGGCGCTCCTGGCCGACCGCCCGGTTCTGCTGCTCGACGAGCCCACGAGCGCCCTCAATGACGCGCTCGCTCGCCAGCTGATGACCGCTCTGCAGTCCGTCGCCCGCACAAAGGTTGTTCTGATGATCGCCCACCGCACTGAAACCCTTGACTACGCCGGTCGGGTGCTGCATCTCGACGGCGGCCGCCTTGCCGAAGTCGTTGTGGCCGATCACGACGTGCCGGTTCGCGCATGATTCGACACCCGATACTCGGACTGGTCCCGTACCTGAGCGGAGAAAAACGGGGCCTCGCCTGGGCCTTCTCCGTGAGCGTGCTCAGCTCCCTCACCCTCGCGGCCCTGATGGTGGGCACGGCCTGGGCGGTCGGCCTCGCCGTCGTCGAACAGCGCGTTCCTCCCTCCGGATTCTGGGTACTGCTGGGCGTGGGCGTGCTTCTTCGGGCGGGGCTCACCTGGCACGAGATGGACGTGTCGCACAGCCTCGCCTACCGCGTGCTCGCCGCACTGCGGATGAGCCTGTTCGACGGCTTCGCTCGCAGCACGCCGGCGAGGGAGAACCGTCAGCACAGCGGCGACCAGGCCGCGGCGGCCATGGGTGATATCGAAAGGTTGGAGTTCTTCTACGCGCACACGATCGCCCAGCTCGCCGCGACGGCAGTCGTGGCTGGCGTCGGTACAGCGCTGGTCTTCCTCGTTCAACCGCTCATGGCCGGCGCGGTGCTGTTGGCTGTGCTCCTGCTCCTGGCCTGCAGTCGAGTTCACGTGGCACGGTCACGCCGGTTGGGCGACAGCATCCAGGACTGCAACTCGGCGCTCTCCGCCCGGGTGGTTGAAAGCCTCACCGGGCGACGGGAAATCATCGGCTTCGGCCTGCAGAGCCGGGTGCAGGGCGAGCTCGACCGGTTCACCCGCCGTGCTGCCGGACTGCAACGGCAGCTCGACCACACGACCGTGCTGGCCGCGGGGCTGCGCGACGTCACCATCGTGGGCACCGCCGTGGCCCTGTTCCTCATCGCCATGGAAACGCCCGGCCTGAGCCTTGCGGCGCTGCCCCCGCTCGTGGCCGGTTGCTTCGCCGTGCTCGGGCCGGTGGCCGACGCCGGGTCCACCCTCGGTCAATTGCATTCCCATCGCGCGAGCGCGCGGCGGGTGCTCGCGGGCATCGGAGGTAAGACCGAGATAGCGGATGCCGCGGTACCGCTTCCTCTCCCGGCAGGCCCACTCGGGCTCGATCTCGTCAACGTGTCCTTTGCCTATACTGCGGGGACCCGGGTGTTCGATGGCTTTGATCTCACGATCGCGCCGGGGGAACGCGTGGCGATTCGTGGCATATCGGGCGCGGGAAAGACGACCCTCGCGCTGCTGCTGTCCAGGCTGTGGGCCGCCGACAGCGGTCAGATCGACCTCGTCACGGCCACCGGCGACCGCGTGGACCTCGAGGCGATCTCCGATGCCGACTTCCGGAACGCCGTGGCCGTGGTTGGCCAGGACGCCCTGCTCTTCCATGGCACCGTGATGGACAACATGCGGCTGGCCGCGCCGCGGGCGACCGACCGCCAGATCATGCAGGCGCTCCACGATGTTGGCGCGAACGCCTTCATCGAGGCCTGGCCCGACGGTTCGAATACGGTGGTCGGCGAGCGAGGCACGGCTGTGTCCGGCGGGCAACAGGCCCGGCTCTGCCTGGCGCGGGCGTTGCTCGTGCGGTCGCGGATCCTCATTCTGGACGAGACGACGGCGAGTCTCGATCCGCTCGCCGAGCGCCACCTGACCAGACTGGTGCAAGGCTTGCCCGGCGACGTGACGGTGATCACGATCGCACACCGGGCGGCAACGCTGGCGGCCTCGGGACGCATCGTCGACATCCGTCGCCCGGTCTAGCCTGATCGGTCGTGGCCAATTCAGGAAATGTGCGGCCCAGCGCATCTACTGACCCGCAGTTCGGCGGGACCGGCCGGGTCGCGGTGTCACGTTCCTGAATTGGCCACAGACTATCGTCGAGCGGCTAGAAGGCGGCCGGGTAGAGTTCGGCGGCGAGCTGCTGCACCACGCGAATGTTTCCGAGAGTGCCAGGAAACACGTCAGAGGCGCTGATCGCGATCAGCCGGTCGTTCTGCACGGCGGCCAGGTTCGGGAATGTGGCCCGCAGGTACGCCTCGGTCTCGAGGGCCTGCTCCTCGGTGCTCACGGCGAACACGATGGCCTCTGGGTTGGCTGCGGCGAGGGATTCCGGCGAGATGCTCGCGGCGAAGAAATCGGCGAAGGCCGCATCGGTGGGCGAGTACACGTTGTCGCCGCCTGCGCGGAGGATCATGTCGTATTCGACGCCGGCGCCGATCGCGGAGAGCGATGTGCCATCGACGAACAGCTGGGCGACGCTCAGCCGGGGCTCGACTGCGATGGCGGTTTCGACTGCGGCGAGCTGGGCACGGCCCTCGTCGATCAGGGCCGTCGCGTCGTTCGGCACGTCGAAGATGCGCCCGAGGTTGTCGATGTCCGTGAAGATGTCGTCAACTGTTCCCGCATTGCGGCGCTCCAGGCAGCCGCCGGTCGCCGTGTAGGCGTTTACGCCGGCCTGGTCGAGCTGGGCGATGCTCGCGAAGCCCTGCTCCGCGGTGAACTCGTAGCCCGTAGGTGAATAGACGAAGTCTGGTTCGGCGCTCAGCAGCACTTCCCGGGTAGGCGGCGCATCCTCGCTCAACACCGGAATGTCCGAGGCCTGAGCTGCCACGTCAGCGGGCAGGTCGGCCGTTGCCACCTGCGCCTGGCCCACGAGGCTGTCGGCCAGGCCGAGGCGCAGCAACAGCTCGGTCTGTGACGGACTGAGTCCCACAGCGGATGTCGGTACCCCGGCGAACTCGAGGGTACGGCCACAATTCTCAATCGCCACGGTGGCGCCGGACCCGCTCGTCTGAGCGGGCGAAGCCCCGACTGCGGTGCCGCAGGCGCCGAGGAGTAGCACCAGTCCGGTGGCGCCCGCCGTGGCGGCGAAGGTGCGAGTGAGGATACGAGTCATCATTGCTGAACTACCTTTTCGTTTTCGGGTGAGGGGTGGGGAGAACGGTGTGAGCTGTAGGCGATGAGGAGCTGCCCGGTTTCGGGGTGGCGCATGCGGTGCGAACGCACGCCGAAGACGTCGCCTATGAGTTCGGTCGTCAGCACGTCTTCCGGGCATCCGAACGCAACGACGCGGCCGGACTGCATGACGGCGATTTCGTGACAGTGCGCGATCGCGAGGTTGAGATCATGCAGGGCCGCGATCGTGGTGAGTCCGAGGCTCGAGATGATGTGCATCAACTCGAGCTGAAACGCGATGTCCAGGTGGTTTGTCGGTTCGTCGAGAACGAGTACCCGGCTCTGCTGCACGAGCGCCCTGGCCAGCAACACCCTCTGCTTTTCCCCGCCGGACAGCCCGGAGAAGGCGCGCGCGGCGACGTCAAGGGATCCGACATCCGTCAGCGCCCGTTCGGCCAGGCGCAGGTCCTGCTCGGTATCGGCACCGAATCCCCTTCGGTGCGGCACCCGGCCCAGCAAAACGACGTCGAGCACGTCGAGGTCGAATTCCGATTCGGATTCCTGGGCCATCACGGCCACGTTTCTGGCGACCGTTCGCAGCGGCATGGTCCAGACGTCGTCGCCATCGAGCAGCACGGCGCCGCTTGTAGGCCTCGTCACTCGATAGAGACTCCTGAGGAGCGTCGATTTTCCGCTGCCGTTGGCGCCGAGGATTCCCACGGTGTGTCCAGGCTCGATCCGAAGGTTCGCCTCACGGATGACGGGCGTGCCGCCGAGGGCGATGCTCACGCGGTCGAAGACGACTCTCATCGGTTCAGCCCCGCTCGGCCGGCACGTTTTCGGCGCATCAGCCACAGGAAGAATGGTGCTCCGACCAGGGCAGTCAGGATGCCGAGTGGGATCTCGGTGGGGGCGGCCACCGTGCGGGCAAGGAGATCAGCCAACGCCAGGAACAGGCCGCCCGCGAGCACCGCGGCCGGCAGCATCCGTCGATGGTCGCTGCCCACCAGAATGCGGCACACATGGGGAATCACCAGACCGACAAACCCGATCCCACCGGCGACCGACACGATCGTGCCGGTCAGCAGTGCGGTGGCCACGAGGAGCCCGCCTCGGAGGCGCTGCACAGAGACGCCGAGCGAGGTGGCCGCTTCGTCTCCCATCAGCAGAGCGTTGAGCGATCGACCTTGCGTGAGCGCGAGCAGGAGCACGACGGCCAGCACGACGGCCGGAGCGGCGAGCTGGTTCATGGTGACGGCGGAGACGCTCCCGAGCAGGAAGAACAGCACGCTGAACACATTCTGGGCGTCCGTCGTGATGGTGAGGTAGCTCGTGATCGCGCTGAAGAGCGAGCCTAGGGCGACTCCCGCGAGGATGAGCCTGGTGGGTGAGATGGCGCCGCGTTGTCGGGCAAACAGGTACACGGCGGTCGTCGCCACGAGCGCGCCGCCGAAGGCTGCGGCCTGCAGGGTAAGCCCACCGACGACGGCGGAGCCGAGCACGATCACGAGTACGGCTCCGACGCCGGCTCCGGCGGAGACCCCCAGAATGTACGGCTCGGCGAGCGGGTTGCGCACCACAGCTTGCATGAGAGTGCCGGCGAGGGCGAGGCCGCCCCCGGCGAGCAGAGCCATCAACACTCGGGGCAGTCGAAACTGCCACACGGCCTGGTCCTGCAGCAGGGTGATCGATCCGTCAAGCATCCAGGGCATGTTGGGCACCAGATGGCCGACGATGATTCGCAGCGCCTCTGACGGCGACACGTCGACGGGTCCGGTGCCGCTCGACACGAGAACTGTCACCACGATGAGCAGACCCAGAATCAGGCGGAGTCCGAGAGACCCGAGTGCACCCTGACGGCGGACCGCCGCACGGCGAGCGGGGCGAGGAACAAGGAGAGCGCGGGTCATGCGAGGGAATCAAGCGGCAGCAACATGCCTTAATCATAATAATTCTCAATAAGAAGCGCGAATGCGTCTCCCCCAAGCCGGACGCCCACGACTGCCAGTTCACAGCCTGAGCCGTCCGCGCATTCTGCCACCGACGGAGCCGCCTACCCTCGGCAGTACACCTAGCGGGACCAGGCAGCGCGGTGGCGCTCCGCGACCCTGGCGGCGCGAGCAACCGCTCCACCTGGTTCGCCGGACAAAACCCAGCCGGTCTCGAAGCGCGCCCCGCAGGCCGCCCGTGCGCTGCGCTCCTCCGGCAGCAGATTGCCCTGGAGGGTCTCCGCGTCCACGGCACGCGCGCCACCGCGATCGAAGATCCACACTCTCGTGGTCGACTCGGATTCAGAAGGAGCCTCGTCGCCCCCCTGTGCGGAGCAGACCTGCACCATCAGAGTGTCGCCTGACTCAATGATGCGCAGCGCCTCCAGGACCACCCGTCGATGCGTGGTCACCAGATTGCCGAGCTCGTCCGTGATGACCTCGAGGGACATTCGGGGATTGTGCCAGCTGTCGAAGGTCATCACGGCGCGCTGGTTCGCATCCGCCGTGAGCATCCGTCGAAGCCAGCGGCGCA
Organism: Cryobacterium roopkundense; assembly: GCF_014200405.1. Classification (NCBI taxonomy): domain Bacteria; kingdom Bacillati; phylum Actinomycetota; class Actinomycetes; order Micrococcales; family Microbacteriaceae; genus Cryobacterium; species Cryobacterium roopkundense. The sequence goes on along the minus strand of NZ_JACHBQ010000001.1, from coordinate 1,299,024 downwards.
CAAAATCGTCGTCACTCTGATCCTGTCGCGCCGCTTCCACCGGGCGGGCCCGTGGCGGCCGGCTGGGCAGAATGTTGCCGAGTCGGCGTGCGACGCGCTCGATCCTGGCCGGCAGCCTGCCCTGCGGGGCGGTGGTCTCCCCCGAGACACACCGCCCGCACAGGTTCCATGTGGAGTCGGACATTCGCTCGATCAACGGTCGGTTGCACCTCGCGCACAGCGCGGGGGCACGTCCCCCCGGAAGACGACCCTGATCCAGTAAAGCCACGACTGCTCCTCCCCCAAGGTTCACATTAGACATGTCTATCTTAGCGTTGCGCGACGAATGTCGCGTGCCGCTGCGTAACATTCGCTCGGCTGTCGTTCTCAAGAGCCGCCTGAACGCGGTACCTTAGACCTTTGTGACGCCCACGCGCTACTCCCGCAACCGGGGGCGGGCGATTGCGTCAGTTGGGGGGAGCACGTGAACTACGAGCGACGCACGGAGCGGGCACGTGAGTTGGTGGCGGATCTCGCCCTCCCACGCCCGCTGACCGCCGAGACGCTCCACGCCCACATGGAGTTCCTACGCGGCAAACGCATCGTCATGCAGGCCGCCACACCCCGCATGCTCGAAATCGGCGTCTGTGGTCTCTGGCTCGAGGTGGCCGGCGAAAGCTTTGAGCGTATCCACTACGCGCCCACCGAATCTGCCGTGCACAGACAACAGTTCATCAACCACGAGTTCGGCCACATGATTCTGAACCAAGACAAAGAGCTGTTGTCCGCAGAACGCGTGGCACTCCTGGCACCGCTGATTCCCCTCGACGCCATCGCTCATGCCCTGGCTCGAAGCCAGTTCAGCCAGGATCAAGAAGCGATGGCCGAAGCCATCGGCGATAGGCTGGCCCTGCTCATGCTCGAGGACGGCCCGGCGGCCGTTCGGGGCCCCCGAACCGGATTTGGGCGGGTGCTGTAGTGCAGACGATCCTCTTCACACTGTCCGCAGTGTTCTGGATTGCCGCCGCATTCTGCATTCCGTCGGCCATCCGCGGACAGCGACGCCCCCTCCTGTTGTTCCTAATCGTCTTTGCCCTCACGATGACCCTGATGCCGCAGCCGGTCTACCGTCCGGTGGATGCGCTTCTCGGCAACGGCAACGTGACCTATTTCATCTTTCACGCACTCACCATCGTGGCCGTCGCCCTCCTTGACGTGATCGTTCAAGAAGCCAAGGCACCCAACGGCTTGACTCGCGCTCGAAAACGGGCCACCGTTCTGGTCACCGGGGCGATCATCATCGCGCAGGCTGTGCTGTTCTTCGGGAGCGACTGGCGGGTGACCGACGACATTTCCGCGTCGTTCATACCCCGCTGGGATTTCACAGCCTATGCGGCCACGACGTGGATCGCCCTGGGAATTTTCGCTGTTTCCCTCGCCCTCGCCTGCCTGTCGGACATACGCCAGCAGCGACGGACCGTCACGCGAATTTCCCTCGCCATGATGATTTTTGGATGCGTTGGAGTGCTCACCTATGCGGTCGTGAGCCTCGTGAGCGCTGTCCTGGCCGTTCTCTACGCCGACTTCCTCCTCGTGGGCTGGGGGCGTATCGCCTACACCCTGTCCCTGCTCATCGCCCCGATCGCTCTCGTTGTCGGCCTCGGGCTCACGGCCGCCGTGGACGCGGTGGCCTCAGGCGTCAAGAATGCCCGTGACCGCAGGTTGCTCTGGCGCATCACACCACTGTGGAGTCGCCTGATCGCGGACAGCCCCGAACTCAGCCTCGAACGCCGTCTCACCGCGATGCAGCTCCTCCTCACTCGCAAGCCGGGGCCGCACCTCTATCGACGCCACGTGGAGATCAGGGACAGCCTGCTGCTTCGCCCGGGCCAGCCCGTGTCGCCGGCAGAACGGCTGCTCATGGCGCACGTCGAACGACAGACGCTGGCGCGCACCGGCGCGAAGCCCGCAGCACCGACTGCCACGCTCGTCTGACCTGTGAACGGTCAGCCTGAGGGATGGGACAATGGAGGCATGACTGAAGGTCCGGGCGCCGGCGAACACCCCCCGGTTAGCCCGCAGGTGGAGCTGGCAAGAAAAATCAATCTCCTGCTCGACGTCGTCGTGGCCGAAGGCAATGCGCCGTACACCTACAAACAGATCGAGAAGGGACTGGAAGACAAGGGAATTCCCCTTTCTCGGGCACGGTGGGCGTACATGATCACCGGTGAAGGCCCCCTTGTCACAGACGAGGCCCTGTTGACCGGAATCGCCGAATTCTTCCGCATCCCACCGGAGTATCTGCTGGGCTCGGAGGGCGACCTGCCCGAACGCGTGGACTCCCAACTGGCCTTCGTGAAGAGCCTGAGGGCCAAGCGCGTCGTCAGTTTCGCGGCGCGCATGCTGGGCGACGTATCACCCGAGATTCTGCGTTCGATCACCGAGCTCATTGAAAAGGACGCTCCCCCGCGCCAGCCCTAAGCGCGGCGCCCATAGCGCCGCCCCGGCGGCGGCACGGGGCTGCGGGTGAACCACCCGATGTCGTTACTCAGCCATGATGACCCCTGGTTCGCGCCCTCGTGGGAGTGACGCCGACCCTCCGCGGCTCGCGCGGATGGGGCGTTGACCGGCTCGATTGCTCGCCCTAAGGTTCGAGTGGCCAACCTGAGGAGACACACCGTGACGCGACCGCGCTTTCTCCTGCCCTCGTTCCTCGTGGTGCTTACGTTGTTGGCACTCCCCACAGGGTGCGCGGCATCAGCCAGGACGGCCTCAACTGTGGAAGCTGCAGGTTCTCCCGGGGCTGTCAGCCATCAGGGCCAGTCCCGCAAGGACTGCATCGGCACGGCCCGCAACGCCACATCAAAGATTTGGTTCACGGTCGCCAATGGCATTCTCTCCGATGTCTACGCCCCCACGGTGGATGCAACCAACGTGGAAACCATGCAGTACATCGTCACCGATGGAACGAGTTTCACCGACCTGCAGAGCCGGGACATGACCTACACGGTGTCTGCGGATGCCACGGGCATGGTCTGCACCGTGACCTCGACCGCCAAGAGTGGTGCGTACCGTCTCGTGAACCGCTACTTCACCGATTCGCTCCGGGATAGCGTGGTCGTGCGCACCAGGTTCGTGCCGCTCTCTGCCGACGCGAAGAAGAACCCGGGCAGGTTCAAGCTCTTCGTGCGGCTCGACGCGAACGCAGGTGGCAACGGCGGCGGTGGCTCGGCAAACGGCGGGGCCGATTCTGCAGTCATCGATACCTCGACCTCGACCGGTGTGCCGGTCTCCTTCGACACCGCAACAGAAAGTCAGGCCGACCGCTCCGCATATGCTGTGCCGTCCTTCCTGGCCTTGACGGCCAACAAGGCTTTCGACGGAATCGGCAGCGGATTCGTCGGATCCCCGAGCGATGGTCTCGTGCAACTCGATTCCACGCATGGCCTCACCGCGACAGGCACGACAGCGACGGGCGGCAACGTGGCGCAAACTGTGGGTGTGCAGCGCGATGCGTCCAACCACGCCACGCTCGTGCTGGGCTTCGGCACGACCCAGGCGTCGGCGGTGAAGACAGCACGCGCCACGGCGGGTACGCCTCTGGCGCGCATGCAGGCCAGTTACATCGCGGGCTGGGCGAGCTACGATCGCGGCCTGATCGCACCGGCTCTGTCGGCCACCGGGCTCACACCCGCCGAAACAGCAACGGCCGGGCGAAGCTACTATCGCGCCGCGAATGTCGTGAAGGCCTCCGAGGACAAGACCTATCCGGGAGCGATCGTGGCAGGCGTCAACGCCCCGTGGGGGCAGTCCATCCCGGCCAACGATCCAAGCAACCTCTTCGTGGCCGGATACCGCGAAGTGTTTGCCCGCGACCTCTACGAGGCGTGGACAGCCCTGTACACCGCCGGAGACATCGCGACAGCCCGCGACACCGTGCGCTATCTGCTGCTGTCGAGCCAGCAAGCGAACGGGTCACAGCCGCGCAATTCACTCCTCGACGGCACGAAGGCAGCGGACGCTTTCAACGACCAGCTCGACGAAACAGCGTATCCACTGCTGATGGCCCTCCAGTCTGGGCTCGCGGACGACGACGACCTCTGGCCACACGTGAAGCTCGCGGCGAATTTTCTGATCAGTCGCGGGCCGAGCTTCGGTGTGGAGCGCTGGGAGGAGCAACCCGGCTACTCCCCCTCCACAATCGCCGCCGAGATCGCGGGGTTGGTCGCCGCAGCGGCGATCGCAGACCGGCACGATGACCCGGCCAGCGCCGCGGTGTGGCGCGCGACGGCGGACCAGTATCAGCGTTCCATCACCTCATGGGGCGTCACCACGACCGGCCCGCTGTCCAGCTCGCCGTATTTCATCCGACTGTCCAAGACCGGGGATCCGAACGCTGCGATCAGCTACAACGTGGGTAACGGCGGGCCGACACTCGACCAGCGCGCAATCGTGGACGCCGGTTTTCTCGAATATGTGCGTCTGGGAATACTTCCCGCGACCGACCAGGTCATCCTCGATTCCCTCGTGGTCACAGACGCGACGCTGCAACGAGCCACCGCCAGCGGGCCCGGCTGGCTGCGCTATAACGGCGACGGCTACGGAGATTGCTTCGTGGGCGTGGCGACGAATTGCTCCGTGACGGGAGCCCCCTGGACGAACAATTTCTCTGGGCTCGGCCACCCATGGCCGGTGCTCGGCGTCGAACGCGCACAGCAGTATCTCGCGCAGGGGCAGTCCGACGAGGCGGCTGCCCAGCTCGTGGCGATCAACACGATGACGTCCGGTCCTGGGCTCGTGCCCGAACAGGTCTGGGACCAGCCCGACGTGCCCGCGTCACCCTTCGGCAGTGATCCGGCCACCGCATCGATCGGCTTCGTGAACGGTCAGTCGGTGGGGTCGGCGTCTCCCCTCACGTGGGCGTCTGCCGCGCAGGTGCGCCTCACCGCCGCCGTCGGTGCCGGCACGTCGCTGGAGCAGCCTGCCGAAGTTCTCGACCGCTACGTGACCCACACGCAGGGCACGACCCCGTTGACCGTGACAACGCCCGCAGACAGCGCGGAGGCCGAGGCGACAACGACAGTATCGGGCACCGCCGAGCCGGGCGCCGCCATCGCCATCGCGCGGGTTGCCATCGACGACGACAGCCAGACGGCGACGGCGTACGGCACAGCGGATGCCTCCGGCGCGTTCACTCTGAACCTCGCGTCGGCCTTCGGAACCAACGTGCTCGTGATCACGAGTACCGCGGCCGGAGGCGGCACTGCGCAGGTGATGCGCACGATCGTCAGCGACGCCATCGACGGCGCGCTGATCTTCAGCCATGAAGACCCGCTGGGCGACGACAACGGACCCGGTAACTACGCCTATCCCACGTCAGGCGATTTTACGGCGGGCGCGTTCGACCTGACGGGCTTCGACGTCTACGACACCGGCTCGAGCGTGACTTTCCGGGTGACGACGCGGGACCTGACCCCCACGTTCGGCTCATCGAACGGCGCGCAGCTCCTCGATGTGTACGTGCGCGACCCGGCCGCGACATCCGATTCGACGGCGGCCTCCTATCCCGGCCTGAACTACGAGGTCGCCGAGCCTTGGAGCAAGCTGGTCGAGGTGCAGGGTTTCGGCAACAATCTCTTCCTGGATTCCGCAGGCCGCAGCGTCGGTTCGGTCGCCGTGCGAGCGAACTCTGCCGCGGGCTTTGTCACCTTCCGAGTGAACAAGGCAGCGCTCGGCGGTCTGCCCACGAGCGGATGGGGCTTCGCCGTGGCACTAACCGGGCAGGACGGCACGCATGGCTCCGACCAGACTCGTGGATTCACCAACACGCCCGGGGCATACACCTTCGGCGTCTGCGCCTCGGCGCAGGCGAATGCCCTGTGCTCCGCCGACCCAAATTCGGTGCCAAAGATAATGGACGCCCTCACTCCGCACGGCGTCGCACAGTCCGACGTACTCGACTACACGGCGCGCGATACTGTGACGCTCCCGGCAGTGGTGATCCCGTAGCCCCCGTGGGGTCTAAACCTGAATCCACCGGTCGACCTCTGATCGGATCCTGATTTCGTTTCGGCGAGCTTTCGGAGTTTCGGGCGTGGTTGTGGTCCGGGTCTCGCGGCCCGGGTGTTCCACTGGTGCTCCTGTTGATGTCGGTGTCGGCTGGTTGGTCAGGTGGGGGCGGGTTGTTGGGGCCGGAAGTTCTTTGTGAACAGGGCCGTCCAGGGTTTCTCCCAAGGCCAGTGTTCGGGCAGGTGCAATGTCACGCGCCGCGCCGAGGTTGAGATTCGTGCGGGGACGCTGACAAGTTTCCGGCGGATCGTTGCGGTGGTCGATCGGCTGAGACCGTTTCCCGCGATCGTCGCGGCGGCGCGGGTGAGGTTAAACGCCATGACGGCCATGACCAGCCAGGCGGCGTTGGCGGTGAATACACCGGAGGGTAGGTGCGCCAGGGCGCTGCTTTTGAGGTCGGAATTCACGAGCTCGATCGCCGCGTGGGCGCGGTGGGTTTTGTCGGCGGTGACGGTGTCGAGGGTGCTGGTGGTGAAAAAGGCGTGGAATCGGTGGGTGTCGAACAGGGTTGGCTGGTCGAGGTTTTTCTTGTTCAGTTCCGGGATCCGCCGCACGGCCAAGCGCCCGGTGATGTGCTCGCTCTTCTTGCGCGAGGTGAACGCGGTGAACGGGACCTCGGCGACTTCGGCGTTACTGATCCATGTTTTGCTGCCTTCGTCATAGATGGCGTTGGTGTATTCAATTGCGGTCCAGGCAGCGCCGGGGATCGTTCCGATCGCTCGTTTGATGGCGGGGTCCATCCGGGCAGTGACCGAAACGTCGGCGCCGGCTTTGAGGGCTGCGCTGATGGAGGCGTGCCCGTAGAACGCTGAGTCGGCACGAAAGAGCACGCGTGCTTTTCCCGCTCCGCGGAGCCGTTTGATCGTGGCGAGGGCGTCACGGATCAGACGGGCCGCGCCGCGCGGTGATCCGCAGGCACCGCGCCGGAGTCGCTGGCCGATGATGATCGGCGCCGATACGTCCGTCTTGACTGTCGCGAGGATCGCGTTGAGGCCGCGCACCCCGGAGTACCCGTAGCCGGAGCCTTCCTTCTGGTGGCCGTGAACTTCGATGATGGTGTCGTCGACGTCGAGGAACATGTAGCCGTCGGTGTCGTGCACGAGCAACGGAGTTTCCGCGGCCAGGCCCCGCACGAAGCGGGAAGCGACGGCGTCGAGCTGCCGGACGTGACCGAACGTGAACGCGCGCAGAAACGACCCCAACGTTGACGGCGCGTAGCAGTTGCTGAAGATTTTCCGCATGCCGCCGTGACGAAGAATGGCGAGGTCGTCGATGGAGTCCGCGCCGGCGACCATGCCGCCGACCAGAGACGTGACTTTCAGACCGGCGTTGGCGCCCTTGTCGGTGGGGACGCTCAGCCACTGATCGGCCAAGGTCGCCAACCCCGCACGGGCGGCTAATTTCATGATCGGGACCAAGCCCGCCGACGACACGAGATTCGGGTCGGTGAATGATGCAGAAACGGCGCGGTTGGTGTGGGAAACTTGCATCTACGAGATGCTCCTCTGGTTGGTAAATCTGAACTCTTGACAAGTCCTAATTTACCTGATCAGATGGGCACTCTCGGTTTAACGCGCCGTCAGATCTCGATCCCGATCGGTGGATTCAGGCTAAACGGTGGAGCCACCCGCGATCGCGTAAGACCACAGCTCGCTGCTCATGCCCACGGGCTTGGCGGCAGGTTCGCCTTCCTTGGGCGCCTCGCTGCGGTGGCCGTGTCCGAACGCGGGCGAGGATACCCAGGCCTGGAAGGACTCTTCGTCGGCCCAGCGCGTGACGACCAGCCAGGTCGTGCGATCATCTGTGGGCTTGAGCAGCTCGAAACCCTCGAAACCGGCGCTCCCGTCGACGGCGCCGGCACGCGCGGCGAAGCGGTGAGCGAGGGCGTCGCCACTGTCATCGGCCACGGTGATTGCGTTAATCTTGATGATCGTCATCGGTCTTCTCTCTCTTGGGCTGGGCGGGGAACGTACCTGTGCACCCATGGTCGCACTGTCTGCTGGGACTCACCCTTCGCGGATGCGGATGACGACGTTGCCAACCTTCGTCCCCGTTTCGACGTAGTCGAAAGCCGCGACGATGTCGTCGAGGGGGTACGTTCTGTCGATGACCGGCCGGAACTTTCCTGACTTCATGAGATCACTGAGAAGCAGTACGTCTTCCTTCCTGTCGAAGGGTATTGGAAACATCACCCGCTTTCGACGGAATAGGGGCGTGGTCAGGGCAAGAATGGGATTCTGTGCGAGGAAGCCCAGGTCAGATGACAGATAGATTCCTCGGGGTTTGAGGAGGGCCCTGCAACGCCGGAATGAACTCTTGCCGACAGCGTCGATGATCACATCGAAGGCGTCATCGATGTCCGTGAAATCTTCCCGCAGGTAGTCGATGATTCGATCGGCCCCCAGTGACTGCACAAGGCCGACGTTCTTCGTGTCGCACACAGCCGTGACGTTGGCGCCGGCATCCTTGAGCAATTGCACGGCTGCGGAACCGATAGCCCCCGTCGAACCGTTCACGAGCACCCTCTGCCCAGCCCCGATCCGGGCGGCGCGGATGAGGTTCACGGCGTAGTGGGCGCCCTCGGCGCCGGGAGCGGCCTCCTCATATGACATGTTCGCCGGTATCACCGCCACAAGTCCCCGTTCCCGCACGGTCTTGGCCTCCGCATGGCCGCCGAAGTTCGCGCCGTCGTAGCCGAAGACTCGGTCGCCCACCCTGAAGGTGCTCACCGTCGCGCCGATGGCCTCCACCCGCCCGGCGAATTCGTTGCCGAGGATCTGTTTCTTGGGCTTGGTCAGTCCGCTGAAGAGTCGAACGATCCGCGGACTGCCACGGAGGAATCCCTCGTCGGTGCGGTTGGCGGTCGAGGCGAAGACCGTCACCAGGAGTTCGTCGTCCCGCGGCACGGGAGTCGGTGTTTCCACGAGTCGGAGAACGCTGGGGGGTCCATATCTCGTGTGCGCGGCTGCCCTCATGCGCATGATGTTACCTCCGAAGATTTTCGATGCCTATGCTGGAGTGAACATGCGACTCTTTCTGATCCGCCACGGCCAGACTCCCGCCAACGTTCTCGGCCAGCTCGACACGGCCCACCCCGGCCCCGGCCTGACCGATCTCGGCGCCCGTCAGGCATCCGTCATCCCCGATGCGCTGCGCGCGGAGCCGATCGAAGCCATCTTCGCCTCGACGCTCGTTCGCACGCAGCTCACCGCCAGTCCGCTCGCGGCGGACCGCGGCCTGCAGATCCAGGTGGCGGACGGACTACACGAGATCGAGGCGGGGGCGCTGGAAGGACTGAGCGATCGCGCGTCCGTTCGCCGGTATCTCGAGACGATCTTCGCGTGGGGCGCCGGAGACCTGCGCACCACGATGCCCGGGGCCTTCGACGGTCACGCCTTCTTCAGACGTTTCGATGCCGACATCGAGACCGCCACGGCCAGCGTCGAGGCAGCCGTCGTCTTCAGCCACGGCGCCGCCATCCGGGTGTGGACCGCGGCCCGCACCGTCAATATGGCACCGAGTTTCGCCGTGAAGAACGACCTCGACAACACTGGCGTTGTGGAGCTGACCGGCTCACAACAGGCGGGCTGGACCCTCGTGTCGTGGGCTGGCATGCCCGTGGGCGGCGGGCAGCTCACCGACCACTCCTCTGACGACCCGATCACCGACCCCGGCGACCACCTGTAACCACCTGTAACCACAACCCGTTTGGAGCACACATGCCCATCACCGCAATCCTCGACATACATGTGAAAGCCGAGTCCCTCGCGACGGTGGCCACGGTACTGCGGGACACCCTCGCCGACACTCGCACTTTTGATGGATGCCTCGGCGTCGACGTTCTCATGGACACCGCAGACCCCACCCACTTCGTGCTCCTGGAAAAGTGGGCATCGCTCGAGCACGATGCGGCGTATCGCACCTGGCGCGCCGGACCCGGTGCGTCAGGCCTCGGAGCCATCCTCGCTGAGGCCCCAGTGCTCACGAAGTTCGAGACAGCCTCGGACATCTAGGCACTCTTCAGTGTCGGCGGGCGTGTCTCGATCACTCCTGCGTCGCGCCTCGACCAGCGCACCTATTTCGCGCGGGGCGCCTTCGGTCACACAAGGGCATGGCTGTCGCGGAGAAGTTGTTCCACGAGCTCGTCGGGAACGCTGCCGTCGAGCACGATAGTGATCCAGTGCTTCTTGTTGAGGTGATAGCCGGGCGTGATCTGCACGAATTCCTCACGCAACGCCCGGCCCTCCTCCGGATCGCACTTGAGCGATACCGTCAGCGGCTCTCCGGCCAGGGCGCTGAGCGCGAAAATCTTGCCGTTGCCGCTCGTCTTGAAGACGCTGGTTTCCTCACCGAACGGGAAGGTCTCGACCGCCTGCGGCAGACTCAGGCACAGGTCGACGAGGGCATCCGGAGTCATGCTTCGATGTTAGACCAGGGCACCGTTCATGGCCGCGGCAGTCAGCTCGACCGAGTGCAGGCGGTCGGCGATGTCGGTCGCTTGGTGCGCGAGGATCAGCTCGTCGGCCTTCGTGGTGACCGCGAGGTCCTCGAGGAACGCGCGCACCCCGGCGGGCGTTCCCACCGCCGAATACCGCATCATGTTCGCGATCTGCTGCCCTTGCGTGGTGGTGAGGAAGTTGTCGATCTGCTCGTCTGTGTAGTCCGGTGCGGCCGGACCGCGGGAGATCATGCCGCGCACTCGGGTGCGACGGATCGTCTCGAACTGCGCCACGGCATCCGCTGAGTCGTCGGCGGCGACCACATTGGCCGCCACGATCACGTGCGGCTTGTCGAGCTGCTCCGAGGGCGTGAAGTCACGGCGGTAGGTGGCGACGGCCTCAAACAGGGAATCGGGCGCGAAGTGCGACGCGAACGCGTACGGCAGGCCGAGCGCCGCGGCGAGCTGGGCGCCGAACAGGGACGAGCCGAGAATGTAGAGCGGTACGTTGGTGCCGCCACCGGGCACGGCCTGCACTCCGGCGACGATCGATTGACCCTTCAGGTACGCCTGCAGTTCCATCACGTCCTGCGGAAACTGGTCGCTCGCCCGCGGGTCGCGCCGCATGGCGCGCGCCGTGGTCTGGTCGCTGCCGGGGGCACGGCCGAGACCCAGGTCGATGCGACCGGGGTACAGTTCGCCGAGGGTGCCGAACTGCTCGGCGATCACGAGTGGCGAGTGGTTGGGCAGCATCACGCCGCCGGCGCCCAGACGGATGCTGCGGGTCTGGGCCGCGACATGGCCCACCAGTACCGCGGTGGCCGACGACGCGATCGTGGGCATGTTGTGGTGCTCGGCGTACCAGACACGGGTATAGCCGTGTTTTTCGGCCGTCTGGGCGAGCGCGACACTGGCCGCGAAGCTCTCCCGGGCGGTCTGTCCCGGTGCGATCGGGGCGAGGTCAAGGATGGACAGCGGAATCGTCATATCAGGTGCAACCGCTTCCCGCGCGAATCGTTACCCGATTGCCCGGAGCGCAATTTTATCTGCGCCGTTTTCGCTGACACACGGCGTCATGTCTTTTGCTCCACGACGCCGGGTGCGGTTTCGTGGCAGTAGCCGATCGATGACGTGATTCAGCAACCGAGTTTGGAAAGGCACCCCATGACCAGTCAGATCAACGCCCCGGTCGCCCCCGCCGACGTCTCCACCCTCGCCACCATGACTGAGACCGTGGAGGAATCCTTCATTAGAGCCTTCCGCAACCACCCGGGCGGGGTCGTGGTGATCACGGGCACAACGCCCGACGGCCAGCCGGTCGGGTTCACGGCCACCTCGCTCGCCTCGCTCTCGGCGTACCCGCCCCGGGCGACCTTCAACATCGCCCAGACCGCCTCCAGCTGGCCCGCCGTCGCCGAGGGTTCGCTGCTCGCGGTGCACTTCCTGGCCAAGGAGTCGCAGGGCCTCGCCCAGCGCTTCGCCGGCACAACGTCGGAGCGCTTCTCGGGTGACCACTGGTACGTGAACGACCTCGGCCTGCCCATCCTGCGCGACGCGATCGGCGTGCTCGTCACCCGGGTCAACCGGCAGGTGCCGATCGACCTCAACGCCCTGATCGTGCTCGACATCGAGGAGGGGCGCTTCAGCGAAAACCATGAGCCACTGCTCTACCACAAGCGCGCGTTCGGAACCGTGGCGGGTCCGCCCGAATACCTTATCTGACCCGGAGTGTTGCCTGTTCTCGTCCCTCCTGGCCTCGCGTATAAGTCCACGCGGGCCAGGTCCAATTGGGCTGGTTGTGCGGCACATGCGGTGCCATAATGTCGGCATGTCGAACGTATCCAGCGTCTACGTCGGGGTGCGCCGGGCTCATAGGGGCGCACTCATCACAATTTCGATCATCGGGCTCGTGCTCGGTGCCATTGGTCTCGTGTGGCCTCAGGCCACCCTGTTCACGGTCGCAATCATCTTCGGGATCTATCTGATCGCGTCCGGGATCTTTCGCATCGCCGCCGCGTTCATGCAGGATGAGGTCACGGCTGGCATGCGCTGGCTGTCGGGTATTCTCGGCGCCTTCGTCGTGGCCGCCGGCATCTTCTGCATTGCGGATCCGGTGGCGTCACTCACTGTCCTCGCCTTCGTGATCGGGATCGGCTGGATCGCCGAAGGCGTCATCGATATCGTCGGCGGCGTGCGGAGTGTCGTGAAACCACGCTGGTTCGCTTTCGTCAGCGGTACCCTGTCGATCGTGGCCGGCTTCGTGATGTTCGTGCTGCCGACACTCGCTCTCGCCGCGTTCGTGATCGTCGCCTCGATCCTGTTAATCGTCGTGAGCGTTTCAACCCTCCTCACCCTTCCGCCCAAGCGCGCGTTCGCCGACACCTACCTCCTGTAGCGTTCCCTGCCTCCTACTGATCGTGAACTGACTCACAACCAGCCTGACGCAGAGGGGAAAAACCCAATTCGGCGCTTCCCAGCGATGAAGCGGGCGAAATCTCCGTCGAACGTGGCGCAGGAAGGTCGTCCGAACGTGCATCTCGGTTTCGCGTGCCCGTAGGATCGGCCCATGCCCCGCCTCGTCGTTGTTCTCCCCCTCACGCCGCTCCACGAGGGCGACAGCTTTGCGGTGCACGACTGGCCGTTGCACGTCACGGTGCTGCCGCCGTTCCTCACGGACGCCGAACCCGGCGTGATTGCGTCGGCGATCGTAGCCGCGACGTCCGCTCACTCCGCCCTGCCAGCTGTGGCGGGCGAGGACGAGTTGTTCGGCCGGCGCCAGGACGTGCCGGTGACGATCGTGCTGCCAACCGAGGCCCTGTCACAGCTGCACGAGCTTCTCATCGAGACCCTGCGTCCGCTCGGTGCGTCACCCGATGAGCCGGCCTTCACCGGGGCAGAGTTTCGACCGCACATCACGATCAAGAATCATGCGCGGATCGCAGTGGGTGCGGCGTTCGCCTTGCAGCAGATCGCCCTCGTTGACATGGCACCGCGGGCGGCCTCGACCGGCCGAACGGTCCTCGCAACAATCAATCTCCCCGCGGCGCGCTAAAAGTTTTTGATCGAACCGATGGACATACAGGGTACGATCAGTTTCACCCGGTAGTTAACCCCCTTTTTGGGGGCCATTATGGGCGTCGGCCCTTCGGGCGGGCGACCGAGCTGCGGCCATACGCCACCCACAGAGGATACCGAGTGCCTACTTCAGCTACCCGACGAATCCGCCCGCTCGCGATCGCCTTGAGCACGGCCGTGAATGTGGCACTGGGTCTCGGAACCGTGAGTGTTCTGCCAGCCGCGGCGGCCACACCGAGCCTTGCGGTGACCTGGACGAACACGAACGTGTGGACGACCGGATTCCAGTCGGAAGTGGGCGTGCGCAACAGCTCGACCACGAAGCTGAGCCCGTGGCAGATCTCCTTCACCTATGCACACAGGGTCAACACGCTCTGGAACGGGGTGCTCGCGGCATCCCCCGGCGGATTCGCCGTGAAGGCACCGTCGTGGGCACCCGCGCTCGCACCCGGCGCCGCCACGTCCTTCGGCCTCACGTCTTATCGAGTCGGGACAGCGGCCCTCTTTCCCACCGCGTGCAAGGTCATCGGGCTCAGCGTCGGGGCCACGGCGATTCCGTGCACGATCAACGGCGCCGCGCCAACTCCAACGCCCACGCCCACGCCGACCATCACTCCGAAGCCGACCGCGACGCCGACGCCAACACGAACGGCCACTCCGACCCCAACTCCAACTCCAACCCCGACGCCGGGCCCGACCGGCTCGCTCCTCGTAGCTCCGTATGTGGACATGGGGCTGTGGCCGACCGCCGACCTCACGAAATTCGCCGCCGCCACCGGCGTCAAGGCCGTCACCGCAGCATTCATCGTGGCCGACCGGTCAAACGCCTGCAGCCCCACCTGGGCCGGCTACACGGAGTACACCGTGGGAACGGCCGGGGACAACCTCGCGAACATCTCCGCATTCCAGGCGGGTGGCGGCCAGGTCGTTGCCTCGTTCGGCGGCGCGATCAACGACGAACTCGCCCGGGTCTGCACCAACTCGGCGACCCTGCTGGCGGCGTACACAAAGGTCGTCACTCGCTACAACCTGACCCGAATCGACTTCGACCTCGAGGGCACCGATGTCTCCGATTCGACGTCCAACAATCGCCGCGCCGCCGTGGTCGCGACGCTCCAGGCCCAGCGCGCCGCTGCCGGGCGCCCAGTGCAGGTATCAATTACTCTGCCCGTGATGCCGTACGGTCTCATCGCGAGCGGAACGCGCACAGTGAGCGAGTTCGCTGCCGCCGGTGTGAAGCTCTCAGCCGTGAACGTAATGGCAATGGACTACGGCGACGGCACCACCGCAATGGGGGCGGCTGCCATCTCCGCCGCGAAGGCCACCGCCGCCCAGCTCGGGGCCATCCCGGCCTACGCCGGGCTAAGCAGCGCCCAGCGTCTTTCGATGATCGGCGTCACCCCGATGATCGGCCAGAACGACCTCCCCAGTGAGATCTTCACGGTCACCGACGCCACTGCGCTGGCGCAGTTCGCCAAGGCCAACTCCCTCGGTGTGCTGAGCTGGTGGGAGCTGACCCGCGACCAACCCTGCACCGGCGGCATCCCCGCCTACATGTGCTCGGGCGTCAGCAACCCTCAGTGGTCGTTCTCCAGGGCGTTCGTGGCCGCGAGCAAGTAGCCCCTCGGGACGCACTCCCTGTCAGCGCGTCCCGAATTCACCGTTCCCCAGTGCTGACGAGCCACGCCGACGTCTCGCGTGATGAGGGCGAACATGCGGTCGAAGACGGTGCGACGGTCGAACTGCATCGCGTAGTCACGGGCGCGCAGCGCCCACGCGTGCCGCTGCGCATCCGTTGTCTCGAGCACGGCGTGATCGATGGCGGCGCCGATCGCCAACGGGTCCTCCACGGGAACGATGAGCGCGAACCCGCCAACGGCCTCCCCGATGCCCCCGGTGAGCGTCGTGATAACCGGGCCACCACCGGCCAGCATCTTCTCGGCCAGGGCGATGCCGAAGGTCTCCACGAACTCGGGGCGCGGCTTGCTCGGCAACACGAAGGCCGCGCACCCGGCCATCAGGTACGGCTTCTCGGCGTCGCCGACATCGTTCAGGAAGCGGATGCGGTGTGCCAGGGGTGAGCGCGCCGCAATTTCGCGCAGGGCCGCTTCCTCCGGTCCGCGACCGGCGATCACGAGGATCGCCGAGGAGTTTGCGGCGCTGAGCTCGTAGCCCGCGATGAGGTCGTCAACGCCCTTGGCAGCCGTGAGCCTGGACAAGAACAGTATGTAGCCATTGCGTTCGAGTCCCCGTGCCGTGAGAACATCGGCAAGCACTGCGTCGTCGAGGTCGAGGTACGAATCCGAATCGATGGCGGGGTACGAGATGGAGACACGCTCGTGGCACTGGGCCGCATAGCGGGTTCCGAACTGCGCGTCTACGAGTTCCGCCTCGGCGAGGATCAGACCGCGCGTGTACTCCGAGACGGCCACGCAGTGGTCTTGGCTGAGATAGCTCGACAGGATGTGGGCTGCGGCGCCGAGCCGCCCCTCGTCTACAGCTGTGCGCACAACGTTGGTCACGTCTGAGCCCACGGCCTCGGCTATCGTCGTGACGTTTACCGGCAGACCCGTTCCGAGGGCTGCGCGCATGGCATCGGAGACCGCGAGAGTGTGCGGGCACAGATAAAGCGAGAGACAGACCGTGGGCACGCCGTCGGTGAAAAGTTCGATCAGGCGTCCGGTGAGCCCGGCAAGGTAGCGGCCGTCGATGATCTTGTAATCGCCTACGGGCTCGGGCCGGTCGACGACGATGCCGGGACTGTAGGGCAGCACGGAGTCGAGCGGCTTCAACGGCAGCCCGGACTTCTGCAGCTGCTCGATCGGCCAGGTGACGATGCGCACCTCATCGAACCCGCGCTCAAGCGCCGTTTCGGCGAGGTTGCGCGCTTCGACCGAATGACCGCAGATCACGGGGTCGGCCCTGACAACGATGACGAGCCGGTTTTCGGTCGCCTTCTTTTCGACGGATTGCATGGATTCCATTTTCAGTCTCCTGACGCAGGTGGATTGAGGAGGGTCAACGGAGGTTTGGGGGCGGCGCTCGGGGGGAGGCCGATGGTTCCCCAGTCGCTCGGCCGGGGGCCCAGATCAACCAGCAGTTCGCCGCCGCGGTGTACCTCGGTGCCGCGCAGCCAGCTGCGGGTGAGCGGCTCGCCGTTGAAACGCGCGGCCTGCACATACTGCACGGGCCCGCCCGCGACGGGCTCGACGAAGCCGCGGGTACGGATGATGAGGGTGTTGCGCCCGACGGCCATCGTCGACTCCACGAACGAGGGCGCATTCACCAGGAACACGTTCTGTCCGGCGACCGGGAAGAGACCCAGCGAAGCCCAGACGTACCAGGAGCTCAGGCCGCCCGAATCATCGTTGCCGGGAAGCCCGCCGCGCCCGATGCCGAATTGCTGGTGCACCACGTTGTGCACAACCTCGGCCGTTCGGTCGCAGCGACCCACGTAGTGGTAGGCCCACGGGGCATCCATGTCGGGTTCATTGTTGAGCCCTTCGAAGCGCCCCAGGTCGTACCCGGCGAGCACAACGGATGCCGCTGGCGCCTCGCCGAGCTGGGCCACGGGCCCCGCCCCGAAGCCGAAGAATGTGTCGAGCTGCCTGGTGAAACGCTCGGCGCCACCGCTCAGGGCAATCCGGCCGGCCATGTCGTGCTGCAGTCGGAAAGAGTGGTTGTGCCGACTGCCCTCATAGAAAGTCGAGTCCAGGAGCAGCCCCGTCTGCCGGTCGTACGCGTTCGACCACTGCTCGGCGAGGGCTGTGAACTGGCGCACGAGAGCCGTGTCGCCGAGGTGCTCCGCCACCTTGGCCGTGCACCAATAGCCGAACGCGAGGTCGAGGGTGTGCGTGATCGGATGCGCCACGCCGCGCAGCAGAAATTCCTCGCCGTAGGTGCGGCGCAGGTCGTCGGACATGTGCACGAGGGCCCAGTCCCAGTCGATGCCCGGCAGCCCGAGCTGGCACAGGTCGGCGAGGAAGGTGTGCACGAGCGCGCTGCCCTGCCGGGAGAAGCGGTCGCTCCCCCGCGCCATGCGGTAGCCGATCGGAAAGTTGCCCTCCTCCTCGCAGATCGTGAGCAGTGCGGTCGCCAGTTCGATGGCGCGTTCAGGCATCAGCGCCGTGAGCAACGGCAGCTGCGTGCGGTAGATGTCCCACATGGTCGTGACATCGAATGCGAAGGGGCCGTCGTCGGGCCAGAATGGACTCTCGGACGGCGCGAGGCAGGGTTTGATCAGCGAGTGATAGAGCGCGGTGGAGAAGATCGTCTGTCGCTCGACCGAGGGTGTGACCACGGTAATGGCTTCCAGCTGGCTGCGCCAGGCATCCGCGGTGAGAGCGCGTCGCTCCGCGAAACCGGCTGGCTTTGGCCCGCAATCGGCCAGGAGGTTCGCTTTGGCCTGCTCGACGCCGCGCAGCGAGAAGCCGATGCGCAGTTCAATGGTGTCGCCCTGTTCGCTCGGTCCCGCCCACATGAGCCCGAACGTGCGCAGGGTGGTGGGGCGGATGCGGTCGAAGTCGAGGCGCGTACCTCCGGGCATGAGCCGGCGGTCGTACCACAGCATCTGCCGCCACTGCGGGGTGTCACACTCGATATAGACCGAGAGCGGCACGCCTTCCGCCACGATCTGACCGCACGCCACACCGGGCTCGAGACATTCGATGTGCGCGCGCAAGGGGATGGTGGCACCGTACGGAATCGAGAGTCCGCCCATCGAGAAGTCGATCACGATGCGCGCGTTGCGATGCTGGGGAAAGGTGTAGCGGTGCACGGCGCTCTTCGGACCCACGGTGAGCTCCGCCGTGATGCCCGAGTCGAGGGTGGCGGAATACCAGCCGGGCTGCGCCTGCTCCTTGCTGAGTTGCCACGTGCGTCCGAGCTCGTCGAGCGGCTCGATCATCGGGGTGACCCTGAAGTAGTTGTAGTACTTGCGGATAGCCCCGGTTCCGGACTGCTGGAAATGCGTGAAGCCCGAGGCGAGCTGCTGGTCGTGCAAGCGCGCGGGGATGCCCTCGAGGCTGAGGTCATGGCGTCCGTACCCGGTGGGGTACGCGCCGGAATACGCGCAGGCCGACACCATGCCCAGCGGAAACGTGGCGCCTGGGTGCGTGTTGCCGATCTGCGGCTTCGGCCACCACCACGTCGCGGCGAGGCCGTTGCGCGGAGGCAGGCTGGTGACGTCGGTCCCGATGAAGGGGTCGACCCTGTCGATCATGCTGTGTTGTCCCGAACCATCGATTCAGGTTAAATCTGCCGCTTTTCAACGATGTGATGCGCAGGTTACCGTTGTGAAAACTCTCGGGTGGCTACGGGCAGTCGTACGATTCGGTGACCTCACGCATGCGGGGAAAACCGAACTGGTCGGCGATGGCCACCGCCGGATGGGCGCCGAGGAGGGGGTCGGCATCCGCTTCGAGAAGCGCCCGCAGCAGCGCTTCGTTGTTGCGGAACACCGCGCAGGCCACAGCCGTCTGGCCCATGGCATTGACAACGGATGTGTCGGCGCCGCGGGTGAGAAGCGCGGTCACAGTGTCGAGATGCTGCGCATAGGTCGCCACGATCAGCAGCGAGTCGCCTCGTCCGTTGAGCATGTCGAGGGGCACTCCCGCGTCGAGCATCTCGCCGAGCGGGCCGGTGAGGCCGTCGCGTGCCAGGGCGAAGACGCCCTCGACGACCTCGGCGCTCGGAGTACTCGCGGGTTGTGCGGCCTGGTCTGTCATGGGGTCCTCCCTCGCGCCGCGGGCATCCGCTGCTTAGATATAAGGAAAGCATGGAACAGACGCAGGTTGGCACGATACCGTCGTAGCCCACAGAAAAACACGATCCGAGGAGAACATCCATGACCGCTGGAATCACCGTCACCCGCCGTTTCGCGGCCTCCCCCGACCGCGCTTACGCGCTGTGGACTGACCCCGAGCAGTTCTCGGTGTGGTTCGGCACAGAGGCCGTCTCCGTTCCGCTCGACACCCTGGTGCTCGACGTGCGTGTCGGCGGCGTTTGGAGCGCCGTGATGCACCTGCCCGACGGCACGACGATCCAGTGGTTGGGTGAATACACCGAGGTTGTCCCGCCTCAGCGACTGGCCTTCACGATGACCGACGACCCGGCCAACCCGGCGCGGGAGCCGGTGACCGTTGACGTGACCGCGGTTGACGGCGGGGCTGAGATGACGCTCGTTCAGACCGGCGGGCACCTCAGCGAGGAGCAGTACGCGCAGACAGTGATCGGGTACAACGCCTTCTTCGACGCGATGGAAACTGTGCTCGTCGCGCGGAACTAGAGGGTCGGCAACACCTGCTCGCGCACCTGTTTGCGCAGGATCTTGCCCAACAGGGACCGTGGCGTGTTCTCGATCTGCACGATGCGCCGCGGAATCTTGTAGGCGGCGAGGTGCTCGCGGCAGTGCTCGCGCAACTCCTGCTCGTTGAGCGCGGCGCCCGGCTTGAGCTCGATCGCGGCGACGATCATCTCGCCGCCGCGCTCGAGCGGCTTGCCGAAGACCGCCGCGTCCACGACGGAGGGGTGCAGCCGCAACGCCGTCTCGACCTCGGTGGGCGACACATTGAATCCGCCGGTGATGATGAGCTCCTTGGCGCGGTCGACGATCGTGGTGAAGCCGTCGACGTCGACCGTGACAACATCCCCGGTGCGCAGCCATCCCCCCGGGAGCAGGGTCTTCGCCGTCTCCTCGGGGTTATTCCAGTAGCCCTGGAACACCTGCGGGCCCTTCAGCAGCAGCTCCCCCGGCTCGCCCTCGGCGACCTCGAGTGTGGGGTCGTCGAGGTCGACGACCTTCATGAGCGTGGAGGGGAAGGGCACTCCGATCGTGCCCGTGCGACGGGTGTCGTGGAACGGGTTGCCGAGCGCCACGGGAGAGGACTCGGTCATGCCGTAGCCCTCCACGAGTCGGCCGCCCGAGACGGATTCCCACAACTCCACGACGTGGTCGGGCAGGTTCATCGCCCCGGAGATGCAGTACGTGCATGACCTCAGTGACACGCCCTTCTCCTTCGCCGCGAGGGCGGTGCGCTCGTAGATCGGCGGCACCGCGCAGTACACCGTGGCCGGGGACTTTTTCATGGCATCGAGAATCAGTCCCGGCTCGAATTTAGGGAAGAGCACGAGCAGACCCTGCTTGCGGATGCCGAAGGTCAGGTAGAGAGTCATGCCGAAGGCGTGGAACATGGGCAGGATCGCGTAGAACACCTCCTTGCGATACTGGGCGCCGTGCATCCAGGCCTCGCCCTGCAGGGCGTTGGAATACAGGTTGAAGTGGGTGAGCATCGCGCCCTTGGGACGGCCGGTCGTCCCCGAGGTGTACTGGATCGCCGCGAGGTCGTCGACGCCCGGCCGCGGGTGTTCGGGATCGATCGGGGCGTGGGTGAGCAGTTGCTTCCAGGGGATGGTGCCGGGTGCCTTGCCGGTGAGTGCGGCCTTGGATGCGCGCAGGTTCTTCACCGGAAGATTCAGTGCAAGCCTCTTCACGGCGGGGAAGGCCTCGAGCAGGTTGACCGAGATGACGTGGTCGATCTCGATATCCGCGGGGAACTCGCGGATGGCTTCGGCGGTCTTGTCCCAGGCGATGATGACCCGCGCCTGGTGGTCTTCGAACTGGTGGCGCAGCTCCCGCGTGGTGTACAGCGGGTTGTGTTCCACGACCACGGCGCCGAGGCGCAACACCGCGTAGAACGCCACCACGTGTTGGGGACAGTTGGGCAGGATCAGCGCCACCCGGTCGCCGGCCTGCACGCCGAGGTGCCGCAGGCCTTCCGCGGCCCGGTCGACCTGCTCGCCGAGTTCGGCGTAGGTGGTGCGACGCCCGAAGAACTCAAGCGCAGGGTGGTCGCCGGCCTCCGTGACGCTACGTTCGAACATCTGCACCAGCGATTCGGACGGAAGCTCAATTTCGGCAGGAACCCCGGGTTGGTAGTTCTTGATCCAGGGCTGTTGTTCGGTATTCGCCATGACTCCATCCTGCCCCGGTTCCGGTGTTGCGGTGAACCGGAAGGTATTCTTGACGCGTGGAATTCACTGAACAGCGCGTGTTCGAGTCCGCCGAGTGGACCGCCCTCGAGCAGACCCACCAAGACCGGGCGGACGCACTCACTCTGGAACGTCGGCTGCGCGCGGCCAGCGGCCGGTCGCATCCGGTTGACGATTTTCTGTTCACGTATTATCCGTTCCGTCCGGGGTTGCTGCGCCGGTGGCACCCTGGTGCGCGAGTCGTCCTGCAGGGCGCGGCGGGGCTCGATCGGGCCACCTGGAAGTGGTACACGTCAGAGGGGGCGGACGTGGCCGTGGACGAGGCGGGGTTTGTGGCGGCGAAGGGACGGAGCGTCCGCTTCATTGCGTCGCTGCTGTCGAAGACCGCGCTGCGTCCGGCCAACTTCGGGTGCTTCGGTTTGCACGAGTGGGCGATGGTGTACCGGCAGGGCGAGCATCGACATGTAGCGCCGCTGCGGCTCGGGCAGGGCGACACCGACGAGGTCGTGGAGGCCAACCGCATTACGTGCAGTCACTTCGACGCGTTTCGGTTCTTCACTCCCGAAGCGCTGCCGCTCAACGAGCTGCAGCCCACCCGCGAGAACCAGCCGACATTTGAGCAGCCCGGCTGCCTGCACGCCGGCATGGATGTATATAAGTGGGTGATCAAGCTCGGGCCGCTGATGCCCGGAGAGGTACTGCTTGACTCGTTCGAGCTGGCTCGCGACATTCGCCGGCTCGACATGCAGGCATCACCCTATGATCTGTCCGACTGGGGCTACGCGCCGGTAGCCGTGGAGACGCCCGCCGGCAAGGCCGAATACGTGCGGCTGCAGAAGGGGTTCAGCGTGCGCAGCACGGCCCTGCGCGAGCGCGTGGTCTCGCTGGTGACTCACATCGCGGCTGTGCCAGCGCCCTAGAACCGGGCGCGCCAGGCCCGTGCGAAGCAGTACACGCCGTACATGATCAGTCCGATCCCGACGGCCCCGAGGATGAGACCTCCGGAGGGTAGCGCGGCCAAGCCCTTGAGCGCTCCGTCGAGGCCGGAGGACTTGCTCGGGTCGTGCGTGAACGCCGCGTACAGGATGAGCACGGCGACGACGCCCAGCGCGATGCCTTTTGCGATGTACCCGACAACGCCGAGGCCGATGATGGCTTTCCCGGTGGGGCCGCTCGGAACCGCGATATCGGTGGTGAATTTCTTGGCGACGCCTTTGAACACGAAATATCCGGCCACGGCCAGCACGACCAGGCCCGCGAAAACGAGCAGGACCACGCCGCCAGGGGCCCCGAGCAGGGCCGCGGTCGCGTCTTGGGCGCTACCGCCGGAACTCGTGGCTCCCCCAAGCGCGAAGGTAGCCGCGGTCCCGCCGAGAACGAAGTAGACCGCCGCCTTGCTGAGGTTCGCGGCTCGGCGCGACCACCGGCGCTTGGGGTCGGAGCCCTGCATGAGGAAGGCACTGAGCAGCAGCCAGACACCCAGGGCGAACAAGCCCACGACAACGGTCCAGAGAATGAATACGCCACCGGGGTTGGCCGCGAGTTGTCCGAGGGCTCCGGATTGGTCTGCGGTATCCTCGCCGGAACCGATCGCGACGGTAACCGCGATTGCGGCGATAAGAATGTGCAGCAAACCGTTCACGGCGAAGCCGAGCCGGGCCAGTGCCTGAAGGGCGGCGCTGCCCTTCGCTGCGCGGGCTGCGTCGGTGGGCGAGTCGGGGGTCACTGCCTAAGACTAAGTCCGGCGAGCCCGCCCTGCGCAACCCGGTGTCTTTCGCGACACGCCGCTCAGCGGTGACCGGCGCGTCTCGGCTTCACCGGTCCTGGCGAGCGGATGCGGTCAGTCCGGTTTGCGCGCGCGGCTCGGCTGCACGCGGGGCGGCTCCCCCGGCATCTTCGGGAAGTCCGGCGGGAAGGGCAGTTCCCCGAGCCCGGCCTGCCCGTCACGGTCCCACCAAGCGAGCAGCACATCCAGGGTGCCGTACTGTGCGTGCAGGCTCGCCCACGGATCGCCGACCGTGGCCAGCCGGTCCGGCACGCTTTCGATCGTGTATCGGCGCGGGTCGGCGTCGCCGAGTTCCTCCCACTCGAGCGGGCACGACACGGGTGCGTGGGCGAGCGCCCGCGGACTGTACGCGCCGGCCATGGTGCGGTCCCGATTGGCCTGGTTGAAATCCACGAAGATCTTCTCGCCGCGCTCCTCCTTCCACCAGGCCGTGGTGACCTGTTTCGGCATCCGTCGTTCGAGTTCTCGGGCCGCTGCGATCACGCCGTGGCGCACGTCGAGAAACTCCCGGGTGGCCTCGATCGGCGCGAACACGTGCAGACCTCGGTTGCCGGACGTCTTGACGAACGCCGTGAGGCCAGCCTCGGCAAGCAGCTCGCGAAGTTCGATGGCCACCGGGATCGCGTCGTCGAAGTCAGTGCCGGGCTGCGGGTCCAGGTCGATGCGCAGCTCGTCGGGGTTGTCGGTGTTCTCGGCACGCGAGGGCCACGGGTGAAATACGACGGTGTTCATCTGCACGGCCCACACGGCGGCCGCTGGCTCGTCGATCACGAGCTGCGGATGCCTCCGCCCGCTCGGGTAGACAACATCCACCGCCCGCACAAAGTCGGGGGTTCCCTGGGGCGGGTTCTTGGAGAAAAACTGTTCGTCGTCGATCGTGTCGGAGAACCGCTGGAGGGAGATCGGGCGGTCGCCGTTCGCTGCCACGAAGGCCTCGCCGACGGCCACGATGTAGCGGGCGAAATCGAGCTTGGTGAGTCCGACGGCGGGCCACAGCACGCGGCTCGGGCTCGAGAGGCGCATCTCGCGCAGGCCGTGCGGGCCGTCGACTGACAGGATGGCTGCTTCGTGTGGCATGCCGACACCCTACTCAGGTCTCCCCTGCCTCGCGGCACCTGTTTCGCCACGTGGTCCTCCTTGAGACGAGTGCCAGGCCGCGAAACGTAGCGAACGTCAGAAGTCGACGGAGTAGACGGGCACGAGGTCGACATGTACGTCCGTGGGGTCGATGCCGGCAGAGCGAAGTCGCCGCTCCAGCTCCTCGGTGTTGGGGAGCGGGAGGGCTCCTTCCACCCGCACTGTAACCTCGCCCCGGTCCGTGGCCACGCTGAAAAGCTCCCAACCGGCATCTGTCGCCCAGGATTCGGCGACCAACTGAACGGATGCCTCCCGCGACGACGACTGTGCAACGGTGACGCTCGCCACCGTGAGCGGCAGCAGGATGACCAGCCCCATTATGGCCGAGACCAGGATTCCCCGCCGCAGCCGTGCCCGGCGCTCACGCGGCGTGGCCGGCTTCGACAGCAGGCCGTTGACGCCGTACAGCGCCATAACCACGATGCCGGTGGCGAGGATCGCCGCGACGTTCGTCACGAACAGGAGAAGGGCTCTGAGGGACTCGGCGAAGGCCCCAGCCTCGAGTGTCAGTCCGACCACCGACAACGGCGGCACGAGCGATATCGCGATGGCCACACCCGGAAGGGTGTCGGAAATGTCCCGGCGCACCAGGGCAATCGAGCCGACCGCACCGGTGGCCAGCGCGGCGAGCAGGTCGATCAGCCGCGGGCTCACCCGCGACGCGACCTGCACGTTGCTTTCAGCCACGACATCGACGGGAACGATCAGACCCAGCAGCACGCCAATGCCGATCGCGAGCGCCGCGCCCCCGAGAACGAGCGCCAGCGATCGCACGAGGTTGCCCCGGTCCCCCAGCACGGTAGCGAGCATCGTCGCCTGGATCGGCAGCAGCAGCGGCGCGACGATCATCGCCCCAATCACGGTGGCGGTCGAATCGGCCGCCACGCCCGCGGCAGCGATGATCGAGGAGAGCACGAGCAGGATCCAGAATCTGGTGGTCCGCTCACGGGCCCGGGGCCCGTCAAAGAACACGGATTCGCGCATGTCGGCGAGGTCATTCATCGCCAGACGCGCCGGCCTCAGTGCCATAGATGTCACCCTCCCGGCTCAATCCGCGAGGTCATGATACCCGGATGCCGTCGCTTGCCGAGGGTTCGCGGCGGAGACCGCACCCGTCCCCGGTCGGCACTCGGCCGACCGGAAAACGCGCGTGCTGTCGTGCCGCGGGGATACTGCCCGGGCTGACTAGCGGGCGGGCTCCGCGTTACGACTCGGGAGCTTCCAGCCCGGGCGCACGAAATGGCAGGTGTATCCGGACGGGTACTTCTCGAGGTAGTCCTGGTGCCCCTCCTCGGCTTCCCAGAACGGGCCGGCGGCGCTCACCTCTGTGACCACCTTGCCCGGCCAGATGCCGGAGGCGTCCACGTCCGCGATGGTGTCTTCAGCGACGCGCTTCTGCTCGTCGCTCGTGTAGAAGATCGCCGAACGGTAGCTGACTCCCACGTCATTGCCTTGGCGGTCTCGCGTCGAGGGGTCATGGATCTGGAAGAAGAACTCGAGCACCTCGCGATACGAGATGACCGTGGGATCGAAGACGATCTCCACTGTCTCGGCGTGGGTGCCGTGGTGGCGATAGGTGGCGTTGGGGACGTCGCCGCCTGAATAGCCCACCCGGGTGGAAATCACGCCAGCGCGTCGGCGCAGCAGCTGCTGGGCTCCCCAGAAACAGCCGCCGGCCAGTATCGCCTTTTCCGTTGTGCCAGTCATCGTATGTTCTCCCTGCTGCAGTCACTATCAAAATCACGTCACGGGCTGAAACCCTCGCCCGGTGAAACGCCCGAGCGCCACGGAATGTTCCACGATACCGCGGCCGTCAGGGATTTCTCAGCCTGCGATCCGCCACCGCACAACGATCACCCCTCGGCAGCTGGCCCCTTCATCTGTGTAATCTTGTGTGGCGCCCCGGCGCGGTCGTAGGTGATCCATTCGCCCACCTGCTCGCCGTGGGCGAAGCTGCCCGCGCGCATCTTGGAGCCGTCCTTGCGGAACCACTCCCAGTACCCCTCGAGTTCACCGTCGATCCGGAGCCCGCGCGCCTTGACTGCGCCGTCGGCATACCGCTCGGTGTGTTCGCCTTCTGGTGTGGTGTCGTTGTTCATCTCGGGCATCAGGTCGCCTCCGTGTGGTCAAGAGCTTCGCGCAGCAGCCGGATCGCCTTCGGCCCCACGCCGTGCAGCGCGGCCATGTCGTCGAGAGAAGACCGACGCACGTCGGCCAGCGAAGTGACTCCGGCGGCGGCGAGGGCGCGGGTCGCCGGAGCCCCGATTTTCGGAAGCGCTTCGGCGGACTCGGTCATGAGTGGAATCTACTCGATAACCTGAAGAAATGAGTGATTCCCCGATCTGGCCCGTGCGACCCACCGCCGCGATCCACCGGGGCCAATGGGTCATCGACGCTCTGGGCTCCTGGGCCACAATCGCCGGCCTGCTTCCCGCCCGATATGAGGCCTATGCGCGCATTTTCCACCCGTCCGACGGGCAGTACCTGCTCTGGACCGGGGATCAGGCGCGGTCGGAGAATACACACGTGGTGCGGTGGGCCGAGGCGGCCGAGCGGGAGGGCACCGTGATGCATCCGCTGGCCCAGTGGGGATCGTTGACCGACGGCTACCGCCAGCCCGCATTCGGCGAGGACGGCTGGCAGTACGGCGAGCCCGCCTGGGGACGCATGGACCTGCCCGAACTCGCGGCCGTCGCCCGGGTACTGGCGCGGCACACGGCGACGGCCGACACCTGCCTGGCGACGCTGTGGGCCGGGTTCGGAGAGATAAACGGTTCGGCGGTCAGGCTCACCCGGGGCGACGAGGGAGGGTTCGAAAGCAGCATCGAACGGCATGCCGCCATTCTCGAGGCCTGGGCCAACCCCCGACTAGAGGTTCCCCAGCGCAAGTCCCTGCTGTTCGAACTCGACGTGCGCGTTCTGGCTGATCTTGGCTGGGCGTGGGCGTCCGGCTGGGCCGACGAGTACGGGGTCAGCGTGCTCACCCCGCAGCTGCTGTGGCCGGAAGGCCGGGAGTGGTTTCTCGCCAGCGAGATCGACTTCAACTCGACAGTGGTCGGCGGAAGCCCGGCTCTCATCGCCGAGCTGCTCGCACTCGGGGCGACCGGCGTCATAGAGGTTCTGGAGCTGCCCGACGGCGCCGACCTCACCAGTGGTGGCGACGCGATCAACCAGCGACCGAACGGTTCCGAGGCCTGACTCGTTCCCCCTCGCACAACCCCGGTTCTAGCGGTGGGCGGCGAGCAACTCACGGGTGAACGGATGCCGCGGCGCGGCGAACAGCTCGGCTGCCGGCCCCTGCTCCACGACAACACCCTCCTTCATCACGAGGATCTCGTGGCTGAGGGCGCGCACCACGGCGAGGTCGTGCGAGATGAACACCATCGCGAGCCCCGTCGATGCCTGCAGCGAGGCCAGCAGTTCGAGCACCTGGGCCTGAACCTGCGCGTCGAGCGCCGACACCGGCTCGTCGCACACCAGGATGCTCGGCTCGCGCGAGAGCGCCCGGGCGATCGCCACTCGTTGCCGCTGACCGCCGGAGAGTTCGTGCGGGCGCCGCCCGAGCAGCGTGTCTGTGAGCGCGACCTGCGCGAGCAGCTCCACGGCCCGGGCCCTCCGCAGCCGGCGACCCGTGCCACCGAGGGCAATCGCCTCAGACAGAATGTGCAGCACGGTGGCGCGGGGATCGAAGGCGCTCAGCGCGTCCTGGTGAATGATCTGGATCCCGCCGCGGCGACCGCGGCGTTGCCGTTCAGGCACCTCGCTCCAGGGTTCGCCGCGGAGCAGCACCGAGCCGCGGGTGGGCGACTGCGTACCCAGCAGCATCCGTGCCACGGTGCTCTTGCCGGAGCCCGATTCGCCCACGATGCCCACGGTGTGGCCGGCGCGCAGCTCGAACGAGACACCGTCGACGGCCCGCAGGGTTCCGAATGACGCGGCCAGGTCACGCGCGGCCAACACCACGGGGCCGGGCACCGGCACCGCAGCGGAACCCAGAGAGGCAGCCGCGAGCAACTCGCGAGTATACGGATGCCGCGGCGCGGCAAAGAGGTCACCCGCGTCCTGCACCTCCACGAACCGTCCATCTTTCATCACGGCCACCCGGTCGGCGAGCTCGCGGATCACGCCCAGGTCGTGGCTGATCAACAGCAGAGCGAGGCCCGACTCCTTGAGCTCGCGCAACAACCGCACGATCTGCGCCTGCACGGTGGCGTCGAGGGCGGTCGTCGGTTCGTCGGCGATCAGCAGGCCAGGTGACGCGGCGATGGCCGAGGCGATGAGCGCCCGCTGGCGCAGCCCGCCGGAGAGTTCGTGCGGATACTGCTGCGCGCGCAGGGCCGGTTCGGGCATGGCGACCTGCCCGAGCAACTCCAGCACGCGGCGCGAACGCAGAGCGCGGCCGAGCCCCGGTTCGTGCACCTCGAGGGGCTCCGCCACCTCGGCGCCCACGCGTCGCAGCGGGTCGAGTGACACAAGCGCGTCCTGGCTCACGAGTCCCACACGGCCGCCACGCAGGCCACGCCAGCCTCGATCGGTGAGGCCGCGCGCGTCGACTCCGGCCACCGTGAGCTCGTCGGCCGTCACTCCGTGCCCCGCGCGCCCGATCAGGCTGCGAGCAGTGAGGGTCTTGCCGGCTCCGGACTCCCCCACGATGCCGAGGCACTCCCCCGCCTCAATGCCGAACGACACCCCGTCAACCACGGCGGTCGTTGACCCAGGCATGACTATGCGCAGGTTGCGCACACTCACGACGCTCATCGCTGCCGTCCCGCCGCGCGGGCCTGCAGGTGCCGGCCGAGAATACTCGTGCAGACGACGGTGGCCGTGATCACGATCCCAGGGAAAACGGCGATCCACCAGGCTGTCGCCAGAAAGTTGCGCCCCTCCGCGAGAATCAGTCCCCACTCCGGCGTGGGCGGCTTCGGCCCGAGGCCCAGAAAACTGAGGCCGGCGGCGGCCGTGATGGCCGTGCCGATTCCCATGGTGGCCATCACGAGCAGCGGCCCGAGCGCGTTCGGCACCACGTGGCGCAGCACGGTGACCGCGGGCGAGACACCGAGGGTGCGCGCGGCCTCCACGTACCCAGCTCGCTTCACGACGAGCGTCTGCACCCGGGCGACTCGAGCGTACGAGGGAATCACCGCGATGGCCACAGCCACGAGCAGGCTCGCCTCCCCCGGACCGATAATCGCGATCACGATCAGCGCGAGCAGGAACTCGGGGAAGGCCATCACGATCTCGATCGCTCGGCTCAGCACTCCGTCGCCGACACGGCGCATCAGCCCCGCGACCGAGCCGATCAGTAGTCCCGCCACGAGGGCGATCAGGGTCGCGCCGAACCCGATCGCGAGCGAGTACCGCGAGCCGTAGACCACCCGCGCGAACACGTCACGACCGGCCTGGTCGGTGCCGAACGGATGCCCGAGGCTGGGCGCCAGCAGCGCCTCCCCAATGTCGGTGCGGAGCGGGTCGGCGTCGGTGAAGAGCCAGGGCATCACAGCGGACGCCACGAGGAGTAGGAGGAAGCCGGCGGCGACCCAGAGGGCCGGGGTCGGCATCCGCTTCACCCGTCGGGCTTGGGCGGCGGCGAGAATGCTCATGCGTAGGCCTGCTCGGTCGTGAGGCGGGGATCGAGGCGGTCGGCCACGAGGTCGACGAGCAGGTTGACCAGCGAGAACGCCACGGCGGCGAGCACGATGATTCCGAGCACCACGGGCACGTCGCGGTCGACGATGGCGTTCAGGGCAACCCGTCCGAGCCCGGGACGGGCGAAGACCGTCTCCACGAGCACGGAGCCGCCGAGCAGGGACCCCACGATGTAACCGGTGAGGGTGACGCTGTTCGCGGCGGCGTGACGGAGGGTGTGGCGCAGCACGAGGCGGGTCCGGCTGGCACCGCGGGCCCGCACGGTGTCGACAAAGGGCAGGGCCGCCGCGTCGTCGAGGCCGTAGCGCAGCACCTGGCTGAGGATTCCGGCCACCGGGATGGCGAGGGTCACGGCGGGCAGCACCAGGGTGCCGAACCCTGTCGTGGTCACCACCGGGAACCAGCCCAGCCCGAAGCCGAACACGCTGATCAGTACGAGCCCGATCCAGAAGGTGGGCGAGGACACGGCGACGAGTTCGAGCAGGCCGGCGACAGGGGCAGTGCGACGACTGCGGCCGAGGATCGCGGATGCGAGAGCGAGCAGCACGGCGAACGCGATGGCGAGGGCCATCAGCTGCACGGTAGGCGCGAGCTGCTGGCCGATCACATCGCCCACCGGTTGCTGCATGCGGTAGGAGGTGCCGAGGTCACCCCGCACAAGCCGGCCGAGATAACCGACGTACTGCACAACCAGCGGATCGGCGAGGCCCCAGTCTTCACGGATCTGGTCACGCACCTGCTGCGACACGTTGCCCAGGCCCACGAGAACGTTCACCGGGTCGCCAGGGATCAGCCGAAGTGAGAAGAAGCCCACGGTGGCGGCGCCCCACACCACGAGGAGCATGCCGCCAAGCCGGCCGGCCAGGCGGGTGCCCGGTCGGTTGGATCGGCGGGCAGGGTTCTCGGGGCGTTCGGTCACGGCGTGCGTGTGAGGGAGGCCTCATAGAAGAGCGGCTGCCCGTACAGGTCGAATCTCAGGTTCTCGATGACGGGGCTGTACGCGGTGATCGCGGTGGGCACTGTGATCGGCACCATCGCCACGTGGGTGGCGTTCCACTGCTGCAGCTGTGCGTAGAGCGCTTCACGTTCGGCAGGGTCGCTCGTGGCGATCGCGTCGTCGAGCAGCTGGTCGACCACCGGGTCGGCTGTGGACGAGCCGTTCTTGTAGCCGCCGCTGTGCAGGTGGGCGCGCAGCACGTCGGCGTCGACGCTCGGAAAGCTCCAGTCCGAGAGGTCGTAGTCGCGCGCGTCGAAGGCCTCGTAGTACTGGGCGATCTCGACGTTCTCGCGCACGATTTCGAAGCCAATGTCGCGCAGGTCGGACTGCACCACGTCGCCGAGGCTCGCGTTGGCGTCCGAGACCGGGGTGTAGGCGAGCCACTGGGCGCTCAGGCGCACGCCGTCCTTGGTGCGGTAGCCCTCGGAGTCGCGCTCGGTCCAGCCAGACGCGTCGAGCAGGGAATTGGCCTCGTCGGGGTCGAAGGCCCAGCTGTCTTCGAGGCTCGGATCGTAGGAGTTCGGGGTGGCCGGGGAGAGGATACTCCAGGCCCGCTCGGCCTGCCCTTGGTAAATGCTCTCCACGGCCGGGCCGATGTCGACACCCAGCGCGAAGGCGCGTCGCACGTTCTCGTCAGCGAAGACGCCGTGCCCCTTGTTGAGAAACAGCGTGTAGGGCAGGCCGGGCATCGTCACGTTCTCGATCGTGAAGTCGTCGCCGATCTGGCCCACCGTGTTCGGCGTGATGTCACTGGCGATCTGCGCCTCGCCGCTCGTGAGGGCGCCGGTGCGCACCGACGATTCGGGCAGGATGCGGAACTCGAGCGTCTCGATCGCGGGCGCACCCTGGTGGGTGCTGCCCTCCGGTGCCCAGTCGTAGTCTTCGTTCGCGGTGAAGACGATGCTTTGGTCGGGCGTGTATTTGCTCAGCACGTACGGGCCGGTTCCCACCGAGACACCGGGTCCGCCGGCCGGCAGCTGGGCGGCGTTGTCGCGGAGCGTCGCCGGGGAGTAGAAGCCGAGCTTGGCGGTGCTCACGGCTTGCAAAAACGGGGCGTAGGGCTGGTTGAAGTCCACCCGAACGGTGAACTCGTCCACGACGGTGGTGCCGGCGTAGAACCCACCGGTTTCGGCGTACCCGATAAGGCTCGCGGCATCCGCTGACGCCGTTTCGGGAGCGACGACGTGCTCGAAGTTGGCCTTCACAGCCTCGGCGTTGAAGGGTTCGCCGTCGTGAAAGGTTACGTCGTCGCGCAGGTCGAATGTGTACTGCAGGCCGTCGTCGGAGACCTGCCACGAGGTGGCGAGCCACGGCACGAACGAACCGTCGGCCTTCTGGTAGACGAGGGAGTCGAAGGAGTTGCGCATCACGAGGGCGGTGGCTTGGAACGCTGAGGAGTGAATGTCCATCTTGCCCCCGCTGAGAGTTCCGCCGTTGATGGCGTAGGTGAGCGTGTTCGTCGCGCTGCTCGGCGCCGTGGCGCTGCATCCGGTGACGAGGGCGGCGACGGCGACGACAGCGACAGTTGCGCGCAGCCAGGATGATGCATGGGCGCGAGCGCGCATAGTTCTCTTTCTCAGGGGTGCCAATCGAACGGGCACAAGAACTGACCCCGCCCGTCAAACGTACCCGCCTGCCCCCTAAAACCGGTCTTTCTCGTGATACGCCGATTTCCGGAGCCTGGGACGAGGGACGCCTACAGGGAGTTCCCGAAGAGCGAGTACAGCTCCCAGTAGAGCTTCGCGGGAGGCGTGATCTCGAACGTGACCACGCCGCGTTCCTCATCGACAGCGCAGCGCAGGTAGCCGAGCGACCCGGCCGAGACCATCGCCAGGCGGGGTCCGTCCTTGAGCCCGAATCCCACGATCCAGATCGTCCACGGTTCGGCCCACAGCCGGCCCAGGAAGTCGTTCGCGTTCTCCGGGGGCGCAACGCTCGCATCAAGCCGGCGCGCCTCAAAGAGCTCCAGCGGCACTTCGGTCGGCTCGATTTCGAAAGCCCAGGCCGGGGCGATGCCGATCCACCGGGCGAAGACGTCCATCACGTGCCCGACGCCGACCATCTGCAGAGTACGCAGGTCGTCGGGAGCGGATGCCTCCTCCTGCGCGGCGAGGGACGGCCCGGCTTCGATCACCGCGGCGTCATCACCAATCCAGGCGCGCAGCAGGGTCGTGCGGGCGCCGTATGTCGCCACCGCCGTGACCATGCCGCGGGGGTCGCGCCAGACACGACCGAGGGCCTTGCCCGCGGGAGCGATGATGCCTTTCTCCGCCATCAGGCCGGCCGCGATCAGCTCCTCGGAACCGCTCTTCTTGAGGTTGAACCTCGACCACCGACCGCTCAGCACGGCCTCCGCCAGCAGTTCGACGGCCGCCTCACTCAGACCAGGTCCCGCCGGAACGAACGGCTGCTGGGAGCGGATGCGCGTCAACAGCTCCAGGGGCTCGCCCGCCTGCGCGGAGGCCTGCTGATCAAGTTTCGGGTACATCAGGCCGCCTCGGAGAAGATGAGCGAGGTCGCGATTGCGTTGAAGAACTCGTCGGACAGTACGTATTGCTCCGCAGACCGGCTCGCGACCAGGTGAATCTGGTGTCGCCCCGTCGCGAACACCCATCGTGTCACGACGATCGACAGGTCCCCCGCCGGGTAGCTGAATCGGATGCACCGGGCCGGGAATGGTGCCCAGATCCAGCTGTCGCAGCCGATGACGAGTGCACCGGGGTGCTGCTCGTAAGCCGCCGCGATGACAAGGCTCGACGCCTCTTCAATCGGCGCGCTGCTCGCGACATGGGTGACGACCACGTTCATATGAAACGGGATTTCGGGATCGACGAGTCGAGCGACGTAATCCACGGCGGCCAGGTCAACGCCGACATCATCCGCAGCGGGCCTCTCCCAGCTTTCTGCGCGCAGCACGGCCACAAGACCGGCGTCGTCGCGAACATAGCCGGAGGGCACACTCCTGTCAGTCATCGTCCACGCACCGCATTGAACCATCGGGGAGTCAGAAATTTGGGAAGCCAGACCAGGCTCACGACGGCGAGAACCATCGCCGCGATCCCGACAAAGAGAAGCACGACGGCCAGCCACTCCACGCTGGCGACGTCCACAAACACCTCGGCCAGTCGAATCGCGCCAGCGCCGATAGCGACATACAGCAGCATGAAACCGACGCCGTACCCGAGCGGGCGGGACGCCCATGATGTCCACACACCTCGATAGGCCAGGATGCCGCCCACTCCCATCGCAATGGTGGCTGCAAGCAATACCCAGCTCATCCGAAGACCTTTCCCCACACGTTCTTGATGCCTTCGCCGGCACTCTTGCCCACTAGTCCTCCAACGACTCCACCCACGACGCCACCAACGACGCCACCGATTACGGTGCCGACACCCGGACCGAAGAAAGTCCCGATGATGGCACCGGCCTTGGCCCCTCCGACCGCTCCGCCCCAAGCGCCCGCGGCCGATGCCCCGCCCACGACGGCCGCGTTCGTGACCGCGTTCGTCTGGAGCTTCTCCTCCGACCGCTCCGGATGCTCGGCCTGGTCGGAGTTGTACTGAGAGCTGTATTCGCCCCAGAGGGTCAAGCCCACTCCGGCGCCGCCGAGGCCGCGTGCACCCCATTTCACCAGGCCGGGTTGTCCGGCCGCTGCGGGGGAAAAGGCGGAGCCGGGAGTCGGGGTCAGGGAGCCCTTGGACTGGAAGCCGGTGAACTGACGACCCGTTGGGTCGAGTGGGGGCCGAGAGCCGGGTGGAATGAAAAGCCCGCTCGCGGTCGTCGCCCACATCGCTCCGCGAAAGTGTGTGAGATTGGTGTCAACGCGTAGGTCGGTGGGCACACGGAAGTTGGCCCCAGGCACCAGGAATCGGCGATACCGTTCCAACAAAACGGCCCCGAGACCGATTACGACACCGCCGACGATGCCACCGGCACCGGTCGTGAGCAGAGTGGGAACCCCTGTCGTGAGGCGCGCCAGATCCGACGCGCAGTCGGTATCGGATTGCAAGGCGGCGGCATTGAACGCATTCACCCGGGCCACGAGGCCTGACGTTGCCAGGCGCGCCGTTTCCACCCGCGCCGCCTCGTCGACAGGGTCCGCGAGACACGCCTCGGGGCTGGCATTGTGGTCAATGACGTCCTCGATCAGCACAGCACGCCGCGTCTCGAGCATGGCGAGCTCGGTGGCATAGGTGCGCAGCGCCGTCCTCACCGTCTCTACCGCGGTGACGGCCCGAGCGCTGATGGTCACGACCGAATCCATCGCGCCGTGCACGATGCCTTCTTCCGGCGCGCTGTAAGCCGTGGACATTCCAGCCCACTGGCTCTTGCAGGTCTCGGCAGTGGATGCAACGTCGCCGGCATGAGTGCCGATGGAGTCCGCATTGGCCTCAAGCGCCCCCGCATCGGGAAGGGTGGCGACCGACGACAGGGCGATCACGGGTCCATCGTCGTCGTCATGTTCTGCGCCATCTCGAGGTCCCCCTGTATGTAGGCGTTCACAGCAGCGGATGTCTGCGTGGAGGCGTTCATCGCATGCGTCTTGGCAGCGACGATCTCAGACATCAACAGCTCATTCACGACGTTCACCAGAGCGGCACCCGTCTTGGACGCGCCGGCGGTTTCACTGGCCGCCCGGATTGCCTCGGACAGCCTGCGCGCATCCGTGTCGAAGTCCTCAATCGTGGCGTCGACGGCAGCCAAAATGTGCTGCGTAGCTGCAATATCGATCGACCAGCGCCCGTCGCCCGCACCCATCAATCGCTCCCCAACCGTGCACGTTCAAGAAATCTCTTACTCAAAACGTACAGCACCCCCGTCAGGGGCCAATATCCCCGAGCCGGTGCTTGCAGCATCCGCTCATAACTTCCAATTGCAGTCCCTCGAACAGGGCGCTGCCCGTGAGGGAATACCATTGGTAGTATGACGCCGCAAGACACCACAGAACAGACCGAGGCAGACACTGCCCGCACAACCAAGACCTTTGCTGACCTCGGGCTCAATGATGCGATGCTCAAAGCACTCAAAGACGTTGGATACGAGACGCCGTCGGCCATTCAGGCCGCCACCATCCCCCCGCTGCTCGCCGGCCGCGACGTAGTCGGACTCGCCCAGACGGGTACCGGAAAGACGGCCGCGTTCGCGCTGCCCATCCTTTCCCGCCTGGACATGGCGCAGAAGACCCCGCAGGCCCTCGTGCTCGCCCCCACGCGCGAGCTCGCGCTGCAGGTGTGCGAGGCGTTCGAGAAGTACGGCGCCCACATGCGCGGGGTGCACGTGCTTCCCGTATACGGCGGACAGGGCTACGGCGTGCAGCTCTCCGCGCTGCGCCGCGGCGTGCACATCGTTGTCGGTACTCCTGGCCGCATCATGGACCACCTCGAAAAGGGCACCCTCGACCTCTCGGCGCTCAAGTACCTCGTGCTCGACGAGGCCGATGAGATGCTCAAGATGGGCTTCGCAGAAGACGTCGAGACGATCCTCGCCGACACCCCCAACGACAAGCAGGTCGCGCTCTTTTCGGCCACGATGCCCGCGCAGATCCGCCGCATCTCGAAGAAGTACCTGAACGACCCCGAAGAGATCACGGTCAAGAACAAGACCACGACCTCCGCGAACACCACGCAGCGCTATCTGATGGTCTCGTACCCGCAGAAGGTCGACGCCCTCACGCGCATCCTCGAGGTGGAGGACTTCGAGGGCATGATCGTGTTCACGCGCACCAAGAACGAGACAGAGCTGCTCGCCGAAAAGCTGCGTGCCCGTGGCTATTCGGCCGCCGCTATCAACGGCGATGTTCAGCAGGTGCAGCGTGAACGCACCGTGAACCAGCTCAAGTCGGGCAAGCTCGACATTCTCGTTGCAACGGATGTCGCGGCCCGCGGCCTCGACGTGGAGCGCATCAGCCACGTAGTCAACTACGACATCCCGATTGACACCGAGTCCTACGTGCACCGCATCGGCCGCACCGGCCGCGCCGGACGCAGCGGTGCTGCGATCAGCTTCGTGACGCCGCGCGAGCGCCGCCTGCTCAGCGCCATCGAGAAGGCCACCCGCCAGCCGCTCACGCAGATGCAGCTGCCGAGCGTGGAAGACGTGAACGTCACACGTCTCGCGCGCTTCGACGACGCGATCACCGAGGCGCTCGGCCAGTCCGACCGCATCAGCATGTTCCGCGACATCGTGGGCCACTACGTTTCACACCACGACGTGCCGGAGGCCGACGTGGCCGCGGCCCTCGCCGTTGTCGCCCAGGGCGAGACCCCCCTGCTGCTCTCCCCCGAAGATGCCCGCGCGCAGCGCTTCGCCCGTGAGGAACGCAGCGACCGCCCCGACCGTGACCGCGGCGACCGTCGCGACAGCCGCGACGCAGATCGCCCGCTGCGCAGCGAACGCCCCGTGCGTTCGAGCGGCAAGCCGATGTCGCAGTACCGCATCGAGGTGGGCAAGCGTCACAAGGTGGAGCCCCGCCAGATCGTGGGAGCCCTCGCGAACGAGGGCGGCCTGAGCCGCGACGACTTCGGGCACATCAAGATCCTGCCCGACTTCTCCCTGGTCGAACTTCCGGCTGACCTCTCGAGCGATGTGTTCTCGAAGCTCTCCGGCACCCGCATCAGCGGCAAGCTCATTGAGCTCAAGGCCGACCGCGGCGGCGCAAGCCGCCAGGGCCCCGAGCGCCGCCCGCACGGCGCGTAGCTCGACCGGCTGACGCCCCGCCTCCGGGTGGGGCGTCAGCAGTTTAACCCGAGCCCTCGTGGCACTCGTTCTGCAGGCCGGCACTCGTTCAGACGAGTGCCCGCCTCACCGACAAGTGCCATGAGGGAAAGCGACCACAAAGCCTAGGAGCGTGTGTCAGTAACGCCTATTCGACCTTGGTGTGAGGAATTGCCGTTCAGGACCGTCTGTGCGGTCGGGGGTTTCTTGTCCGGTGGTTGAGTCGTTCGGGTTGGCGTTGTTCGTGTGCCGACTGAAAATAGGGCCAGTGCTGCGTTGACGGCGCAGGCCGGGGCCGTTGCCGCCCGCCGGGGCAGTCCCGCCTTGATGTTTAGGTGGCCGTTCGGGCTGTTAGGGCGCTTGGCGCGGCCAGCAGCGCTTTAGTTTGCATGGTGTGTAGCTTCATCAGGTTGTGGCAAGCCGCGATCAGGTCCCATTCGTGGGCGGCTTGCTCCAACCCGCGCAGCAACACGAATTTGCCTTGCCGAGTGTGGATCTGACCGAACACGGGCTCCACGATCGCTTTGCGCCGCGCATAAACGGCGCGGCCTTTCTTCGTCTTGAGCTTCCGCGCCATGCGTTCCCGCAGCGTCGCATTGGCCGGGATCCGGCCCCGAGGAACTTCAGGAACACGCTCGCCGTGCTTGACCCGGCCGGTCGCGATGAAAAACTCGGTCCGGCCGTCGCTGCCATCTTCAACAGTCTTCGCGTAGTCCAGATTTGTTGCGGAACAATACCCGGCATCCGCCAGGACCTGCCGGGGCAGGACGCCGGTCGTGGCGTGGAGTTTCTCGACCAGCGGCACGACCTGTTCAACATCCACGCCAATATTCGTCAGCGTCGTCGCGACGATGATCTGATGGTCGGCATCAACGATGGCCTGTGCGTTGTAGGCGTAGTGGAACGATCCGTCGGCGGTCTTCATGATCCGTGAATCCGGGTCGGTGAAGTTGCGTTGAGCCTTCGGAGCAACAACGGCGTTCTTCGCCGCGTCGTCACCCTTCTGCGCCACAGTATCGTCATCGTCGCCCTTGTCCCTGGCCTTCTTCTCCGCGTCTTTCCGCGCCCGCGCCGCTGCAGCTGCCTCCAAGCCAGCGCGCGCTTCGGCCAGTTTCACCAAGCGTGACTCCCGCCGGGCAAGCTCCGGCGGCAACTCATCACCGCGTTTGTCCTTTCCGAAACGAGCGTCCTCCGCGTCATCGATCGCGTCCGCCTCCGCCAGCAGCGCAGAGACTTCGTCGGCGAGGACTTTCTGCTTCTCCGTCAGGCGGGCGTAACTCATCGCCTTGCGCCGAGAGGCATTCGCGCGCACTTTCGTGCCGTCCAACGCGACCTGCCCGAGCGAGACCATTCCGGCCGCACGGCACAGTTCCAACGCCTGCAAGAACACGTTCCCCAGACTGGAGAGGTGGCGTTTTCGGAACCGGGCGATGGAACGAAAATCAGGTGCCTGCTGCGCCGCCAACCAGCGAAACGCGACCACGTCCACGCACACCCGCTCCAACTCCCGTGACGAGCGAACTCCGACACAATACCCGTAAAGGAGCACCCGGACCATCAACCGTGGGTCATAGGGCGGCTGCCCCTTCGACTTCGCGTAAGAGGCGTAGAACTTCTTCAGATCCAGCTGAGTTTCAACGATATCCGCGATGAACCGAGACAGGTGATTCTGCGGCAACCACTCATCCAACGACGGCGGCACCAACATCACCGCCGCCGGCTCAAATGCCCGGAACCGTTTGTTCACACCGGCCCCCGCCTCAACACCGTCATCCACGACCACGTCAACGTGCTCAAGTTCCGTCGCGGGGAAGAGGCCATCAGAATCGCTCATACGCAATTTTCCCAGACCAACACCCCAAGCCCGGGAAATCGACCGGCGTTTTAAACTTTGGTGTTACTGACCCACGCTCCTAGGGCGCGGCGCCCCAGACCTGAACGAGCGTTCGCGGTTCCGGCTGGCCCGCCCAGGCGACTGTCAGGATGCCGTGCGGCGCGTCACCGCTGAGATCGGCGTCAAGCGTGCCGACCTCACGGGCAACGGCGAAGCGAAGCGCGCCTGCTGCCACCCTTGTCGCGCCGCCCTCAGAGCGAGTCGACACCGCGCCGAGCGAGGTCACCGACGGAACGGGCGAGCCCGGCTGGCCACTGCCGGCGACAATCGCCGTCGATGCGCGGAGAACTCGCTGCCCATTCGTTTCGACGTATTGCTCGGCCTGGCCGCTCCCGGTGAGCGCGGCCGTCGCCACGGCGGCCAGGTAGACCGGGTCGCCGGTCGCGTCATAGACCCAGCGATGCCCCAGAACAGAGTGCTCCATGGTGCCCACGAGCCAGGCTTCGGCGCCCTCGAGCGGCGCCCCGCGATAGGTCACCGGCACGTGCATGACCGGGCCGCTTCCGGCCTGGAGGAGGATTGTTTCGAGCCCGACCTCGCCGGCGGGATCATCGAGGCGGAAGGCCGTGACGCTTGTGACACCCACGGCTGCCTCCCCTACAAACCACGGCTGGGTCGGTGCCCACTCGGAGAGGAGCTCGGTCTTTGTCGGCCGCAATTCGGCCTGATACAAGAGTGCCATGGAGCAAGCCTAGAGTGTTTCGCGCCGGCGCTCAGCTGGTCTATGCCCGGAGACTGAGCCTTCGCGGGGGCTACCGCCAGCCCCCGGCGGTAGCCAACTCAGGAGTCTCAACGTCTGATGACACTGCCACCCCACGGATTCCGCGGTCCTGGCGCTACTCACCGACGAATCTCCTGAATTGGCCACGGACCGGGCATGTCGACGTCGAGTCAGGGGCTGGGGGGACCAACCGGTGAAGGTGCGGCAGTGCATGGAAGCGGTCACTACGCCAGAGGCAGGCCGCCTGCTACCGGGGTCGGCGTGCTCGGCGTCGTTCCCGCCACGTCATCGCCGCGAGTTCCGCGGCCTCACGTTCCCGCTGGCGAGCAAGCTCGTGGCCGCGAGCAGCCCGCCGCTCCCGCCATTCGCGAATCTCCTCGGCCACGTCACGGGTTGGCGTGACGACCGGCGGCCCGCCCAGCAGCTGGCGTCTGGCCGCGATCACCCGTTTGTTGAAGTCTTCGAGAATCTCGCGCACACCGGCTTCCGAACTGGCTCTAGCTAAGCGGATGTCGAGGGCCGCGTCCTCGGCGCGCAGCGTGAGCGCGGGCGGCCCAAGCCCGGTGATCTTCTCGCTCTCAATCTTCTGGCGAATCCACCAGTCCGGGTCATAGCCATGCCGCAGGTTCTCGAGCGGCTTACCCGCCCCGGGAAGGTTGTCGAATTCCCCCCGACGAATGGCCTGCTGAATGGCCATTTCGACGAAGTGCTCCCGGGCGTCCATGCCGGATTGGCCGGCCGTGTTCGGGTCGCTCTCAGGCCTCTGCGGTGCCGCGGGTGACATCCGCTCGACCTGGTAGCGCGCCGCGTTCAGGCGCGAATCCTTGGGCTCCTGCTTGCCGGTCATGACTGCCAGCCTAGGTCGCGGCGCTTCGTCCGTCGACCGGGAGACGGGCAGGAATGCCACATCGAACGATCGCCCCCTCAGGGGGGCGACGGCGGGTGGCGTGTCGCGTCACACAGTATCGGCCTCGCTCTCCGGGCGGGACTGCTCGGCCATGCTGCCCTGGGGGCTCGCCATGTTCACGAGCCAGCTGACGCCGAACTGATCGGTGCACATGCCGAAGCTGTCGCCCCAGGGCGCCTTCTCCAGCGGCACCGTGACGGTTCCGTCGGCAACCAGCTTGTCCCAATAGCTGCGCAGTTCTGCCTCGTCGTCGCCGCTGAGAGACACCGAGTAGTTGGAGCCGATCGTGAACTCCATACTGTTCGGCGTGTCGGCGGCCATCAGAGTGAGGCCAGCGGCTGTCTTGAGTTCGGAGTGCATGAGCTTGTCCTGCTCGGTCGGGTCTTCGCTGGCGTGGAACTCGGCGAACGTGCTCTTGGTCAGCTCTCCTCCGAACACTGACTGATAGAAATCCATCGCCTTCTCTGCGGTGTCACGGAAGCCCAGGTAGGGGTTGAGCCGTGTGTTGGTCATGGGTCTGCCTCCTCAGTGATGGGTGTGTATCCAGCGATTATCGACCGGGCCCGCGAATTGGGGTAGTGGACGACAGAACTTCGTTGACATCCCCGATGGATTCCAATACTATTCCTCTCAGGCACCCACTTTTCTCGAAAAAGGCGTGCGAACGTGCGAGTCCGTCACGGCGGACGACGACGAGCAAGACCCCGGCGACAGGCTCCCGCCTCGTCGGCCCTCGACAGGGAACGGCCCCCGACGGCCCCTCCCTCGCAGCGGCCCTCCCCTCCCCCGACAGAAACGTGGTCACGCCATGAACTCGGAAACCCTTCTCCCCGCATCGTCCCCTGAACACTCCGCACAGCGCGACCTGACCGGAGTCCTCAGCGACTCACGGCGCCGCCAGCTCGACATCTTTCGCCAGCGCGAATCCGAAAGCGAGGTCGAGTGGGCTCCCGGCGGCCCGCTGGAGCCCACCTCGGGCAGCTGACGGCCCGCCCTACGGACGCCCGCCAACCGTGATCGCGGCGATCTCCCGCATCCTCGGATGCTCGAGGTCGTCGTTGTCGATGATGCCGGTCATCCACCAGATCCGCAGTCCCAGCGGCGTGACGGCCAGGGTGGCGAGACCGTTTTCGAACCACGGCCCCTTGAGCCCGGTCCATGTGATGGGCGGCGGCGCCACCTTCGCCGATCGGGCCAGCCTTCTGCTGAGCCGGTTCGCGATCCCGTAGGCCACGATCGCGGCGAACGAGCGCATCGCAACGGGCAGCGGGTTGCGAATCGGTGAGCAGACGGCCTGCACGATGCGGCTCCCCGACGTACGTTCGACCTCTGCGACGTAGGAGAAGTGCACGTCGCCGGAGA
Organism: Cryobacterium roopkundense; assembly: GCF_014200405.1. Classification (NCBI taxonomy): domain Bacteria; kingdom Bacillati; phylum Actinomycetota; class Actinomycetes; order Micrococcales; family Microbacteriaceae; genus Cryobacterium; species Cryobacterium roopkundense. The sequence goes on along the minus strand of NZ_JACHBQ010000001.1, from coordinate 1,256,310 downwards.
GAAACACGACGGACTCCGGGGCGGTGCCGCGCACACCATCCGCGATTTCGGATGCCATGCCCGCCACCTCGCGGAAACTCTTCTGAAAGGCGCCCCAGTGTTCCAGGTCGAACGCTTGGCGCAGGTTCTCCCCGATTCGGGCCGCGCGGGGACCCCACGCTCCCTCGGAGATCGCCTCATCCCAGGACTCCATGTTGTGCAGTCCTGTGGGGAGCAGGAACGGCAACGACGTGGCTACGAAGATATGGCGAAACCCTCCGCGCATGTGTGCGTCGAGCCACGCCGTCTCCGAGTCGTCCAGGAGCGACCGCCGTTCCGGATCGAGCACCCGTGCGGCGCGCGAATCGATCACGATCAGCCGCGCGTCGCCGAAGTCGCGGCAATAGCTCCACCGGTACGTTGTCGGCTCCTGGTCACACCGCTCGGCGAACGCGTCGAGGGTGGCGGTGAGGTCGAGCTCAGCCCCCGCGCCGGCATCCGCTTCGTGGGCCATGATCTGTTGCCAGATGTCATCGTCGGCTCGCTCGCCCGGAGAGAGATTGCCGAGGTGCTGGTACACCCAGTACGACCCGAGTCCCGAGACGATGCGATCCTTCCACCAGGCCGTGGCTTCCATCTCCCTCTTCCAGCTGAGGGATGCGTTCCAGTCGTCACGAATGTCGTGGTCGTCGAAGATCATCGCCGTCGGCACGGTCGAGAGCAACCAGCGGTTAGCCTCGTCCGACCACGCGAGATTGTAGAGCTGCGCGTATTCCTCGAAATCGGCCAGCTCGGTACCCGGCGACTGGGTGATGTCGCGCTTAGCACTGATGAACTGCCGCATCGCCTCGCTCGTGACATCGGCGTAAACTTGGTCTCCGAGAAAGAGGATCAGGTCGGGCCAGGCCAGGCTGCCGTCTTGCGCCGCCATATGCATGGCGTACGCGCGGAGGGCATCCACTCCGTGCGTTCGATTGGTCTTCTTGTCGTGCGGCACACTGGTTCGGCACGAGCCGAACGAAATACGCAGTGGCTTTTCGTGGGTGAGGGTCGCGATAACGGATGCCGGAAAGGCGGAGTTCGCCGGGGGCCACACCTGCGCGCCATCGATCTGTACGGTGTACGGAGTGACGCTGCCCGGCTGCAACCCCTCGACCGCCACCAGGGCATAGTGGTGCCCGTGCGCGGCGAAGGTGCGGGTGGTCCAGGACCGTTCCCCGGCTGTCACGGTGACGTGGGAGAAGGCCCGGGTTTCCACCCAGATGCTCGCCGATACCTCGTCGACGTACCGGAGAAGGGGACCAAGCACGAGCGATGATTTCGGCATGCCCCATGCTGGCAGCTTGCGAGCCACGGCGCCACCCGCACCGGGCGCTAGGCTTCCAGACAGACGGATCACTGAAAATGCACGCAGGAGACACATCATGAAAACGACGCGGTCACCCACGCCGGCCACTGGCAGCCGCCTCGCCGCTCTCCGGGAAAACCGGTGGTTCACGCTCGTCTGGATCATTCCGCTGGCAATTCTGGTGCTGGCGGGCGTCGTACTCGCCGCCCGCGGCATCCGCTCTCTGCCCGACGTGCAGGCGTTCCTCGGCGAGTACCCGGGCACGACCACGCTGCCGGAGTCGGCGCCCGTCGGCTTTCCGGCTTGGCTGAACTGGCAGCACGGCCTGAACGCGTTCTTCATTCTGTTTGTGATCCGTTCCGGGTGGCAGATTCGCACCACGAAGCGTCCGACGATGTTTTGGAAGCGCAACAACACAGGACTGCTCCGTACGCGCAAGCCGTCGACTCGCATGAGCCTCAATGTGTGGCTGCACATCACGTTCGACACCCTGTGGGTCGCGAACGGTGTGCTGTTTTATATCCTTCTGTTCGCGACCGGGCAGTGGCTGCGCCTCGTTCCCGTCACGTGGGACATCTTCCCGAATGCGCTCTCCGCCATGCTGCAATACGCCTCACTGGACTGGCCCGTGGAAAGCGGCTGGGTCAACTACAACGCGGTGCAGACCATCAGCTACTTCCTGGTGGTGTTCGTGGCCGCTCCCCTGGCGCTGGCCACCGGCCTGCGCATGTCCCCGGCGTGGACGTCGCGTCGGCTCAGCCGAGTGTTTCCCATCGGTCTGGCCCGTGCCGTGCACTTTCCCGTCATGATCTTCTTCGTGGCCTTCATCGTCGTGCACGTCATCCTGGTGTTCGCGACGGGCGCGCTTCGCAATCTCAATCACATGTACGCGGCACGGAACGACGACGGCTGGCTCGGGTTCTGGATCTTCGCCGGTGCCCTGGTGCTGATGATCCTGGCCTGGTTCGCCGCTCGCCCTGTCGTGCTCCGCGCTATCGCCTCCCTCACCGGCACGGTCTCGCGCTGACCGGCGCCGCCTGGGCCGCCACGGATGCCTCGCGGCGTCGTGCGGTCAGCTGTCGGGATGAACGACTCTGCTGGCGTCCCAGCTCCCGGCCCAGCCCAGCTCATCGAACATCCGCGACAGAACGATCGCGGTGAAGCCCCAGACGAGGCGGCCCCCCACGGTGAATGCCGGTGCCCGGACCGTGCGGTGCCCCACCCGGTGCAGGGTACTGGACCGGTTGGCCGGCTCGAGCAGGTCCGCCACGGGGACGCGGAACACCTCTACGGTTTCGTCGTGGTCGACGGCCGCGACCTCGGAGGGGTGCGTCCACCCCGCGGGCACGGGCGTAACGACATGGTTGCTGACCGGCACCGCAAGGTCGGGCAGGGTGCCGAGCGGGTCGATCGCGGCCGGGTCCAGCCCGGTTTCTTCGGCGGCCTCGCGGACAGCGGCGGCGACGGGGCCGGCATCCGTTGCCTCAAGCCGTCCGCCCGGAAACGCGATCTGCCCGGGGTGACTGCCGAGCGTGGCCGCCCGGCGAAGCAGCAGCACATCCAGGTCGGGCGCCACCAGGCTCGCCGACCGGGCGGGCACGGAGTCGAGCACGCCGAAAAGCACGAGCACGGCCGCCCTCCGCGCGGTCGACGAATTGGGCAGCACACGCGTGATGTCGGTGCCCCAGTCGAGACCGCGCCGACACAGGGCTGCGAGCTCGGAGCGGGGATCGGCGGGGACGGCAGTCATTGCCTCAGCCTACGGACTCGCCCGCGTCGGGGTGATGGCGCGCTACGGATGCTGCGGGCTACGCGAGGGCGGCGGCGAGGTCCTTCAACTCTCGGAGCGTGTGGTCCGGTGCCCTGAAGTACCCGGGGTAGGCCTCACCAGTGCGGTTCAGCCAAGCCGTGCGCAGCCCGGCCTGCGCGGCACCATGGATATCCCAGGGGTGCACGGCGACGAGGAGCATGTCCGCGACGGCCACGCCACAGGCATCCGCTGCGTAGGCATAGGCGGCCGGGGCCGGTTTCCATGCGGGGGCGTCATCGACGCTCAAGAGCGCCTCGAAGTCGTTCCGGAGCCCCCCGCTGCTCAGCAGTGCCTGCGCGACCTGCGCGGAGCCGTTGGACAGGGTCACGAGACGGAGGCCACCGCGTTTCAGTGCGTGGATTCCCTCGGCGATGTCCGGATTCAGGCTCAGCCCCAGGAAACTGGACATGACGTGCTGCACGGCCTCGTCGAGATCCCGATTCAGGGGAACATCGCGGAACATCCTCCCCAGCAGATCGGCACCGATCACGGCGAACGGCGCACTGCCTCCGGCGGCCGCAAGCGCGAATCCGTCGCGCAAGAGTGCGGCGAACCAGACGTGTGCGAGATGTCCGGGCACGCCGATGTCGTCAAAGCGCGCTTGCAGTGGCGCCATGTCGGACAGGGTTTCGTTGACATCGAAGACGATCAGGGACGGCGTGCTAGTCACAGGTGATTCCTTTGTTGAGGTCGAGGGGCGAGCGTCCATATCGGTCAGTGAATGAGCAGTTGTTTCAGTGCCACGATCACGAGGCTCAGGCCCGCCAGGGCAATCCCCGTCCACACTACGCCGAGGGACAGTTTGTTGTGCGACATGCGTTCCACAAGGATTCCGGTCAGGGCGATCCGCACGACCAGAATCAGCGCCGCGCTCAGTTCTGCCACTGCGGGCGGGAGAATTGTGAGCGCCCCGAGGGTCAGCATCACGATCGGCAGCGTACCGGACGTGAGGATCGGCACGGCGTCTCGAAGTTCGCGCCGCAGGTGCAGTTGCGCGTCCTCGTCAGTTCGACCCAGTTGCTGGGCGACCCCGTGGGCGACGACGTGGGCGAGAAACGTTGTCAGCGTGGTTGCTGCAACGACGACCTCTGCCGACCAATTCAGGATGCTGTCAGGCGTCGACGCGAACACAGCCGCGAGCACGAGGATGTTCCCGTAGAGATACGACGAAATCCGGCTGCGTGACCGCGCGACCGGCAACTCCTCAGTGCTTCGCAACCAGCGCGGCAGGCGGGGTGACGACGAATCAGGCATGACTGGATCCTACGGCGCAGGCAACTTCCCAGCTACTTTCACCTAACATTGGCTAAGCAAGGGGAGTACTCCCACGCGGCTTACTCGTCAATACGGACTCAACGCAGTGTCCCGGGAAGTCGGCTCGATCGCCCTCACCGGCGTACCGGGTGGAAGAGACCTTGATCTCCGTCCATCCCCCCATGCCCTGGAGCTCACCGTGAACATCACTCCCCTCATCTGGATCATCACCATTGGTGTGACGATCGCCTTCTTCGCCTACGAGTTTTTCGCGCACGTGCGCAAGCCCCACGAGCCCACGGTCGGTGAATCCGCGCGCTGGTCCGCCTTCTATATCGGCCTGGCGCTGCTGTTCGGAGTCGGCGTCGGCGTCGTGTCCGGTTGGCGGTATGGCGGCGAATATTTCGCCGGATACCTCACCGAAAAGGCGCTTTCGATCGACAACCTCTTCGTGTTCTTGATCGTGATGGCGGCATTCTCCGTGCCGAAGGCCTACCAGCAGAAGGTGCTGATGTTCGGCATCATCATTGCGCTCATCATGCGCGGTGGGTTCATTGCGGTGGGAGCCGCCCTCATTGAGAATTTCTCGTGGGTGTTCTACCTCTTCGGTGCTCTTCTCTTCGTTCTCGCGTACATGCAGGTGAAGGGCCACAGTGGTGACCCGGCAAACAACCTTTTCGTACGAGTGGCGCGACGCGTTCTGCCCGTTTCCGACGAGTACGACGGCGATCGCCTCACGACGAAGATCAACGGCAAGCGGTTCATCACCCCGATGCTCCTCACAATCATCGCGATCGGCTTCATCGACCTGGTGTTCGCGATCGACTCCATCCCGGCGATCTACGGCCTCACGTCGGAGGCTTACATCGTGTTCACCGCGAACGCCTTCGCTCTCATGGGCCTGCGCCAGCTGTTCTTCCTGATCGGCGGCCTGTTGGAGCGCCTCGTGTACCTGTCGCAGGGTCTCGCCGTCATCCTCGGCTTCATCGGCCTGAAACTTGTCTTCCACGCCCTGCACGTGAACGAGCTGCCGTTCATCAACGGGGGCGACCCCGTCTTGTGGGTGCCCGAGATCCCGATCTGGTTCTCCTTGGTGTTCATCGGAGCAACCATCGCCGTGGCGACCGTCGCGAGCCTCGCGAAAACGCGCGGCGACGCTGCCAAGAACAAGCAGGACCGGATCGACCCGGCAGTCCCCAGGCACTAACTGCCGGCAGAAGGACGGGCACCAGGCGGCGGCTCAGATCATGTAATCGTCGGCGAGGATCGCGTCGATCTGGCTCACTGCCTCACGCATACCTTCCTCCATGCCCATCGCGAACATCTGCTCGAGCTGCTCCGTGCTCGTGAAGGTGCTCACGATGGTCATGCGAGTGCGTCCGTCGATTTCCTCCAGGGTGATCACGGCGCGGGTTGCCCCCAGTTCGCCGGTCGGCTCCCCATTTTCGTCCGCGAAGCCGTCCTCGAACTCCAGGCGGTGCGGTCGCTGGATCGCCCCGGTCACCCACCAGCCATGCACTTTGTCCCCTTCGGGGCCGGTCATGTAGTACCACGAGCGGCCACCGGGAACGAAGTCGTGCCGCTGGAACGTGGCGGGCCAGGTTTCCGGCCCCCACCAGCGCTCCAGCTGCCGCGGATCCTCCAAGGTCTGCCACACGCGCTCCGCGCTCGCGTCAAAGTCGGCCACGAATGTGAGGGTGAGCGCCTCCGGGTCTGTGTGCGAACTGACTAGTGTCATGATTTCTCTCCTTCTCCAAGTTTTTCTTCCGACAGGATTTCACCGATGCTCTGCGCGCGATAGCGCCAGAGGTCTTCAACATGCTGGAGCAGGAGGGTTGCCCGGCGAACGGCGTCCAGGTTTCCGTGCACGAGCTGCTCCCTCCCTCGGCGTTCCTTCACCACGAGCGCGGCCCGCTCGAGTATCGCCACATGTTTCTGAACCGCCGCAAAGCTCATGGCATAGCCCGCCGCGAGCGCCGACACCGACTGCTCCCCCCTGCACGACGCGCATGACGATGTCGCGGCGCGTCGCATCGGCGAGCGCATGGAAGATGCGATCGATGTGCTCATCCAGCACGTCATATACAACCATTTGGTTGCATTTTGCGCTGGTCTATCCACGCTGCAAGCACCAATCAGCGGATGCCATCGGCATCCGCTTGTGCGGTTATGCGATCGGCGGGGTCGCGCTGGCGGCGGCTGGCCAGCAGGAACGGGATACCGATCAATTCCACGATTCCCCCAATCACGAGCGACGTTCCATAGCCGTCGAAGTCGGCCGCCCGGCCCGAACCAGGAACGGCACACCGAGTTTGGTGGCGTGCGCGATCACCCCACCCCGCCGTCGGTTCGCGCGCGGTCGCCACGCCTTAAGCTGAAGTCATGACCCAGGTTTCCGAGATCTTTGACCCGTCCGTGTGGAAGCCCGTTGAAGGCTTCTCCTCACTGGCCGACATCACGTACCATCACGACAATGCCGGCCGAGTGGCCCGGGTGGCCTTCAACCGGCCCGAGGTGCGCAATGCCTTCCGCCCGCAAACGGTCGATGAGCTCTACCGCGTGCTCGATGACGCCCGGCAGAACACCAAGATCGGTGTCGTGCTCCTCACCGGCAATGGACCGAGCCCCAAGGACGGCGGCTGGGCGTTCTGCTCCGGCGGCGACCAGCGAATCCGTGGCCGCGACGGTTACCAATACCGGGACGGCACCGTTAGCACCGGGCGACTGCACATCCTCGAAGTGCAGCGCCTCATCCGCTTCATGCCCAAGGTCGTCATCGCCGTCGTTCCCGGCTGGGCGGCCGGCGGCGGCCACTCCCTGCACGTCGTGTGCGATCTCACGATCTCCAGCAAGGAACACGGCATGTTCAAGCAAACGGATGCCGATGTCGGGTCCTTCGACGCCGGTTACGGCAGCGCGTACTTCGCACAGCACGTGGGGCAGAAATTCGCGCGCGAGGTGTTCTTCCTGGCCCGACCGTACGACTCCCAGCGCGCCTACGAGATGGGCGCTGTCAACGCGGTGGTTCCGCATGCCGAGCTGGAGACGACGGCCCTCGACTGGGCCAACACCATCATGACGAAGTCGCCGACGGCGATCCGCATGCTCAAGTATGCCTTCAACGCCGTCGACGATGGCCTGGTCGGTCAGCAGCTGTTCGCCGGCGAGGCCACCCGTCTGGCCTACGGCACCGACGAGGCCGTGGAAGGCAAGGACGCGTTCCTCGAACGGCGCGAGCCCGACTGGTCCCCCTTTCCCTGGCAGTTCTAGCCCGGCCCCTCACCACTCAGCCTCCTGAGGGCGCTGGAACCTCGGGCGGACGCGCTCGGGCGTCGTGGCGCGTTACGCTGGCGTGTGCAACTTTCTCTCTGGCTGGCCCTCGTGGGTGCCGGCGTCCTGATCAGCTTTACCCCGGGCGCGGGGGCCATCAACACCATGAACAACTCGCTGAATTCAGGGTTTCGCCGCTCCATCTGGGGAATCTTCGGCCAGCAGGTGGCCCTCATCGTGCACGTGATCGTTGTGGCCCTCGGCGTCGGGGTGCTCGTGGCCGGGTCGCCCGTACTCTTCAACATCATCAGGTACGCCGGAGCGGCTTACTTGGTATTTCTGGGCATCCGGCTCTTCCTGCACAGGCCAGACCCTGACCGGGATCTGGCGGTGCCACTCACCCGCGAGCCCGCCTGGTCGATGTTCCGTCGGGGCCTCTGGGTCAACATGCTCAACCCCAAGGCTCTCGTGTTCTTCCTCGCGTTCATGCCGCAGTTCATCCGTCCCGACGAGCCCCTGATCCCCCAGTATGTGGTGCTCACGATCACGGTGGTCCTGATCGACATCGTGGTGATGTGGCTGTTCTTCGCAGCAGCCGCGAAGTCCTTCCAGCGTTTCACGAACACGGCACGCGGGCAGAAGGTCCTCAACCGCACGTTCGGAAGCCTGTTCATAGCAGTCGCGGTGATGCTCGCCGTGATCCACTGACTGATGGCCTAGTACTCGCTATGGATCGGGAGCGTGCGTGCGCTGTCGAATTGCCGCTCTCCACCGTCGATGGGGTCTGTGAACCGCAGTTGGCTCGCCAAGAGCTGGAGCGGGCGGGAGAAATCATCGATCGCGACGGGTTGCACGACGGGGTAGAGCGGGTCACCGTTGATAGGAATCCCGAGGCCCAGCATGTGCATGCGAAGTTGATGAGTGCGACCGGTGCGCGGCGTCAACCTGTAGAGTGCCATCTCGCCCAGCATCAACTCGAGTTCAATCAGCGACTCCGCGTTGGCCGGCGCCTCGGGCACGACTTCGGCCTGCCACTGCCCGCGACGCGTGGCCAGATGGTTACGAACGGTCACGGGCAGCTCGAGGCCGGGTAGCAGCGGAGCCAGAGCGTGGTAGGTCTTGCCAACGTCCCGGCGTTGAAACATCGACTGGTACGCCCCACGCCAGCGTCTTTCGGTCGCCAGAACTACTAACCCCGACGTTACGCGGTCCAGGCGATGCAGCGGCGAGAGTTCGGGAAGCTCGAGCTGGGCGCGCAGGCGAACAACCACGCTCTGCACCACATGCCGGCCACGTGGAATCGTCGAGAGAAAGGCCGGCTTGTCGATCACCACGATGCGTTCATCACGGTAAACCACGTGAAGGAGTCCCGGCACCACAGTTTCCTCGGCCAGATCGCGATGAAACCATACGAAGGTGTTCGGCCGGTAGGGGTCACACGGGAGAACCGGTTCTCCCGCCTCAGAAACAAAACGCTCCCGGGCCAGGAAACCTGTCACGTCGACGACGTGCGACATCCGCTCCTGAAGCCAGTCCCCCATGGTCGCCCAGGGCTCGTGCGGAGAGCGCTCCGGAGTGCACACCCACGCAGCGTCGAGCCCGTGTCGTTGCGGGAGGGGTGAACGCGGAGGCATCCCTTGATCGTACGTCGCTGTGCCGGGGTCAGGCGCCCATCGACAGCAGCACGTTGTACACGACGTAGACGGGCCAGACGATCGCCTGGAGCAACCCGAGAATGACGCCCCAAAAGGATCCATCCGACACCGACACGAAGTAGATGGCCGCTCCGATGTAGGCCAATAGAAAGACGAAGCCCCACGGTCCCTCGCGCACGATCCCCCTCGCTCGGCCGTCTGTCGTCATGCGTCGCCCACCTCTCCGTCCCCACAGCGAAGCAGCGCGGGATGATCGTGCGTCATTGTGACAGGGTATCCGGCTTCCGGGATCCTTGGGCGGGACCGGTCACAGACAACGGCGACGGCGTTTCAGCTGCCGTCGCGCACGTCTTTCACGAAGTTGCGAACGTGCTCCCCCAGGGCGTCGATGCGGCGCACACGGGCGGCCTCGACATCGAAGCCGATGTAGGCCATGGAGGGGAGTTTGCGAACGTTGGCCGAGCATTCGAAATTGGCACAGGCGAGTGTCGCGATGGTGTCACCGTTGCGCCCTGCCGGCCCGGCGCGTTTGGCGCTGAGGAAGACTACCTCGTTAGGCAGCTGCACGTCGGTGCACCACGAGCACTGGGGACGCGTCTGCATTCGCCCCTTCGCCTGGCTCAGCAGGATGCCGACCGGGCCGCTCTCCAGCTCGACGATCACGTAACCGATACCCGGGATCTTGGGGTCTCGCCAACCCAGGTAGTCCAGCTTTTCCCACCAGAGGTCGGCGAAGTTTGCCGGAAGGGTCAGGCCCTTTCGCTCCCGCAGGGAAACGTTCACGAGGGACGCCCGAATGTCTTGGTCGGTGAGCTGGAGCATAGCGCCTTGCCTGTCTGATGATCTCGGGACGGGGATGCCGTCACGCCGGCGGCCGCTGGTTCACACTCGGTCGCGGGTGTCGAGCAATCGTGACCGCGAGATTTCAGCCTAACCGTCCGAGGCACGGCGGGCGCGAATCCCGCCCCGGAGGCGCTGCGGCAGCCCTACCGCGGGCGTCAGCGGATGCCGCGTACTACTCTCACGAGGGAGGCGAACCGCGCGTTGGCGGCCAGGTCGTCGAGCAGCACCGGACGTCCGTCGGGTCCGGCAAGTGGAACACGCCAGTTCGCGTACTCGTCTATCGTGCCGGGCTGGTTCTGGGTGCGGCGCTCGCCGACGGCGTCCACGAGGGCCACGCCCACGAGCGTCGAGGGTGTGAGCGCAGTGAACGCGTACAGGGCTTCCACGGTCTCCTGAACGGATGCGCCGGCAGCTGCCAGCAGCCCCCTCTCGCGCAGCAGCCCCAGCACGGCCTCCTGCTCGGCGGCATCCGCTGCCCGCTCCTCGTCGACCGGGCGCGTGAGGAGGCCGAGCGACTCGCGCAGGGTTACGTGGTCGCCGGCGAGGTACCCCGCGGTGGGCGGCAGGTCGTGCGTGTTCACGCTCGTGAGGCAGTGCCGCCGGTACTGTTCTGGCGGCAGCGGCACGCCGTCGGAGCCTTCGAACCACAGGATGGACGTGCCGAAGATGCCGCGCTCCGTCAGGTAGTCCCGCACCCACGGTTCGAAGATGCCGAGGTCTTCCCCGATCACGACGGCTCCGGCGCGCTGAGCCTCAAGCGCCAGAATACCGATGAGCGCCTCGTGGTCGTAGTGCACGTAGGTGCCCTCGCGCGCGTCGGCACCTACGGGAATCCACCACAGCCTGAAGAGTCCCAGCACGTGATCGACCCGGATGCCGCCGGCGTGGCGAAGCACGCTGCGCAGCATGTCGCGGTAGGCCGCGTAGCCGGTCTCTTCAAGCTGGCCCGGGTGCCACGGCGGCTGCGACCAGTTCTGGCCGAGCTGGTTGAACACATCGGGCGGCGCGCCCACTGTGACACCGGCGGCGAGCACGTCTCGGAGGGTCCAGGCATCCGCTCCCCGGCCCTGCACTCCCACGGGCAGGTCGTGCACGATGCCGAGAGCCATGCCCGCCACGATCGCGGCCCGCTGGGCCACCTCGAGCTGTTCGTCGCAGAGCCACTGCAGCCAGCAGTGGAAGTCGATGCGGGCGGCGAGCGCGACCCTGTGGCCCAGGGCGAAGGCGCTGCGCGGGCCCGTCGGTTCGACGGCCCATTCCGGGGCGTCCGGTGCGAACTTTTCGGCCAGGGCGCACCACAGGGCGAAGTGCTCCAGCGCCTCTCCCTGCCGCGCTCGGAACGCAGCGAACCGCTGCTCGCGCGCCGCGGTTCGCGGCACGTCGTGAATAAGTGTGAGGGCCTCGAGTTTGGCGGCGTAGCAGGCGTCACGGGCGATGCGCTCGGGGTCGTCGTTGGCGGCATGCAACTGTGCGGCGAGTGCGTCGACGTGGGTGCGGGCATGGGCCGGGAGGTCGGCATATTCCGGAACGTGTTCCACCCTCAGGTAGCTGGGGTGGAAGAAGCGCCGACTGCTCGGCATATACGGCGACGGTTCTACCGGCGGGACCGGCTCGCCGGCATGCAGCGGGTTGACAAGCAGGAAGCCGGCCCCATACTGCGAGGCTGAGATCGTCGCCAGCTCGGCAAGATCGGCGAGGTCCCCCATCCCCCAGGACCGCCGAGACCGCACCGAATACAGTTGAGCCATCAGCCCCCAGATCCTGTGCCCGGCGAGCGCGGGCGGGTTCTCCAGCCGCCGAGGCGTGACCACGAGCGAGGCGGATGCGGTGTGCCCCTCGCATTCGGCGTGCAGCGTGTGCCAGCCGAGTGGGAGATCGGCCGGGATACCGAAGATCCGGCGGTTCACGGTCTCACCGTCGACGGTCTCGGTGTGCCACCACTCGTCGATCTGGAGCAGTTCCTGGCGGGCACCCTCTTCGCTCGACAGTGTGACCACGACGGATGCCCCCTGCCGCGTATGCACAGGCAGCCTGAAGTCGTGCCCCTCCCGCAGCACGACCACCGGAGGGAGCAGCCGCCGCCATGGCGCGAGCTGCAGTTCCCGGCGGGAGGCGCCCACCTCGTCGGCAGTTTGGGCCGCCACACCGAGGGCGCGCAGAACGGCCAGAAGGGTGCTGCGGCTCACCGCAACCTTGGTGCCGCCGTCGCCCCAAAACCACGTGTCGACGCCGAGTTCGGTCGCCAGGCTGAGCAGTTCGTCGGAAGATTCGTGAACGTCGTCGTTGTTCATGCCCACACTCTATGGGCGAGCACACTGCCCCTGCCCGGTTTCGGGCGGCCCCGATGGGGTGACACCCGCCTCTTGCGCCGTCGTGGCACTCGTCTGGTCAGCTGGCACTCGTCCAGACGAGTGCTGCCTCGCTAAACGAGTGCCGCGAGCCCCGGGGCGTGAGAGGATGCCACCTCTACAGGGCGACCCAATTATTGGGGCGGGCCCGACGCCGAACCGCGCGCCGCACGCCGATGCGAAGAACCAGCCCGCCCTGCCGCAATGGCCAGGGCGACACCCGCGGCGGCCGTCGACGCCGCGAGGATCGTCTCCGTCCACGGGGTCGTATCGTACGACTGGTAGCCGGCGATGACAGGCGCGATCTGAAAGGTGGCGACGATGTAGCCCGGCAAGGTGACGGCGACCAACAGTACGCACGCAACGGATGCGGCCCTGGAGACACGCAGAAGACGCGCACCCACAGCGACCAATCCGACGAACCCGATCAGACTCAGCAGCATCTGCACAGGGAGGTACTGCAGGGGAGTTGGCGCCCCGATGGCCCCCGAGACGAGGGCATGCGCGCCGTGGATCCCGAACGAACTCGCAACGAGCAGGGCAAGCATCCGCTCAAGGTGCCCGTCGCGCGGCGCTGCGGCGCGGGTCATGACCAGAATACCGAGTGCCAGCAACAGCAATCCCGCGCCGAAGAGCTGGGCCGCCGTGCCGACGTTCTCCCACGGATCCGCCGGATAGAAGTAGTCGAATCGATGGTCTTCGATCGAGACATCACTGAGCGTTCCCGAGCCACTCAGTCCGACCCACCGCTGGAGCGATGCCAGGAGCTGCAGTACTGCGGAACCGACAAACAGCCCCGCTGCGGCGAGCGACCAGCCGGCCGAAACCCGACGGAACCGAACTGACGGCGTTTCCTGTTCAGGGCTGGAGATGGCTGTCATGCCACTCAGGGTAGCAACGCCGCGAGAGCGGCGGGGTGAACAAACGGCGAACTTCACGAGCATGACGTAACCGACCCATCATCCAGGCGTGTTCGTGCTGGGCGCTGTCTCAGCGGACCGCCTCAGGGTTTTCTCGGCGAGCCACGCCTACACCCCGGGCAGCCCGACTTCCCTGCCGAGGACGGGGCTGTCCTCACGGGCGGCTGTCGACATCACGTTGGCCGGAATGAGCCCCCGCAGGTGCTCTCGAAGGGCCGGATCGCAAACGTAGACGTACGTTCCACGGATGCCCCGAGTCAACAAAACGGCGTAGATGTTGCGCACGAATCGAAGCAGGTCGTCGTCGGTGTACTTCTTTCCGAGAACAGTGTTGTTCTCCTTACCCTTCTTGTCGAAGTAGGACCCCCGATCGACGACGACGCTCCCCTTCAGTGTGTCGAAACGGAGGTCCGGCCCGATGATGACCCCTGCGTAATTAAGGTCGTATCCCTGCACCGTGTGAATCGAACCGACTTCCCCGAGCGACGTAGGAGATGCAATCCAGTCGGTCTGCGTGTTGTTCCAACGCAGCTGGCACCCCCCGATTTCAATGTCATAGGCCGTTTTGTCAGTCTTTGACTTCCACGGCCAGGCGAAGCCCGCGACGACGCGCGACAGCCCCACTTCGGCGTCCCTGCGGCAGATCGCGTGTCGCATCTCTTTCACGCTGTCGAACATCCGGAAGTCATAGCCGTCGAACGTCTCAGCGGGCACCGCTTGCGTCATGCCGTTGCCCCCGGCTGTTCCGAGAATGCGCCTGACATAACCGACGTAGTCGGATGCCGCCTGCACGCGCATCTGTGACGTCAGCGGATGGTGTCGTCTCTCGTTCTTCGCCGTGTGCACGAGTTCCATGAGCACTTCGGGAGGCAGATCGGACGGCCGCACGCTCTGGGCTTCATCCAGCAGGAGTATCTGGTGCGCGCTCTGTGCCGTGATCCAGTCGAGTTGGGTCTTCGTCTTGTCGTCGCGACCGAAGAGCTTCTCGGTGATGAGGCGGAAGTTCTTGTTCTGCGCAGCGGACGACTGATTGGCGCGTTGGTTGAGGCGGTGGGATTCGTCAACGATGAGCAGGTCAAAGCTGTCGACGGCCAATCCCACCTCGAACGCCGTCATCACCATATTTTGGTGGAGGCCGGGCGTCTTGCGGAAGACTTTCTTGATTGACTCGCGCAGCGACTGCTGCGGCACGACAAGACCAATTCGCACACCTGTCAGCAATTCTCGATAGCCCTCAACAAAGAACTCCGAGAACAGGGAATCACTATCCAGGTCTTCAGCCGTCGCAGTTGTCGCGATGTCGACAAGAAGTTTCAGTAGGTAGATAGCGACAACGGTCTTGCCCGTGCCCGGGTCACCCTGTACGACCGTGGTGCTCCGGCCACCGGCTACTAAGTCCTGAAAGAGTCCATCGAGGATCTCCTCAACAGCGATTGCCTGGTCGAGTGAGAGCGCTTTGAAGGGCGAGAGCTTGAAGAGGTCGCTGTTCTCGATTTCCGGAATCGTGCGAGTGAAGACTCCGTCACGCTGGAGTTCGTCGAAGACGTCCCTAAAGGTTTCGCGGTAGACGTCCCGTTCGTAGTAGTCCGCATCCGTCATGCCATCGTTCCGGTTCAGCACACGGTAGGAGCCGTCGCCAGCGAGCATGCGGATCAGGTACGACTCCAAGTCGAGGCACACGGACTTGTTGAAAGTGGAGTCCACGATGACCCGCATCGTGCTCAGGCGCGTCTTCTCGGGTGATTCGAAGTGTTGCAGCATTCGAGCGGCCGCGTTCCGTGACTCGCCCACATAGACATCGCTGAGAGCGGGCCCCCGGGCAATCTTGGCATCGTCCAGGACGTAGACAACGGGCCAGTTCGTGTTGCGACGATCGAGGGGCGCCCAAACCTTGACGGCAGCCTTCGTGAAATCGAGCCGTTCTATCTCAAAGGACGTCATACTTTTCGCTGCGCCCCCGCGACTTATCGACCGGATACTTCTCTCGAGTGAGAGCAAGCTTGTCGAGAACTATTTGATTCGGATCCACGCCCATCCGGTCAGCCAGCAACATGCAATAAGTCAAAACATCGGCCAGTTCTTCGCGGACACGCTCCGTGCTCGCTTCGGCACCCCATTGGAAGCACTCAAGCAACTCGCCGGCTTCGACGGCGATGCTTTTGGCTAGGTTCTCTGGGCTATGAAATTGTGCCCAGTCCCTCTCGGCGACGAACGCCGCGAGCTCGTCGCGCACTGAAATTTCGCCCATGCGGTCAATCTACCAGTACCGACTTGCGCCGAATTTCGCAGTCACAACGTGATCCGCTGCACCGCACTTCACGCACTGACTGCGTGTAGAACCGCGGTGTCGCCGACGGAGACGACGCCGGGGCGGATGACCTCGGCGTAGACGCCGAACATGATGTCCTGACCGCGCAGTCGATACCCGGCGAGGGTCTTCAGCAGGGTGGTTCCGCGGGCGCCTGTGTCGGGATCGAGGTCGATAACCGCACACCGCGGGATGCCACCTTTGACGAGCACAAGCGCTCCCCCGAGCTCCAGTTCGCGGCCGGCCCAAGAGTCCTCGATATGCGCCTCGGCCTCGCCCGTGTCGATCGTGAACGAGCCCCGGAACCGACGCGTATCGACGGCGATTCCTGCCTCGCGGGCGAGACGCTCCAATGAACTCGTCGTGGATAGTGCGACGGAATCACCAAATACCACGCCTCCCGCAACGACGCTGCGCGTGAGGACCACCCTCCGTCCCAGCAGGCGGGAGAATTCTCGGGCCCAGGGGCCCTCGACCACCTGCATCGACGTAGTTCGACCCCAATAGTCCAGCTCGAGGCACTCGCCCGTGAGCACAGGCTCGGCGGCGAACTGCCTGGCGTCAATCTCGACCGACAACACCCCATCGGCCCAGTGCGCTTCACACGACAGCAGCAGCGGATGCTCGACGGTCTTCAAGACCTGGCGGCTGTCGAGATCTACGATGGCGAACACACGATCCCCGACCGGTCCATCGACGGCAAGGCGAAGGTGTTCCCGAGGCTGGTGGCGACCACTCTTGAGTGCGGATAAGCCGATGTCCCTCACGTGCATGATTTTCATCCCCCTCCGCAGAATACGACCTCTCTCAAACGTATCCAACTCCGG
This sequence comes from Cryobacterium roopkundense, assembly GCF_014200405.1. Classification (NCBI taxonomy): domain Bacteria; kingdom Bacillati; phylum Actinomycetota; class Actinomycetes; order Micrococcales; family Microbacteriaceae; genus Cryobacterium; species Cryobacterium roopkundense. The sequence goes on along the minus strand of NZ_JACHBQ010000001.1, from coordinate 1,239,748 downwards.
CCTGACTTGGGTATCCCTCTTTCTTTGTTGTCCGATGGCCCGGGCGACGAAGTCAGAGTAGCTCTGGACTGGGCGAATGATATATGATTCGACAAAAGCGATAATCGAACGTCACGTTCTATTATCGAACACGCATCACAGCAGCGTTCGCCCACACAGAGAAGTGAGGAAGCCGTGCAGTTTCACCACCACGGATACGTGTCCACAGACCCCCGCATCCAGGACGCCGTCGGGGTCGGCATCGATCGTCCCGACGAACTGCCGGAGAACGTCGATGTCCTCATCGTGGGAACGGGCCCTGCTGGCATGATCACCGCCGCCCAGCTCTCCCAATTTCCGGGCATCACCACCCGCATCGTCGAGCGTCGCGGCGAGCGCCTCGCCATCGGGCAGGCCGACGGCATCCAGGCCCGCAGCGTGGAGACCTTCCAGGCCTTCGGCTTCGCGGAGCGCATCATCGCCGAGGCCTACCGCATCACCGAGATGGCCTTCTGGAAGCCTGACCCAGCGGATGCCTCGCGCATCATCCGCACGGCACGTGCGCTCGACGACACCACAGGCATCAGCGAGTTCCCGCACCTCATCGTGAACCAGGCACGGGTGCTCGACTACTTCGCCGAGGTGATGGCCTTCTCCCCCACCCGCATGACCCCGGACTACGGGTTCGAGTTCCGCGGCCTCACGAACACACAGGAGGGCGAGTACCCCGTCACGGTCACGCTCGCGCACACCACGGGAGACAAGCAGGGCCAGGAGCGCATAGTTCACGCCAAGTACGTGGTGGGTGCCGACGGAGCCCGCAGCGGGGTACGCGACTCGATCGGTTGCACGCTCGCCGGCGACCAGGCCTTCCATGCCTGGGGAGTGATGGATGTGCTCGCGGTCACCGACTTCCCCGACATTCGCACCAAGTGCGCCATCCAGTCCGGTTCCGGCGGCAATATCCTGCTGATCCCGCGCGAGGGCGGCTACCTGTTCCGCATGTACGTCGACCTCGGTGAGGTCTCTCCCGACGACCACGGCGCCGTGCGGCAGACTTCGATCGAGCAGATCATCGCCAAGGCGAACGCGATCCTGCATCCGTACACTCTCGACGTGAAAAACGTCGCTTGGCACAGCGTGTACGAGGTTGCCCATCGTCTCACCGATCGCTTCGACGACGTGCTCCCCGCGGAGATTGGCACCCGCACGCCGCGGGTGTTCATCACCGGCGACGCCTGTCACACGCACAGTGCCAAGGCCGGCCAGGGCATGAACGTGTCGATGCAGGACGGTTTCAACATCGGTTGGAAGCTCGGCTATGTGCTCGAGGGCCGCAGCCCCGAGACCCTGCTCGGCACCTACTCCGCCGAGCGCCAGGTGATCGCCAAGAACCTCATCGACTTCGACAAGGAGTGGTCGACCCTGATGGCCACGAAGCCCGAGGACCTGAAGGTTCCGCTCGAGGAGTTCTACACGAAGACGGCAGAGTTTCCGTCCGGCTTTATGACCCAGTACCCGCCGTCGATGCTGATCGGCGAGGCGACCCACCAGCATCTCGCCACCGGCTTCCCGATCGGCAAGCGATTCAAGTCGGCTCCTGTGGTTCGGGTCGCCGATGCCAACCCCGTGCAGCTCGGGCACCACCACCGCGCCGACGGACGCTGGCGCGTCTATGTTTTTGCTGACACCGACGCTTTCGCCAACACCGCGGCATCCGCTGACGGGTCTGCCCTGGCGAACTGGGCAGACTGGCTGCACACTTCGTCCGAGTCGCCGCTGCTCGTGCACACTCCCGCGGGCGTCGACATCGACAGCATCTTCGACGTGAAGGTGATCTACCAGCAGCCGCACACCGAGTGTGACATCAGCCGAGTTCCGGGCGCGTTCCTGCCGAGGACCGGCCCGTACGCACTCATCGACTACGAAAAGGTCTACGCGGCCGACCCGGAGCACGACATCTTCGAGCTCCGCGCACTCGACCGTGGGGGCGTGGTCGTGGTGGTACGCCCGGACCAGTACGTGGCGAACGTGCTGCCTCTCACCGCGACCGACCAGCTCGCGGCGTTCTTCAGGCAGCACCTGCTGGCCCGGTAGGTTGGGCCGGAGCGACACGCGAGCGGATGCCGTGGGGGGTCAATCAGGACCCCCTTCAGGTTATGAGAACGGGGGGCGCACCACGTAGCGTCAGAGAAGCGGATCTCGCCGCCGACACGTGCCACGGCACGGGGCGCCCCGCATTCCCAACCGTATTGGACGTTCTCATGACCATCACAGTTCCCGCTCTCGCCGCTCCCGCGGCCAACCAGCCCCTCGTGCGCACCACCATCAGTCTGCGCACCCCCGGCGCCAACGACGTGGCCATCGACATCAAGTTCGCCGGCATCTGCCACTCCGACATTCACCAGGCCCGCGACGAGTGGGACATTGGATTGTTCCCCATGGTTCCCGGCCACGAGATCGCCGGCATCGTCTCGGCCGTCGGCAGCGACGTGACCCGCTACCGCGTGGGCGACCGCGTGGGCGTGGGTTGCTTCGTGGACTCCTGCCGCGAGTGCGCCAACTGCCTCGCCGGCGAAGAGCAGTACTGCCTGAAGGGCGAAGTCGGCACCTACAACGCCCGCTACTACGACGGCACCGCCACCAACGGCGGGTACAGCACCGCCGTCGTCGTCGACGAGAACTACGTGCTGGGAATCCCCGAGGGCATCGAGCTCTCCGAGGCCGCTCCCCTGCTCTGCGCCGGCATCACCCTGTACTCGCCGCTGAAAAACTGGCAGGCCGGCCCCGGCAAGAAGGTCGCCATCCTCGGCATGGGCGGCCTCGGCCACATGGGCGTAAAGATAGCCCATGCGCTCGGCGCCGAGGTGACAGTGCTCAGCCAAACGCTCAGCAAGCAGGAAGACGGCCTGCGTTTCGGCGCAGACCACTACTTCGCCACCAGCGACCCGACCACGTTCACCGAGCTCGAGAACCACTTCGACCTCATCGTGAACACGGTGGCCGCGAACCTCGACATGGAGCGCTACCTCGGCCTCCTGGCGCTCGATGGAACTTTCGTGCACGTGGGCATTCCCACCGAACCCGACCAAGTGAAGATGTTCTGGCTCGCGTCGCAGCGCCGCTCCATCGCCGGGTCGAAGATCGGCGGCATCCGCCAGACGCAGGAGATGCTCGACTTCTGCGCCGCTCACGGCATCGGCGCCGACGTGGAGATCATCTCCGTCGACCAGGTCAACGAGGCCTACGAGCGCGTCATCCGCAGCGACGTGCGCTACCGCTTCGTGATCGACACGGCGAGCTTCGGGAACGAGACCCGCGCCGACGCCTAGGAACGTGGAACGCCCGGGGTGGCAGTAGTCCGCTGGTCAGGCTCGAATCCAGGCGTGCACCAGGGCGAGCAGAGACGCCTTACCCGCGCGCACGGCGTCGGCGTCGAAAAAGGTCACCTGCCCGCGCTCCTCGGTGATCTTCACGAGCAGACCTGTCGAGTCCTCGAAGTGGAACGGTGCGGGGTCCTGCCTGGCCGTTGAACCGCGGTGGAAGATCAAGTGTACGCGATCGGCGGGTCGGAGGTTGAACGTGACGCGGTCCACGCCGTCGCGGCAGAAACTCGGCGCGTTCCACTTGATCCGCTCGGTCACCTTGGGTTCTGCAGTCAGGATCGCGAGCCGGATCTGCTGAACAAGCGCCGCCCTGGGATGATCGAGGGCGGCCATGAAGGCGTCGACCTCGGCCGATCGGTTCGTCATCGGGTCCATTCGTACGGGGTCGTCGTCGACACGGCGAGGAGCCCGCACCGTTCCAGGATGGGGCGCGAATACTCCGTCGAGTCGCTGTGCACGAGCCGCTTGCCCAGAGCCAAAGCCGAGCGGGCCCTGGCATCGGTCACAGCGCGGTAGATACCGCGGCCGCGATACTCCTCGAGGGTCGCGCCGCCCCAAATACCCACGAAGTCGGTGCCCGGTACCGGTTCGAGGCGGCCGCCGCTGACCATGCGCCCCTCCGACTCGGCCACCCAGAGCTCCATTCCGTCGTTGAAGGCGAGGCGCGCGAGCAGTGCCTCTGGCGTGCGCGTGTCCACCGGTTCCCCGAACGCCTCGTCGACCATTGCACTCATGGCGCGCACGTCGGCTTCGGAGTTGATGCGGCGGAGGGTGACGCCGGCCGGCACCGGTTCATCCGTGCAGAGTCCGTCCAACGGCCCGAGCATGATCGATTCGGGCTCGTCGGGAACGAACCCCCGTGCCAGCAGCGCCGCGTGCAGACCCGGCGCGTGGTCGTGGCCGCGACTCTTCCATTCCACCCGGGTGATCAGCGGGTCCTCTCGAAAGTGATCCAGCGCGCCCGCCACAAGCTCCACAATGCCGGGTTCGTCGGCATTGTCGAGGTCCCGGTAGGTGATGAAGCCGCGACCACCGGCAAAGGTCACGAGCCGAAGCGGCCCGAGCCGGGTAACATCGAGTGCACTCGGGGTCTCCGCATCGGTTCGGAGTTGTTGGTCGTAGGCGTTGAGGTAGTCGTCAGCGTGAGTCATTGGGTTCATCCTGACAGCGCTGCCACGACACGGCAACCGCCGAGAACGGATGCCGCGGCGTCGGACCCGCTACTCGGCCGGCGGACGCTGCCGGTTGCGCTTCGTGGCCGAACGCTGCTGCTTCGCGGCGAGGTGCCGCCGACCCGAGCCCTTCGTCGGTTTCGTCGCACGGCGGAGAGGCCCGTCGGGGGCGAGACCCGCGGCCACGAGCTCGGCGAGCTTGCGCAGCGCAATCTCACGATTGCGCAGCTGGGAGCGCTGCTCGGAGGCTGCGACGGTGACCACCCCAGAGACGAGACGGCGGTCGAGGCGGGCCAGCAGCAGGGTCCTTTGGTCGTCGTCGAGCGCGGCAGAGTCGAAGACTCCCCAGGACAGCTCCACCCGGCTGTCAGAGGTGTTCACGTGCTGGCCGCCAGGACCTGACGAGCGCGAGAACCTCCAGCCGAGTTCGGAAGCTGGAATAGTGAGCGCGGGCGACACCTCCAGATCCATGCTCCCAGCTTGCCACGATTCGCTGCGCAGCAGCGCGAATGTCGTCGTCAGCGGTAGAGTGCCCATAGTTAATACCAAATCACAATTGAGGTCACCGTGGACTTTTCTGAATCATCCGAGCACACCGATCTTCGGGCCGCCGTCGCGTCCATCGTCTCGCCGTTCGGTGGTAAGTATTACGCCGAGCACGCGAAGAACCGCGAGCCGTGCCAGGAAGTGTGGCTTGCCCTCGGCGAGGCCGGCTTCGTGGGCGTCAACATCGACGAGGAATACGGCGGAGGCGGCGGCGGAATGCTTGACCTCGCGCTGGTCTGCGAGGAATCGGCTGCCCAGGGCGTGCCCCTGTTACTCATTCTCGTCTCTGCCGCCATCTCGGCCGAGGTGATCGGCGAATTCGGAACCGATCAGCAGAAGTCAACGTGGCTCCCCGGCCTCGCCGACGGCACGTCGAAGGTGGTCTTCGCCATCACCGAACCCGACGCGGGCAGCAACACCCACCGCATCACCACCACTGCCACCAGAGACGGCGACGACTGGGTGCTCACCGGCTCGAAGTACTACATCTCCGGCGTCGACGAGGCCGATGCGCTGCTCGTGGTCGCTCGCACGGGCCGCGACGAAAAGGGCCGATCCCTCATGTCACTTTTCATCGTGCCCACGGAGGCCCCCGGCCTCGAGCGCACGCCGATCAACATGGACGTCATGCTGCCGGAGAAGCAGTTCACCCTGTTCTTCGACGACGTGCGGCTCGGCGCCGACTCCCTCGTCGGCGCCGAGAACAAGGGTTTCCAGCAGGTCTTCCACGGGCTCAACCCCGAGCGCATCACGGGTGCTGCCCTCTGTATCGGCATCGCCAAATACGCCCTCGCCCAGGCCGCCCGCTACGCGAGCGAACGCGAGGTGTGGGGCGTTCCGATCGGCACGCACCAGGGCCTGTCGCATCCGCTCGCCCAGGCGAGCATGGAGACCGAGCTCGCGGCGCTCATGATGCGCAAGGCGGCGTGGCTGCACGACAATGGCTTGCCTGCCGGAGAAGCCTCGAACACGGCGAAGTACGCTGCGGCCGAGGCTGCAGTCTCGGCCATCGACGCCGCGATCCAGACCCATGGCGGCAACGGGCTCACCAGCGAATACGGCCTGCTGCCCTACTGGGGACTTGCGCGGCTGCTCAAGATCGCTCCGGTGAGCCGCGAGATGATCCTCAACTACATCGCGCAGCACAGCCTCGGCCTGCCCCGCTCGTACTGAGCGCCCGCCTCGCGCACGGCTCGAGCCTCACACCCCGAGCCGTATTCGAGTCGCACCCGCGGCTTAGGCGGGAAGTGCCAGCCCTGCGCGCAGCGTGGCCCGCGCCATCGTCGAAATCGATTCGACGAGGCGGGGAGCGGGAAGCGGATTGTCATAGGTGCAGACAGAGTTGATGAGGGCGAAAACCGCCTGAACGACAGTGCGGAGCTGCACCTCTCCCGCATACGGCGCCACTGCTTCTGCCTGGAAGATCCATTCCTCCACGAGTTGGCGCTGCTGTCGCCGCAGCGTGCGGAGTCCCTCCGCCGGGAGGTTGCCCGCATCCCGGAGGTAGACCGCCACGAGAGCACGGTTGTCGATCGCGATTTTCGCCTGCGTGCGAATCAGCTCGTCGAGCAGGGCGGGGCCGGTGAATTCGCGGGCCACCACCTCCCGCGTGCCCGCCAGCATTGCCTTGACCACCCGGTCGAGCAGTGCGCTCAACAGCATCGGTTTCGATTCGAAGTGCCGGTACACGCCGGAACCCACGATGCCGGCGGCGGCACCGATCTGAATCATTGTCACCGCGGGATACCCGCGTTCAGCCATGAGCGCGGCGGCCGAACGCAGAATCAATTCGCGCCGTTCGTGACCGCGGGCGGACTTGGACATGAGCATGCTCATTCCCTTACCCTGACGTCCGATTCCGGTCGAACTGCCCGGGAGCGCGCCCCGCACCCACCGTGCCGGCAAAGGCCTGGGCGACCGCGAGCCACTCCTGGGCGGCACCCGGGGTGCCGGTGAGGGACAGATCGTCGAGGTGGCGCCTCTGGGTGACCCGAAGAGCGAAGTCGAGTGCGCTGCCCCCCACGCGCTGCTCGGCATCCGCTGGCCCCCACACCCAGGTGTCGCCGCCGGGCGACTCCAGTTCCACCCGGATGTCTGTGGTCGGCGCAGACATTCCCCTGATCTGGAAGGAGAATCTTCGAGTGAGCACACCGAGCTGGCAGATGTGTCGCAGTCGGTCGGACGGAACTGTTGGCACGCCGAGGGCGTCGCGGATGTCCTGACCGTGCGCCCACGTCTCCATCAGGCGCGCCGTCGCCGCCGACGCCGCGCTCATCGGGGGCCCGAACCACGGTGTGCGGCTCGAGGGTCCTCCGGCGGCGAGCGCAGCCACGACGCCTCGACGGCTTGCGGAGAACCACTCAAGCGTCCGCTCTGGCGCCAGGTCGACTCTTTCGACATTGATCTGGTCAATCCAGTCGTCTCCCGCTGCGAGCAGATCCGCTACTCGCAGGGTGAGGGCCGCGGGATCGGTGAAGCCGAGTGCGGCCAGGTCGTCGAAGTGAGCGAGGTGCACGACCTGATCGTGGATGTCCCAGCCGTCGGCGGGCGTCGCGGTGCGCCATTGGTCGAGGGTCAGCGGGGCGAGCAGCGCATTCAGCTCGGCGGCTTCGGTCTCGACATCGGCGAGGAGCGCGAGAAAGGCTGTTTCATCGATCGGCATGTGTGGCCTCCTCTTCTTCCGGCTGTCCACCTGTGCCGCAAGCGATTCCGTGACATTCGCGGCTTTCGCCCGTGGCCGAACCACCATTTCTCACACAGTACCAGTTGTGAATTTCGGTTCACGAAAAGCTTGGGCACGCGGTCCAACGAAAGTTCCGGCACGCATCGCGCCACCAATCGGATGCGAACCTGGAAACGCGATATGGACAACCGTAGCTTCAGGGGTGACACGTGGAGGAACGGAGGCGTATTTTAATCACTAGATCGCCGTGTGGCGTGGGCGGCACCACCAAATCCGCCCGGTAAAGGCGGACAGATGAAATGTGAGTCATCCCCCGGCCGAGGCAAGGGTCGGTGGGCATCGTGAGCGTTCTCGCCGAAGTGCTCATCACGCTCGCTGTGATCGTCCTCGTCTTCGCCGTGACAGCCGTGCTCATCGTCCGAATGCTCGTCAAACGGATGCGCCGCAGTCGTACCCTGGCCACAGAGGTCCTGCGCACGCGTGCCCAACTCAGCACCGGGCCGCAGCGTAAGGTGCGCTAGTTGCGCGTCCGGCTGGGTGACGTGCTCGAAAGCGCGCAGGCCGCCCGTGACCTGTCTCTGCGCAGCGACGGCCCGCGCGGCGAACTGCCGCAGCTCTTTCGCCGCATCCACCTCGAAGGCCTTGCACTCGAATCGCAACTCCGGTTGATGGAGAGCGAATACGATTACGCCACTCTCGCCGAAGGCCTGCCCGTGGCCAGCCGCCGCGTCGAGGAGGTGGCCGGCATGGTGAGCCGCCGGCGTTCAAGAGTTGCGCTCCCTGACCGCCAACCACCCGGATGGCTCGGTCCTGCCCACACACATCGACCGGCCGCGCAGGGGAAACAAATCATGAGCCTCACCTCACGGTTCCGTGTCGTCTTTCGCGGCAAGGCATCTCGCGCCCTCGAACACATGGAAGATCCAGGAGAAGCCCTCGACGACAGCTACGAGCAGCAACTGAAGATGCTCCAGCAGGTGCGCCAGGGGTTGGCCGAGGTGGCGACGGCTCGCAAGCGGATCGAGCTCCAGGGTCAGGAGATGGGCACCCGATACCAACGACTCACCGCGCAGGCCGAGGAGGCCCTGAACCAGAGCCGGGAGGACTTCGCCCGAACGGCGCTCGAGCGCCGCTCAGTGCTCGAAGGACAGTTCGCCGCCCTGCGCGACCAGCACGCCGCACTCCGGCTCCAGCAGGCCCAGCTTGAAGACAACGAGCGGCGCCTCGCGCAACGCGTGAAGGCTTTCCGCACGGAGAAGGAGACGATGAAGGCCACCTTTGCTGCCTCCGAGGCCCGGGTGAAGGCCAACGAGGCCGCGGCCGGCATCGGTTCTCAACTCAGCGACGTGGGTGCGAGCCTCCGCCGTGCACAAGACCGGGTCGCTCAGATGCAGGCCAGAGCCGCAGCCACCGACGAGCTGCTCGCGAGCGGCGCCCTGACCGGCGTGACGGCCGCCCCGGACGCGGACCTCGACCGTCAGCTCTCCCCCGGCGCTAGCCAAACCAGCGTAGATCGGCAACTACAGGCCATGAAGAACGCTCGTTCTTCGGACAGCCCGGTGGGCGCCGAGACTCGCGGCGAAAGTCCCGACGCGTGGTTGGGCATTGGGCGCGGGCCGAACAAGCCCTGATTCACACGTCCGTCGCCGGCTTCCGGGCCGAGGCAGTCGATGGTTGCTCTACCCGGTCCTGGCACTGTTGGGCCTGGCCGCCATTGGCGGCGGGTACGAGACGGTGCGCGAAGCGGTGGACGTGAGCGCATATCCACTGGCCGGTCAGCTGATCGACGTCGATGGACACGGTTTGCACGTGCACTGCACCGGCTCCCGCACTCCCACAGTCGTGTTGGAACCGGGTGCGGGCGACTTCTCCTCGGTCATGGCGTGGATATCGCCTGCTGTGGCCGCTGATACCCGAGTCTGTGTGTACGACCGAGCGGGTCGAGGTTGGAGCGATCCAACGGATGCTCCCCAGGACGCCACGCAGGTCGCGACCGACCCGCGCGCCGCGCTCCACAGTGCCGACGTTCCCGGTCCGTACGTGCTGGCTGGCCATTCCTTCGGTGGTCTCTACGTGCTCACCTTCGCCGCCCACTACCCCGATGACGTGGCCGGGATGGTGCTGGTGGACTCCACCAACCCGGCATCAAACGCGAACCCGACCGCAGCATCCGCTTACTCGGGCGGATCGTAGGACGCCTTGGGCCGTGTCGCGGCGCTCGGCTCGGCCGCCGCACGAGTGGGGGTGGCGCAGGTGATCGGCCTGCTCGGGTTCGACTACGACACCCTGCCGCCCCGAGCCCGCGAGAAAGTTCGCGCTGGCAGCGCCACAGCCGACTACGTGCGCAGCTATCTGGACGAGTTCGTGCAGGGTGGCGCCTCCGGGGCGGAAGCCGCCTCCCTGGACGACTTCGGCTCGAAGCCGTTGGTTGTGCTGACCGCAGGCGTCGGGGGCGACCCTGTTCACTCTGCGGCCCAGGAACACCTCGCGAGCCTGTCAAGCAACAGCGTGCACAGGGTCATCGACGGGGCGAGCCACGCAGCACTGATCCTGAAAGAGGAGTACGCGGCATCCACCACTCAGGCGATCCTCGAGGTAGTCGAGTCCCTGCGGAACGGAATCCCCCTGAATTGAAGGTCGGCCGCTGGCACGTCGAGTGCGCAGAAAAGGTCGCCCCGACCGCCCCCGAGTTGCCCTCGTCAATCGCTCGCATCAAACTAGAGGTACCGGATCGCGACTGAGTCTTCCGCCTGTGGCTAAGGAGCTCACCATGACCGAACCGAACGATGCACGCGTCGGCCTCTATATCGACTTCGACAACATCGTCATCTCGCGCTACCAGCAGCTACACGGGCGCAATGCCTTCCAGCGCGACGGCATCCGCGATTTCGACAGAACGAGGCGGGATGCCGACCCTGAGGTCGCCGCAAAGCTCGCCGCCGCGACGGTCGACTTCAATGCCATCATCGACTTCGCCGCGTCATTTGGCACCCTGGTCGTCAATCGCGCCTACGCCGACTGGTCCGTGCCCGTCAACGCGAGTTACCAGCGTCAACTCATGTCGAGGGCCGTCGACCTCACCCAGCTCTTCACCACGACCACCCGTGGCACCAAAAACGGGGCGGACATCCGCTTGGCCGTCGATGTGGTTGAGGACCTGTTTCGACTGCCCGACCTGACCCACGTGATCATCATCGCCGGCGATTCCGACTACATCGCCCTCGCCCAGAAGTCGAAACGACTGGGTCGCTTCGTCGTGGGCATCGGAGTGGCGGGCTCGACGAGCACGTCGCTGGCGGCTGCCTGCGACGAGTTCGAGGACTACGACTCGCTACCTGGAATCGACAATTCCACCGCGACGGCGGCGGCTGCCGCCACTGCGGAGCGGCCGAAATCAGGCAGGAGGGCCCCGGAACCCGCCGAGACCGCGCCCGACCCGACCCCGGTCGAAGCCCGCAAGTTCACCACGATTCCCATGTTCTCGCACACCGACGACGCACAGTTCGATGAGCCGGAAGCCGACGACATCGACCCCCAGTTGGTCGCGACAGAACTTCTGGTGCGCGCGCTTCAGATCGGTCACGCCAAGGGCGACGCCGACGAGTGGCTCAACACCGGCACGATCAAGAACCAGATGCGGCGGATGGACCCGTCCTTCAACGAGAAGCCGCTCGGCTTCCGGTCGTTCACCGATTTCCTCTCCTCCCGTAGCGACCTGGCCGAGCTGAAAGAGGATGGCCCGCAGCGGCTCATCCGACTGCGCCCCGGGGCAGAAACCAAACGCTAAGCACCACAACCGCCGAAACACCTGCCGTCGCCCCGCCCCAGGGGCCCCATCCGAGGAGAACCACATGTCGGTCGGCCTGCTCGCCGTTGTCGATGACATCCTTACCGCCGCCCTGAAGGCAAGCGCCAAAACCGCCGGTGTCGTCATCGACGACGCGGCCGTGACCCCGCAGTACGTTCAGGGGCTCTCGCCGGCGCGCGAGCTGCACGTCGTGTGGCGGATTGCGCTGGGCAGTCTGTTCAACAAGTTCGTCATCATCATTCCTCTCGCCCTGCTCCTGTCCGCGTTCGCGCCGTGGGTGTTGCCGTTTCTGCTGATCCTCGGCGGCACCTATCTGTGCTTCGAGGGCGCGGAGAAAGTCACCGAATGGTTCGGCGTTCATCACTCACCCGGCGAGACGGAATCGCGGGACGAGAAAAAGCTCATCTTCGGAGCGATTCGCACCGACCTCATCCTGAGCACAGAGATCATGCTCATCGCGCTGGCGAGCCTCGACCCCGATTTTGGAATCTGGATGACTCTGGGCGCTTTGGTGGTGATCGGCCTCGGCATGACGGTGCTCGTCTATGGTGCTGTCGCCCTGCTCGTGAAGATCGATGACATCGGGCTGACCCTGATGAAGAACCCCGTTCGACGGGTGCGACGCACCGGCGTGCGTATCGTCGCCTCCATGCCGGCCGTCTTCAGTGTGATCGGCATCATCGGGACTGTCGCCATGCTGTGGGTGGGCGGCCATCTGGTGATCGCCAACCTCGCCGCCACATTCTGGCACGCACCGTACGATGCGCTGCACGTTGTGACTCACGCAGTCGAAGCCGCCGGACCTGTCGTTGTCTGGCTGACCGACACGGCGATGTCCGCCGTGTTCGGGCTCCTTCTGGGCCTGCTCAGTGTCGTGACAGTTCTCGGAGTCTCGCGCCTCCGTAAGCACCGCACCCCTCGCGGAGTGTGAACCGTTCCGTGGACATGATTCAGCTGAGCGGTCAGGTGGGTCCCGAAGCGCAATCCGACATTGACCATACGCTCACGCTCATGCGGGCGATGCAGGTCGCCGATCACCCCCGTCCGACTTTGCGGGTATACGCGCCGCGCCCCACGGTCGCGTTCAGCCGCCGGGAAAGCCTCATGCCGTCGTTTGCAGCCGCACAGGAGGCAGCGAGGATCAATGGCTTCGCTCCCGTTATCCGGCTGGCGGGAGGGAGGGCTGTTGCTTACGACGAAAGCTGCCTGGTCATCGATCTGATAACTCCCTCGGATCAGGGCATCTCCAATGAGCGCGTTTTCACGGTGGTGTCTGAGTCCGTGCAGCGGGTGCTCCTGGATCTCGGCGTCGACGCACGTGTCGGGGAGGTCCGACACGAATACTGCGCAGGGCCCCACAGCGTGAATGCCCGCGGCGAGGTGAAGCTCGTCGGAATCGCCCAGAGGGTGAGTCGAGGAGCACGGCTCGTTACGGCGTCTATCGCACTGGGTTCCCCGCACAGGCTCCGAACCGTTGTGGATGATGTGTATGCGGCCATGTCGCTCGATTGGGACCCTCAAACATTCGGAACGTTGGCTAGCGAGGGCTTGCGCTCCTCCCCGACCGAGCTGGCATGGGCGATTACCCACGGACTCACGGTGACGCACGCAGAATGGGCTGAGCCGTTCGGTTGAGTGCATGGGATCTGGTGCGCCCAACGCACGGAAATCCACGAGCGGGCACGCTGCGCGATCTCGTCCGGAATCCGCCGGTATCGGGGAAGATGCAGCGTACAGGCAGAAGGCGGGTGAGGTCAGCGGGGCTGACGGTCGTTGACCGCAGACTCCTGGGTCGCCGCCCACGAGGCCAGCAGTTTCAAGGCATCCGCTGTCGGTGAGCCAGCCGGCGCGGTGTAGACGTTCATCACAAGACCCGGCTCGCTCGGCAGGTCCATCGACTCGTAGTTGAGATCGAGATCGCCCACGACGGGGTGATGTAGGCGTTTGAGACCGCTGCGATGATGCATCACGTCCCGCGACGCCCAGCGCTGCCGGAACACCTCGCTCTGCGTGGACAACTCCCCTACGAGCTTGATCAACTCGGGGTCATGCGGGGTACGGCCGGCCTCGAGTCGGAGCATGGCCGCCGCGTCGTTGGCGATCTGGTCGTAATCTCGCCAGAACTCGCGAGCCGCAGGATTCAGGTAGGTGAACCGGGTCGTGTTCACCGGCCGCCGAGGATCTTCGAACACCGGCGCGTACAGCGCCCGCCCCATCCGGTTGACAGCAAGGATGTCGTGTCGACCGTTCCTCACCCACGCCGGCGCATCCGATACCGCGTCCAAAATCTGCTGAACGGCAGGACGCACTGTGGTGGAGGTCCGTTGCCGCGGAATGCGACCTGGCCCCGCGGCACGGGCCAGATTGAACAGGTACTCGCTCTCCGCCTCGGTCAGCCGGAGGGTTCTCGCCAGGGCATCGAGCACACTTTCCGAGGCGCCAGCCAGATTGCCGCGTTCCAAACGAACGTAATAGTCCACGGACACCCCGCTAAGCATCGCCACCTCCTCGCGCCGGAGTCCCGCGACACGACGATTGCCACCGTAGGCCGGGAGGCCCGCCTGTTCGGGGCTGACTCGGGCGCGGCGAGAACTCAAGAATTCACGGATCTCTGCACGCGTATTGGTCATGACCTAACGCTAAGCCAATCCTTCGATCCAACCTGACGCATCGAGCATGAACTCGATGATCGCGCCGAGTTGTCCGTCTGGCCGTGGACCCGATGCAGGGTCTATCCCGTCCTCCCACCTTGCGATTGCGCCCGGATCGAGTTCACCTCAACCGCGGTGAGCGCATCCGGGATACGCGGCTCGCGGTAGTTGCGTGAGGGGTCCATCGAATAACGCGACCGGGCTTCGACCCAACGGAGTTCTGTGGGTGCGGACCTCGCCTCGTACAGTGGAAGAAGGTCCCTCAAGAATCGGCAGGTGACCCGGCACGTAAATAAAGCTCGGTGCGGCGGCCAGCCGGACTGACTGAGTAGTACAAGGGACACTCAAGAATCTGGAGCCTGGGGAGCGGCTCAGCGCTGAGCCCGCCGCCAGACAAAAGGGGGAAATGAAATGCAAACTGACGGAATTCGTATCGGGCGTTGGGGTTCAGGCCTACTGGGCATAAGCCGCGGAGTCATCGCAGTCTCGGTTTTGATTGCTGCCGTCCTCATCATCTGGACTGCACTACAGGACGGTGTTTCCGACCTCGTATTGATCTTCGTCGGGCTCTGGCTGGTTTCCTTGGCGGTCGGCGTTTTCGCTCTCGTGACTGCCGTCGTCGGTCTGCTGCTCAAGAAGCATGGCCGGCAGAAAAGGACGAAGCTGGACGTGCTCGCTCTGGTTGTCGCGGTTGTTCTCACGTCGATTGGAATAAGCGGCGTTCTTGTCCTCTTCGCGAATCTGTGGATCTGGTGGTGACGTTTGCCTCGCGCTGATCTCTCGACTCAGCGCGTTTGTAGGATTACAACGCCAATCGCGGCGGATTGTCGGCAGATTTGTAGGGAATCGGCACAATCCCGAACAGGTTCTGAGGTCTCACCACGGCAGCGATATCCGTGGCTACGCTGACAGGCATGAGTCAATTTCGCCCACAAACAGCCGATATCGCTTTCACGCTCGAGCACGTGGTCGGATACTCCGGCGTCGCCGCATTGCCCGGATTCGAGCATGCAGACCTCAACACAGTCGTCGATCTCTTGGAACAGTGCGGCGAGTTCATGGCCGAGGTGGTCGGCCCCACCAACCGAGCCGGCGATGTTCAGGGTGCCAGGCGGGAGTCGGATGGCAGGGTCGTCACCTCCCCGGGCTTCAAGAGCGCCTACCGCCAGTACGTTGACACGGGCTGGGGCGCGGTGCCGCTGCCCGAGGAATTCGGTGGCGGTGGCTTTCCGCACACGATCGGGCTGGCCATCCAGGAGCTGATGTCCACCGCGAACGTCGCATTCGCGCTCTGCCCGCTCCTGACACAGGGTTCCATCGAGGCGCTCCTGCACGCCGGCAGCGACGAACTCAAACAGCGTTTTCTCCCCAAGATGGTCAGCGGGGAGTGGACCGGCAGCATGAACCTCACCGAACCGCAGGCGGGTTCCGACGTGGGCGCGCTCACCACCCGGGCCGTCAAGCGTGACGATGGAAGCTATGCGATCACCGGTCAGAAGATCTACATCACCTACGGCGACCACGACATGGCTGAGCAGATCGTTCACCTCGTGCTCGCCCGCCTGCCCGGCGCTCCCGCCGGCACCAAGGGCATTTCGTGCTTCATCGTGCCCAAGTTCCTCGTGAACGACGACGGGTCCCTCGGCGAGCGCAACGGCGTTTCCGCGCTATCACTCGAGCACAAGCTCGGAATCCACGGGTCCCCCACCTGCGTGCTCGACTATGACGATGCGACGGGGTACCTCGTGGGTGAGGAGAATCGGGGCATGCAGATCATGTTTGTCATGATGAACAGTGCGCGGGTGTCGGTGGGAATGCAGGCCGTGGGGATCAGTGAGCGGGCCTATCAGCAGTCCCTCGAGTTTGCCCAGTCCCGGCGCCAGGGACGTGCCATCGGCGCCACGGAACGCGACTCGGCCATCATTGACTTTCCCGACGTGCGTCGCATGCTCATGACGCAGAAGACCTACCTGGCCGCGGCACGCCGCCTCATGCTGCTGAACGCCGTGTACGTCGACCAGAGTACGCACAACCCGGATGCCGCGGTGCGTGCCAGAGCCGACGAGCTCGCCGGTCTGCTGACGCCGATCTGCAAGGCTTTCGGCAGCGACCTCGGCAACGAGCTCACCTCTCTCGCCCTGCAGATTCATGGAGGAATGGGCTTCATCGAGGAAACCGGCGCGGCCCAGCACTATCGAGACGTGCGCATCATGGCGATCTACGAGGGCACTAACGGCATCCAGGCCGCGGATCTCGTCGGTCGCAAATTGGGGGTGCGTGGTGGCGATTCCGCACGGGAGCTTATCGCGACCATGCGCGGCATACTGCCGGAACTGGCCGCTGCCGGTGGCGAGTTCGAGTCCATCCGTCACGGCCTCGATGCGCAACTGGGCGCACTAGACACCGCGACCGAGTGGATGCTCCGCACCGGTCGCGCGGACCCGAACGCGGTGCTCGCCGGTTCCGTGCCGTACTTGCGCATGTGGGGGCTCTGCGTCGGAGGCTGGCTACTGGCTCGTTCGGCTCTCGCCGGCGCAGCTGTGGCCGACTCAGAGCAGGCAGAAACCCAGCTCGTGATGGCCCGGTTCTACGCACAGCAGCTGCTGCCGGCGTGCGCCGGTCTGCTCGGCGCCGCGACCGCCGGCGCCGACGACCTGTTCGCACTCGACGTGGCGCAGCTCTCCGGCGCCGGGCGCAGCACAGTGTCGTCTCAGCGTTGATCCGTCATCCGCTCAGCCCGGGCGGATGACCCGGACCTATGCTCGGGCCGACAGGATTTCAACCTGCGACTCCCTGAAGGTTCAGGCCTTAATTTTGTCCTGGGTTAATCAGTGATGAATGTGATGAGTAAATGATGACTCTCTGAACAGCTTTGGGCTAGCGTACGTCATTGCCGACGCTGACCGGCGCAGCCCGCAGCAGCTCGGCAGCCGCGTTGCAAACACCGCCCACACGTTCATTGTCGGCCGTGCTGTTTCATGAAAAGACCCCGGCTCGCCACCGCTGGCGAGAACCCCAAGCTCTGGCAACTCGCCATCTAAACTTGGCCTGGTACCCACGGAAGGAACCACAATGAGCATGGAAGGCGCGGCCTGGAGCTCGCTCCACAAGATCTCCACCGCCAGGGACGGCAAGCACGGCTTCTCCCGTGAGTCCGTTCGGCGGATCCTAACGTTCGCGGTGCCCTACCGGTCCAAGCTGCTGATCTTCATCACACTCTCCACCGTGGGAGCCTTCCTCGCGGTCGCGACGCCGGTACTCGCCGGCCAGGTGGTCGACGTCATCGTCGCCCAGGGCGAGGTCACCACAATCGCCTGGCTCGCCGTCGTCATCGCCCTCGTAGCCGTGGCCGACGCCGCCGTGTCACTCGTGACGCGCTGGTACTCGGCGCGGATCGGCGAAGGCGTGATCCTGGATCTGCGCACCGCTGTCTTCAACCACGTGCAGAAGATGCCGATCGCGTTCTTCACCCGCACACGGACAGGCGCCCTCGTGAGCCGCCTCAACAACGATGTAATCGGCGCTCAGCAGGCCTTCAGCGGCACGCTGTCCGGCGTGGTCACGAACCTCGTAGCGCTGATCCTCACCCTGATCGTCATGCTCAGCACGTCCTGGCTCGTGACAGTTCTCGCAGTGATCATGCTCCCCATCTTCCTGATACCCGCCCGCCGCATGGGTAGCCGCCTCGCCGCGCTGCGCCGCGAGGCCGCCGATCACAATTCCGCCATGAGCACCCAGATGACCGAGCGCTTCTCGGCGCCCGGCGCCACCCTCGTCAAGCTGTTCGGCCGCCCCGACGAGGAGGCCGAGGAGTTCCGCGTCCGCGCCGCCCGTGTCCGCGACATCGGGGTCCGGGCCGCGATGCTGCAGTTCGTCTTCTTCACCGCACTCATGCTCGTCTCCGCTCTCGCCCTCGCGCTCGTCTACGGGCTCGGCGGCTCCCTCGCACTCGCCGGCCAGCTGAATACCGGTGACGTGGTCACCCTGGCGCTCCTCCTCACCCGCCTCTACGCGCCGCTGACCAGCCTCGCAAACGCACGGGTGGAGATCATGAGCGCGGTGGTCAGCTTCGAGCGCGTCTTCGAAGTGCTGGACCTCGACCCGCTCATCAAGGAAAAGCCCAACGCCGTCGCCGTCCCCGAAGGCCAGGTGGCCGTCGAGTTCGACAACGTGCGCTTCGCCTACCCGTCCGCGGACAAAGTGTCCCTCGCCTCTCTCGAGGAGGTTGCCACGCTGGACACCCGCGGCGGCGAGGAGGTGCTGCATGGCGTGTCCTTCAGGATCGAGCCGGGGCAGACCGTTGCCCTCGTTGGTACGTCCGGTGCCGGCAAGTCCACGATTGCGCAGCTCCTCTCGCGCCTGTATGACGTCGACAGCGGTGCCGTGCGCCTCGCGGGGACGGATGTCCGCGACGTCACTTTCACCTCCATGCGGCATACCTTGGGCATGGTGACGCAGGACGGCCACCTGTTCCACGAGACCATCCTCTCCAACCTACGCCTCGCGAGACCCGAGGCGACAGACGACGAGGTGTGGGACGCCGTGCGACGTGCGCGGCTCGAGCCGCTCATCCGCTCCCTGCCCGACCAGCTGGACACCATGGTGGGAGAGCGTGGCTACCGGCTGTCCGGGGGCGAGCGCCAGCGGATGACCATCGCGAGGCTCCTGCTCGCCCAGCCGCGCGTCGTCATCCTCGACGAGGCGACGGCGGCGCTGGACTCGACGTCTGAGGCCGCCGTGCAGGCGGCACTCAGCGAAGCGCTCGAGGGACGCACGGCGATGGTGATCGCACACCGCCTCTCCACCATCCGCAGCGCGGACCTGATCCTCGTGGTTGAGGACGGCTCGATCGTGGAGCGCGGTACGCACGAAGAACTGCTGGCTGCGGGTGGACGGTACGAGGAATTGCACCGGACCCAGTTCGCCGTGCAGAAGAATGTTGCTGCGGATGAGGAAGCGCTGAGCACGATCTAGTAACTGAGCTCGGTGCCCCGCCCCGAGCGTCTCGCAAAGCCGTCTTGTGACCGGATGGGCGGAGGTCTCCGCGATTTGCGCTTCACCAAGCGGCCTTTGCCGCATTCCTGCATACTGTCGGCGGCACGCTCTAACTTCGATGACAGGTTCGCTGGCGACCATGATTCGGCATGTCTCGTGGCCGGCCGCGCTCGACGATCAGGGCGTCCAAGAATTGGGGCCGTCTCTTGGACGGTGTTTCCGGCCTGACGCGCTGGACGTGGGTCGGGCGGAAGCGGCATCGATGCAGCGAATCGCCGCTACGCGGGTTCGACAAGGTCGACGTCGTCCTCGTCGCTCCAGGACTCAACAAGAGTGATTCGCCCGCGCGAATCGCGAATCGAAAACACGAGCGCAATGATCGCGGTCGCGATTCCGATAACGCCCAGGGGGTTCGCGATACCAATAGCGATATCCAACCCAGGCTGTGTGGCGCCGCTGATGATTGTCTGCAAACCGCGAGGTGTTGAATCTGGAAGCGTGAGTCCCAACAAGATTCCGATAAGGCCTGATGCAATGAGAAACGCGTATGTCATCACGCGAGTTTCGAATCCTAGACGTGCCGTGCGTCGTACTGCGAGCCCTGTGGACACCAGGAGGGCGGCAAAGATCAGACCCAGCGTTGCCGCGTAGATGATGGTGAGGTCGCCACCGAGCCCGAAGAGGTGGCGGCCGAAAGAGATCCACGCGGCCACAGCAATACCAGCAACCACGACCACGCGACCGACGCGCCCTGAGCGCGAGGCACCAGGCGTCGCGGGAACTCGAATTACGCTGTACGTCATCATGCGCTCTCAATCACTCTGCTCGTTACAACCGTAGCCATGGAAGTGCGTGCGCACCTCCACAGATGGACAAGCCCCGCGAACCGCGAAGTAGATGCGACGCTATCCCACAACACGCCCCTTGGGACTGCCGCCGGTTCGATCGACCCATCTAGCCATACTGTTCGCCGGATGCCTGCCGTTAGGAGACGATCTGTCGGCCGGTCTGCAATAGCTTCCACCCCAACGAGCGCGGAGCCCTCATCATTCGCAGTGCCGAGAGGGACGTGTCGTTCGAGAGCCGGTAAACAGATAACGGGTTTGTCGACCAGATCTGTCGCCAGTGACGCCGTGGAAAAGCAGCGAAAGCCAGCAGGTCGGGCTGGGCATCGGTGAGCATCGCCGCGACCTTCGGGTACGATCGGCCGAGCATCATAGCGACCTCACGGAATTGCTTCTCGATGTGCTCACGGTCGGGCCGAGCGAAGATGGTGCGGATGATCGACGCGACCATCTCTTGGGATCCTTTCGGGACCATGGCGAGGACGTTGCGCATGACGTGCACGCGGCATCTCTGCCAGCCGGCGCCTTGAAAGACCGTCCCGATGGCCTTCTTCAGCCCGGTGTGGGCCCACGTGCCGTTGTCGATGGTCAGGGCGCTGAATCCGCGTGCCCCCTGGCTCGCGATGAATCCGTCTACGCACTGCCGCTGGAATACCATCGTCTCAATGACATCGGCCAGCCGCTCGCCTGGGGAGTTGTCGCTCACCACGCGCAGCCGGGCTTTCGGCGTCATTTCGCATACCTCCCGCCCGCCTCGATTCGTGAGGCGTTGCCTCATATTTCGCTCCTCGATCGAGGAGATCGCACCCCGCCGCGCCGACCATGCTTGACTTCTCCCCACAGGGATTGCGGCACTCAGCGGCCTGACGAACGTATGGGAACCTCAGTTCGCTGGGGAACGGTGTTCGGTGACGACAACATGGCCGCTGCTGTCATCGACCGCATCGTGCACCACGGCCGGCTTCTCCAGTTTCGTGTCGGGTCCTACCGCGTCAAGCGCGCCCTCATGAAATAGCCCCCAACCGGCCCGGTCGACCTCGATCGTGGAGCCGGTCGGGCCACCGTAAACACCGTTCCTTCGAGGGTCAGGGCGATGAAAGGATCAGCCGGCCAATCCACCCGAGCTATCGAGGTCAATACAACTAGGCCCGGTCGCGCTGGTCGCTGGCTTGGTCGCGCTGGTCGCTGGCTTGGTCGCGCTGGTCGCTGGCTTGGTCGCGCTGGTCGCTGGCTTGGTCGCGCTGGTCGCTGGCCTGATTTCGCTGGTCGCCGGCCCGGTCGCGCTGGTTCCTGGTCTCGTCGCGCTGGTTCTTGGTCTGGTCGCGCTGGTTCTTGGTCTGGTCGCGCTGGTTCTTGGTCTGGTCGCGCTGGTTCTTGGTCTGGTCGCGGCGCTGGTCGCCGGTCTGGTCGCGGCGCTGGTCGCCGGTCTGGTCGCGCTGGTCGCCGGTCTGGTCGCGCTGGTCGCCAGTCTCGTCGCGCTGGTCGCTGGCTTGGTCGCGCTGGTCGCTGGCCTGGTCGCGCTGGTCGCTGGCCTGGTCGCTGGCCTGGTCGCGCTCGTCGCGCTGGTCGCTGGCCTGGTCACCGGTCTGGTCACGCTGGTCGCCGATCTGGTCACGCTGGTCAGCGATCTGGTCACGCTGGTCAGCGACCTGGTCACGCCGGTCAGCGACCTGGTCACGCCGGTCAGCGGTCTGATCACGGTGCTCGTTCTCCTGGGGGAAGGTCAGCGCTAGGGCGGCCAGCTTCGCTTCGCACTCCGCAATGAGCTCAGGCAACTCCTCTGCGGGCACGGCCCTGCCGAACAGCCAGCCCTGCCCGAAACCGCAACGGAGGGAGCGCAGTGCAACGTACTGCTCCTGGGTCTCGATGCCTTCGGCTATGCAGGAGCCGCCGACCGCTTTGGCTAGCCCGATGACGCTCGCGACGATTGCGTCGTCTTCGGCATTGACACCCATCCCCGCCGTGAACGAGCGGTCGATCTTCAGTGAGCGGATCAGATAGCGCTTGAGATAGACCAATGAGTTGTACCCGGTCCCGAAGTCGTCAATGGACAGCGAGACGCCCATCTCGGTAATACGATTTAGCACCGCAGCCGCAGCCTCGGCGTCTTCCATCACCGCCGACTCCGTGACCTCGAACACCAGGCGATGGGGGTCGAGACCGGTCTCTCGCAGGACCCGCGCGACGGTTGGGACCAGGTCGAGGTGGGCGACCTGACGGGTGGACAAGTTGACCGCCATATCAAGACTGAGACCCTCGGCCCGCCAACGCACCGCTTGCGTAGCCGCCTGGTCCAAGACCCACGTGCCTAGCGCGACGATCAAGCCGCTGGCCTCGGCGACGGGAATGAACTGGTCGGGTCCGATCAAGCCATCGCTCGGGTGCATCCAGCGGACCAGGGCCTCGACGCCGACGACCGCCCCCAGGGTCAGGTCCACGACAGGCTGGTAATGCAGGACGAGCTCGTTGTTGTACATAGCCGTACGCAAGGACATCTCGGTGCGCATCATCGGGACCGCCGGCTCGTCTCTCGGAACCTCACGGGTTCCCATGTCTTTGCAGCAAACCGAACGGCTCACTACCTCCGATCATAGCCGGACACTCTTGGTCGATCCCGGTTGATTCAGCTAGGTAAATGGTGGGCAACCCGCCATTGATTTGCCCGGTGACGATGAATTACGCCACCGGCGGGACGTGACCAAACCCGCCCGTTAGTTCGGTTTTGCGCCGGGCGAGACCGAGTCTAGTTTTCCGTACCGAT
Organism: Cryobacterium roopkundense; assembly: GCF_014200405.1. Lineage (NCBI taxonomy): Bacteria > Bacillati > Actinomycetota > Actinomycetes > Micrococcales > Microbacteriaceae > Cryobacterium > Cryobacterium roopkundense. Next base: position 1,216,922 of record NZ_JACHBQ010000001.1, on the reverse strand, counting down.
CCTCATCGGCCCCTGGCGCCGGCAGCAGGCCCGGCGTGACAGGGAGCCACCACACGGGGCCGTTCGCGACTCTGTGACTGCCTTCTTTTCATGGCCGTGTGGACGGTGCGGTCGCTAGACCAGACTGCGGTTGGTGATGATCTGTGCAGCGCTCATGTGCAGCGTCTGCTCCTGTGCATGAGAGTAGGCGCGAAGAATCCTGAAAGCTTCATCCAAATCGACGTTGTGACGCTGGGCGATGATGCCCTCGGCCTCCTCAATCAAGGCACGACTACCCACGGCCCGCTCCAACTGTTCCTTCATCGCGGCATCTTCTCGTACGGTTCGCTCGTAGAGAATGCTGACAGTCGCCATGTCGGCCAGAGCCTGACCTATCCTCGCGTCTTCCACAGTCAACGAGCCCGTGTCATTTCGAAAGAGATTCAGCGCCCCGATGGTGTCGGGACGAACCCGCATCGGAATGGCATGAACAGACTGGAACCCCTGAGACAACGCCGCCGCTCGAAAGGCAGGGTATCTGTCGCCCTCCGCCTTGATATCACTCAACGTGATGACCCTGCCGTAGCGATACGCATCAACGCACGGACCAGCCCCGGCTCGGTGCTGCAACAACTCCACGTGCTGGCTCGCCTCACTCGTGGAAGCCAAAACCTGCAGGTCCCCGAATTTGTCCGCCAACACGATCCCTGCCGCGGTGACATCAAGCAACGCAACGCAATGATCGACAAGGGTTCGCAGCACATCAAACGTGTCGTACTTCGACACCAAACGATCAGCAATTTCTACGAAAGCCGTGCTCAACAGCACATCATGTTTCTTGCTTTTCATGGCAACATGATAAATCTGAACTCGCATTCACACCACCCAAATGGGACAAACCTGCGAATATTTGGCCGCTGGACAGCGCGCCGCCGCAACGCACCTGCCGTCAATGAGGGCCAACCCTGTCACCTCGGCCTGAGCTGAGGCAGCCTCGAAGCTATGTATCTCGACCGTACGCAGTTGGGCCAGGCGGCGGCGTCCTTCCCGAACCAGACTGAAGTGCGGCATTGTCGGGCCCGGCACATGCGCCTGCGCCGAAGATTCTCGTCCGGAATTTCGCAGCTCAGTTTTAGAGGCGGTGGTTAACGTCGTCCTGATGTGGCAGCGAAGGGCTTGACCTGCGTGCCCAGAATCAACGTGGAGGGATGGAATCAAGACAGAATGATCCGTCCGATCCATGTCTCTTCAAATCTGCAGCCGCCTTGCACGCTTAGTCAATTGCTCGGATGGTCCAGGAGGCGCGCGCGGAGTCTGCTGGCTCAAGGACGTTCACGTTGACCCCTGAGTTGAAGGCATCCGGCGGGCAGGTCATTGGTTCGACGGCTAGTCCAATCCTGTCCGTCGAAGGTTCGAGTTGGTCAGCCGTATGCACCTGCACCCACGGGCATTCGCCACCCCAGCTCAGTTCCACTCCACTGCCTGCGTTCGTCGTCAATCGAACTGTGGATTTTCCTTCTTCGTCACGATCGAGACCCGTGAAGGCGTGGTCGATGAAGGTGTCACCGATAGTTCGCGGAGCGCGAAAGTCAAAGGCAGCAAGACCTCCAGCACCGACGTCACGAAGGTGAAGCGGAATGAGACGGTCAGGAGTCACGGTCAGAATTCGCCTGGCGGGGATTTCAAGCGTCCAGTCGTTGACGCGACCCTCGCCGGCGACAAGGTAGGGGTGTGGTGCGACGCCAAAAGGGGCATCATTGCCACCGGTATTGACTGCGGTCACCACCGTTCGAAGGCCCCCGGCGTCAAGTGCAAACTCAACTTCCAACGTAACTCGGTGGGGGTAGCCAGGCTGCGCCTCGACGGTAGCCTCCAGAGCGAGCCGATCGGACGCCTGCCTGACTAAGGCGAAATTCAACCACGACACGAGACCATGGAGAGCGTGTCCCCTCGACGGCTCAGTGATGCTGAGCTGTTGCTCGACGCCTCCGAATGTATACCTTCCACCCACGACTCGGTTCGGCCACGGCGCGAGAATAGCGCCGCGGAAAAAGGGACGCACCTGGTTTGCGTCGAACGGCACGATGAGGTTCCGTCCGTGATATTGAAGCGATCGTACGCTCGCTCCAATGCTCGCGATCGAGGCGGTGTAGCCGTAACCCTCGAGAACGAATTGGGTTCCCGACAGCGGAGCGAGAGACATAGAGACACCATTCACTGGACGAACATGGGATTTCGGGCGAAGACTGAGCTACTCGGGGATCACCACCCGAGGAATGTTGGCGTTCCATTCGACTTCCGCCACGTGCAGTCCGCGGTACGTATAGTCCTGGTCCCACCCGTGGAAAACGAGATAATCCTTGCCTCTGAGGCCTTGGACGAGGTCTTGGCCACCGGGGCCGCGATACAGATTTCCCGAACCCTCTGTCGAGAGGATCGGACCCTTTTCCTTCGTCCACGGCCCGTCGACTGATGCTGCCGTTGCAGCACCGACCGCATAGCTGTCGTCTCTATAGGAATTCGCGGAGCAAAGCAGCACGAGTCCTGAACCTCGAGCAATGATGGTCGGAGCCTCGACAAGGCTGCCCTCCCACTGCTCCGTTTGCTTCAAGATTCTGAGGGGGTCGCTCGTCATGCTGAGCCCGTCTGGAGACAGCGCGGCCGTCTGAATCCAGGTGTCGAGATCGCAACAGTTTCCGTCGTTTTTCCAGACGAGGTGCAAGACGCCGTCGATGACCACTGTGCTCGCATCGATCGCGCCGCCTTCGTCTTCGGGACAAACGATCATGGCGTCGCCCTGAACGGTGAACGGTCCGGCCGGGTCGCTGGCCGTGGCGACGCCGATGCACTGCAGCGTTGGCGCAAAATTCGTCGCCGTGAAGTACATGACGAAAGAATCATCGGTGAGTCTCGTTACCTCAGGTGCCCAGGTCTTGCCCGGAATAACCCAGCTCGGGAGATTCGGCAACGCGTCAGGCAATACCTCCCAGTCGAGAAGATCGCTGGAGGAGGCGACCTGCACATTGCGGTTGTTGTCGTTGGTCGCGTAAGCGAAGTACGTGCCGTCTACTTCCACCACGTCGGGGTCGGGGAAGTTCGCGTTGAGCACCGGGGCGCCGATTACGGCAGGCACCGGGGGTGCCGGCTGCTTCGCAGCCGCCGTGCAGCCGCTGACCAAGAAGGCAACGATGAGGGCTACAGGTATCCACGCTATCGCTGCGCGGCGAGCGGAATTCATCGGAATCTATCCCTTCACACCGGAGCGAGAAACGCCCTCGATGATGAAGCGTTGGAGAAAAATGAACAGTGCCAGCACGGGCACGCTAGCGACGACCGCGCCGGCCATCAGGAGGTCGTACCGCACCGCATTTGCGGATTGAAGTGTCGACAGGCCGGCTGGCAGTGTCTGCACCTCCGGGCTGAACAAAACGTAGACAGGCCAGAGGAAGTCATTCCAATTGCCGAGGAAAGCGAGCAGCGCGAGTGTTGCAAGAGCTGGCTTCGCGAGCGGCAGAACCACTTGCATGAAGATAACGAATCGGTTCGCCCCATCGAGCCGGGCGGCCTCCTCCAACTCGATCGGCAGTCCCACGAAGAACTGTCGCATGAAGAACACTCCGAAGGCGGATGCCGCCGGTGGAATGATGATCGCGACGAGCGAGTTGAGCCACCCCAGTTCGCTCACGATGAGGTAGTTGGGGATGACCAGGATGACCGGCGGCACCAGTAGCGTCGCGACGATGATGACGAAGACGAAGTTCTTGCCGCGAAACTGCATTCGCGCCAGTGGATACGCCGCCAGTGACGCCGTGATGACGACAAGCGTGGCATTGAGGGCAGCGGCGATCATGCTGTTCGCGAACCACTGCAGCACCGGAGTCGAGGTCCCGGGAGCGAGGATAGCCGCGAAAGCTTGCAGAGAAATCGGATTGGGAATCCACGATGGTGGAATAGCCGTCGCGTCCGCCCGGGTCTTGAGGCTGGTCACGATCATGAAGATGATCGGGCTGATGAACGCGATCGCGATCGCGCCGAGCACGACGACTCGAGCAATTGTGACACTCCGCCGGCGTGCGCGGCGTGCACGGGATCTGGCAGTGATCATGGTCGTGAAATTGCTCACGAGCGCACCCCCCTACGTTTCTTGGGCTGTTTCTCGCGAAACAGGTAGAAGACAAAAGCACTGATCGCCATGAGGAAGATGGTCAGTACGTAACTCATAGCCGCGGCGCTGCCCATTTGAAAGTTGCGCAAACCCGTGTCAGCGATCTGATAAATGGCCGTGCGCGTTTCACGTCCGGGGCCGCCCTGAGTCATGAGATAGGACTGGCCAAACATGTTGGCGGACGCAAGCAGAGTGATGATCGTGATGAACGAGAGGATGGGCTTGAGCCCGGGAATCGTCACGTGCAGGAACTGCATCCACGGTCCGGCTCCATCAACACGTGCCGCTTCATAGAGTTCGATCGGGATGTCCTGAAGACCGGCGAGGTAGATGACGGCGTTGAATCCGAGGGTCCACCAAACGGTCACTCCCACGAGCGCGACCCATACGGCGGGCGTCGTGGTTGTCCACGCCGTGTCGTCGGGAAGCCCGAGAAGTCCCAGATAGTGGTTGACGAGCCCGATGTTGTTGTCGAGCAGGTATCGCCAGAGCACCGAGATGACAGCGACGCCGAGTACGTAGGGGGCGAAGTAGATGGCTCGGAGAAAGTCCCGTCCCGGAAACTTCTTGCTCATGAGTAGAGCGACAGCAAGGGGGACAATCAGGAGCAGTGGCACACTGAGTGCCGTGAAGATTCCGGTGGCCCGCATGGATCCCCAGAACGGGCCAAAAACCGTCGATCCGGGCGAGAACAAGGCGATGTAGTTGTCGAGGCCGACGAAGGGTTTGTTTGGAAGTGTGTAGTCCCAGGAATGAAGACTGATCCACACGCCTAGAACTGCCGGGAGGATGACGAAGCTGCCAAAAAGCAGCAGGTAGGGGGCAAGAAATAGCCAGGGTGTTGCTATTCCTTCCTGCCGAGTGCCTGCTCGCACTCCACGATTCTTCTGCGACTCCTGGTCGAGAGCCGAGGGGCGGCGCGCCCTCCCCGCGGGGAGGACGCGCTCACCAACCTTCGTCGACATCCGTCATTCTCCGAACGAAGCTTTGTTGTCGTCCATGAGTTTCGTCGCTGTGCTGGCGGCTTTCTTGAGCGCCTCACTCGACGACGTCGCTCCCTGAACCCCGTCGGCCACTGCGATTTCGAGGGTCTCGGCCTGTACCCCACCAATGCCGGGGATGGGCGGCAAGAAGCGCATCGAGTCGATTGTCTCCGCGATTGCCTTTTGCGGCAGGCCCACGAGGGCACCCGCATCGCGCACAGATTGACGAGCCGGGATCATGCCCGATCCTGCCCACTCGGCAGACTGCTCACTCATCCAAGCGATGAATACCTTAGACGCGTTGACTTTGTTCTGGTCGGCGTTGGCCTGGCGAGGAAGGAAGAAGTTATGGGAGTTGGCCCATACTGCATCCGTGTCGCCGATCGTGGGGACCGGGGCGACGGCATACGGAAGACCAGACTCCGCGAGATCGTTGATCTGCCAAATGCCGTCCCAGGTGATCGAGGTCTCACCGTTCTTGAAGGCAACGTACTGAGAGTCAATGGCGACGTCACTCGGGCTGTAACCGTCCTCCACGATGGAACGCTGCCATTCAAGGGCTTCGACCCCGGCTGCTGAATCAAACGTGGCTCCGTCGGCACCATATGGTTCACCACCGTTCTGCCACAGAAGGGAGAGGTTCATGAGGTGACTAGGCCATCTCGTCGGCATCCAGAATGGAGTTTCATAGCCAGCTGCTTTGAGCTTGCCGAGCGCATCTTGAAAAGAAGCCGCATCGGTCGGGGCTTCTGTGATCCCAGCGGCGGTGAAATGTTCGGTGTTGTAGTACATAGCCAGGGAATGCACATCAAGGGGAATGCCGTATCGGGCGTCTTTATAGACGCCGGCATCCCAGACTTCTTCGGTGAAGTCTGCCCCCGTCAGACCCAGGTCCTCGGCGAGATCGTCGATCGGTACGATGACGTTCCGCGCGGCATTCGACGCGAGCTGGTCCAGGTGCATCACGCCGACGTCGGGCCCCTCACCGGCGGTCACCGCTGCGGGCAGACGCTGGTAGAAGTCGGTCCACTGCATCGTATTCGAGACAACCTTGATGTTGTCATGATCCGCATTGAACTCGGAAACCATCTTCTCCATGAACGGACCGTCCCCGCCGGTGAAGCCATTCCAGTAGGACAGCTCCACTTCGGGACCCGTGTATTCACCAGTGAAGGGCTCGCTCGCCGCCTGCCCGGCTCCGCCCGCAGAGCATCCGGCAAGTACCAGCATCAGTGCGGCACCAAGAGCGGTGACCCCAATTGCTCGCCGCCCCGAGAAATCTTTCTGGTTCATGATCGTTCGTCCTCCTCATTGAAAACAACGCTCCGAGACTCATGCGCGAAGCAGGCCACCCATCCCCGACCCTTTCGGAGTGGTCGTGAGCACCTTCCGCAAATGTACAGCGCTGGAAAGATGTTTGTCCACTCCTCGAGAATCCGCGACCAATGTCTCTAACAGGGCCTGACCGCAACCACCTTAGGATGGACAGGACCAAACTGGATGGGACAGGACAGACATGGCAAGGGTTCGACTGATTGATGTCGCGGAGCTCGCGGGCGTGTCCATGAAGACCGTCTCGAACGTGGTTCACAATTACCCCCACGTGGCCCCAGCACTTCGCAAAAGGGTGCAAACAGCCATCGACCAGCTCGGCTATCGCCCGAATCTGACGGCGCGGCGTCTAGCTACCGGAAGAACCGGAATGATAGCCCTGGCAATCCCCGAAATCGACCACCCGTACTTTTCGGAACTTTCCCGTCACATTGCCGAAGAGGCCACTCGACGGGGATACCGAGTCCTGATCGAACAAACTTTGAGTGATCCCGTCGCGGAGCGGTCGGTACTCAGTGATCGGGAGGCGGGACTAGTCGATGGCGTTATCTTTCACCCCGTGCGCATGGACTCCCTTGACATTGCGAAGCTCGATTCCGGCACTCCGCTGGTCTTGCTTGGTGAGGCGGCTATGCCTGTGATGACAGATCACGTGATGATCAACAACGTTTCGGCTGCTCTCGACGCCACGAGGCATCTCCTAGCGAGAGGATGTCGACGCATCGCTTTTCTCGGAGTCGTCGCGGCAGACATCACGGGCTCGACGAATCAGCGTCTTCTCGGCTACCAACAGGGACTTCTAGAGGCGGGGGTTCAACTCGATCCTGGATTGGTTTTCACGGCGTCGGAGTTCACGGCTGAAGCGGGCCTTCGTTCGGTCGTCGAGGCGACTGAGCGTGGGGCACTTTTTGACGGCGTGGTCTGTCGCGACGACCGGTTTGCGATTGGAGCGTTGAAAGCCCTCCACGATTCCGGGCGATCGGTACCCGGAGATGTGGCCGTGGTTGGCTGGGACAACACCTTTTTGGGTGCATACACGTCCCCGACGCTTAGCTCGGTGGCGCCGGACAAGGCTGCTATTGCCGCGGCTGCCTTCAGCCTCCTCGAGGAAAGAATCGCGGGGTATCGGGGCGTTGGCCGCCACATGATCGTGGGGCATTCACTCGAGGTGAGGGAGAGCGCTCCCATCGCTCCTTGAGGGCTCAGATATCACTCAGACTTTACAGCGCTGTAATTTATGGGCATGATTGCGGTATGTCCCGATCTCTCCCGATTTCTGCCAGCACTCAGGGTGGCGTTTATCCCCGCCCCCAACTCGTTCGCCCGGATTGGCACGATCTCGCCGGCGAGTGGGCATTCGAACACGACGATCACGACCTCGGCAGAAGCGAGAAGTGGTTCGAGAACGCTGAGCACTTTGGCCGGGTCATCACGGTTCCATTCCCGCCGGAATCCGAGATGTCCGGAATTGCAGATCCAGGCTTCCACCCCGTCGTCTGGTATTCCCGCCTCATCACACCCGATGACGTGGCCGCGAGTGGTCGGTCCCGCGCACGTGACCGGGTGATCCTCCATTTTGGGGCGGTCGATTACCGCGCATCCGTGTGGATCGATGGACAGTTCATCGGGTCACACGAGGGCGGCCAAACGCCGTTCTCTTTTGACGTCACCGAAGCTCTCCTGGCCCAAAAGACCTGCGTGCTCGTGGTTCGTGCCGAGGACGATCCCCACGACGTCACTCAGCCACGAGGCAAGCAGGATTGGCTGGAAGATCCGCACGTCATCTGGTATCACCGCACCACCGGGATTTGGCAGCCGGTCTGGCTCGAGTCCGTGCCAGATCAGCACATCGAGGCACTGACCTGGACTCCGAACGTACCAGCCGGGAGCGTAGCGATCGAGGTAGAGCTGATCCGACGACCGGCGGCGAGCGTAACCGTTCAGGTGGAGCTCTCCGTTGCAGGCGAAATTCTCGCCCGACAGTCGTTCCTGACCCGGGAACCGCGATCACAAGCAACCATCCAGATTGCTGGACAGGCGAACGGCCAGTCCTATGAAACCCTCCTGTGGTCCCCGGAAAACCCGCAACTGATTGACGCGCACGTCTCGATAATTGCTGAGGATGGGACCATTCTCGACGAGTCCTTCTCCTATTTCGGGCTTCGTAGCGTCGGCGTCGCGGGCGGTAGGTTCTTGCTGAATGACCGGCCGTACTTCGTACGTTCAGTGTTGGAGCAGGGCTACTGGCCACAGTCGCACCTCGCTGCGCCTTCGGCGGAAGCTCTCCGAGCCGAGGTAGAACTGATCAAGGCCCTCGGTTTCAACGCCGCGCGTATCCATGAAAAGGTCGAGGACCCTCGATTCCTCTACTGGGCGGACCGGCTCGGCTTGCTCATTTGGGGAGAAATGGGCAGCACCTACGAGTTCTCTTCGGAGGCAGTGTCGCGAGTAACCCGCGAATGGACCGAAGTCGTGCGCCGCGACCGATCGCATCCGTCAATCGTCACTTGGGTCCCCCTCAACGAAAGTTGGGGTGTCCAACAGATCGCACACGACGACGCGCAGTTGAGCTTCGCCCAGTCGCTGTATCACTTGACTCGAGCGCTCGACCCGACCCGTCCCGTTATTTCCAATGACGGCTGGGAACACGCCGTTTCTGACATCCTTACGATCCACGACTATGCCAGCACTGCCGAAAAGCTCGACGCGCACTACCGAGACATCGACGCCGTCCGTGCCCTTGTTTCGGGCATGGGGCCTGCAGGCCGTCGCCTGCAGCTCGTCCCCCGCGAGATCGACGGCCAGTCGATCATGGTCACTGAATTCGGCGGGGTCAGCTTCGCACTAGATGATGTCGATGATTCCTGGGGCTACACAACAGCAACGAGCCCTGAGGACTTTAGGCGTCGCGTGTCTGGCCTCGTGGGCAGTCTTCGGGACAACTCAATTCTCTCCGGTTTTTGTTACACCCAGCTGACGGACACGATGCAGGAAACCAACGGGCTGACCGACGCGAACCGTAAGCCAAAACTGCCGATCGCCGTCATCCGCGACATTGTGTCCGGAGAGCACACACCCCTCACCGTACCGACGGCGGACACTGCGTTCAGTCTGCACTCGGCCACCGAGTGAGGATGACCACACCTCCGCACTCGGTCCCAGCAACCACACGTTAGGAACCGACAACCGGAGCGAATCTGTCCCAGCTCAGCGAAGGATCGCGACTCGACTGGATTGGATGTAAACGAGACGATTGAGCGCCGGCTTCATGCACCGGCCGGTTTCCGTTCTAGCCGGTCTGGACCGCGCCGAGCCCCCGTGCTGTTCTCAAATGCGGGTCATGCTCGGAGATGGCGATTTCGTTGGTGATATGGATCGACTCCGCCATTCCTGCGTCCGGTCGCGCGCATCTAGTACGCCCCGCGTGGTCCGGTGGAGCCTTTACGGTGTCCGTGGGCGAGAGGAACGACATGCTCGCTACAGATTCCCGCCGCTTGTGTTTGCTCAGCTTGCTTCTGGTTATTTTCCAACCATGCAAGCGACACGCTTTCTGACCGCAGAAAAGCCCCGGCGAAAAAAGTATCTTTCACCCGGGCTTTTCACTTTTGTGGCCCTTTGAATATTGGCTTCGATGGACACCACCTATGGTGCGGTTGAGCCCCACTGTTCAGATGCGTGACTTGCATCGTTCAGCCCCACTACCGGCGTGGTTGAGCCCCACCTGAAAAGCTCCTTCCACCAGGTGAGCGCCACCTGGTGGAAGGAGTACCGGTAATGGTACGGAAGATCAAAGCGAAGCAGATCCTGCAGCTTCGTAATCAGGGCTTGTCGCGACGGGCGATCGAGTCCGCCCAGGGCATGTCCCGGCACAGCATTCGAGCGGTGCTCGATGCTGCAGAGCGGCTCGGGCTCGGCTGGGATGACGTCGCCGAGTTGTCGGAGGCCGCGGTGTATTCGACGTTGTTCCCCGGCCGCGGCGTCCACGAGTCTGTCTTCGCGCAGCCGGACTGGGGCCGGGTGCATACCGAACTCGCGCGGGTGGGAGTGACGTTGAAGCTGTTGCACCAGGAGTATGTCGACCAGGCAGCGATGGCGCAGGCGACGATGAGTTACGACCGGTTCTGCCGGCTCTATGCCGAGCACGCCGCAGTCTCGGGGGCGACATCCCGGGTCGGCCACAAAGCCGGCCGCAGCATCGAGGTCGACTGGTCCGGGCCGACGATGCAACTGCTCGACCCGACGACGGGCGAGATGTCGAAGGTGTATTTATTCGTCGCGTGCCTGCCGTTCAGCCGCTATGCGTTTGTTGAAGCGACCCTGGATATGCGGCAGGAGGCGTGGTTGCGTGCGCACACGGCGATGTTCGCCTTCTTCGGCGGCAGCGTCCCGCGCCTGGTGCCGGACAACTTGAAGACCGGAGTCATCTCCCACCCCAAGGAGGGCGAAGTCGTTCTCAACGATGCCTACCGGGAAATGGCGGCGCACTACTCGGCGGCGGTGCTGCCCGGGAGGGTTCGGCACCCGCGCGACAAAAGTAGCACTGAGAACACGGTGGCCCATGTCGCGACCTGGGTCATCGCCGGTTTGAGGAAGGAGACGTTCACCTCGCTGGCGCAGTTGCGCCGGCGAATCCGGGAACAGATGGAGGCCTACAACCGGGAGCCTTTCCAGAAACGTGTCGGGTCCCGCCTCAGCGTGTTCACCACCGAGGAGAAGCCGTTGTTGCAGGCGCTGCCGGCGGCACCGTTTGAAATCAGCACGTGGTCCTATAAACGCAAGGTCAACGCCAACGCCCACGTGGTCTGGGCCAAGAATTTCTACTCCGTTCCCTTCAGCCACATCGGCGCCCTGGTGGACCTTCGCCTCACCGAGACGGTGTTAGAGGTTTATCGGCGCGATGAGCGTCTGGCCAGCCATTTGCTGCTGCCAGCAACGACCAGCAACCAGTATCGGACCAACGATGCGGACTTGCCCGAGGGGCGCAGCTTCCAGGCCTGGGACCGACCTCGGATCGAGGAATGGGCCGCGCGGATCGGGCCGGCAACACTCACCGTGACGGCCAAGATCTTCGAGACCGTCTTCATCGACGAGGCCGGCTTCGACGCCGCACTGGCCGTGCTGAAACTCTCGCGCCGTTTCCCGTCGGCCCGGGTCGAGGCCGCCTGCGCACTCGCGCTGCGGGGCCCGGTCCGCTCTCCGCGTTATGCGCATTTGCGACCGATCCTCGATACCGGGCAAGACAAAACCGGACAGGCCCCTGAACCGGAACCGGACCATGGCGGTTACGTTCGTGGCAGCGCTTATTACGCCGGAGGGAACCGTTGAGCGCTCTGGACGGTGAGACCAAACGCAAGCTCCGCGAGATGAACGCCGGCGAGCTCCTGCAGGCCATCGACCTGCAGGACGAGATTCTCTCGATCAGCCTGACCTTCGAGGAACGGGTCCGGCTCGTTGTTGACGACGCCTACTCGACGTTCATGCATTCCAAGGTTGACGGGCTGATCCGGCGGGCGGGACTTCGTTATCCGAACGCGGATCTGCGCCGCATCGACCTCCTTGACGAGCGCGGCCTCAACCGGCAGGTGCTGACCCAGCTCGGGACCTGCTCGTTCGTCACCCGGCAACAGAACGTCGTCTTCCAAGGCTTCACCGGGTCGGGAAAGTCGTATCTAGGATGCGCTCTCGCCAAACGTGCTTGCGAGCATCGCATCCGCGCCCATTACGTCCGAATGCCCGACCTCGAGGAAGCTTGGGTCGCCGCCCAGGATACAACCGGTGGGGCGGGAAAGTTCCTGCGGAAGTATGCCGCCTTCACGCTCTTGGTCATCGATGAGTGGCTGCTGGATAAGCCGACGGAATCGATGCGGACGATGCTGCTGGAGCTGATGGAGCGCCGTTACGGCGAGACGTCGACGGTGTTCTGCACCCAGTATCAGCAGAAGGACTGGCACCAACGCCTCGGCGCCGGCGTTCACGCCGACGCCATCATGGATCGCATCATCCACAACACGACCTGGGTCGACACTGGCACCTACAACATGAGAGAACAAGCCGCCCTCGCGACCGCGTAATCGGTGACGGGGAGCACCAGTGGGGCTGAGCCACACCACCCCTGGTGCTCTTCCGCACGACTGGTGGGGCTCAACGGCACGATCGGGTGGGGCTCAACGGCTCGAATACTCACCTTCGCGAAACCAAGTCAGGCTTGGGTCGAGAGGGAACCAGGGAATGATTTTCCTCCGCAACGCGCGCGAATTTCCTCCCGTTCGCTGAATTCAGCACTCACTTCTTCGCGGGGATTCGGATGACCGCAGCGCGTCGCGCAGCCCTGCGCGCTCGCATGAACCACCAGCAATCACCTCCCTATGCACGGATGTCAGTGAGGGGTGGCAACAAAGTCACGATGAGGCGGCCGTCGACACCGCAGCCAGCATCCAAACCACGCCCTTCTGCAAGGCCCACGTAGAGAGACATAGACGTGGCCCAGGCCGGAAACCAACAAGGTGAAACGGTGCGGGAGCAACCTCGCCTGAAATCCTCGCGCCCGTGCCGGACATGCCTCAGTATGAGAGTTGTGACCGACACCGAGCGCGAGAAGCGTATGCGTGACCTTGTCGTGCTCGTCGGCGACCCTGTGCGCCGTTATCTGCGCCGCCGCACCGACGCCGCGACGGCCGACGACGTGATCGGCGACACCCTGCTCGTGTGCTGGCGCCGCCTCGACGAGGTGCCCGATGACGCTCTCCCGTGGGCGATCGTCGTCGCGCGACAGTGCCTCAGCAACGTCCAACGCGCCCAGCGTCGCCGCACGCGCCTCATCGGCCGCATCATCGCCCTTGACCCGCCGCCGGCCACTGCGGACGAGAACCCCGCAGCATCCACCGTCGATGCAGGCACCGCCGTGGCGGCCCGCGTGACCGCAGCCCTCACCCACCTGCGTCGAAACGACGCCGAGATCCTCCGGCTGTGGGCGTGGGACGAGTTGACGAGCCCGCAGCTTGCCGTTGTGCTCGGCATCAGCGCGAACGCAGCGGCCATCCGCCTACACCGAGCGAAGGCGCGCCTCAAGCAGGAGCTACTGAAATCCGGCCACCCGACCGGACATATAACTCACAACGAAGGGAGCGACGATGCACGACGATGACCATGCGCTGCGCGATGAGCTGCGCGCCGCCGATCCGGCCCGCGCGTTGCCCCCTGCCTCGCCCACATGGATCGACCACAGAATGGAGCAGATCATGACCGACCAGTCCGTCACCACCCCGGCTGTCACCCCCGAGGAGCCACGACGCGCGTTCCGGCGGTGGATGCCCGTGGCCGGCGTCGCCGCGGGCCTCGCCATCGCCGCTGCAATCGTCGCGCCCCTCGTTCTCGGTGGTCCGAAACCCACTGTCGAGTCGCTGCAGCCGTCCATGGGCGGAGGCCTGGCGAGTGGCAGCTGCCTCGTGCTCGAGCCGGCTACCGTCGCGGCGCAGGATCAGGCGTTCGCAGCGACGGTGCTGCAGATACAGGGGAACACCGTTGTGCTGGAGGTCACGGAGCGCTTTGTCGGCGAGGTCGCCGACCGCGTGGAGGTGGCGCAGGTCGACGAGACGGCCTCGGACTTCTCGGGCGTGCCCTTCCAAGTCGGCCAGAGCTACCTCGTCGGCGCAATCAATGGAACGATCACGGGATGCGGCGTGACCGGGGCCGACAGTGCCGAGCTGCGAGCTGTCTACGACGCAGCGTTCCCCGGCTGATCCAGGTCCGCGAGAGCGGTCGGAAAGAGTGCGTGGAATCGTCCAGGCAGGGACCAGCACTCCCCCAGAAAGTCATCAAGACAGTCGGTGGCGGCTGTATTCAGAAATCCGACAACCGATGGAAAAGTCCCGGTAATAGACATATTCAGTAGATTTGATCCTGCGACACGGCGACTAAAGTCAAGTCTTTGAGTGACTTGTGACTCGCGGAGACGCCAACACAGAAATTGCTCTGACCAGCATAAACAAAAATCTGCTCAGAGATGCCTACGACCCAAGGGGCAATGCCGCCATGGCGTTATTCGCTGGTTCTGGGGATGCGCATGCGGAGCTTGCTGGGCTCGATCCAGGCTTTGAACGCGACGGCTTTGCCGAATGCGTCACCGTCGAGTTCGATCTCTTCGGGCCGGGAGAAGCGTGCGGTGAATTCCGCTCCGGTTTCGTAGTGGAGGTCGGTATCGTTTTGATGTTCTCCGGCGAGGGCTTTGCCTGCTTTGGTTCGGCGGACGATGCCGTTGGTCCAGGCCACTTTCACCCACACGCGAATCCACCCGAGTGCGCCCCCTGGCCGAGTCATCATCACGTCGAAGAGTCCGTCATCAAGGACTGCCTCCGGCATCAGCAAGATATTGGCGGGCAGCGACCCGCAGTTGCCGAGGATCAGGGTGTGCACGGTGGCTCGCTTGGCGAGGCCGTTATCGAGGCAGAACTGTACATGCAGTTCGTCAGGGTCGCGTAACGACGCAACGATCGCTCTGACATAAGCCAACCATCCGGCCTTCTTCTTCAAATCTTCGTCGGTGTTAGTGATCATTTTTGCATCGAGACCGGCACCGGCCATGACGACGAACGCATGCTCTTCCCGAGTCTTGTCCTCCCGCTCGAGACGAATCATGCCCAAGTCGATGGTGCGGTCTTCCCCCGTGAACGCGGAACGAACGCTATCGGGCAGGTCGTTCAGCGTCATTTTCAGGTTGCGGGCAAGAAGGTTGCCCGTACCTGAAGGCAGAAGGGCGACGGCCACGTCATGGCCCCGGACAGCTTCCACAACAGCACGAACGGTTCCGTCACCACCAGCAACGATGACCAGATCCACGCCGTGGGCAAGCGCTTGGCCGGTCACATTTTGACCAACATCGTCGACGGATGTCTCAAACCAGACGCTCTCCGCCCACCCGGCGGCAGCCGATTCCTTATTCACGGCTTCCCGAAGCACGTCAATATCGACCTTCACAGGATTATAGATGACCGCTGCAGTCCGCAGTTTGGCTTCACTCACGGCGTCAGTGTAGGCCCATATCGGCGTATCCGCAGGGTGCACGGCCTGCGGCGGTACAAACCACAGTGAAGCGAAAAAAACGCGTTCAAGCGTTCATGCCGAGTGCGCCTCGATAACGAAAAGATAACCGCTCGGTGCCGCAGAGCCGGTTGCCTATCGCCGCCACGCTGCGAGCCGCCGCGATTCTTATGGGATATCCGTGACGTTTGTGGATGAAAACACGTCCTATTTTTAAGCACTCGACCCGGAATGGACAAGTTAAGGAGCACGTACATGTCATCTCGAAATACTCTCGTACGCAGTCTGCACGACATCGGATTGGCCGCATGGTTTGGCGGCTCTCTCATGGGGGCTGTGGGGCTTAACGGCGCTGCCGCTGCTGCGAATAATCCTCGCGAACGAGTGGCCTTGGCTTCGGTGGGGTGGAAGAGGTGGGCTCCAGTGCAGCTGGCGGCGTTGGCTGCGCACGGTATTGGCGGCGCCGGGCTGATCGCGGCAAACAAGGCCCGACTCGCCGGACAACCAGGCGCCCGCGCTAATACCGGGGTGAAATTAGTCCTGACCCTCGTCTCCATTGGGTCGTCCATGTACTCGGGAATCCTCGGCACTCGGATGGCCGAGCACACGAACGAAAGAAGCGCGGGCGTGACCGAACCGTCGTCGGATACCTCTGCGGAATTGGCATCTGCTCAGACGCAACAGCGAGTGCTGCAATGGATTACCCCAGCCGTCACTTTTGTTCTGGTGATCTTGGCCGCCCAGCAGGGCGAGCAGCAGCGACCCCGTGCCGGCTGGCTCAAAAGCCTCACCAACCACTAACAACGCAGACAGAACGGTTTCTCCCTAGATCGTTTGTGGCGAGTAGCGCTTGTAGGTAGCGGTAGTCCAGCGACTCGGTAGCAGGATTCCGGGAACACGGTAGCGCTGGCGCTAATGAACTGCTGGGCTGTGGAAGGACAACGCGCAAGGCGTTGTCGTTCCATTGTTAAGGGCGGGTCATGGCGGATTATCGGAAAATATTGGGGTTGTTGCTCGAGGGGCGGAGCTACCGCGAAGTCGTAGAGATCGCTGGGTGCTCGCATCGCGACGTCGCCCGGGTCCGGCAAGAGGTCCAGGAACGAGGTGTCACCTCGGCGGTCGCGGTCAGCGACGCCGAGCTGACGGAATGGTTCCCCGACGGGCGCCGGAAAGTGTCGGCGGAGTATGACCAGCCCGACTTGTCTCGGGTTCTGGCATCAATGAAGGCGAACCGGCACTTCACGTTGCTGCTGGCGTGGCGTCGGTACGTCGACGCCAAGGACGCCGGGAAAAAGTACGGGTACTCGCAGTTCTGCGCCCTGTTCACCGGCTACCTCCGCACCCACGATCTCGTCGCGGTGCTGCGCCATGAGCCGGGTCGGGCGATGCTGGTCGACTGGGCCGGCGACACGATGGACATCGTTGACACGATCACCGGCGAGGTGGTCCGAGCGATCTTGTTCGTCGCGGTGTTGCCGTTTTCAGGGCTTCTGTTCTGCCGAGCTTACGCGGATATGAAGTCCCCGGCGTGGCTCGATGCG
The DNA here is from genome assembly GCF_014200405.1 of Cryobacterium roopkundense. NCBI lineage: Bacteria > Bacillati > Actinomycetota > Actinomycetes > Micrococcales > Microbacteriaceae > Cryobacterium > Cryobacterium roopkundense. Next base: position 1,199,886 of record NZ_JACHBQ010000001.1, on the reverse strand, counting down.
CACGTTCGAGCGTTCGCATTCTTCGGCGGCGTGACGCAGATCGTCGTGCCGGACAACCCGACGACCTCCACTCACCAGACACATAAGGGCGATGCGGAGCGGGTCGTCAACGCGAGGTATCAGCAGCTCGCGGATCACTACCAGACCGCGATTGTCCCGGCCCGAGTGAAGAAACCCCGCGATAAGGCGGCTGCGGAGAACGCGGTGAACGTGGTCAACAAACGAGTCATCGGCTACCTCGAGGACGACGTCTTCACGACGCTGAGCGAGTTGAATACGGCGATCGAAGAGCGCGTGCGTGAGATCAACCATGACATCCGCCGCGCCGACGACACGACCAGGTGGGAACGCTTCGACATGGAGGAGCGCGAGTTGCTCGGCCCTTTGCCCGATGCCGGGTTCGAGGATGTGCAGTGGAAGGAGCTGAAGGCGGCCCGGAATTACCACGTCACCGCGGACACGCAACGGTATTCCGTGCCCTTCGGGTTGGCGGGCAAGCTGCTGCGGGTTCGGCTGACGTCGTCCCTGGTGACGGTCTTCGACGGGCACGAGAGCATCTGCGAACATCCTCGGCTGACGGGGAGGAAAGGCCAGTACTCGACTCTTCCGGACCACGTCCCGCCGCAGCACCGCGATATCGACGGGTTGTGGTCAAGGCGGTGGTTCATCGACCGGGCGCGCAGCGTTGGGCCGGCCACCGTCACGGTGATCGAGCACATCCTCGACAGCCAGGTGATCGAGGCGCAGGGCTACCTGGCCTGCCAGAACATCCTCGACGGGCTCGGTAAGAACAACCGGGAACGGCTGGAGGCGGCCTGCCAGGCACTCGTGAACCGAGGCACCCATCCGACGTATTCGACGCTGAAACGGTTGATGGCGGCGATCGATAGTGACGCGAAGAAGCCCCGGCCGGTGACCCCGGCAGCCTCGACAGGCAAACGCAGCAACACGGTCGTGTTCCGCGACACCATCTCGGACGTTTACGTCCGCGATGCCTCCCACTACGCAGGCGACGAGGAGGGGAAGTGATGTTCACCAGCATCGATTACGACAAGTTCCGGGCCCTGCGCGTGACCCACGTCGCGACGCGCCTGGAGGAACTCATCCAAGACGAAGGCAACGACACCCTCACCCCCGAGCAGCTGTTCCTGACCGCGGTCGACGACGCGTTGGAGTCCCGTCGTATCAACAAGGTCGACAAGCTCATCCGCCAAGCTGCTTTCCCGATCCCGGGGGCCACGGTCGCGGAGGTCGACTACCGCGACGGGCGCGGGATCACCCCAGTCAGAATGCGACGCTATGCCGCCCATGACTGGCGCTCCGATGCGACGAACCTCCTCATTATTTCGCCCACCGGAGGCGGGAAGACCTACCTCGCCTGCGCGCTGGCCATCGGCGCCTGCCAGAGTGAGCACTCCGTTCTCTACTTCCGGATGGACGACCTCGCCCGAAGGCTTGTCATCGCCCGCGGCGACGGAATCGCCCATCAGAAGCTGTTGAACGAGCTCTCCAACATCGACCTGCTCATCATCGACGACTTCCTCACAGTCGGCATCGACAGCGACGCCGCCAGCGACTTGTTCGCGATCCTCGCGAACAGGGAACACCGACTACCCACGATGATCGCCTCGCAGACCGGGCCAAAGCACTGGGTCGCCGAGCTGCCCGACCGGGTCGCCGCGGACTCGATCGTGAACCGCCTCGCCAACAACGCCCGGATCATCAACCTCGGCCAGATTGACATGCGCCGGCACCGCAACGACCAAGCCCGCGCCCACGAGACCTACTGGGAGTGACCGAAGCGGCCCGGGCGCAAAACCCGGGCCGCTACCGGCTCTTCAGAACTGCGCTACCAGGTGCCTGGACTACCGCTACCATCAAGCGCCACTCGCCACGTGTGATCCAACATGAAGGAATGCAATGAAAGATAGCATCCGAAATACACCGGATGTGGGCAAGACAGGTAGGAGTTCAGACGGTTCGGACGACCAAATGTCGTGGTTGTCTCGGTCTGCCGCGCCCTGCCCAGTCGAAAATCTAGAAATCCGCAGACTGTCCGAGTATGAGTGGCGGGTGGGCGATAACCGGTGCCCCGAACGGTCGCCCGAGAAAGTGCTGGGATACATCGGGCAGTGTGGCTCGTCCTATGGAAGTGCTCAGTGTGCGAGCGCCCCCGGCATGTCATCTGCGATCAATTCGAGTCTGCGGGCGCATCGTTTGCCAGGTGATTTATGTGGTGGCTGGTTTGGCATCACCATTTTGAAAGGCGCTGGACATAGGACCCGCCTTAAGGGCACGAATTGCACTTCACCGCAGGAGGGGATGGACTCGGAGAAGCCGCCCCTGGCCAACGCGGACGAGGCTGCAGACGGGACAACAGCCACGAACTCGTCCGCGGACACGGACAGGGACACGGACACGGACACGGACACGGACACGGACATCGTGCAACACCTGCCGGTAGGTAAGGAAGATTCTGAGCGGCACGTAGCCCTCGTGGTTGAAGACGATGCCAAAGGCGCCAAAGTGCTCAGAATTTTACTCGAGGCGGAGGGTTTCCGGGTTCTTGTCGCCACCAATGGCGAGCAAGGCCTAGAAATCGCATCAATGCAACACCTCAGCCTCATCACCCTCGATATTCGACTGCCCAGGATGGATGGCTGGGGCTTTCTTATCCGACTGCGCGAGTACGTCGATCTCGCCCCCGTACCGATTGTCATCGTAGCCGGGGAAGCCGACATCAGCCGCGCTCTGACGCACGGTGCGGCGGCCGTGCTGGAGAAACCGATCAGCCGGGCAGCCCTGCAACAATCCCTCGACGCTCTAGAGCTCAGCCCCAATGCCAGCCGCACCCACCGGGTGCTCGTCGCCGACGACGATCCGGAGACGATCGATATTGTAACCCGCTTTCTCAACCCGCCAGAATATGTCATTGAACGCGCTCTGACCAAAGAAAGTGTCATCGAAATGGCCGGGCGGCTGGACCCGGATCTCATCCTTCTCAACCTCACGATGGGCAGTTCCAGCGGCTACCAGGTCGTGTTGGCCCTGCAGCACAACGAAACAACTAGGCATATTCCTATCCTCGTCGTGACGGGCAAACAGGTCACCCATCAAGAAGCAGCCGCGGTGGACAGCGACCCGTCCCAGCCGGTCAGCGTGATTGGAGCTGAGAATTTCAACCGGCACGCGTTCATCTACGAAGTCAGACGCGCATTATCATCAGGCATCACCCGATCGAGAAAGTGACACCGTTGCCACAGTTTCATCATCGAAGCCACTACGGTCACTCGAAGCAGATCCATTTGCTGGTCGGTCGAGCCGGCCCACCGACGATGCGACGACTTTGAACGAGCTGGATACGAACGAGTCACTCTGAGGCCCGGGAGCGGAGAAGAGTGAACGAACCGTCCCGTACGATCAGCGTGCTCACCGCCCCCTCCACTTCTTGGTCGGGGTCGCTGGATATGGCGAGTTCCCATTCCTGATTCGGCGCTGCTGGGACGCTGAATTCGACGACGTTCGATGCCGCATTCATCAGGAGTGCGAAAGCGTCGGCACAGGTGGTGTGTACCAGCACAAACGTGATCGCGTGTGCGCCGACATCATCCCAATCAGAGGCAGTGAAGTTTTCGGCGTCGGTCCGGAGGACTTTCACTGTGTCGTCGTCGCCGCCGCAGGGTGCCTGCCGGAACCAGGCGGGTCTCAGGGCCGGATTTTCTCGACGCAGCTCGAGAAGCGTCCGGGTGAAGTCGAGCAGACTCTGATCCGTGTGCTCCCAGTCGAACCACGAGATCTCGTTGTCCTGGCAGTAGGCATTGTTGTTGCCACTCTGGCTGCGACCAAGTTCGTCGCCGCCAAGGATCATGGGTACGCCCGCCGAGAGCAAAAGCGTCCCCATCAAGTTTCGGCGCATCCGGTCGCGCCGCTCGGTCGCCGCAGGATCATCGGTAGGCCCTTCAACACCGTTGTTCATTGACTGGTTGTCGCTCTCGCCGTCGGCATTGTCTTCGCCGTTGGCGTCGTTGTGCTTCTCGTCGTACATCGTCAGGTCGGCGAGTGTGAAGCCGTCGTGTGCGGTGACGAAATTCACGCTGCTCAGCGGTGACCGCCGGTCCGCTTCGTAGACGTCAGGGCTGCCGAGCACCCGCTGGGAGACGGTGCCCAGCAGCGCAGATTTTCCATGCCAGAAACCGCGCACATCGTCACGAAACTTGCCGTTCCACTCGGACCAGTCCGCCGGAAAGCCGCCGACTTGGTAGCCTGCTGTGTCCCACGGTTCGGCGATCATCTTCACGGGTGCCAGCACGGGATCTTGTTGGATCAGTGTCAGAAAGGCGCTGTGGAGTTCTGCGTCACCGCCCTGCCGCGTCAGGGTGGTCGCCAGATCGAAACGGAACCCGTCCACATGCATGTCGGTTACCCAGTAGCGCAGCGAGTCCATGATGAGCCCCAGCGCCGCCGGGTGGCTGACGTTGACGCTGTTACCGGTGCCGGTGGTGTCAAAATAGCTGCTGCGGTCATCAGAAACCAGCCGATAGTAGGCCTCATTGTCGATGCCTTTGAACGACAGGGTTGGGCCCATGTGGTTGCCCTCAGCGGTGTGGTTGTAAACCACGTCGAGAATTACCTCAAGTCCGGCCGTGTGCAGGGCTTTCACCATTTCCTTGAACTCCGCGACTTGGGCTCCCGTGGAGTGGCCCGCCGCGTAAGCGCCGTGCGGGGCGAAGAAGCCGATGGTGTTGTAGCCCCAGTAGTTGTGGAGCCCCTTCTCCTCGAGGTGACTATCTTGCACGAATTGTTGCACTGGGAGCAGTACGACCGCGGTGACGCCGAGGTCGGTCAAATGTTTAATGGCTGCTGGGCTCGCTAACCCGGCATAGGTGCCGCGCAGCTCTTCGGGCACGTCCGGGTGGGTTTGAGTGAATCCCTTGACGTGCACCTCGTAGATTACCGAGCTGCTCAGAGGGGTGAGCGGGGCGGTGTCTCCGGCCCAATCAAACGCAGGGTCGGGGATCACGCAGTACGGAGTGAAGGCGGCCGAGTCGGACGGGTCGAGGTCAGATGGGTTGTTTTGACTATGCCCGAAGACCTCCTGACCCCAGGTGTAAGTGCCCGGCATGGCCCGCGTGTGCGGGTCGAGCAGCAGCTTCTTGCCATTGTGCCGCAGACCGTTTCCGGGATCCCACGGTTCGTACACACGTAAGCCGTAGAGCGTGCCGACGCCAGCGCCAGGCACAATTCCGTGAAAAACATGTCCGGTACGTTCGCTGAGCCGAGTGCACGTTTCGGTGCCCGATTCGTCAAATGAGCAGAATTCGACCATGTCGGCGGTCTCGGAATAGACCGCCATGTCGATACCGCCGTCCATGAGGGTGGCGCCCAACGGATAGGGCAGGGAGCGGTGCGCAATGGATTGCATGGTGACTCTCAATCTAGATTCTCTAGTGTGCGGACAGCAGGCTGAGCAGCTTCCGAGCAGGACCTCATTGGAAAATGGAAACCGTAGCGTTCCAGCAGACTTTCAGATCGCTGGCGGGGAACGTCAGGACGGTAGTCGCGGCTGTGAGGCTGGTGGCTCTGGTTCAGTCCTGAAGTTGATGGCTTTGTGGCTGCCGTCACAGAATGGTTTGAGTGCGGATATTCCGCAACGGCAGAGCGCCACTGTTTTTCGGCGCGGAGGAATGACTTCGCCGGCCGGAGTGAGTATTTCAAACGAGCCCCGAACAAGTAGGGGGCCGTTAGGGCAGGCAGTGATGCTCACCGGGATGTCACCGCCGGTAGGAAGACCGGCCCCGGTCATGCCGGCACACCCGCCTGTATTGGTGACTCGGTGCGGAGGGACGATTCGCCGCCCGCCCACGCGGTAAGCATTTGAGTGCCAGCGAGTCCATCTATATAGAGCCCGGCCGCTGCGCCGAAAATGATGTCTGCAACAAGGGTTGGTTCATCTTCGCTGAGCGCGCCGGCGAGGTCACGAGCGGCTATCTGTTCGTGCACGGCGTCGGCTTCGACGTGTTCGTCGAAGTAGTGGGTCACCCCGGCGTCGTAGCCGAGTCGTCGGAATCCGTTTCCGTAGAGGCGGTTCGGCAGGGCGGATGTCATTTCGAACGCAGCGAGATGCCCGGCAATAGCGCCGCGTAGCCGGCGGTGGGTGCCGAACATGGTCATCATGTTGCTAGACGCGAGAGTAATCGCCGGCACCGCATCCACATAGTGCCCGTACGTGTCATCGAGGCCCAGCCCGCGCATGGTTCGCGCGAAGAGCTCGGAGTGCATGCGCTCAAACCGGCCGCCGCCGTATTCATCTGCTTGAATCTCCACGAGAGCCGCTTTGGCCCGCCCGCGGAGTCGAGGAATCGCCCAACTGTGCGGGTCTGCCTCCTTCAGCTGATACACCGAGCGTTGGATGAGGAACTCATGAGCCTGCTCATCTGTTGCCTTCTTCGCGATGTACCTCGACACGCTCGGCCCGCTATTGGAACCGGTCAGCTCGAACAACGCAGCAGCGACGCTGTCAGTGCCCGGCGCCGGCACCGGTGGCAGAGGTACCCGTTCCCGCAGTGTTTGCTCGAAGGAGCGCTCAATCGCGGCGCAGAATTCGAGCACGGCGGGGTGCCATTCCCAGTCATCGGTGACACCGGTGAGTCCGCTGTAGCGAAGTTCATATGCGGCAAATAGCGCAACCTGAACATCATCATTCTGCAGCAGGTCAGGCAACTCGTCGAGGGCTGCTGCGGTGCTCTTCTGCAATGCCGCGGACAGCTCCGTTGCCGCGGAGGAGGTACGATTGGAGAAAAGATCTACTAACGCAGCACTGACTGGGCCCCGGGGGCGTGGCGTTTTCACGTGTGTCCTCCATGTCATGTGGCGCGAACTGCCCCAGTGGCAGCACGGCCTGGCACGGATCATAGCGCGGCCGAACCCGAAAAAGTTGAGGCCACGATGGTTTCGGCCGGAACCACGGGTGGACAGCCAAAGGGTGCAATAAGGCGCGCACCGAATCTGCAGAATGCAACCCCTAGAGCATCCAGTTAAGTGTGAATACGGTGCTCGGATGATGAATCTGACGTTTGACGGCAAGAGCTTGCTCATTAGCAACGAAGTAGCCGAGCTGGTCGTCAAGTTCGCGGCAGCGCTTGCTCGATCTGGCGGAGCTGACAGTGTCCAACTCGCGGCTGGGATACTCCCGCGGAGCGCTTTCGTGATCTACTCATCTCTACTTGTCCACCCGCAGTATTGCGACGATCACTTGAAACCGCCCAACTTGGCATGGCCGCTAACAAGATGTTGACGGGCGGCAAACGCCGTGCCTAATGTGCTGGCTCCGGACCCAGTGCACCCATTCTGCACATCACGCGGATCAGCTTTCGTCAAGGGCATTCTCGATGGTCCTATTTCGGCCTACGGTCTTGCCATGAAGCAAATTTCGTACAACGGCGAGATGTTCATTACCGGTACAGAGACTTCTGACGCGTTGGTACTTTTTGTCACTCATGCCATGCCGATGGAGACACCTGTCGCCATCGAGGTGCCCGTTTTAGAGCCCAACAACGAAATTGCGTTGCATACGCTCGTGCTGAGCGCTTCGACCCAGCTGCATGTCACTGAGACTGAAGTCGTCGCTAGCGAGAACGAACTCGAACAATTTCCCATTCCCCTGTTGCTGACGGTGGGTATCAAAGATGTCCAGCCCTTATCCGCGGCCGACGTTGCGTCGATGGACGATTCTGTGGGGCTTGATTTAGACTTCGGTCGGAACGCTTAAATTCCTCGGTCCATCACAACTGGTGGCCCCCACCCCTGGTTTCGTCGGGACACCAGGCAGCCCGCACGCTCGTCCGACCTCCGGCAGGCCGATTGTGTGCTCGAGCGTAGGTGCAGCCCGATCACAGTGCTCCATCGGTCACCGACACACCCTCTATCCACCATCGACCCCCTTCGTTCCCTCGACACTCGATCGCGATGGTGCGTAGGCACCGTGTCGAGAATTCGGCGCCCGAACAACGCAGACTCCCCCGGAATAGTGCGAGACAAGGAGGTTCTCGCTGCCCGTCGCCGACATTCTGGGTTAGCTCAGGTTGATCCTGGTTGATTTCCAACTATGCAACCGGCATGATTTCCAGGCACAGAAAAACCCCGGCGAGAAACCATGTCTCACCGGGGCTTTTTCACTTTTGTCTTTGCAGCAAACCGAACGGTTCACTACTCCCGATCATAGACGAACGCTCTTGGTCATTCACGGTCGATTTAGGTGGGTAAATGGTGGGCATAAGCATGAACGCAAGCCCGCAACTACACGCGCTCCCAAATGGCGGCGAGGCCCTGGCCGCCTCCGATGCACATGGTTTCAAGCAGGAACCGTCCGTCAGTGCGGTGCAGGTGGCGGGCGGCGGTGGCGAGGATGCGCATGCCCGTCGCGCCGACCGGGTGACCGAGTGAAATGCCGGAGCCGTTCACGTTGGTGCGGTCCCAGTCCTTCTCGATGAAGTTCCACTCCCGTGTCACGGCGAGCACCTGGGCGGCGAAGGCCTCGTTCATTTCGATGAGGTCCATGTCGGCGAGCGTGAGTCCGGCGCGCTCAAGGGCAAGCTTGGTGGCGGGTACCGGGCCGAGGCCCATGCGGGACGGTTCGACTCCGGCTCGCGCCCACGACCGGAGGCGCACGAGCGGGGCGAGGCCGAGTTCGGCGGCGCGCTCCGGCGTGGTCACGATGCACGCGGCGGCCGCGTCGTTCTGCCCGCTCGCGTTGCCGGCAGTCACGGTCGCGGCGGCATCCGCTTTCCCCAGGATCGGCTTCAGGGCGGCGAGGGCCTCGAGCGTGGTCTCGCGCGGGGTTTCGTCGACCGAGACCACGGTGGGGCCCTTGCGGCCGGGCACGGAGACCGGCACGATCTCGTCAGTGAACCGGCCCGCGGCAACGGATGCGAGGGCGCGGCGCTGCGATTCGACCGCGAGTTCATCTTGTTCCACCCGGTCGATGCCGTAGTCACGGCGCAGGTTTTCGGCGGTTTCGAGCATGCCACCGGGCACCGGGTATCGGCGCCCGCCGGCAGTTTCGCGGCCGCGACCGAGCGCGTCGCGCAGCAGTATCCCGGCGGTTCCGCCCACGCCCCAGCGGGACTCGACCGCATAGAACGGGGCCTGGCTCATCACGTCGACACCGCCGGCGATGGCGAGGTCGCTCACCCCGGTCTGGACCTGCATCGCGGCGTCGAGGATGGCCTGCAGCCCGGAGCCGCAACGCCGGTCGACCTGCACGCCGCCGACGGCCACCGGCAGTCCAGCGTTCAGTGCGGCGACCCGGGCCACCGGCGCGGCCTCTGCCGTCGGGTAGGCCTGGCCGAAGATCACGTCATCGACGAGGGCGCCGTCGAGGCCGGTGCGCTCGATCAGCGCTGCGATCACCGCCGCGGCCAGGTCGGCCGGCGCGACCGTCTTGAGGGCGCCGCCGAACCGGCCGATCGGGGTGCGCACGGGTTCGCAGATGACGACCTCGCGCAGCGCGGTCATACGGCCACTCCCGCCTTGGCGTAGTCGAGCATCGTTCGGATGGTCAGCGGCGGGACCGGCACCAGCAGCGTCGCCTCGGTCGCGGCCCGCACCTGGTCGACCGTGACGCCCGGCGCCAGCTCGCGCAGCACGAGACCGCCGGGAGTGATGTCGATCACGGCAAGGTCGGTGATGATGCGGGTGACCACGGCCTTGCCGGTGAGCGGCAGGTCGCAGACCGTCTTGATCTTGTGCTCGCCGGTCTTGGTGACATGTTCCATCACCACGATCACCGTATCGGCGCCGTGCACGAGGTCCATCGCGCCGCCCATTCCCTTGATCATCTTTCCCGGCACCGCCCAGTTCGCGATGTCGCCGGACACCGACACCTGCATGGCGCCGAGAACGGCCACGTCGATCAGGCCACCGCGGATCATGCCAAAGCTCTGGGCCGAATCGAAATACGCGGCGCCCGGGTTGACGGTGACGGTCTCCTTGCCGGCATTGATCAGCTTCGGGTCGGCCTCGCCCTCCCACGGGTACGGGCCCACGCCCAGCACCCCGTTCTCGGAGTGCAACACCACGTGAACGCCGTCCGGCAGGAAGTTCGGGATGAGGGTCGGCAGGCCAATGCCGAGGTTCACATACGAGTCAGGGGTGAGGTCCTGCGCGGCGCGGGCGGCCATCTGGTTGCGAGTGAGGGGCATCAGCGCTGTCCGTTCAAGGTTGCCGCCGCGGCGCGCGGCCGGGTGGTGGTCTTCTCGATGGGGAGATCGGCGGCATCCGCTGCGCCGAGCTGCACGATGCGGTTCACGTAAATGCCGGCCAGGTGCACCTCGTCGGGGTCGATCTGGCCTGGTTCGACGAGTTCATCGACTTCGGCGATCGTGATGCGACCGGCCATGCCGGCGACCGGGTTGAAGTTGCGGGCCGACTTCTCGAAGACGAGGTTGCCGTGCCGGTCACCCTTCGCCGCGCGTACGAAGGCGTAGTCGGTGACGATCGCCTCCTCGAGCACGTACTCCTTCGCGGAGCCGAGCGACGAAATCAGCCGGGTCTCCTTCGCCGGGCTGGAGACCGTCACCTGCCCATCCGGCCCGTACCGCCACGGCAGGCCGCCATCGGCGACCATCGTCCCCACCCCACTCGCGGTGAAGAACGCCGGGATCCCGCTGCCGCCGGCCCGCATCCGCTCAGCGAGGGTGCCCTGGGGGGTCAGCTCAACCTCGAGCTCGCCTCCGAGGTAGCGGCGGGCAAAGTCCTTGTTCTCTCCGATATAGGAAGCAATCACCCGGCTGATCCGGCCCTCGCGCAACAGCTCGCCCAAGCCCCAACCGTCAACGCCGCAATTGTTGCTCACCACGTGCAGGGCAGTCGTACCCTGCGCCAGCAGCGCGCGAATCAGCACGATCGGCACGCCAACCAGCCCAAACCCGCCGACCGCGATCGAAGCACCATCGGGAATGTCGGCCACAGCGGATGCCGCCGAAGAATACGTTTTGTCCATGGAACGGGTCCTTTAGCTTGTGGGGTCGGTGAGCTCGGTGTCGAGCGCCGCGAAGGTGTCGCGGGCTACTGCGAATGCGGCGTTCGCGGCGGGCACACCGGCGTAGATCGCGGTATGCAAAATGGCCTCGCTGATCTCGGCACGGCTCAGCCCGTTGGTCAGCGCGGCGCGCACGTGCATGGTGAGCTCGCCCTCATGGCCGCCGGTGACGAGTGCCGCGATCGTGAGAAAGCTGCGGGTGCGGCGGTCCAGGCCGGGGCGGGTCCAGATCTCGCCCCACGCGTACCGGGTGATGAAGTCCTGAAAGTCAGCGGTTTCAGGGGTGATCGCGGCCGACGCGCGGTCGACGTGCGCGTCGCCGAGCACTTCCCGGCGCACGGTCATGCCGTCGGTATAAGCGGATGCCGCAGTACGCGACGATCCCGCCGCCGGGCTCGGCCCCTCGAACAGCAACTGAAGCAGCACGGCCACCTCGGCCGGGCGTTCCAAGGCGGGCAGGTGGGCGGCCCCGGCGATGACCTCGTGGCGCGCACCCGGAATCACCGCGGCCAGGTCGGCGAGCAGCCGGCTCGGGGTGGCAATGTCGAACTCCCCCGACAGGCACAGGGTCGGTGTGTGGATACCGCCGAGGGCCTGCGTCACGTCGTAGCCGGCGAGGGCCTCGCAGCACATGGCGTAGGACTCGTCGTTGATGCTGCTGAGCTCGTTCAGCGCGGCCGACCCGGAGGCAGGGTCCCGCTCGAGAAAGCCGGGCGCGAACCAGCGCTCGGCGCTGCTCACGATGACGCTCGGGGTGCCGCTGCCGCGAATCTGGGCGGCACGGTCTCGCCAGCCCTCTGGGGTGCCGATTTTAGGGCCGGAACAGATCACACCGAGGCTCAGCAGGCGGTCGGGGTGTCGCACGGCCAGCTCGAGGCCGACGGCACCGCCGAGCGAGACGCCGGCGTAGTGAAAGGCGCCACCGCCGACCGAGTCGACGAGGGTGATCACGGCGTCGGCGAGATCGGCGACGGTGAACGGATGCGACGCGGCCGGGCTCGCCCCGTGCCCCGGCAGATCGAAGCGCAATACCCGGGACGTTTCGGCCAGGGCGCCGACGACCCCGTTCCACAGCGCGGAAGTGGTACCAAGCGATGGCCCCAGCACCACGAGCGGTGGGGCGGGAGCCAGCCCGCGCACGGGGGTGACGGTTCCGATCAGGGTGGGGACAGTGGTGGTGTGCACGGGCATCAGTGGGCGGTCCTTGTTGGTTCGGAGGCGGTATCCGCTTCGGTGCACTGGGCGCGATAGCGGATGAGAACCCGGTCAATGCCGGCCAAGGACTGGCCCAGGTCGGCAGTGCAGGTGAAGGCGTCCCAGATACGGTAACGAAGTGCATCGTCGCAGCCGTCGGAGGCCAGCACTCCCTCGAGCACGATCTGCAGCGGACGGTTCGTGTCAAACGCCTCCCGGGAGGCGCGCTGCACCATGTCGAAAGCTGATGCCTTGCCGAGGGCTTCGGCCAGAATGGTCGTGACGCGTTCGCTGAAGATGAGGCCGTCGGTGAGCTCGAGGTTGGCGCGCATGCGCTCGGGGTCGACGTAGAGGCGCGCGGCGAGCGATGCTGCGCCGGTCACGGCCGAGATCGCGAGTCCCTCCAGGGTGCGCAGGGGTTGCCACTCGGCGTGCCAGGCCCCGCTGGGCCGCTGGTCCTCGGCCAGAACGCTGCCAACCAGCGTCGACACGAGCCCGGGGGCTTGGCGGGCGGCGGCCACCACGAGAACGGCCGACACCGGGTTGCGTTTGTGGGGCATTGCGCTCGACCCGCCCTCCCCCGCACCGAGACGCTCGCTGACCTCACCGATTTCGGTGCGCGACATCACGCTCACGTCGAGGGCGATGGTGCCGGCCACGGCGGCAGCGGATGCGAGCACTCCGGCCAGGTCCGCGATCACCAGTCGGTTGGTGTGCCAGCTCAAGGTCGGCACCACCAACCTCAGTTGCCGGGCAAAGCCCTGCACGATCGCGTCGACGGTGTGCTGCACGGGCGCGTCGGGCCGTCGAGTTCGGGCGATCTCGGTAAGCACGGCGAGGTTTCCCACCGCGCCGCCGAGCTGTACGGGCAGTGCATCGTGCGTTTCGTTAACGCGGTTCAGCACGGCCAAGACGGCGTCAAGCCAGCCGGCCGCAAGAAAACCGAAACTCGTCGGGGAGGCCTGTTGGCCGAGGGTGCGACCGGCCATGATCGTGTCCCGGTGGCCGTCGGCGAGGCCGGCAAGCGAGTGCGCCAGGTCAGTGAGCTGGGTGATGAGTTCGGCCGTGACCCGGTGCGCGACCAGCATCGCCGCGGTGTCGAGGATGTCCTGGCTCGTCGCGCCCACGTGGATGTGGTCGGATGCCCCGGCCTGAACCGCCTCCGCGGCCGCTCCCAGGTGTTTAGCGAGAGGAATCACGGGGTTGCCGCCGCCGCGGCCCTGCGCGGCGATCGCGGCGAGATCGAGGTGTGCCGCGTTCGTGAGTTCGTCACAGACATCGTTCATCCAGTCGGGCACCAGCTCGGCGGTGATCAGCGTACGGGTGAGGGCGACCTCGGCGTCGACCATCGCCTGCAGCCAGGCGGAGTCGCTCGTGAGCTGCGTCTCCCTACTGCCGTGGCCGAGCGGGTTCAGCAGGCCGGCGTCGATGGTATCGGCGTCAGGCATCGAAGTCGAGAAAGACGGTTTCGCCCTCGCCCTGCAGGCGGATATCGAACCGGTACGAGGAGGGTCCGTCCTGAACGCTGATGAGGGTATCGCGGCGATCGGCGGGCACCAAGGCCAGCACGGCATCGGTCTCGAGCTGGGCGGCATCCGCTTCGAAATAGACACGGGTGAAGAGGTGGTGCGTGAGCCCGCGGGCGAAGACGGTGACCAGCGCGTACGGTGCGTGGCCCGCGACCGGGCCGGGCTTCACGGTGGTGAACGTGTACTGGCCGGCCATCGTGGCGGCGGCGCGGCCGAAACCGGTGAACGTGAAGCCGTCGCGGTCGAGGCTGCCCAGCTCGCGGCTGAGGTTACCCTCGCCGTCAGCCTGCCAGATTTCGAGAAGGGCGTCGATCACCGGCTCCCCGGCGCCGTCGGTGACGGTGCCGTGCAGGCGGATCGCGTGCGGGTGATGGCCGGGCACGAGCTCGGGGCCTTTGTCGTAGGGCAGCGCGTAGCCGTAGAACGGGCCGACGGTCTGCGAAGGGGTCTGCACGAAGGTCCCGGTCGCGGGCGTACCGGTTGCAGGCTCGGTCGCGCGTGTCTCGGTGGGAAGCAGGTCAGTCATGGGCGTCTTCGCCTTCCATCCAGGTGGCCTTCGAGCCGGTGAGCACAATGTCCCAGCGGTAGCCGAGTGACCACTCCGACACGCTGAGGTCGTGGTCATAGGTTCCCACAAGCCGGGCCCGGGCTGCGGGGTCGGCGATCGACTGGTAGATCGGGTCGAGGGCGAAGAGCGGGTCGCCCGGAAAATACATCTGGGTGATGAGCCGCTGCGTGAATGCGTTTCCGAACAGCGAGAAGTGAATGTGCGCCGGCCGCCAGGCGTTCACGTGATTCTTCCAGGGGTAGGCGCCGGGCTTGATCGTGGTGAACTTGTACTCGCCGTTGTCGCCGGTGATGACCCGGCCGACGCCGGTGAAATTGGGGTCGAGCGGGGCAGGATGCTGGTCGCGCTTGTGCACGTACCGGCCACCGGCGTTCGCCTGCCACAGTTCGACCAGCTGGTGGCGTACCGGGCGGCCCTCACCGTCGAGAACCCGTCCGCTCACGGTCATGCGTTCGCCGAGCGGCTCCCCCACGTGCTGGATGGTCAGGTCGCTCTCGAGCACGTTCACGTCCGTGTGACCAAAGGCTGGAGAGACCCGCTCGACCTCTTCGGGGTCGACACGTACCAGCTCATGCGTGGGGTGGCGAAGCAGCGAGCTGCGGTACGGCGGGTAGTCCCGGCGGGGGTGCAGCTCGGGCGGGCCGCCCTGCTGAACGCGGCGGGCGGCATCCGCTTCGATAGCGCGGATTTCAGCGCTAATGGTGCCCTGGGTATCACGACCCAGAGCGACGCTCGGTTTTTCGAGGGGCACAGAATCTCCTAACAATGGTGGTTGCAGTATGCGTGCGGGGGACGACTCGGCGGGGCGAGCCGTTACAGCAGCAGGCCGGTGTACTGCTCGGCGAGCATGCGCTGCGCGAGCGGCGAGTGGGTAACGTAGTCGAGCTGGCCGACCTGACTGCGGTAGTCGAAGGCGTCGGACTGGAGGTCGCCGGGGCTGCGGTGCAGCATGTCGGTCATCCAGCGGGAGAACTGCTGCACCCGCCACTGCCGGGCGAGCGCGGTGTCGCTGTACCGGCCGAGCAGCGAATCGTCGTTGCGGTAGTGCGCGGTGAGGGCTTCGGCGAGCTGAGTGACATCGGAGATTGCGGAGTTAAGTCCCTTGGCGCCGGTGGGCGGCACGATGTGCCCGGCGTCGCCGACCAGGAACAGGTGGCCGTAGCTGAGCGTCGACGCGACGAAGCTGCGCATCGGCGTGATCGACTTGTCGGTGATCACGCCCTCGGTCAAGGTCCAGCCGGGCACGGCCAGCCGGGTCTGCAACGCCTGCCAGATACGTTCGTCCGACCAGTTCGTGATGTCATCGGCGGGATCGACCTGAAGGTACAGGCGCGACACCGTGTGCGAGCGCATCGAGTGCATGGCAAAACCGTCTTCGTGCAGGGCGTAGATGAGTTCCTCGGTCGAGGGGGCGACGTCGGCGAGTATGCCGAGCCAGGCGAACGGGTAGCTGCGATCGAACAGGGTGATCTTCTCCGTGGGGATCGAGGACCGGCAGATGCCGTGGAACCCGTCGGCACCGACCACGAAGTCTGCAGCGATCGTGTGCTTCTCCCCCTCGTGAACGAAGGTGACACTCGGTGTGGCCGAGTCGAGATCGTGCACCGCGACATCCGCCGCCTCGTAGTAGACGGTCGATCCGGCGCCCTGATGGGCGGCGACGAGGTCTTTCACAACCTGCTGTTGGCCGTAGACGGTGACGGTACGACCGATGAGGTCGTTGAAATTGACCCGATGGCGCTCCCCGCCGTACTGCAGATAGATGCCGTCGTGCTCCATCCCCTCAGCCTTGAGACGATCCCCGAGGCCGAGCCGGGTGAGGTATTCGACCGAGCCCTGCTCGAGCACCCCGGCACGGATACGGGCAAGCACGTAGTCCTGGGAGCGGTTCTCGATCACAATGGTATGGATGCCAGCGTCGCGCAACGCCCAGCTGAGCAACAGGCCGGCGGGACCGGCACCGATAATGGCGACGGGTGTGGATTCTGGGGACACAGGGCTCTCCTAGCGACGATGACAGGCGGTAAGAACAGTGTGCTGCCTGCGGCGCCGGGAAAAACCGCACCTTTCCATTCAGTGGAAGTGTCTCCGGTGAACGCGTGCGGCTCGTGCCAGGGGCAGCTACCTGCGGATTAGGGGCGTTGTGCCCGGCCCGGGTGGTTGCAGACCTCTAGAGTGGGGGTCTCCCGAGCTTTCGGGAGACGATCCGCGAGCCGAGGCACCGTGGCAGGTCACACAACAGCTCCGGGCCAATCGGTCACGAGCCGGGTACTGAGCATTCTCGCCGCCTTCGAGGACAGCCCCGCGGCGCGCACCCTCTCGCAGATCAGCGCGGCGAGCGGGCTGCCGCAGAGCACCGCACACCGTCTACTCGGAGAACTAGAAAGCTGGGGCGCCGTGCAACGGGATGCCCAGGGCCGCTACCAGATCGGCCTGCGTCTCTGGGAACTCGGCCAGCACGCCGGCCGCAAGCTGCGCGACGTGGCCCGCCCCTACCTGCAGGACCTGTTCGGGCTCACCCAGGAGACAGTGCATTTCGCCATTCGCGACGGCTCAGAGGTGCTCTACATCGACCGGGTCTACGGCAGCCGGCGCGTGCCCCAGGCCAGCCGGGTCGGCGGGCGACTGCCCCTGCACGCGACCGCCGTGGGGCGCGCGATTTTGGCCTTCGAGGAGGACTGGGTGCAGGGCGCCATCCTCGACGGCCCTCTCGACCCGCGCACCCCCCAGACGATGACCGACCCCGCCAAGCTGCACCGGGAGCTTGAGAAGATACGCTCCCGCGGTTTCGCCCTGGCCTCGGAGGAGGTGCGCCTGGGCTCCTGTTCGCTGGCAGTTCCGGTGTTTCAGTCCGATGGCATTATCTTCGGTGGAGTCGGCATCGTGCTGCCGACCAGCCGCATTCACCAGCTCGAGCGCTACCTGCCCGCGCTGCTCGGCACCGCCGAGCGCCTTCAGGCCGGGATCAGCCACCTGCCGCCGACCCCTCGCGCAGCCCCCGAGCCCAAGCCACTTCCATCCAGTGGGACAGCCAGCAGCGCTGAGTGACCCTGGCGCTTTAGATGGACCTACCGAGACCTCAGAGACGAGGACGCAGATGAAGGAGCAATTGTGAACGCTCAGCCCATTGCCGCGCAGCCCGAAACTGCGCCGTCGGCAGCGAGCGGATGCCCCGTGGTCCACGCCCCGGCCTCCGCTGCCTCCATATCCGCGGCGCACCACGGCTACTCCCCCTTCGCCATGACCGACCCGTTCCCCGCCTATGCCGCGCTGCGCGAAAACGAACCCGTCATGTTCGACGCGGAGATCGGCTACTACGTCGTCTCCCGCTACGAGGACATCAAGGCGACCTTCGACAACTGGCAGGTCTTCAGCAGCGAGAACGCCCAGGCCCCGGTGCGAGCCCGTGGTGCCGCTGCGACGAAGATCATGAACGACGGCGGCTTCACCGCTTACTCCGGCCTCTCCGCCCGCATCCCCCCAGAGCACACACGCATGCGCGCCATCGTGCAGAAAGAATTCACGCCCCGCCGCTACAAGAAGCTAGAGCCGACGATTCGCGAGAATACCTCTCGCCTGCTGCATCAGATGCTCGCCCACGCGGATGCCCGCGGCGACTTTCTGAAAGACGTCGCGGTGGACATCCCCACGATCACGATCCTCGGGCTGCTCGGCGTCGGTGCGGAGATGGTCTCGACCTACAAGAAATGGTCGGATTCCCGCGCCGCGATGACCTGGGGCGACCTCAGCGACGAGGAACAGATTCCCCACGCCCACAATCTCGTGGACTACTGGACGGAGTGCCTGCGGCTCGTCGCGAACGCCCACGAGCAGCTGGCGGCTGGAGAAAACGGTGACAACCTCGTCTTCGACCTGGTGCAGGCGCAGTCGACCGGGTCCGAGATCTCCGACCACGAGATCGCCTCGGTCTGTTACAGCCTGCTCTTCGCCGGTCACGAGACCACCACGACCCTGATCTCCAACACGATCCGCGAACTGCTCACCCACCCCGCCGAGTGGCAGAAACTGATCGATGATCCGAGCCGCATCCCGGCTGCGATCGACGAGACGCTGCGCTTCTCGCCGAGCATCGTCGGGTGGCGCCGCAAAGCCCTCGTGGACACCGAAATCGGCGGTGTACCGATCGCGGCTGGCTCGAACATTCTTCTGCTGATGGGGTCGGCCAACCGCGACCCCGGCACGTTCGATGAGCCAGAGACCTTCGACATCAACCGGGTCAACGCCCGTAACCACCTGTCGTTCGGTTTTGGCATCCACTACTGCCTCGGCAACCTACTCGCCAAGATGCAGGACAAGATCGTCGTCGAAGAGACCCTCAAAGCGGCCCCCGGGCTGCGCCTAGTCGACGCCGACAACATCGTGTTCGGAAACAACCTGTCGTTCAGGGCGCCCACCTCCGTGCCCGTTACCTGGGGAGACCAGAAGTGACCACCACGCCCTACATCCAGTTCTTTGACGGCCCCGATTTTGACGGCACGGGCGAACACCGCCACGAGCTACTTGGCGGCAAGTGCGCCTCGCTGGTCGCCCTCACCCAGGCCGGAATGCCGGTGCCGCCCGGCTTCGCCATCACCACTGCCTCCTACGACGCCTTCATCGCCGCCGCCGGCATCCAGGACGACATCCACTCACTCCTAGCTGGCCTCGACGCCGACGACGTGGCCGAAGTCGACCGGGTCTCTGCCCAACTGCGTTTGGAGATCGAGAGCCGCCCGGTTCCCGCCAATGTGCGCGCCGACTTCGTCGCCGCGTATCACGCCCTGCAGGAACGCTTCCAGGAGCCTGTTCCAGTCGCCGTGCGCTCCTCCGCGACCGCCGAAGACCTGCCCGACGCGAGCTTCGCGGGCCAGCAGGACACCTACCTCTGGCTCACCGGTATCGAGGACGTCACCGAGCACATCCGCCGGTGCTGGGCCTCGCTGTTCACCTCCCGCGCGATCACCTACCGTCTCAAGAACAACATTCCGAACGAGGGCCTGTCGATGGCCGTCGCCGTGCAGAAGATGGTCAACGCTCGCGCCGCCGGCGTGGCCATCACAATGGATCCGACCACCGGCGACCGTTCCAAGGTCGTGATCGAATCCTCGTATGGGCTCGGCGAACTCGTCGTCTCCGGGCTCGTCACCCCCGACAACGTCACCGTCGACAAGATTATGCTCATGGTCGTCAAGCGTGCGATCGGCAGCAAACACGCCGAGCTCGTGCCCGACTCGGCTGCTGCGGGCCTGGTCGAACTCGAGGTCTCGGCCGACCGCCGCGCCGTGCTCTCGATCAGTGAGACCGAGATCACCGCGATCGCGACCATCGCCAAGAAGGCCGAGAAGCATTTCAAGTGCCCACAGGACATCGAGTGGGCCCTTGACGGCGACCTGCCCGACGGCCAGAACCTGCTCCTGTTGCAGTCCCGCCCCGAAACCGTGCACTCCTCCGCTGCGAAAGCTGCTGCCCCGGGAGCGGATGCCGCCCCCGCCACCAGCTTCGGTATCGCGAGCATCACCCAGGCGCTGCTCGTGCAGGCCGGCAAGGCCTGACCCGCACCCGCCGCACCCCATTTTCCCGCCCGACCCGCGCCATCCGCTCGTCTGCTCCCTCTCCGCTTACCCCGACGCACCACTTCGAGAATGGTTTACCAATGACAGAGAAGTCATTTCCCAGCCCCTACGACCAGGCCCCCGCCGCCGGCGCCGAAGGCTGGAAAGATCTGTACGCGTACAACTTGGTGTTTCAGGAGAACCGCCGCGAGGTTGAGCAAGGCAAGTTCTGGTTCTGCGACAGCCAGCACTGGCCGACCGTGACCAAGCCCTTCGAGACCATCGGCTTCGAGTTCGCCGTCAGCTGCCTCGGCCAGTACAACACCCGCCACCTGCTCATTCCGCCGGCCAACGGCATCGAATTCCGCATCCACAACGGCTACGTCTTCATGTCGCCGGTCGGCGTGCCCGAAGCCGAGATCGCCCCGCGCGTGCCCGAGTTCATGGCCCGCGCCGGCCACTACTTTCAGAATTGGGAGACCCTGCTCGAGCAGTGGCAGGGCAAGATCCGCGGCACGATCGACGAGCTCGGTGCCCTCTCATTCGAGGCGCTGCCCGACCGGGTCGACATCGACGACGTCACAAGCGGCAAGGGCACCGGCCCGAACAACGATCTGCTCGCCCGCTATGACGAGCTCATCGCGCTGACCTACCGCGCCTGGCAGTACCACTTCGAGTTTCTCAACCTCGGCTACGTCGCCTACCTCGACTTCTTCAGCTTCTGCAAGGAGGTCTTTCCCGGCATTCCCGACCAGGCCGTTGCCAAAATGGTGCAGGGCGTCGACATGGAGCTCTTCCGGCCCGACGACGAACTCAAGAAGCTCGCCAAACTCGCCGTTGAGCTCGGCCTCACCGGCCTGTTCGGTGATACCGAGAACCCGGAAGCGACCCTTGTAGGCCTGGCCGCGGCATCCGCTGGCGCCGAATGGATCGCCGCCTGGAACGAGGCGAAGGACCCCTGGTTCAACTTCACCGTCGGCAACGGCTTCTACGCCCACGACAAGTACTGGATCGACCACCTCGAACTGCCGCTCGGCTACATTCGCGACTACATCGGCCGCCTGCAGGCCGGCCAGGTCATCGACCGCCCGGTCGCCGAGCTCGTCGCCGAACGCGACCGCATCACCGAAGAGTACTCGGAGCTCCTCAGCCCCGAACAGCTCGCCGCCTTCGAGGGCAAGCTCGGCCTGGCCCGCCAGGTCTACCCCTACGTGGAGAACCACAACTTCTACATCGAGCACTGGACCATGGGCGTCTTCTGGCGCAAGGCCCGCGAACTGTCGGCCATGCTGCAGCAGCAGGGCTTCTGGGCCGAGGCCGACGGCATGTTCTTTTTGCGCCGCGACGAGGTGCGCGAGGCGCTCTTCGACTACGTCACCGGCTGGGCTGTCGGCGCCCCTGCGATCGGGCCGGACTACTGGCCCGACGAGGTCGAACGCCGCCGAGCGATCGTGGACGCCCTGCAGCAGCAGCGCCCGCAGCCTGCCCTCAATACCCCGCCGGCCGTGATCACCGAACCCTTCACCCTCATGCTCTGGGGCATCACGAGCGACCAGATCAAGAACTGGCTCGGCGACTCCGACGCGCCGGAGGGCGAGTTTCGCGGAATGGCGGCCTCGAGCGGCGTGGCCGAAGGACCGGCCCGAGTCATCAGCAGCTCCGACCAGCTCTCCGAAGTGCAGGAGGGCGATATCCTCGTCGCCCCCGTCACGGCCCCGTCGTGGGGACCGATCTTCGGCAAGATTCGCGCCACCGTCACCGACATCGGCGGCATGATGAGCCACGCGGCCATCGTCTGCCGCGAATATGGCATGCCGGCCGTCACTGGAACCGGCACCGCCTCGGCGCAGATCACGACTGGCCAGTGGCTGCGCGTCGACGGCAACAACGGCACCGTCACGATCGTCGAGGGGCACACTCACGACCTCACCCTAGCCGGCGACGCGGCCAGCCAGCTTGAGGACGCCCTCGAGCCAGCCGGCTTCGAGGCCCTCGACGGCACCGTCTTCGAAGGCAGCCATGCCTGATCCGCGCACGGACCAGCCCGCTCATGGGCAGAACACCGCCAGAACGGTGCTGATCACCGGCGCCGCCGGCGGGCTGGGCCGTGCCTTTGCGCTGGGCTTCGCGGGCCAGGGCGACCGAGTGGTCGTCGCCGACACCAACCTCGAGGGCGCACAGCAGACCGTGGCCCTCGTCGAGGCCGCCGGCGGCACTGCCCTCGCCCTCCACGCCAACGTCACCGCGCTCGATTCGGTGACACAGCTGGCAGCGGATGCCGCCGCTTTCTCGGGCTACACCGGTGCGGCGGGCAGCACCGGCCAGATCGACGTCATCATCAACAATGCCGCGATCTACGCGACCATCACCCGCTCCCCTTTCGAAGACATCGACGTGGACGAGTGGGACCGCGTGATGGCCGTCAACCTCAAGGGCCCTTGGCTCGTCACGCGGGCCTGCTCCCCCTACCTCGCGCCCGGCGCCGCGATCATCAACCTGTCCAGCGCGACCGTACTCAGCGGCTCCGCCCAGTGGGCGCACTATGTGGCCTCGAAGGGCGGGGTGATCGCCCTGACCCGGGTACTCGCCAAGGAGCTCGGCGTGCGCGACGTGACCGTGAACGCGATCGCGCCCGGCTTCACCCTCACCGAGGCCAGCTACGGCCTCATTGAGGGCGCCGCCGAGTACGGCGTGGAGCGAGGCTCCATCAAACGGGCCAGCGAACCCGACGACATCGTTGGGGCGGCCCTGTTTTTGGCCGGCCCCGGCTCCCGATACATCACCGGCCAGACCCTCGTGGTCGACGGTGGCCGACAGTTTCTGTAAGGAGAAAAAATGCCGTCTGTAACCTACATCTCCGCCACCGGCAGAGAAACCGCCGTCGCGGGATTCGCCGGCGACTCCGTCATGGAGACGGCCGTGCGTAACGGCGTGCCGGGCATCGTCGCCGAGTGCGGTGGCAGCCTCTCGTGCGCCACCTGTCACGTCTTCGTCTGCGCCGGCAGCGTGTTCCCCGCGATGGAAGACCTCGAAGACGACATGCTCGACGGCACCGCCATCGATCGTGAAGAAAACTCGCGGCTCTCCTGCCAGCTGAAGCTAGGCGACGCCGACATTCGCGTGGCCACACCGGAAACGCAGGTGTAGAGATGACCGACACTGCCGCATCCGCTCGCCACGCGTCACTCGGAACCCTCATCATCGGCAACTGCCAGGCCGGCGTGCAGCTCGCGTGTTCGCTGCGCGAGCTCGGAGACACCGACCCGATCGTGCTCGTCGGCGAGGAGCCGCACGCGCCGTACCAGCGGCCGCCGCTCTCGAAGGCGTTTCTGAAGGGCGAGATCACGGCCGATTCCCTGACCTTTCGCACCCACGACTTCTACCGCGAGCACAACATCGAACTCGTCACCCGCGAACGTATTGTCAGCATCAGCCGCGACGGTTCCGGCGGCACAGCCGTGGCCGAATCCGGCCGCCGCTTCGACTTCGCCCGGCTCGCCCTGACGACCGGGGCCGTGCCGCGCCAGATTCCGTTCGACGGCTCAGAACTCGAGGGCGTCGGCTACCTGCGCACGGCGACGGATGCCACGCAGCTCGAACAGGCGCTCGGAAGCGCCCGCAAGCTGGTCGTCGTCGGAGGCGGTTTCATCGGCCTCGAGGTCGCCGCCGGGGCTCGCGTCGCCGGCCTCACGGTCACCGTACTGGAGGCCGCCCCTCGCCTCGTCGGTCGCGCCGTCAGCGAGCAGACAAGCGAGTTCTACCTGCAGGCGCACCGGCGCCGCGGCACCCGCGTGGTGCTGAACGCCCAGGTCGTGCGGTTTCTCGGCGAGCACGACCGGGTCACCGGGGTTGAACTCGGCGACGGAACCGTCGTACCGGCCGACGTCGTGCTGATCGGGGTCGGCGTGATTCCGCGCACCGAGCTGGCCGAACAGCTCGGGCTCGCCATCGATAACGGCATCGTCGTCGACGGCAGCGCCCTCTGCTCCGACGGGTTCACGGTCGCTGCCGGCGACTGTGCCAACCTGCCCAACCCGTCGATCACGCCCGGCGGCGTGGCCCGGCTGCGCCTCGAGAGCGTGCAGAACGCGATCGAACAGGGCAAGGTCGCTGCCGCGACTCTGCTGGGGCTGCCCGCCGAATACTCCACGGTGCCGTGGTTCTGGAGCGACCAGGCCGACCTGAAGCTGCAGATCGCCGGCCTCAGCGGCGGGCACGACCAGATCGTGCTGCGCGGCGAACCCGACAGCGAGAAGTTCTCGGTGCTGTACTACCGCGCCGGCCAACTCATCGCGGCGGACTGCATCAACAAGCCCCTGGATTTCATTGCCGTGCGCGGCGCTCTGAACCACGGCCAGAACGTGCCAGCCGACCTGGCCGGCGACGTGACCATCCCGCTCAAGAAGCTCGTGTCCGCGGCTCCCGCGCTGGCCGGAAAGTAAAGACCATGACACTACATACCGTCCACGCCGTCGACACCTCCCCGATCAGACAGGCCGACACGCTGCTGACCGACCTCGACCCGCTCTGGCGCGCCGTGGTCACCGAGATGCGCACCCGGGGCAACGACATCCACATCCCCATCTCGTTCGCCTTTGCCGAGCGGCTCTGCCTCGTCTACCCCGAGGCCGACGCCCTCGTGGTGCGGGTTGCCATTCTGCTGCACGACACCGGCTGGGCCCGCGTCGACGAGACCAAGATCATCTCGGAGGGGTTCGGTGCCAACTGGCGGCAGGCCGACATCCGCTACCAACACGAAGCCAGGGGCTGCGACATCGCCCGCGAGGTGCTGCCAGCCCTCGGCTACAGCGAGAAGTTCGTAGTCCGGGTGACCGACATCATCGACGGCCACGACACCCGGGCGGAGTCCTATTCGATCGAGGACTCCCTCGTGCGCGATTCCGATCGGCTGTGGCGCTTCACGACGGCCGGAATCGCCCTCGCCTCCGGCTGGTTCGGGCAGACGCCCTCGTCATACTGCTCTCGGCTGCGCACCGACATTCTGCCGGAACTGATCACCGCCGCCGGCCTCGATATGGCCGTGTGCGAGCTGGAACGCTCCGAATCGCTGCTGCGCATCGGCGTGCTCTGATGGGCCTGCTGCACGCGACTCTGCCGTACACGCACACCGACGACCACTTCATCGATGGCATCTGGCGGCGCTCCACGGGACCGGGGCGCACAGAGGTGACCAACCCGGCGACAGGGGAGGTATGGGGTTCGGTGCCGCAGGCATCAATCGCCGACCTCGACGCGGCCGTGGTCGCGGCCCGTCGTGCCTTCACGGGTTCCAACAGCGGCGACAGCGGATGGCGCGACGTGGCCCCCGCAGAGCGAGCCCGCCTGCTTATGCGACTGGCAGCCGAGGTCGAAACACGGGCCGAAGCCATCTCGCACACAAATACCTGGGAGAACGGATCGCCGGTTTCGGAGACCTCGAAGGCGGCGGCGAACGCGGCCTCGATCTTTCGCTACTTCGCCTCGCTCGCTCCCCTGCTCGAGACTCCCGACATTCGCCCGTTCCCTGACGGTTCGGCCGAAACCGTGGTGCGCCTCGACCCGGTCGGGGTCTGCGCGCTGATCGCCCCGTGGAACTTTCCGATCAACCTGGTCGTGGCCAAGCTGGCCCCAGCACTGATGGCGGGCTGCACGGTCGTCATCAAGCCGGCGTCGCCGACGCCGCTGTCGGTGCGACTCATTCTCGATGCCGCGGTCGCCGCCGGAATTCCGGCCGGGGTCATCAACCTCGTGACCGGGCCCGGCAGCTTCGGCGACGCCCTCGTGAAGCACCCGGGCATCAGCAAGGTCGCCTTCACCGGGTCGACGCCGGTCGGCCGCTCGATCGCCGCGTCCTGCGGCACGCTGCTGCGCCCGGTGACCCTCGAGCTCGGCGGTAAGTCGTCGGCCCTGGTGCTGCCCGATGTCGACCTCGAGGCTATGTCGAAGGTGCTGATTCGCAGCTGCATGCGCAATACCGGGCAGACCTGCTACATCTCGACACGCATCCTCGCGCCAGCGGACCGGTACGACGAGCTTGTCAACATGGTCACCGCGACCATTGCCGCGGCGCCGCAGGGCGACCCGATGGACCCGGCGACGGTGTTCGGGCCTTCGGCCACCCGGGCCCAGGAGCAGGTTGTGCGCGAGTACATTCGGAGCGGTATCGCCGAAGGCGCCCGCGCTACGACCGGCGGTGACGTGCCTTCCGGCTTTGACCGGGGTTTCTACGTGAAACCGACCGTGTTCGCGGGCGTCACCCCCGGCATGCGCATCGCGCAGGAAGAGATCTTCGGCCCGGTGCTGTCGATCATGCGGTACTCCTCGCTTGACGACGCGGTGGAGATTGCCAACAACACGCCGTTCGGCCTCGGCGGCACGATCTTCTCGGAAGACCCCGACGCCGCGTTCGCCCTCGCGCCGCGGCTCGATACCGGCTCGGTCGGCCTCGGGTTCTTCGCGTCCAACCACGCCGCGCCGTTCGCGGGCCGCCACGACTCGGGCCTCGGCGCAGAATTCGGACCGGAGGGTCTGCGCGCGTACCTCAGCGTGCAGTCGGTGCACAGACGCATCCGCTGACCCGAATTCCCGGCTGCGCTACTGCGGTGGCGGCCTTTGTGAGGGTCATGACGGCCGAGCTACTGCATGCGGGCATGTTCCCGGAATGCCTGGGTGGTGGTTGGTCTGCCCATTGGCGCGTGATATCGGCCACTGCTGGCGGCGGATACCCCGGCGCCCGTCATAGTAAACGTGATCCGCACCAGCAAGTGGGCCGAGCGACGCAGCATAGCGCCGCGATACGGCAGGTATTGGGAAAGACGCTGGATGTACTTCTGCCGGCGAGTATGGTCGTTCACTGATTTCGAGTGATCGGAACGGAAAAATAGGGCAGCAGCGATCACCTCACGAACCGCCGTTCGAAGGACGAACACGCATGACCATCACGGGGATACCAACGGCCATAGCAACCACTGCTGTCCCCACTGCTGTCCCCACCGCTGCGGTGTTGTCCGTCGTGCGGATCAAGAAGTCTCCACGAACGCCCCCTCAGACCACCTTCGCCACGCACCAGCAAAAGTATGAGTATTTGCGCTCCTGGCAATATCACCCCGTGGCCCCAAACGTCAATAACGCTGGCGCCCACAAACGCAAAGACTCACGAACTTCTCTAGCCTTGGGCGTCCAGGTTGCTGAGGAAGCAGAGCCTCCTCGAGACGCTCGAAGCTGGTGCAACTCGCGCTGCCAGCCCACGCTCCGGTTCGTCAGCTTCGGGCGATCGTGATAATCGTGACCTGTGACCGAGAGCTGACGCAATGGAATCCCTGACCAAAGAGATTTCCCGGGATTTGATCCTGCGACCCGGCGACTCTCAATCAAATCCGTGGGCCAGGCCCAACAGCTCCACGCACAAACGCAGAAACTTCCCTGATCAGCATAAACAAAACCCTACCCAGGGATACATCCCCCTTACGATTTCAGTGAGATAGGCCTACCCTGATTTCGTGATCGATATGGCTCGCCATGAGCAGTGACGCTGGGAAATGTCCACGTGGCCATAAATCCTCCCGCATCGTCCGTGATGGAATTCAGCGCATGGGCGGCCGCGCGAAGCAGCGGTGGCGGTGTGTGCTTCCGGATGGGTCTTATCACCGGTTCCTGGGGGCGATGAGCAGGACGATCGCGGCGGATTCGACTTGTGTGGAGTGCGAGAACCACATCGCCTCTCACGAGGGCCCAGTGGCGCCGGCCCAGGGCGAGTACTTGGTGCGTGAGATCGCTGGGGCGCTTGTGGATATCGGCCGTGGCCAGACCTATACCGACGCTGCGAAACGGGTTCGGGCTCGAGGGAACATCGGCAAGACGGGCGCACGCCGGGAGGTGATCAATGGGCAGACCGTCGCGGATTGGATGGCCGACGTTGTGCCCGCGGTCGCTGCCAGACACCTTGTGACTCAGTGGCCGTCGGTGCTCGTGCTCGACTCGTCGACCTTCTTCTGGACCGATCCCCTGACGGGCAAGAGCCTCGCCCTCTACTGCATTTTGGCTGCCTTTGGGTATGACAAGGACGGCAAGAATGGCCGGCTCTGGAAGGTCGAAGCTGCCCCGGTCGGCGACGGCGCCGCGTGGGCGGAATTCCTTGGCTCACTGCCCGGAAAACCTGACTCAATCGTCTGTGATCAGGACAGGGCGATCATCGCGGGCATCATTTCTCACTGGGGAGATTGGGCAGCGATGGATCTGGTTCACTACTGCGAGCACCACCTCACCGAACGGGTTCGCGCAGCGTTCAAGAGCGACAAGGTCGCCGCTGACGACCGTCTGCGGCAGGTTTTCCACGGGGCCTTCACCTCCCGGGAGCAGTGGGATGCGTTCGAGGCCGAGGTCATCAGCCGACCAACGCTGTTGCTGACGAACGGGTGGATGGCCAAGAACATGACTTGGATGCGGCGGCAGACTGAACGGCGAGCACAGATCCCACCGGTCTCCTCCAACGGTGCCGTCGAACAACCCCTGCGGGAGATCCGGCAGATGCTCCAGACACGAGCATTCATGTTCCGGAACCGGGCCCGGTTGAACCAGGTTCTGGTGCTGATGCGGCTGGCCAGTATGCGCGTGGACACGGCCACCGATTACGCCAGCGATATCCGCGCCTTCCTGGATGCACACAACGGACACCCGCCCCGCACCTACCGAGCGGCCTACGACACGACGGCCAACCAGAGCGGAGAAGCCCCTTTGGGGAGCCTCTGGGCGCCCAAAGCGCAGATTGCCATGACCGAAGCACGCGCGAATAGAGCACTCGCGAGCGCCCGAGCCAAAGAGATAGCGAATGCGAAAGAATCGCGCGCGGCCCCGAAGGCCATCTCACTGAAATCGTAAGGGAGAGATACATACGACTCCGCGAGCACTGGCCTCTCACCGAGATGCAATGAAGATTCCGGGATTCGGGCTCATATGCGATGCGCAAACGGTGGGTAAATGGTGACGACACGTGTTTCTAAACGAAAAGAGTCCTGATAAACCTAGGTTTATCAGGACTTTTGTCGGGCTGACAGGATTTGAACCTGCGGCCCCCTGCCAAACCGGAGCAGTTATGGTCGACACCGAATGTCTCGGAACCTCACGGGTTCCCATGTCTTTGCAGCAAACCAAGCGGTTCACTACCTCCGATCTTAGCCGGACAGTCCTGGTCGATCACGGTTGATTTAGGTAGGTAAATGGTGGGCATAAAGACGATCGATTACTAGGACGTCGAGCGCTTTCGGTCATGTCGGAAAACCAAATCCGACCTGGCCGTTCCACCATTTCGGCAACAGACCACCCTCTGGGCGGACGCCTTTGCCGAGCACTTGTAGAGACTCCTTTACCGGGTGTTCCCCTGGAACGGGCAGCCTAGCGAGCGATGGCCGATGGCGATTCCCTCACAACAAAACACGAGAATTGTGAGCAGCCGCGTCTGGTGCGACGCAGCTGGTTTCAGGGGATGAGAATGGCGCGCCCGCGAACGAGCCCGGACCCAAGGTCGTCGACCGCTTGCTGGAAGTCGTCGAGGGCGTAGGACGTCGTGTGCAGTGTGACCTGGCCTCGTGCGGCAAGCACCATCAACTCGGTGAGATCGGTATAGCTACCCACGAGGTTGCCGATGAAGTTAATCTCGCTCGAAATGATGTCGATCGTGGGAACGTCGATATTCTCGCCGTAGCCTACGACGTAGTAGTCGCCGGCTTGGCGCAACATTCGAATACCCTCGGCTGTCGACCCGCCCTCGCCGACGAAGTCCAGAACAGCCTCAGCTCCTGCGCCACCAGTCAGCTCAAGAACTCGGTCGACGTGTGAACCGTCGGCGATCACGCCGTGATCGGCGCCAAGCGACATAGCGAGTTCGATGGCAGCCGGATTGCGGTCGACGACGATCAGCTCCGAGGCCGTGAGAGCTTTCAGCACCTGAATTCCGATATGCCCGAGCCCGCCCGCACCAATAATGACGCAGCGATCAGCGGGGCGCAGGTGGCGGGCTGCCTTGGCCGCTGCATGATAAGCAGTGAGGCCCGCGTCTGCGAGCGCGGCAACATCCGCCGGTTCGAGGGTGTCAGCGATACGCACGATGCTGCGAGCCGAGGTCTTCAGGTATTCGGCGTAGCCGCCGTGGGTGTCGATCCCCGGAAAGGCGCTCTCGGTGCAATGTACGTCGTCACCGGATCGGCACGCACGGCAAAACCCGCAGGTGATGATCGGATGCACGATCACTTTGTCGCCGACAGCCACATTCGTCACGGCACCGCCGATCTCATCGACCCAGCCGGCGTTCTCGTGACCGATCGTGTACGGGAGGGTGACTCCCGACTTCTGTTCCCATTGCCCCTCGAGGATGTGCAGGTCCGTGCGGCACACCCCTGCGCCTCCGATCCTTACAATCACGTCGAACGGACCGGTGATCGTAGGTTTTGGAACCTCGGTCATGACGAGTTTTTGATGGTAATCAACGACCTGAACGGCTCTCATGGTGCTCATGC
Source organism: Cryobacterium roopkundense (assembly GCF_014200405.1). Classification (NCBI taxonomy): domain Bacteria; kingdom Bacillati; phylum Actinomycetota; class Actinomycetes; order Micrococcales; family Microbacteriaceae; genus Cryobacterium; species Cryobacterium roopkundense. The sequence continues at coordinate 1,169,494 of NZ_JACHBQ010000001.1, read as the reverse complement.
AATTTTCCTTTTGTGCGTGCGAATGATTGAGGATAAGGGGAAGTAACTCTGCTCTGCCTTGGGCATTAGGTCGACCTCGGAGCCCGGATACCGAGTTGCGAGCAAGCCCCGGCAGAAATGAGCGTTGCCGTCGATCGAGATACGAGTCGATCGAGCCCGGCGCAGGGCGAGGGCAGCTAATACCGCGGGGTATGGCGATCCCCTCTCGTCGACGAGCACCGATGCGGAGTCGACGGTACTTAGGCCGATCGTCACCCGGCGCCTCAGCAGGGCAGCCTTTGCCGAGTCGTCGGGCAGATCGCCCAACACCACGTTTGCGAGCGCCGTCTCGGCCAGTTCAGGCCGAGCACGGAGGAACTCGGTGAGCGAGCGCTCCATCGCTGCGGTGTGGGCCTTACGCTGAAATGTGGCCCGCAACTCGTCGAGATCATTCTCTGCCTCGTGGAGGAACGTTCCTTTATAGCCGGCGTCCGCCACCAGTCCGCTGTTGATGATGTCGGAGTCATGGTGGTCGTCGAGTTCGACGGTCACGACTCCGACATTTGGGAGTGCGGTGAGGGCGTCCTTGGCGTCTGACGCCATCAGATAGGCGAAGTTCGGTGCGCAGAATGACGTGGGCAGACGCAGGTGAACCTCGACGCTCGAACCCGTCAGCGTCACCGAGCGCACGAATCCAAGGTCGGTGATAGGTTCATCGAGCTCCGGGTCGATGACTGAATCCAAGGCCCTCAGCACGCGGCCCTCCGTGAGCGGCCCCGGTACCTCTGCCACTCCGTGCAGAGTGGCCGCCAGCGTGGCCGGCAGCGTTGTGGCGGCCATCACACTGGAGCCAGATCGGCACGTTCGGGCTGGCGCGGCCCTGTCGCCGTCTCATCGGCGTTAGGAAGCTGAAGTTCGACCGGCACCGGAATGTCGTACATCTTCGCCGCGTTAAGGCCGAGGATCTTGCGCTTCTGCTCGATCGTGATGGGTGCGTACTCCGTCATGTCCTCTGGGATCTGAAAGTCCACGAAGGCTTCGATGAGCCAGCGCGGGGTCCAGATCGCATAGTCGGAGGAGAACTGGATGCGGTCTTCCCCAATCCAATAGAGCAACTCCCCCATGATCTGGGCGAAGTAGCGCGGGCGCGTGTGAATGAACGGCATCGCTACCGCAAGCCCTCCGTGAACATTGGGTTCCTGCGTAGCTATCCAGCAGAAATCTTCGAGGCGGGGCAGGCCCACGTGCTCGACGATGAAGTTGAGGTCGGTAAAGTCGGTCGCTGCGTGGTCGACATCGGCCACGTCGAAGGCATCTCGATCAAGTGGGCGGATTGTCGGCCCCTTGTGCACATGAATGTTGCGGATTCCCAGCTCGCGGCACAACTCGAAGTACCGGTAGGTCCAGGGGTCGTTGAGCTTGTAGCCCCGGGAGTCGCCGTGCCACTCGGCGGTGTAGAGCTTGACACCCTTCAAGTTGAAGCGCTCAGCGTCGGCGCGCAGCTGGTCGAGGCCAGCCTCGCCGTTGCGTGGGTCGAAATTGTGGTTGTAGGTGAGCCGCCCAGGGTTCGCCTGGGTGAGTGCGAACGCTTCTTCGGTCTGCCCGAAGCCCGTGTTGTAAAACTCGCCGAGGTGGGCAGGCTGGAAAATGGCGTGGTCGACGTAGCCGTCGGTGAAAATATCCTTTATGAAACGCTCGCCACCCTGATAGAGGTATTCCTCGTAGGGCCACTTCTCCGATACTGGGGACAGGTTGGCGTGGTAGTCGTAGAAGCAGTCGATGAACTGCTTGCCGTGAATGTTGCGCTGATTCTCAGGGCGCGCGTCCCAGAGCGCCACATGGGCGTCGACAATAAAGTAGCTCTCGCCATCCTTCTGATACATACCTGCTCCTTTGCTGCATGCGGGGATTCGATTATTCCTTCCAAGTTAGGGGACGCCCGCCCCAGCGGAGCGGCGGTGGCGTCTCATTCTGAGATTGGTGCGCATAACACAGTGCTCGGAACACCTAGGCTGATCTTGACCGACTAACGCAAAGGTGCCGATGGACGCTCACGACTTGCCTTCCCGTGCATTCTTGAACAGTGCGCCGATGCGGACGATCTCCCCACGCCTGCTGGCTTCATGGCAACGCAGCGAAAATTACGGTGTCTCCCTCGAAGACGTCCAGCCCACGTTCTCAGGCACTTACGACGACGAGTCGCTGTTCGTCGAGTGTGGGCGTGAGGTCCTGACGGATTTGCACGACACGCTTTCGTCCGAACCTGTCGGACTCATGCTCACCGATGCCGACGGACTCGTGCTCAATCGATTCAGCGGAGACCGCCAGCTATTGCACGCACTCGACGATGTGCACTTGGCGCCGGGGTTCTCGTACTCAGAACGGCAGGCGGGCACCAATGGCCTCGGTCTCGCTCTCGCCGATCGAGTGCCGACCCTCGTGCGGGCGGAGGATCACTACACCCTGAGCTTGCGGCTCTACACCTGTGCGGCTGCCCCGGTTTTCGACCCTGTGAGCGGTCGACTCGAAGGCGCGGTGAACCTGACGACTTGGTCGGAGAAAGCGTCTGACCTGCTGCTCGCGTTGGCGCAGACGGCTGCAACATCGACCGCGAACCTCATGCTTGCTCGATCGCAGGGACGCAACCCCCGCCGGGTAACACGCGGCCAGGTCTTTCGCATCGAGGGTCTGCGAGAGCAGTCGGAGAACGCTCCGCTGCGTGATCTGTCGGATGTCTGGAACAAGGCCGTCACCCGCACCGTCGAAGCCCTCACCGCGGGTCGTATGGTTGCAGCTGTGGGCGAGCGAGGTTCGGGACGAGCTACGTTGTTGGCACAAGCGGTTCGGCAGGTGCATCCTCACGACCGGCTGTTTGCTGTACGTTCCCCAGCGCCGCGCGACACGGATTCGTGGTTCTCGGTCTGGACGCCCGAGCTTAGCCGTCCCAACACCGGGTTCGTACTCTGCGACGTTGATGATCTTTCCTCTCCCGCTGCCGAGCGCTTGCGGACAATGCTGGTCGGCGAGCGTACTTCCGACGCGACTGCCTGCCCAGTGTCCGCGGAGCATTTTGACGCCATCCCGCTGCCGTTGCGCGGCCTTGTCGAGACCGTCGTGCAAGTGCCGCCGCTGCGTGAACGGGCGGCGGATATCATGCCCCTCGCCAACCATCTCGCCTGGAGGGCGCGCCGCCGCGAGGTCGATTTCACGACTTCCGCGTCGCGGGCGCTTACCGACTACGCCTGGCCGGGAAACGTCGAGGAACTCGCTCAGACTGTGAGAGAGGCCGCGAGTCGCACCGACGTGGTCGATGTGCGTCACCTTCCGCCCGAGATGCTGTCCCGCAGCGAGCACCTTTCGCGCATCAAGGCGTTCGAGCGCGACGAGATCGTGCGCGTGCTAAATAGACCCGGCGCGACCTCAGAAAGTGCGGCGGCCGAGCTGGGAATGAGCCGCGCCACGGTGTACCGCAAACTGGCGCAGTACGGAATCCAACTTCCCCGCCGCGACTGACCGACGTTTCCCAATGCGAGGCAACGCTATCCTCAAACGCGGTATCTCTCGTCGCATTCGTCGCGCTCGACGCCCCAGTGTCGCGCCATTGCTACGCCCGGAAAACAGCTCAAGGCCGTCCCTGCACGGATTGCGGGCACCTCGGCACTCCCAGCCGTGGTGCCCGGAATCACCTCCGTGATCGCCATTCAGATCCGCATCACCGCGGCTGCGGTGACCGGATCGGAGATGAGCGGCACGCATCGACTCTGCCGCGGGCCGTCCAGCCGGCAGGTCCTGTGACTATCTGGCCGGATTAAACCACGACACGCGACAGCGGTATCAGGTTAGAAAGGCCCGCTGCTTCGCCACCATCCGCGAGGTACTCAGCTCCCGTACAGAATGAGGATTCATCGCTGGCAAGGAAGAGAACGAGGTTCGACACTTCTTCAGGCTCACCCAGGCGATGCATAGCCGTGTTGCTCGGGTTCGCACTCAGCCCAACCGTCATCGGAGTTCTCACCCCGCCGGGGTGCACCGAGTTCACTCGAATACCATCGTCCGCAAGGTCAAGGGCCACCGACTTGGTCAGCCCGCGCAGGGCGAACTTCGAAGCGTTATAGACACCCAACCCCTCAAACCCGACGAATCCGGCGATCGAAGAGATGTTGATGATGGATGCGTGCTCGGATTGCTTCAGCGCGGGCAGGGCCGCCTGAATCCCTCGAAAAGCGCCGGCGAGGTTGATGGCAAGCGTCCTGTCCCAGAGCTCCATGGTCGTGTCCTCCAGGCTCACGAATTCCGCGATTCCAGCGTTGTTCACCAGAATGTCCAGACCCCCGAAGCTCCCAACTGCGACCGCAACGGCCCGGTCCCAGTCCTCAGACTCGGTGACGTCCAAATGAACGTATCTGGCATTGTCTCCGAGCTCTTCGGCGAGCGCTTGACCCTGGGCATCTCCGATGTCTCCGATGACAACGCGGGCGCCTTCCCGAATCATGGTGCGCGCATGTGCCGCGCCCATTCCCTGAGCGGCTCCACTGATCAGTGCTACTTTTCCCGCTAAACGTGCCATGGTTCTGCTCCTTCAACATTCGTGTTTTCGAATTTGTCTCGCTTGGGCGCACGGGCGTGCGGGTGTCAGACGGTGTGGCGCGACAAGATGGCGTTGTTGGCTAGGCCGGCGATTTCCCCGCCGTCCGCAAGGTATTCAGCGCCCGTGCAGAACGAAGCTTCATCGCTGGCAAGAAAGAGCACCAGATAGGACACCTCTCGTGGCTCGCCCATGCGGCGCATGGCGACATGGCTGGGGCTCTCACTGAGGCCCGCCGACAGCGGAGTCTTGATGACGCCAGGATGCACGGAGTTCACGCGGATACCGTGCTTCGCCAGGTCTAGGGCCATGGATTTCGTCAGTCCGCGGACCCCGAATTTGGAGGCGTTGTAAACGCTGAGCCCTTCGTAACCGACAAAGCCTGCCGTCGAGGACAGGTTGATAATGGACGCACGTCCCGATTTCTTCAGTTCGGACAGGGCGGCCATGACTCCGCGGAACGGGCCCGTGAGATTCACCGCGAGGGTTCGATCCCACAAGGCCATGGACGTCTCCGCGATGGGCGCGAACTCTGCGATGCCCGCGTTGTTCACGAGGATATCCAGGCCGCCGAAGCGCTGGACGGCCGTGTCGACAGCGTGGATCCAGTCGCCCGGTTTCGTCACGTCCAGATGAACGTAGACAACATTTTCTCCCAGTTCGACAGACAGCGCCTGCCCCTCAGCGTCAAGGATGTCGCCGATGACAATCCGCGCGCCTTCCTCGATGAAGAGGCGTGCATGCTCCGCGCCCATGCCCCGAGCTGCCCCTGGCGAGTGGCGCTTGATGGTAGCGGTAGTCCAGGCACCTGGTAGCGCAGTTCTGAAGAGCCGGTAGCGGCCCGGGTTTTGCGCCCGGGCCGCTTCGGTCACTCCCAGTAGGTCTCGTGGGCGCGGGCTTGGTCGTTGCGGTGCCGGCGCATGTCAATCTGGCCGAGGTTGATGATCCGGGCGTTGTTGGCGAGGCGGTTCACGATCGAGTCCGCGGCGACCCGGTCGGGCAGCTCGGCGACCCAGTGCTTTGGCCCGGTCTGCGAGGCGATCATCGTGGGTAGTCGGTGTTCCCTGTTCGCGAGGATCGCGAACAAGTCGCTGGCGGCGTCGCTGTCGATGCCGACTGTGAGGAAGTCGTCGATGATGAGCAGGTCGATGTTGGAGAGCTCGTTCAACAGCTTCTGATGGGCGATTCCGTCGCCGCGGGCGATGACAAGCCTTCGGGCGAGGTCGTCCATCCGGAAGTAGAGAACGGAGTGCTCACTCTGGCAGGCGCCGATGGCCAGCGCGCAGGCGAGGTAGGTCTTCCCGCCTCCGGTGGGCGAAATAATGAGGAGGTTCGTCGCATCGGAGCGCCAGTCATGGGCGGCATAGCGTCGCATTCTGACTGGGGTGATCCCGCGCCCGTCGCGGTAGTCGACCTCCGCGACCGTGGCCCCCGGGATCGGGAAAGCAGCTTGGCGGATGAGCTTGTCGACCTTGTTGATACGACGGGACTCCAACGCGTCGTCGACCGCGGTCAGGAACAGCTGCTCGGGGGTGAGGGTGTCGTTGCCTTCGTCTTGGATGAGTTCCTCCAGGCGCGTCGCGACGTGGGTCACGCGCAGGGCCCGGAACTTGTCGTAATCGATGCTGGTGAACATCACTTCCCCTCCTCGTCGCCTGCGTAGTGGGAGGCATCGCGGACGTAAACGTCCGAGATGGTGTCGCGGAACACGACCGTGTTGCTGCGTTTGCCTGTCGAGGCTGCCGGGGTCACCGGCCGGGGCTTCTTCGCGTCACTATCGATCGCCGCCATCAACCGTTTCAGCGTCGAATACGTCGGATGGGTGCCTCGGTTCACGAGTGCCTGGCAGGCCGCCTCCAGCCGTTCCCGGTTGTTCTTACCGAGCCCGTCGAGGATGTTCTGGCAGGCCAGGTAGCCCTGCGCCTCGATCACCTGGCTGTCGAGGATGTGCTCGATCACCGTGACGGTGGCCGGCCCAACGCTGCGCGCCCGGTCGATGAACCACCGCCTTGACCACAACCCGTCGATATCGCGGTGCTGCGGCGGGACGTGGTCCGGAAGAGTCGAGTACTGGCCTTTCCTCCCCGTCAGCCGAGGATGTTCGCAGATGCTCTCGTGCCCGTCGAAGACCGTCACCAGGGACGACGTCAGCCGAACCCGCAGCAGCTTGCCCGCCAACCCGAAGGGCACGGAATACCGTTGCGTGTCCGCGGTGACGTGGTAATTCCGGGCCACCTTCAGCTCCTTCCACTGCACATCCTCGAACCCGGCATCGGGCAAAGGGCCGAGCAACTCGCGCTCCTCCATGTCGAAGCGTTCCCACCTGGTCGTGTCGTCGGCGCGGCGGATGTCATGGTTGATCTCACGCACGCGCTCTTCGATCGCCGTATTCAACTCGCTCAGCGTCGTGAAGACGTCGTCCTCGAGGTAGCCGATGACTCGTTTGTTGACCACGTTCACCGCGTTCTCCGCAGCCGCCTTATCGCGGGGTTTCTTCACTCGGGCCGGGACAATCGCGGTCTGGTAGTGATCCGCGAGCTGCTGATACCTCGCGTTGACGACCCGCTCCGCATCGCCCTTATGTGTCTGGTGAGTGGAGGTCGTCGGGTTGTCCGGCACGACGATCTGCGTCACGCCGCCGAAGAATGCGAACGCTCGAACGTGCGCATCGAGCCACGCCGGGGACTTCATATCCGCGTAAGCTCGGCAGAACAGAAGCCCTGAAAACGGCAACACCGCGACGAACAAGATCGCTCGGACCACCTCGCCGGTGATCGTGTCAACGATGTCCATCGTGTCGCCGGCCCAGTCGACCAGCATCGCCCGACCCGGCTCATGGCGCAGCACCGCGACGAGATCGTGGGTGCGGAGGTAGCCGGTGAACAGGGCGCAGAACTGCGAGTACCCGTACTTTTTCCCGGCGTCCTTGGCGTCGACGTACCGACGCCACGCCAGCAGCAACGTGAAGTGCCGGTTCGCCTTCATTGATGCCAGAACCCGAGACAAGTCGGGCTGGTCATACTCCGCCGACACTTTCCGGCGCCCGTCGGGGAACCATTCCGTCAGCTCGGCGTCGCTGACCGCGACCGCCGAGGTGACACCTCGTTCCTGGACCTCTTGCCGGACCCGGGCGACGTCGCGATGCGAGCACCCAGCGATCTCTACGACTTCGCGGTAGCTCCGCCCCTCGAGCAACAACCCCAATATTTTCCGATAATCCGCCATGACCCGCCCTTAACAATGGAACGACAACGCCTTGCGCGTTGTCCTTCCACAGCCCAGCAGTTCATTAGCGCCAGCGCTACCGTGTTCCCGGAATCCTGCTACCGAGTCGCTGGACTACCGCTACCTACAAGCGCTACTCGCCACAAACCGGAGCAGTTGTGGTCGACACCGAATGTCTCGGAACCTCACGGGTTCCCATGTCTTTGCAGCAAACCAAGCGGTTCACTACCTCCGATCTTAGCCGGACAGTCCTGGTCGATCACGGTTGATTTAGGTAGGTAAATGGTGGGCAACCCGCCATAAGTCTGCGCGGTGGCGACGAATCACACCACCCGGCCGGACGTGACCCCGCACCACTGCAGCCGCCTCAGTGGCGAGGCCGATCTGGGTGCACGGTCGCGGCGTATGAAGGAGCACCCGTTGCAAAGTGAACCGCCCCGACGCTCCCCGTTTACGCGCCGGCAGCGGTCCACGGGACGACGCGCAGACGGAGGGCCGCGGCGAGGAGGATTCCAGAAAGACGTCAGCGGAGACGCTACCGGTCTGCAGGGAAGAAATTCCTGACGAGCAGGAACAGGCACCTATGCGGTCGCGAGCGCCGCGACGGGGGTGATGCGGGTCGCACGGCGTGAGGGCGCGATCGACGCCACCGCCGCGAGTCCCGCTGCCGCTGCCACGATCACGCCGATCAGGTCGAGCGGCACGATCGGCATTACGATTCCCGGCGACCCGGGAATCCCGCCGATCAGGGACTGCGCCCCGGCCCAGCCGTAGAACGTTCCGAGCACGAGCCCCACGGCGACCGCGGCAGCGCTGAGCTGGGCGCTTTCGATGAGGATCATGCGGCGAATCTGGAGCGCGGTGAAGCCGAGTGCGCGCAGCAGTCCGAGTTCCCGGGTGCGCTGCAGCACATTGAGCGAGAGGTTGTTGACCATTCCCACGGCCGCGATCAGGGCGCTGAATCCCATCAGCACCGAGAACACCGCCACCGTTACGGTCAATACCGGGCCTACGCTTTCGTAGACCCCCGGCATCGCCTCCTGTGCCGTCTCGATAATCCTCTGGTAACTCGCGGCTGTGACCGCGAAGGTCGTTATCAGGGTGACGCCGATGACCAAGCCGATCGTCGTGCGGGCGCTGCGCTCCGGGTACCGGACCGCGTTTTCGCGCGCCAGGCATGCCGTGGGGCTCGATCCGAACACCCGGCCGATCGCCCGAAGGGCGCGCGGCATCACAACGGATGCCCCCATCACGACCCCGGAGAACGACAGGATTCCCCCGACGAGGCCGATCAGAACAGCGAGCGGGCTCGTCTGCCCGATAAAGACGGCCACCCCGAGGATCACGTTGCCCACAAGAAAGTCCAGCAGCGCCACGCGGTTGCGCGTTCGTCGAGCGGTCTGCTCACCGATTGATTGTTCGCCGGCAGCACCGAGGGCATCCATCGGCGACACCGAGAGCACCCGGCGCGATCCCACCCAGGAAGCCGCCGTCGTGGTGAGGGCTACCGCCGCCGCGGGCAGCAGCATCGTTGCTGTCAGGTAGGTGTAGGTGCCGCCCGGAATCATGCCGCCGGCCACCCCGACCCAGACGACCACTATGGGGAACAGCACGCCGACAATCCCGCCCAGGAGCGCGCCGACGACTCCGACGGTGAGCCCTTCCCTGGCCACGGCACGCCGCTGCATCGCAGCGCTCGAGCCGATCAGCCGCAGCAGCGCGATCGTGCGCACCCGGCCCGCGATGATCGTGGCGAACGTGTTCGCCGTCACCAATGCGCCCACGTAGAGGGCAATCACGATGAACACGACCGCGATGAACGACAGGATAAACGTGAGAGTTTCGCTGTTCAGGTCGGCGTCGCTGATGACCTCGGTCAGCACGCCGGTGATCGAAATCAGGCTGACGCCGAAGGCGCTCGACAGCGCCGCGACGAGGATGCTCGGCGCGTGCTCCCGAAACGCGCGCAGAAGGAGCGTCATGACAGCGCCTCCATGCCGAGCATGATGCTGCTGATCTCTTCGGCGGAACTGCGGCCGCGGTCGTCGACCACCCGGCCGTCGTTCAGCAGCACGATGCGGTTGGCGTAGCTCGCGGCAACCGGGTCGTGTGTCACCATCGCAATGCTCTGGCCGTATTCGCGGCTCGCGGTCTGCAGCAGCGTGAGTACCTCCCGCGAGGTGCGGGAGTCCAGGTTGCCGGTCGGCTCGTCGGCGAACACGAGGTCGGGCCGGGTCGACAGGGCGCGGGCGATCGCCACGCGTTGCTGCTGCCCGCCGGAGAGCTCGTGGGGGCGGTGCCGCAGCCGATCGGTGAGGCCGAGGACCGCGATCAGGCGGTCGATCCATGCCTGTTCCTCAGCCGTCGGCGCACGGCCGTCGAGTTCGAAGGGCAACAGGATGTTGCCGCTGATGTCCAGTGTCGGCACGAGGTTGAACGACTGGAAGATGAAGCCCACCCGGCGGCGGCGCAGCACGGTCAGGCTCGAGTCATCGAGCCGGGAGATGTCGGTATCACCGAGCCAGACCGATCCGCTGGTCGGTGTGTCGAGGCCGGCCATGATGTGCATGAGGGTTGATTTTCCTGAACCGCTGGGCCCCATGATGGCCGTGAATTCGCCGCGACGGATGCCGACACTCACGTCGGTGAGCGCGTTTACCCGGGTATTCGTGGTTCCGTATGACTTGTGCAGGTGGGCAGCCCGGGCGACGAGGCCGAGATCGGTCGCTGTTGGTTTCATGTCTCAAGTCTGCCCAGCACCCGCTCGGGCCGAGTCGGGCGCTGGGATGGTTTCGTCTACACCGCAGGGATGACACGGTGGAACTATGCGATGAGCGAGTTCTCGTAGGCGTAGACGACCAGTTGCACCCGGTCGCGCAGGTCGAGCTTGGTCAGGGTGCGACTGATGTGGGTCTTCACGGTCGCCTCGCTGAGAAACTCAGCCGCCGCGATCTCGGCATTGCTGAGTCCCCGGGCAGCCAGGGCGAAGATCTCCTGTTCCCGGGGGGTGAGCCGGGTGTAGGCGGCAGGCGGCGCCGCGGGCATCCGCTTCGTACCGAAGCTCTCGAACAGTTCGATGATCTGGGCCGCCGCAATCACGGACGCCCCGGCGTGCACCGTGCGGACGGCCGCGAGCAAGAACTCCGGGTCGGCATCTTTGAGCACGAAACCGCTCGCTCCACCCCGAATCGCGCGCGCGGCGGCCTCATCGAGGTCGAAGGTGGTCAGCACGATGATGCGCGGGCCGCCGTCGGCCGCGATCGACGCGTCAACGATGCGGGTGGTGGCTTCAATTCCGTTCATGACAGGCATGCGAATGTCCATCAGCACCACGTCGGGCCGCGCTTCCGCGACCATGCGGATGCCGTCGGCTCCGTTTCCGGCCTCGCCCACGCACTCGAGATCGGGCTGGGACGAGATCAGCAGGCGCAGGCCGGCGCGAAAGAGGGCCTGGTCGTCAACGAGAGCGACGCGGATCGGGTCGGTCATACGGGAGTCGCTCCCCCGGTGACGACCGGCAGCGACACACGCACAACGAACCGATCGCCCCGCACTCCGGCGTCGAAGGTTCCTCCGGCGAGGATCGCGCGTTCGCGCATCCCATCCAGGCCGTGACCGGGCGGGCCAGTGAGAGACGTGCGGGGACTTCTGAGCCCGCTCGCGACGGCGAACTCAACGGCGGTGTCCGTCCAGGTGAAGCGGATGATGACCGACTCGCTGCTGTCGCCGTGACGCAGCACGTTCGTCAGCGATTCCTGCACGACGCGATAGATCGCGAGTTGTTGCCCGGAGCCGAGCCGGACAGGCTGACCCTCGTCCGCGCGTTCGATCGTGAGGCCGGCGGCGCGCAGCTGGTCAACGAGGCGATCGAGGTCTTCCATCGTCGGCTGCGGGCCGGCTGTGTCTTTCGAGCGCAACTGGCGCAGCAGCACGCGCACGTCGCCGAGGGCCTCTCTGGCCGTCGTCGCGATGGTGCGGAAGGCCTCATCCGCTGCCTCGGGATTGGCTGCGCGGGCATACCGGCCGCCGTCGGCCTGAGCGATCACGACGGCGAGGGAATGCGCCACGACGTCGTGCATGTCACGGGCGATGCGCGTGCGTTCCTGCTCTACGGCAACTTCGCGCAGAGCCGCCGCCTGCTCGGCCTCCGCCGCCAGTAGTGCCGCCGAGCCCGCGCGTGCCTTACCCCAGGTCGAGGCGAGCAGGCCCAACGCCCAGCTCAACCCGAAGAGCGCGAGGGCGCTCGTGAAACCGATCACACCGGGAGCGCCGGGCTGAAAAGCCTCGCCAGTGCGCACCTGCAACACCAAGCCCGCGAGGTTGTCCAGACCGCCCGATTGCAGAATGAGCACGTAGACGGTCGCGACGGCCGCCCCCACTGGTACCGATGCCAGGCCGAGCCAGCAGACGAGGCGGGGGCCATAGGCCCCGGTGGCGTAGAGAACCGGGAGGATGGCCACATTCGCCACATCGGGAGGCGACCCTGAAGCGAGTTGAACCGCCACCGTGCACCAGGCCACGCTGAGGGCGACAGCGGGGCTGAGCCGGCGCACCAGGAGGGCGACGGCCATGCCCACGGCCACCCAGAACACTACGTACGTGTCGTATCCCAGCACGCTGCGCGCGAGGAGAAGGACCACCGCGATCGCGGCATCCACCGTGAGTTGTCGGCGTGAGAGGATGCGGATCATGGTTCAACCGTAGGCGCTGAACTTCTCACAGTCATTGTGCCGGCGACGCGGCCTTCTCGTCGGGGTCATTGGGCGTCCAGCCGTACCATCCGCCGTCGGTCTTGATGACGGCCCAGTTTCCGCACGCGAAGACGTGATCCACGTACACGTCTGTGGGCGACCAGTCGTCGGAGTAGGTGGGCGCGGATTGCCGTTCGGTTTCGACGCACTGTGCGGGATCGAGGTCGTCATCCGTCGTCGTCGCCAGAATCGCGGGGCCGCCTGTCGACGCCTCCCGTATCTTGATCTGGGTCGAGTCGGCGGGCAGCCAGTCCGCGGTCTGGTTCCAGTCCCGCGCGAGGTCTTGGGTGGAAGCGAATTCATGGGCCTTCTCAGGCTGAATTTTGTCAATGACGCTGGAGCACCCGGTGAGGGTGAGGCCGGTAACAGCGGCGGCGGCGAAGAGAGGGAGGAGCTTCAGTGTGTTCATGTTTCCAGCCTGACGCGTCAGCACTAAGGGGTCGTCCCTCCGAAGTCGCCGGCTCCTACCTCTCAAGGATGACTCTGCCATCTCGGCACTTCGGTATCTCGGTACTTCCTCGGATGCTCCGTCAGGGCTCGATTTCTGGACTCACTACATGGAAACAATGTCACACACCACCGAATCTTCGTCGTCCGCACCGAACGTGGCCCTGATCACCGGTACCTCCTCCGGTATCGGCCTGGCGGTCTCGATCGCCGCGGCCCGAGCCGGGTGGAGTACCGTCGCCACGCTGCGGGATCCCGAATCGGCAGAGCACCTCGGCGCTGCGGCGGCCGCGGCCGGCGTCGAACTCGACATTCAGGTACTCGACATCACCAGGCCAGAGACCATCACTGCGGTCCTCGACCATATCGCCTCCGCATCCGACAGCAGACCTCGGCGGCAGCCCGGGCATTCGTGGGCGCGAAGCTCGCGGACCTCGATGGAGCCAGGATCACGGGCTGACGTCGTCCTGGGTCGGCGCCTGATACTGGTCATCTGACCGGATCAAACGTCCAGTTCAAATGACCTCATTGTGTGAGATAATACCGAGATGACCGTAATGTCGAGATCCCGCGATCGCGCCTCCGCAGGAAAGCGCACGGAACTCATCGACGCGGCCCTGCGCGTGCTGGCCCGCGAAGGAGTGTCGGCGGCCACCACTCGTAAGATCGCCGAGGAGGCCGGCCTCCCGCTCGGCACCGTGCACTACTGGTTCGCGGGGAAGGACGACCTCATGGAGGCCGTCGTGGCATCCGTTCTCGACAAGTTCAGCGAGGCCATGGATCGGGCGGCCGTCAGCGCCCCCGCCACCCTGCTGGAGTCGTTCCGAGGTGCGTGGAAGGTGGTCGAAGCCGATGATCCAGGGGCGCAACTGGCCCTCTACGAGCTCACCAGTCTGTCGCTGCGAACGCCGGCAATGCGCGACTTGGCGCGCCGGCAGTACACCCTGTATCGCCAAACCGCGAAACGCACGACGGATGCGTGGCTTGAGGCGGCGCAGGTCGACCTGCCGGGCGGGCCGGAGGCCGTGGCCCAGCTCTGTGCCGTGGTCTTCGATGGCCTTGATATCGCTTGGCTGGCCGACCCCGACGGATGCAACCCGGACGATGTTTTCGTTCTGCTCTCACACCTGCTCTCTGCGGGTTCAACGCCACGAGCTGGTTCAACGCCACGCACGGCCTCGGCCTGACCGACCATGACCGAATCAGCGATGCCCCGGATAGAGCTGCTGGCAACGATTGCATCGCTGGCCGAGCGACCATCGCGACGCATCCTCGTGATCGGCGAGCCGGGTGTCGGCAAGTCCACCCTCGTCGCCGACGCCGCGCGACAGTTCACTGATACGGGCGTCGTCGTGTTGCGGGCGAGCCCGGCATTCGCCGAACGGTACACCGCGTACAGCATGTTGTGGGACCTCCTCGCGCGTCTCGACCTGTCATCACTGCCGAGCCTTCCCTCGGAGTATCGCTACTTCCTCCAGATCGCGCTCGGGCAGCAGCCCGCATCGACCGACCTGCCGTCGCTGGCCGCGGCGATCGCACTGGAGAGCATCCTGGAAGAGTGCTCAGCCTCCACTCCCGTGGTGATCGTCATCGACGACCTGCAATGGGCCGACGCGGAATCACTGGCCGCCGTGGAGCGCGCCACCCGGAGGCTCGACCGGCATCCGGTCTATCTCCTTGCCGCCAGCCGGGACTCCCCCGACACGGCTGGCGGGACCGTGGGGCTGGCGTTCGATCGCCGCGATCTATTTCCACTCGGCGGCCTGTCTGTCAACGAGCTGGAGTCCGTGACGCGGCCGCACTGGCCATCCACGATGACACGAGCCCAGGTCGTCGCACTTCACGAGCACACAGGCGGGAATCCGCTGTGGGCGCTCGAAGTCATCGCCGGCGGACACCTCGGCGAACTCGGTGCGCGCCCGGTCGGTACGCTCGCGGCTCCGCCCTCTCTCGCCGTGGCAATTGCCCGACGATTGCAGAATCTGAGCGAGCCCGCCGCCGACGTGGTGTCGATCGTCGCCCTGCTCGGGCACCCTCGATTCGAACTGCTGGCTTCGGTTTTGCGCTTCGCCGAGATTGATGCGGCGGCCGTGGACGAAGCCGAGGCCGCTGGTTTTCTCGTCATCACCACGAAGACGGCACGGGCCGGACATCCCCTGCAGGCCTCGGCTGCGGCCGCACGCCTGACCCCCGCACGTCGCCGCGAGTTGCACGCGTTCATCGCGCACGCCGTGCCCGATGTGGTGGTGCAAGCCCAGCATCTTCAGCTGTCGGAGCCCACCGGGCCCCGCGAACACATCGCCGTGTGCCTCACCGCCGCATCCGTCGTGATGCGCCAACGTGGCGCGCGCCTTCGATCAGCGCACTTCGCGGCCCAAGCTGTGGACCGGACCGATCCGCGCTCGGAGCACTACCCGGATCGCCTGCTCAGCCAGGCCCAACAGCTGTTTTCTGCCGGCGACATGGCTGCCAGCCTGCGAGCGTTGGACAGGGTGTCGGCGACGCTGCTCGACGTGCACCAGTACGATGCTTTCATCGCGCTGTCGAGCAGCGCGCTCGCGTGGAACCACGGTCAGGATGCCGTCGCCCGCTTCCTGGAAAGTCACGTCGGGACTGTGTCGACTGATGCGGTGCGTACGGCCATCGTGCAGGCGAACGCAGTGGCCGACGATCTCATGACGGTGAGCGTACGCGCCGCGGCAGCTGCTGCCGCGTTAGCCGTGCTCGAGACGGCGGATGCTCCGAACGCGACCCATCGTGCCATCAAGGGAATGATTCGGGCCCAGCTCGACGGTGGCGGCGGTCTCAATCATCAGCTTGTCGACGACAGCACCCGACGCCAAGGGATTCAGCTGGTGGTGGGCCTCGACGACACGGGCCTCGCGACGCGAGGATTCCACGCTCACCTCATCGACGATGTCGCCGCGTCGCGACGAGACCTCGCGGAACTCGTCGAGTGGGCACGGAGTGAAGGTAAAGACGGGGTCGAAGGCCTCTTCCTGGCTCATGCAGCCCTCGTCGAGGTCATTGGCGCGGATGTCGCTGCCACCCGACGACTGATGACGGAGTCAGGTCACGACATCCGCTCTGCGGATTTGCCCGCTTCGGCGCTTCCGATCCTTGGCCTGGAGATGCTCGCCCGCGGGGATCACACCGGGGTCGCCGAGCTCATTGCCCGCGGGGAATCGTCTGACCTCGGAACCGGTCTGTTTCGAGACGTGATCGCTCCCGCCCTGCGGGGCTTCTCGGCGTTCGCCACCGAAGACTGGCCCGGTGCCGTCGCCCACCTGCGTCGGGCCGCTGACTGCGCCGACCGCCTGGAACTTGTTGAGCTGGGCAGCCGGTTTCGCGTTGACCTGCCGCTCATTGAAGCGTTGATCATGAACGGTGAGAATGCTGATGCGGGCATACACCTCGCATCCGTTCGGGCGTTTCTCGCGACCCGCTCGCGGCCGATCTCGCGCATCGGATTGCACCGGGTGACGTCGATGTATCTGGCGGCCTCGGGCGACCTGACCGGCGCCGTAGCCGAAGCTGAACGCGCCGTAGACCTCGCGGTGGCGGCCGGGCGCCTGGCCGATGAGGCGCTCAGTCGGCTTCAGCGAGCCCTGGTTCTCACTCGACTGCGCCGGGTCACGCTCGGCAGGAACGAACTGAGCACCGCGATGGAGCGGGCCAGGCAGAGCGATCACGCCGATGTCTGCGCACGGGTCAGCGCGCGGGTGAGCGCGACCCGAGGCGGGTCAGGGCTAAGTCGTTCACCGTCTCGGCTGACCGCATCAGAGAACCGGGTGCTGGCGGCAGTGCTGAGCGGCAAGACAAATCGAGAGATTGCCGCGGAGCTGTTTGTGAGCGTGCGCACGGTGGAATCGCATGTCTCGGCCGTTCTGCGCAAAACGGGCGTGGCCTCGCGTTCCAAGCTCCGGAAGCCGCCGCAATAGGGGGCGTCGGCATTCGCGCACGAACATCGCGGTGAAGGCCGCGTGCGCCGACGGCCCCCGGAGGGACAGCCGGCGCACGCGATAGCGTTGGTTGCCGATCAGCCGGAGCTATCCCGCGATGAGTTCAGCAGCGCGCTCGGCTATCGCGTACACGGTCGCGTTGGTGTTGGCCGACACGGGCGACGGCATGATCGAAGCATCCGCAACGCGAAGGCAGGCAATGCCACGCACCCGCAGATCTAGATCGACGACGGCGAGGTCGTCGGTGCCGACGCGGCACGTGCCCGCGTAGTGGAAGTAGACCAGCAGGCTCTCGCGCAGGTACTCAAGAACGGCTGCCTCGTCGTGAAGAGGACGCCCCGGCTGGACCTCCGCGCCACGCCACGCGGAGAGCTCCTCGGCGCGCCCGATCTCGCGCGCCACACGCAGGCCCACCTTCATGACCTCAACATCGCGCGGGTCCGACAGGTAGTTCGGATCGATGACCGGGGCCGCGATCGGGTCAGCACTGGCCAAACGAACCGTTCCACGACTGTGGGGCACCACTGCGGAGAAGCCGATGGCGTACCCATTGTCGGTCCCGGGCAACGTCTGCGCTCGATAAGGCTGGGAGATCAGCAGGATTTGCAGGTCGGGCCCGTCGAGGGCGTTGTCGGTCTGCACGAGCCCGATGCCCTGGCCCCAGACGTTGGCGGGGTTGGTCGTGAGGTGCTCGGCCGCTTCGTAGAGCACCGTCGACATCGGGTGATCGTGCAGGTTTGCCCCGACGCCGGGCAGGTCCACAGCGACGTCGATTCCGAGCTCGGCGAGGTGCTGCGCCGGCCCCACTCCCGACAGGAGCAGCAGTTGGGCCGAGCCGATGGCACCGGCCGTCAGGATGACCTCTTTCATCGCAGCTGCCGAGGTGGTCACGGCTCCGGTCGAGTAGATGACGCCCGTGCACACTCCGTCGGTAATTATGAGGCGGCTCACGATCGAGTCGGTGACCACATCGAGATTCGGGCGGCGCATCACCGGCCGCAGGTAGGCATCCGCTGCGCTTTCGCGCTCACCATTCTTGACGTTGACGTCGGCCAGGCCAAAACCCGTCTCCAGTCCACCACTGATGTCATCGGCCGCAGCGAATCCAACTCCCACCGCAGCAGCGAGCGCCGCCAGCACGGCAGGGCTGGGCTCGGGCGTCGGCCCAATGGTCAGCGGGCCGACGTTGCCGCGAAGGGCCGGGTCACGCTCCGGGGCTGATTCACTGCGCTGGAAATAGGGCAGCAGATCGTCGAATCCCCAGCCCGTCGCGCCCTGATCTACCCAGGCGTCATAGCTCGAGCGGTGGCCACGAGCAAAGGTCAGGCCGTTGATGCTGGACGAACCGCCAAGGGCCTTGCCACGCGGGGCAGGGATGGTCTGGCCAGTGAAGTCTTGGACCACGGTCTGGTCGCCCCAGCTCGCCGACGATCCAAGGAGCGTCGGCCACACGACGGGAATGGCCATGTCGGGCAGGGCCGTGGCAGAACCTGCTTCAATCAGAAGTACGCGAACGTCGGGACGTTCCGTCAGGCGTGCGGCGATGACGCTTCCCGCGGTTCCTGCACCAACGACGATGTAGTCGTAAGCGCAAGAGGTCTGGGGCGCCTCGCGTGGCTCGTGGGCAAGGTGGCTGGTGGACATCTGTTCTCCGTAAGTGTTCGTTTAGGCCGCAGACATACGGCTCACCTTCGACGCTACGCACGGGGGTAGTGGAGTCCATCCGTGTAACTACCGACGTTTGGTTGTGACCGGTGAACCGTCAGTGCTTGGTCGTCAGCGGGTGGCAATCTGCCGGAAACTCATTTGTTCAAGCCACCCGCAGCGCCTCGAACGCATCATGGAGCTCTGAACCGTCATCTTGTGGAGTGGCGCTTTTCTCGTTTGTGGCGGGTGTCATACGTCGCGGCGCTTGAGAAGCGTCGCGGCGACGGCGAGCAACGCGATCACCCAGGCGAGGAGCAGGAGTCCCGCCTGCCAGGGTTCAAACGCCCAGAGGCCGGGCGTCGGTTGCAGCGGGGGCGCGCCGGGAGCGATGAACGCCCACTGGCCGGGGTGGCTGAAGAGGGCTTCTCCCAGTTCTGTCGGCAGCAGGCCCCCAACATTCTGAATCCACATCTGCGACGAGCCCTTGATGAACAGGCTCACCGCGATCGGCGCCGCGAACAACACGCCTAGCGCCACCGCAATGCCCCCCGTTGTGCTGCGGAGGATCGCGCCAATCGCGAACCCGATGAGACCAGCAAGCACGAGGTACAGCACGACGCCCAGCTGCGCACGCCAGTAGAGCGCGTCGCCCAGGTCGATGCCGATGCCCCGTCCCGACAACATGGCGACCGAGAGCAGGGCAGTGATCACGACGGCCACTGCGCTCACCGCGAAGGTCACCACGGCAAAGACGATCGCTTTGGCGAGCAGGGCGGGCACGCGCTTGGGGACTGACGTCAGAGTCGTGCCGATCATTCCCGATCCGTACTCGCCCGCCATGAACAGCACGGCGAGAACGCTCACGATCAGGCCCGTGAAGTCTGTGCTGACAGCGCTCGTGTACACCCCCAGAGCCTGCAGCGCTTCGCGGGTGGGCTCGACGTCCGCGGTGCCGAAGCCGAGCGCGGATGCCACTTGCGCGCCCAAACCTACTGTGACGGCAAACAGCATCCCATACAGCCACCACGTCGAGCGGATGCTGCGAAGCTTCACCCACTCCGACCAGAGGATGCCCCCCGAACCCAAGATTGTGACCCGAGGGCGCAAAGCTCTTCGTGGCAGTGGAGCTCATCGGTTCTCCCCCGCACGCGTCTGCGTCGTCTGGTATTCGACTTCGCTCCGAGTCAACGTCATATAGGCAGCTTCGAGGGAGCCCGCGATCGGGGTGAGTTCGTAAACAGCGATGCCCGCTCCGGCGGCCAACTCCGCGATCCGCCGTGCGGCAATGCCCGTCACCGACAGCAGGTCGGGCCCCTCAAGCGTGACGGCACCGACCTCCGCCTCGAGGATCGCCGCGAGACGCACCACCTCGGGTGAGCGGACCCGCACGAAGTCGCCACCGGCCCTCGCGAGGATGTCGCCCACCGGGGCATCCGCCACGATCCTCCCCCGCCCGAGAACGATGATGTGGTCGGCGGTCTGCGCCATCTCGCTCATCAAGTGCGAGGACAGGAACACGGTGCGTCCCTCGGCGGCAAGACTGCGCAGGAACACGCGCACCCAGGCGACGCCCTCGGGGTCGAGACCATTGACCGGTTCGTCAAGGATGAGGGTGGCTGGGTCGCCGAGCAACGCCACGGCGAGGCCAAGCCGCTGGCCCATGCCGAGCGAGAAGCCGCCCACGCGTTTACGCGCCACGGATTCGAGACCGGTCATGCCGATGACCTCGTCCACCCGATTCGTGCCCATGCGATGCGTCGCTGCGATCGCGAGCAGGTGGTTGCGGGCGCTTCGCCCGGCGTGCACCGCTGTGGCGTCGAGCAGAGCCCCGACCTGGTGCCGCGGCGCGCGGTGCTCGGCGTACGGTTTGCCGTTCACCGTCACCGACCCGCCGGACGGGCGGTCGAGACCCACGATCATCCGCATTGTCGTCGTTTTGCCGGCGCCGTTCGGCCCGAGGAATCCGGTCACCAGGCCTGGGCGCGCGGTGAAGCTGATGGCGTCGACGGCGGTCTTGGCGCCATAACGTTTGGTCAGAGAGTGGGCTTCAATCAAAAGAGGAGCTCCGTGTCCTTGTGCCTCAGAAGCGGCAGGTCAAGTGGCCTCCCGTTCACCGCCGACCCACGCCGACGATGATTTCGAGTGAACTCCATGTGCCTAGGACACAGTCAAACCGATGGGTTGTGAGGACCGTCGCGTCGTGGATGACAGCGAATTCGTTGCCGGGGCTTGACCCTGTGCCATCCACAGGGTCTTTCATTCAGGAGTCACGCAGGTGGCAACCAGAACCTCAGTTTAAGGAGAACCATGATCGTGCACCGCCCAGAGCCAATCGACCCCGCAGCGCTCGCCTTACCGCCCACAGAAAGCATCGACATCACCCCGTACCAGGAAGGTCCCGGGCAGTGACGAATCTGACCGACGACCGAAAGCGGAGTCGACACGATGACACTCCCCGCAGCCGATGGATGACAGCGGT
Source organism: Cryobacterium roopkundense (assembly GCF_014200405.1). Classification (NCBI taxonomy): domain Bacteria; kingdom Bacillati; phylum Actinomycetota; class Actinomycetes; order Micrococcales; family Microbacteriaceae; genus Cryobacterium; species Cryobacterium roopkundense. The sequence continues at coordinate 1,148,419 of NZ_JACHBQ010000001.1, read as the reverse complement.
ACTTGCCTCCGGAGCGGTCGCCTCCCTGTTGTTCCTTGCGGGCTGCGCCTCTCCCACCGATGACGACAAAGCAGGTGGCGCAGGACTCGAGCAGTTCATGGAGCAGGATCTCGTGTTCGGGCCCTGTGACCCAACGATTGTGAGTTCTCAGCCACCCGTCCCCCAGATCATCGCGGCAGCAGAAAAGGCGGATTGTGCGACGCTGGAGGTTCCGCTCGACTACGAAAACCTCGGCGGAGAGATGGTCGAGATCGCGGTGTCTCGTATCGCTGCCAGTGGCAGTGACCGTTTGGGTTCCGTTGTGGTCAACCCGGGCGGACCCGGAACGCAGGCGACGACTTTTGCTGCCTGGATGGCGGCGGTCTGGACGGGCGGACCCATCGCCGAGCAGTTCGATATTGTCGGGTTCGACCCGCGTGGAGTCGGACTGACGAGCCCCTCGGTCAACTGCTACACCGGCGAAGAACGCGACGCCGGTGCACCCCTCTCTGCATTCGGCACCTGGACAGAAGAGACCACCCGCGCGATCGCAGACAAGTGCGCTGAAGGGTCAGGGGGTGAGCAGATGCTCGCGCACCTCGGAACACGTGATGTCGCGCGTGACATGGACATCCTCCGCTCCGCTCTCGGCGACGACAAGCTCACCTACGCGGGCCTGAGCTACGGTTCGCGCCTCGGCACTGTGTACGCCGAGATGTTCCCCGACAAGGTTCGCGCGCTCGTTCTCGACGGCGCCGTGGACCCGCTCCAAGACACCCAGGGACGCCAGCTACAACAATCCGCGGGGATACAAGCCGCCTTCGACCGTTTTGCAGAGTTCTGTGCAACGCAGGATCCGTGCCCACTCGGGACCGACCCCGCACTGGCGACCGCTGCGGTGCAGGGGCTGTTACAGCCGCTCGTCACGGAGCCGCTACTGGCAGCCGACGGCCGTGAGCTGACCTTCGTCTCCGCGGGCGACGGAATTCTCTCCGGTTTGTATTCGGAGAGTCTCTGGCCAGGCATCGCACACGGGCTGGCCGAGCTGCAAGCAGGCCGGCCGGATGCGCTTCTCGCGCTGAGAGACGGCCACCACGGCCGCTCGGCGACCGGAGAATACGCCAATAGTTTGGAGGCGACTTTCGCGATCAACTGCGTCGACGAGGAACGCCTCACTGAGAAGGAGATGAGCGACCTCGGCAACAAGGTGAACGAAGCAGCACCGTTCATCGACTCGGGCACCGACCCTGCGTCACTGAATGGATGCGCGGACTGGCCCGGCAAATCCACGCTCGGCTTCCCGTACGCCACGGACATCGAGGGACTTCCCCAGGTACTCGTGACCTCCGCCATCGGAGATCCGGTAACGCCTCATGACGGCGGGATCAGCCTCGCTGAAACCCTCGGCGCTCGACTATTAACCGTCGATGTCAACGAACACGGCACGATCTCCTCCGGAATCGACTGTGTAGACGAGAGAGTGGCGGACTACCTGATCAACCTCGAGCTTCCTGAGGAAGGGGCGCGCTGCTCGCGGTAGCAGAATCCGGCATCATGACCCCGCTGTCCTCGTTTACGACGAGAGCGGCGGGGTCATCGGCAGCAGCGGATGCACCCGCGGGATCTCGCTAGAGAACTGGCGGGTCTCCAGGATCGTTTGTGCCCGAGGTCGGGTTGTTGCTCTCAGCGGCCAGCTCGGTCGCGATGACGCTCGCGCGTGCGAGGACGTCCAGCTGGGATTCGCTGTACAGTTCCACGGCGGCCTCGAGAAGTGTCTCCTGCGTAACCCGCGAACCCTTCGGAGAATGCGCCTTCGGGTCGGCCAGCCATCGGTAGTCAATGATGTGTTGAGCGAGCTGCGGGGCAAGCGCCTCGGCGAGTTCTTGCCGGGTGGCGTCATCAGCGTCGGGAGCCAGCGCATCAAATTCGACGCCGGCATCCTCCGCCTCCGCCTCAACCATCTTCTTCATGTCGGCCATCGCCGACTCGTCGTAGAGCTGCGACATCACGAGCATGAGGGCACGCTCCGAGCTGGACAACCGGCCGGCAAGGTGTTCGAAGCCCGCCGGCACATCGGTGGCCGTAGTCCCGTCCAGGATCGCCCGGATCTCGGCACGAGCACGCGTAAGCCGCTTGATGCTCACAGCCAGGTCAGCGTCGACCGCCCTCAGCGCCGTCGCCGGTGTCTCTCCGCCGAAATCCATTGACTCGATCTGCGCGAGGGGCACGTCGAGGTCACGAAGCCGACGTATCTGCAGCAGCCTCACCAGATGGCGGGCTCCGTACTGCTTATACCCATTGGATGTTCGCTCGGGCTGTTCGAGCATGCCCGTCTGGTGGTAATGACGGACCGTGTTCACCGTCGTCCCGGCGAGTTCTGCCACCTCGCGCGTGCTCCACGTCATCACAGACTCCGTCCTTTCGCTGGCGGCCGGCAGCATCGGCTGCGCTCGTCAACACCAGTGAAAACTATGTTCCCGCCACAGGGTCAAGGTTCCGCTGTGTTGTCGCACTCGCTTGACTCTGTGGCGAGCACACGGTCTTTGCTAAAGCTATCTCACGTGTCGGCCGAACGGTCGCCCCGGATCGGGACTCCCCAGAAAGGTTCAACATGGACACCCCCTACGAGTGGCTTCGGAGCTTGATCGAGCAGGTTCCCGACATCCTCCACCCCTTGATCGTCGCAATTGCCGGTGCGATCCCCTATATCGAGGGCGAAGGTGCAGCAGCCTTCGGCATTATCGCGGGTATCAACCCTGTCGTAGCCGCAATCGCAGGCGCGACCGGTAACATCCTTTGCGTCTTCGGCGTGGTCTTCCTGGGGTCCCGGATCCGCGAGCGCGTCGTCGCGCGGAGTGCGGCGAAGCCTGTACTCGTAGGTGCTGGCGGGCAGGAGCTGCCCGCCGACGCGCCCGACGCGCCTGACTCGCTTGACCCGAAGCCGAACGGACGCTCGAAGGGCCGGGCGCGCCTGGGTCGCTGGATGGTCAAGTTCGGAGTCCCCGGCACGAGCATCCTCGCCCCTCTCGCCCTCCCCACGATGCTGACCGCCGCGTTTTTCGTCAGCACAGGCGTCCGGAAGGGCTGGGTCATGCTGTGGCAGATCGTGGCGATTGTGCTGTGGACGAGTGTCATCGCGATCGCGGCGTCCGGCGTCCTCGGCCTCCTCGGCTTGTGAGCATCAGACCGGTCGGTGTTCCTCTCAGCCGGGGAGGAACGCCGCCCGGCTCACGCCCCTGCGCTTGTCCCGGCGAAGAATGACCGGGACCACGATTGAGGAAGCCCCAGCCCTGCTTCGCCTGCATGGGTACTACCGGGGTGAGTGAGGCATCAAGCTGGGAGAATTGCGCCCGAGCGGCCTGGCTCCGACACAACACAAGACTAAGGAGGCAGTCATGGCTACCCAGAACAAACGGTGGACGACGATCGTCCTCGGATCGCTACTGATGGTCGCATCCTCCGGATGCACCGCGGCGGAGCCGAACGCGCCACCCGGTATGCCTTCGCGGGCCGCCACGGAACCGGCGGACTCAGCGTTGCAGACCGCACTAGGCGAACTAGAGGACCAGTACGACGCTCGGATCGGGCTCAGCGTGACCGATACCGCTGACGGCTCGACCCTCGACTACCGAGGCGGCAGCCGCTTTGGCTACGCATCGACTCTCAAAATGCTGGCCGCAGCAGCCCTGCTCGACCAGACGACGCCTGAAGAGCTGGACCGTGTCGTCACCTGGTCTGAGGCGGATGTCCTCGAGTCCGGCTACTCCCCTGTCACCAGCGAACACCTCGACACAGGCCTGCCACTCGGTGATGTCGCCATGGCGGCCATACGCACGAGTGACAACACCGCCATGAACCTCATGCTCAAGCAATTCGGAGGCCCAGCCGGCCTCGACAAGATCCTCGAAGGGTACGGCGACACCGTGACCGACGTCGTCGACAACGAGCCTGGTCTGAACACGGTCACCATCGACAACACGGCCAACACGTCGACTCCGCGAGCCTTCACGAAGACCCTCGAGCGAATCGTCTCGGGCGAGATTCTGGATGACGCCGACCGTTCCACCCTCATCGACTGGATGACGGGAAATGCGACCGGGGACACCCTGATTCGTGCCGGGGCGCCGGAGGGTTGGGAAGTCGCCGACAAATCCGGAGGCGCCGGAGCGATCCGCAACGACGTCGCCGTCGTGATCCCCCCGGACGGCATTCCGTTGGTCATCACGGTCTTCACAACTCGAAACGACCCCGACACGGCATACGATGACGCGCTCGTCGCGGAGACGGCGAGATTGGCGCTCGCGACGATCGCAGCCGCCCGCGAGAACCGGCCACCAGCATGAATCGCTCAAGGATGACCACCAGACCGATTACCAGGGCAGCGTTCTCCGCGATCGCAGACCTCGAAACCACCGAACGAGGCGTCCGTCCCCACCGGCTCCCCCTCAGGCTCTATGCGGGACCTCCGTCAGCACTGCCTCACGGAGGGGCGCCGCGTGGCCCAAGCCCCTGCGCTTGTCCCGGCGAAGAAGAACCAGGACCACGACTACTGCGGCCACTCCGATGAACGGCGAGGCAATCCCGGCGTAGGGGACGTTGGACGAGAAGGTCGAGAAGTCCCACAGGCCGTGCAAGATCATCGCCGGCACCAAGGAACCGCTGAAGCGACGTGCCAGGTAGTACACAGATCCCAGACCGAACTGGATGAAGACCTGGAGAATCGTAGGCGTGCAGATGTCGAATCGAGAATCTTGTCCATGGGGATAGTCAAGACTGTGTTCCCGGCGCACAGTCAAGCTCCACTCCCGGCGGCGGCAGCAGCATGCAAGGGACGAAAGAAAAGACTTGACCCTGTGCTGAGCACATAGATTCTCATTGAGAGATCATGAAGATGTCACCGACCATCGCCGCCGCATCCGCATTGATGTTCATCCTGTCCGGCATTCCCTCTGGGGCCACGCACAACTCACTGGCCCGCGACCCTGTCGGCGCCGCTCTCGAGCGCACCATGACCGTCGACGCGTGGCCCGCAGGATTGGTCGCCGTTCGCTCCTCCGGCGAGAGGGTTCGCACCTACGCGTCTGGTGTGGTGGAGCTCGGCCTGCCCGACAAGGTGCGGGCCGACAGCCAAATCAGGATCGGGAGCAACACCAAAACTTTCACCGCCGCCATTGTCATGCAACTGGTCGGCGCTGGTACCATTTCTCTCGATGCGGCTGTCGAGACCTACCTCCCGGGAGTAATCCGGCACCCGCAGGTAACCGGACACGACATCACCGTGCGTCAACTGCTGCAGCACACGAGCGGGCTGCCCGACATGGACGGCGACATCGGCGACCACCTGCTGGAATGGCAGCACCGATACATATCACCGCGGGCCTCACTCGATCTCGCCTTCACGCATCCCGTCTCGAACGCGCCTGGGGCGAGCTTCGCGTACAGCAATGCAAACTACATCCTGGCTGGGCTGATCATCGAGGCCGTCTCAGGCAGGCCGTTGGCCGAAGAGATAGACAAACGCATCGTCATTCCCCTCGGTCTCGACGACACCTATTTCCCCGAACAGGGCGAACAAGTCATCCGTGGCCATCATCCTCACAGCTATATTCCTCTGGGCGATTCCCCGGTCGATTTCACCGACTTCGATCCTTCCTGGGGACACGCGGCCGGCGCGATGGTGTCGACGACCGAGGACCTGACCTTGTTCTACTCCGCACTCGCGCACGGCGACGTCGTGGCGGATGCGCAGCTCGACGAAATGCACAAGACGATCCCGGCCGATTCGCTCTGGGAGGGCGCCGCCTACGGGCTGGGCCTCATCTCTTTTGAGGTCTCCTGCGGAGTGACAGCTTGGGGACACGGTGGCGATGTTCCCGGCACTGTCAGCCGGGTGGCGGCTACGGAAGACGGCCGCGCCGCCGCCATCGCGGTAACTCAGAACGCTACGTCTATAGAAGCGGATGCCCGACTCCGCGGCCTGATCGACACCGCCATCTGCTCTCCATGAGCCGGAATGCCGGCATCACGAAATCGCTCATACGCTGGCTTCCGTTGGTGCCGCTCACGGCCACCGCGGCGCTAGTCTTGTGGCTGAATCGAAGCCCATGGTGGGGTTGGGCACTCATCGGCGTCCTGCTGGTGGCGGCTGGCGCCGCCGCCCGCCGATGGCTTCGAGGCCATGTGTTACTGCAGACCGGCGCCTGGATGCTGGCCGCGGCGATCGTGTGCACCACGGCTGTCGGCATGTACCCGCCGCCGACGGTTCGCGACGCCGGAGGCAATGATCCCCAGCCCACCGAGGTTGTCCCGACTCACGACGGCCTGGTGCGTGGCGTACTCATCGATGACCGATCAACAGGGATCTTCGCTGGCATCCCCTATGCCCACGCCCCGGTGGGCAAGCTGCGCTGGCGTGCTCCCCAGCCCCTCCAGCCGCGCACGGGAGTATTCACCGGCGACCGCTTTTCCTCCGCACCCATCCAAAGCACGTCGACTTTCTTCACGCGCGCGCGCAGATGGTCAAGGTGCCATTCGAGGACACATTCCTCGACCCGTATCCCGTGAGCGCGGAGAGTCTCGCCCTCAACATCTGGCGGGTTCGCTCACCAGCCACTGGCGCCCCTCCGTAGACGGGTACGTACTCAAAATCGCGGCCGCCGAGATCTACGCGCCAGGAGAGCAGTTGGGCGTCCCGAGTCTCGTGGGGAGCAACGCGGACGAAGCGTCGCTGGCCCTGGCAAGCCCGCCCGAGACGACAGTTTCCGACTACCAGGTGTCGGTGCGCGAGAAGTACGGCGACGAAGCGGAGCGATTCGTGGGAATCTACCCGGGTGATACAGAGAAGCGTGTTCTCGATTCCTCGCTCCAGGCGCACACCGACGGTGTCATGACTCGGGCGATGCTCCGCTGGGCCCGGCTGCAGACAGACAGCGGCGATGAGAACGCGTACCTGTACTTCTTCTCGCACGTTCCCCCGACGGAGGGCCTCGAGAAGTTCGGTGCCTACCACGGCGCCGAAGTCGCCTATGCGTACGACAACCTCGGCACCGACAACGACAACGTTTACGAAGAGTCCGATTACATGCTCCGCGACCAGATGAGCGGATACTGGCTCAACGTCGTGCAGACCGGCGACCCTAACGGAAGCGGCCTGCCATCCTGGGCGAAGGTTGCACACGCCTCTGACGACGTCATGGGCTTTGGTCCGAACGGCGGCGTCATGTCCCCTCGACCGCGTGCGGCAGCCATCGACTTCTGGCTCCGCTACGACGGCCCGATCCGATAGGTGAAGCAGATGAATCCTCCTTGCAGCAGGCGATCTCCGAGCGGATCGGAAGCTTCACGTCGCCGATGCTTCTCCCCGCCGGGGCGAACAGCACGCTCATCGTCGCAACGGCCCTTGCCAGCCTCGAGCGAGCCCTCACCCTGCGACAGCACTGGCTGATCGACCCCGACTCGACGTGGAGCGACGACGAATAGTCCCCCGCCTATTGGTCTCCGATGCGCTGCGGATACGACGGCGGTTGACCCTGTCGCGACAAGGCGGTGTCCACTGGTTGTGCATCAGCCGACCCACGGCTGTCGATAGGCACGAGATTCTGGAGCAACACCCATGCGACTCTTCACCCGTCCCCTGCAGATCATCCGTGGAAATCTCCGCGCATATCTAGCAACGAACGTCTTCGTGTATGGACTGATACTTAGCGGCATGGCCGTGGGTGCGCTGTTTCCAACCATCACCGCATCCCGAAACGCATCTGTCGTGGCGGGGGGATCACTCGACGACGTCGCGTTTCTGCTGGCTCGGACGGGCGTGGCTGCGACCCGCTAGGGTCGGAAAGCTGAACCATCGCAGCGGGTACGTTCATGGCCTGCGCCAGCTGGGCTGGATGGGCCTGGCAGCATTCGCATTTCACATCGTCGGCTCCCTCTATGAGGCCTATGAGACCATCTACCTCATTCCCGCACTACTGACGAGTTAGGCCGGCGGATGTGCGCTTGACTCGGTGCCGTCCACATAGTGTCTGCTCGTTCTATGTCGCGGAAAATTATGCACCGACCATTAGGTCCAGTCCGAAGTCGCCTCCGTGCGCTCGCCGCAATAGTGCCGGTGGTGCTGCTGTTGAGCGCGTGTGTTCCCTCGCCCCAGTCGCAGGAAGCAGCGGTGTCGCTCGAGAGCTTCTACGATCAAGAGCTCACTCTCGAGCCCTGCGAGACGCCCGTCCAAACCGGCGATGTCCTCATTCCGGGTGAGTGTGGGCACGTCGAGGTTCCCATCGACTACGAGAACCCCGACGTTGGTACCGCGCAAATCGCTGTCTTCCGCATCCCCGCGACAGGCACGGAGCCGATCGGATCGCTCTTCATCAATCCTGGGGGTCCCGGACTACCCGGGATCGGGTACTCGGCTGATGTGGCGAACGCGTGGGTGGACAGTCCCATCACCGCGCAATTCGATCTCGTCGGGTTTGATCCACGCGGAACCGGCACCAGCACACCGGCGATCGACTGCTACACCGATGGAGAGCGTGACGATGACGCCTTGGCCGCGAGTCTGTTGTCTCTGCCAGATTCGCGCCCTCTTGTCGACGCCTGCGCCGACAGCGTCGGCGGCATCGACGTCTTAGCGCACCTGGGAACGAGGGATGCGGCCCAGGACTTGGATGTTCTGCGGGCCGTGTTCGGCGACGACCATCTCAGTTACGTCGGGGTGAGCTACGGCACCAGGTTGGGTGCCGTGTACGCAGAAATGTTCCCGGAGAACGTGCGAGCCCTGGTGCTCGACGGTGCGATGGATCCGCATACGGGGACTCAAGAACGAAACGTCTCGCAATGGGCGGGGCTGCAGCAAGGCTTCGAGTCACTCGCGGAATTCTGCGCGACACAGGGCGACTGCCCACTCGGCACGCAACCTGACTCCGCGACACAGACGTACCAACAGCTCGTGCGTCCCCTCCTCGAGACGCCGCTCCCAGCCGGCGAAGGTCGTGAGCTGAGCTACACGGCAGCCAACGACGGCGTTGTCATGGGGATGTACAGTGCCGAATTCTGGCCGCTCGTCATCGCTGGCCTCACGGAACTCGCTGCGGGTCGTGGTGACACCCTTCTTTGGCTCAGAGACCTGTACCACGAACGGTCCTCCGACGGCGGCTATGCCAATTCCGCGGAGGCGACGGTGGCCATCGACTGCCTGGACGAGGACCGCTTCAGCCCGGCGGGCCAGGCTGAGCTCGTCGGCGCCGCACTCGCCGCCGCCCCTTTCCTCGACCCGGGGACGCCTGTGAAGGCCGCGCCCGCCCTGTGTGAGGGCTGGCCGGTTGAACCGACGCTGGGTTTCCCTTATGCGACCGATATCGAGGGTCTGCCTCCAACATTGACAGTGTCAGTGACGGGTGACCCGGTCACTCCGCATCAGGGTGGCATCAACCTCGCCGAAACGTTGGGTGGAAGCCTGCTGACCGTTGAGGGGGCGCAGCACGGGTCAGTGATCTCGGCAAACGAGTGTATCGACTCCGCCGTCGTCGCTTACCTTGTCGATCTCACGACCCCTCCGGCTGACGCAACGTGCCGGCTATGACCCGATCGGGCCGCCCTCGCCCTCGCAGCGCTGAACGTGTCCTGCGATCGGCCGTAGCGCGGTGATGAGGTCAACGCCGCGGGGTGTCCGGTGATGGCGGACCATGACGGGCGTGGTGGGCACGACGGTCCAGTGGACGAGTTCGGCTGCCTCCAGTGTCTTCAGGCGCACTGTGAGCATCCTCGCGGAAAGACCGGCCACGACCGCCGTGATGTCTGTGAATCGTTCGGCGCCGCGCGCGAGGGCACGGAGGATGCTGGGCGACCACCGCTGTGGGTCGGACTCAAGGTGCTCGGAGCTTGGTCAAGCGTCACGCCTGCGCAGCCTGAGGATTCCGTCGACGAGCAAGATCAACAAGCCAACCGCTCCTGCAGGCCAGCCAATCAGGATGAGCCCGCCGGCCCCGATATTCGCATCGGTGGCGAAAGGGTCGGTGATGGCCCACGCGCCGGCCAGCATCAGGAAGCCGACGGCGAGAAGAATCGTTCCAGTCACTCTGAGCATGTCGTCTCGTTTCTACTGGGTGGTATTTCAGGAATGCCTGATCGGCCGAGCGGTTGCAGGCTCGAGGTAGAAACGCGCCCAGGACACCAGGCCGTTCGAATCGGTGCGCCAGATTACGGGGCCGACGATTCCCGCCGAAGTGCCGTCAGCCACGGCGCCGTCCATCTCCCATTCCGACCAGACGTCGTCGCCATTGATCGCGCGACGAAGAACTCGCGCCGTCAGATTTGGAAATCGGTTGAGAATCGCCGTCCAGTTACGCAGCACGGTTGCACGACCCTCGAAATTCCTAGACGGATGATGAGGGGTTTCGGACACATAGTCGGCGGAGAAGCACGCTGCGATGCTCGTCGCGTCATGGGAGTTGATCGCTGCCTCGAGCTTGGTGATCGCATCCAGGTCTGTCATTTTCGCCAGCTTTCATCGGGGTGATTTCGTTGCTATTCGCACTTTTTGAGCATCTCGATCGGCGTCTGCAAGGAGGACATGGAGAATGGGTCCATCGACATCCGCTGTGCTCTTCGCTCAGTTCACACCGTGTTGCGACCACACGGTCAAGTGCGGGTCGACCGGCCTCAGCTCACAATCACCACGACTTTGCCAGCGCCAGCCGAAGCTAGCTTGTGCGCCGGACTCATGGATGCGAGCGGCAATACGTGGCCCACACGCGGAAAGTAGAGTCCACGCCTGCCGAGTTCGGCAGTCTGTTCCAGGAGTGCGGAGTCATTCTCAGCGTTCACGATGCGGACTCCTAGCCGCGCGGCTTCCTCCGTGCCCACCACTGACACCACGCGGGACTTGTCGCCGACGATGTCCACAAGATCGACCAGGGCCGGCGATGGTGCAGCATGCAAGGCCGCGAACACTCCCTCCGGCGCCAATGCAGCGACGCGTTCGGCCAGACCGGGCCCATAGGTCGTCGCAGTAGCCCCGAGGTCGGCGAGGTGCTTATGGTTCGCGGGGCTCGCCGTACCGATTACTGTGGCTCCGGCGGCAATTGCCAAGGCCGTCGCAGCGCTTCCTACAGCTCCCGAAGCACCTTCGATCAATAGCGTCCGACCGGTCAGATCGCCGAGAGCGTTGATCGCGCCTGCCGCGGTAACAGATGCGAGCCCCGCGGCGGCCGCCTGCTCGATGGACCATTGCGGAGGCACCGCGCTCCATGCGGTCAGCACTGCGAACTCCGCCGTTGTGTCGCTCACACCGCCGAGCCCGAAGACGAGGTCGCCGACGCTGGAATCCGTCACCCCTTCCCCAACCTCATCCATGACTCCGACGGCGTCGCGTCCAGGAATCGCAGGAAGGTCTAGAGGGAGCAAATCCTGCAGGGTGCCGGCGCGAAGAAGGTAGTCGATGGCATTGTCACTCACCGCCTTTACCCTGATCCGAATCGAGTTCGCCCCGGCGTGAGGTTCGGCAGCTTCCTCCACAACTAGAACGTCTGGGTCTCCGTACCGGTGGAAGCGTGCAGCTCGCATCGTTATCTCCTGTTCGACTGAGCAAGGTTTTTCCTTGCCACGGAAAGCAACACTAGACGGGAATGCTTGCCGTGGCAAACGTTATAGAATTCAGGCATGGCCTTTGAAGAGCGATTGTCCAGTCACGAGGACCGAACCTGGTCATTGCTTGTCGGAGTCATGATGTGGCTGCCGGCTGAGCTGGACACGTACTTGGAGCGCGTCGCGAAGTTGAGTCACGCGGAGTATCAGGTCCTGCGATGGCTGTCGCTCAGCGAAGAACGCGAAATCCACATGACTCGCTTGGCCGCGACCGCAAGCGTCACCCCTTCGCATCTATCGCGGATAGTGGCCCGACTGCAGGAGCGAGGATGGATAACCCGCAGCAGCGATCCCCGCGACGCTCGCAGGACCCTGGCCAAATTGACCGATGCCGGGGCGGATATCGTGGCCGTGACGGAGCCCGGGTATTGCGCGCAGGTGCGCCGCAATGTGTTCGCACACCTGACGCCAGCAGAAGTTCACGGGCTGGAAGATATCGCCGAGGCCGTACTGACGCCGTTGCGGGAGGATTGCGTCAAGGTATTGCCCCCACGCACCTCCCAGTGAAACGCGGCTCGTCCCTTTACTCGCTCGCGAGTTGAGCGTCGTGCACCACGCGAGCGACCTGGACGCGGTTGGTGGCATCCAGCTTCACGAAGACGTGCCCGATGTGCGTCTTGACCGTCGCGACGCCCATGAAGAGTTGCACCGAGATCTCGGTGTTCGAGAGCCCGCGACCGACGGCGATCGCAACTTCACGCTCGCGATCGGTCAACCCCTCGAGCAAAACGACGGCGCGCTCGCGTTCGGCGTGCGAGCCGCCCGTCACCTTGGCGATGAGCTGGGCCGTGACGCTCGGTGACAGTATCGACTCCCCCGCGGCCACACGTCGCACTGCGTCGACGATATTGCCTGGCGACGTGTCTTTCAGCAGAAAGCCGACCGCGCCGTATCGCAGAGCCGTGACGACAAGCTCGTCCGTGTCAAATGTCGTCAACACGATAATTCGAACCTGGTCGCCACGGCGTGTCAAGGCCTTCGTGGCCTCGAGGCCATCCAGCAGCGGCATCCGGATGTCCATCAGCACCACGTGCGGAGACGCTCTCGCGATCATGTCGAGCGCTTCACGACCGTCGGAGGCCTCGCCCACGACGCTCAGCGAGGAATCACCACCCAGGATCATCCGCAGGCCCGCACGAACGAGAGCATCGTCATCAACGATCGCGACGCGTGTCGTCACGCCCACGGCAGCCTCGCCGTCACGACAAAGCGATCCCCGCGGTCGATCCCGTAGTCGAGACTGCCGCCGGAAAGCTCGGCGCGCTCCCGCAGGCCCAAGAGCCCGACGCCGCTGCCACGAAGTTCGGTCTCGATCCCTCGCCCGCGCGGGTTACGCACGACGACCAGCAACTCGTCGACGCGCTTTTCCAGTACAAGATTCACAGGTGCCCTCCCCGCGTGCTTACGAGCATTGGTGAGGGCTTCCTGAACGATTCGGTAGGCGGTTCGAGACACCGAATCGGAAAGCCCTTCGAACGCCGATCCTCGTGGGCCGTCACCCAGATCCAATTCAACAACTCTCATGGTGACGTCCATCCCGGCCTCCCGGGAGTCGGCGAGCAAGGCAGGCAGCTCTGCAAGGGTGGGCTGCGGGGGCTCTGCATGCTCATCTCCATCGCTCGAACGCAGCACACCGAGGATCTGTCGAAGCTCGGTCAACGCGAGCTGTGCGTTGTTCTGTATGACCGTTGCCGCCTCCGCGGTCTCAACGCGGGTGAGGTCGGTTCGGTAATTCAGCGCTCCCGCGTGCAGGCTCACGAGCGAGATGCGATGCGCGAGCACGTCGTGCATCTCGCGTGCGATCCGGGTGCGCTCAGACTCCCGCGCCGACTGTGCACGAAGGGTCTGTTCACGTTCGGCGTTTTCTACCCGGTCGCGCAGGGAAGCAAGCAGTTCACGCCGCGCACCGATGTAGAAGCCTGTCGACACACAGACAGCGTAGACGGCGACAGCCAAGCCGCCACCCGCCCAGGTAAAGGCGAGGTCCGAGGTCGTGCCGGGCACACGTGGTCGGAGCACCAGCTCGTTGATCAACGCGGACCCGACCCAGAGGAAGCCAATGGCGACGGCTGGCTTCCAGCGCCGACGAGTGCTCATCGACACGACGGCAAGCATCGCCGGTCCCACCGCGAAGCTAGAGATCACCGTGAGGCCGACGGATACCACCGACGCGATCATCGGGTGGCGGTGGCGTGCCGGCAGGACCGCGACCGCAACGAGACCGGCGACGAGATCCAGAGTGACGAAGCCGCCAATCACGGCGACGTCGTCGGCGGTCAACTCGATGCCCCTCGGCGCGCTGTACGCCGCGATGACGGCGCCCCACAAGCTCAAACCGATTGCCCCCGCCACGAGGTACCGCCAGATTCGCGACCACGGTCCGAGGCGCGGAGCACCGGCTACCAGGGTCGACGCTCCGCGCGCGCTGGATGCAGCGAAAACCCCAGCCGCCACAGCGGCGGGGCCGGAGCGCTGCCTGTTGGTCACGTTCTCCAGCGTAGGTGGTTGCATCCCGCAGTTGTTCCTCCCTAACGCTCTACCGCCTCAACCCAAAGGTGGAGGGAGACGAGACCATGCGCTGATTTGCGTGGGAGCGCACTGAGCGATTCTTGGACACATGATTACCGCAACCAATCTCACCAAGCGCTACCGAAACTCGCCGGCGGTCGACGACGTATCGTTCTCCGCCGAGCCTGGCCGCATTACGGGATTCCTCGGCCCCAATGGTGCCGGAAAGTCGACGACGATGCGTATGCTCGTCGGCCTCGCCAAACCCACGTCGGGTAGCAGCAGCGTGCTCGGCGTTCCGTTCCGTTCCCTTGACAACCCGGGCCGCCACGTCGGTGTGCTGCTCGATGCGGGCGCCCAACACCCGGGTCGCACTGGCCGAGAATCACTCGCACTCTCGGCGCAGCTCATGGGCATGCCGGCGGGCAGAGCCGACGACGTACTCGAGATCGTGGGACTGACGGCGAAGGAGGGGGCTGGGCGTCTTCGCGGCTACTCCCTCGGCATGCGCCAGCGGCTTGGCCTTGCTAACGCCCTGCTCGGCGACCCCGCCGTGCTGATTCTCGACGAACCGTCGAACGGGCTCGATCCCGCGGGAATTCGGTGGATGCGGGGCGTTCTCACGTCGTTCGCTGCCTCGGGCGGCACTGTGTTGCTCTCATCCCACCTCTTGCTCGAGGTCGAAGCCGTCGCCGACGACCTCGTCATCATCGGGCGGGGCAGGGTGCTCGCCAAAGGAAGCGCTGCCGAGCTGCTCGCCGCGAAAGGCACGTCGGTGCGCAGCTTGGACGATAACGCACTCAGCCGAGCCTTAACCGTCGCCGGTTTTGATGTCACCCGTGTTGCGGACGGGCTGTCGACCTCAGCATCTGTGGACGATGTCGGTCGGATCGCCCTCGGGGCGGCAATCGTCGTGACCGACCTCCACCCGGCCTCGAACGCCGGACTCGAAGAACTGTTCTTCGCTATGACCGCCCAGCACGGGCGAGGGGATGTACCCGCATGACTACTCCAGACATCAGGCACGATTCGACGTTGGTCGCGTCAGATAGCCCATTCCCGCAGGGCCGGCGCATCCGCCCGACGGAAGGTGTGCCGTTTCTGCGCCTCGCGTCTGTCGAACTTCGGAAGCAGGTAGACACTCGCTCCGGGGTGTGGTTGCTTGTCACAATCGCGGTGATCAGTGCAGGTCTGATCACATTGCCGCTGGTCACGGGCACAGCCGACGGCCTGTCCTTCACAAACTTCGTGTCGGGCGCTTCCGCCGGCCAGCTCTTGCTTTTGCCACTGATCGGAGTGATGGCGTCGACGAGCGAATGGTCCACCCGCACGGCGCTCACGACGTTCACTCTCGAACCTCGGCGTACACGTGTCGCGCTCGCCAAGCTCGCCTCGGCAAGCTATCTCGGCATGGTGCTCATGGTTGTGACCCTTGCGGTCTCCGCCGTGTTCAACCTCATCGGCATCGTGTGGCTCGACACGGGTGGCTCGTGGGAGATCGATAGGCCGATCATTCTCGGTACCGCCTTTGCGCTCATCTTGCTTGTGGCACAGGGCATCGCCTTCGGGCTTGCGTTCTTGAGCACACCGGTGGCGATCGTGGCATACCTCGGTCTGCCGACGGTATGGTCGATCCTCAGTTTTGCCATCGAGCCGCTGAGACCTGCTGAGTGGCTGGACATGACCAGCACTCTTGGCGCTCTCATGAGCGGGCTGATGACGGCGGACGCCTGGGCGAAACTGCTTGTCTCGGTCCTGGTGTGGGTCGGAATCCCTCTCTCGATCGGTCTGTGGCGCACGGCGCGCCGCGAACCGTAAGAACCCTCAATGGGTCGGTGGCGGCGATTGCCGCCGCTGACCTCGGGCCGGCGCGAACGTGCCGGATAGCGACGGTCTTTTTATTCAACGACGGAGGATTTCGTGACGTGGAGCACTCGTGAACTCGCGGATCTCGCGGGAACGACGGTCAATGCGGTTCGGCACTATCACTCGCTTGGGCTGCTCGACGCTCCCGAGCGCAAAGACAACGGATACAAGCAGTACCAAGTGCATCATCTCGTGCGGCTGATTCAGGTGCGGCGCATAGCGGAACTGGGAGTTCCGCTAGCGCAGGTGCGCGCAGATGAGGATGGCGTCGTGGTGCTGGGTGGCCTGCAGCAACTCGACGTATGCGTGCAGGAGGAGATCGAGCGTTTGCATCGTGCCCGATCTGACATGGCGGCGATTCTGCGCGATCATGCACCCGTTCACACTCCCAGGGGCTTCGAAGCCTTGGCGTCGCGGCTGTCTGTGGCAGACCAGGCGCTTGTCCACATCTTCACGACGCTTTCCGCAGCGGAATCAGTGTCCGGACTGAGGCAGATGGTGCTCACGGAGCCTGACACGATCAGGCTCGAGTTCGATGGCCTGCACAGCAACGCAGACGAAACCACACGGGAGCGCGTGGCCCACAGAATGGTCGCCGCGAGAGCCAACTGGCGATCCCCCGACCGCCCGTGGTCAGGCCATCGTCGTCCCGGTCGATGGCGGCGCGACCACGAAGCGCGACAAACGATCTCCGAGGCGCTCCGCGAACTGTACAACTCTGCCCAGCAAGACGTTCTCCAGCGGGCTCGCACGGGCGCGTCCGAGGAAGGCGTCTCCCTTTCCGCCTGACCGCCCCGGTTTACGGACCCGGTTCACCGGCCCGCCCCATGAACTCAGACCTGTACAAGGATCACATGACCGCTTCAGATACATCCAAGACATCACTAAATACTCTCCTGACCGACAGGATCGGCTGGCTCGGACTGCGCAGCGGCCAGGTCCTGCTGGCAATCGTGCTCGCTTCAACAGTCGTCTGGGGCCTGGTCCAGTTGCAGCTTGTTGTCATACCGGTACTGACCGCCCTCATCATTGCCTCCGCGGCTTCTCCCGTGATGAGGTTTTTGAAGGGGCGCGGACTCTCCTCCCTCGCTGCGACGTGGATCACGCTGCTCGTGGGCATCGTCATCTTCGGCACAGTCAGCACCCTCATCGTTCTTGCGGTTGAGAACCAGGTCGATGAGCTGGTCGTTGCCGCTGCCGATGGCATCGAAACTCTGCAGGGGTTCCTCATCAATGGTCCGCTGCCGATCGAGCAGGAACAGATTGACTCTGCCATCGACGGTGTTGTCGGTTTCCTGACCAGCAGCCAGTTCAGCTCCGGTGCGCTCGCAGGGGTCTCCGTGGCCGGCCAGCTCGCCACCGGCGGTGTCCTCGCGATCGTCATCCTCTTCTTCTTCCTCAAAGACGGTCCGAAGATCTGGGAGTTTTTCATCAGCCCGCTGAAGGACGAACGCCGTGCCAGAGGCGAGCGTGTCGGCAGCACAACCGTGCGTGTACTCGGCGGATACGTTCGAGGAACGGCGATCGTCGCGTTTGTGGATGCTGCAGCCATCGGTATCGGCCTCATGATTCTTCAGGTGCCGCTTGCGCTCCCGCTGGCCGCGCTGGTATTCGTCGGGGCATTTATCCCCCTGGTCGGCGCAACAGCGACCGGAATCCTCGCAGCACTCGTCGCTCTGGTCTTCAACGGCTGGGTTGTGGCCCTGATCGTTCTTGCCATCGTGGTTGCGGTCAACCAGCTCGAAGGCACCTTTTTGCAGCCTGTCGTGATGGGCAACTCTCTTAAGCTGCACCCGCTTGTCATCCTTGTGGCGCTAACCGCCGGGACCGTCCTGGGCCAGATCACCGGTGCAGTGCTGGCGGTGCCCATCGCCGCGGTCGCCTGGGCCATCGCCAAGATCTGGAATGCCCAGGGCGATCCGGATAGGCGTCCGACAACGCCGCCTTCAGCCGAGGTGGGCGCTTCCGTCGCCCGGAAGGCCCCGTCAAAACCCCCGAGGGCGCGGGCTCAGCGTAAAGTGCTCCTGCGCTAGCTGGCACGGCCGTCGCACTCCGGGCAGGCGCGAATCTAGTGAGACGACTCACCGACCGCTCGACAGACGGGCGCCAGGGGTCAGAACGGACGATGGAAGCCGTTGAGGAGGAGGTCGGCAGCGGCATGAAGCGCTGCGGGCGGGACACCATCGATCAGTTGCGTGGAGACACCCAGCACAAAGGAGTGCACCATGACCGCCGATATCGCAGGATCGAGATCGGCGCGGTTCGCACCGGTATCGACACCTCGACGGATGCACGCCTCGATGCCTGAACGGTCCTCCGCGCGACGTTCGGCGACGACTCTTCGGGCCGCGACGTCATCGTCTCCGCCCGCGCCAACGGTCGCCGACACCGCGACGAGACAACCACCCGGATGCGCGGGGTCGGACTGCATCGTGATAGTCCCGTGAAGCATCTGGCCGAGCGCATCGAGCGGGTCGAGTGTCAGGTCGCCGACGAGTTCGCTGACCCGTCCCGGCCCGGCGATATAGTGCTCGATCGCACGCTGGAACAGGCCCTCCTTGGACCCGAAGGCGCCGTAGAGGCTCGCGGCTGAGAGACCGGTCGCCGCACGAAGTTCCGCGATCGACGACGCCTCATAACCGTGCCGCCAGAACACCTGCATTGCAACGTCGAGCACCTCGTGCTCCACGAAGGCCCTCGGTCGTCCCATTTGTGCCATCTCAGCCCTTTCGGATCGTTCGTTCCAGTTTGACATACCACGACTTCTTGATCACTATTGGAACGTTCGTTCCATAAATTGAGGAGAGATATCAGTGACCGTTTCACTACCCGAATCCACCGCCTCGATAGAGTCGGACCACAAAAATCGACTGCCCGTCCTCGCTCTCGTCCTGATGGCTCTCTCGGGATTCATCATCATCATGACGGAAACGCTTCCGGCCGGGCTGCTCCCCCAGCTCGCCGCCGAGTTCCAAGTCAGCGACGGCGCCGTCGGGCAGCTGGTCACCGCTTATGCACTCGGTACTGTCATCGCGGCCATCCCCACAATCGCGATGACGCGGGGCGCATCCCGCAAGCCGCTGCTTGTCGTCGGACTGCTCGGCTTCTTGCTCGCGAACACCCTCACAGCGATCGCGCCGACTCTCGTGACCGCGCTCATTGTGCGATTCATTGCCGGGGCGTTCTCCGGACTGATCTGGGGCATGCTGGCGGGCTACGCGCGCCGCATCGCCGCCCCCGAACACGCGGGCCGCGCCCTCGCGATCGCCATGGCCGGCACCCCGCTCGCGCTCTCGATTGGGACACCGCTCGGCGCTTGGCTCGGCTCGATCGTGGGCTGGCGGTGGTCCTTTGCCGGCGTCTCCGCACTCACGGTGGTCGTCGTGCTCTTGGTGCTCGCATTCGTGCCGAACGCGCCAGGACAACGATCAGACACCCGACTCCCCCTCGGACGTGTACTCGTGATCCCGGGCGTGGCCGTGGTACTCGGAGTGGTGTTCGCCTGGATGCTCTCCCACAATCTGCTCTACACGTACATCGCACCCTACCTCGACGGCGTGGGGGTCGATCTCCGCCCCGACGTCGCCCTCTTCGCCTTCGGAGCCGCCGCACTGGTCGGTATCTGGATTACGGGCACCCTCATCGACCGTTCGCTTCGACGCCTCACCCTCGCGAGCACCACGACTTTTGTCATTGCCGGTGCACTGCTGCTCGCCTTCCCGGCGTCGCTCCCCGTGACAATCCTCGCCGTCGCCCTGTGGGGCGTCGCATTCGGCGGCGCCGCGACACAGCTTCAGACGGCGATCGGCGATGCGGCCGGCGAGAGCGTCGACGTTGCGAACGCGATGCTCACCACAGCCTTCAACCTTGCCATCTTCGGCGGAGGAGCGATCGGGGCGCTCCTGGTAGACGACAGCGGACCGGCTACGCTCCCCGTTGCGATGATTGCACTGTCGGCGCTCGCTCTCCTGACAGTCGCCTTCGGCCGAAGGCACGCCTTCCCGTCACGCTAGACGGCCGCGGCACCCGCCGCGTCCCGGCGTGGGGTTGTCGGTGGCGCTGCGCCGAGGGAAATACGCTCGCGCCAGGTGACCATGCGCCAGATCCATTCGACGGGCCCGTACCTGAAGTAGTGCAACCACACGCGGCTGGCGACGTTCTGCATGACGAGGATGCCGAGCGCCAGCAGGAGAACGGGCCCGATCGTGGTCATGGTGGTGAAGTCGACGACAGCGCTGACAGAGAAGACGATCACGGATGCTCCCACGTAGTTGCTCAGCGACATCCGCCCAATAGGTTCGAAGAGCACTGTCACAAGCTTTCGCGCGGGGGTGTTCCACAGGAAAGACAGACCGGTTACGTAGATGGAAGCCATAATGAGGCCGGCCACGGACCCGGGGGTCAAGAACCGGGGATCACCGGGTGCAGTCCCCTGCCAGAGCAGACCTGGAATTAGCAGCACCATCGAAATCGCGAACGTCGCCACCACTGCCCGCGATCTGGTGTCAAGCGCTTGGCCGAGACCAAAGGCGCCCAGAGCGGCCCCCAACAACATGAGTCCAGGTGTGGCGGCGAGTCCGCCACCGGTTGCGGCATAGGCGGCGACCACGAGCACGACGCCGAGGACAAGCTGCACGGTTCGTGGGGCGAGAAGCACGACCGGTACGACCAACAGCCCAATGACGGCGTACTCACGCAGCACCTCTCCGGGATAAATCAGGGAATGCAGAAGCCCGATGACGAAGAGCGCCATCAACCGGGCGACAAGTGCCGACCACGGTCGTCGCTCACCACGGCGCGCTCCATGCGCCACGAAAGTCAGGCTCATTCCGAAAAGGAACGTGAAAATTGGAACGAATCGAGTTTGGACCAACCATTCCAGTGCTTCTTTTCCTGCGACGGGCGCGCTGTCTTGTTCCAGCCCGTATCCGAGCTGCACGATGTCGGGGATATTGACTAGCAAGATTCCACAGAGCGCGAACCCTCTCAGTGCGTCGATGACGGCCCAGCGCTGGGTTGCGCCGGGTGTGAGACGAGGCGGCATGTCGGTCTCCTTTCAAGAGGTGACAGTCGAGAACACACCGTGTCCTCGGCACAGAGTCAACCTGGAGTCCATCCGGCGATATTTTTTGTTGCAAAAACGAGCGCTGTAAAGCTAGGGTTTACACATGCAAAACAACGTGACACATGCAATGCAAGACCTCAAGCGGCACGCAGACGCATTCCTCGCGGCACGCGTTCTGACCGACGGCGACGACTTCGCCGGCGCGATCGGGTACTCGCTCCGAATCCAGACGGCTGCAGACGATGTCGTTCGCGCCGTCGTGCAGCAGTCGCGTGAGCGCGGCGCTACGTGGCAGACCATCGGCGACGCTCTTGGTGTGAGCAGACAGGCAGCTTTTCAGCGCTACGGCAAACCCATTGACCCACGAACCGGAGAACCCATGAACACCACACCCCTCAACGACGCCGCCGAATTGGCCCGATCAATCGTCCACGACCTTGCCGCCGGCCGGTGGGAGCTCGTCACCGAGCGATTCGACCCGGCTATGCGTGACGGGCTGTCGGAGGATGCCCTGGCGGCGGCGTGGTCACAGATTGTGGGCTTGTCCGGGGGGTTCGAAGGCCAGGGAGAACCGGTCGTGTCGCGAGCCAGCGATGTGACGGTGACCAACACGCCGCTCTCCATGGAGGCGGGCGATTACACTGCGCGGATCTCCTTCCGTGACGACCGGGCCATTACTGGCCTGCACATCCTCCCGGATCAGACGCAGTGAGCGACCACACCTCCGGAGGAGCTCCCATGCTTGACGCCCCAGCACGTTCTCGACTGAGTGGCCGCGACATCCGGTCCATTGCAATCTTCCTGTCGATCGCCTTTGTGCTCGCGTGGGCTATCGCGCTCCCGCTCTGGTTCGGCGACGGAATCGATAGCCCGACGGGCATGATCGGGACCGTCGCAGTCGCGACCATGGCGACTCCCGCGATCGCCGCACTGATCATGGTGTTCTTCATCGACCGGGATCGGCAGAAAGCCAGAGTGCTCGGGCTCTGGCCGCTGAAGCCCGTACACCGACTGGTCAAATACTCCCTCGTGGGAATCTTCGTGCCAATCGCGCTCGTTCTCGTCTCGCTCCCAATTGGTGCACTGCTGGGGGTGTATCCGGCAGACTTCGTGAACTTCTCGGGATTCGAGCAGGACCTCGCCCAACGGGCACAAGCTGCGGGGTCGGGCGAGTTGACGATTGATCTCGGCATGCTCGTCGCCATCCAGCTGCTCATGCTCCCCGTGGCGGCGTTCCTCAACCTGGTTCCGGCACTCGGAGAGGAACTCGGCTGGCGAGGCTGGCTTCTCCCGAAGCTCATGCCGCTCGGAACGGTACCGGCGATTGTGATCTCGGGCGTCATCTGGGGACTCTGGCACGCACCGATGATCCTCCTCGGCTACAACTACCCCGACGCGCCGGGCTGGCTCGGACTCACCATGATGGTCGGCTTGTGCATCCTCGTTGGCGCGGTCTTCGGCTGGCTGCGACTTCGCTCCAACTCTGTGTGGCCCGCGGCCCTTGCACACGCAGCGTTCAACGGGGCCGCCGGCACCATCCTGATCTTCTCCATGGCGGGAGAACACATCGACACCACGCAGGCGACCCCCCTGGGATGGAGCGGATGGATCGTCCCGCTCGCACTCGTCATCGTCCTCGTCGCCACCGGTCAATTCCGCCGCCCCCCGACCGCGCGGACCGCGGCCGAAGCGGAGCCGGCAGCAATCGACGAGGCAGTCCCCCGCTCGCGCTAACGGGAATCGAAAACGAGCGACCGCAGCGTGTGACCGGTGCACCGGCATGCGTTGTGCGACCGCAGCCGCGACCATCCTGCGACTTGCCGGAGGCAACTCCCGACTGGACGATCGGCCCCCTCAGTCAGCTTGAGCGATTCCAGAGACTCGTTGTCACGTCTCATCCACGTCGTCGAATCGTGCCCGTGCCCGCTCCACCTCAGGCATGTTCGCCGTCGTCCAGCGCAGGAGCGCGTCGATGAGCTCATTGAGCGTATCGCCAATCGGGGCAATTCGGTACTCGACGCCGAAGGGCCGGGTAGCGATCACGACGCGTTCGACCATACCGTTGCGCTCGAGTCGTCGAAGGGTCGTGGTGAGTGACTTCTGACCGACGACGCGGATCTCGCGGCGCAGTTCGTTGAAACGCATGGGGCGGCCACACAGCACATCGAGCACCTGTATCGACCACTTGTCGAGAACCTGATCGAGGAGTTCGCGGTGCGGTGCATTGACCTGGAGCAGGCCCGCGTCGGGGTGGGAGGTGTCGTTCATGACACTTAGTCTCGTTGAAGTTCCCTTCGTGCACTAGGTAGACATAGGGTACCGACTCGATTCGAATTGAGGACTACCTATGACCGTTCTGCTGCTATCCCCCGAAGGCATGATCCAGCCCGTTCCTTATGCCCACGTCTCCGTTGCCACGGGCAGCCGCCATGTGCATGTCGCTGGCCAAATTGGCCGCGACGCCGACACTGACCATCTGCCCGACGACCTCGCCAGGCAGGTTGCCCAAGCGCTGCGCAATACCGCCCGTGGGCTCGCCAGCGCGGGGGCGACCTTTGCCGACGTCGTGCGCCTGCGGTTCTTCGTTACCCAGTGGTCGCCCGAGAAGATGGGCGACTTCATGGCAGGCGTCGACCTTGTAGCCCGGGAAGTCGGTCTATCGCAGCCGATGCCACCGGCGTCACTCATCGGCGTTGAGATCTTGTTCGAAGCCGACGTGCTCGTCGAAGTCGAGGCGTACGCCGTGTTCGACTAAGCCGGCGACTGAGGCATGGCTGCCCCATCGCAAGGCGCTATGGCCGAAGAGCACTATTGCTCATGCTCCCCGTGGCGGCGTTCCTCAACCTGCTTCCGGCACTCGGAGAGGAACTCGGCTGGCGAGGCTGGCTTCTCCCGAAGCTCATGCCGCTCGGAACGGTACCGGCGGTTGTGTTGCCGGGCGTCACCTGGGGACTCGGGCACGCACCGATGATCCTCCTCGGCTGCAACTACCCCGACGCGCCCGGCTGGCTCGGCCTCAACGGTGTCGCAGCGCTTGCAGCCGCAGCCGCAGCCGCAGCCGCAGCCGCAGCCAGAGGCTGGCCCGCGCGGCCAACCGATGCGTAGCGAGCCCCAAGACCACGGCCGAGATCCTCCTGGGGACGAAGAACGCGCTAAAGAAGGTCAAAGCGAAGATCGGATTCTCGATCGACGTGTTGATCGATCATCGCCGATGCAAATGATCGGTGGTCTCGTCCGGACAGGCCGGGCAGGTGTAGTCGCTCGGTCCTGCTAGCAACCATGAAACTGGGAGGAAGGGCACTGACCGTGACCGAGCGCGCCGCGCACATGTCGATGTCCGGGTCGGCAAGGGAATCCACCCCACGAGCATGAGAGGCCGGCCGACCTGATCCGAGTCGCTACCGGTCCGCGAACACACCCGCGTTTCCGAAGACGTACTCACCGAAGCGGTCGCCGATTCTGCGGTGCCCGGCTGGATTCGGGTGAAGCCCGTCCGGAAGAGGCGTTTCGACACTGTCTTGTTCCCCGAACAGCTCACGGCCATCCAAGTAGTGCAGATTCGGATCGTCGACTGCGCGTTCAGCCACGACCTGCGCCAGGAGGCTGCGGATCATTGTCAGCGTCAAACGCGTAGGGTCAGCGGGATCCCCTGTGGCATGAAAGGTGAGCTGTCCACCGCTGAAGTCCGGAGCAATGGGTCCTGGCGTGTCCTCCTGCATCGGACAGAAGATCGGAGAGACCACTAGGAGTGGAATGGTCGGATGCCCGTCGCGGATCGTGTCGAGGAATCCATGGACGGCCGGCACGAAGGCACGTACTCGCATAATGTCTGTGTTCGTCAGGTTGATTCCTATCTTGATGCTGATCACATCGGCGGCTGTGTCTCGCATTGTGCGAGCGACGAACGGGTCGAGCAGCGCGTTGCCGCTGAATCCCAGGTTGATCAGGTCCGTATCGGCCATCGTCGATGCGATCGCCGGCCAGGTGGCGCTGGGACTCTCGGCAGTCGACCCGTGGCTGATCGAGCTTCCATGGTGCAGCCAGGCGCGTCGAGGGCGGCCCAACCCGCTGAGAATAGGGGCGTCACTTCGCAGTTCGAGTATTTCCGTCGTCTCCGACTGCGGCAACCAGATCTGCACTTCCTTGTCCGATGCCGGCAATCCCCGGAACGTGGACGTCGATGATGGTCTGGTCTGGGTGTCAGTTTCCTGCGTCATCATGTCGACGACGTGAAGAATGCCCGCACGCACGGCCCACTGAGCTACGAGCAGTCCGTCCACATACAGGTCGAGCTTTCCATCCGCCGGGACTGGGCCGCCCTTGAACGCTGTTCGCGTCGACATCAGGTCCAGCTCGATTGCCGTGGCGCGCGTTCGGAAGATCAGGCGAACACCCGACGGCTGGCTTTCCACGCGCGCAAGGTACTCATCAGCGAACTGACGGCGCGCCCACGAGGGAAGCCGATGGGGCAGCACACCTCCGGGGGTGCGCTCGAGTTCCACAGCACCGTGCACCAGGTCCTCATCTATCTCGGTCGTAATCCACTCGGTCATGACTACCTTTCCTGATGGTTTGCGCAAACGGTTTGACAACCAGTTGCCTAGGACTCCTAGGTAACTCTAGTATGGTCCTAGGAAAAGAGAAAGGTTAACTCATGGCTCGTGCAGGACTCACGCCCGCCCGCATCATCGACGCCGCTGCCGACCTAGCTGACAAGGACGGCTTCGAGAGTGTGTCGATGTCCGCTGTCGCGCGGCTCTTCGAGGTCAAAGACGCCAGCCTGTACGCGCACGTCCGCAGCCTGCACGAACTGCGGTCCGGTGTGGCGGTGCTCTCCTTGGCCGAACTCGCTGACCAGGTCGGCGCGGCCCTTGCCGGGCGCGCGGGACACGACGCACTCATCGCCTTCGCCAACGCGTACCGCGCGTACGCCACGCGTCATCCCGGCCGGTACGCCGCGACACAAATGACGTTGGAGCCCGATGTCGCCGAGCATAGCGCCGCCGCACGCCATGCGGCCATGACCAGGGCGATCCTGCGCGGCTACGCGTTGAACGAACCCGATGAGACGGATGCGGTGCGACTGCTGCACGCAACCTTTCACGGCTTCGTTCTCCTTGAACGCGGCGGAGGCTTCAGCCGTGGCGCTCGATCCTCCAGCGCATCGTGGGAGCGCGTCCTCGACGCGCTGCACACCACGCTGAGCAACTGGCCATCCAGCTGACACCCGCTTAGTCTCTACTTTCCATCGCCGGCCACGATCGTCACGACCGATTGGCACGGCGACCTCTTTGGCGCGCTCGCGCGCACTCATCTAAAAGGACTCAGACAATGACAGACCGAACGTTACTGACGCGCACCGCCAATCCCAATCTCGTGGTGGCCACCCTTGCGCTGGCGGGCGTGAGCGCTGCGTTCATGCAAACGATCCTGATCCCCCTGCAGCCCCGGCTGCCCCAGCTGCTCAACGCCACGAGCGAAGGCACCGCGTGGGTCATCACCGCCACCCTGGTCGCTGCCGCGATCAGCAGTCCCATCGCCGGTCGACTCGGCGACATATATGGCAAACGACGCATCGCAATGGTGTTGCTCGTGCTCCAGCTCCTCGGAGCGATCCTCGCAGCGCTGTCCGACACCCTCCCCCCGATGATCATCGCCCGAGTACTCCAGGGAACGGCTGCCGGCGTCATCCCGCTAGGAATCGCCATCCTTCGAGACGTCTTACCCCCGCGTCGCCTCGGCTCGGCCATCGCACTCGTCAGCGCGACCCTCGGGGTCGGCGGAGCGCTCGGCCTCCCCATCAGCGCACTGGTCGCCGACAACCTCGATTGGCATGCCCTGTCCTGGATCGCCGCGGCTCTGACCGCGATTTGCCTGGTTCTGTATGCCGTCCTCGTGCCTGCCAACACGTCCCGCACAGCCGGCAGGCTCGACATCATCGGAATAGCCGGCCTCACGGTCGGACTGGTCGGATCCCTCATCGCCGTGTCTCGCGGCGGAGAATGGGGCTGGGGCGACCCGCGGACCCTCACCCTGCTCATCGGCGGCATCGTTGTGCTCTGTGCCTGGGGCGTTTTCGAGCTCCGTACCACCGACCCTCTTGTCGACCTCCGGGTAACCGCACGCGGACCGGTGTTGCTCACCAACCTCGCGTCCATTGCCATGGGGTTTGCCTTGTTCGCCTCTAACATCGTCTTCCCGCAGCTGCTCGCGCTGCCAACCACTACAGGAATCGGACTCGGACTTTCTCTGCTCGCTGCCGCACTCGTGCTCGCTCCTTCGGGCCTTGCGATGATGGCGATGGCACCCGTCGCCGGGCGCATTCAGCGAGTACATGGCCCGAAGCCGTTGCTGATCGCCGGAGCCGTGGTCATCGCGATCAGCTACGGGGGCGCCTTACTCTTCCACGCGACTCTCTGGCAGATCCTCATCGTCAACACTCTCGTTGGCGTGGGGATCGGTCTCGGATACGCCGCGATGCCGGCCCTCATCATGCAGGCCGTTCCCGCGAGCGAGACCGGAGCCGCCAACGGGCTCAACGCGCTCATGCGATCGTTGGGCACGAGCGTCGCAGCTGCCGTAGTCGGAGCCGTGCTGGCACAGTCCGCAATGACCGGCGGCAGCAACACCGGCCCAACGGAGTCAGGGTTCATGCTCGCCCTTACCCTGGGACTGGCAGCGGCGGTCGTCTGCATCGTCATCGCCGCCTTCATTCCACGTCCCAAGATCCCGACGGATGGCCTCGGTGTGAAAACCACACGCTAGGTTAGCGCGAGGATTCGAACCGAGGTCTCGACGGGCGTCTCGTTCGGGTAGCGATGAATACTACCTCCGCCACAACGTGGCGGGCATTCAAAACGGCGCTGCGGCCCTACGTGTCAGGGTTGGGTGAGGCCAGTACCTCAGAGCAAGTCCGCCGTTTGACGTAGGGCGAGAATCAGGAATCATCACCATGTCCAGTCCGTCTTTGAGCGCAGTGCGCGACGATAGTCATATGAGTAGTCCCGGACCCCGAGCTGGTGGCCCGACCTCGAGAAGGTCGTTCAGCCCAGCGCAGAAGCTTGCCTACCTCGCCGCGTACGACACGGCCATTAAGAACAACGAGGGCGGCGCGTATCTGCGCACCGAAGGGCTCTACTCCTCGCAGATCACGGAGTGGCGAAAGCTGCGTGACGCCGGTGTCCTCGCGGGAAAGAAGCCCGGGGAAAAGATTGGCCGGTTGACTCCGGAGCAAGCTGAAATTGCCCGGTTGCGTCGCCAGTTGAGCAAGACCGAGCAGCGCCTGGAAACGACGGGGGTGGCGTTGGAGATCATGTCAAAAATGCACGAGCTACTCGAAAGTCTTTCGAAGAGCTCGCGGGACGAAACACCGCACACGAAGCCGTAATGACCGCGTACCGCGAACTGGCCAGCCGAGGCATCTCGACTCGCGTCGCGGCCGACCTAGTCGGGATCCCTCGAGCAACCGCCACGCGCAAACGACGCATCTCGGTGCCCGGACCGGCTCAGGTCCCGGCGAACAAGATCGGCGACGAGGGCCGCCGGGAGATCCTCGACGTCGTCAACTCGAAGTCGTTCGTTGACCTGCCACCGATCCAGATCTACGCCCAGCTACTCGACGCAGACACCTACTTGTGCTCAATATCAACGATGTATCGGGTGTTGAACGAGAACCAGCAGGTCAAGGACCGCCGCCGCCTGGCACGCCACCCGGCCCGGGCGATCCCGGAACTGACGGCCACGGGACCTGGCCAGGTGCTCAGCTGGGATATTACGAAACTTGCCGGCCCGATCAAGGGCAAGTACTTCGATGCTTACGTGATGATCGATATCTACTCCCGCTACATCGTCGGCGCGTATGTTCACGCGTCGGAATCGGGAGAGCTGGCGGTGGAGATGATGAAGGAGATCTTCGGCATTCACGGCGTCCCGCAGGTCGTTCACGCCGACCGCGGCACGTCGATGACGTCCAAGACCGTCGCCGCGCTGTTGTCTGATCTGGAGGTCACCAGGTCGCACTCGAGGCCTCGGGTGAGTAACGATAATCCCTACAGCGAGGCGTGGTTCAAGACCCTGAAATTCGCACCGACGTTCCCCGAACGCTTCGGCTCCCTCGCCGACGCGAAGACGTTCATGGCCTCATTCGTCGACGGCTACAACCACGAACATCGCCATTCCGGGATCGGCCTCAACACGCCAGCCGACGTTCACTACGGCCTCGCCGAGGCGAAGGCCGTGGCACGGGCGGCGACGCTGGACGCGGCACGCGCACGCTTCCCAGAGCGATTCAGCACGACCCAGGCACCAAAGATCCTGTCCATTCCCGCGACGGCATGGATCAACAAACCAGCCGCCAAACCCCTCGAGAATGAAGGGCTCGAACTAGCCGCCTAAACTCCCACTGGCCTCATTCACCTTGACAAATTCCGCGGCGCCAGGCCGACGCGTCCGTCGCTGCCTGCACGCAATGGCTGACCAGATTGCAGCGACCGATGTACATAGTGCGGTGCGCTGGAGAGAGATCGCACAGTCATCCATCCAACACGTCACCGTGGACCGCTACTTGTGACCATTCACCGCTGTCTGCCGACCGCTCCACGTGGGAAAGCGACCGAGGGAAGGGCGATGTGTTCCGCCGGCGGCAAGATTCTTTGCTTGACCGTGTTGTAAGCACAAGGTGTGTACTCGTGAGAGAGGAGACCCGCGCGGCCCGCCGGTGCGCGATCACAATTTCTTTCAGGAGACAGATATGACCAGCCCGCTTCACACCACCCTATCCGACCGGCCCTTTGGGGTTCACTTCCGTCTCCCCCGGTGGAAATCGCTAGTCGTTCTGATATCCGTACCAGTGTTATTGCTGCTTGTGCAGATCATAGTTTTTCAAGCGGTCGTAATGATTGAAGGTCCTGCGGATCCGCTGAAGCCTCGACTTACGCCGTTGACAATCCTGGCGTCAGGAATCAGTACTGCCATCACGGCGCTCATCGCAACGATATTGGTGGCTCGGCTAGCAAGAATTTCGTGGCGGAGCGTCTTTAGCCACAACCGCAAGTTTGATTGGCGGCGTCTAGGAATCTATTTCGCGGCTTCGGTGCTGCTGGTCGGGCTCAGTGTTGTTGCCACTGCCCTCATCGCGCCCGAATCGGCAGGTTGGGGCGGCTTCGACGTCGGGGCCACCACGATTGGCATCATTCTCGTGACTTTGTTGGCTATTCCCCTGCAGGCCGCTGGCGAGGAAGTCGCGTTCAGAGGGGTAGTCGTTCCTGCGGCCGGGTCGTGGTTTCGCGGTGTGCGCCCAGCGATCGTCCTTGGCATCGTCCTTTCGGGTTCGTTGTTCGCCCTCGTCCATGTGTCGATCGACCCGTGGTTTGTCAGCTACCTGTTTGTTTTCTCCGCTTGCACTGTGTTGATGGGGCTGATCAGCGGCGGCCTCGAAGCCGCGATGGCGCTCCATGTCTCAAATAACGTCCTCGTGGGCATCATCAATGCCCTTTTCGCGGGCAACGACGCGACCGTAGTTGACCGCGCCTCCGGCTCCGGACCTGGAGCCTCACTGATCATCCTGATGGTTATGAACGTCGCCGTAGTAGGCACGGTCTGGCTGATCGAGCGCAAGAAACATAGCGCAGCTGGTCCCAAGGTGCTTGTGTCTGCTGGCTAAGTTCCCCCCAACGTAGGCACCCCGCCGCCCTCGCTCCAACGAGAGCGGCGGGGCTAACAGCCTGACCACTACCCGGCAAGCTCGGCCACCCGAGGCAGGATGACGTAGATCAGCGTGACCGCCTCGTAGAGCGCGCCGATGACCAGCAGCACGAAAGCGGGCAGGATCAGCCAGCCGAACTGCTGGAGTCCACGAA
The DNA here is from genome assembly GCF_014200405.1 of Cryobacterium roopkundense. Lineage (NCBI taxonomy): Bacteria > Bacillati > Actinomycetota > Actinomycetes > Micrococcales > Microbacteriaceae > Cryobacterium > Cryobacterium roopkundense. Next base: position 1,117,504 of record NZ_JACHBQ010000001.1, on the reverse strand, counting down.
GGTAGCCCCAGCGCCGGTTGGAGGCACCGACTGTTCGGGGGAGGATCCAGGACCGACCGAGGATGTAGGCGCCGAGTGCGAGGAGTACATAGGCCTCTATCTCGACGACCACGGTCACGAGATGTGGGAGCATCGCGCCCCAGAGGTCCGATCCACTTGCGGCGAGGGTCAGGCCGATCTCGGCCACTTTATAGCCGAAATATGCGATGCCGGCAAACGGCACGACAAGGGAGGGCAAGACGATTACGGCGCCGACGTTTACTGCGTTGTTGAAGAGAATGGCCAGCGCGAAGAACCAGACGTTGCCGAGAAGCGGCGCGATTTGGTCTAACGTGCCGTCCTCGACAAGCCCGTTCACCTGCCCAGCGCTCAGCTCTGGGAAAAGCATCCCCACAATGAAACCCGCCACCAACAGCCCGAACAGCGCAACGTTCAGGACGACAAACGGTCGGCGGTTTTCGCGAATGACCTGAAATGGTCTGAGAAGCACGTTGGTGCGTCGTTTGGTCGTTCGGAAACCTGGTTGTGTAGTCATGGGACCACTCAAACCCGTATTCCCACCACAGAGTCAAGGGCGGTCAGCATCCACATCGACCGCCTGACCGTTGAGGCCTACTCTGAGATCGAGATGACCACTTTCCCCTGTACGCCGCGGGTTTCAAGTGCGGCGTGTGCGTCCGCGGCACGGGCCAGCGGAAAGACGCGATCGAGTATGGAGCGAATCTCTCCCCGCTCGACCTGTGCGGTGAGCCGCTGGAAGTCCCGCCGTTCAGGCTTGCCCAGGAAGTAGCGGATGCGTCGAGCGCCGAAAGCAGCGCTGGCCGCAATGGTCACAAGGCTGCGTATGGGCGCCTTCTTGTCGAACGCGATCGACACCATTCTTCCGCCCGGCGCCAGCAGGCGGCGAAACGCGAGCAGGTCACTCCCGTGCGCATCAAAGATGACGTCATACATGCCCAGCTCCTCACGCGGCGTTACCCGGTAGTCGTACACCGCATCAGCTCCCAGCCCCCTCACGAATTCTTGGCTTGACGCACCCGCGAGCGCCGTCACGTGTGTTCCGAGCATCTTCGCGAGCTGCACTGCCACGCTGCCGACGCCACCTGCCGCGCCTCGCACAAGCACTCGCTCACCGCGCTGCACGCCTGCCTTTTCCACGAGACCGGTATAGGCGGTCGTGCCGCCGGCAAGGAGTGTGACCGCTTCCTCCGAACTCAGATTGTTCGGTGCCCGCGCGATCTGGATCGCGGGAACGCTCAGGAACTCGGCAAGCGAGCGGGGCCCTCCCTTCTCATCGACTATGCCCCAGACCTGGTCGCCGATGGATAGTCCGCCAAGATCGGCTCCGGGATCGGTGGCGATGAGTGTTCCGACAAAATCGATTCCTAGTTGCTTCGGAAAACGACGGCCGGTGATAAGGCCAAGCTTCCCCGACCGAAGCAACAGGTCCGCGCCGTTGACTGAGACGGCGTCGACTCGCACAAGGACCTCTCCTGCTCGCGCCTCCGGCATCGGAAGGGTCCCCCGGTGAAGTTCCTCCGGGTTGCCGTACCGATTGAACAGGACTGCCTGCATGCTCTCCATGATGTGCTCCTTGCTATATTTGACCACTAAGCGGTGTGGCCTCTCCACTTGCAGACGATAGCATGTAACTGGGCAGGGCTAACCACTTACGAATGTTGCCCAACCGGTATCGTCCGCTGAAGAGAAAGGGCAGGCCATGACTGTTGCCGAACGTCGATTGCGAGCGGACGCCGCGCACAACCGTCAGCTGATTCTGGAAGCCGGGCGCGCGGCATTTGCCAGCGACGGAATTGACGTCTCGATGGCCGAAATTGCGCGGCGCGCTGGTGTGGGATTCGCCACAGCGCAGCGCCGCTTCCCGACGAAGGACCACCTGCTTCGCGAAATTATCGCTGAAGAGCTCTCAGGCATACAGGAAGCAGCTACCGACCCCGCTTCAGAAGGCGACCCCTGGGAGGCATTCACTACGTCGATTCGCACGTGCGCGGCTCATCAGGCTCTGAACCCTGGTCTTGCGGGCGCGATAGCTGACAGCGTGAGCGCCGCAGCACTGACGGACCCCGCAGGACACATCGGCTCGATGTTCACCTCTATCGCCCAGCACGCCACCAACGCCGGAATGCTGCGTCACGACGTCACTTTGGGCGACGTGCTCGCTATCCTCCAAGGGAACGCGGGAGTGATCGCCCACTCGCCTGGGAATGAAATGCCCGCCTCGGCACGCTTCGTCGAGCTCGCCCTGCGCGGTCTTCGCGCCAGCTAAGCGCGAGCGAGCGAGCGCCATCCATACGCCAGTGCAGTGGACCGGCTTCGCCAGAGATAACCCACGCGCCGCCCGCATGACGGTCAGCAAGCGAGCAAGCGCAGCTCAGTGTGAACGGTGCGACCGCATCGTCATTGGGATGCTCGTGCACCCCGCCCGACAAATATGACCGCGAGGACGCCACACCTGCAGCGCTGACCGCGTCCCGCAAAGGTCACGTCCCGCTGAGTGGAGTTTCACGTCTCGCGGTGATCCCGCCGGAGGTCAGCTCGCCCTTGCTCCTCACAATTGTGCCCGAGAGGCGACTGACGACAGGCAACAATCAACACGGCGGCAGGCCACCGGGTCCGTTCGCACCTGGACACACCAATGGGATTCCGCACTACCCAACGAACACGAGAACCAACGCGGACAAACCAAAGTGCGCGCCCGGAATCGGGTCAAAAGATGGCCCACAGGACGCGGCCAGTCAAATCGAACCGAACGTCCTCGGCGAATCTTGCTATTCACCGGGACTTCTTGTCGGGCCGCTAGGATTTGATCCTGCGGCCCGGCGACTCTCAATCAAATCCGCGGGCCACGCCTGACAGCTCCACGCACGAGCGCAGAAACCTCCCTGATCAGCATAAACAGAACCCTGACCAGAGTTACATCCCCTTTACGATTTCAGTGAGATAGCGATTGCTCCATTGCAGACGGTCATGCGCCACTTAGATATGGGCATCTCACTGAAATCGTAAGGGGGAGTTACATGCGAATTCGCGGGCACCAGTCTCTCATCGAGATCGAATGGAGATTCCAGAATTTGGGCTCACAAGCGCTGCGTAAACGGTGGGTAAATGATGACGACACGTGTTTCTTAACGAAAAGAGTCCTGATAACCTAGGTTTATCAGGACTTTTGTCGGGCTGACAGGATTTGAACCTGCGACCCCCTGCTAAACCGGAGCAGTTGTGGTCGTCGCCGAATGTCTCGGAACCTCACGGGTTCCCATGTCTGTGCAGCAAACCGAACGGTTCACTACCTCCGATCCTAGCCGGACATCCTTGGTCCATCACGGATGATTTAGGTAGGTAAATGGTGGGCACCCAACCATTGATTGGCGCGGTAGCGACGAATTACACCACCCGGCGGGGCGTGACCGTTTTTCCTCCACTCTGCGTGTCACCGTGTGAAAATACCCTCAACCACGTGTTTTCGTAGTACCGCTCAGGGAGGCCGGCGGGCGAACACTCGGTATTGATGACCAATCCGAAGTGTCCGTAGGTCCGGGAAATTTCTCTGAGTGCCGTCACCTTCATCCCCGAGTCGGCAACGGGAGCCGCCACCGTCGGATCGCCGAGCAGCACGGTTAGTTTGCGCACATGCTTAAGGACGCGGGTGAGACGCTCGTGCGGTTCCTACTGTGACGCACAACTGGGCAGCCAGCCGCCAGACACACGAAGACTCCGATTGCAGAAATGCAGCCGTGGTCTTCCTGCGTTGTGCGACTACTCGTCTGCAGCCGGCAGCTCTGCTGGGAAGTCTGAGATCGTGGCCAGGAACGCACCAGAGACATAGTGCCCATCGCCGTCACCAAACAACTCGATCAGAACCGCGTCGCCATCTTGCTCGAGGGCTCTGTACTGACCGCCAGCCTTGAACTCAAGCCCGTCGTCAGCCACGCCATCGGTGTGGATGGTGAAGACCTGCTCGATCACCTCTGACCTGGCGCGTCGGTTGGCCAGGGTGGCCTTTGCAGCCTCGATAAGCTTCTTCCCGCCAAACTCTCCGAGGCGGATCACGCCATAGCCCGCGGTGCCGACGACGGCCACACCAAGCGTGAGCGCCTTTGCTGGCCCACCCATTGCCTTCATGACGGTCGTCATCGTCTGATAAATGCCGAGGTTCCCCACGAGCACACCTCTCATCTCTGTCGTGTGAGTATATCGGCGCACCTGATCTCAGATTTCGGTGTCCTCCTAATAATGCACAGATCGCCGCGCTTGGATTCTGGCGAGGTTCCCTTTGTAGGCTCCCGACCCTGTCGCGCTGGCAAGGAGCAGGGCTGGCGGCATAAATGTGAACGATCCCGACGAACCGACGCTGAGTAGCTCGTCTCCGATGCTCATCACGTCTGACAAGTCCTCGTAACCAGCTGACCCCCAGCTTGTTCGAACCACCCCGACATTCGTTGGACCGATTCGCGCGCCGGTTAGCTCGACGACAGCCCAAGCTTGTCGAAGAACGCTCGGTTCCGTTCCGTCGCCGCGTTGACAAGTCGGTCAAAGCTCAGCACCTCGATGTAGGCCTTGTACGGCTCGATGAAGCCGAAGTAGCCCATGCCGTCGTGCGTCATGGTCAGGCCGGACAGCTTGCAACGATTCACCATCGTCGGCGTGAGGTCAGCAATGATGTAACAAAATGCCGGCGGGTCATCCGTCGATGGAATCGGGCGTCCGGTAGCGGTCTTCGCGGTACCTGCCCGAACGCGCGCGACGTAGTCCAGGCATTGTTCTATGGGATTCTTCCCTTCAGCCGCATCGTTACGCATTGGACGCTTGAGCTCCACAATGACGATGGACTGCAACGGCATCTTCTTGCCCTCGGCGGCGAGTACCGGCGCGTCCGGGCCGATGACGCGCGTCACGAGCACGTCGGGCCTGTTCATCGAATCATCCTCCGTGATGACGATGCTCTTGAATGTCTTGTCAGAGGCGAGGTAGTCATGGAATACGAGCCGCTCGTCAAGGATCCAGAGATTCGAGGCATCCGCCCCGACCTCGTTCGAGTCCTTCCGCATCGGGAAGAGCAGTTCATGGATCGACTCCTCCCGGGCATACTTGCCCTCGGCGTCGGACTGGATGAGCTTTTCGAGAATATGGAGAGTCGTCCGCCGCCGGGATACGTAGTTCGCCAGGTCTGACTGGTTGAACTCAGTCACCGTCTCGAGGTACTTGGCAAGGCGCTCGTCGTAGCCTTCAGGCTTGTCACCGCACGACTGAGCGAACACGGCCTGCCCCTCAGCCAACACCGCAGCCTCGATCTTCTGAACATGCCTATGGAGCTCGAGCTCAAGGTCCTGGTCTTTGATTCCTGGGTCGACCGTCATGCCGGAGGACTCGATGTACTTGATCAGCGGGCGATACTTTGGTGCTTTCGTGGTCACGAACTGATGCACCCGCTCCTTGCCTGCTTGCTGTGCGGCCGACAGAGGTTTCACCAGCACCCGCGCGACTTCTTGGAAGACCCTTCGTCTGATGTCGTCGAGCGACGGCTCGCCGACCAAGTTCTCCCCTGGGATTCGTTCGGGGAGATCGAAGTCCGTGCGGTCGGAGCGAACATGCTCGTCGAGGAAGTCTGATGTTAGGTAGCAGACATAGGTGAACTCGTCCGCATCCCCATCTGTGAGCCGGCCGTAGAGACCCGGCACCTTGCCGGAGATGTTTTCGTCCTTCACGACGCGATTCGCGGCGCACCAGTACAGCCGTGGCGTGGCGTTGCGCACGGAGGTCTTGAGCCGCAAGTTGAGCATGTTGAACCTGTGCCCGTCAACCACGATCGACGAGGTCGTCTCAGAGTGCTCGAGCTCTCTCAGATAGCCCTGGAGAAGGACCGACACATCACCATCGGTCACGTATACGTCAGGAGCACCGCCTGGCCGAAGAAAGTACCAGATGCAGTGCTCGAACATCTCGCGCGCGATGGCTTCAACCATCTTCGGGGCGCTCTGCTGAAAAGCCTTTTTGAAACCATCGAGAATGACCGTGGAACCTGAGTCAGAGAAGCCGCCGGGAGCTCCGTCCTGCTCCACTTCGCGCGCTACCGAGAACTTGAACTGCCGCCCCTGCAAGACGTTGGCATCGTCGTAGTATGCGCTCTGGACCTCGATTCGATCGAAGGCTTTGAGCCACAGTAGGCGACCGACTCCACGACAACCTATACCCGCTTTGTAGTCGCTATCAAGCGTCTCGAAGGAAACCATGTTCTGAGGAGTGAAGCCCACCCCGTTGTCCTGGATGCTGAACCCGGTAATTGGCTCCAGCGGCGCGCGGCCGGGGGTGGACGTCTCGAGATTGAATGCCACCTGCTGCTCGCGGTGGATCCGTACCGTGAGACGCCCTCGTCCAAGTTCTTGGGCATGCCTGGAATCGATCGACTGGATGCCGTTCACCACGGCCTCGAACAGCGGCAGGAGGGCATGAGTTTTCGGCAGCGTAGTGTTGCGTACCCGGCCTGCAAGCGACGTAGTTAGAGCCAAGGCGCATCCCCCTCAGATTCGACAATCCGAACTCTATTCGATCCCTACGACATCGTGGGCGTCGACGTGGGCGCCCCGACGGGACGCGGCGATAACCGAAGCCTCTTTGAAGCGGGCGGTGATCTTCGCAACCTTGGTTTCGCGCTGACTGGACGCGCTTTGATCCTACTGCTCCCGCAACTCTCGCGCCTCCTCGCGGCCATGGCTTGGGGCGCAGGCGCTCGGCTATTTTAACCTCTCGCGACGGCCGAGGCTCAGGTGTGTGTAAGAACCGACCGATTCAGCACGTCATTCCGGCCGTTTCATCACCTCCATCGTGCCGTTTCGGCACCGGCCCGTGGCGGCCCGGGCGACTCGGAACAGCGATGGTCGTGTGCAGGGGCCGCCGCCGCTGATTCAGCGCCAGAGCAGGGCTGGATAGGACCGCCGCCACGCCTGGGGCATCCAAGGACACGCCGTCAGCTGTCGCTACCGACGTTCAGCTCACCGGATTCCGGGTCGCTCAGATGGCGGGAAAGCTATCGCTCTTTTGGCTGGTTTCCAGCTGACGAAACACACTCAGGGCCGGGGCGCCAACCAGGACGCGACGATCAATCCTCAGTCACCACGATTCGAATCTCACGCCATGGTGCGATTCGATTCCAAGGCCGCACTCTGCACGCGGCGTGGAAGTCCGCGCTTTGCACGTCTACCATGTTGGTCAGCATGGCAGGGATCGCAGGCCGGATCCGACATGGCCCACCAAGCCGGCATCGTCCTCAGCGACGTCACCACAGACGGAACCATCGTCCTGGCTACTCCACGTTCGGCACTGATTTAGGTGCGGCGGTATATTCCTGCAGCTCAGCATGCTTGATGAGGCGAATAATGAGAGCAGCAACAACATGAAGGGTCATGTCCGCATCAGCTCGCTGAGCTGTGGCAGCTCCATGAGCCGTTCCACGATTACTTCTGTCCGCCGTTGCCCAATCGACAAGGGACTTATAGCTCTCCAGGAGCTTTGCGTCATGCCCCATCAGAAACCCACGAGAGCGGGCGTTGGCGAAGAGAGCTCCGAGGTTGGAACCAGATGCTCCGAGAGCTTCCAAAGTTGTCTGAAGCGCTGAGCCAGCGCTTGTGATCGCGGCACCGTACTGCCCTGAGGCGATGCTCGATTGGGCCTGCTGGTAGGCCGTCTCTACAGCCGCGAATCGTGAATTGGATGTGAGCAACGCCTCCACAGGTTCAACCACGGCGAGGAACAACGGCTCGTCCGAGCGTGGCTTCAGCCTGTTGTTGATGAACGTGTAGCCAATCCGAGCCTCGAGCAGAACATCATTTGCCAACCCTGCGAATCTCTTGGGGTTCAGATTGTGGGTGAATCCGTACTCCTCGTCGCTTTGCGTTCCGTTGTACTCCGCAGCGAACCGTTCCAAGACTATAGGGATAGCAGCGAGCCAATCCAGCAACTCATCGGTGGACGACGGCTCGACCTCATTTCTGAAGGCTCCATCCGCACTTGAATGCGACAGCCGCATCTGAGACTGGTCGCTGACAAACGACCCAAGGGCGTTGTTCACCAGATTGCTCGTGCCGTAATGACCGCTCATGTAGCTCTGGTCGTATGCAGCATAGAGGCGAAATCGAACCCGCTCGTCGAATTCGGTCAGCCACTTCACTCCGTTGGCTGCTTCCAGCTCGCCTCGTGCACGAATGAAAGCCGCACGGGACGGGAGTAGGTCATCAAGGTCAGGCACACCCTGATCGTACGTCAGACCGCGATTGCGTCTCGTCTGAAAATGACCCGACTTTCGAATGCCTCACGGGTTTCGGGGAGCGTCCATCAAAGGTGACCACGGAGTTGAATGCTGCGATTGAGGAACGACTTAGGGAGATCAATCACGGCATCCGCCGCGCCGACGACACGACCCGGCGGGAGAGGTTCGATTCTAAGGAGCGCGAGCTGCTGGGCGCTTTGCCAGATGGAGGGTTCGACGACGTCAGGTGGAAGGAATTGAAGGCAGCCCTCTATGCTCGCGCCGAGGCTGTGGCAGGTTTGGTGGCTGGCGGACGCTTCCCCTGCTACCAACCGCCCATTTCGCTCTTGTAATTTGATTCATACTCCGCACGCATTTCCGCGTCAATCTCTCGCTCTACCTCGAGGTATTCATCTTGGGCGCTTCCATAGGCCTCGAGAACGTCGTGGGAGGCCGCAGTAATGCCATAGGTCTCGTCGAGCGCGGCATTTAGCGATGGAAAATCGATGTTGTCGTAGGTCTCAGCGAGCTTCCCGGTATACCGGAAAGCCTCCCCGGTCGCGTCGGCTTCGGCCAGCATCTGAAGGATCCTGCCGGTGTCTTTCGGTATAACCTGCAAGTCGAGGGCGGTCATGTGGGTGTTTAGCTCGTGAACGAGCGCCCCGATGCTGTGGCGATGCTTCCGTTCGAGTCGCTCGGATACCGCGTGTGTCTCCAACGACGGGTCTGAGTCTTTGTTGCGGCGGCGTAGGAGCGCCGCATAGTGAATTGATTCCTTCAGCGACAACTCAATAGCGAAGCGGTAAAGCAGCATGATCGGCAGCAAGATCACGTCATCACCGGGCTCACCGACGTGGGTAGCAGCAAGTCGCTTCGCCGACTCGAAGAATTCGTAGGATAGGCGGCTGTCGCTTCGTGATCCCCAGCGCTGGATAAGGCCGCGGTGGCTCACGGCGGGATACGCAGCGAAGATCTTCGGGGTTGCGGGTCGTCCGTCAGCATTCACTAAATAATCTTTGCTCACGAACCCTGACGCTCGCCATCCCCCACTAAGCGTCACGCTGTCCTGTGCCTGTTGCTCAGTAGGAGCGAGGAGATTGGCTTCGTTGGCGCAGAGCGCGTCGCGGAGGGCAGGTCAGGAAACGCACCAGCCCGGGCGCGCCGCCTATCGAAATTTGGCCCAGGATCTTGCCGTCATGGCCGGGAACACAAAGTCCGCCATCTGATCAACATGTATACAAAAACGTCCCAGCTCGGGCACTTAGGGCGGCATTGGTTCAAATCCTCAGACCCCGCCGCCTGGTAAGCGCACTTGGGCGTCCCGGAGTGCATGTACCCTTGCCCTGTGAACGTGCCCGAGTCCTTACCCCAGGTGTTGATCTTCATCGCCATGCTGGTTCCGGGTATCAGCTTCGTCACGGTGCGCACCTGGTTCGTCGGGTGGCGATCTCCGGACTACGGCGCCGGGTCTCGCATCCTCGAATCACTGTACGTAAGCGCGATCTTCGTCATTATCTATGTAGGGCTCGGTCTTGCAATCTTCGGTCTTGCCAGCGAGCTCACTGGGATGGTGGATCTCGGTTCGTTCGAGAACTGGGTTACGAATGGATGGCGCAACACCCCCGCGTGGTGGATCGGTCTCGTTTCAGTTGTCCTGCTCGTCGGAGTTCCTGGCGGCGTCGCCGCACTGATGAGTTGGAGTCGCATCGCGACCGAGGTAGACGCCGACGGGAACGTCACGTACAAGCGGCGGCGTGTCAACCGTAACCAGACGGTGCCACGGGCTTGGGACATGGCTGCTTACGGAGCTGACACGCCTAGATTTGTCCGAGTGAAGACCGCTACAGGCATCTATGTCGGCGGCTGGTACGACATCGAGGGTTACATCAGCACTTACCCCTACGAGCGCGACATGTTCATCGCCCACCAGTGGCGGATGGGTAAGCGGGGCCAGTTTCTCGAACCAATCGAAGATTCCCTCGGTGTCTGGGTGCCCATTAACGACGACTGCCATGTGGAGTGGATAGCCGCCCCGCCGACCACACCCAGAGCAATAAGAAGTAGGAGCACACATGCCGAATAAAGGGCGCCAGTCGGATCCGATCTCGAAGGGGAGCTCGCCTCGTCGCGGTGGTGAGGGCGCGAAGCCCATGAATGGCAGCAGGCCGAGCCACGCGATTAAGCCACCCAGTAGTGGGCCATCCGGCGGCGCTGGCGACTCGGGCGCGTCGAAGAAGTAGTTCGTGGTAACCAGTGACGGTGAGACGGTCAAGCAGAAGCGGCCGGCGAAGGGCGATGGCCAGTTCAGTGCACGTCCGGCGCTGGTGAAGCCACGGACAGCCGTCAAGCCCCGACGCAGGGACCAAAGGGGAGCGTGGGAGATTCAGGTGCGGGCCCGCGGTAGCCGAGCAGGCGGGCAGACCTTCGACCGCACGGTCAAAATGCCGCTGCCAGCGATCACTTGCCAGGTGTAAAGAACGATGGGACTGCTTACGCCGACGACGTCGGCAATGTGAGCCGGCCTGTGACGCGGCCCATTCATGACAGAGCGTGCAGATGTCCGAGGGTCCCACTAGTGTCGACGAGATCAGCAAGGCCCTGAAGACGGGAGCACACGATGTCAATTGTCGAGCAGACCCACGGAGGTCGGAATGCAGCCTGATCGGACTCGTGGGGAGGGCCTTGACCCCCGGGTTTGCGGGACCCTTCAGCAAAAAATTGATGCCGCGAGAGAGGGTGGGTTCACAGAACACCGAGTGCTCGCTCAAGACGCTCGCTGGGAAGTGCGGATGCATACGGCCACTCACACTCGGGACGCAGATCTACTTCGCATCCTGGCCAAGGATGACGTGTCATCGGTGCGCGCCAGCGTTGCGGGCAATCACGACACCGAAGACGCCGTGCTCGTACAACTCGCGTCAGACGAGAACTTCTATGTGCTCGAAGTGCTAACACGGAACGCGAACATCCACAGCATCCCCGAACTCCTGAAAATTCTGATGGGTTCCGTGCCAGGTGTTGTATCGGGACTGGCACGGGTCACGGAATCGCCGGGCCTTCTCGCGGAACTCGCCGTCAACGCGGGCCACGTGCCCGGATACGAAATCTCTCGGAACCCCGCGACGACATCAGAAACACTGCTCGTCATCGCCAGGCGGGAGAATCCTGAGCACGAGTTCGATATGGTCATGGAATCCATGGCAATTCGGGACTGTGCGCCCGAAGTCCTGGACGTAATCGGGCGGTTGGAGCTTGGTCGGCGCGCGGCTCTGTCCCTCCTGCAGAACGAGGCCACACCGATCGAAACGATCAGATTCATCGCAAACAGCGTGCGGTGGAACGAGGGCAATTCGGACATCGGGCACCTAGCGCAGAAGAGACTCGCACCAGACGTTTCTTCAGACGAACTTATTGAACGCCGGTTTCAGCACGGACCTGAGGGGTCCGTCATATACAACGACAACGGCGGTTATGGCGTCGCCGTGCACTTCCAGATTGGTAGTCCAGCAGCGCCCGCGATCACGATCAGTGTCGACAACCAGGGTGCACCCAGTGGCGCCGCGGACGGAAGCCTGATTGAACGCGACCAGGCACCGCGGCGAATCAAATTCCAGGTCGAGCATGGTCTCGAGGACTTCTTGGAAGCCAACTGGCGAGACATCGATCTCTTTGACGACTACGACTTTGTCAAACGGCAGTATGCCGCGGGTACAGGCCAAATCGACATCCTTGCGTTGAGCAAAGACAAGAGCCGCTGGCTCGTCATTGAGCTAAAAAGGGACAAGGCAAACGACAAGGTCGTGGGCCAAATCCTCAGATACATGGGGTGGGTTGAGCGCGCTCTCGCGACATCTGATCAGCGTGTATTGGGGATGATAATCGGTGACCACGACGACCAAAGACTTCGCGATGCACTGAGGTTCACACGAGAAGGCTCAATCAGGTACAGGTCATACCGCTTGAGAATTGACGTTGTCTAAGCCTGAATCCACCGATCGGGATCGAGATCTGACGGCGCGTTAAACCGAGAATGCCCATCTGATCAGGTAAATTAGGACTTGTCAAGAGTTCAGATTTACCAACCAGAGGAGCATCTCGTAGATGCAAGTTTCCCACACCAACCGCGCCGTTTCTGCATCATTCACCGACCCGAATCTCGTGTCGTCGGCGGGCTTGGTCCCGATCATGAAATTAGCCGCCCGTGCGGGGTTGGCGACCTTGGCCGATCAGTGGCTGAGCGTCCCCACCGACAAGGGCGCCAACGCCGGTCTGAAAGTCACGTCTCTGGTCGGCGGCATGGTCGCCGGCGCGGACTCCATCGACGACCTCGCCATTCTTCGTCACGGCGGCATGCGGAAAATCTTCAGCAACTGCTACGCGCCGTCAACGTTGGGGTCGTTTCTGCGCGCGTTCACGTTCGGTCACGTCCGGCAGCTCGACGCCGTCGCTTCCCGCTTCGTGCGGGGCCTGGCCGCGGAAACTCCGTTGCTCGTGCACGACACCGACGGCTACATGTTCCTCGACGTCGACGACACCATCATCGAAGTTCACGGCCACCAGAAGGAAGGCTCCGGCTACGGGTACTCCGGGGTGCGCGGCCTCAACGCGATCCTCGCGACAGTCAAGACGGACGTATCGGCGCCGATCATCATCGGCCAGCGACTCCGGCGCGGTGCCTGCGGATCACCGCGCGGCGCGGCCCGTCTGATCCGTGACGCCCTCGCCACGATCAAACGGCTCCGCGGAGCGGGAAAAGCACGCGTGCTCTTTCGTGCCGACTCAGCGTTCTACGGGCACGCCTCCATCAGCGCAGCCCTCAAAGCCGGCGCCGACGTTTCGGTCACTGCCCGGATGGACCCCGCCATCAAACGAGCGATCGGAACGATCCCCGGCGCTGCCTGGACCGCAATTGAATACACCAACGCCATCTATGACGAAGGCAGCAAAACATGGATCAGTAACGCCGAAGTCGCCGAGGTCCCGTTCACCGCGTTCACCTCGCGCAAGAAGAGCGAGCACATCACCGGGCGCTTGGCCGTGCGGCGGATCCCGGAACTGAACAAGAAAAACCTCGACCAGCCAACCCTGTTCGACACCCACCGATTCCACGCCTTTTTCACCACCAGCACCCTCGACACCGTCACCGCCGACAAAACCCACCGCGCCCACGCGGCGATCGAGCTCGTGAATTCCGACCTCAAAAGCAGCGCCCTGGCGCACCTACCCTCCGGTGTATTCACCGCCAACGCCGCCTGGCTGGTCATGGCCGTCATGGCGTTTAACCTCACCCGCGCCGCCGCGACGATCGCGGGAAACGGTCTCAGCCGATCGACCACCGCAACGATCCGCCGGAAACTTGTCAGCGTCCCCGCACGAATCTCAACCTCGGCGCGGCGCGTGACATTGCACCTGCCCGAACACTGGCCTTGGGAGAAACCCTGGACGGCCCTGTTCACAAAGAACTTCCGGCCCCAACAACCCGCCCCCACCTGACCAACCAGCCGACACCGACATCAACAGGAGCACCAGTGGAACACCCGGGCCGCGAGACCCGGACCACAACCACGCCCGAAACTCCGAAAGCTCGCCGAAACAAAATCAGGATCCGATCAGAGGTCGACCGGTGGATTCAGGCTAAGCGCCACATGGACATCCCCGCAACCCTCGCTCCTATGCGAAACTCGACGGATTTACTCATTGTGCCCACCTGCCATATGCCCCACCGGCCGAGTTGACCGATCCGAGTACACCACCCATTGTCTTGCCAGCACCTCCGCCTCGAACAATTCCACCGAGCCGAATGACCGTTCAGTTTCAGCGCATCAATGGGATTCTGTCTCTTGCCTCGGACAGTTCGGCGGACGACAGGTTCCGATGGCGGACGTCGCGGAGATTCAGGTCGAGCACTTTGCTCCGGTTCGACGTGTTGAGTCTTAGCTGGATGGCGGGATGATTCCGATAGCCGTCACTAACCGGCGCGACCGTCACCGAGGCGATCTCAGACCCCGCGAGAGTGAGAGTGGGGCCCATCATGCCCGCTTCCCAGAAAGTGACCGAGGTCGAGTCAATACCGACTCCAATCGTGGGTATCGAAAAATACGCCGACTTGTGCAGGCGCCAGCCGAGCCGGCCCAACTGCGCTTTCACGGCCGGGTAGACGAACGCGATGAAATGTGCGGAATCAGGATCGTCCCGCAGCATGAGCTCCCATGTCCGACTCGACTTCCGTCGCCGCAGAGAAGCTAACACGCTCATAACAAGGGTTAGGACCCCCACCGTGGGCACCCCCAAAACTACCCAAGGCAGAAGCGGGTTCGAGGCGTCAGCAGAATTCCAAACGACCAGCCAAGCGATAAGCCCACCCAGTATCAGGATCGGAGTCACGGCTTTCCAGTTGACAGCGTTCATTGGACATACCTTCCATACGCGTACGCACCCGTTGATAGGGCACCGTACGAACCACCAACCAAAGTCGTGGCGCGAACACCATCGCGGACAACGCCCAAGCCAACCCTCGTGCCGGCAAAAACACGAATCGCTGCCGATGCAGGGCGCGCCAAGCTACCGACTCCAAGTGTAGCGACGCCTACAGCGCAACCAGTTTGATCCCCGCCCCAGTCAGCAGCACACGTTGCAGCAGTCGAAGCTGCTCCAACTGCGGTTGCAGCTATGAACAGGGCAGGCGCAAACGCCAGCCCGACACCGGTCAAGCTCAATATTGCACCCGCTCCGTACAGCACCGCACTGCCAACACTTAGCCACATCGCCGCGTCTTGAAGTTGTTGCCGGGTGGAAGCGCCTGATGTCTCGCCCCGCGTCGAAGGTGCTGATGCGGGTCGTGCATTGGACGGGGCCCCTGTCTGTTGGTTGATACCTGGTTGCGAGTAGTAGGCGTCGTTGCTGGCTCTTGAGCCGCCCCAGTCTGCTCGTTCCCCAGTCAAGTCGAACATGTTAATCGGGTCTGCCGGGTAGTCATAGGCGTTGCTGACACCTCCTTCCACCGGGTCAACGGAGAGGAACCGTCCGAGCGCAGGAACGTACTGCCTTGCCCCCATTTCGATAGTGGCGATGTTCCCCGTGTGTTCGGTGAGTTTGCTGGCACCGCCGACCCATCCGTAGTCGGCCTCCGTGTCGGGAAGTGTATCGGGGAGCGCGTCGTCTGCTGTGGTCGTGCCAATCTGCCCGGTTTCCGGGTCGATCGACTGTCCGAACGGGTCGTAGCGGTACGAACCGGTGCGAGTCCCTGTGGCGTCTGCGGTCACCGCGATGTCACCGTGGATGTTGGCGTAGGACCACAACTGAGTACCGTCCGCACGAACGCTGACGCTGGCCCCACCAGGCAGGGACCGAGTCGTTTGCACGATAGTGCCTGCACCGTCGAGGACGATGTTGGCCCCGTTGGGGGTGTTGGCGAAACGGATCGTCTTGGCGGCGCCGGTCGGGGGTGTTTCGGTGCGTTGGACGATTTGTCCGCTCGCGTCGCGGGTGTACTCGATGGCGGTGCCATCGTCGAGGGTGGTGCGGGTGTGCCGGTCGGCGATGTCGTACGCGATGGTTTGGTCGGCCAGCTTCGTGGTGTTCCCATGCGAATCGTAGCTGATGGCGCTGGCCGCGACTCCGGCTGCGACCGGGTTCAGGCCGGCGACGGGCCCGATGACACCGCTGGAGGTGAGTCGGTCGGCATGGTCGTAGCAGTAAGCGGTCGTTTGGGTCCCCGACGATGTCTGGTCCGTGCTCGCGGTGCGGTTGCCGTTCAGGCCTGCTCCGGGGTTGAGACGGCAGGAACCCGTGTCCGCGTACTGATACGTCAGCGTGTGCTGCGGGATCGTCGCGGTGGTGAGTCTCCCGGCACCGTCGAATCCGTAGGTGGAACTGGCGCTCACGCTGCCATCGGTGGTCGTGTTCGCGACAATGCGCCCCGACTGGGAGCGATAGACCCGGTCGGTGTAGCTGTCCTGTTCGGGGAACGACCAGGTCTGTGCAGTGAGCGAACCTGTCGCGGCACGATCGACGGCCGAGAGGCTGGTGCCGTTGGACAGGGCCACGGTGGACAGCTGTGCAAAGTCGTCGTAGGCGGGGTCAGCGAGTTGGGTGCCGTCGACACTGATTGTTTCGACTTGGCCATCGAGGTTGTACGTCAGTGCTGTCGCTGACGCTGATTGACCGGGCACGGTCGTCTGGGAGGCGGTGGCCTGTCCGAGGAGGTTGTACGTCGCGGTGGTCACCACTCCCCATACGTCCGTCGACTGGACCAGGCGGCCGAGGAGGTCGATCGTCGCCGTGATCGTCCCCGCGGGGTCCGTGACGGTGCTGGTCAGCGGGTCGGCCGTGATATCGCCGTTGGACGCGGCGTAGTTGTTTGTCACGGTGCGTCCCGGCACCCCGTTGTACTCGGGGAGAACAGTCGAGACGATGCGTCCACGGGCGTCGTAGGTGGCGCAGGTCCACGCCGGGTCGCCACTGCGTTTGGTTCCGGCAATCCGCCCGAGAACGTCGTACACGAACTGAGTCGTCGTCCGAGTTCCGTCGGCGGCGGGAGCCAATGTGGTCTGTTTCAACGCCCCGTACTGTCGCGCTGACGGGTCGACCTCGCAGACCGCGCTGCTGGTGTTCCAGACGCTTCCTACCGTGTCGTCCTCGGAGTAGTAGTCGTATTGGGTTCCAGCCGCGGCCACGCTGGATCCGGCGGCTACGCCGGCGGGGAGCAGCCGGGAGGTGCGGCGCTGATAGTTGTCGTACGCACTGGTCGTGCGGAGATTCAGTGTGCCCGGGTCTATCGTGCTCGTGGTCGCCAGCCCGAGCCACGGGGTGGCGTAGGAGGTGGACGTGTCGATGCCGGGGGCATTCTCACTGCTGACGCCGGCAGGGGCGTCGGCGGCGACGGAATCATCTGTGCTGGTGCCGGTGGTCAGGTTGTACGCGGGCTTGAGTGCGCTGCCAGGGACCATGCTGTAGCCGGGATCGCCGGGCTTCTGCCACTCCATGGTCAGTGCGGCTGGTCCGGTGTTTTGGAAGAACTCCACTCGGATGCGCACAGTCTGTTCGGCGGTCGCGGTGAAAGTTCCGGGTGGGGAGGCTGTCCAGGCTCCGGCGCGCCAGAAGTTGACGGTCAGGTTGTCGTCCACAAATACCCTGGACCCGTCGTCTGAGTAGGTGCGCAGATAGTACGTACCGGCGGTGGGGAATGTGATGGTGCCGGTTAACTGCGCCGACCAGTCGGTGGTGGGGATTCCTTCGATCGGCGAGGCACCAGACCAGTCCTTATTGATGGTCCCGTCAGTCACGGTTGGGATTCCGAGGCTGAACGCCTTCGGCAGTTGAATATTGGCTTCCGAGGGAGCCGGGGGTAGTGCGGGTGAAGGCCGCTGCACCAAACCATGAATCGTGTCGTTCAGAGCCACAGTTGGCGTTGTTGAGAGCCACCTGAAAAGCTCCTTCCATCATGTGAGGGCCACGTGATGGAAGGAGTACCGGTAATGGTACGGAAGATCAAGGCGAAACTTGTCTTGCAGTTACGAAACCAAGGTTTGTCGGGCAGGGCGATCGCGTCGGCGCAGGGCATCGCCCGAAATAGCGTTCAGTCGGTGCTCGAGACGGCGGACAGGCTCGGTCTCGGCTGGGATGACGTCGAGGAGATGCCGGAGGCCGAGGTCTATGCGGCGTTGTTTCCCGGCCGTGGAGTGCGCGAGTCCGTGTTCGCGCAGCCGGATTGGGGGCGGGTGCACACCGAACTAGCCCGGGTCGGTGTGACGTTGAAGCTTCTGCACCAGGAGTACGTCGACGCATGCGGTCAGGCACTGGCGGTGATGAGTTACGACCGGTTCTGTCGGCTCTACGGCGACTTCGCTGCCGTCTCGGGCGCGACGTCGCGCGTGGGTCACAAGGCCGGCCGCAGCATCGAGGTTGACTGGTCTGGGCCCACGATGCAGCTGCTGGACCCGACGACGGGCGAGATCTCAAAGGTGTATCTGTTCGTCGCATGCCTGCCGTTCAGTTGGTACGCCTTCGTGGAGGCCACGTTGGACATGCGGCAGGAGTCGTGGCTGCGCGCCCACACGGCGATGTTTTCCTTCTTTGGCGGCAGCGTCCCACGCCTGGTGCCCGACAACTTGAAGACCGGGGTGATCTCCCACCCGCGCGAGGGCGAAGTCGTTCTCAACGATGCTTACCGGGAGATGGCGGCGCACTACTCTGCCGCCGTGCTGCCGGGGCGCGTGCGGGCACCTAAGGACAAGGCCAGCGTAGAGAATACTGTCTCCCATGTCGCGACCTGGGTCATCGCGGGCCTCCGTCATGAGAACTTCACGTCTCTGCCCCAGCTGCGGGCCCGGATCTCTGAGCAGATCGATGCTTATAACCGGCAGCCGTTCCAGAAACGGGACGGGTCCCGGCTGAGCGTCTTCACGACGGAGGAGAAGCCGCTGATGAAACCGCTGCCGGCGGCCCTATTCGAGATCAGCACGTGGTCTTACAAGCGCAAGGTCAACAAGAACGCCCACGTGGTCTGGGCACGGAACTTCTACTCCGTCCCCTTCAGCCACATCGGCGCCCACGTCGACCTTCGCGTCACGGACACCATGCTGGAGGTCTATCGGAACGACGAACGCCTGACCAGCCACCTGCTGCTGCCGACAAGCACGACGAACCAGCATCAGACGAACGACGCTGACCTGCCCGAGGGGCGCAGCTTCCAAGCCTGGGACCGGACCCGGATCGACGAGTGGGCTGGACGGATGGGACCGGCTACGGTGACGGTGATCAGCAAAATCTTCGAAGCCGCCTCGATCGAGGAAGCGGGCTACGACCCGGCATTGGCGGTGTTACGTCTGTCCCGTCGGTTCTCCCCGACCAGGGTCGAGGCCTCCTGCGCACTGGCGCTGCGAGGCCCGATCCGGTCGCCGCGCTATGCGCACCTGCGGCCACTCCTCGACACCGGGCAAGACAAGACCGGGCACGTCCCCGACGAGCCCGAAGCCGATGACGGAGGCTACGTCAGAGGCGGCGCCTACTACGCCGGAGGCACCCGATGAGCCGGCTCGATACAGAGACCAAACGCAAGCTGCGGGAGATGAACGCGGGCGAGCTGCTGGAGGCGATCGACACCCAAGACGAGACCCTCAGCATCAGCTTGTCGTTCGAAGAGCGGGTCCGGTTGGTCGTCGATGACGCCTACTCCACCTTCACGCACTCCAAGGTCGCCGGGCTGATCCGGCGGGCGGGGCTGCGTTATCCCAACGCGGATCTGCGCCGCATCGACCTCCTCGACGAGCGTGGCCTGAACCGGCAGCAGCTAACCCAGCTCGGCACGTGTTCGTTCGTGACCCGGCAGCAGAACGTTGTCTTTCAGGGGTTCACCGGCTCGGGAAAGTCCTATCTGGGCTGCGCGATCGCCAAACGCGCCTGCGAACATCGCATCCGTGCCCACTACGTCCGCATGCCCGACCTCGAGGAAGCCTGGGTTGCCGCCCAAGACACCACAGGCGGTGCCGGGAAGTTCCTGCGCAAATACGCCTCCTTCAACCTGCTCGTCATTGATGAGTGGCTTCTCGACCGCCCGACGGAATCGATGCGCGGCATGCTGCTCGAGCTGATGGAACGCCGCTACGGGGAGAGCTCGACGGTGTTCTGCACCCAGTATCAGCAGAAGGACTGGCACCAGCGCCTCGGCTCGGGAGTTCACGCCGACGCGATCATGGACCGCATCATCCACAACACCGTCTGGGTCGAGACCGGCACCTACAACATGAGGGAGCAGGCAGCACTCACCAGCGTCTAACAACCGGGCGGAGAGAGCCAGTGGTTCCCAGTCGCACCACCCCTGGTGCTCTTCCGCACGACTGGTGGGGCTCAACGGCACGATCGGGTGGGGCTCAACGGCTCGAATACTCAGTCAAGACAGCACATTGATGAGAACCTACTGGACAACAAGTTTTTTTTCTAATAAACGGGGGATTCATGATTGTGAAAAAGTACGCCGTTGCCGTTATGGCTGCGGCATTTTTAGTTGCGGGGATTACATCTCCTGCACAGGCTCAAGAAACAGGTACGGAGCTTGTTGGCCCAGGGGGCTCATTCAAAATCGACCAAACTCAGCAACCTTCGACTGATTCTCAAAGATTATCGGCCGGCCTCGGCAGTGACGCGGAGAACAGCGAGATCGTGTTGAGCTCGTCAATCAACGACGCAGCAAGTGCATCCGAAAGTTACTCCCTAGCCCTTCCCGAATCTGCAACTGCTCAAGTGATCACCAACGATCAAAATGAAGAGTCGGTGCTGTTGCTCAATGGCGCTGGTGAACTCCTCGGAGGCATTGCTTCCGGAGACGTCATCGACGCCAGCGGCAACGTCGTACCCACATCGTTTACAGTCAATGGAACTACCATTACCCAGACCCTTCAGAACACGGATGAATCCGGTGTGGCTTACCCGGTCCGCATGTCGGCCCTCGCCGCAACTGAGTGGTACTCGGCGGGTTGGGTGACCACAGACAGCCGAGGCTACATCGTGAACGCTGCCCCGACAGCCCTCGGTAAGCAGCAAATCGCATGGAACACTCACTACATACATGTCGCTCACCTGAAATCGATCCTGGGCACGCAGGCTTATCGAGTGAACGACAACATCGAACAGCAGTTTGTTTGCCATGTCGTAGGCGGATGGCTTGACAGTGGTGTGTACAACATGGAATCTTGGCAACCTTCCCTGCCTTGGCAGCAAATTGCTAATCCGTGGGATCGTTGTAATCGCATCAAGTAGATAAGTAACCGAAAGGCAGAATCGTGAAGCGATGGATCATCGGTACGGCAGGTTTTCTTGGCTTGAGCGTTGTTGTCGTGCTGGGCATTTACGCATATGTCGCCGTTGGGAATAGTCTCGGTGAGCAGTGGAGCAGCCTGGATGGCCCGGGACCGGTATGGCGCGCCATAGTCGGGTTTGGCGCCGTGTACGCGGTCGTTATCAGCGCGGCTGTCCTTGTCGTGCTGGTCCTCGTCGCTGTGTTGCGCGCGTACCTTCCTCGAGTCACAGGAAAACAATGACCCGCTCGGAAAGCTGAGAAGCGGCAACCGGCGATGACATCACCGGTTGCCGCTCCTGTCTATGGCCTTGACCCCGGAGAGTGGACACGGGTTAAGCGGCGAGTTGGATCTCTGCGGCCTGTGACGAGTATTGCAGCTCGAAGTCCACAGGCGTGACGTGCCCGATCGAGGAGTGGCGACGGCGCCGGTTGTAGCGGTCCTCGATCCACGCCGCGACGTCTCGGATTGCCCGGGCTCGGGTAGGCCAGATCCGTCGGTAATAGAACTCTGTTTTCAGCGTCGCGAAGAAGCTCTCAGCCATGGCGTTGTCCCAGCAGATTCCGGTGTATCCCATCGACCGGGTGATGCCGTTCTTCGCGGCGAAGACGGTGATCTGTTCCGACGCGTACTGCGTGCCCCGGTCAGAGTTAAGCCGAATTCGGTATAACTCTGATTATGCCGAGGATGACGTTAAGCCGAGAAATCGTACCGATACCAAGTGTCCATTGGGGACGGCTCTGATTTTCTCGGTTTAGTGTGCTGCCTCCGTTGGCGTTACCTTCATCGTGTCCAGATGCGAAGTGAAGGGAGATTTGACATGGAAGCGATGGTTGATGGGATTGGTCTTGTCGTTGTTGAGGCACTTAGAGCGGCCGGCTACAAAGAGTCGACGATTGGGCAGTACCAAAAGTCGATTCGCGTTTTGGCGCTGCTTGCGCAGAAGGAGGGCGGCCTCTACACGCCGAGGTTGGGTGCCGAGTTCGCGTCGATGACGACGAGTCCGAGGACGGGGAGGTTTAGCGCTCAGCGCCGTTTCGACTACAGCCGATTGGCGACGCTCTTTGACTCGTACGCGGCAACCGGCCAGGTGAGCCTGGCGATGAGTAGCCGCGGCGGTCGGGTGATTGTTCCTCAATCCGCCGACTTCGTCGCCTTGTGGGAAACGTGGTCTGCCGACATGGAGCGTCGCGGACTGGCCGCGGCGACCCGCGCTGCTTACGGGCGAGCGGCCGGTGAATACCTTCTCTTTTTGGAGGCGAGTGGAATTGCGTCGTTTCAGGCCGCTGATGGAACAACGGTGTTCAGATTCCTGGAATCCTTACGGGGCCGGTGGGCGCAATCGGCGATGTGGACTGTGGTGACAAACTTTCGTCCGTTCCTCACCTTCGTGCACCGACAGGATCTGCTCGACGCGCTGAAGATGGCACAGACCCGGCGACGGCATCAACTCGTCCCCCTGCTGGGGGAACGCGAGGAACAGTTGGTCGTGCAAGCCTGCACCCATAACGAAGTTTCCGCCCGAGACGCTGCGATCACGTTGCTCGCACTGGTGACGGGATTGCGCGCATGCGACATCATCGCCCTGCGGCTGAAGGACATCGATTGGCGAAGCTCGACTCTCGCGATCGTGCAGCAGAAAACGGGCAACCCGCTGACGTTGCCCCTACTTGCGGTCATCATCGGGAAGCTGGCCAACTACATTCTGAACGATCGGCCGGACTCTGACCTCAAGAACGTGTTCCTACGCTCGCTGGCCCCGCACCTCGCGTTCAGCGACCATGCGTCGATCTATTCCATAACGCAGCGGACGTTCCGTGCCGCCGGGCTGCCGAATACGAAAGCGGCAACTCGAATGTTGCGCCATCACGCAGCGACGAAACTGCTGCGTGCGGGAACGCCTTTGCCGACGATCTCGGCAATTCTGGGCCATTCGAGTCCCGATTCCACGAACGTGTACTTGAGCGAGGACACCGATCAGATGCGCGCCTGCGTGCTTCCGATGCCGGCGGGGGCCGGACGATGAGTGGTCACGGATTCACCAGTACCTTCGCCGATGACCTCGAGGAATACCTCACATTCAAGACCAGCATGGGCTGTTATGGCGCTTCCCGGATCTGGTACTTGAAACGGTTTGATCAGTACTGCGCAACGACAGGGCGGAAGGTTCTTAACCAGGCAACCGTTGAAGGCTGGGTCACCTTTCAACTTTTGAGCCAACCCATCTCTCGCTCGTGGATGTCCTACATCCGTGACTTCGGTCCGTGGGCGCGAATCACAGGCAACGCGGACGCCTACGTGCTCTCAGAGAAGTGGAAAGCTGGCTTCATCCCGTCCCAGCCCTATCTGCTGACTCAGACCGAAATCACGTTGTTTTTCCAAGCGGCCGCTCGATTGGTCGCCTCGTCGCCGTGGAAATGGCAGGCCGTCGCGTTCTTCGGCCTGATGCACTCCTGCGGACTGCGCACCGGCGAAGTCCGACGCCTCACTCCCACCGATGTTAACCTCAACGACGGCGTCATCGAGGTACTGGCTTCCAAAGGAGACCGTGACCGGCGGCTCCCGCTCACCGGTGAGATCGCCGATATCCTCACCGAGTGCGACACACATTCCCGTCGAGCATTCGCCCAGCAGCGAGCCACGTTTTTCGTGACTTCCAGCGGAAAGCCAGTCTCGCCTGCGGCGGTCGGAGTGGCCTTCAACCGCATTTGGGATCAGGCCAGGCTGAGACGAACCAGCGCAGGGAAACGGCCCCGTCCTTATGACTTCCGACACCACTTCGCCTACGCGAACCTTGAGCGGTGGATGACTGACGGCACTGACGTCAACGCGATGTTGCCCTACCTGGCCAGATACATGGGGCACGCGTCCTTGGACAGCACCTACTACTACGTCCACACGTCGCCGGACTTCATGAACAATTTCGCCGACATCACCCGGAAGAGCGAGCTGCTTCTACCCGAGGTGGGATTCGCATGAAACGCGACCCCAGAACGTCGATCCCGAACTTTTGGGGGTTGGCCCGCAACTTTCTGCACGACTACATGCCCAAAGTTCGGGCGCTGTCCCCGAGGACGATTGAGGCCTACCGGATCTCCTTGGAATGCTTCGTCGCCTTCCTCACCGATGAGAAGAATCTTCACCGCAAAGACATCAATTTTGATCACTTCGAGCGGCCGGTACTGAAAGAGTGGCTCATCTGGATGCGTGAGACGAAGAACTACCAGCCCAAGACCGTGAGCTTACGCCTGACGGCGATCACCGCGTTCTTGGCCTTCGCCGCCCAGGAAGACCTCACCCTGGTCGCGCTCCATGACGCCGCAAAAGCATTGAAAGCGCCTACGGCACCCCGAAAACCAATCGAATACCTCGAAGGACGCGAAACCAAGGAAATCCTTTCCGCCTTCGATGGCTCCACGATGAAGTCCCGGCGCAACCGCATGCTGTTGATTCTTCTCTATGAGAGCGCCGCACGCGTCAGCGAAATCACCGCAATCACCCTCGCAGACCTGGCCCTGAGCACGCCAGCGCACCTCACCCTGACCGGTAAGAGAGCCAAAAGCCGCGTCGTCCCACTGGGCGACAAGACCGTGGAACACCTGCGGGTCTATCTTGCGGAGTTCCATCCGAACCAGGCCCGGTTACCGGCGACGCGTCCGTTGTTCAACAGTTCCCACCTCGGGCAGCCGGCCCGGTTGTCCGTCGACAGCGTCTCGGCGATCCTTGTGACAGCGGGCAATCTCGCCCGGCAGTCCTGTCCGTCGATTCCGGTCGGACTCCACTGCCACATGCTGCGCAAAACCAAAGCGATGGACCTCTGCTAACAAGGCATCCCTTTGCCGATCATCATGCAACTCCTCGGCCACGAAAGCATGAGCACCACCTCAGCCTTCTACGCCTTCGCGACGCTCGACATGATGAAAACAGCGATGAACGCCGCCACCCCAGGCATTGACGCGGTCGACCGCGACTGGCTCAGCGAGGAGAAATTGCAAATGCTCTACACACTTCACTAACGTCGAAAACGCTAAGCCGACAGAATAAACGTTGTCCCCAATGGACACTTGGCATCGGCACGATTTCTCGGCTTAACGTCATCCTCGGCATAATCAGAGTTAAGCCGAATTCGGTATAACTCTGACCGGGGCACGCAGTACGCGTCGGAACAGATCACCGTCTTCGCCGCGAAGAACGGCATCACCCGGTCGATGGGATACACCGGAATCTGCTGGGACAACGCCATGGCCGAGGGCTTCTTCGCGACGCTGAAAACAGAGTTCTACTACCGCCGCATCTGGCCCACCGGGCCCGCGCGATCCAAGGCGTCTCGGACTGGATCGAGGACCGCTACAACCGCCGCCGGCGGCACTCCTCGATCGGGCATGTCACGCCAGTGGACTTCGAGATGCAATACTCGTCACAGGCCGCAGAGATCCAACTCGCCGCTTAACCCGTGTCCACTCTCCGGGGTCAAGGCCACTAGTTGTTTGCAGACTCCAGCGCGGCAGCCATTGCATCAATGCTCGCGGACGAGAGGGCGTAATCGATTGCCATGACACTCGCTCCGATAATGCCAGCGTCGGCACCGGCCCGAGATTGTGCCACGGTGAGATGTTCCGTGGCCAGCGGCATCGAACGCGAATACACGACTTCACGAACGCCGGCAAGAAGATGTTCCCCGGCGAAGGCGAGGGAACCCCCGATCGAGATGACAGAAGGATTCAGGACGCTGACGCAGGTGGTGAGCACTTCACCAATATCGCGTCCCGCCTGCCGAACCGCCTGAATGGCGGCCAATTCGCCACCCTTTGTGGCGGCCACTACGTCGCTGAGAACAGCGATGGATTTGCCGTTGTACTCGACTCCTGCGAGCGCTAGGCGCTGAGCCAATGCTGGTCCAGCGGCCATAGCTTCCAAACAACCGCTATTGCCGCACCGACAGGGCACATTCTGGCCGCGGGCGATTTGCACGTGACCAATATCTCCTGCGATACCTTCGGCACCCCGTTGGAGTACGCCGCTGCTGATAATTCCGGAGCCGATGCCGGTGGACGCCTTCAGGAAGATGATGTTCTCTATGTCGGGCCAGGCAAACTTCTGCTCGCCGAGCGCCATGATGTTCACGTCGTTATCGACAAGGACGGTCGCTGTGAGGTGGTGATTGACGAAGCCCGGTACATCGAAGTCATCCCACCCCGGCATGATGGGCGGGTTTGACGGGCGGCCGGTCGAGTGCTCGACGGGGCCGGGGAGACCGATCCCGATGGCGATCAAATCCACTTCCTTGAGGCGGAGAGCCGCAAGTTCTGAGCGAATTGTCCTCACCATCCAGCCGAGACATGATTCAGGACCATCCGCAATGATGATTTTTGACGATGTTCGGCCGAGGATCTCGCCGGCAAGATCTGTCAGCGCCAGGCTCGCCTGTGTTGCGCCGAAGTCCACGGCCGCAATCACCCGGGCTTTGGGGTTGAGGGCCATTTGAGCCGAGGGCCGACCACCGGTAGAGACAGCATCCGTGACCGGCGCAATGAGGCCCAGCTCAAGCAGAGTGTCGATGCGGAGCTGGATGGTCGATCGAGCCAAGCCCGTCATCGTCACCAATTCGGCCTTTGTTCGTGGCTGCCCGTTCCGTAGGAGTTGAAAAAGGGCCGCGGCACTGAAGCCGTTGAATTTGATTTGAATCTCAGCCATCCCCGTATTTTACTGGCGGTAGACCCAATGATCTCGCCTTGATCCAGTTGTTCTCGACAGTAGTTGATAACAAATTTGTAACGTAACGTTGATTTTCGACGAAAGAGTAGTGTTTACTGTCATTATCGATTCACACACAGAATCACCGTGAGATCAATGCCACAGGCAGCGGAGCTTTACCTATGAAAGGCACATCGATGAAGATTGGCTACTCGACCATTACATGGGGCGGGGTCGTGGGGCATCCCTCCGGCGTCACGGCTGTGAAAGACCTCTTCTATCGTGCGAACGGCGATACCCTCGAAGCGGTCTCTGACATCTCATCCGCCGGTTATCAGGGCACGGAGGTCTTCGACGGAGATCTCGCCGACTACGCGGATCGGCCAGACGTGCTGCTCGACGCGTTGAAGAAGGCCCAGCTTGAGCTTGTTGCCGTCTACACCGGAGCCAACTTCATTTACGATGACATTCTCGAAGATGAGCTACACAAGATCTCCCAGTCGGCCAAGCTCGCCTCGGAATTCGGGGCCACCAGGCTCGTCGTGGGCGGCGGCGCCAAACGAGCACGAGGCGAGCAGCCGGACGACATGGCCAAGCTGGGTCGTGCCCTTGACCAGGTTGTGGAGATCGCCGCGTCATTCGGGCTGGACTGCACTTACCATCCCCACCTCGGAACCATCGTTGAGGGGCCTGATGCCCTCGAACGACTGATGGGTCTGTCCACAATCAAGTTCTGCCCCGATACCGCGCACCTGACTGCCGGCGGCGGAAATCCGGTTGAACTGATCGAGAAATACGCCGACCGCCTCGCCCATGTGCACCTCAAGGACTACAAATACGCCACCGGGGATTTCCTTCCCCTCGGACAGGGAGACATCGATTTTCCTGGTGTGATTGCAGCAGTTCGATCCGCCGGCTACGACAGCTGGCTCATGGTCGAACTGGATTCATACGACGGTAACCCCACCGACGCCGCCGTCATCAGTAAGCGGTACCTCGACGACATTCTTGCCCCCAGCAACGCGCTTCGAGACTAATCCCCCCCCCCTCCCCCACAAGAAGAAAGCTATTTCAATGAAGAAATCAATTGCAGCGCTTGCCCTCGGCACAGCGTTGGTGCTCGGTCTTGGAGCATGCTCAACAGCAACCACCCAAACCGCGAACACTGAAAACGCTGATGTGTCGGCGCAGGTAGACGCCGCACTGGCCGAATTGTCCGGTCAGGTGCTGAGTGTTGGTCCGAACGGTGAAACACCCGCGGGTTTCGACGCAACGACACTGACCGATGACGAAGTCGCCAAGGTCAAGGCCGGGAACTTCAAAGTCGCGATTGTCATGCACTACGCCGGAAACGACTGGTCCACTGCACAGGTACAAGGGCTCGAGTCAGAATTCACCCGCCTGGGCATGGAAGTCGTTGCCGTGACAGACGCCAACTTCAAACCCGAGCAGCAGGTCTCGGACCTGGAGACGGTGCTGGCACTCAAGCCCGACCTGATCGTGTCCATTCCCACCGACCCGGTAGCAACCGCTGCCGCGTACGCTCAGGCGCGTGACGCCGGCGTGAAGCTCGTCTTCATGGATAATGTTCCTGATGGTTTTGTGGGCGGCAAAGACTACGTCTCGGTTGTTTCCGCTGACAACAAGGGTAACGGTGTCGTGTCAGCTCACCTTCTGGCCAAAGCTCTCGGCGGCCAGGGTGAGATCGGTCTCGTCTTCCACGACGCGGAGTTCTTCGTGACAGCCCAGCGCTACGAGGGTTTCAAAGAAACGATTGCCCTCTACCCTGACATCACCATTGTTGAAGAAAAGGGCATCGGCGGCCCCGACTTCGCCGGCGACGCGCAGGCAGCTACCACCGCCTTGCTGACCAAGTACCCGAACCTCGCCGGAATCTGGGGAGTGTGGGACGTTCCCGCCGAAGGCATCATGGCTGCTGCCCGTGAGTCCGGTCGCCCGGACCTGAAGATTGCAACCGAAGACCTCGGGACCAACGTTGCTATTGCTCTGGCCAAGGACGAACTCATCGTCGGCCTGGGCGCTCAGCGGCCTTACGACCAGGGTGTCGCAGAGGCTCGTCTCGGCGCAGCTTCGCTCATCGGCAAGACGGACATTCCGAACTTCGTCGCCCTCGGTGCCCTCCCGGTGACGCACGAAAACGTCCTCGACTCGTGGAAGACGGTCTACCAGGTCGAAGCACCCGAGTCGATCTCGAGCGTCTACAAGAAGTAAAACGAACTTCTGATTGTGGGGCCGGCAGCAGACGTTTCACCTGTTGCTGCAGGCCCCACGCACCTTTTGATTTGCCCAAACAGCCCGGTTGCAGCCTTCCCACACTTTCGCCTCAAACGACAAGGAATTCACAATGAAGAAAATCAATGTTGGCCTCATCGGCGGCGGATTCATGGGTAAAGCCCACTCGCTGGCTTACTCCGCCGTCCCCATGTTTTACTGGCCCACCGACATCATGCCGGTCAAGCACAGCATCGCTGAGGCCACCGATGACCTGGCTTCGGACGCCGCAGCGCGCTTCGGTTTTCAGAAGTCCACCAGTGACTGGCGCTCCATCATCGATGACCCCGAGATTGACCTCGTTGACATAGCAACCCCCAATAATCTTCACGCGGAGATCGCCATCGCCGCTCTCGAAGCCGGTAAGCACGTCATCTGCGAGAAGCCACTGGCCCGCACGGTAGAAGAGTCGGCGAGAATGTACGAAGCCTCGCGCGGAAGCGACCGCGTGCACATGGTGGCCTTCAACTACCGCCGAACCCCCGCTGTCGCTCTGGCAAAGCGTTATATTGACGAAGGAGCGATTGGGCGCATCCTCAACGTTCGTGCGACGTATTTGCAGGACTGGTCGGCAGACCCCAGCTCGCCGCTGTCGTGGCGCTTCAAGAAGTCAATTGCCGGTTCGGGCGCCGTGGGCGACATCCTGACCCACGTGCTCGACATGGCTCGTTACCTCGCCGGCGAGATCACCGAAGTGAGCAGTCTGACGGCCAACATCATCACGGAACGCCCCTTGCAGCAGGCTGGTGCCGACTCGCTCGGAAATTCCAAGGCCGATGGCGGACCGATGGGACCCGTGGACGTCGAAGACGAGGTCTTGTCGCTTGTGAAGTTCGCCAGCGGAGCCATCGGTTCCGTCGAAGCAACCCGCAATGCCTGGGGTCGCAACAACTTCATCACTCTGGAGATCCATGGTTCGGAGGGTTCCATCGTCTTCAACTATGAGAACCGGGACGAACTTCAGGTCTGTTTCAAGAGCGACGAAAACGACCGCCGCGGATTCCGCACTGTGTACACCGGCCCCAACCACCCCAATGGCGCCAACCTCTGGCCCATCCCGGCGTTGGGTATCGGTTACGGCGAAACGAAGATCATCGAAGCCCATGATCTCTTCACCGCTATTGCCGGTGGTGAGCCTGTTCGCCCCGACTTCGGCGATGGCTACCAGGTTGCTTTGGTGGATCACGCCATTCTCACCTCGGCAGCATCCGGACAGTGGGTCAAGGTCCCTCAGCTCAACCGCGAGACCGGAAAGGTCGAATAAACCAGATGTCCACGACTCCCGTGCTCGCAGTTGAGATGTTCGGCATCACCAAAGCCTTCAGCGGAGTACCTGTTCTTCGCGAAGTCAGTTTTGAACTGGCCGTTGGCGAAGTGCACGCCCTTGCCGGCGAAAATGGTGCGGGCAAGTCCACTCTCATGAAGATCCTGCAGGGCGTTTATCAGCGTGACAGCGGCGAGGTGAAGGTTGCGGGTGAAACAGTTTCATTGACCGACACTTTCGCTGCGCGGGCAGCAGGCATCGGTATGGTCTTCCAGGAGTTCAGCCTGATCCCCACCCTCACCGTCTGGGAGAACATCTTCCTGACGGCTGAACCCATGGGCAAATTCGGTCTTATCAACGACGCGCTCGCCCGTGAGAAAGCGCGCGCCATCTTCGTGGACATGGGTGTCAGCGTCGACGTCACGAGCCTGCTCGAGAACATGCCCACGGCTCTCTGGCAACTCACCGAAATCGCCAAAGCCTTGGCCCAGAACGCCCGTGTGCTCATCATGGATGAGCCCACGGCATCGCTGGCCAAGCACGAGACGAATGCGCTCTTCGAACTCATCGAGCGACTACAGGCCCGTGGAATCTCCATCATCTACATTTCACACCGAATGGATGAGGTGTACCGAGTTGCCGATCGCATTACCGTGCTTCGCGACGGCAAGAATGCGTTGACCGCAAAACTCTCCGATGTCTCTCCGGCGCAGATCGTGGCAGCCATTGTTGGACGAGAAATGTCCGGGATCATGGCCTACGAAGACCGCTGTGCAAAGATCAGCACGGATGCCGTGATGACGGTAACCGGTCTGGCTTCCGGCAAACGTCTGTCAGACATCACGTTCAACCTGCACCGCGGCGAAATTCTCGGCTTGGCCGGTCTCATGGGCAGTGGCCGCACGGAGCTGGTGAACACGCTATTCGGAATCGACCGAGCATCCGCCGGAACGATCACGATCAATGGCCAGACCGTTGCCATTCGCAATCCAGGGCACGCGATTTCCCTCGGGCTCGCGCTCATCCCGGAAGACCGCCGAGCTCAGGGACTGGTGCTGGAGCACTCCGTGCAAGAGAACATCACCCTTCCCCTCCTCGACGATCTCAAGAGCGGGCCACTCCTGCGGTCTTCCAAGATAGTCTCCCGGGCACAAGAGATCATTGGCAAGTTTTCCATCAAGGTCGCCGACCAAACAATGGATGTTTCGAGGCTCTCCGGTGGAAACCAGCAGAAGGTCGTGATTGGAAAATGGCTTGGCACTGATCCAGACATCCTCATGATGGATGAGCCCACTGCCGGCGTCGACATCGGCACCAAGAAGGAGATCTTGGCCATGGTTCGCCAGATCGCCGACGACGGCAAGGCCGTCATCATCATTTCGTCCGAACTCCCGGAACTGTTATCGGTGAGCGACCGCATCCTCGTTCTCCGAGATGGCGAAGTGGCTCGCGATCTTTCGCGGGCGGACATCCCATCTGAAGAATTCCTCCAACTCGCTGTACAAGGAGCATAAATGTCCACGTTGACTACGAAAATGAACCGCAGTCTTCACTTTGTTCACCGCTTTGACTGGCGCCAGAACATTATTTACGTCGGTTTTGTGGTGGTGTTTATCCTCTTCGCCGTTCTCCTGAACGACAGCGGTTTCACCAGTGCCAACAACCTCCTGAACATTGCGCGCCAGACGGCCACCATTTCCATCATGGCCGTGGCCATGACATTCGTGATCGCCACCGCAGAAATCGACCTCAGTATCGGGTCCGTCGCCGGCCTCTCCTCCGTGGTTTCAGCCCTGGCCATGTCTTCCTACGGGCTGGTCCCGGGTATTCTGGCCGGCCTGCTGGTCGGGCTCGTTGTCGGTGCTGTCAACGGCGGACTCGTGGCATGGCTCAAAGTCCCCTCCTTTCTCGTGACCTTGGGAATGCTCGGCCTGATTGTGGGTGTCGCCCGCTGGATCACGGCTTCTGCACCGGTGCCGATCGCCGACGCCACGTTCATCCAGATCTTCGGCGGCGGCAATGTGGGCGCAATTCCGTCCCTTCTGATTTGGGCCGTGGTCATTGTGGCCCTTGGCGCCGTCGTCATGAATAAGACGAAATTCGGCCGCCAGGTTCGGGCTACGGGTGGAAACACTCAGGCAGCCATGTTTACCGGAGTCAACACCGCCCGGATCAAGTTCTACGTTTTGCTCCTCTCCGGGCTCGTGGCCGCCATCGCAGGCATGCTCTACGCGGGTCGACTTCAGTCAGGACGCTTCCAGTGGGGAACCGGTGATGAACTCTCAGTCATCGCTGCGGTAATTCTGGGCGGAACGTCCCTCTTCGGCGGCCGTGGCGCAATCATCGGATCACTCTTCGGTGCGCTGTTCATCGGTCTGGTCAACAACGGTTTGATCCTCGCCGGCCTTGAAGTCAGTCAGCAGCAGGTCGTTCGCGGCGCCATCATCATTGTCGCCGTCGCCTTGTCGAGCAAGAAGGCCTCAAGCTGATGCAGCCCCCACTCCGCGCCGGCATCCTCGGCGGTGGTTTCATGGCAGAGGTACATGCCCGAGCAATCTGGGCAGCCGGCTCCGAGGTCGTGCTGATCGCCAGCTCGTCGCCCGATAGCTCCGCTCGCGCTGCTGACCGGTTGGGTATCGACGGTATCGCTCCAAGCGCCCGCGCCTTGATCGAGTCCGATGCGGTCGATGTCATTCATGTCTGCACCCCGAATGCGTTTCATTCCGAGCAGGCGGGCCTGGCGCTTCTGGCCGGAAAACCTGTCGTGTGCGAGAAGCCGTTGGCGACGCTGGTGTCAGACGCGGAAGAGCTGGTGAGCCGCGCCAGAATCTCCGGAACACCGACTGCGGTTCCGTTCATCTACCGTTATTACCCTGCGGTTCGTGAGATTCGATCGCGGATCTCAGACGGTTCGGCGGGAGAGATGCATCTGCTTCACGGCTCGTACCTCCAGGATTGGCTCGCACTGCCCACCGCCACAAACTGGCGGGTCGATGAAACGGTCGGCGGCTCATCGCGCGCCTTCGCTGACATCGGCGTGCACTGGTGCGACCTGATGGAGTTTGTGACAGGGCACCGCATTACCCGACTGGTGTCAGCGCTCTCACGATCGCATCCTGAACGCGGGGCGACCGAAGACGCCGCGTCCATCCTGTTTGAGACAGATCGAGGCGCATCGGGCACGCTCATCGCAAGTCAAATCACCCATGGGCGCAAGAACCGACTCCACTTTTCCTTCGATGGGGAGCTGGAATCTTATCGATGGAACCAGGAGCGCCCGGGAAAGTTCACGGCCTCCAACCAGAGTATTGAGACCACAATCTACCCGGGCTCCGCAGAGCTGGCTGCCCGGTCGTCCCAGAGTCTGGCGCATCTTCCTGCTGGGCACCCGAGGGGATATCAAGATGCGTTCAACGCTTTCACAGCGGATGCCTATTCTTCTTTTCAGGGCCAATCCGTCGACGGCCTACCCACCTTTGTCGACGGTTTACGGGCCGCGATCATCACCGATGCAGTGTTGACGTCCGCACAGTCCGGCCGGTGGATCGACGTGGCGAGTCCCACCGACGGAATTCCTGCGGTGCCACACAACAGCCGCGGGGTTCTCGACGCAGCCCCAACTCAGTAGATTCATACTGACCACCAAGGAGTAACACATGTCTCGACCCGTCACCCTCTTCACCGGTCAATGGGCTGACCTGCCGCTTGAGCAGGTCGCGAAGTATGCCAGCGAGTGGGGCTACGACGGCCTGGAAATCGCCTGTTCAGGCGAACACCTCGACGTCTGGCGTGCCGCAGAAGATGATGCCTACCTTCAGGACCGCCTCGATATTCTCAAGCGCCACAACCTGAAACTCTTTGCGATTTCCAACCACCTCAAGGGTCAGGCCGTCTGCGATGATCCCATCGATTTTCGCCATCAGGCCATCGTTGGTTCGCGAGTCTGGGGAGACGGTGAAGCCGAGGGTGTTCGCCAGCGCGCCGCCCAGGAGCTCAAACTCACCGGCATCGCCGCTCGCAGGCTTGGCGTTGACACCGTGGTGGGTTTCACGGGCTCAAAAATATGGCCCTATGTTGCAATGTTCCCGCCGGTACCGGAGCATGTCATCGAGGCGGGTTATGAAGATTTCGCTGACCGCTGGAATCCGATTATGGATGTCTTCGATGACAATGGTGTGCGGTTCGCCCTTGAAGTTCACCCCAGCGAAATTGCCTATGACTGGTACACGACGGAGAAGACGCTTGAAGCCATCGGACACCGTCCAGCGTTTGGCCTGAACTGGGACCCTTCACATTTGATGTGGCAGGACATCGACCCTGCGGCGTTCATCCATAACTTCGCCGATCGGATTTATCACGTGGATTGCAAGGACACCACTTTGCTGCCCAAGGACGGCCGTCGGGGGCGACTTTCCTCGCATTTACCGTGGGGTGACCCGAAACGCTCATGGGACTTCGTCTCGGCCGGTCACGGCAGCGTGGATTGGGAAGCAAGTTTTCGCGCCCTGAACACGATCGGCTACACCGGTCCTATCTCCATCGAATGGGAAGATTCCGGTATGGACCGACTTCGCGGTGCCCCGGAAGCGCTTGCTTTTATTCGGACACTGCTCTGGACGCCAGCGTCGACTTCGTTTGACGCGGTGTTCAGCAACCAGGGCTGATGGGGCAGCCCCACACCCCTGCCAAACCAGCACAGTTGTGGTCGACACCGAATGTCTCGGAACCTCAGGGGTTCCCATGCCTTTGCAGCAAACCGAACGGTTCACTACTCCCGATCATAGCCGGGCGCCTTTGGTCCATCACGGTTGATTGAGGTAGGTAAATGGTGGGCATCGAACCCCTGATTGACGCGGTGTCGACGAATTACACCACCCGGCGGGACGTGACCTCCGTGTACGTACGCCCGATGCCAAAAGTAGACGCCTCCCAAGGCGAAGGTGCGGCTTTCAACGAGTTAGAGAGCCGCTCGGCGGCGAGGGTTTCTCCACCACTGGCGTTGTCACCCTCCCCCGGCTCGGCGGCGTCGGGAGAGAGATACTGTTTCTTCGAAACCAGCGGCACTTGACATCGTCCTCGTTTTTGCGTACTGTTCAGACCACCTGATCACCTGCTTTACAACCTAGAATCGCGGCATCACCCGGACTGCCTCGGATTGACTCGTGAGCAACACCTTGAAACGAAGGCACACTTCGATGAAAAAGTTTATGAACGATCCCGCAGATGCAGTAACCGATTATCTTGTCGGCTTGGCTGCAGCTCACCCGACGACAGTGACTTTCGATGCCGAGCGACGCATTGTTGTGAGAACCACGCGCGCCAGAGCAGGCAAGGTCGGTCTGGTGGCCGGCGGCGGCTCCGGCTGTGAACCGCTGCACACGGGGTTCGTAGGCCACGGCATGCTCGACGCCGCCTGCCCCGGTGAAATATTCACGTCCCCAGTTCCCAAGCAAATTGTCGCCGCCACGCTGGCCGCTGACAGTGGTGCCGGGGTGTTGCATGTCATCAAGAATTTCAGTGGAGAGGTGATGAACTTCGGCATGGCCACAGAGCTGCTCGCCTTTGAAGGCATCGCAGTCGACTCAGTGCTCGTCACCGATGACGTCTCCATCCCGCAGATGCCCGGAACTGCCGGACGACGAGGACTCGGCGCGACCGTGCTGGTCGAAAAGATCGCGGGTGCAGCGGCCGAACGTGGTGACGACCTTGCCTCTGTCACGGCAATCGCCCGCCGCGTCACTGACCGCGCTCGTACGTTCGGGGTGGGCCTGAGCTCATGCACACCCCCACTTCGCGGAAAACCTATTTACGATTTGCCCGACGGCGAAATTGAATTCGGAATCGGTATCAGCGGCGAACCAGGTCGGGAACGAGTGGCCATGAGAGACGCACACCAGATAGCCGACGCCATGGTTTCTGAGGTCGTGACCGATCTGCAGCCCTCCCCTGGCGCACAGCTGCTCGTCCTGGTGAACGGAATGGGTGCGACCCCGCTCAGCGAGCTGTACCTGCTGTACGGCGAGTGCGACCGGCTGCTTCGCGCTCGAGGACTAGAGCCGGTACGCAGTCTGGTCGGAAATTTTGTCACCTCACTCGATCAGGCCGGAGCTGCCCTGACCATTCTGGAGCTCGACGATGCCCTGACAGTTTTATGGGATGCGCCGGTGCGCACCGCCTCAATCACCTGGGGAGCAGAAGCATGAACGATCAAATCACCACGGCACAGCTGACCGCGTGGGTCACCGAATGTGCCCGTCTGATCAACGTTCACGCCGACGCTCTGAACGACCTTGATGCGACCGCTGGCGATGCCGACCACGGCTCCAACCTCGAACGCGGGTTCACTGCCGTGATGGCGATCGGGCTCCTTGACCAACTGGACTCACCGCGGGAACTCCTCAAACACGTGGGCTCCACAATCGTTGACGTGGTCGGCGGTTCCAGCGGCGCCCTCTATGGCACTTTTTTTCTGCGAATGGCTGTGACGAGCGGGCCGAACGGCGTGTTGGATGCTGCCGGTTTTGCTGAGCTGCTCCGCGCCGGTGGGCAGGGAATTGTGGATCGCGGCTCCGCCCAGGTCGGCGATAAAACGCTCTACGACTCTCTCGCTCCGGCCATCACTGCCCTGGACCAAGCGCTGGCGGCCGGTGACACGCTGGCCCGTGCATTGATCAGCGCATCTGCCGCAGCAGACTCCGGGCGGGACGGCACGGTGGCGCTGGCCGCCCGCAAAGGACGTGCGAGCTATCTCGGCGATCGAACCATCGGGTATGCCGATGCGGGGGCCACGTCGATGGCGCTGATCATTCGGGCCGCCATGACAACTCTGGGCTGACCCGTGCACGCTGCAAACACTCGAGCTTCTCGGGCATCTGCCGGGGTGGAAGTTGCCCTCGAAGCCGCAGCCGAACTGGCCGAAAGCCCCTGGTGGGACACCGAACGAGCCGAGTTGCTCTGGGTAGACATCCCGAAGGGTGAAATTCACCACTTTGACCCGGCATCCGGAACGGACCACAGCATCACTGTCGGGCAACCGGTGGGAACCGTGGTCGGCCGCCGGTCCGGCGGCGTCGTGTGTGCGGTGCGCGATGGGATCGGCTACGCAGACTTGGAAACGGGTGCGTTCGAACTCGTTGCCCCCGTCGAAGCAGACCGAGCATCGAACCGGATGAACGACGGTGCCTGTGATGCAAACGGCCGGCTCTGGGTCGGCACCATGAATGCTGATTTAGTTCCGGGGGCAGGCAGTCTGTACCGCGTCTCTGCAGATCTGGCCGCAGATCGCATGATTTCGCCGGTTTCGATCTCCAACGGTCTGGACTGGAGCCCGGACGGTCGGACCTTCTATTACGTCGACTCCCTGACCCGACAGATTGATGCTTACGACTTTGAACCCGGCACCGGAACGCTCCGCAGGCGTCGCACCCTGGTGAAGACTCCCGGCCTCGTGGCCACCCCTGATGGCATGGCCGTCGACGCGGAAGGCTGCCTGTGGGTTGCTATGTGGGAAGGCGGCAGCGTGCTCCGCTACAGCCCGGCGGGTGAACTGTTGACGGTCGTTGACCTGCCGGTCACTCGCGTCACGAGTGTGGCCTTCGGCGGCGCTCGCTTAGATCAGCTGTTCATCACATCGGCCCGTGCAGGGTTGACATCTGAACAACTCATGCACGACGAACCACTCGCCGGCGCGATCTTCGCCGTCGACCCACACGTGACAGGACTAGCCCCGCACCGGTTCGCCGGTTAGAGCCACGGCTGGCGCTCAGCAACCGGGCCTCAGCGAATGACGGGTTCGGTTGCCGCGAGGAGACCGAGTTCACTGCGGAGGGGCATACCCTCCCAGTCCCCGGCGACCGTGCAGGCGAAGGCACCCACAGACACCGCGGTCTGCAGGCGCAGCGTTACAGGAGAGCCGCGATGAACTTCAGACAGGTAACCGGCGACGAATCCGTCGCCGGCACCGACGGTGTCTTCCACTGTGACAGTGAAGGCCACCTGGTCATAACTGACCCCGTCAACAAGGGCGAAGCAGCCACGATCCCCCAACTTAATGATCACTTGCCGCGGACCCAGTTCGCCCAAGAGCCGGGCGGTCTCAGCCACGCTGTCGGCACGCCCCACGGCGATCTCGGCTTCGTCTTCACCGGCGAAGACGATGTCGGCGAGGGCAATCAGGTCGCGATAGCTCTGCCGTGCCGCCTCGGCGTTCCACAACCGTGATCGATAGTTCAGGTCGGAGGAGACGAGCACTCCGGCGTCCCGCGCCAGAGACATGGCATGACGGGTGGCCTGTGCCGCTGATTCCGAGAGCGCCGGAGTGATACCGGTGACATGCAGCAAGCTCGCCTGACGAATGACGTCAGCCGGAATGTCTGACGGCTCAAGCCGAGAACCGGCGCTTCCGGCCCGGTAATACCAGACCCGGGTAGCGGTGGCCATCCGTCGTTCCTTGATCATGAGTCCAGTGGGGGCGTCCTCGTCAACGGTGATGATCGCGTTCACC
Source organism: Cryobacterium roopkundense (assembly GCF_014200405.1). Lineage (NCBI taxonomy): Bacteria > Bacillati > Actinomycetota > Actinomycetes > Micrococcales > Microbacteriaceae > Cryobacterium > Cryobacterium roopkundense. The sequence goes on along the minus strand of NZ_JACHBQ010000001.1, from coordinate 1,078,694 downwards.
CCTTCGGCGGCCAGCTCCCGCTGAATGAGGTCTCCCAGGCTATCGCGGCCCACCCGACCGACCCAGGTCACCGGGGTACCCAGACGCTTCAGGGCAATCGCCACATTGCTCTCCGCACCCCCCATCCCTAGCTGCACGCTGCGGCTGAGGGCCAGCATGCCGGGTTGCGGGTCTCGAAAAAGCCCCATCGTCTCGCCGAAGGTCAGTACTCCTCCCGGTGTCGCGCCGGCAGTCATGACTCACTCCTGAAACCGCTCACCAGGTTCACGGCGTGTTCAGCGCGTTCTGCCAATTCGGTCATGCTGCCGCCGGAGAACGCATTGCCGATCAGCGGTCCACCCAGCGAAACTGCCAGCGCTCCGGCCTGAAGCCAGGGCTCCACATCGGCCATCTCGACCCCGCCCGACGGAATGACCTGAATATCAGGAAAGGGCCCACGAAACTGGGACAGATAAGTCACGCCCACCGTCGAGGCAGGAAAAATCTTCACGGCCGTGGCGCCCGCAGTCCAGCCAGCGTGCAGCTCTGTCGGGGTGAGCCCGCCTGGGTAAATCGGCACACCACGACGGAAGGCCAGCGCGACAATCTCGAGGTTCGTGGTGGGTGTCACCAGAAACTCGGCGCCGGCATCCAGTGCGAATTCGGCCTGTTCGAGATCGGTAACGGTTCCCACGCCGAGGTCGACCGTGGTCGGAACGATCTGGCGGAGCGCGGAAAAGTGTTCGAGAGTTCCCGGAGTGCTCAGCGTAAATTCAAGAGACCGGATGCCCGCATCAACAAGAATTTTTACAACGGGATCGTAGTCGTGAGCCTGCCGTGCTCTCAAAACAGCGATGAGAGGCGACTCAAGAAGATTAGTAGAGGGAGGAGTTGCTGGAGAGCTGGCCCGAAGCACCATAGTGTCGTGTTTCCTTTGATGTCAGTGACAGAATGATTCTTCGGACCAGCTCAAACAGCCAGACCGATCGAATCCGGAGGATCAGTAGGTCTTGGCGGGCTTCAGCGCATTGTTGATGTAGGCCTGGGCTGCCGCGACGTTCGTCTTAGTCACAACACGGGTGGGCACCTCAATAAACTTGCCCACCGATTCGCCCAGCACGACGTTGTGGAAGATCGTGTCGATGAAGGTGCGGCCCTGGTCTACCGATCCCACGTCAATGGTGGCAGTGAGTTTGCCCGCAACGATTGAGTCCATGCCCGAGATCAAACCGTCGGCGCCGATAATGACGATGCCGTCGGTGCCATCCCACAACTTGAGGCCGGCAGCCTCCACCGCCTGCAGCGCGCCTAGAGCCATGTCCTCGTTTTCGCCGTAAATGGCGTTCACGTCACGGAAACGAGTGAGCAGATCCTGAGCAGCGTTCAGACCCTTTTCACGAACGTAGCCGCCGTCAGCACTGCCGACAACCTTCATGCCCGGGTTTTCTGCCATAGCCTTGGCGAAACCAATCAGGCGAGCCTTCGTCCAGTCCGAACCGGACGGTCCCATAATCTGAATGACCTTGCCCTTGCCACCGAGTGTGTCGGCGATGAACTTGCCAGCCAGGTAACCTGACTGCGAGCGGTTGTCATACCCAATGTTGGAGACGGTGCCGATCTGGTCGGGCTCGTAAATTTCTACCGGCTGATTGAACTGGAAGACCGACGTCCCGCTGTCGGCCGCTTCCGTATAGACATCCTGCATCGTGGCGAAGTTTGCCCCGGTGCATACCAAAACTGCATCGAATTTACGGGTGGTCCAGCCCCGTACGGTGCTAATCTGCTGCTCGACGGCATCAAAGTTTCCCGTGGGCGAAGAGCGTTCCCACTTCCACTTCACCCCATAGGCTGCCTCAAGTTCTGCCATCCGGCCGAAGGCGGCATTTTCCATCTGGTTGAAAAACTCCGATAGAATCGGAGGCGTCCAGCCAACCTGAAGCTCTCGACCAGCAACGAGCTTCTTAATTTCAGCGTCGTAAACGGAGCCGCCGACGCTGCCGGCAGCGGCAGCGCCGCCCGTTGCGGCGGCTGATCCGGTGGGGGCCACAGTCGAGCAAGCCGACAAAAGACCGGTTGTGGCGATGACTCCCGCGCCCAGTCCCATCGAAGTGAGCAGGCTGCGGCGAGAAACTCCGTTTTTCTTGACCTCTGAAATGATTGCTGTGTCAGACATTTTTTACCTTTCGCTGTGTTGATTGAATTTCCGCTCGTCATCTTTGACGGGTCGGTGTACCGGTGAAGATCAGGCGTGTGCCAGCCTGGTCGCGAGTCGGACCGAGCGAGCTCTGATGAGCGAGCTCACTCGGTCGAAGACGACGGCCAGGAGAAGAACTCCTCCGGTCACAACTTGTTGCCAACTCGAACTCACCCCGGCGATATTGATGGCATTCGCAGTAATACTGAGCACCAGCGCCCCGATGACCGCCCCGACGGCAGATCCACGGCCCCCGCCGAGTGCGGCGCCCCCGATGATCGCAGCGGCGATGGCTGCGACCTCGTAGCCGAGTCCCATGGTCGGGGCGACGGTGGTGTTTCGACCGGCCATAATCATTCCGGCCACGCCAGCCATCAACCCACTGATCATGTATGCGATCACCTTGATGCGGGCAACTGGTACCCCGGAGAGCACAGCTGCATGGGGGCTACTGCCGAGACCGTAAGCGTGCCGTCCGTAACTCGTGAACTTCAGCACGACGGCCACCGCGACAACCGCAACAATGGCAATAAGAATGGGAACGGTGATGAAGCCAAATGGCTGACTGAGGCCGCTGATGACGTAGTACTCCGGCAGCATGTAGCCGATAATCGGCACCCCGCCGGTCCACAAAAATAGAGCACCGCGGGCAACTCCTAGCATTGCCAGAGTGGCGATGAAATCAGGCAAACCCAACTTGGTGATCATGATCCCGTTGATAAGGCCGAGAAATGCACCGACCGCCATCGTCGTCAGCAGACCCACCACCAGGGGGGCGCCGCTGGTGATCGTGTACGCACCGACGCCGGCGCTCAAGCCCATCACGGACCCGACCGACAAATCGATCCCGCCGGTAATCAGCACCACGGTCATCCCCAGCGCCAGCAGCAGCACGAACACCAACTGGTTGGAGACGTTGCCGGCATTGGTCCCGGTAAAGAAGTTGGGGAACGCCACCGACATGGCCGCGATCAGAATGACCAGCAGGAGAAAGGCTCCCGCACTCGGGTTGGCCAGAAGACGGCTGAACCGCTGGCTCGGGGCAGTTATGGCGGTCATTTCGTGTTCCTCACAGACGAACGAGTAGCGGATGTTGTGGGCGCGTCGGAAGACACAGACGCTGAGGCATCCGGGTCATCGAAAATCTGACGCTTGGTGGTGGCTGCCGCCAGCTGTTTGATCACCCATATCTGCACCGCACGGTCGAACGCAACGGCGATGACGATGCTGGCGCCGGTCACGATGCTGAACCAGAGCGGATCCACCCCGATGAGCTGCAGCCCTTGGGCCATGGTCGCCAGGAAGAGTGCACCGATCACCGCGCGCCAGACACTGCCACGGCCTCCGGCGAGCGATACGCCACCCAAAACCGCGGCCGCGATCGCGCTGAGTTCATATCCCTGGCCGAGGCCTGGCTGCACGGAGTTCAGATGAGAAGCCAGGAGAACGCCGGCCAGGCCGGCAATCGTTCCGGACAACAGGTAGACGGTGAAAGTTAGGCGCCGGACCGGCGTTCCCGCCAAAAAGGCAGCCCGAGGATTTGTCCCCACGGCGAAGATCGTTCGGCCAAACGTCGTGAATAGAAGCACCCACTCCAGCGCAGCCACGATCAACAGAGTGATCACCACCCCGGTGGGGATTCCGAGGATGCTCCCCTTGGTGAGCCAGGCAAACGCTGGCAGTGACACGCCGGTGAGCTGGGTTCCTGTCGTGATGACCTGAAGGGCGCCGGCTCCGATGCTGAGCGTCGCCAACGTCACGATGAATGCGTTGATCTCCATCACCGCGATGAAAAAGCCGTTAATAATTCCAAATGCGATACCCGTGGCGATGCCCGCCAGAATACCCAGCGGCAGCGCCCCGCCGTTCATCAGAACCATCATCGTCATCGCAGCACTCAGTCCTGTGGCTGCGCCGACGGAGAGGTCAAAACCGCCGACGATAAGGACAAAGGTCATGCCCGCCGCGAGAATGATGACGAACAGTGACTGCGTCAGCAGATTTGAGATGTTCTCCTGGGTGAGAAAGAACGGTGAGGCCAGAGAAAAAAAGACCACAGCCAGCGCCAGAGCGGCCGCGACCGGCAGCCCGTCAATCGCTAGTGCCTGGGTCAATCGCGTACGCACGCTCATGGTGTTTCCTCCGCTACTCGGCTCTGCTCTGCTACTCCAGCCACCATGGCCATAATTTTTTCCGCCAGCTCGTTGTCGGTGCCGCCAGTCGTATTCCTGCGCTGTCCAGTGAGTTCTCCCACCAGGCGTCCCTCACGCATCACGACAATGCGATCGCTGAGGTTCACCAGTTCAGGCAATTCAGAGGAGATCACAATCGCCGCCCCACCCTTATCGACGAAATTGTAGATCAGGCGGTAAATTTCGGTCTTGGCGGCGACGTCGATCCCCTGAGTGGGCTCATCAAATATGAGCAGTGAAGGCATATTAAAGAGGGCTCGGGCTATAACCACTTTTTGCTGGTTTCCGCCACTGAGAGTGCCGATTTTCTGCGTTACACCACTGCATCGAATGCGCAGTTCGGTGACAAAACGATTGGCTGCGGCTTTTTCCTTGCGGTTGTTTAACACGACGGTGCCGGTGGAGACCTCGTCCAGGCTGGAAATGGAGATGTTTTGGGCGATCGACATGGAGCCCAGAATGGCCTGAGTCTTTCGCTCTTCAGGAACGAGCGAGATTCCGAGTTTGGTGGCCTGACGGGGATTTCTAATCAGTACTCTGCGGCCTCGAACAAAGACCTCGCCGCTGTCAGTGCGGTCGGCCCCCAGAATGACCCGAGCCAATTCGGTGCGGCCGGCTCCGGCGATCCCGGCAATGCCGAGAATTTCTCCCTGTCGCACGGTGACCGAGATGTCCCGCAGCAAAGGCAGTCGGGTAACCCCGGTCAGTTTAAGAACCTCTGGCTGTTCTGTATCCGACAACACTGGGCGGCCATCGTGCACAGTGGACGACTCGGCCAGATTACGGCCGCGCCCCACCATCAGTCGCACCAGCGAGTCGGGCGTCTGGTCCGTCGGAGCCACATGAGCGACCCAGCGGCTGTCGCGGAGGACAGTAATCACGTCTGCCAGGCCGAAAAGTTCGTCGAGCCGGTGAGTCACCCAGAGCAGGGCCACCCCTCGTTCCCGCATACGCCTCATGTGATCAAAAAGCATCTGCCGTTCGCTGTCTTCCAGACCGGATGTCGGCTCATCGAGAATGACGACGCGTGCGTCGAAGGCCAGCGCTTTGAGAATCTGCACCACGTGCTGTTTGAGGGCACCGAGGCTGCCCGTCGGTAAATCCAAATCTGTTTTGCTCAATCCGAATTCTTCGCAGAGCGATTCAACACGGCGCCGCATGGCTCGCTCGTCTAGGAACGGACCGCGCTTCAATTCGCGACCGAAGTAGACGTTCTCAATCACCGTCAGGTGCGGTGCGAGGGTCTGCTCCTGGTAAATCGTGCTGATTCCCAAGTCCTGAGCGTGTCGCGGGCTGGTGAAGTTGCGCGTCTTATTGTCGACCAGCAACTCGCCACTATCTGGGTTCGAGAGACCAGAGAGCAGACCAATCAGGGTGGATTTCCCCGCCCCATTTTCTCCGAGGAGAGCATGGATCTCTCCTGCGCGGAGCGACAAACTCACGTCGTCGAGGGCGATGACTCCAGGGTAACGCTTGCCCAGTCGGCGAGCTTCCACAATTGGCGCCTCGGCAGAGAGGCCGACCTGTGTGGCTGCTGTCACGTTGGAGGGAAACATTCATGCTCCTTTGCATGTCTGTCAGGACGACGGGTGCCGTCACGGTTTCGTACCACCTGAAGGTGTTCAGGTTAGTCGGAAATCAGGTGGTCTGAACTCTTACATTAAAATTCTCCACTGTCAAGAGAATTCAAGGCATGTTGAAGGACTGTGAACCGCCACATTACATCGGCGGAAAATGATTAGACAGGACTCTTACAGGACAGCCTCAAGGTGCACTTCAATGTCTTTCTGAACTTCGGCCAGATGGTTGGCCACGGCAATTTCAGCGGCGGCCGAGTCTCCCCCGGCCACAGCTTCCACAATGAGCACGTGGCCGGCATGGGCTGTTTTCCGGCGGCCAGGCAAGCGAATCACCCGATGAGAATAGACCACGAACAAGTGCTCAATGCTCTTGGACAGGTCAACCAGAAGCTGATTTCCACTAGCGGCTGAAATCGCCTGATGCAGTTGACCGTCCAGATTGATGAATTCGTAGTCGGTGATGCCCGGAGCCGCGGCGCGCTCAAGAATTGCGTGCAAATTTGCCACTTGTTCTGCGGAGATTTTTTTTGCAGCGAGTGAGGCACCTTCCCGTTCCAGAGCCAACCGCGCTTCAAAGAGGTCCGGAACGGTGTAATCACCCGTCAGAATCATGTCCGAGGGCAGTAACGTCGTTTTCTCGTTACTCACGACGAAGACACCCACACCGTGGTCAGTCCTGAGCAGGCCGCCCGCCTCCACCATGCGCAGGGCTTCGCGCATGGAGCTGCGCCCCACACCGAAGTTCTCGGCCAGAAGGCGTTCCGGGGGAAGCTTCTCGCCGATCTTGTATTCACCCTCAATAATGAGCCGCTCAAGTTGGAGAGCCACGGCGTCTGCCAACTTGACCCGCGGTACGCGTTCGATCATATTGTCGGCACTCATCGCGGGCCTCCCTGGTCAAGATAAAATCGTTTAGAAAAAAGGTGCGGTTCACCTATTGGTGGTCTGAAGATATGAAGTCTCAAGTTTAGTGACCTCTCACCGTCGCGGACGTGATGACACGCTGATCACAACAAAGCGGGAAGTGCCTGAAGCGCGAACCGACCGTAGGCATCCGTGGTCAATTCGATTCCCAGACCGGGGGCATCCGTCGCCTCGAGGAAACCGTTCTTCAACAGCGGAGCAGAGGCCAAGAGACCGTCCCAACCGGGACCACCGTAGGCATCATATTCGATCATCGGCGCGTTCTCACAGGCAAGGATGAGGTGGAGTCCGGCAGCCAGTGCGATACCGGTCCCCGAGGAACAGGCGATGTGCGGAACACAGTCAATGTTCCACGAACTGGCCATGTCGGCGACCCTCTTGGCCTCCGAAATTCCCCCTACACTGGTGCAATCAGGCTGGAGAATGTCAAAAGTTTTACGTTTGAGCAGGTCAAGGTATTCAAATCGGGTCAGGAGAGATTCTCCGCCGGCCAGGTTCATGGACACTCGGTCCGAGAGCCAGGTGTGCTCATCGATGTACTGGGTCAGGCTGCGAGACAGAATTGGCTCTTCGAGCCAGGCAATCTGAAGCTGCTCGAGTTCCCGGGCCAACGTCAACGCTTCCCGTCGATCAAAGGCCATGTTGGCATCGACCATGATGTCAATGTTCGGACCCACAGCGTCGCGTACGTCGGCCACCATGTCGATCCCAGCCTTGAGATCAGGACCGTGCCGAAGTTTCATGGCCGTGAAGCCCTGTTCAACGGCCTGGATGGCCTCTTCCACCACCAGATGGGGGGCTTTCAACGAGGGCGCGAAATAAGCGCGAACCTTCGACTTGGCTGCTCCCAGCAGGCGATACACAGGTTGACCGCTCACCTTGCCGAGCAGGTCCCAGAGGGCAATGTCGACCCCACTCAGTGCATAAGTTTCGATGCCTCGTCTGCCCCACATGTGTGTCGCATCCAGCATCTCTTGCCAGAGCGCGGCAATATCCTGGGGGTCCCGACCGATAAGCATGGGACCCAGTTGATTATTAATGATGGGCCCAACGGTGCTGAAATACTCCGATGAGAACCCGGCTTCGCCGATTCCCTCGAAACCCTCATCAGTGCGAATACGCACCACAATTCCGCCCTTGGAATTGACCTCCATGGCGCCCCAGCGCAGGGGCTCATCGAGAGCGACTCCCACCGGGAAGGCTCTGACCTCAGTGATCTTCATTGTTTTCCTTCGTCTAGTGACCAGCGGCCACCGGTTTCCCGAGGACCGCCGTGGTGAGGCTCCTTAGAGCGTGCCGCCCGCGTCGCGGTAGGCCTTCAACTGCGGAATCAGGTCTTCCCACTCAAACTCACCCTGATAGAAGTACTCAGCGGTGCTGTAGGTGCCGTCCATGGTGTCCTTGAGCGACTTCGGGCCAGGGAATCCAATGAACTTCCAACCCATCTGTTCCTTGTTACCGCCGTAGACCGGGTCACAGTAAAATCCTTGACGGGTGTGCAGACAGAGAGCACTAAAAAAGTCCAGCCCCTCATCGAAAGACCCCTGCAAGAACGTCGTCACCGGCTCTTTGGTGCCGAGAGTTACCTGACCAGGCTTTGGCGCTCCGGAGAGAAGCTCCAGCAAGTGGTCGGCTTCTGCGTCGCTGAGATCAGCAAACCTTCGGCCTGACTCAGAATGTGCCAATTCATCGAGCCGGACGAGCCCGTGTCGGTACACATTTTGCATCTCATCCATTCGAGCACGCCAAGCATCCGCATATTTTCCCGACATTTTCAGGAACCCGCTGCCGTCGGCGGCTGCGTATACATAGTCAATGCCGGAGAGGTAACGGTCGATGAAAACCACCACCCGTGCCTCGCGGGCACCTGGGTCCTGATCGGTCGGCATGATCCGCGCAGTCGCGGCCTCGACCGTGTCCCATTCGGCGTCGGTAAAGAAGAGTCGTTCAGTGGTGTCCGGATCTACCGGAGCGCCAACGATCTCCCATTCTGATTTCAGAGTCATGAGTGTCTTCCTGCCTGGCTCAGCGCTTGGTGTTCGAAAGAATGAGACGTTCTTCGCGTCCCTTGGAATAGACCTGGGCAATGTATTCACTGCACCGCCAGGCGTTGGCCATCATGGTCAACGTCGGGTTGACACCAGTCGCCGTCGGGAAGCCGGAGCCGTCGAGAACGAAGAGATTGTCCACTTCGTGGGCCTGACCCCACTCATTCAGCACGCTCTTGGCCGGGTCGGTGCCCATGCGCGCAGTGCCGTGCTGGTGGCACGTGTTGCCGGTCATCTTGTCCAGATAGACAGGGACGGTCTTGCGTGCCCCGGCCGCCTCTAGAATCTCAACGTTCTTGTCTACTTGCCATTTACCCATAGCGATGTCGTTGCGGTGTGGACTGTGTGTAATGCGTGCAACCGGCCGACCAAAAGCATCTTTCACCGTGGGGTCAAGATCTACCCGATTGGATTCCACCGGCAGGTCGTGCAGAATCAGGCCGATCTTCATGGCGTAGTTGTAGTAGTTGCGGTCTGCGTCTTTCAACGCCTCGCCCCAGCTCGGCCGGCCCGGAAAGACCCAGTTGATGGGGTGACAGGTCTGCGAGGCGGAGATGATGGAACCACCGATGTGACCACGGTTTTCGTCGGTCTCATAGAATTCCAACGATCCGCCGCTGATGTAGTTGCCGGCAAATCCGTTCAGCGGTTCGTCGATGTCTTTATCGAACAACCCCACCGCAAAGAGGTATTCGTGGAAGGTGGCGTTCTTGCCGACCAAGCCACTACCGTTGGCCAGACCATCGGGAAACCGAGGCGACTTGGACATGAGCATGAGGCGCGCGGATTCAATGGCACCAAGCGTCAAAATCACGACGCGCGCATCCTGCTCTACTTCGTTTCCATCCGGGTCGATGTAGACGACACCGGTGGCCTTGCCGTCATGACCCAACTTCACCGACTGCACGAAGCATTCCGCGCGGACTTCCAGGTTTCCCGTGGCCACGGCTTCCGGGATAAAAGAGGTCAACGTGTTGGAGCGGGCGCCACTGGGATCGCCATACTGGTTCCAGAAACTGGTCTGATTAAAGGGGTCACGACCGTTGTGTTTGTTCGTGACCATGGCATGCGGAATAGGAAAGGCGTTAATGCCCATTTTGTTGCAGGCATCGTAGAAACGCTTGCCGTACTGGGTCGGTCGGAGCGGCGGGCTGGGATAGCCCTTGCTGCGATACGGTTCGTACTTGTCGGCCCCCGCGATACCGGAGACGCCGAAGGCCCACTCAACCTTGGTGAGGTAGGGCTCCAGGTGTTCGTAGCGGAAGGGCCAGTCGGCGAGACTTGCGCCTTCGATCTCGCCGTGGAGGGAGCGCATCATGAAGTCAGACTCACGCGGGCGCGGCACCCAGCCGGCCCAGTGGTTTGTTCCTCCACCGACCATCTGCGGGGTCGGAGAAAAGGGGAATCTTTCCGCCACGGCGTTTTCGTCGTATCGTACGGTTCGGGGGAACATTTTCGGGTCCGGCCACATGTAGTCACGGTTGACGAACTTGAGTTCATCGCCGGAATAGTGTTCGAGGGGTCGCAGCCACGGGCCACGGTCAAAGCCCACTACCTTCAGTCCTGCCTCGGCCAGCACCTTGACAGCGGTGCCACCGTTGGCGCCGAGTCCCACGACGATCACGTCTACAGGCTCGGGCTTCTTCCGATTCAGCATGTTTTTCTCTTCCTTGAGACGGTTTTGTGAACTTCTTGATCACTTTTTACCGCGTCGTCAGTGATCCACGCGGAAGTGTTGTCTGGTGTTGACCAGACGCTGAGTTGCCGGCGGAATGATCGAACCGGCAACTCAGCGTCCCAAGTGCGCGCCTAGTGGGTCTCGAGGTACGTAACGAGAGCCGCTCCGAAGGCAGGCAGATCGATCGGAGTTCGGGAGGTGATTACGTTGCCGTCAACGACGACTGCTTCGTCAACCCAGACCCCGCCTGCGTTTTCCACATCGTCTTTGATCGGCAGGTAACCGGTAACCTTACGACCGTTTTTGAGCACTCCGGCTGACGCGAGGACCCAGCCACCGTGGCAGATGGCGGCAACCAGCTTGCCCGACTCGTGGGCGCCACGAACTAGGGAGATCATCTCGGGGTGCAGTCGCATATTATCGGGCGCAAATCCGCCCGGCACGACGACGGCGTCGAAATCTGCCGACGTCACGTCAGCGGCGTCTGCGTCGACATCCATGGGGTAGTGCTCTTTGGAGTCATAGCTCTTCTTGGTTCCGCTGCCGACGACGACAACGGTGGCCCCGGCCTCTTCGAGGCGGAGTTTGGGGTACCAGCCTTCGAGGATCTGGTATTCGTCCTCGATCAGCAGGGCAACTTTTTTTCCGGAAAGTGTCATTTCTGGGAGTCCTTTTTATCGTGAGTTGTGGGGTCACACAGGGTGAGAGGCTGGCGCCTTATTTGGCCAGCATCTCGAGAAACTCGATGCTCGTGCGCACGTCACCGTGATTGGCCTGAATATTGCGCAGAGCCTCCCAGTGCTGGCCGTAGCCCAGCGGGTCGTCCTGACCAGACGGGATAGCTGCGGTTGTGTCTGCCAGGACGATGATCTTGTAGTCCTGGTTGGCGCCATCAATGGCCGTTGCAATCTGACAGTTTCCGCTGGACAGGCCGGCCACGACGAGCGTGTCTGCTCCCGCGCGGCGCATGTACTCGTTCAGCGGAGTACCGAAGAAGGAAGAAAAGCGGTGCTTGCGCATCACAGGCTCGTCGGGAGCCGGAACGAGTTCGTCGACGAGTTCGTCGCCACCATTTCCCCATGATCCGGGGAAGCCTGCAAGCTGGCCTTCGAGGCCCCACTTGACATCCGCGTACCCGGCGTCTTTTCCATCGCCACGCAAACCCCAGAGGGACCAGACGACGGGGATGCCCGCTTCCCGGCAAGCATTAAGCACGTTCACGACCGGCTGCACCGTGTCTTTGCCCTCCGGAGCGCCGCCAACGCTCTCGATGTACATGGCACCGCCAACCTCGGCACACGCCTTCTGCATGTCGAGCACAAGCAGCATCGTCTTCTTCGGGTCGACCGTGGGAGAAACCCACGTGGACCGGCTAACTACTTTGTCAATGTTCTCGTAGGTGAAATCAAGCGAGGACAACATTGTCTCTTTTCTATCCGAGATACTACCGAGGTAGGTTATCTAATGGTCTGGTGGTCTGAACTATGACACAGTTCAGACGAATCAGTCAAACTATTTTTCAAAGTTCACGACGGATCACGCGGATCCAGAGCGTCACGCACGATGCGGCGCGGGTCATACTGGCGCGGATCGAGCTTTTTCCAATCGAGATCCTGGGCATCCTCCCCCAGCTCTTCGGCTAATCGATCCTTGGCACCATTGGCCATCGACCTTCCTCGCTTGACCAGCTGAGCAAGATTGGCCGTGTAAAGCGGCAGCCGTTCCGGCCCGATGAGGAACGCGGCGATCACGCCAATGATGACTAATTTGTCGAAGGTTAATCCAAACATGGTGACACCATAACACGCAGACCACTAGACATCAGATCACCAGAACAGATAGTCTCGACGTCACCGCACACAGCGCTCAAAACGATCGAAGGGTCCAGCTCATGCTTGCAAATCTCAACGGATGGCACGCCGTCATCATCCTCGCCGTCGTTCTGCTCCTCTTCGGTGCTCCGAAAATTCCGATGCTGGCGCGCAGCCTTGGGCAGTCGATGAAAATCTTCAAGAACGAGATCAAGCCAGACGCCAAACGTGCCGACGACGAACTGCCCGCAACCTCATCGACCGAGGCATCCGCGTCCCCGAGCAATAATTCCACTCTTGTCTAAGAGCGTGCACATTTCTCCAAACTTGGCATCCCCTCGCCGAGCCGACTAAATTTCACGCATGAACACAGACAACACATGAACACAGACAAGCCAGAGACCACGGCCGAAAAAGGTCGAATGTCACTTGCCCATCACCTCATCGAACTGCGCAAAAGGCTCTTCAAATCAGCCTTCGGGCTCCTCGGGGGCGCCGCAGCGGGCTGGATTCTTTCCGATTTCGTGATGGACAGCCTGCGAGTGCCGGTGAGTCTCATCGCAACGGCTCAAAACCGTTCTGCCACGCTGAACTTCGCTGACATAACGAGCGCTTTCGATCTCAAGCTGCAAATTGCACTCACCGTCGGCGCCGTGGTCTCCAGCCCGATCTGGCTTTTTCAGATATTTGCCTTTCTGGTTCCGGGTTTAACAAATAGGGAGAAGCGCTACACGCTCGGTTTTTTCTTCACGGCCGTGCCTCTGTTCCTGGCCGGGTGCAGCGCAGGCTGGTTTGTTCTGCCACAAATCGTTGCACTCATGACAAGTTTTGCGCCCGCTCAAGATGCCGCATTCATCGAGGCCAAGCTCTACTACGACTTCGTACTGAAGCTAGTCCTCGCTATCGGGATCGCTTTTGTCCTCCCGGTATTTATCGTCTTGCTTAATTTCATCGGGATTCTGAGTGCAGCGTCCATCATCAAATCCTGGCGCTTAGCCCTTCTGGCGATTGTGCTCTTCACGGCCGTCGCCACGCCCGCCGCCGACATCGTCTCCATGTTTATGTTGGCAATTCCGATGATCCTTCTCTATTTCCTGGCCGCGGGAGTCGCTGGGATACATGACCGACGGGTCGCCAAGAACCTGAGGCTGACAGACACGTCGTCGACCTCTCTGTTGGAGACCTGAGTCAGTTGTTGGCTCAACATCCTTCGGTGAACCGCAGCTTCGTCGTTTTGTTAGCGCGTGTCGGTGGGCTGGTGATGTCACACACCTAACCAAATCGGTCATGTCCCGCCGGGTGGTGTAATTCATCGTCACCGTGCGGGTCAGCTGATTTGATTATGCGGCAATGAGCTCGGGAACGGGATTCACCCCCGTCGAGGCGCTCGCGTTGGGGAGGGTGAGGGCGGCGTTGAAGGCGGTCAGCTGGCGCATGGAGTCCTCGGAGAGGTAGCGGCGGGAGCCGGCCTCCCACTCGTCGTGTTGCTCGACCAGCACGGCGCCTGCGAGGCGGAGCAGGGCGGCTGGGTTGGGGAACACACCGACGACATCGGTCCTGCGCTTGATTTCCTTATTTAATCGTTCGAGTGGGTTTGTGGACCACACCTATCGCCAGTGTTTGGGCGGGAATCCGCAGAAGGCGAGGATGTCGGCGCGGGCGTCGTGGAGTGGCGAGTGGCGCTTGATGGTAGCGGTAGTCCAGGCACCTGGTAGCGCAGTTCTGAAGAGCCGGTAGCGGCCCGGGTTTTGCGCCCGGGCCGCTTCGGTCACTCCCAGTAGGTCTCGTGGGCGCGGGCTTGGTCGTTGCGGTGCCGGCGCATGTCAATCTGGCCGAGGTTGATGATCCGGGCGTTGTTGGCGAGGCGGTTCACGATCGAGTCCGCGGCGACCCGGTCGGGCAGCTCGGCGACCCAGTGCTTTGGCCCGGTCTGCGAGGCGATCATCGTGGGTAGTCGGTGTTCCCTGTTCGCGAGGATCGCGAACAAGTCGCTGGCGGCGTCGCTGTCGATGCCGACTGTGAGGAAGTCGTCGATGATGAGCAGGTCGATGTTGGAGAGCTCGTTCAACAGCTTCTGATGGGCGATTCCGTCGCCGCGGGCGATGACAAGCCTTCGGGCGAGGTCGTCCATCCGGAAGTAGAGAACGGAGTGCTCACTCTGGCAGGCGCCGATGGCCAGCGCGCAGGCGAGGTAGGTCTTCCCGCCTCCGGTGGGCGAAATAATGAGGAGGTTCGTCGCATCGGAGCGCCAGTCATGGGCGGCATAGCGTCGCATTCTGACTGGGGTGATCCCGCGCCCGTCGCGGTAGTCGACCTCCGCGACCGTGGCCCCCGGGATCGGGAAAGCAGCTTGGCGGATGAGCTTGTCGACCTTGTTGATACGACGGGACTCCAACGCGTCGTCGACCGCGGTCAGGAACAGCTGCTCGGGGGTGAGGGTGTCGTTGCCTTCGTCTTGGATGAGTTCCTCCAGGCGCGTCGCGACGTGGGTCACGCGCAGGGCCCGGAACTTGTCGTAATCGATGCTGGTGAACATCACTTCCCCTCCTCGTCGCCTGCGTAGTGGGAGGCATCGCGGACGTAAACGTCCGAGATGGTGTCGCGGAACACGACCGTGTTGCTGCGTTTGCCTGTCGAGGCTGCCGGGGTCACCGGCCGGGGCTTCTTCGCGTCACTATCGATCGCCGCCATCAACCGTTTCAGCGTCGAATACGTCGGATGGGTGCCTCGGTTCACGAGTGCCTGGCAGGCCGCCTCCAGCCGTTCCCGGTTGTTCTTACCGAGCCCGTCGAGGATGTTCTGGCAGGCCAGGTAGCCCTGCGCCTCGATCACCTGGCTGTCGAGGATGTGCTCGATCACCGTGACGGTGGCCGGCCCAACGCTGCGCGCCCGGTCGATGAACCACCGCCTTGACCACAACCCGTCGATATCGCGGTGCTGCGGCGGGACGTGGTCCGGAAGAGTCGAGTACTGGCCTTTCCTCCCCGTCAGCCGAGGATGTTCGCAGATGCTCTCGTGCCCGTCGAAGACCGTCACCAGGGACGACGTCAGCCGAACCCGCAGCAGCTTGCCCGCCAACCCGAAGGGCACGGAATACCGTTGCGTGTCCGCGGTGACGTGGTAATTCCGGGCCGCCTTCAGCTCCTTCCACTGCACATCCTCGAACCCGGCATCGGGCAAAGGGCCGAGCAACTCGCGCTCCTCCATGTCGAAGCGTTCCCACCTGGTCGTGTCGTCGGCGCGGCGGATGTCATGGTTGATCTCACGCACGCGCTCTTCGATCGCCGTATTCAACTCGCTCAGCGTCGTGAAGACGTCGTCCTCGAGGTAGCCGATGACTCGTTTGTTGACCACGTTCACCGCGTTCTCCGCAGCCGCCTTATCGCGGGGTTTCTTCACTCGGGCCGGGACAATCGCGGTCTGGTAGTGATCCGCGAGCTGCTGATACCTCGCGTTGACGACCCGCTCCGCATCGCCCTTATGTGTCTGGTGAGTGGAGGTCGTCGGGTTGTCCGGCACGACGATCTGCGTCACGCCGCCGAAGAATGCGAACGCTCGAACGTGCGCATCGAGCCACGCCGGGGACTTCATATCCGCGTAAGCTCGGCAGAACAGAAGCCCTGAAAACGGCAACACCGCGACGAACAAGATCGCTCGGACCACCTCGCCGGTGATCGTGTCAACGATGTCCATCGTGTCGCCGGCCCAGTCGACCAGCATCGCCCGACCCGGCTCATGGCGCAGCACCGCGACGAGATCGTGGGTGCGGAGGTAGCCGGTGAACAGGGCGCAGAACTGCGAGTACCCGTACTTTTTCCCGGCGTCCTTGGCGTCGACGTACCGACGCCACGCCAGCAGCAACGTGAAGTGCCGGTTCGCCTTCATTGATGCCAGAACCCGAGACAAGTCGGGCTGGTCATACTCCGCCGACACTTTCCGGCGCCCGTCGGGGAACCATTCCGTCAGCTCGGCGTCGCTGACCGCGACCGCCGAGGTGACACCTCGTTCCTGGACCTCTTGCCGGACCCGGGCGACGTCGCGATGCGAGCACCCAGCGATCTCTACGACTTCGCGGTAGCTCCGCCCCTCGAGCAACAACCCCAATATTTTCCGATAATCCGCCATGACCCGCCCTTAACAATGGAACGACAACGCCTTGCGCGTTGTCCTTCCACAGCCCAGCAGTTCATTAGCGCCAGCGCTACCGTGTTCCCGGAATCCTGCTACCGAGTCGCTGGACTACCGCTACCTACAAGCGCTACTCGCCAGTGGAGCATTCTGGCGACTTTTGGGTGAGAGCGTTCGAGCATGCGGGTGACCTCGTCGAACTGGGCCTGAACGTGTGTCGCGTCGGGCTGGGCGAAGAAGGTGCGGATGACCGCTGCGACCATGTCCTGGCTGGCGCGCGGGACGATGGAGAGCACGTTTCTCATGAAGTGGACCCTGCAGCGTTGCCACGCGGCGCCTTGGAAAACGGTGCTGATGGCCTTCTTCAACCCTGAGTGAGCGTCGGAGATGACGAGTTTGACGCCGTCCAGCCCACGGGCCTTCAAGGACCGCAGGAACTCGGTCCAGAAGATCTCATTCTCGCTGTCGCCGACGTCGAAACCGAGGACCTCACGCCGGCCGTCAGCGGCCACGCCGATGGCGACGACCATCGCTTGGGAGATGACGCGGTGGTTGACGCGGGCCTTGCAATACGTGGCGTCGAGGAACACGTAGGGGTAGCCCGTGACGCCGAGGTCACGACCACGGAACGTAGCGACTTCCCCGTCAAGATCCGCGCAAATGCGCGACACTTCGGACTTGGAGACGCCGTGGAGGTAAGCCTCCATTACGACGGCGAATAGGGCTTGGTCAACGCGTCGGCGACGCTCGAGGAGGGCAGGGAAGAATGACCCTTGGCGCAGCTTGGGGATCTTCAGATTCAGGTCCCCGGCCGTGGTCGTCAAGACGCGCGGGCGGGTCCCATTGCGCTGGTTGGTGCGATCGTCAGAACGCTCAAACGGGGCCGCACCGATGTGGGCGGTGGCTTCCGCGTTGATGAGTTCTTGGTAGAGCGTTTCGGTCACCATTCCGATTCGATCGGTGACATTGGTGAGCTTGAGTTCCGAGAGGAGCGCAAGCAAGGCAGACTGGTCTAGAGCCATCGTGAGATGTGTCTTTCTGTGAGGAACTTTGAACGGTTCTCACCGACCATCACACGGTGGTTCGTTACGTTGATAATCCAACGATCAAACCCCGGGAATTACACCACTCAGGGGGACGTGACTTGGACATACGACCATTGTGATCGCGCCGATGAGCGGAGAATACATGATTGCTTCAGAGGATCGTCATGGGGTTGGAGGCCGCCCTACGACGCGACGTGACCCGCGGCGTGCGATCGCTGATTATGGAATCGTCAGGTCCCCTTGGTGAAGCACACGTGGGTTGTAGTAAATGTCTTTGATCGCCTGATGCGAGTTATTGGACTCGAGCTGCTCCGACCAGTGCATAAAGTAGCTCCAGTTGGGCTGACTCGCCAACTGCCACTCGGACGGCATCCGCCCAATCTCACCAAGCGCGATCGGTTTGCCGGCGGCAATGTTCTGCAGCGCGGCGTACTCCCCCTGGCTCGGAAAGTCCTTGTACCAGGCGTCGAGGGTCACCACATCGGTGTACCTCGCCCCCGGATAGTAGCCCGCCAGATTACCGTTGGGGTTGTCCTGCACGTTCCACGCCCAGGCCAGATTAGTCAGCCCCTTGGCCTGCACGAGATAGTCGTGGGTGATCTGGTACAGACGCAACGAACCATCCGTTCCGGAACGCCCACCCCACCACGGCCAGGTCTCATTCATTTCGTGCAGCGGCCGGAAGATCGCCGGAACCCCAGCGTCCTCAAGCTGCTGCAACGACGGCACAATCTCGTCGAGCCGGGACTTCCAGGCCGTGTTCAGGGCCGTGCCATTGGTGATGAGTTGCGACCACTGCCAATCGGTGAGGTCGCCGTTGATCTGCTCCCACGTGCACGACGACGCCCCGGTCGGCGGGCAGACATGCCAGCTCAGCACGACCAACGACCCGTTCTGCCACTCGGTTCGGGCCTGATTCACGACACTCTGGCGGTTGGCCACATCGTTCGCACCGAACAGAAAATCCCCGCCCCAGAGCCCCGGGTACACGCCGGTGATGTCATGCACCCGCTGCGTGTAATGCCCCGGTTGGGCCGCCGGTTCCTTATTGTGCTGACCGCTCACGACCTTAGACCCGGTGATCGAATGCAGGTAGTTAACCACCGAGCCCTCGTTCGCCGGCGCGAACGCCTCGGCCTCGGGAGGGTTCGAGCTGCCCGCGGCCAGTAATCCCACCACCGCCACCACCCCGATGAGCGTGCGCGTGCCTCGAAGTTTCAACGTCATTGTTGGTCCTACTCCTTCTATCGGTCCTGCAGTGTGGGCAGTCATGAAAGCTCAGTCCTGAGCCGGGGCGGTGACGCGGATGCCGCCACCCGAACAGTCAGACGGGGCTGAGCAACGCTGGGCGCGGCATGCGTCTGCCGACGTCGAGCCCCTCCTCGCGGGGCCTGGCACGTGTGGCGTCGAGAAGATCGCCGCGATGCACCAGCCCGCCGGCGCCGATCAGTGGCCCGCGCCCGTTCAGCGCCGACGGCACCACCGTGACCTGCGCATAGTCGAAGAGGATGCTATCGGCGATCGCCGCACGCACAAGGTCGAGGTAGTCGTCGGCAACGAGCACAAAACCGCCGCCGATCGCGACGATCTCGAGGTCTAGCAGCATCGAGACGCTGGCAATCGCTTCGCCGACCGCGGTCGCGGAGCGGCGCACGGCATCCTGGGCCACGCGGTTGCCTGCGCGGCAGTCGACAGCGAGGTCCTCCCCCGTGCTGCCCGCCCAGCCGCGTCGACGCGCCCAGGCGACGGCGCTCGGGCCCGAGGCGATGGCCTCGAGCGTCGAAGCGCCGCGCGCTGAGCCCAGCTTCCGCGACCTGATCTGCATCTGCCCGACGTGCCCGGCGTTGCCGGTACCGCCGGCGATCAGCGCATCGTGCAGAATCAGGCCACCGCCGACGCCGGTCGACACGACCATGCTCATCGAGTTGGCGTAGCCGCGGGTCGCGCCCATCCAGTGTTCTGCGAGCGCAATGCAGGTGCCGTCGAGGCGCAGTGTCACCCGCGCCCCCGGCACCAGGCGCTCCACATGCTCCCGCACCGCGAACCCGGCCAAGCGCGGCAGGTTCTTCGGGCTGATCGTGCCCGCGGCCAGGGTCACCGGACCGGCCGATCCGATGCCGACCGCCGTCACCGCCATCCCCCCGCCGGCGAGCGCGCGCCGCACGACGCCGTCGAGGGCCGAGATCAGCTCCGCCCGCGACGCCGCTGGCCCGGTCGGCGCCCGATACACCTCGCCGAGCAGGTCACCGTGCGGGCCGACCAGGGCAGCCGCCACCTTGGTACCACCGAGGTCGACGGCCAGAACGGATGCCTGCGGCGCCATGGTCAGCGCGCCCAGTCCGCCACGAGCTGGTTCGCCGTGCGCAGCACCCGCAGTGACGTCAGCTCCGCCGCGTCCAACGGCCGGGCCGATGTCACCTCGAACGTCACCGTTTCGCCGGGAAGCAGGGTCACGAGCATGTCGGAGACGACCGCCGAGGCATCCACTTTGTCGACCAGCAGGGTGAGGTCGCGCACCAGTGTGTGCGCGGTCACCGTGACGGCGCAGCCGGTCGGCGTGTCGGTGACGTGGCTGCTCAGCTCGGCCGCCGCGAGCTCGGAGTCGCGGTACTCGGCGAAGAACCAGTGCGCCCGCTCGGTGCCGAGCGTGGCCGCGAGCAGTTCGCCGGCCTCGTTCGTGGGTGTGGCTACTGCCGCCGGAATCGGCACGACCCGGGTGGAGCGCGCCGGAACGTCGACCTCGATTGACACGGATGCCCGCTCGGAGCCGTCGAAACCGTGCCGTGTCAGCACGAGCGTCTCGGTCCACGCCACGGCGGAGTCGTTGATCACCGCGGCGACGAGCACTCCGTCGTGCGGCTGGATGGTGAGCAGTTGATCGGCGTAGACGTGCTTGAGCGCATACAGCAACGGTTTCGCGGTGCCATCGCCGTCCACGGCCGCCCACGACGTGACCGGCCAGCAGTCATTGAGCTGCCACACCACGGTGCCCATGTTCTTCGGCGCCAGAGACCGCCAGTACGAGATGCCGACCGCGATCGCGGTGGCCTGGGTGAGCGACATCGCCCAGTGCCAGTCCTCGGTGTGGTCGGGCAACGGCAGGTGCGCCACGAGGCCGTCGGTGAGTTTGTCGTTGCCGTCGCTGGCCTTCTGGTGCAGCAGCATGCCCGGGGATTCTGGGGTGAGCGGGTCATCGGAAATGGCGCGCGTGATCGTGGACCAGCTCGCCGGACCCTGCCAGCCGAATTCGGCGACGAACCGGGGGTTCACGTCGCGGTAGCCGGGGTAGTCCTCCCGGTTCCAGTGCTCCCACAGGTGCACCGAACCGTGCTCGACAGCGTTGGCGAATATGTCGGGGTCTCCCGACCAGGGGCTGCCCGGCGTGTAGGCGCGCGACGGGTCCAGCTCGGTAACGAGCCGCGGCAGCAGGTCGAGGTAGTACCCCAGCCCCCAGGTTTTGCCCTGCAGGCGTTTCTCCCAGCCCCATTCCTGGTAGCCCCAGATGTTCTCGTTGTTGCCGTTCCACAGCACGAGGCTCGCATGCGGCATCAACCGTTCCACGTTGTCGCGCACCTCGGCCTCGACTTCCCCGCGCAGCGGCTCCTCCTCGGAGTACCCGGCGCACGCGAAGAGAAAGTCCTGCCAGGTGAGAATTCCGCGCTCGTCACACAGGTCGAAGAAGTCGTCGGACTCGAAGACACCGCCGCCCCAGACTCGCAGCAGGTTGATGTTGGCGAACTCGGCCTGGTCGAGGCGGCGGGCGTAGCGGGGTCGGTCTACGCGGTGCAGAAAGGCGTCGTCGGGAATCCAGTTGGCACCGCGCGCCCAGATCGGCTGCCCGTTGACGACGAAGCGAAAACTGGTGCCGTCGACGTCCGGTTCAAGCTCGACGGCGACGGTGCGAAACCCGAGCCGGCTGGCCCAGAGGTCGGTGACCTGCGACGTGGCCACGGTGACCTCAAGTGGGTAGAGCGGCTGCTCACCGAACCCGCGCGGCCACCACAGGGCCACCTCGGCGACCGGGATGCTGAGGGTCGCCGTCGTCTGCCCTGCGGCGACGGCGACCGAGCCCGTTGCTCCGGCGGAACCCGGCCCGGCGCCGGTCGCGCCGGTGCCCGCTACGGCTTGTCCGAGGTCGGCGACCGGCCCGAAGCCCGGAGCGCCGATCGAGCCCGCGATCGTGACTGGGCCGCCGTCGGCATCCGCCCGCTCGATCTGCACCTCGACGGTGACCATGCCCGCGCTGCCGTTGACCACGCCGTCGACCGTGGCGGTGGGCCGCACGCTCTCAAGCCGGGCGCCCGACCAGGAGTGCAGCGAGACGGGCTTCCAGATGCCGCTGGTCGCCACGTCGAGGCCCCAGTCCCAACCGAAGTTGCAGGCAGATTTGCGGATCGCGTTGTACGGGTGGGAGTTGACGTGCGGCCGGTAGCCCAGCTCGAGGCTTTGCGCGTCGGCGTATTTCACCGGCGACGCGAAGTGCACCGTGAGCTCGTTCGTTCCTGCGCGCAGGTGTTCGTCGACGGCCACGCGGTAGCGGCGGTGCTGGTTGCGGGTGCTGGCGATCACCCGCCCGTTCAGGCTCACCGTAGCGACCGTGTCGAGGCCCTCGAAGACCAGGTCGTGTCGGTCTTCCCCGTCGGGCGCCCACTCGAACCGAGTCGAGTACTCCCAGTCCGCCTGCCCGACCCAGCTGACCCGCCGCTCGTTCTCGTCGAGGTACGGGTCGGGAATCAGCCCGGCGGCCAGCAGGTCGGTGTGCACCGAGCCCGGAACGGTCGCGGCCACGACGGCCTGGGCGATGTCGGCCGGCACCGGGCCGGCCCCGGCGCGCAGGGTCCACCCGTCGTGCAGGGTACGGATGCCGTGGGGTGTGTGAGGGGTCATTTGGTAGCTCCAGAGGTGAGGCCGTTGTAGATGAATCGCTGCAGAAAAAGAAAGGCGATGAGGGTCGGGATGATCACGAGCAGGGTGCCGGCGGCGATGACTTCCCACTGCGCGCCGAACGGTCCCGTGAACCGAAACAATGAGGTCGAGATGACGCCGAGGTCCCGGGAGGGCATATAGAGAAAGGGAATGTAGAACTCGTTGTAGACGGCGATGCCCTTGATGATGATCACTGTCGCGATGGCGGGTTTGAGCAGCGGCAGAATGATGCGCCAGTAGATGGTCCAGCGGCTGGCCCCGTCGAGCATGGCGGCTTCGTCGAGCGAGACCGGGATCGACTGCATGAACTGCAAGAAGATGTAGATCGCGATGATGTCGGTGCCCATGAAGAGCAGGATCGCGGCGCCGCGGGTGTTGAACAGGTCTAGGAAGCTGATCACCTGGAACGTGGCGACCTGTGTCGTCACGGCGGGCACAAGAGTGGCGAGCAGGAACAGTCCAAGCACCAGCACGCGGCCGCGAAACCGAAACCGGTCCAGCGCATACGCGGTCATCGTGCCGATCAGAATCGTGCCGGTCACTGAGACGACCAGAATGATGCCGGTGTTGAGAAACCCAGTGATCATGCCGCCCTCCGTGAAGGCCGTCACGAAGTTGTCGAAGTTGAACCAGTTGCCGGGCGGGTCGAGCGGGCCGGTGTTGCGGTACTCCTGATTGGTTTTGAAGGCGAGCATGACGATGCTCAGAATCGGCACGATCGCGCACAGGCTCGCGAACACCAGCGCCAGGTATTTCAGCGCCGTGCCGAGCCTGCTGACCGGGCTGCGGTGAGTGTGGAAGCCTCGTCGCGGCGTGAGGGTCGCGGCATCGGCAGAGGCAGCCGCGCCGGGCCGCGTGCGGGTCAGGCTCATGAGAGGCCCTTCTTTTCGTCGGGGAAGAACGCCCGCTGCACGGCGGTGATCACGAGCACGATCACGAGCAGCACCACGGCCATCGCCGACGCGAGGCCGACCTTCGCGAAGCGGAACGCGGTGTCGACGGTTTGAATCACGAAGGTCTCCGAGCCGTTGGCACCGCCGGTCATGATGTACGGCATCTCGAACGCCGACAGTGCCCCGGCGATCGCGAGAATGAACGACAGTCCGAGAATGCGACGGATGCTCGGCACGATGATGAACCGAAACTTGTGCCACGAGTTGGCGCCGTCGAGGTCGGCCGCTTCGTATTGCTCCACCGGCACGGACTGGATCGCGCCGAGGAACAGCACGAAGTTCAGCCCCATGTAACGCCAGACCGAGGTCGCCGCGAGGGAGGAGTTCACGACCGAGGAATCGCCGAGCCACTGCGGGGTGTCCGTCACGCCGAGCGCCGCGAGCAGCGCGTCGAGGGTGCCGTCGGGGCGGAAGAAATACAAAAACATCAGCCCGATGGCGACCCCATTGATGAGGTACGGGAAGAAAATGATGCCCTTGAAGAGGTTGCGAAACCGGGTCTTGAAGCTGAGCAGGGTGGCGAAGAACAATGCGATTACGAGCTGGGCGATCGCCCCGGCGAGGTAGTACAGGCTCACGAAGAACACCTGGAACAGTTCGGGCCGGGTGAAGATTTCGATGTAGTTGGCCAGCCCCACGAATTCCTTCTCCTCGTCCAGGCCGTCCCAGGAGGTCACGCTGTACCAGAACATGTTGGCCACGGGTACGTAGGTCAGCACGATGAGAAAGGCCAGCGGCACGATCAGGAACAGCCACGGTGTCATACGGCCGCCGAAAATTCCGGCCCGTTTGCGCGGCGCCCGGGGGTTGGTCGGCGGGCGTGTGCCCGGTGTGCGGGCCGCCGTACGGGATGGGGTGGCGGTGGACATGGCACTCGACTTTCTCGGGGGCGGGGTAGGGCAGGCCGGCAGAACAGGGGCGGTTCGGGCAGTTCGCGAACGGGGCGGGCAGCGACCCGGTTGGGGAACGGTTGCCGACGGCATCCGCTCCCCGGCTGCGGCTGAGGCTGCGGTTAGCCGATCGTGGCGCGGGCCTCGGCCCAGCGTTCATTGAGGTCGGCGAAGAAGGCCTCTTTGCTTCCGGTCTGCGCGCCGCGGGCCACGTCGATGAGCTGCTGGCGGTACGCCTCGCCGAGCACGGTGATCTCGCTCTCGTTGGCGATGTCCTGCAGCAGGCTCTCGTCTCCGGCCGGGTCGGCGTCCAGCTCGAGGTATTGCACGCCGAGGTCGGCGAAGTCGGCGAGGGTGTCGGGGGTCGGGTCGCTGATCACCGGGCTGATGGCGCCCTGGCTGGCGGCGAATCCGGACTCGTCGATGAACCAGGTCACCCAGGCCTGTGCGGCGTTCTTGTTGTCGGAGTTGGCGCTCACGGCGAGCAACTTGTCGGAGGCGGTAACCGAGGTAAATGCTCCGTCGGTCTGCCACGGCATCGGCCAGAAGCCGATGGTGTCGCGCGGCTTGCCCGCCTGCTCCGCGGCGTCCTGCATCTGCGCGATAGCCCAGGAGCCGAGGATCATCGAGCCGACTTCACCGCTGGCGAGGAGGTTCTTGGACTCTTCCCAGTTGGTGGTGACCGGGTCGGCTTCGCTTAGTCCAGCGGCGACGGTGTCATACAGCAGGCTGTCGATGGCGTAGATGTCGGTGCCGGCGGTCCACGGCGAGTCGGTCTGCGCCATGTCGATGCGGGCGGCCGGGCCGGTGATGCTGCCCATGTTGCCTACGAGGGAGGCGAGCGGCCAGCCGTCCTGGTAGTTCGTGTAGGTGGGGGTGGATCCGGTCGCCTTGACCGCCTCGAGCGCGTCGAGGTACTCGGCTTCGGTCTCCGGCGGCGTAGTGATGCCGGCCTCAGCCCAGACGTCACGGTTGAAGACGTAGCCCATGGCGGATCCGAAGGTCGACAGGCCGTAGACATTGCCCTCGTAGCTGCCCTCGTTGATGAAGCGATACTTCTCGGTCATCTCGTCGGAGGTGCCGAGCGGCTCAAAGAACTGGGAGAACTGGTCCTTGCCGAGGTTGGAGCTAGGGATCAGCAGCACGTCCCCGTAGTCGCTGCTGTTCAAGCGGATGCGGGTGTCCCCCTCGTAGTCGGTGATCGCCTCGAACGTCACAGTGACGTCGGGGTAGGTCTCCTGGAACTGTGCGACATAGTCCTGGAACACAGTGTCGACGATGTCGGTACGGTTGGTAAGCACCGTGATCTCACCGGACGGTTCACCGGTGTCGTTGCCTCCGGAGGCGCTCGAGCAGCCGGTGAACACGAGGGTGGACGCCGCCGCGAGGGCAATGACGGTGGACAGTTTGCGGGACGTTCTGGGTTTCATGGGAACTCCTTGGTCGACGGTGACGCGGGCTCGCCCTGCGGACGAGTGCTGCTGCGGGAGGTGCGGTGTGTGGAAGGGCGGGGCGGTGTGGAAGGGCCGGGCCGTCAGACGGTTCTCCGTCTGGTTCGCAGTGCCGCGCCGAGCACCAGCAGCACAATCGCGGCGAGTGTGAGCGGCCTGACACCGGTGGTGCCGGTTAGGGCGAGCCCGCCAGCCGTCCCCGTTCCCGCGGTGGACGCAGTGCCGCCATCGGCGGAGACGGCCGGGTCACCGGCGTCGGGCAGGGCCGGGGTGATGACCGGCGTCGGGGTCGGATCGACGGCGGTCGGGACATCCGCTAAAACGGTGCTCAAGTCATCGATCAGGAGGGTTCCGGAGCCGGAACCGCCGAGGTAGAAGGCGTGTTCGGTGACCGACGATAGGTTCAGGGTCGCCTGCCCGGCCCAGGGTGGCGTGGCGAAGTCGGTGAAGTCGACCTCGACCTGCTGCCAGCCATCGGTGGTGAGCACCACGTCGGTCTCCCAGAACGAGCCGCTGGCGGCGAACTGCACCGAGAGGGTATGGCCGGTGTCGGCGTCAACCCAGAAGCTGAGCCCGGAGTAGCCCCACCAGTCCTGGGGGGTCTCAAGGGTGCGCACGATTCCCGCGTAGCCCTCGCCGGCGAGGTCGTAGTCGAAGCTGGCCGCGGCGCTGCCGGTGCCAGGGTTTGCTACCAGGGTCGATGTGACCGCGCCGCCGCCGCTGTTGGGGAGGTAGGCATCCGTCAGCGCCTGATCGGTGGGGTAGCCCTCGAAGTCGTCGACCACGAGCGGTTCGCTGGGCAGGTCGGCGGTGGTGAACGTCGCGAGGGGCGGTGTCGACCCGGTGGCCCCGGCACCGTTCACTGCCTCGACGCTCCAGTAGTGCGCGGTGCCCGGGGCGAGCGTGCGTCCAGGGGCGAACTCGGTCGCCGTGATGCCGGTCTGGGTCTGCAGCGGCTCGGAGAGGTCGGCGTTCAGCGACAGCGTGAACCGGTAGAACGCGGCCTGGTCGGCGACGGCCCAGGTGAATGTGGGCGTGGAGCGTACGCCGGTGGTGCCGTCGGCCGGCGTATCGAGGGCAAAGCCGCCGGGCAAGGCGACCGCAGTGTCGCCAGCCGGTGCACTGGCGATCGTGGCGCGGGTGACCGTGGCACCGTTCGCCCAGTCAAGGCGCAGGTGCTCGCCGACGAGGTCGTCGGCGCGCAGCACGCTGTGGCCGTTGCGGGTGGTGATGCTCGTGGCGACGACGACCCAGGTGTTCCCGTCTGCGCTGCTCGACACCGTCATGCCGATGGCGTCAGAGACGAGAAACTCAGCGCTCGTGAGGTCGCTGACCGGCCAGGTGAGCTGGGCGGGCGAGCCGGCCGTGCCCGTGGCGATCGCCCCCATCGGCATAGCCGCGAGGGTCACGTATGCGCGATCGCTCGTGAGCAGGAAGCTCTGCAAGGGGTCGACGAGCACGCTGGTCTGACCGCTTGCGGTAACAGGCTCAGAGACTGAACCGGCAAGCCCGCCGAGGGCGAGCACGCGGTAGCTCGTGCCCGGCGCCGAGGTATAGTCGGTGATCGGTGACGCAGCGGCGGAGACCGGTGCGGTGATGTCGGTCCAGGTGGTTCCGTCGGTGGAGCTCTGCACCGTGTAGCCAGTCGCGCCAGCGGTGCCGCGCCAGGCGACGCGGTTGATACCGTTCTCGCGGTCGATCGCGGTCACCAGGGCCGGCTCGAGGTCGGTCGCGGGTGCCGCGCCGGAAAGGGCTGCGCCGTAGCCGACGATCGCGTCGACCTCGGCCTGGGACTGCGCGGTTTCGCCGGGATAGTGCACCGTGAAGCCGTCGTCGTGCGGCACAAAGCCGCCGCGGTCGTTGTTCGGGAACAGCGACCAGAAGAACATCCCGGTGACGTCGGGGTTGGCCGCGAGCGGGTAGAGTAGCGCGGTCGTGGCGGCGGGTGAACCGTATTCGCCGGCGACGTACACCTTGCCTGCGGCGACCACGCTGGCGGCGTCGGACGCCACCCGATCGACCGTCGGCGGGTAATAGTGCGCGTCAACGATATCGAGGTCGGGGGCGTGAAGTGCGGCCTCGCTCACCCCGAACCGTCCGCCGGCCGCCACCAGCTGGGCGGGAGCGAGCGACTTGATCAGGTCAACGCGGGCGCCGATCCAGTCCACGGTCATACCTTCGAGCTCGTTGCCGAGTTCCCAGGCCAGAATGGTGGGGTCGTCCACGTAGCGCACACCGGTGATCGCGTTGGTGCGATCGAGAATCACACCGATGTATTCGTCGAAAGCGGCGATCGCCGCAGGGTCGGTGTAGAAATCGGCGGATTCGAGGCCGAGCGGCGCCGTGAAGTCGCGGTGACCGCCGTGGTAGTACTCCCACTCGTCGGTCAGCGGCAGCAGCAGGCGGATGCCCAGGCTGCCCGCGTAGGCGATGGCGAAGTCGATCGTCGCAAAGGCGTCGTCGTTGTAGCTGCCGAGGCTGGGCATGATCGCGAGCGGATTGGCGTCGTTCTGGCCGGTCGAGGTCATCATGTGGGACCGCACCGCAGTGACACCCATCTGCGAGGCGGTGTCGAGGGCATCTTTGATACGGAAGTAGGTGGGGTAGTCGATGCCACCCACGTTTTCGTCGAGACCCAGCCAGTAGGCGTTCGCGCCGCTCATGCGAAAGTCCACGCCGTCGAGCGTGAGGGTGGTGCCGTCGCGTTCGACGAAGGCACTGTTGAGGCTGGTCCAGTCCTGCGGTGCCGCGAGGGCGGCCGTGGGAATGGCGCCGCCCACAAGAACGGATGCCGCGAGAGCCGTCGTGACGACCGCTCCCGTCACGCGTTTCGCTCGGTCGGGGCGGGTAGACGGGGGAAGGGAGTCTTTCACGAGGCGTGGCTCCTTTGCCGACCTTCAGGCAGGTACTGACGCCGCATCCGCGGCTGCTGCTACCTCCACACTGGTGTGCCGACGACGCGAAGTCAAGAACTTAGATAAATAATTTATGATTTGCGGTGGTGCCGCGTGACACGATCGACACGGGTGGTGCCTCGACCGCTTCGAGCGCGGATCCGGCGAAGACCGCGAGCAAGGTGTCCCCCGTGAGCGCCCCGATCGCCGGAACGTCGTGGCTGACGGCCGACAGGGGCGGCGTGGACAGCTGGCACTGGGCGGAGTCGTCCCAGGCCAGCAGGGCCAGTTCGGCGGGAACGGCGACGCCGGCGGCATCTGCTGCCTCAAGCCCGCCGAGGGCCATGAGGTCATTGTCGAAGATGATCGCCGTGGGGCGGTCCGTGCGGTTCAGCAGCTGCGCGGTGGCGCGCGCGCCGGAACCCAGCGAGTAGTCGCCGGCGATCGACGCTGCGCTGACGCCCGCCGTCGCGCACTCGGCGGCGAAGGCGGTCATGCGCGTGCGGGTGTGGGCCATGCGGTGTGGGCCGGTGACGTGTGCGAGCGAGCGGTGCCCGCGGGCCAGCAGAAACGCGACGGCGTCGCGCATGGCAGCGTCGTCGTTGGTCCACACGGCCGGAAATTCGTCGGCGGTCGCGGGGTTACCCACGACCACGACGGGCAGTTCGAGTTCGCGCAGAACGGGCAGGCGGGCGTCGTCGATCGCGAGGTCTACGAGCACGATCGCCCCCACGTCACCCTGCGCCTTCCAGCGCCGGAAGGTCGCGATCTCCTCCTCGATCGTGGGCAGGACGAGAGTGATAACGGAATAACCGTGAGGTCTAAGTACGGACTCGAGTCCGGCTGCGAAATCATGAAAGTAGGGCTCTGCGCCCATGATCTCGGTGGCACGAACAAAGGTCATGCCGACCATGTTCGCGGTACGTAAGCGGCTTTCAGCCATGCGTGCTCTCCTCGCTGTGCTGCTCGTGAGTCGCACCTGTGACTCCCTGAGGCCGTACGGTAGAACCGCGACGTGCCAACGATACTCGCCATCGCCGCCGCGTTAGGCTACGAGCGAGGTTTCGCGAAAGGACAACATGGCCCGGCGTGAGTCAACACCAACAACTCCCGGCAGCCGTGCCGTCGTCGTCGACCTGATCCGGTCATCCGGTCCCATTAGTCGCGTCGAACTCACCACGGCAACCGGACTGACCCAGCCAGCCATTTCCCAGATTGTGCGCAAGCTGGTTTCGGATGGCATTGTGCGCGAGACCGGGCTGAAAGCGTCGACCGGCGGCAAGCCCCGCGTGCTGCTAGAGATCAACCCTCGCGCGCTGTACGCAATCGGAATCCAGCTTGGCTTCGAGTCGATCACACTCGTCGCTACCGACGTCACAGGCGGAGTCACTGGACGCGAGCAGATCGACGGGGCGGGGCTCGACGAACCCGAGGACGTCACGCAGCGCATGATTCGTGCCTATCACCGGTTTGTGCGTGGTCTAGGTCTCGATACGCAGACGATCGCAGGAGTCGCGGTCGTCGCTCCGGGACCGATCAACTTGCGTCAAGGCTTCGTGTTGGGGCCGCCGATGCTTCCGAGCTGGGTCGAGTTTGGCTTGCTCGGAGTCCTCCAAGCGAAGATCGATGTACCGGTAATCGTCGACAACGACGCCGCGGCCGCAGCAGTCGGAGAATTCTGGAGTCGGCGCGTCTCCCGTAGCACCACCTTCGCCAGCATCTACATGGGTTCGGGAATCGGTGCGGGAATCGTCATTGACGGCGCGCTGTATCGCGGAGCCGGATCAAACTCCGGGGAGATCGGCCATATTTCGATCGAGCGAGACGGGGAGCCTTGCTTTTGCGGTAACGATGGATGCCTCGAGCGGTACGCCTCACCGAGTGCCGTATTAGAGACGGCCAAAAGATCTCACCCGGAGTTCGCCGAGCTCGGGCTCACTTTTGAAGCAACCTCGATCATGCGCGATTTCGACCTTCTATGCCGGGCTGCTGTGGTCGATTTCAAGCCGGCCCGCGCGTTAGTCGAAACCTCGGCGGCGCAAGTCGCCTCGGCCGCCGTGACCCTCAGCAATCTGCTCGACCTCGATCACATAGTACTCACGGGGCCAGCTATGGCGTTTGCGGGCTCTATCTATGCACGCGCTATGCGCGACCGCCTTAGCAAATCGGCTTTTTCGCGGCGCGCACACCAGATATCAGTGGAACTCTCGACAAACCCCCGCGATTCAGCCGCGATCGGAGCATCCGCTCTCATTCTGCAGGGCTCCGTCGCCCCCGGGCACGGCCCACTGCTTCGTCCAAATCCGTAGCCTGACTCTGGTCACGTCCCGTTGAGTGGATGCTCCTGTTCACGTCTCGCGGTGATCCCCCGGAGGTCAGCTCGCACTGGCTCCTCGCAATCGTGCCCAAGAGGTGACTGTAGACAGGCAACAATCAACACGGCGGCAGGCCACCGGGTCCGTCCGTACCTGCACACACCAATGGGATTCCGCACTGACCAATGAAAGCGAGAACCAACGCGGACAAACCAAAGCGCGCGCGTCCGGAATCACGTCAAAAGATGGCCTACAGGACGCGGCCAGTCAAATCGAACCGAACGTCCTCGGCAAATCTTGCTATTCACCAGGACTTCTTCTCGGACCCGACGGGATTTGAACCTGCGACACGGCGACTCAATTCAGATCCACGGATGACGACGAATCCGTTTGAACGCAACTGCAGAAATTGCTCTGACCAGCTAAAACAAAAGCTCGATCAGAGATACGTGCTAACTTTCAGGCCGCGGAGTCCTCGTCGAAACAGAACATGAGTCTGAAGTACACGCGTCAAAAAGATGGGCAAAAAGGTGGGGACAGTCAAATTCAACCGAAAAGTCCCGGCAAATCTATCGATTTACCGGGACTTTTTGTCGGGCTGACAGGATTTGAACCTGCGACCCCCTGCCAAACCGGAGCAGTTGTGGTCGTCACCGAATGTCTCGGAACCTCAAGGATTCCCACGTCTTTGCAGCAAACCGGGCGGTTCACTACCTTTGATCATAGCCGGACGTCCTTGGACGATCACGGTTGATTCAGGTAAGTAAATGGTGGGCATTCCGACATTGATTTGCGCGGTGGGGACGAATCACACCACCCGGCGGGACGTGACCTATCCTCCTGGTGGACCAACCATTGGGACCGGCACGCAGCAATCCTCTTCGATCCCCAAGCAGGACCATTTCGATTCTGCGACCGCACCCGCGGACACCTCGCCGACACTAAAGAAACCGGACCCGCCGTGCCAGTGAATATTCCGCCGGCGACGTGGAAACTATCGAACTAGCTCGATTGTGATCTGTCACTGGGTTGGTGGGGCTGAATGCACTCCGGCCTCGTCACGACCGTCCTGCGCCCACCAGTCCGGCGAGGACTTCCGCGCCTGTGTCCGCATCGGTTACCGTCACGACAAACTCTTTGTCGTTCGTGAGCGTGACGGATATGCCCTCTCCGCCTCGAATGATGATCGCGGACTTTCCGGGCATTAGCCGGTAGCCCCAGCCTCCCCACGATAACGGATTGACGTTAGTTACGTGCACCTGCGCGACTCGGTTTGGAGTAATCGTCTTGAGTGGGATTCCAGTGGTGAGGGATACAACTCGGATTCCGCGCCGGTCAACACTCACCCGGACCGCTGCGAAGATCACGGAGAAGACAGCCAGTACGCCCAGGACTACAACGCTCGACAGTGCTGCACCATCCCATCCTCCGGCACCCGAAATGCCCGCGAGGGCTGCGGCGCCACCGATGGCACCTATTGCAATGACAATGAACGTGGGTGCGACGGTGCGACCGCTCCAGGCGATCGCCTCAGTGGCACCCACCGAGGCCGCATTTATCTCGTATGTGTCGTCGGTTTCGTCTGTGATCGCCTTGTGGGCGACGAAGAACGGCAGGAACCCAAAACCGGCAGCGAGCAAAGCAAGAAGCCCCCAGCCCACCGGACGTCCAATCGCGCTCTCGCCCGCAAGTCCCAGAGAAGCGAGCACGAACCATGCCCCCGTTACGATGCCAGAAATCATGCCACCGATGAGAAACGGACGGGCCGAATCCGATTCGTTCACCGGCGCGAATCCAGATATCAGCGCGATCAGACCCGCCACGAGCGTCACACCGAGGCACACGATGACGACGACGACGGTTGGCTGCTCAGTGGTGGGCTCGCTGCCAGACCACTGCGTCGTGAGTTGGTCGGGAAGTTGTTGGCGCCAGATGAGCCACGACATGAGAACAACGAGGAAGGGGATGAGGGAGAGGAGGCCTGCTGGTAGGTTGCCCGGTCCCTGATTTTTCGTACCCTGTACCGGCATGGTCAGATCCTTTCGATAATGCGGAGCAGTTCTGTTCGTGAAATTCCCGCGGTGTCCGCTACGTCCACGATCTCTCGAGCAAGTTCAGCGAGTCGAACGGTTGATTGCCCGGCGGTGGCCGTTATTCGCGCGCCGCGGCCCTGTCGCATCTCCAGTAACCCGTCGTCACGGAGTGCTGCGTAGGCTCGCACCACAGTGTGCATATTTACACCCAAAGCCGCCGCAAATTCTCTCGCGGGGGGCAGTCTTTCACCGGCCACGATGTCGCCGCTGGTTACTCCGGCACGAAGTTGCGCTGCTATTTGCTTGGACAGCGGTTGCTGCGACATCTGGTCAACCCGAACTAACATGGTGCAAGAATACTATAACAATCCATCAATACCTAGCGTGTCTGTAGTAATTCTGTCGGTCTCCGTGGCCGCGTTCCTCTTCGCCTCCAAAGGGCTACGGTTTGCGCTACCGCTGCGCCGTCTGGCCACAAGGCGATGAGAAGTGCCGCCCACATCGCGAAACCGAAGCTCCACAGCCCCATTGTGACTGCGATTCCGAGATGAAAGAAGATACCCACTGGCAGGATCTGTAGTTTGAACCTTCTGGGGAGGAAAATTGCTATCCCCAAAAAGAATTCGAGAAACAGGGTCCCCCAACTCGCGGTCGCGACCGGGATCGGGTGAACCATCAACGCATCGGTAAGGTCCCGTAGGGGGCCGGAGGGGCCGAACATGGGATCGCGGAGCCAGTAGTAGACAGCCGTCCCGTCTAGCCATTCATCAACCCCGAGTTTGGAAAGGCAAGCGTTTATATAGACGAAAGCGACTTGAATTTTGAGGATCAGGAGAGTCGTGTGTGCAATCACCGCTGCGTGGGGTCGCCGGAGGGAGTCGTCTACGTCAGGCGCCGTCCAGTGCCAGACGCGCGTATCGGTGAGAGAAAGTGGGATGAACAGAAGCGCAAGAACGGCCGCAATCTGATCCCCGCCGTCAACAATGGTGAATGACGACTGGTTGCTGAACAACACCCACCACATCGGTATAGCCGTGAAGCGGGGACGCCATCCGGATGCCGCGACGATGAGAATCGTGATCGCGAGAATCTGTGCCAGCTGATGAGTGTCGGGCGGAACGAGACACCACAGGCCCCAAGCCGACGGACCTGCGCACACAAGTTCTGGGACGCCAGAAGCAGGGCGAATCAGTGTGTCAACGCTTGAAAAAACGAGCGTTCCCAAACCACAAAGAGCCAGGAATGTCCGTGCAATACCGACATTCTGCGTCCAGGCCGGGCGCGTGATCATCCGCAGCGTCCACTCGGACAGACGGATCAGCATAGGACGTCAACCAACGCGATCGAATATGTCGTCTGAGATTGTCCGATATTCGAATACGCCCACGGAGCGATTCGTGATCTTGCCAATGAACCTTGCCCGCACAACGTCGGGGACGGCGAGGTATTTTCCACCGGCTGCCAGACGTTTGAGCTATCGCCGGTCGAGTCCAAGCAATCCACTGGGCCCGCCCCCGTCTCACACGCGATCCAATTCGTTTCGGGGATTACCGTGTAGATGAGGCCCACCTCGACGCCTTGAGCGCGGGAAATTCTGTTCCACCCGAAAATATATTGCACTTGACTATGGGGGTAAAGTGCAGCCGAAGTCCACCCGCCTTGTTCATGGAAGCGGTACGGAACCAAGACGTCCTCACGAGGCGATCTGGTAAAGAACCCCCACTGCTCCGGTAGTACAGCCTGCACTGTCGCCTTGACGTCAACCTGCCACTCGGCAGTAAGGACGTTCTCAGGCTGATTGGTATGAAAGGCAAAGGCGCCTAACGCCGCCCACGTCACTGCGATCGCAAGAGCGAAGATGCCAAGAGACCGCGGTGCGCCGGCAGCGCCGCTCAGGGACACCGCCGGCGTCGCGCGAACCTCCTCGGCAGGAGCGTAATCCTGTCGAGAATTCATGTCCGTTACTTGAGAGCTTTTGTGGCGGCCGCGATCCACTTATCTTTCGACAAAGGTGCGCTCAGACGGCTGCTGGAATCGCTAGGTTCGTACCAGACGGACACAGCCACGGCCGCGACCTGGAGGATTCCTGCCGCGGCGTAAACCAGAACGGCGACAGCGAAGAGGATGACCTGGATGCACTGCGGCGAAACAATGTCTTTGTTTGCTTCTGTGCCATATCCAAGCGTGGTGAGTGCACTATTCAGAACGGGGCCTGTAATCCGGAAGGCCTCCTCAACCTTGAGAACATTACCGCTCTGCGCCAAATCAGCAAAGTTATCGAAGTAGGCAGGGTCAGCGGTGTCGATTGCGGCCACGACCCGGTTTATCTCGCTGTTGATCTCTTCGGTCTTCTCAACCGGTTTCGTCAGATCAGAGAACCGCTCTGCGGCAGCTCCCTGACCAAACACGACAGCTCGGAAGAGGGTTTCTCCATCTAGCGGTGCGTGAGCATCTTTCTTCATGATCACCGCAGCTGGTGCAGCACTGATCGGTGCGGGCTCTGCGGCGACTACAGCCGTGCTCGTGAGAGTTCCTGCCAGCACGAGAGTTGCGCTGACTGAAATCCCCATGATTACCCTGCCTATTTTGCTCATCTCTGAACCACCCCTGTGTTGTCGTCTTCGATTTCGTATATAGATAGGCGATGTCGTGGGTCCGTGTGGCGCTGTCAAGCACCACCTGATCGGCGCACAAAAGCGCCATTCCCTCCCCGAACTCCCGTATCGCTAGTCATTTCGCTGTCCCCCGATTGCGCAAATGGTGGGGAAACTGCACGACTCGCGAGTGCCCTTGCGCTTCACACTAGAGAGTTTTAGCGCAGCGGTCAACGATTAATGGCCGATCAGATGAACATTCCACCGGTATAGTTTTCCTCGCATATTGAACCGTCCCGGGTTTCATGCCGCCGTTTTGTTGGCGGCTTGGATACTTATTGGGCCTGTTAACGCCAACTGAAGTCAGGGCCAAAAACACCTGGCAGAAATGCCCCCATTTTCAGTTGGCATCAACAGAGGCGAGGAGCCGACCCCGGCTGATTGGGCGCCCGATAAGAGACGGTATGTCGGCCGGTCTCCGGCCCAGGTACGCGATCACCGAGTGCAGCCCCAAGTCCGTCCCGCGGGCGGCTACTTCTCGGTCCAGGCGAGGGATTCCACTCCCGAAGTCACACCGGGCACCAAACAGCGCCCACTCCCCCAGACGTTTGCGGGACAAATGATCTTCTCGCTGCGCATTGCCGACATCTTGGTTGGCCCAGGTTGGTGCCGGTTGGTTTTCCCACCATAGAACCCACACGCCTTTTTGGGCACAGACAAGCCCCGGTGAGAAACGATCTCTCACCAGGGCTTTTTCACTTCCGTCGGGCTGACAGGATTCGAACCTGCGGCCCCCTGCCAAACCAGAGCAGTTGTGGTCGTCACCGAATGTCTCGGAACCTCAAGGGTTCCCATGTCTTTGCAGCAAACCGAACAGTTCACTACCCCCCGA
This sequence comes from Cryobacterium roopkundense, assembly GCF_014200405.1. Classification (NCBI taxonomy): domain Bacteria; kingdom Bacillati; phylum Actinomycetota; class Actinomycetes; order Micrococcales; family Microbacteriaceae; genus Cryobacterium; species Cryobacterium roopkundense. The sequence continues at coordinate 1,042,166 of NZ_JACHBQ010000001.1, read as the reverse complement.
TCATATCCGGACGTTCTTGGTCATTCCCGATTGATATAGGTAGGTAAACGGTAGGCATCCCACAATTGCTTGGCGCGGCGGCGACGAATCACACAGCGGGACGTGACCATGAGCCGAATCCGACCTTCACTGGCAACTGACTTCGCTGGAACGAGAAAATGTACCATTCCGCAATGCATGCGCTCGGCGTTTGTATGGAATTGCGTCTGACGGGACAGCCGCCAGAAAGCCGGAATTGATCAGCAAAGCCCTGACAAAAACCTCCCACGCTCCTCGATTAGGCGGCGCAGGTACTTTGCCAAAACTAGACGTTCAGCCATACGTCCGAAGACTCCGAAGGGTGCTGAGAAAGTGACTCGATCAATCATAATGACACCCTCCCCGTCCGGCTCAAACCAATGTTCATGACGGAATTTCCTAAATGGACCTTGGGTCTGTTCATCTACAAAGTAACGACCCGGGCTGAAAGACGTTACCTTGCTGGTGAGAGAAAACGCGAGCCCAAAATGTCTTGCCCGCCAGGTAACGCTCTCGCCGAGACCGATGCGACCCTCAACTACACCAGCGACCGCTCTCTCGCCTGAAGCAACTTGAGAAGAAATGTGCTCGGCAATGTCGCGCGCTCGATCAAACATTTCCTCAGGTGAACACCGCGCAGTTGTCACGCTTTCAAATGAGACTGTCATGGGGATTCCTTCGTGTTGCAGTCGAAAAAACCGCTACGGCGCTGAGTTCAAACGGGAAGCGACCGCTTCAACCATCAGAGAGACTGGTTATAGCAAGACTGCCCACGTATAAGCAGCTTGTCACGACGAACAGAAAAATTGTCGCGATTGCTGACCCTGGCTTGGTGAAGCCTTGCTTTACTGAGTATTTGATGCCTTGAGAGCCACCCGATCGTGCGGTTCAGAGCCACCGTTCGTGCGGAAGAGAGCCAGTGGTGGTCCGGCTGGGAGCCACTGGCTCTCTTCGCCGGTTCGTTAGGCGCTGGTGAGGGCCGCTTGCTCTCTCATGTTGTAGGTGCCGGTCTCGACCCAGACAGTGTTGTGGATGATGCGGTCCATGATCGCGTCGGCGTGAACCCCGGAGCCGAGTCGCTGGTGCCAGTCCTTCTGCTGATACTGGGTGCAGAACACCGTCGAGCTCTCGCCATAGCGACGTTCCATCAGCTCAAGCAGCATGCCGCGCATCGATTCCGTCGGGCGGTCAAGCAACCATTCATCAATGACGAGCAGGGTGAAGGAAGCATATTTGCGCAAGAACTTCCCGCTGCCGCCGGTGGTGTCTTGGGCGGCCACCCAGGCTTCCTCGAGGTCGGGCATGCGGACGTAATGAGCGCGGATGCGATGCTCGCAAGCGCGTTTGGCGATCGCGCAGCCCAAATACGACTTCCCCGATCCGGTGAACCCCTGAAACACAACGTTCTGCTGCCGGGCAACGAACGAACACGTCCCGAGCTGGGCCAGCAGCTGCCGGTTCAAGCCCCGCTCGTCGAGCAGGTCGATGCGGCGGAGATCCGCGTTGGGATAACGCAACCCCGCCCGCCGGATCAGCCCGGCGACCTTCGAGTGCGTGAAGGCGGAGTAGGCGTCATCGACGACCAACCGGACCCGCTCTTCAAACGACAAACTGATGCTCAGCGTCTCGTCTTGGGTGTCGATCGCCGCGAGCAACTCGCCAGCATTCATCTCCCGCAGCTTGCGCTTGGTCTCTGTGTCCAGCGGACTCATCGGGTGCCTCCGGCGTAGTAGGCGCTGCCGCGGACGTAGCCACCGTCATCGGGTTCCGGCTTGTCAGGGACGTGGCCAGTTTTGTCTTGTCCGGTGTCGAGGATCGGCCGAAGGTGCGCATACCTCGGCGAGCGGATCGGACCTCGCAAGGCCAGTGCGCAGGCGGCCTCGACCCGAGTCGGCGAGAACCGGCGTGACAGCCGCAACACTGCCAACGCCGGGTCGTAACCGGCCTCCTCGATCGACGCAGCTTCAAAGATCTTCCCGATCACTGTGACCGTGGCAGGTCCCATCCGGGCCGCCCACTCGTCGATCCGGGTCCGATCCCAGGCCTGAAAGCTGCGGCCCTCGGGCAGGTCCGCGTCGTTTGTCTGATGCTGGTTCGTCGTGCTTGCTGGCAGCAGCAGGTGACTGGTCAAGCGTTCGTCGTTGCGATAGACCTCCAGCATCGTGTCCGTGACGCGAAGGTCGACCTGAGCGCCGATGTGGCGGAACGGAACGGAGTAGAAGTTCCTCGCCCAGACCACGTGAGCGTTCTTGTTCACTTTGCGCTTGTAGGTCCACGTGCTGATCTCGAACGGGGCCGCCGGTAACGGTTGCATCAACGGCTTCTCCTCGGCGGTGAAGACACTCAACCGGGACCCGTCCCGTTTCTGGAACGGCTGGCGGTTGTAAGCATCGATTTGCTCGTAGATCCGGACCCGCAGCTCGGGCAGGGATGTGAACTGCTCCTGCCTGAGGCTAGCGATGACCCAGGTCGCGACATGCGAAACTGTGTTCTCAACGCTCGCCTTGTCCTTAGGTGCCCGGACGCGGCCCGGCAGCACCGCGGCAGAGTAGTGCGCAGCCATCTCACGGTAGGCGTCGTTGAGAACGACCTCTCCCTCTCGAGGGTGAGAGATCACCCCAGTCTTCAGGTTGTCGGGGACCAGGCGCGGGACGCTGCCGCCGAAGAAGGAAAACATCGCCACGTGGGCGCGCAGCCACGACTCCTGCCGCATATCCAACGTGGCCTCCACGAAGGCGTATCGGCTGAACGGCAGGCACGCGACGAACAAATACACCTTTGAGATCTCGCCCGTCGTCGGGTCCAGCAGCTGCATCGTGGGCCCAGACCAGTCAACCTCGATGCTGCGGCCGGCCTTGTGACCCACGCGCGACGTCGCGCCCGAGACGGCAGCGAAGTCGCCATAGAGCCGACAGAACCGGTCATAGCTCATCACCGCCTGCGCCTGACCCGATGTGTCGACGTACTCTTGGTGCAGCAGCTTCAACGTCACCCCGACCCGGGCTAGTTCGGTGTGCACCCGCCCCCAATCCGGCTGCGCGAACACGGACTCGTGCACTCCACGGCCGGGAAACAACACCGTATAGACCTCGGCCTCCGGCATCTCCTCGACGTCGTCCCAGCCGAGGCCGAGCCTGTCCGCCGTCTCGAGCACGGTCTGGACGCTATTGCGGGCGATGCCCTGCGCCGACGCGATCGCTCTGCCCGACAAGCCTTGGTTGCGTAACTGCAAGACGAGTTTCGCCTTGATCTTCCGTACCATTACCGGTACTCCTTCCACCACGTGGCCCTCACGTGATGGAAGGAGCTTTTCAGGTGGCTCTCAACAACACCAACTGTGGCTCTGAACGACACGATTCATGGTTTGGTACAGCGGCCTTCACAGGCACCACCCCCGGCTCCCTCGGAAGCCAATATTCACTTTACTACGTATGTAGAAAAAACGAGCACTGATCCCCCGACCAGAAGGCCAACTCCGTCAACCCAATACTGCGCGGGAACTACTACATCTAACACGAGGCCCCATCCCGCGATGAGGGCTGCGCACAGCACCGACGACGGAAACGAGCCGCTTATTGGGGCATCCGCGCCTTGCTCTGGATCTCCTTGGATCAAAGCAAGGCGCGGAGCTGTAACCAGGGCGGGAATTAGAACAAGAGCGACAACGGATGCAACCGCAGACCCGAAGATCTGAAAGCTTCCGAAAATCCCAGCAATAAAAACCGGAATGCAGCCAGCGAAACCCACAATTAAACATGTGGCGATCCAGCGGCGCTCTGTGTGCATTAGATGTCTACTTCCGGCCTCCATAAATCTGCTATCCCGACACAGACTTGTTGATGTTCTCCGATGCGCAGATCGCTGGCAAGAGGCAGTTCAAGTTTGGCCCAGTCGCCTGGTACAAAGTCTTCCAAGTCTCACTACCGTCACTGCTTGAGAAGCGAGCGTAGGCTTCGTGCGACGGTACGGGCTCCCTACGTGTCAGGGTTGGGTGAGGCCAGTACCTCAGAGCAAGTCCGCCGTTTGACGTAGGGCGAGAATCAGGAATCATCACCATGTCCAGTCCGTCTTTGAGCGCAGTGCGCGACGATAGTCATATGAGTAGTCCCGGACCCCGAGCTGGTGGCCCGACCTCGAGAAGGTCATTCACCCCAGCGCAGAAGCTTGCCTACCTCGCCGCGTATGACACGGCCATCAAGAACAACGAGGGCGGCACTTATCTGCGCACCGAAGGGCTCTACTCCTCGCAGATCACGGAATGGCGAAAACTGCGCGACGCGGGCGTCCTCGCGGGGAAGAAGCCCGGCGAGAAGATTGGCCGGTTAACTCCGGAGCAGGCTGAAATCGCCCGGCTGCGCCGCCAGTTGAGCAAGACCGAGCAGCGGTTGGAAACGACGGGGGTGGCGTTGGAGATCATGTCAAAAATGCACGAGCTACTCGAAAGTCTTTCGAAGAGCTCGCGGGACGAAACACCGTGCGCGTTGCCGTAATGACCGCGTACCGCGAACTGGCCAGTCGAGGGATCTCGACTCGCGTCGCGGCCGACCTGGTCGGGATCCCTCGAGCGACAGCCACAAGGAAACGACGCATTCCCGTGGCCCGGCCGGCGCTGATTCCGGCGAACAAGATCGGCGACACCGGCCGCCGCGAGATCCTTGACGTCGTCAATTCACAGCCGTTCGTTGACCTGCCACCGATCCAGATCTACGCCCAACTGCTCGACGCGGACACGTACTTGTGCTCCATATCAACGATGTATCGGGTGTTGAACGAGAATCAGCAGGTCAAGGACCGCCGCCGCCAGGCGCGCCATCCTGCCCGGGCGATCCCGGAACTGACGGCGACGGGACCCGGCCAGGTACTCAGCTGGGATATTACGAAACTCGCCGGCCCGATCAAGGGCAAGTACTTCGATGCTTACGTGATGATCGATATTTACTCCCGCTACATCGTCGGCGCCTATGTTCACGCGTCGGAATCCGGCGAGCTGGCGGTGGAGATGATGAAGGAGATCTTCGGCATTCACGGCGTCCCTCAGGTCGTTCACGCCGACCGCGGCACGTCGATGACATCCAAGACCGTCGCGGCGCTGTTGTCTGACTTGGAGGTCACCAAATCGCACTCGAGGCCTCGGGTGAGTAACGATAATCCCTACAGCGAGGCCTGGTTCAAGACCCTGAAGTTCGCTCCGACGTTCCCCGAACGCTTCGGCTCCCTTGCCGACGCGAAGACGTTCATGGCCTCGTTCGTCGACGGCTACAACCACGAGCATCGCCACTCCGGGATCGGCCTCAACACGCCAGCAGACGTTCATTACGGCCTCGCCGAGGCGAAGGCCATCGAACGGGCAGCGACGCTGGACGCGGCACGCGCACGCTTCCCAGAGCGATTCAGCACCAACAAGGCGCCGCAGATCCTGTCCATTCCCAAGACGGCATGGATCAATAAACCAGCCCCCAAACCTATCGAGAATGAAGGGCTCGAACTAGCCGCCTAAACTCCCACTGGCCTCATCCACCTTGACAAATTCCGATGCGTCGGTGCACTCGAAGCGTGACTTGTCCGTCCCTGAAGGCAGTCACGTTGCCGTCGGTTGAAAGAACAGGGCGTTTCTTGAGTTCAAAGCCGCGCTTGAGCCGCTCGACCGCCCATGTGTGTGGCACGGCGCCCAGCCAGGTAGTCCCCGAATCCTTGTACTTCGGGTATTTCGAGACCGTCACGCCTTGACCTCGCTCAGCAGCTCCGTGATTTCGCGGACGAGCTTGTTGAGGTCGGCGTCGATTTCTTCAAGCGGGCGCGGCGGCACGTACTGGTAGAAGTGGCGAGTAAAGGGGATCTCGTAGCCGACCTTGGTCTTGGATTCATCGATCCAGGCATCCGGAGCATGCGGCAACACCTCGCGGGCAACGTACTCTGGTATGTCCTCGCTGAGCGGCACGTTCTCGGTGTCACGGGCGTCGCTATCAGGCAGGGGCCTGCCCCTAGCATCAGTGACGACGGGGGCGTTCTCATCGCGATCCGAGAGTCCGGCGATGAATGTCTTTAGCTGTGCCGCCGTGAGAGTGATGCCAGCCTTGTCTAGACGCTGCACGACCTCTTTGGTGAATAGTTTGATGTCGCTGGTCGGCACGTAGTCGTTCGCGACGGTCGTTGACGCAAAGCTGTACCAGTCGATGCCCAGCTTGGCGATGGTCTTCTGCTCAACGGCGGAATTCAGCCTCTCAAACGTGAGAGCCCAGTTCAGGCGCAGCGGTCGCTCCACCGTGATGGTGCGGTAGCCGAAGTCTTCATTTTTGAACGTTTTGGAGACATCCGTTTGATCGGCATCGCCATAGAGCTGTACGATTCGGGCGATGTCGTCGGCGCCGAGTTCCTTGCGCTTGGAGCCGAGGGACTTGCGCATCTTGCGTGAGAAGCCGGTACCGTCGATGAGCTGAACGGTGCCGCGGCGCTCGAGGCGCTTGTCGTTGTCGATGATCCACACGTATGTGGCGATGCCGGTGTTATAGAACATGTCGGTCGGCAGCGCGACGATCGCCTCGAGCAAGTCATTCTCGAGCAGGTAGCGGCGAATCTCAGACTCCCCCGAACCTGCCCCTCCGGTAAACATTGGCGAGCCGTTGAGAACAATACCTGCGCGACCACCGCCTTTTACCTTCGGGCGCAGCTTCTTGACTAGGTGAAGCAGGAAGAGCAGTGAGCCGTCGGAGACGCGGGGCAGGCCGGGGCCGAAGCGCCCATTGAATCCCTGCTGCTCATGCTCCTTGAGCACGGTGGGCTTCTGCTTGCTCCAGTCGACGCCAAAGGGCGGGTTGGAGAGGCAGTAGTCGAAGGTCTCCCCGGTGAGGCCGTCGTCAGTGAGGGTATCGCCGTGCACGATGTGATTGATGTCCTGGCCCTTGATCACGAGGTCGGCCTTGCAGACGGCGTAGGACTCGCCATTTATCTCCTGCCCGTACATGACGAGCCGCGCATCTGGGTTGTGTTCCAGCAGGTATTCGTCGGCGACCGAGAGCATGCCGCCAGTACCAGCGGTGGGGTCATAGATCGAGCGCACGACGCCCTTCTGGTTGAGAGCCTCATCATCGGCGATGAAGAGCAGGCTCACCATGAGCCTGATGACCTCGCGCGGGGTGAAATGCTCGCCTGCGGTTTCGTTGGAAGTCTCAGCGAACTTGCGGATGAGTTCCTCGAACATGAGGCCCATCTCGATGTTGCTGACCTTGTTCGGGTGCAGATCGACGGCCGCGAACCCTTTGGTCACCAAGTAAAGAAGGTTCTCGGCATCGAGCTTTTCAACCTGCTTCTCAAATTCGAAACGGTCGAAGATGTCGCGCACGTTCTCGGAGAATCCGTGAATGTAATCGACCATGTTCGCCTTGATGCTGGCGGGGTCACCCATCAACGCCTGCAAGGTGAAGGCGGACGTGTTGTAGAAGCCGGTGCCGGATGCCTTTGCTAGGAACACGCTCGCGGAGGCTGCGTCGCCGCGCTTCGTTGCCTCGTCGAGCACGGCCTGCTTGGTCGGCTCGAGCACGGCGTCGAGTCGGCGCAGGATGGTGAAGGGCAGCACAATGGCACCGTATTGGTGCGGCTTGTACGGGCCGCGAAGGAGGTCTGCGATCGACCAGATGAAGTTGGCATTGTTCTGCTGTGACATTTGCATTGGTCGTGCGTCCCCTGAAATTGGCGTCGCGGGCAGCGGCCCACCTTTGACTCTATTGGCATCGTGCGACGCTGGCTTGTTGTCGGGCCGGAGGTTGCGGCCGCAAAGGCACAGCGAACCGCGCCTGTACGCATTCGAAAGCCAGCAGCGACGGCATACGGGACACTCCTGAGCAGTGTGGAGGGCAAAAGGTTGCACATCTCGTCGGTTCTGGTAGAGCTCTCAACGTAGGCCGTGACGCTCTCGAAGGGACAACCACCGTGTCAGACCGCGTCGGACTTGCGCCGGAAGAGGGTTCATCGCCGTGACGAAGTGGTTTGAGGCCGTATCCCGGCGCATGATCTGACCAGCGGGTTCGAATATGGGCCGAAGCGAGCACGGCTTCAAAGCACGCGTGCCCTACTTATCAGAGCCGCCAGTGCACTAGACCGAGTGCCCAAGCTACATTCATGGGACAGGAGCGCCGTTTTTAGACCGGCGGCCCGACCGAGCACATCCAGTTGCTCCTAAACGTCATCCGAGAGCTCGGGCCTTTCTTCGTCAAACATTTCTAGACGCGACTCACTTGTCACGGTCACCGAGCTCTCGTCAGCGATCTCGGCCAGGGCGCGGATCCCGCGTGGGGTTGTCGCTCCCGTTTTCTTGTCCGCACCCACTCTGGTTCGGGCAATGGCCATCAGCGTCCCCAAGGAACGCTCCGAACGTATGGAGGTCACGAGCTACCGTATTCTCTAGGAGCGTGGGTCAGTAACACCAAAGTTTAAAACGCCGGTCGATTTCCCGGGCTTGGGGTGTTGGTCTGGGAAAATTGCGTATGAGCGATTCTGATGGCCTCTTCCCCGCGACGGAACTTGAGCACGTTGACGTGGTCGTGGATGACGGTGTTGAGGCGGGGGCCGGTGTGAACAAACGGTTCCGGGCATTTGAGCCGGCGGCGGTGATGTTGGTGCCGCCGTCGTTGGATGAGTGGTTGCCGCAGAATCACCTGTCTCGGTTCATCGCGGATATCGTTGAAACTCAGCTGGATCTGAAGAAGTTCTACGCCTCTTACGCGAAGTCGAAGGGGCAGCCGCCCTATGACCCACGGTTGATGGTCCGGGTGCTCCTTTACGGGTATTGTGTCGGAGTTCGCTCGTCACGGGAGTTGGAGCGGGTGTGCGTGGACGTGGTCGCGTTTCGCTGGTTGGCGGCGCAGCAGGCACCTGATTTTCGTTCCATCGCCCGGTTCCGAAAACGCCACCTCTCCAGTCTGGGGAACGTGTTCTTGCAGGCGTTGGAACTGTGCCGTGCGGCCGGAATGGTCTCGCTCGGGCAGGTCGCGTTGGACGGCACGAAAGTGCGCGCGAATGCCTCTCGGCGCAAGGCGATGAGTTACGCCCGCCTGACGGAGAAGCAGAAAGTCCTCGCCGACGAAGTCTCTGCGCTGCTGGCGGAGGCGGACGCGATCGATGACGCGGAGGACGCTCGTTTCGGAAAGGACAAACGCGGTGATGAGTTGCCGCCGGAGCTTGCCCGGCGGGAGTCACGCTTGGTGAAACTGGCCGAAGCGCGCGCTGGCTTGGAGGCAGCTGCAGCGGCGCGGGCGCGGAAAGACGCGGAGAAGAAGGCCAGGGACAAGGGCGACGATGACGATACTGTGGCGCAGAAGGGTGACGACGCGGCGAAGAACGCCGTTGTTGCTCCGAAGGCTCAACGCAACTTCACCGACCCGGATTCACGGATCATGAAGACCGCCGACGGATCGTTCCACTACGCCTACAACGCACAGGCCATCGTTGATGCCGACCATCAGATCATCGTCGCGACGACGCTGACGAATATTGGCGTGGATGTTGAACAGGTCGTGCCGCTGGTCGAGAAACTCCACGCCACGACCGGCGTCCTGCCCCGGCAGGTCCTGGCGGATGCCGGGTATTGTTCCGCAACAAATCTGGACTACGCGAAGACTGTTGAAGATGGCAGCGACGGCCGGACCGAGTTTTTCATCGCGACCGGCCGGGTCAAGCACGGCGAGCGTGTTCCTGAAGTTCCTCGGGGCCGGATCCCGGCCAATGCGACGCTGCGGGAACGCATGGCGCGGAAGCTCAAGACGAAGAAAGGCCGCGCCGTTTATGCGCGGCGCAAAGCGATCGTGGAGCCCGTGTTCGGTCAGATCCACACTCGGCAAGGCAAATTCGTGTTGCTGCGCGGGTTGGAGCAAGCCGCCCACGAATGGGACCTGATCGCGGCCTGCCACAACCTGATGAAGCTACACACCATGCAAACTAAAGCGCTGCTGGCCGCGCCAAGCGCCCTAACAGCCCGAACGGCCACCTAAACATCAAGGCGGGACTGCCCCGGCGGGCGGCAACGGCCCCGGCCTGCGCCGTCAACGCAGCACTGGCCCTATTTTCAGTCGGCACACGAACAACGCCAACCCGAACGACTCAACCACCGGACAAGAAACCCCCGACCGCACAGACGGTCCTGAACGGCAATTCCTCACACCAAGGTCGAATAGGCGTTACTGACACACGCTCCTAGGAGAAATCGCTAGGACTGGATTTGCCAGTGGCATCGAAATCACGTGGAGGTACTTTCGCGCAGGAGGTTTGCCCAGGTGTGTGTTCGTCTACGCGGATCCGACTTGGACACCGTCCCGCGTTATGAATTCCAATTCGAGGGTCTGCACGTCGAGGATGCCTTGGCTGGTCCCGGAGGCTGAGCCGCCTTCGTCCAGGATCACGACGCGTGTCTGGAATTCCGTTTCGCCGGTCGTGTAGGTGACCGATTCATCGATGTGCCGGTGGTAGTGGCCACCGAGGTAGAGCCGGGGCCGCACTTGCAGGAACCCTCGATGAAACATGGCCCGTCCTTCAGCGGAGTACTTGAGGCCGTCTGGTGGCCACCCGTGGTCCGTTGCTGCCAGCCACGCGTCCAGAGTCGGGAGGTGCAAAGGTGCATCGTGTCCGATGAGCACGTCGGCCTCTTCGTGCCCGAGCACCGTCAGGTCCGCCTCGGTGATTGATTCTTCTGCCCAGACGGAACGTCCGGGGACTCGATGGCCGATATCCACCGAGTTTGCTCCGCCGAGAGCTGCGAGGGTGGCGCCGCTGGCAAGTGCGGTTCTGGATCCGCGCGGGATGTGCACGATGTTCGGTCGAAGCCAGCGCAGCCCGTCATCGGTGACCGGGAACTTGTAGAGGAGGTCGAAGGCCTCGTGATTGCCGTCAACGAAGGCGAGCGTCTGGCCAGTCGTCTTCAGCCGCCTGCTGAGCTTGTCGATGTCGATGCTCCAGTTGTGCCCCGGCCACACAAACCCGAAATCACCCAAGACCACGAGGTATTCGATGCCACGGGCCGCCATAGTGCGTGCCACGGTCAGAATGTGGTGCATGTCGCCGTGGGTGTCGCCGAGGAATCCGATGCGACTTGCCGCGGACAGCGTGTCCCGCGGCGTCTCCCCGGTCACAGGGCACTCACCGACTTGTTCCGCCCTCGGTGATCACCCAGCGCGGAACAATTCGGTTTGGATCGGTTCAGAGCCAGCTGACACATGTCATCAGACTATGTTGAGCTCTCCTGCTGGCAGCGTCCGCGGTGACTGATGTCGATGAGTCGGGGTTCTGGTGGATCCCATTCTCAGCATGGGTGGTTGGATCCACCCGTTGTGCTCCGAAGTGCCAGAAGTATGGCGATTTGGTCGGCTCTGCCCTTGGGCTGCGCGCCTATTTGGAGTTGCCGGAGTTGGCGGTTGAACCATCGGGCCAGCGCGAACTCGGCCGGGTCTGCGCCGTTGAGGTAGGGCGGGGTCCCCGTCAGCTCCAGGTGATGACGGTACGCAGCGAAGTTCTTCTGCCAGATGTGTTCCTGCGGATCCCATTCAAAGGCCGGCGAGAGGTCGAGGCGGATGATCTGGTACCGGCAGAGCTTCTCCTCGAACTTACGTTGATAGCCGGCCCAGCCGCCTTTTCGGCGTTCCTCGGCGGGGAGAGTTGCGAGATCACGGGTGTTCTCCCGTGGAGTCCGTCCGTTTTCGCGCCAGAATTCTTCATAGCCGGAAAGGGCGGAGATCCAGTTGGCAGGACGCCTGGCGTTCGCTGGCTGCGGGGAGTCGCGGTAGGCGCGATTCTTGTCGGCTGCTGCGTATCGCGCAGAGCGTGGATCCGGATCGGGTTCTTTGAGCCAGAGAACTTCGGCTCTGGAAGCGAGGTGGTCGTGCGGATTCGTGCCGGGCATAAGTGGCCAATCGTGGCCACCCGAGTGGCGGCCTCGATGAGGTCATGCGCGGCAGAGGCGCATGTGCTTCTTCGCTTACTCGCGGTACTTCTTCTGTGGCTCGGTGAATCGAATCGCCACCGTCTCCTGCGGTTGTCGGTCAAGCGGCCGTTTACAAAGGGCGAGCGACGACAGTCTCACCTGCCAGCCCATCGACCTCACCTGGCGGAGTAGAACCCGGCAAGCTCGGCGGCGTCGGTCTCTCGGCCCGGATCAGCCCACCGGAGGTCCAATATCTCGAGATGGCGAACAATGCGATGCGGGCCCTGCACTTCTTCGTCAGTGCGCTTCCGGGCTTTCTTGGGTCGGCCTCGTCACCATTGGGTCTCGAACTCGTTCGTGGCGGCGGCAATCACAGAATCAGGATCGTGAAAGTGGTCGACGGGACGGTCTTCTTCCTCAAAGGATGTCGTCGGCCCACAGAGCCACAACAACAGGTCGTGTTCAGTCCAGCCGTTCGCCACTGCCAACCCGATGAGTCGCGCCATCAGCGGGAGGATAGTTCCGTGAACCCGGTCGAATTGGAATCCGGGATAAAGAACAGCGTTCCGTCTTATGAGGCCAGCGATGAGATGCGCGGCGTGTTTCCTCGACGCCAGCATGCGGTTTGACGGTTTGGCTCCCAGGACTTCTGCGACCTGGCTGCTGGTCAACAACCCGAACTCCACCTCAATGCGCACCCAGGCATCCTGGGTTGCCTGCACACTCGACGCCAATTCATCCGAGATGACGTCGGCGCTCGGAGACGTCGCTGGTTTGCGTCGCCGACTACTTCCGTTGGGAACAGCGGCTTGGTCCGGCTCCGCAGCTGACTCTGACGTCGTCATGATCCGCCTTTCTCCGGGCGGTCTGCCTCTTCAACATGGACCGTAACCGCCGAACACTCGATGATCTCCCGTCACGGCGGAACGACGCCAAGTTTGTCGTTGAGTCGGTGGTTTGAAAATAGGAACTTTCGTACATTGGGATTTCACCAGGCCGGAGAGGTCCAACAGAGGGACACCCGACCGCTAAGAATCGGGGTGCGAAATGGTTGACACGGCTCACGACCCAATAGGCGAGGACCCGGAAGCGGGACCGGACTACCTGTGGGGTATCGAAGGCGGATGCTGGCTAATCACGACAGAAGATTCCATCTATCGAATCGATCTGGATGCCATGACCGTCGACCGTTTCCGGTTTCGATTCCCGGACCCTCTCATCATTTCGAGGGAAAACGGGCCCCGCCACCCGCTCAAGGAACTCGTGCAGTGCCGGGTCGGAAAGACCGGCTACTGGCTCCTCGAAGCCGAAGGCGCCGACCGCGAGACCATCGAGCACTACTGGCAACGCTCCAGCCGCGTCGTCAGCATTCAACCGGTCCCCGCAGTTCACACGGAGAGCCCAGAATGATGACCGACACGCTGACTGGCGCCGAGGGTGGCCGCTGGATTGTCACAACCATCGCGTCCAGCCACAGATTTGATCTGGATGCGATGACTGTCACCCGTATCCCTGGCACGGATGCTGCGGCAACTCTGAACGATCAAACGCGTCCCCTGATTGAGATCGTGCACTGCACCGTCGGAGCCCGAGGCTACTGGCTCATGAGTCCGGAGGCCGATGAGTCGGAATACGTCAAGCATTACTGGCACCTCTCCAGCACCATCCAGGCAATCGACCCCATCGTCGACGATGGTCCCGACCGGGATATCAACGCGCGACCGGACCCCGAGAGGTGAAGCGATGCGCTACGTGCCAGAGGGACAGCCCTCGCTGGAGGCCCTCACCGACGACTCCGTCGGCTGCTACGTCGTCAGCACAGAATCTGACACTCGGTACTGGATCCACTGCGACCGACGCTTGGTCCGCCGCGTGCCCAGCCCGGAAAACGAGTCCGCGCTCCGGCTTCGGGGCGACGGCGAAGACCTCATCCTCGAAGAGATCGTCGAGTGCCGCCGAGGCCGGCCGCTGCTGCTCCTGATCAATCTGCACCTGCCCGGCATCTTAATTACCACGCGCGAATCCACCCCGATCATCCGCATCGACCCGGTACCGGAAATCCGCGGTTGGTCATGACCACCACCGCAGCTCACCCCTACGATTACCGCCCCATCAACGCGCTGCCCTATTGGAACACGATTGGAGACTTCATCACCTCTGCAGTCGCCGACACCGCTACAGCCACGAACCGCGACGAACGCTCCCTCTACCCGGCAACGGTCGCCTTCGTCCTCTGGTGCTGGCAAAGCAGAGGCACGCCTCTGGAACGTAAGCGCATCTTTCGCCGCAGCACGGTTGAAGAATTCATCCACCTTGCGATGAAGAAATATGCCCAGGGCAGCAGAGCCACGCACCGGGCGACACTCTGGCTCATGGTCGACACTCTGAACCCAGCCGATAGGACCGAGCACCGGCCGATCGCCCGTTCAGCGCCGACGAAACCGTATTCGTCGTCGGAGGTTGCCACGCTCTACAGCTGGGCCACCTCCCAAGGAACCGAACACCGGCGCCGCGACGCGGTTGCCCTCCTCGCCCTCGGACTCGGGGCCGGCCTGGCAGCGAGAGAGATCCTCGGAGTTCGCGTCCGAGACCTCGACACCACAACCGATGACATCCACGTGATCGTCCGGGAAAGCCGGCCACGCGTCGTACCCCTCAGCCCACAATGGGACCGGCCCCTCCGGCGGATCCTCGGAGACCTCAAACCCAACGACTGGCTCTTTCGTCCCGGCCGGATCAGCGCAACCTCTGGGCAAGTCACGGATTTTCTCCTGCGCGCCCGCACCGACCTGGACGTTCGACCCAGTCGAATGCGCGCGACATGGCTCGTGGAGCACCTCCGCGACGGCACACCACCCCGGGAACTCCTGCGAATCTCCGGCCTCAAGAATCTGGCAGCCCTCGACAAACTGGCCGTCTTCGTGCCCGGAACGGCGGTTCGCCCAAAGATTTCTCAAAGAAATATTAACAAGGTCTGATCAGGGCTTTGGTGCGCCGTGATCATCGAGGATAGGGCAATTGGGCGGATTTTGAGCCAGGCTCCAAAATTCCGCCGCACACACACTCTGCATGACCCGAAAAGACCGACTCAACGACATCTCCCGCGCCGACTCCCGCACGTACGCCCACCTGCGCACTGCGGACCCCGAACTTCCCGACCACGTCTGGGAAGTGATCATCCGATTCCGGCCGCAGCTCTCTGCCCAGCAGTGGGATGCCGTGCGCGAGTTCACGATCATCACTGCCATCAACATGAAGCCGCGCACGTTCGAGACCGTGCGGCGGATGATGACGATGACTGGCCGCTTCAACGCCTGGGTGTGGGCGACCGCCGGAACAACACTCACCGTCGAGCGCGTGTACACGCAGAACAACGTGTATCGCTACCTGCAGGAACGCCTTCCCAAACACTCCGAAACTCACCGCTGGGGCGTTGCACGCCAACTCGGCACCATCGCCGAAGCCCTCGCTGAAAACACCATCACACGCTTCCCCACGCCCCATGCCAATCGTCGGCGCCCCTTCAGCATCGCCGAAGTCGCGTCCATGCACAGCTGGGCCGCCAGCCTCACGACAGACCTGAAACGGCAAAACGCCCAGGCCCTCCTCGGACTCGCCGGCGGCGCCGGCCTCCGCGCCAACGAAATCATCGACCTCCGCCTCGGCGACATCGACATCGTCGACGGGCGCCTCTTCGTCACCGTGCCCGGCAAGAACCCCCGCCGAGTTCCCGTGCGCCACCCGTGGAACCGCACCCTGCTCCGCAGCCTCGCCGGCCGCAGCGACCCAATGGAGTACGTCTTTCGGGGCTACCGCTTCGAGGAATACCGTCCGCGTGCCATCCAAACGTTCCTCACCGACCACCCCGGCCGCGTCCGCGCTACCCTCACTCGCCTGCGTGCAACATGGATCGTCGCACAGATCGATAACGGACTCCCCCTCCCCATACTCATGGCCCTGGCCGGGTTCTCCACGACCGGCTGCCTCGACAAGCACCTCGTTCACGCCCGACCACTGGATATCGCCAACTACGTCGGCCTCGTCATCGGCGAAGAGGTGTCCGCATGAGCGCCGGCGACATCGACTACGGCTTCACCGGCTATAGCCCCGACCTCGGCGGGATGACAGAAGCAGAGATCATGGGCCGTGGGCGCATCCACGACGTCATCGACCACCAGACCGTGGCGCTGATGGAGGGCCGCGTGCGCAGAACCGGTGTTCTGGAACGACTACAGGCATGGCATGACGAAGATGCTCCCGCGTTCAGCATCGGTGGCCGCCCGTCACTCATCTCCGAACGCGCGGTTATGACCGCTCTGTTGCTGCTCGCGAAGGAAGGATCAGCTCTGTTCCTGACAAACGTGCGCGACGTCTTCATGTTTCGCCTCAGTGACGCTTCCCGCGAACTCCTCGGGCTGGAAAGATCCATCGAAGCCTTCGTCGGCCACGTCGGTGAAAAGAGCCGTTGGTACGCCAACACCAGCCGCGCGTTCCACCGAATGAACGACCTCATGGACCCGTTCCCCCAGGAACGACGCACCTCAAAAACCTATACAGAAATCCAGGCAATCCTCCGTGCCCACGACGTTGAATTGGAGGAGAAGCGCAAAGCCCGCCTTGATGAGTTCACCAAACTCTTCCTCGTGATGACCTATAACGAACAGCCCCGCAACATTCGACGGGCCTCCAAGCAGATGGACATTTCCTTCGACCAGACCTATATCGGAACCCCGACGGTGAAGGGGTACTCCAAGAAGAACCTCGCGAAACGTGTCGCAGACGAAGCCACCGTTGAAGATATGAAGACCTTGAAGCCGGGGCCCGTCGATGCCTACGCGGGTTGGCACGTCAGCACCGGCCCTCGCACAGACGTCGGCAAGGGCGAGACAGACCTTACCGCCCCTGGCAGGAAAGCCGATTCAGCAGAATATCGGTGGGGTTGGGAAATCAACATCGCCGTACGAGTCGATTCCGAAGCCCCCGGACAAAAGAGGTTCCCTGGCCTCGCCGTCGCCGCGACGATGAGCCTGCCCAATATCCGCGTCGCCGAGGAAGCCGTCTCACTCATGCGCGCGGCCAAAGCCGTCGGCCTAGACCCCGGAGTCGCTGACGCCGACAAGCAATACTGGGCCAACGCCCTTGTAGAACGCCTGCACGACCCCGCCCATAAGGAGGGATTCCTGCCCTCCACTGATTACCGCACGGACCGTATGGGCCATCAAGGCGGCGATCACGGCGCTCTCTACATCGAGGGCGGCACCTACTGCCCCGCCACTCCTGAGCCTATAAAAAACGCCACCATCGATCTCGTGAGCGGAAGCATCGACGACGAAACCTACGAAGCACGAATTGAGGAGCGCCGGGCATTTCGACTGCACCAGAAGGAAAAGCCCGACAGCAAGGGTCGCGTCGTGCTGCGCTGCCCCGCCCTCGGCCCAAGCCCCACAGTCACCTGCCCGCTTCGCGAGATGCTCAAGACCAGGAAGGTGCTGCCGTCCGTCGACGGTGAGGACCTCCCGGACTTCGCCGACAAGATCTGCGCCCAACACTCCGTGTCCTTCGACACGGCACGCAATCGCCGCACCGCCCAAGCGTTTGAATACGGCACCAAGGAATGGCGTGGATTCCACGTCCACGCCAGAAACAGCATCGAATCCCTCAACAACCAGGTGAAAAGCGGCGGCACCGAAGACATCGAATCAGCCAGCCGCCGCCGCGTCCGCGGCTTCGGCGCCGCCCAAATCATCGTCACCATGCTGCTCACCAACTTCAACCTACGCAAAATCGCCGCCTTCATCAGCGACAAGATCAAAGACGACGCCAAGAAGCTGATCGGCGGCGAACCTCGTGTCGCGCCCAATCGACGCCGCGACCGCGAATTCCACAATCCGTACACAAATACCTACCCGCCCGGATCCACCCCACCGACCAAAGTCACCGCCCCACCATTCTCCGACGAAACCGGCGGACCACCGCGAAGAACCTAAACGGCCACATAGGCCGCCGACTACCGCCCGAGAGGGCAAACCTCCCCGCATTCCGAACAATCCGACGCGCCCCAAAACGCGAAAAACCAGCGGCGACGCAGTCCCGGGCGACAAATCGCCGACATAACCCCACGCACTCACCGCTTAAACAAGAAATCGCTCCTGAGAATCCTCAGGAGCGATTTCTTTTTGTTCCGACCGGACCGTTTCGTGAACAGTTTCGCGAACGGCCCTTTTGTCGGGCTGACAGGATTTGAACCTGCGACCCCCTGACCCCCAGTCAGGTGCGCTACCAAGCTGCGCTACAGCCCGATGCCCCTGCGTAACAGCTTCAGAATCAAAGCCCCGCGGGAGACAACTTGATTAGCTTACCGCCTCTCAGACCTTCCCGTGTGCACATACAGCCGCAACGGCGAGCCCCCACGATTCTCAGGGCCGGAGTACCGTGTCCCGCATGGAGAATACGGAGCAGATCACGGTCACCTCTGTAGCAGATGTCCCCTGGCCCGACGTGCGTACGGTGTTCGGCACCCGGGGCTACCCGTCTCGCTGCTGGTGCCAGTACTTCAAGCCGCCGACCTCAGGATGGAAGCAGGGCACGCCCGAGGAGTGCAGTGCACTGCTCAGGCAGCAGGTCGTCGCCAACGCCCATGCCCCCGGGCTCATCGCCTACGTCGGCGACGAACCGGCAGGCTGGTGTGCCATCGAACCGCGGCCGAACTACAGCCGACTCCGACGCACCAAAGTGGTGACGCAGGGCAGTCGGGAAGACCCTGACGACGCATCCGTCTGGGCCGTCACGTGTTTTGTGGTGCGCATCGGGTTTCGGCGCCGCAGAGTGGCGAACGCCCTACTCGCCGGGGCCGTGGACCACGCCCGACTGCACGGCGCACGGATTGTGGAAGCGTACCCGGTCGACGTGTCCGCACGCCCCGACGCTGCCGCCGCCGATCTGTATCACGGCGCGCTCAGCCAGTTCGTGAAGGCCAGCTTCGATGTCGTGTCGCACCCCACAGACCACCGGGCGGTCGTGCAGCTCACGCTGTAGGCCCTACTCGGTCGCCACGGCGGTGCCACCCTCAGCGCCGCCGTCCACCGTGCTGGACTCAACCGCGGCAATCTCCGCGGCCGTGAGCGCGCGCCACGGCGACGAGTCGGGGCTGAGGGCTGCGGCCTCTGGACTATCGCCCTGAGAGTAGTATTTGGCCTCGAATGGCACCGTGCCAAGCAGCACGCGATCACCGTCCCGGTACACCGTGGCGCCGTCCCATGCGGGGTAGGTGCCCACGGGCAGGCTGGGCTGCACGTACGGTGCATCACCAGGCAGCACGGGGCCGATCAGCGTCCACGGGGTTTCGGTGCTCTGCAGCACCGGGTCGTCGGGCAGGTCGCCCTGCGTCCAGTACTTGGCCTGGTACACGTTTCCGTGCCAGACGATCTTGGTGTCCTTCACATAGGTGCCCTCGGTGGCCCAAATCGGGTACGGGCTCGTGGCCGGGTCGTCGACGGCCACCTCGGCGATGGGCTCCGGCGTCGTCGTCTTGAGGCCTCCGGCCTGCGGGCGGCCGGTCAACCCGTCGCCGAGAATAGTGGCAAACGACGCACCGTTCTGTTCGATCCCACTGCAGGAGTCTGACACCCGGGTGAGGTCGGCGTAATTGGCGCTGCACGTGCGGTCGCGGTTGAGCGACCACATCGAGAGCCGGGCGAGCTTCTTCTGTGTGGCGAAGGCCTGCAGGTCAGCGGCATCCTCCAGGGTGAACACCTCGGCGCGCACATCATTTTGGCCGATCATGGGCGTGGCGCCCATCTTCGTCCACACCGTCGCATCGGTGAGGGGCATGTCTGCGCGCTGGTACAGGGTCAGCAGCTGCTGGTGGGTGGCGGTGAGGGCGCTGATAGACGTCTCTGCCATGGTTTCGCTGTCATCGCGATCGCCGTAATCCATTGTCATCACGTTCACGCCGGCGAGGTCGACGCCCGCCTCGAGCATCTGCGCCACGGCCGTGGTGCCGTCTTCGGTGAGCCCGCTGGGAGCCACAGGCAGGGTGAGCCAGACCGCAAGGGGCTTCTCGTCGTCGCGGCGGTTCGCCTGCAACGTGGCGATGGCCGCGGCCCGGCGCTCCCCTGCCGCGGCATCCGTGAGGTTAGCGGCCTCCACGTCGAGGTCGATCGTCGACACGTCGTAGTAGTCGAGCACGTCCGTGTACGCAGAAACGAGCTTCTTAGGCTCGGTGCAGCTTGTCGAGAGTTCATCGTTGATGGCCCCGCCGAAAGACACGACCACCTCGCCTCCGAGCTGCTTCACCCGCGCTACGCGGCGGTCGAGGTCGAGGGCCTCTGCGGCCTCCTGGAGCGAGTAGAACGTGCCCCAGCTGGGCGTGCACGGCGTATCGGTGCCGGCCACGATGAACGAGAGCACCACGTCCCGCCCAGCAGTGTTGGCGGGCGATTCAAACGCGAGCGAGGGAGTGGCTGTCACATCCGCGTACCCGGCAAACCACGGGTCAACGGATGCCGCGGCGCGCGCCGCTCCCCACGAGCTGACGGTCATAAATCCCCCCACGCCCAGGGCACCCACCACAACGACGGCGATGATCAACCGAGGAATAGACAGATGGCGGCGGGAGGCATCGCGGTTTGCGGACGGCGAAGTGGGCGCCATGTGGTTCCTTGCTCGTTCAGGGGGAACCGCTCGATCACGCTGCGCCCGATGATCAAGGGTAAATCAGGGACCGGAGGTTTGGTAGCCCTGCCAGCAATGCCCATGAGGTCGTAATCTTTGCCGTTAACCGAAAAAGCCCCGCGTGCCTGGGTAGGTAGGCACGCGGGGGACTCGACAGGCTCGACCAGCGAGGCCGCTCTAGCGCTTGCGCTTTTCGCGCACTCGCATGGAGAGGTTGATCGGGCTTCCTTCGAAGCCGTAGATTTCGCGCAGGCGACGCTGGATGTAGCGACGGTAGCCCGGGTCGAGGAAGCCCGTGGTGAACACCACGAACGTCGGCGGCCGGCTCGAGGCCTGCGTGCCGAAGAGGATGCGAGGCTGCTTGCCGCTTCGAACGGGGTGCGGGTGCGCCGCGGCGAGCTCGGCCAGGAAGGCGTTGAACTTGCCGGTGGCGATGCGGGTGTCCCACGACTCGAGCGCAAGCTCAAGGGCCGGAACCAGCTTCTCCATGTGGCGACCGGTGAGCGCCGAGATGTTCACGCGCGGGGCCCACGACACGTGAGCCAAGTCCTGCTCGATCTCACGCTCGAGGTACCGGCGACGGTCGTCGTCGATCTGGTCCCACTTGTTGAAGGCAAGAACCAGCGCGCGACCGGACTCGATCACGAGGTCGATCACGCGGATGTCCTGCTCGCTGATGACCTCGGTCACATCGAGGAGAACAACGGCAACCTCGGCCTTCTCGAGGGCGGCGCTCGTGCGCAGCGAGGCGTAGAAATCTGCGCCCTGCTGCAGGTGCACGCGACGACGGATGCCGGCGGTGTCGACGAAACGCCATACCTTGCCACCGAGCTCGACCTGCTCGTCGACCGGGTCACGGGTGGTTCCGGCGAGGTCGTTCACAACCACGCGCTCTTCGCCCACGACCTTGTTGAGGAGGCTGGACTTGCCGACGTTCGGGCGACCGAGGATGGCAACGCGGCGGGGTCCGCCCACCTCGCGCTTGGCGACGGCAGAAATTTCGGGCAGAACCGTGAGGATCTCGTCGAGCAGGTCGGCAACGCCGCGGCCGTGCAGCGCGGAAACCGGCCACGGCTGGCCGAGTCCGAGCGACCACAGGCTGGCCGATTCGGGCTCTTGGCGAACGTCGTCCACCTTGTTGGCCACCAGGAAGACGGGCTTGCCGCTCTTGCGCAGCATGCGCACAACGGCCTCGTCGGTCGAGGTGGGACCCACGTTGGAGTCCACGACGAACATGACGAGGTCGGAGAGATCAATGGCGATCTCGGCCTGCGCGGCGACGGACGCATCAATACCCTTGGCGTCGGGCTCCCAGCCTCCGGTGTCGACGAGGCTGAACTTACGTTCGTGCCATTCGCCCTTGTACGCCACACGGTCGCGCGTGACACCGGGGGTGTCTTCCACGACAGCCTCGCGGCGGCCGAGGATCCGGTTCACGAGAGCAGACTTGCCCACGTTCGGGCGACCCACGATGGCGATCACCGGAACGGCCGGGAGATACTGGATCTCGTCGGGGTTGTCGGTGACCGTCGACAGTACGTCGAAGTCTTCCTCGTCGAGATCGTAGTCGTTCAGGCCGGTGCGCAGCGCTTCCGCGCGCTTGGCGGCCAGTTCCTCATCGAGGTTGGCGAGTCGCTCCGCCAGCTCGTTATCGAGCGCGGAGCCCGTGTCGTCGTATTCCTCAGTCATGCGATGCCCTAGCCGTACGTGTATTGATGACGTCGATGACCGCGGTGATGGTCTGTTCTAAGTCAAGATGGGTGGAGTCAACGGTGGTGACACCGTCTGCGGCGCTCATAAAATCGACGACCTGTGAGTCTGCACGATCTCTCGATCGCAGCTGATCTGCCACGGTTTCGGCCGATTGGGTTGTTATTTCCGCAGAGCGCCTAGTCATTCTAGCCTCTTCGGATGCGGTGAGCAGTATGCGCACCTCGGCATCGGGCGCGACGACCGTGGTGATGTCGCGTCCTTCCACGACAACGCCGGGCCGATCCACGTTAGCCGCGAGGCTCTGGAACAGTTCGGTGAGGTGCGTACGCACCTCGGGAACCCGGGCGACGGCGCTCACCGCGGCCGATACCTCGGGCGAGCGGATGGCCTCGGTCACGTCGGTCTCCCCGACGAGCACGAAGTATTCATCGGGGTCTGTACCGATCGAGTAGTCGAAGTCCTTGAGAACGGCCGCCACGGCATCCGCATTCTCAGTGTCGACCTGGCGGTCGAGCACGGTCCAGGCAAGCGCGCGGTACGCGGCTCCTGTGTCGAGGTAGGCGAAGCCGAGGCGGCGGGCCGCGGCGCGGCTGACACTCGACTTTCCGCTGCCGGCCGGTCCGTCGATGGCGACGACGGTGGGGAGGGTGTGACGGGCCATTCGTTTAACCAGCAATCCGCCAGCCGCGGGCGGCCAGCTCATCGGTGAGGCGGGAGACGGCCTCGGGGAGAACGGAAATTTCAGCAAGTCCAAGTTGTGCGCCCGGCGAGTGCTCGAGGCGGAGATCTTCAAGGTTCACACCGAGGTCGCCGATGTCGTTGAGCAGCTGCGCTATCTGGCCGGGACGGTCGTCGACCATCACAATCATCGACGAGAACCGGCGGTCCTGGCCATGTTTGCCCGGCAGGCGCGCCACGCCGGCATTACCGCCGGCGAGCTCTTCGGCCACCCGCCGCTGGGCCCCCGGCGCGACGGGGTCGGCGAGGGCCTCGATGAAGCGGTCGAGGTCTTCGCGGTAGGCGAGCAGTACCTCGCGCACCGGGGCTGCGTTCGCGCCGAGAATCTGCACCCAGAGATCCGGGTCGCTCGCCGCAACGCGGGTCACGTCGCGCAGGCCCTGGCCGGCGAGGTTAAGCGACGAGTTCGCGGCATCCGTCAGGCGACGAGCCATGAGCGTAGAAATAACCTGAGGCACGTGGGAGACGAGCGCCACCCCGCGGTCGTGCTCTTCGGGTGTCATCTCCACGAGAATGGCGCCAAGGTCCAGAATCAGGTCATCGATCGCGCCGGCCTGCTGGTAGCTGATCGCATCGTGGGCGGCCACGACCCAGGGGCGGCCGATGAACAGGTCGGCGCGTCCCGAGAGAGGCCCGCCCTTTTCGCGGCCGGCGAGCGGATGCGACCCGATGTAGCGACTCGTATCCGCTCCCCGGGCTCGCAGCTCGGCCAGGGGCGCGAGCTTGACGCTCGCCACATCGGTGACGATCGCGCGCGGGAAGGCCTCGAGCTCGCGTGCGACGATCTCCGCCGTAACGTCGGGGGGAACGCACACCACGATGAGCTGCGGTTCGTCGTTTGCGGCGGCGGCACGGCCGGCTCCGTAGTCGATCGCGATGCTGAGGTTGGTCGGTGACGCGTCGGCGAGGATCACCTCGATGCCGCGGTTGCGCAGGCCGAGGCCCACGCTCGTGCCGAGCAGGCCCACGCCCACGATGCGCACGGGGCCCACAAGGCGGCTCTCCTGCGGAGCGCCGGGTTCAACCGTGGTGGGAGTACCCATTAGCGCCGGTCGCGGTCGTCGCGGTCGTCATGACGCTCGTCCCGCTCGTCGGCGGGCGCGTCGGCCTGCGGGCGCTTGCTCGGTGCCTGGCGCGAGACGGTGAGCAGCTGGCCGAGCTCCTCGCGGGTGAGTTCGCGCAGGGCGCCCTGGCGGAGCGTGCCGAGGTGCAGCGGGCCGAACTGGCGACGCACCAGGTCCACGACGGGGTGGCCGACGGCCTCGAGCATCCGTCGCACGATGCGGTTGCGCCCGGAGTGCAGCGTGACCTCCACCATACTGAAGCCGTCACCGGGAGGGCTCGTGAGGATACGCGCCTTGTCGGCCTTGATCGCACCGTCTTCGAGCTCGATACCGGACTGCAGCTGGCCGATGGTCTGCGGGGAGACGCGGCCCTCCACCTTGGCGATGTAGGTCTTCATCACGCCGAACGACGGGTGCGCGAGCACGTGCGCCATGTCTCCGTCGTTGGTGAGGATGAGCAGCCCGCTGGTCTGGGCGTCCAGGCGGCCCACGTTGAAGAGGCGTTCCTCGAACTGGTCGGTGAACTCGCGCAGGTCGGGGCGGCCGTTCTCGTCCATCATGGACGAGACCACGCCTACGGGCTTGTTCAGCATGATGTAACGGCGCGTGGTGTCGAGCTGCACGGCCACGTTGTCCACGGCCACCTGGTCGGTGTCGGGGTGCACACGCCGGCCGAGCTCGGTGACGACCTTGCCGTTCACTCGCACGCGGCCGGAGGTGATCAGGTCTTCGGAGACGCGGCGGCTCGCCACGCCCGCGGCCGCGAGAACCTTCTGCAGGCGCACGCCGTCGGCCGCAGCCTCGGGGTTCGTGCCCGCGTCGGGATTGTTCGTGAACTCAAAGTGGTTGTCGGTCATCGCAGATCCTCGAATCCGTCGGAGCCGTCGTCGAGCAACGGCGATATGTGGGGTAACTCGTCGAGCGAGTTGATTCCGAGCTGCGTCAGCAGCAAGTCTGTGGTGGCGTAATTGATGGCGCCGGTTTCGGAGTCGGTGAAGGCCTCGGTGATGAGGCCGCGACCGAGCAGGGTACGCACGACGGAGTCGACGTTGACCGCACGAATGCT
Organism: Cryobacterium roopkundense; assembly: GCF_014200405.1. Taxonomy (NCBI): domain Bacteria; kingdom Bacillati; phylum Actinomycetota; class Actinomycetes; order Micrococcales; family Microbacteriaceae; genus Cryobacterium; species Cryobacterium roopkundense. The sequence goes on along the minus strand of NZ_JACHBQ010000001.1, from coordinate 1,016,989 downwards.
CGCGACCGCGCCGCGGCCGATGGGCTGCTTGTACGCGATCACGGCGAGAGTTTCGAGAGCGGCCTGCGACAGGCGGCTCGGGTTCTGCGTGAGCACGAACTCACTCACGAGAGTGTCGTGGGAGGCGCGCACGTATATGCGCCAGCCGCCAGCCACCTCGCGCAGTTCGAAGCCGCGGCGTATCGTGCCGGCGAGGCCGTCGAAGTCGGCCACGAGACGGGCAACGGATGCGCTCACGTTCGGGATCGGCTGGCTCACCGCCGTGGCGAGGTGCACGATGCTCTGCGGTTCGTCGGCGACCATGAAGATAGCCTCGAGTTCCCGGTCGAGGGCGAACGCGACGGCGTCGGGAGGGGTGAGTTCGTGGGCTGCGAGCCTCTCATCGGCGGGCACCGCTGCATCCGCCGTGCGAGTGTCGGTCTGCGTCTCAATTGTCATAGTCGGCTCCCAGATTGGCGAGGTTCTCTTCGGTCCACGTTTCGGCGCTCCAGCGCAGTGTGAGCTCGCCGAGCGGTTCAAGCTGGTCGAACGAGAGGGCCCCATAGCGGTAGAGCTCGAGCACGGCGAGGAAGCGGGCGATCACGACGCCCTTCTCGTTGGCGCCCACGATGAGCTGGCGAAAGGAGAGCGGCTCCCCCGGCTTCAGCATCGCCACGATGTAGGCGGCCTGTTCACGGATGCTCACGAGCGGCGCGTGCAGGTGGTCCAGGCCCACTGTGGGGATCTCCCGAGGCACGAGGGCCAAGGCAGCGAGGGCGCCGAAGTCCTGCAGGGACAGCGTCCACACGAGCTCGGGAGTCTGCTGGCGGTACTTCTCTTCGAGCCGCACCGACCGCACGTGTCGGGCGGACTCGGTCTCCAAATGGTCTCCGAACCAACGCGACGCCTCTTTGAAGGCGCGGTACTGCAGGAGACGCGCGAACAACAGGTCACGGGCCTCAAGCAGGGCCACGTCTTCGGCATCGACGAGTTCGCCCTGCGGCAGCAGCCCGGCCACCTTGAGGTCGAGCAGCGTTGCGGCCACGACGAGAAACTCGGTAGCCTGGTCGAGCTCGTCGGGGCCGTCGAGGCCCCGCAGGTACCCGATGAATTCGTCGGTGACCTGGCTCAGCGAGATCTCGGTGATGTCGAGTTCGTGGCGCGAGATCAGGTTGAGCAGCAGATCAAACGGGCCCTCGTAGTTGCCGAGGGCGACCGAAAATGCGGGCTTCTCGGCCGCGCTAGGCGACTGCGCCACGCTGGATCAGTTCCCGGGCCACCGAGAGGTAAGCCTTGGCGGCCGCGTGCTCTGGGGCGAACTCGGTGATGGGGATTCCGGCGACACTCGCGTCGGGGAATTTGACGGTGCGGCCCACGACTGTGTCAAGCACGCGGTCACCGAAAGCGTCGACGACCCGCTCGAGTACCTCGCGGGAATGCAGCGTGCGTGAGTCGTACATGGTGGCGAGGATGCCGTCGAGTTCGATGGCCGGGTTGAGCCGATCGCGCACCTTGTCGATGGTTTCGATCAGCAGGGCGACGCCGCGGAGAGCAAAGAACTCGCACTCAAGCGGGATAAGCACGCCGTGGCTCGCGGTGAGTGCGTTCACGGTGAGGATGCCGAGGGAGGGCTGGCAGTCGATGAGGATGACGTCGTAGTCGGGCGCGATCTTACGCAGCACCCGGCTGAGGATCTGCTCCCGGGCGACCTCGTTCACGAGGTGAACCTCCGCGGCGGAAAGGTCGATATTCGCCGGGATCACGTCGAGGCCCGGCACGGATGTCTGCTGGATCGCGTCTCTGGGGTCGACCTTGCCGCTGAGCAGCAGGTCATAGATGGTGGTGACGTCGTGTGTGGGTACGCCGAGGCCGGCCGACAAGGCGCCCTGCGGGTCGAAGTCGATGGCAAGAACGCGGCGGCCGTAGCTTGCGAGGGCTGCACCCAGGTTGATGGTCGTCGTGGTCTTGCCAACGCCGCCCTTCTGGTTGCAGAGGGAGATGATGCGCGCCGGACCGTGGCTCTTCAGTGGCTCGGGGTCGGCAAAATCCTGCTTCTCACGTCCGGTGGGACCAACTGGATTCTCTTCAAAACCGGGTAGAGGTGTCCGGTCACCCTGCCTACGCGCCACTGATGTCCTCGATTTCGTCCTTTGTCACCTTGTCGAGTGTAGCGATTGGATCGTCCCGCTGTTGCTCGCCGTGCCGATTGCGCACCATCCGCTGCCGAATACTACTCCGAGGTCTTCTCGGCTTTTTCGGGTGCACGCATGTTGGAGAACGCACGGGTCAGGCACAGCACGCCCGCAAATGCGGCAGCACTGGCGGTGACAACCGTGTACAGATCGAAGGCGCCGAGGAACAGCACAACGCTCGAGAGGGCAAGCGCGACAGCTCCGATCAGCCACATGAGGGCGAAGGTCTTACGGTTGTCGCGGGTCGGTTTCTCGGAAGCCATGACTCTAACGGTATCGGGTCACGCTGCAAGAGCGCCCCACGAGCTGCCCCGCGACGCGAGTCGGAACGAAACGAAAGAGGATGCCGCTCAGCGCGCGCGGGGATGGGCGGTGGTGTACATGTCCCGGAGAGTGTCAACGGTGACGAGGGTGTAGATCTGCGTGGTGGCGACAGACGAGTGCCCGAGCAGCTCCTGAACCACGCGCACGTCTGCTCCCCCGGCGAGCAGGTGCGTGGCAAAGGAATGCCGCAGAGTGTGCGGCGAGACCGCCACGGAAAGGCCCGCGCGTTCGGCCGCCGCGCGAATGATGAGCCAGGCGTTCTGCCGGCTCACCCGCTGACCGCGCACCCCGAGGAACAGCGCTGGCGTGGCCGCGCCGCGCGCCGAGAGCAGCGGGCGCGCCCGCACGAGGTATGCATTGATCGCGGACCGGGCGTAGCTGCCCACCGGAACGATGCGTTGCTTGTCGCCCTTGCCGGTGAGCCGCACGACCTCCTCGTCGAGCACCTCGGCGAGAACGTCGTCGACGTTGAGACTGACGACCTCCGAGACGCGCGCACCGGTCGCGTAGAGCAGCTCGAGGAGCGCCTTGTCGCGCAGCTGCAGCAGGTCGTCGCCATCCGTTGCCGCCAGCAGCGCCGCGACCTGTTCGATCGAGATTGCCTTGGGCAACCGCATGGCCAACTTGGGGGGCTTAGTCTCGCGGGCAACGTCGACATCGACGAGGGCCTCCTCGAGCAGAAAGCGGTGAAATCCGCGCACGGTCGAGAGCACGCGTGCGATCGAAGCCGCAGTCAGCGGCGACTCCTCCCGGCAAGAGAGGTAGCGCACAAAAGCCGAAATGTGTGCCGCGGTGATCTGACGCAGCCCGGCCACCGGCTCGGCGGGCGGCGGCGCACCCTGCAACCACCCGGCGTAGAGCGTGAGGTCGCGGCGGTACGCGGCCACCGTGTTCGCGGCAAGGCCGCGTTCGATCGAGACATGCCGAAGGTACGAATCCAGGGCAGCCTCGATCGGCGCGCTCATTCGGTGTGAGTCCAGTTAAGCGGATGCCCGGGCCACGGCGAATCAGCGGGCGCCAGTGTGCTCCACCCACGGGAGCGAGACACCTGCGCGGCAAGCACGCCGACGATGAGCGAGGGGTTCTGCACCCGTCGTGCGAGCACGGCGTCGACGATCTCGTCAAGGACAACCCAGCGAATCTCGATGTCGGCTTCCTCCTCCGTTCGCGCGAAGACTTCGGCGCTGGCCGAGATACCGCGGGCGAGGTAGATGCGAATCGCCTCGCTGCTGCCGCCGGGCGACGTGTAGAAGTCGCTGAGTACATTCCACTCGGTGGCCACTACATCGGCCTCTTCGGCGAGCTCGCGCTGGGCCCCCACGAGCGCGTCTTCCCCGCTGATGTCGAGCAGGCCTGCAGGCAGCTCCCACTCGCGCATGCGTACGGGGTGCCGGTACTGCTTGATGAGCAGTACGCGGTCTTGTTCGTCAAGGGCAAGCACCACGACGGCGCCGGTGTGGTCCATCAGCTCACGCGCGATGGTCGAGCCGTTGTACTCGAACTCGTCCCGGCGGATGCTCCACACCGAGCCCGCGAAGACGACCTCGGACCTCGTCACGTTCACGAGAGCGGTGTCGTCCTTCAGCGGCTCGGCACCGGTCACGACTGAGCCCCCCTGGTCGGGTCTGACGCGGGCACGGCCGACAGGGCCGCATTCTGGCGGGCTTCCGCCCGCGCGGCTGCCGCAGCAGCCGCGCCCGCCTGGCGCGCCGTGTCGTGGCGCGAATAGTCCGGCACTGAACTGAAGTGCGGGATGGCGAGGAGGCTGGCCGAGAGGTCAGACATCCGCTGCCTCTTTCACCTCTACCTCGAACAAACGACTGGCCTGCTGGCGGTCGAGGGCGGCGGCGATGAGGCCACGGAACAGCGGATGCGCGTTGTTCGGACGCGAACGCAGCTCGGGGTGTGCTTGGGTGCCCACGTAGAACGGGTGCACCTCGCGTGGAAGTTCAACGTATTCCACGAGCTTGTGGTCGGGCGAGAGGCCGGAGAACGAGAGACCGGCGAGGGCGATCTGGTCGCGGTACACGTTGTTGACCTCGTAGCGGTGACGGTGACGTTCCGACGCCTCGGTCGCTCCATAGAGCTCGGCGACGATCGATCCTGCGGCGAGCACTGCAGGGTACAGGCCGAGGCGCATGGTGCCTCCGAGGTCGCCGCCGGCGATGATCTCAACCTGCTCTTCCATGGTGGCGATCACCGGGAAGGCGGTCTCGGGGTCGAACTCCGACGAGGATGCGTCGGGCAGGTCGGCCTTGTTGCGGGCGTACTCGATCACCATGCACTGCAGGCCGAGGCACAGGCCGAGCACCGGTATGCCATTCTCGCGGGCGAAGCGCAGGGCGCCAAGCTTGCCCTCAATGCCCCGGATGCCGAAGCCGCCGGGCACGCAGATACCGTCGAGTTCGCCGAGCAGCCGAGATGCGCCCTCCTCGGTTTCGCAGTCGTCTGAGCCGATCCAGACGACCTTCACCTTGGCCTGATTCGCGAAACCGCCAGCGCGCAGCGCCTCGGTCACGGACAGGTAGGCGTCGGGCAGGTCGATGTACTTGCCGACCAGGCCGATCGTAACCTCGTGCTTGGGGTGGTGCACGGCCTGCAGCAGGTTCTCCCAGCCGGACCAGTCCACGGTCGAAGCCGTGAGGCCGAGGGCCTTGATGATGTACAGGTCGAGTCCCTGGTCGTGCAGCATGGTGGGGATCTCGTAGATGGACGGCACGTCGATGGCGTTGACGACCGCGGCTTCGTCGACGTCGCACATGAGCGCGATCTTGCGCTTGTTCGACTCGGAGACCGGACGGTCGCTGCGCAGAACGAGGGCGTCGGGCTGGATGCCGATCGACCGGAGGGTGGCGACGGAGTGTTGGGTGGGCTTGGTCTTCTGCTCGCCTGCCGCGCCGAGGAACGGCACCAGGGAGACGTGCACGAAGAACACGTTGTTGCGGCCGAGTTCGTGGCGCACCTGGCGGGCCGCCTCAATGAACGGCTGCGATTCGATGTCGCCGACGGTGCCGCCGATCTCGGTGATGATGACGTCGGGGCGCAGCGCATCGTCGGCCTGCAGGCGCATGCGGCGCTTGATCTCGTCGGTGATGTGCGGGATCACCTGCACGGTGTCACCGAGGTACTCGCCGCGACGCTCCTTGGCGATCACCTGCGAGTAGATCTGGCCGGTGGTGACGTTCGCCGACTGGCCGAGGTTGATGTCGAGGAAGCGTTCGTAGTGCCCGATATCGAGGTCGGTCTCCGCGCCGTCGTCGGTCACGAAGACCTCGCCGTGCTGGAAGGGGTTCATCGTGCCCGGGTCCACATTGAGGTACGGGTCGAGTTTTTGCATGACGACGCGCAGTCCGCGAGCCGTGAGCAGGTTGCCGAGGCTTGCCGCCGTCAGGCCCTTGCCCAATGAAGAAACGACACCACCGGTGACGAAGATCTGCTTCACAGTCTTGTCGGGTTTCGTGTCGTTTGAAATGTCCGCGTTCATATTATCCACCACGGGCTTCAATGCTATCAGCAGATTTCGACGCGCTGCGCGAGGGCCATCAGCTCACGGGCGTGCTCGAGTCCGCTCTTCGAGTCCGGCAAACCGGAGAGCAGCCGAGCCATCTCGGCCGCTCGATCGTCGCCAATCAGTTGTCGCACGCTCGATGCTGTCACCGAGCCGTCGCTGTCTTTCACGACGCTGAGGTGGTTGCCCGCGAACGCTGCCACCTGGGCGAGGTGGGTCACCACGATCACCTGCGCGGTTTCGGCGAGGCGCGCGAGGCGTCGCCCGATCTCGATCGCGGCCGCGCCTCCCACTCCGGCATCCACCTCGTCGAACACGAAGGTGGGAACAGGGTCGGTCGCGTTGATGACGACCTCGATCGCGAGCATCACCCGCGACAGCTCACCGCCCGAGGCACCTCGCCCGAGGGGGCGCGGTTCGGCTCCGGCGTGCGGCTGCAGCAGAATCTTCACGAGGTCGTTCCCGGTAGACGTGACGTCGTCCCTACCTTCGATCTCGACGACGAGCGAGGCATCAGGCATTGCTAGGGCGGCGAGTTCGGCGGTCACGAGAGCGCCCAGGGACGTCGCGGCAGACTCACGCAGCGCGGTGAGCTGCTCGGCGAGCGTCGTGACGAGCACGTAGTCGGCTGCGGCATCCGCTCCAAGCGTGTCAATACGCTCAGAGTCGCCGTCGAGCTCCAGCAAGCGGATGCTGCCGGTGTCGAGAAACTCGATGGCCTCGTCGATGCCGCCCGGGTATTTTCGGGCGAGGGCGGCGAGCTCGGCGCGGCGTTCCTGCACGATCTCGAGTTCTCGGGCACCGTCCACGTCGACGCCGGCCAGGTAGGTGGAGAGTTGTGCCGCGATGTCGGATACGACGAAGCCGGCGTTGGCGATGGCTTCGGTGAGCGGCGGGAGCGCCGGGTCGTGCAGGGCCACGCGGTCGAGGGCACGGCGGGCGCCCTCGAGCAGTGCGATCACGTCGGGCGCATCGTCGGGGTTCTCCTCGGCAGAGAGCAGTTCCCTGGCCTGGGCGGCGCCGAGGCGAAGTTCTTCGAGGTTACCGAGCCGTTCGGCGCGTTCGGTGAGCTCGGTCTCTTCGCCGGGCTGCGGGGCCACGGTTTCGATCAGAGCGAGCGCAACGCGCAGCTCGTCGGCCTCGCGCTCGCGCAGGTCGCGTTCGGCGGCGAGCCGGTCGAGTTCGAGCTGGTTGGCCTGCCAACGATGGAAAGCGTGCTGGTACAGGCCGAGAACCTCCGTGAGCTCTGGGCCGGCGAAACGGTCGAGGGCGTCTCGCTGGGCGACAGCGGATCGCAGCCGAACCTGGTCGGATTGCCCGTGCACGACCACGAGGGCGCTGCGAAGGTCGCTCAGCACCCCAGCGGGGGCGCTGCGCCCTCCTACGACGGCACGGCTCCGGCCCTCCGACGACACGGTTCGGCCGAGGATGAGTTCGGGGCCGTCAAGGTCTCCCCCAGCCTCCCGCACACGCTCGGCTACCAGGCCGTTCGGGTCGATCACCCAGCGGCCCTCCACGGAACTTTGCGGCTGGCCCAGGCGCACAGTGCCGGCATCCGCTCGATCGCCAAGCAGCAGGCCGAGGGCGGTGACGACCATGGTTTTACCCGCGCCGGTTTCGCCGGTGACGGCGGTGAAGCCGGGGCCCAACGGCAGCGTCGCTTCGGCAATAACGCCGAGGTCGCGGATAACAAGTTCTTCAATCATGCGGGGGCCTCACTCACGACCGCCGGGGCCGCGCCACCCCGTCACGGGCAGGTTGAATTTGTTGACCAGACGGTCGGTGAACAAGCCGGTGTGCAAGCGGGCGAGGCGCACGGGCACGTCGGAGCGTCGCACGATAACGCGCGCTCCGGACGGCAGGTTGAAGGTACGTCGTCCGTCGGCGCACAGCACCGCGGAGACTCCGGTGCGGGCCAGCACCTCCACCGCGAGTGAGCTGTCCGGCGCGACGACCAGCGGTCGGGCGAAGAGCGCGTGGGCACTCAACGGCACAAGCATCAGGGCGTCGAGGGTGGGCCACACGATGGGTCCGCCGGCCGAGAAGGCGTAGGCGGTGGATCCCGTGGGGGTCGACATGACCACACCGTCGCAGCCGAAGCTGGAGAGTGGGCGGCCGTCGACCTCGATCACGACCTCGATCATGCGTTCGCGGCTGGCCTTTTCTACCGTGGCTTCGTTGAGCGCCCAGGTTTCATAGACGACCTCGTCGTACACCTTGACCCGCACATTGAGGGTCATGCGCTCTTCCACGACGTAGTCGCGGTGCAGGGCGCGGCGCACGGCCGCTCCCAGGTCGTCGCGTTCACTTTCGGCGAGGAACCCCACGTGGCCGAGATTGATACCGAGAAGGGGGGCGGAGCATCCGCGCACGAGTTCCGCGGCACGCAGGATGGTGCCGTCGCCACCGAGCACGATGACGAGCTCGAGCTCGGCGGGCTGCACGGTGTCGCCGAGTATCTCCAGGTGGCCCGCGAGATCCGGTGACGCGGCGAGCACGTCGTCCCGTTCGGCGGGTGCGAGTACCGGGGCGGCTCCCGCCGCAATGAGCTGCCCGGCCACGGTGACGGCCGCCTCGAGCGAGTCGGCGCGCCCCGTGTGGGCGACGATGAGGATGTGGCGTGGCACCTGGGTCATCAGGCTCCCACGAGTGCTTCGATCCGGTCGCTCCATTCGGTGGGGCTCGAGCCCACTCGAGCGCTCAGCCAGACCAGATACTCATGGTTGCCGGCGGCCCCGGCGATGGGCGAGGCCACGAGGCCGTTCGTGCGCAGCCCGAGGTCCCAACCGGCCCAGAGCACCCCAGAGACGGCGTCGGAGCGCAGTCCGGCGTTGTGCACGATGCCTTCGCGGATTCCGCCGCGACCCACTTCGAATTGGGGTTTGATGAGCAGCACGAAGTCGGCGCCCTCCGCGGCGGTGGCCAGCAGCGCCGGCAGCACGGTGGTGAGCGAGATGAACGAGAGGTCGGCCACCACGAGGTCGGCCCGTGCGCTGATGCCGCTCTCCGCCTCGAGCTTGGCAGCCGTGGAGTAGCGCAGGTTGAAGCCCTCCACAAGCGTGAGGCGCGGCTCCTTCGCGAGCGAGGGGGCGAGCTGGCCGTGGCCTACGTCGACGGCGATCACCTGGGCGGCTCCACGCTCGAGCACGACCTGACTGAATCCGCCGGTGGAGGCGCCGGCGTCGAGCACGGTGCGCCCGTCGACGGGGATCTCAAAGGCGTCCAGAGCGGCGATGAGCTTGTGGGCGCCCCGACTCACGTAGTGGTCGGTCGCGGCCACGGCCAGCACGGCGGCCTCGCTCACCCGATGGGAGGCCTTCACGACGGGCTGCCCGTCGACGGTCACGAGTCCCCCGGCAATGAGCTTGGCCGCGACCGTGCGCGAACGCACGAGGCCGCGCTCGGTGAGGGCGGCGTCGAGACGCAGGAGTTCGGGTGGCGCGAGCGCGTGCTCCGCCGCCTCGGCGAGCTCGTCCTCGGTGAGGGGAGCATCGTCGGCGGCGGACTGGCCCATGTTCACCATCCGCTCTTCGTTGGAGCGATAGCCGCTCACACCGTTGCCGCTCACGCGACGTCTCCGGCAGGCAGGTCGGCGCCCTCAAGGCGGGCCTGCAGCTCGTCGTGCAGTTGCACGAAGGCGGCAGCCCGCTGCTCGAGGGGTTGCTCGTCGATCACGGTCAGTCGAGAACCGAGTACGGCCACGTCGGGATTGTTTTGCTGAGAAGTCACGTATCTAGGCTACTGCGCCACATACAGTCGCTCGGGAACGTTGAGGCCATAAATTGGGCGCCCCGAGTTCCAGATCACGGCACAGGCCGCGCGCAGCAGGTTGATGCCGCCATCGCCGTCTTTCGTGATCTCCACGTTGTTGCCACGGATGCTGACGCTCGCGCCCGCCACGGTCGCCGAGGAGCCGTCTTTCGAGAACACGGTTTCGGGGTACGGCTCGTGCAGTTGCCGCAGGTCAGTGAGCAGGAAGGCGGGGCGGGAGTCGGCGTCGGCCGCGAGAGCCTGCTTGGCTCGGTCGATGCCGGTCAGCACCAAGACGGCCGGAATTCCGGCGCGGTTTGCGCCGAGGATGTCGGTGTCCAGCCGGTCGCCGATGAACAACGCCGTGCTCGCGCCAAAGCGGTTGACGGCCTCCACGAAAATCGCCGCCTCCGGCTTGCCCGCCACGATCGGCAAGCGGCCGACGGCGGTGTGCACGGCCGAGACGAGCGTGCCGTTGCCGGGCGCTATGCCCCGGGCCACCGGAATGGTCCAATCCGTGTTCGTGGCGATCCACGGAATGCCTGCGGTCGGGCCGTCCGGGCTCAGAGCAAAAGAGGCCTCGGCGAGGTGTGCCCAACCCACGTCGGGCGCGAAGCCCTGAATGACGGCTGCCGGGTTGTCATCGGCCGATCGAGTCACCACGAACCCGCCCTTTTCAACCTCAGAGACGAGGCCTTCGCCGCCGACCACGAGAATGCGGGCGCCGGCAGGCACCTCCGCCGCGAGCAACCGCACGGCAGCCTGGGGCGATGTGACGACATCCGTCGCCCCCACCGTGAGGCCGAGGTCCGTGAGGTGGTCCGCCACGGACTGGTCGGTTCGCGAGGCGTTGTTCGTGATGTAGCCCACCCGCACGGTTTCCGCAGCGCGGTTGAGGCTGTCCACCGCGAATGGGATCGCCGCAGGCCCGGCGTACACGACGCCGTCGAGGTCCGCGAGCAGCACGTCGATGCCCGCGAGCGGCGTCGCCTCCGCCCCGGCGCTGGTGGCCTGGGTCGAGGCCCCCGCAGGCTCGACCCGGTGGCTTGTCGAGACCTCTGTCGAGACCCTTCTCTTCCGGAAGATACTCCCCACGGCGTTACTGGTCGCGCTCGTCGTCAGACACGGCGTCGGCGTCGGCGTCGGCGTGCACAGTCTCAGATTCTGCGTCCTCGTCACCCTCGTCGTCGCCGGCGTCGGAGGCGTCTTCTGCGAGTGCGTCGTCGTCGTCTTCTTCGATCTCGAGGATCTCGATGGTCTCGTCCACGTCACCGGTCGACCCGAGGGCGGCGTCCGCGCGCTCGGCGCGTTCGAGCCAGGTCTCGGCTTCCGCTTCGCGCCCGAGCTCGTTCAGCACCTCTGCATAGGCCACGAACAGTTCGGGGCTGTAGGAGAACGCCGTGTTCGGGTCCAGCTGCGGAATCTCAAGCTCGCCGAGCGCGGCATCCGTTTCGCCGAGGTCGAGGCGCGCGCCGGACATTGCGATCGCCAGTGAGACCTGCACGCCGGCTGGCAGCGTGCTGCGGTCGACGGAACGGCCGAGCTCGAGGGCGCGGTCGGGCCGGCCGACGCCACGCTCGCTGTCGACCATGAGGGCCAGCTGGTCGTTGGAGCCTGAGATACGGCGGTAGGTGCGCAGCTCACGCAGCGCGAGGGCAAAATCGCCCGTGGCGTAGGCCGTAATGGCCAGACTCTCGCGAACGACGCCGATGCGGCCGGCGCGGCGAGCCGCGCTCATCACGTGCTGGTGAGCCAGCGCCGGGTTCTCGTCGATGACGCGGGCCGCCATGGCCAGGTGACGCCCGACTGTCTCGGCGTTCTCCTTGGTCAGGGTCTTGAGTTCGTTGCGGGCGATGCGATCGAGATCCTGCGCCGAGATATCGTCGGGCAGTTCCGGGTCATCGTGACGAGGGCGAACGGCACGCAGCTCGCGCTGCATCCGCTGCTCTTCGGTCATTTCCTCTTCAACGACCCGGGCATCGCGGTCGTTGCGGGCGGGAGCGCCGTCTTTGGTCCAGAGCTTCTTGCCGGCATCGCGGGGGGCACCGGCGCGGTTCGGATTTCCGCCGCGCTGGGTGGCCATGCCGCCTGGACGACGGTCGCCATCCTGGCGCGGACGCTCGGAGCGTTCGCCGTCTTTGGCCCAGGGCTTGCGCTCACCGGAACCGGACGGACGATCGGAGTTGCCCTTGTACGCGGGGCGGTGGTCACCGGTCGCCGGTCGATCAAAGTTTCCGCGGTACGCCGGGCGGTCCCCCGTCGAAGGACGGTCGGAATTGCCCTTGTAGGCGGGACGATCGCCGTTGCCACGGTACGGAGGACGCTCGCCACCCTGCTGGGGTCGGTCGGAGTTGCCGCGGTACGCGGGACGGTCGCCGTCGCGCTGGGGACGGTCGCCGTACGACGGACGCTCGTTGTTGCCACGGTAGGGAGCACGGTCGCCGCCCTGCTGCGGGCGATCCGAGTTGCCGCGGTACGGAGCACGGTCGTTTCCACCGGAGGGACGCTCGCTGTTGCCACGGTAGGGAGCACGGTCGCCACCGCTGGACGGACGGTCGTTGTTGCCGCGGTACGACGGACGGTCACCGTCACGCTGGGGACGGTCGCCATACGACGGACGGTCGGAGTTTCCGCGGTACGGAGCGCGGTCGTTGCCGCCGGACGGACGCTCGCTGTTGCCACGGTAGGGAGCACGGTCGCCGCCCTGCTGCGGGCGGTCGTTGTTGCCACGGTACGGGGCGCGGTCGTTGCCGCCGGACGGGCGCTCGCTGTTGCCACGGTAGGGAGCACGGTCGCCACCGCTGGACGGACGGTCGTTGCTGCCGCGGTACGACGGACGGTCACCGTCACGCTGGGGACGGTCGCCATACGACGGACGGTCGGAATTTCCGCGGTACGGAGCGCGGTCGTTGCCGCCGGACGGACGCTCGCTGTTGCCACGGTAAGGAGCACGGTCACCGCCCTGCTGCGGGCGATCCGAGTTTCCGCGGTACGGAGCGCGGTCGTTTCCACCGGACGGGCGCTCGCTGTTGCCACGGTAGGGAGCACGGTCGCCACCCTGCGGCGGGCGCTGCGAACGGCCCTCGTAGCCTCCGGAACGAGGCGCGCCGGTGGCACCGTCGCGGGCCCCCTGGGGGCGTCCGCTCTGGTTTCCGCTTGCGCGGCGGTCGTCCCGGCCGTTGCGTGCGTCGTCGCCGTGCGTTCCTGAAGGGCTCACTGTGTCTCCTGTGTAATTAGTAACGTCTTGTCGACGCCTTCAATAGCCTAAGCCTTAACGCAAAATGGCCACCCATCGGGTGGCCATTTTGCTTGTTTCTAAGTTAAGTCCGGCGGTGTCCTACTCTCCCACAGGGTCCCCCCTGCAGTACCATCGGCGCAAAGAGTCTTAGCTTCCGGGTTCGGAATGTGACCGGGCGTTTCCCTCTTGCTATAGCCGCCGAAACATCTTTCGATGGTTCGAACAAACTCATACAAATAGTATTTAGTTGTTGTTCTCGACCGTACATCGAGAACCACATAGTGGACGCATAGCAGCTTCTTCAAACTGAGTGTTATCAAATTATCGGCTTATTAGTACCGGTCAGCTTCATGGGTCTTTAGTCCCCACTTCCACATCCGGCCTATCAACGCAGTAGTCTAGCTGCGAGCCTCTCCCCCTAAGGGATGGAAATCTCATCTCGAAGCCGGCTTCCCGCTTAGATGCTTTCAGCGGTTATCCGTTCCGAACGTAGCTAATCAGCGGTGCTCCTGGCGGAACAACTGACACACCAGAGGTTCGTCCATCCCGGTCCTCTCGTACTAGGGATAGATCTTCTCAAATTTCCTGCGCGCGCAGCGGATAGGGACCGAACTGTCTCACGACGTTCTAAACCCAGCTCGCGTACCGCTTTAATGGGCGAACAGCCCAACCCTTGGGACCTACTCCAGCCCCAGGATGCGACGAGCCGACATCGAGGTGCCAAACCATGCCGTCGATATGGACTCTTGGGCAAGATCAGCCTGTTATCCCCGAGGTACCTTTTATCCGTTGAGCGACAGCGCTTCCACAAGCCACTGCCGGATCACTAGTCCCGACTTTCGTCCCTGCTCGACTTGTCAGTCTCACAGTCAAGCTCCCTTGTGCACTTACACTCGACACCTGATTACCAACCAGGTTGAGGGAACCTTTGGGCGCCTCCGTTACTTTTTAGGAGGCAACCGCCCCAGTTAAACTACCCACCAGGCACTGTCCCTGAACCGGATCACGGTTCGAAGTTAGGTATCCAATATGACCAGAGTGGTATTTCAACGATGACTCCACCTGAACTAGCGTCCAAGCTTCACAGTCTCCCACCTATCCTACACAAGCCACACCGAACACCAATACCAAGCTGTAGTAAAGGTCACGGGGTCTTTCCGTCCTGCTGCGCGTAACGAGCATCTTTACTCGTAATGCAATTTCGCCGAGTTCGCGGTTGAGACAGCTGGGAAGTCGTTACGCCATTCGTGCAGGTCGGAACTTACCCGACAAGGAATTTCGCTACCTTAGGATGGTTATAGTTACCACCGCCGTTTACTGGGGCTTAAATTCTCAGCTTCGCCTTGCGGCTAACCGTTCCTCTTAACCTTCCAGCACCGGGCAGGCGTCAGTCCGTATACATCGTCTTGCGACTTAGCACGGACCTGTGTTTTTAGTAAACAGTCGCTTCCCACTGGTCTCTGCGGCCTTCGAACGCTCCCGGAGCTAGTCCGTTCACGCCTCAGGCCCCCCTTCTCCCGAAGTTACGGGGGCATTTTGCCGAGTTCCTTAACCACGATTCTCTCGATCTCCTTAGTATTCTCTACCTGATCACCTGAGTCGGTTTGGGGTACGGGTGACTAAAACCTCGCGTCGATGCTTTTCTTGGCAGCATAGGATCACTGATTTCACCCTTACGGGCTACCCATCGGGTCTCAGGCATCATGAACGACGGATTTGCCTATCGTTCGCCCTACATCCTTAGACCGGGTCAACCATCGCCCGGCTCAGCTACCTTCCTGCGTCACACCTGTTAATACGCTAACCGCACCAGCATAGGGTCGCACGCTAGGCCCCACGCTTCACCCCGAAGGGATCCATCTAGGGGATTCAGATGCTTAGCATTACTGGATTAGCTTGGGCGGTTTTTCGTCAGTACGGGAATATCAACCCGTTGTCCATCGACTACGCCTGTCGGCCTCGCCTTAGGTCCCGACTTACCCAGGGCGGATTAGCCTGGCCCTGGAACCCTTGATCTTTCGGAGGACGGGTTTCTCACCCGTCTTTCGCTACTCATGCCTGCATTCTCACTCGTGTAGCCTCCACGGCTGGTTTACACCGCCGCTTCGCTGGCCACACGACGCTCTCCTACCCATCAACACGGCTGAACCAACCACACAAGGTGGCGGCTTACCAAAAATATCAATGCCACAACTTCGGTGGCGTGCTTGAGCCCCGTTACATTGTCGGCGCGGAATCACTTGACCAGTGAGCTATTACGCACTCTTTCAAGGGTGGCTGCTTCTAAGCCAACCTCCTGGTTGTCTGTGCAACTCCACATCCTTTCCCACTTAGCACGCGCTTTGGGACCTTAGTTGGTGGTCTGGGTTGTTTCCCTCTCGACGATGAAGCTTATCCCCCACCGTCTCACTGCTGCGCTCTCACTTACCGGCATTCGGAGTTTGGCTGACGTCAGTAAGCTTTTGGGCCCCATCGGCCATCCAGTAGCTCTACCTCCGGCAAGAAACACGCAACGCTGCACCTAAATGCATTTCGGAGAGAACCAGCTATCACGAAGTTTGATTGGCCTTTCACCCCTATCCACAGCTCATCCCCTCCATTTTCAACTGAAGTGGGTTCGGTCCTCCACGACGTCTTACCGTCGCTTCAACCTGGCCATGGATAGATCACTTCGCTTCGGGTCTAGGACATGCGACTGAATCGCCCTATTCAGACTCGCTTTCGCTACGCATTCCCCTCTCGGGTTAAGCTCGCCACATATCACTAACTCGCAGGCTCATTCTTCAAAAGGCACGCTGTCACAGCAACAAGGCTGCTCCAACGGTTTGTAAGCAAACGGTTTCAGGTACTATTTCACTCCCCTCCCGGGGTACTTTTCACCTTTCCCTCACGGTACTTGTTCACTATCGGTCATGTAGGAGTATTTAGGCTTATCAGGTGGTCCTGACAGATTCACACGGGATTTCTCGGGCCCCGTGCTACTTGGGATACTTCTCGAGTGATTGCTGCATTTCGACTACGGGGTTCGCACCCTCTATGACCAGGCTTTCAATCCTGTTCGTCTATACAACGTTCTAACCCTCACCGCCTCGGTAGAGACAGCAGAAAAGTCCCGCAACCCCGACCATGCAACGCCTACCGGCTATCACACATGATCGGTTTAGCCTCATCCGGGTTCGCTCGCCACTACTAACGGAATCACTATTGTTTTCTCTTCCTGTGGGTACTGAGATGTTTCACTTCCCCACGTTCCCTCTACCCGCCCTATATATTCAGGCGGGAGTCACCAGGTCACCTCACGGGCCTGGCGGGGTTTCCCCATTCGGACATCCTCGGATCACAGTTCGTTTATCAACTCCCCGAGGCTTATCGCAGATTACTACGTCCTTCTTCGGCTCTACATGCCAAGGCATTCACCGTTTGCTCTTAAAAATTTGAAATCACATGAGTTTGAATCGATTAAGTACCCTGAATAAATTCAGAGTCGAAATTGACCAATGATCACGCACTCAATAAAGAGTGCTTAGATCTTTGTAATTTGTCGTATAAATACGATCAAATTTAAGATGCTCGCGTCCACTGTGTAGTTCTCAAAGTACGGGCGGTACCCCTTCACGCCGGCGGCTGTATTTCTACAGCACGACTGCCAACGAAAAAAGGTCCAGAGGAAAAGTCCAACACACACCAAAGTGCGTGATGTTCCGGTCCCTCAGGACCCAACAGCGTGCATATGCGATTCTCCCTGACCCCCACTTTTCCAACCCCCGAAGGAGCGTACCGAGTGAAGACCAGTCGTCTTCGCATCAATGTCAATGTTCCACCCATGAGCGCCATCCAAACCGTTCGGCCTGGTATGACTGGCAATCGTATTCCGCTGTATACAGACGGGACTGCACGTGCTCCTTAGAAAGGAGGTGATCCAGCCGCACCTTCCGGTACGGCTACCTTGTTACGACTTAGTCCTAATCACCGATCCCACCTTCGACAGCTCCTTCCCCAAGGGGTTAGGCCACCGGCTTCGGGTGTTACCGACTTTCATGACTTGACGGGCGGTGTGTACAAGGCCCGGGAACGTATTCACCGCAGCGTTGCTGATCTGCGATTACTAGCGACTCCGACTTCATGAGGTCGAGTTGCAGACCTCAATCCGAACTGAGACCGGCTTTTTGGGATTCGCTCCACCTTGCGGTATCGCAGCCCTTTGTACCGGCCATTGTAGCATGCGTGAAGCCCAAGACATAAGGGGCATGATGATTTGACGTCATCCCCACCTTCCTCCGAGTTGACCCCGGCAGTATCCCATGAGTTCCCACCATTACGTGCTGGCAACATAGGACGAGGGTTGCGCTCGTTGCGGGACTTAACCCAACATCTCACGACACGAGCTGACGACAACCATGCACCACCTGTATACCGACCTTGCGGGGCGACTGTTTCCAGCCGTTTCCGGTATATGTCAAGCCTTGGTAAGGTTCTTCGCGTTGCATCGAATTAATCCGCATGCTCCGCCGCTTGTGCGGGCCCCCGTCAATTCCTTTGAGTTTTAGCCTTGCGGCCGTACTCCCCAGGCGGGGAACTTAATGCGTTAGCTGCGACACGGAGACCGTGGAATGGTCCCCACATCTAGTTCCCAACGTTTACGGCATGGACTACCAGGGTATCTAATCCTGTTCGCTCCCCATGCTTTCGCTCCTCAGCGTCAGTTACGGCCCAGAGATCTGCCTTCGCCATTGGTGTTCCTCCTGATATCTGCGCATTCCACCGCTACACCAGGAATTCCAATCTCCCCTACCGCACTCTAGTCTGCCCGTACCCACTGCAGGCCCGAGGTTGAGCCTCGGGTTTTCACAGCAGACGCGACAAACCGCCTACGAGCTCTTTACGCCCAATAATTCCGGACAACGCTTGCACCCTACGTATTACCGCGGCTGCTGGCACGTAGTTAGCCGGTGCTTTTTCTGCAGGTACCGTCACTCCCAGGAAAACCCAGTCGCTTCTTCCCTACTAAAAGAGGTTTACAACCCGAAGGCCTTCGTCCCTCACGCGGCGTTGCTGCATCAGGCTTG
Source organism: Cryobacterium roopkundense (assembly GCF_014200405.1). Taxonomy (NCBI): domain Bacteria; kingdom Bacillati; phylum Actinomycetota; class Actinomycetes; order Micrococcales; family Microbacteriaceae; genus Cryobacterium; species Cryobacterium roopkundense. The sequence continues at coordinate 998,932 of NZ_JACHBQ010000001.1, read as the reverse complement.
CGCCCATTGTGCAATATTCCCCACTGCTGCCTCCCGTAGGAGTCTGGGCCGTGTCTCAGTCCCAGTGTGGCCGGTCACCCTCTCAGGCCGGCTACCCGTCGTCGCCTTGGTGAGCCATTACCTCACCAACTAGCTGATAGGCCGCGAGCTCATCCTTGACCAAAATTCTTTCCACCCCCAGAGATGCCTCCAAAGGTCGTATCCGGTATTAGCTACAGTTTCCCGCAGTTATCCCAGAGTCAAGGGCAGATTGCTCACGTGTTACTCACCCGTTCGCCACTGATCAAAGAAGCAAGCTCCTCATCACCGTTCGACTTGCATGTGTTAAGCACGCCGCCAGCGTTCGTCCTGAGCCAGGATCAAACTCTCCGTAAATGTTTGAATAGCTCCCGAATCCATATAAATACAAACACGGTGCCCATCTAGTGCAATAACCAGCCGGAATAGGCCAAGAAACTGCAAGTTTGAAACTGACAGAACAAATCATTACTGACTTGCTTTGTTTGTTTGCGTGATCGAAACCACGACTTTCAATTGTTATTCCAAAGGAATCTCATTGGCTGCTACCCGCTAGAAACGGGACCACAACCACGAGGTTTTTGGCATTTGACATTGTGCACGCTGTTGAGTTCTCAAGGATCGGACGCACCCAGCCGCCGGCCACACAGACCATTGCACTGAAGCACTTCACTAACCAGGCCAGAAACGCGAGAAACTCGCTTTATCTTGACTTGGGATTTGTCCCGCATGAGGCCGGTAAGCACTTCCGCTTTCCGAACCTGTGGGGTGACTTAGATGACATTACGGTGAATCCCCGGGGGCCGCAACTCGCGATCTCATCCCGGGCGTGTCGCGTTCGCAACTCGCCGAAAACAAGCCGGAAACACCCTCTTGCCCTACTGAACGAAGACGCCGGCGAGGGTCTTCTTGCCGCGGCGGAGTACCGCCACTCCCCCGGGGAGTACGTTACCTTCGATGGTTTCCTCGTCGCTGGCAACCTTGACGTTGTTCAGGTACACGCCGCCCTGGGCCACTGCGCGACGGGCCTCACCGAGGCTCTTCGTAAGACCGGTGTCGAGGAGTAGCTGCACAACGGATGCGTGTGGCGCTGTGGTCGTATTCGGCAGTTCGCGCAGTGCGGCTTCAAGGGTGTCCGGGTCCAGATCGCTCAGGTCTCCCTGACCGAAGAGGGCCTGCGCGGCATTGATCGCGGCATCCGTCGCGGCCACGCCGTGTACGAGGCTCGTCACCTCGAAGGCGAGCGTGCGCTGGGCCTCCCGCTTGAAGGGTTCAGTGTCGACGGCCAGCGCGAGCCGCTCGATCTCGATCTTGCTCAGGAACGTGAAAATCTTGAGGCGAAAAACCACGTCGGCGTCGTCGGTGTTCAGCCAGAATTGGTAGAAGGCGTACGGGCTCGTGAGCTTGGGGTCGAGCCAGATGGCGTTGCCCTCGCTCTTGCCGAACTTCGTACCGTCGCTGTTGGTAATCAGCGGAGTGCCGATCGCGTGCACGCTGGTGCCTTCTGCCCGGCGAATCAGGTCGGTGCCGCTTGTGAGGTTGCCCCACTGGTCACTTCCCCCGGTCTGCAAGACGCACCCGTAACTCCGGAAAAGCTCGAGAAAGTCGAGGCCCTGCAGAATTTGGTAGCTGAACTCCGTGTAGCTGATCCCGGCATCCGAGTTGAGGCGCGCGCTGACGGCGTCCTTCTTGAGCATGGTGCCCACACGGAAGTACTTGCCGATTTCACGCAGGAAATCGATGGCGGACAACGGGGCGGTCCAATCGAGGTTGTTCACCAGGGTGACTGCGTTCTCACCCTCGGAGCTGAGGAATCGCGACACCTGGGCCTGAAGGTAGCCGACCCATTCGGTGACAGTTTCTACCGGGGTGAGCGTGCGTTCGGCGGTCGGCCGCGGGTCGCCGATCAGGCCGGTCGACCCTCCCACGAGACCGAGCGGGCGGTGGCCGGCGAGCTGCAGCCGGCGCATGAGCAGCAGCTGCACGAGGTTGCCGAGGTGCAGGCTTGCCGCGGTGGGGTCGAACCCGCAGTAATAGGTGATGGGTTCCCCGGCGAGCAGTGTGCGCAACTCCGCCTCGTCGGTGGAGACATGCACGAGGCCGCGCCACGTGATCTCCTCCCAGACGTTATCGAAGGAGGAATCATTGGTCTGCTTGCTGAGGATGGTTGGGTCTGACACAGGCCCAGATTACCAGCGCCGCGAGCTCTGGCTGAATTAAGTACCATGACCTATATTGTATATATTCAGTGTTGAGACTTGATTTTTATGAATCAATGCTAGAAACTTACATCCATGTTCGTCATCACCGCAGACCAGATCGACAGTCGACACGATCGCGACCGCGCCGGCGATATGATGGCCGCACTCGGAGCCCGCTACGGCGACGAATTTGCCCTGCCGCCCGACCAGACGTCCGGTGATGAGATCCAGATGTTGATCACGGACCCTGAGATCGCCCTCAACGTCATCCTGATTCTGCATCGGTCCGGGTACTGGAGCGTTGGGCTCGGTATCGGCCAGGTGCGAATGCCCCTGCCAGCGTCCACCCGCCAGGCCTCCGGCGAGGCCTTCATCGCCGCCCGAAACGCAGTGACCCGTGCCAAGAAGGCGGATGCTCATGTGGCCATCGAAATGCCGACCGCCCCGCAGCCTGTATTGACCGCCAACCAGGTGGAAGCCCTCCTCGCTATGCTGCTCTTGCTGCGCCAACGCCGGTCCGAGGAAGGGTGGGAGGCTGTGGACTTGTTGGAGAAGGGCCTGAGCCAGGTGGACATCGCAGCAATGCTGGGCATCTCCACCGCAGCGGTCAGCCAGCGCGTGAAAGCCACCCAGTTTCGTGTCGAGCAAACGGCACGCCCCGCGATCGTTAGGCTGCTAGAGAATCTCGACCGCTCATCCAGTGACAAGGACACCCGCGCATGAATATCGAAGAGTCCTTCACCGTACTCACGTTCCTCTACTGGGTCGTGGTGCTCCTGCTCATCACCCTGGGATCGCTCGTCTGCGCGGCACTCGCTTTCAAGCTGCACCGGCAGGCATTCGCGATCGCGTCGGGCGCCGCCCTTGCGGGCGCGCTTGTATTGGCAGCCGTGCCCACGCCCGAAGGCCCGTCATCGTTCGGGATCGTTCTGGGTATGCTCGCCCTCGCGCTGGCCGTGATCGGCGGCGCTCCCATGGCCGTGCTCGCCCTGAACCTCGCCACCCGAGGCACCGTCGCCTCCGGCGAGCACGGAGGCATCCTGGTCGACACCGCCGGCGCCGTGGACAACGCGGTGCACGAGGTGCTTCGCGGCGGCCTGGCCATTGGCATGCTCGAGCGCTTCGCCGTGACCGGGGCCATCCTGGCCGGATTCCCCGAGGCAATCGCCGTCGTCGTGGCCATCAAGGGCGTCGGGCGTTTCACCGAGCTGTCCTCCCCCGAATCCCGCGAGCGATTCATCATCGGCACCTTCGCGAGCCTCATCTGGGCCTGCGCCTGCGCCGCCCTCGTACACTTCGCTATCCGTTAGGCCCGAGCGGCGCTGTCGACGCCGCGAGGAGCCCGCGCCGGTTCCCGCCCCTGCAACGCCTGCGCCGCGGCATCCGCTCTCAGCTAGGCGGATGGCGACGGTAGGGCGACACGGATGCCTCCCCGGGCATCCAGAACCGCCACGGGAAGGCCACTCCCCCGCCGTCACCACCCACGCCCGTGCGTGGTCCGGCGAGAAACGATGCCGGTCGTTCGGGTAACTCGAGATCGAACGGGGCCGTATTCAGGTCCGCCCCATCGTCGGACAGGGCGATGCCCAGCGCCTTCGTGAGTCGGGCCGGTCCCCGCGCGAGGTCACGGTCGTTCTCCGCGGTCGGCCGACGCAGCCGCGCCTCCATGAGCCCGGCAACGATCTCTCCGCCGCGCACAAGCACGGCGGATGCCTCGCCTTCGGGCGAGCAGACCACGTTGGCGCACACGTGCATACCGTAACTGAAATATGCGTAGACGTGACCGGGCGGGCCGTACATCGTTGCAGTGCGCTTGGTTATGCCGCGAAAGGCATGCGACCCGGGGTCGCTTTCGCCGAGATAGGCCTCAACCTCCGTGATGCGCACCGAGACACCATCGCGGGAGAGGACCGCGCCCAAGAGAAGCGGGGCCACCTCGACGGACGGCCGAGTCAATACGCTGCGGTCGAAGCTCATCGCGGTTTCACTGCTCTCCTTGCGCCGGCGGTCGTCGCTTTCTGTCTCATTGTCTCGCTTCGCGCTCGCATGGCGATAGGTCGGCAAGGAAGGACGCCGCACCATGTATGACTTTCGGCACTACCCGCTCACTTACGCCGAGAGTTGCATGAGGGTGCGAGTAAATGCCCGGCGCGAGTGCGGCCGGCCGGAGGCAAGCCCAGATTGAAAGAAAGCACCATGAGGCGACTGCAAGAGACCAAACCCATCCGGCATGCACTGCTCTGGATAGCGGGCTACATCCCGATGGTGAACCTTGGCGACGCTGTCTCGGAAGCGATTGGCATCACCAATGTGGGCACCGCGCTGCTGCTCATCGCGTGTTCTCTCGTCTTGCTCGGCTACCTGCGGGTCGGCCATCGAACGCGCTCCTAAGGGCTGCGTCGCCCCCAACTTGGAATGCTCCGCCTCGCCGCGTATTACTTACCGCTCGTGGCGCTGTCGTTCCTGCAATACAGCAAGGGCATCAACCCCGAGCTGACGTCACAGGCCGTGATACTCGTGTGCACCGTGATGATCTGTGTCGGGCTGCTGGAGGAGCTCATTTTTCGGGGCATCCTGTTTCAAGCCATCATCAGCAGAGGGACCGTCATCCGGGCCATCTACCTATGCGGCTTCACTTTCCGTTTCGGTCATGTCGTCAACCTCTTGCGCGGGTATTCCCCGGTCGACCAGCTCATCCAACTCGTCGCAGCGATCGCGATAGGCGTCACGCTGGGCTACTGCGTCGCCATCACCCGCAGCATCCTGCCCGGTGTTCTCTTTCACATTCTCTTCAACGTCAGCGGAAGCCTCACTAACCACGATCCGCTGTGGGACACCGTCCTCGTGGCCCTGATGGTCGTCGTACTCGTGCCGTACATTGCGTATCTGCACCGCGTGCTCAGTCGCCTTCCGCACCTTGACGACGAAAAACGCGCAGTCCTGGCCACCGCAGCGCCGACGACCTGACCGCGGCGCCCCTCCCAACCCGACGGAAGCGCGCCACGTGAGCGCGCCACGTGAGCATAACTCCTGCAAATTCTCCCGCGCCCGATCCGGACCCCCGGAATCACGGGTGCACCTCGCTCGGGCGCCGAGAATTTTCCGGAGTTATGCATCCGGACAGGGTTACTCGGTGAGAGCGACTGCCAGCTTACGAACGCGCTCCACGAGTGCGGCGCGTTGCTCGGCGACCCGCACGGGAGCGGTGCCCCCGACGCCGTCGCGGCTCTCCACCGACCCGCGGATGGTGAGCACCTCGCGCACCGCGGGTACGAGGTGCGGTGAGATCGCGAGCAACGCCTCGTCGTCCACCTCGTGCAGGTCGAGCGCGTTCGTCTCGGCGAACTTGACGAGCGAACCCGTGATCTCGTGGGCGTCGCGGAACGAGACGTGTCGCTTCACGAGCCACTCCGCGACATCCGTTGCCAGGGAGAAGCCCTGCGGCGCGAGTTCGGCCATGCGCTCGGTGTGGAACGTGAGGGTCGCGATCATGCCGGCAAATGCCGGGAGCAGCACCTCGAGGGTTTCGATCGAATCGAAGACCGGCTCTTTGTCTTCCTGCAGGTCGCGGTTGTACGCGAGTGGCAGGCCCTTGAGGGTGGTGAGCAGCCCGGTGAGGTTGCCGATCATGCGCCCGGACTTGCCGCGCGCGAGTTCGGCGATATCGGGGTTCTTCTTCTGCGGCATGATTGACGAGCCCGTGGAGTAGGCGTCGTCGAGGGTGACGAAACCGAACTCCTTGGTGTTCCAGAGAATGATTTCCTCGGCCAAACGCGACATGTCGATGCCGATCTGGGCCGTGATGTATGCAAACTCCGCCACGAGGTCACGACTGGCGGTGCCGTCGATGGAGTTCTCCACCACGGCGCCGAAGCCGAGGTCGGCCGCCACGAGATTCGCGTCAAGGCCGAGTGTGTTGCCGGCAAGCGCCCCGGCGCCATACGGCGAGTAATCCGCGCGCTTACCCCAGTCGACGAAGCGTTCGAGGTCGCGCACGAGCGGCCAGCAGTGCGCGAGCAGGTGGTGCGCGAGCAGCACCGGCTGGGCGTGCTGCAGGTGCGTGCGGCCGGGCATGATGGCATCGAAGTTGGTCTCGGCCTGCTCGGCGAGGGCGTCGATGAGCTCGATCACGTAACCGGAGATGGATGCAGCGTGGTCGCGCAGCATCAGGCGCACGAGGGTGGCCACCTGGTCGTTCCGGCTGCGTCCGGCGCGGAGCTTGCCGCCCACCTCGACGCCAACCCGGTCGATGAGGCCGCGTTCAAGAGCGGAGTGTACGTCTTCGTCGCTCTCGGCCGGCGTGAACCGGCCTTCTGCCACATCGAAGGCGAGAAGATCGATGGCCGCGATCATGGTGACAAGCTCGTCAGCGCTCAGGTAGCCGGCGGCCGCGAGGGCCCGGGCATGTGCCCGGGATCCTCTCAGGTCGTATTCGGCCAGCTGCCAGTCGAAGTGCGTCGACTTGCTCAGTCTCGCCAACTCCGGCGACGGTCCCCCGGCAAAACGGCCACCCCACAGGGCACCCGCCTTGCCGGCGCGGTTCGTGTTCTTGTCACCCGACACGCGGGCCCTACTTCCCGGCGGCGGCGTCGCGTCGTGCGGCCACCTTGCTCGGCAGCGACCACAGTTCGATGAAGCCCTTCGCCATGGACTGGTCGAAGGAGTCACCGGTATCGTAGGTGGCGAGGTTGAAGTCGTAGAGGCTCGTCGTGCTGGAGCGCCCGGTGACAACAGCGCTTCCTGCGTGCAGCTTCAAACGGATGTCGCCGGTGACGTACTTCTGTGTGTCCTCGATAAACACATCCAGGCTCTTCTTGAGTCCGGAGAACCAGAGGCCGTCGTAAACGAGCTCTGCCCACTTGCTCTCGACACCGCGCTTGTAGCGGGCAACGTCGCGCTCGAGGGTCATGTTCTCGAGCTCTTCGTGGGCTGCGATGAGTGCCATGCCTGCGGGGGCTTCGTAGATCTCGCGGCTCTTGATACCCACGAGGCGGTCTTCGACGATGTCAATGCGGCCGACACCCTGGTCGCCGGCGAGGCGGTTCATCAGCTGAACGACCTGAAGCGGGGTGACCTTCTTGCCGTCGATGGCGACCGGCACGCCCTGATCGAAGGAGATGACGACCTCGGTGGGCGCGCGGGTAATGGCAGGATCCTGCGAGTAGGTGTAGAGGTCTTCGATCGGTGCGTTCCACGGGTCCTCGAGGAAGCCCGTCTCGACGGCGCGGCCCCACACGTTCTGGTCAATGGAGTACGGGCTCTTCTTCGACTGCGCGATCGGCAGGTTGTGCGTGGCGGCGTATTCGATGGCCTTGTCGCGGGTGAGCGCGAAATCGCGAACGGGAGCCAAGGAGGTGAGCTCTGGAGCGAGGGCGGCGACGGCCGCCTCGAAGCGGACCTGGTCATTGCCCTTACCTGTGCAACCGTGGGCGACGCTGTCGGCACCCAGCTCGATGGCGGTGGAGGCGAGGTACTTGGCAATCAATGGACGACTGATGGCCGAGACAAGCGGATAGCGCTTCTGGTAGAGCGCATTGGCCTTGAGCGTAGGAACGATGTAGTCGTTCGCGAACTCGTCCTTGGCATCAATGACGATGGACTCCACGGCACCGCAATCGAGGGCTCGCTGGCGGATGACGTCCATGTCTTCGCCCTCTTGTCCAACGTCGACGGCGAGGGCCACAACCTCTTTGCCTGTGGCGTCTTTCAGCCAGCCGATACCCACAGAGGTATCCAATCCACCGGAATATGCGAGCACAACACGTTCAGCCATGGTTCTCCCTAAATCGTTGATCATTTGCAAGTTTACGTGCCCCCCACGTGCGCTCCGGGCCCGGGCCCGGAACGCGGGCCCAGTCTATAAACTGGGCCCCGGTTCCGGGCCCGGGCCCCGTACAAGAAGGGGGCGAGCGGGGGCGGTCAGGCGTTGTGGGCGAGGAGCCAGACCAGCAGGGCCTTCTGGGCGTGCAGGCGGTTCTCCGCCTCGTCCCAGATGATGCTCTGCGGGCCGTCGATCACGTCGGCGGTCACCTCGTAGCCGCGATCGGCCGGCAGGCAGTGCATGAAGTGTGCTCCGGGTTTTGCGAGGGCCATCATGTCGGCATCCACGCGGTAGCGGCCGAGGTCGCCGAGGCGCGTCGCCTTCTCCTCTTCCTTGCCCATCGACACCCAGGTGTCGGTGATGACCACGTCGACACCGGCGACCGCTTCGAGAGGGTCGGTGAAGAGCGCGACCGAGCCGCCGGTGCGCAGGGCGATAGCCGTGGCATCCGCTACAACGGCGTCCGTGGGCGTGTACCCGGCTGGCGAGGCGATGCGCACGTGCATGCCCGCCGTCGCTCCGGCGAGCAGGTAGGACTGGCCCATGTTGCAGGCGCCGTCGCCGAGAAACGCGAGGGTTTGGCCAGCGAGGTCGCCGCGGTGCTCACGGATGGTGAGCAGGTCGGCGAGCAGCTGGCACGGGTGGAAATCGTCGCTGAGCGCGTTGATCACGGGCACTGTCGTGCCGTGCGCCATTTCTTCGAGCCCGGCCTGGCCATAGGTGCGCCACACGATGGCCGCCACCTGGCGTTCGAGCACGCGGGCCGTGTCGGAGGCAGTTTCCTTGCCGCCGAGCTGGCTGTTCGCGGTGCTGATGATGAGCGGGCTGCCGCCGAGGTCGGCGATTCCCACCGCGAAGGACACCCGGGTGCGGGTTGACGACTTGTCGAAGATCACGGCGACGGTCTGCGGTCCGGCGAGCGGTCGCACCGCAAATCGGTCTCGCTTCAGTTCCAGGGCCAGATCGAGGATTTCGGCCTGTTCGGCCGGGGAGAGGTCGTCGTCGCGCAGGAAATGGCGGGTCACGGTGTCACTTTCGATCGGGTACGGAATCTCTCAACTCTAGAGCGTGGCCAGTGCCTGCCCGAATCGTCGCCCGAATTCGGCGATCTCGGCGTCGCCCACGATGAGCGGCGGAGCCAAGCGAATGGTGGAATCGTTGGGCGCGTTCACGATCAGGCCTGCCGCGAGAGCGGATGCCGCGAGCTCGCGCGCGACCGGCTCGTGCAGCGCCACGCCGAGCAGCAGGCCCCGCCCGCGCACCCCGTCGATGAGCGGCGAGCCCAGTCCGGCGATGATCTCGCGCAGCTGCTCACCGCGGCGGGCGGCGTTGGCGACGAGGTCGTCGCGCTCGATCACGGCCAACACTGTGTTGGCGGCGGCGGTCACGAGCGGGTTACCGCCGAAGGTCGACCCATGCTGGCCGCGCTGGAACAGAGCGGATGCCGCCCCGAAGGTCACGAGCGCGCCGATCGGCAGGCCGCCACCCAGCCCCTTGGCGAGAGTGACGGCATCCGGTTGCACTCCCTCATGCTGGAAGGCGAACCACTCCCCGGTTCGGGCGACTCCGGTCTGGATCTCGTCGAGGATGAGCAGCACGCCGTGTTGGGTGCAGAGCTCGCGGGCGCGGCGCAGGTAACCGTCGGGGAGGGGCAGCACGCCGGCTTCGCCCTTGATCGGTTCGAGCACGAAGGCGGAAACCGTGTCGTCGACCGCTGCCTCGAGCGCCTCGATGGTGCTGTCGATGTGCTCGACTCCCCCGGGCATCGGGTCGAACGGGGCCTGCATCGCGGGCTTCCCGGTGAGCGCGAGGGCGCCCATGGTGCGGCCATGAAAGGAGTCGACCAGGGTGAGGATGCGGGGACGGGTCCCGCCGACCACGTTGAGTCTGGCGAGCTTGAAGGCGGCCTCGTTGGCCTCGGTGCCCGAGTTGCAGAAGTAGACGCGGCCCTCGGCGCCGGCGCCGGCGAGCCGCTGCAGGCGTTCGGCCAGGTCGAGCTGCGGCTCGCTGGCGAAGTAGTTGGACACGTGTGCAAGCGTTGACATCTGCTCCGTGACCGTCGCGACGAGGTCGGGGTGGGCGTGGCCGAGGGAGTTGACGGCGATGCCGGCGAGGAAGTCGAGGTATTCGGTGCCCTCGTCGTCCCAGGCGTAGCAGCCCTCGCCGCGCACGAGCAGGGCGAGGGGCGGCGCGAACGTGCCCATCATCGAGGCGGCGTAACGGTCCGGCCAGGTTGCTGTCGTGGTGCTGGGCGTACTCATGCTGGGACGACCTCCGTGCCGATACCGCTGCCGGTGAAAATTTCGAGCAGGATCGAGTGCGGCACCCGCCCGTCGATGATCGCGGCCTTGGCCACGCCGCCCTCGACCGCGTCAAGGCAGGCCGTCATTTTGGGGATCATGCCCGACTCAAGGTCGGGCAGCAGCGCGCGCAGGGTGGGCACGTCAATGATCGAAACAAGCGACTCGCGGTTCGGCCAGTCGGAGTAGAGGCCCGCCACGTCGGTGAGGATCACGAGCTTGGCGGCGCCGAGCGCGATCGCCAGGGCTGCCGCCGCCGCGTCGGCGTTCACGTTGAGGGACTGGCCAGGAACGTCGGAGTCCGGCGCGATCGAGGAGACCACGGGGATTCGTCCAGCGGAGAGCTGAGCGTGAACCGCCTCGGGGTCGACGCCCACAACGTCGCCGACGAGGCCGAGGTCGACCTGTTCGCCGTCGATCACCATGCCACGGCGGCGACCGCGGAACAGCCCGGCGTCTTCACCGGACAATCCGGCGGCCAAGGGGCCGTGCTGGTTGATGTGGCTCACGAGGTCGCGGTTGATCTGGCCGGTGAGCACCATGCGCACCACGTCCATTGCCTCGGGGGTCGTCACCCGGTAGCCGCCCCTGAACTCACTCTCGATGCCGAGGCGTGCGAGCATCGCCGAAATTTGCGGGCCGCCGCCGTGCACGACGACCGGGCGGATGCCCGCATAACGCAGATAGACCATGTCTTCGGCGAAGGCCCGTTGCAGGTCCTCGCTCACCATGGCGTTGCCCCCGAATTTCACCACCACGATCTGGTCATGGAACTTCTTGAGCCACGGCAGCGACTCGATCAGGGTCGCGGCCTTGACGGCGGCCTCCGCCGGACTGCTCTCGGGTTCGGTGTCGGGCATCAGCTCGAGTACGCGCTGTTCTCTTCGACGTATTCGTGGGTGAGATCGTTTGTCCACACGGTCGCGGTTTCGTCACCCTCATGCAGGTCGATGACCACCGAGACGGCGCGTGGAGTGAGGTCCACCAGCTCGCGGGGCTGGTCCGGCTCTCCCGCGGTACACACCTGCACCCCGTTGATCGCGACGTCGATGCCATAGGGGTCGAAGGCGGCATCCGTTGTGCCGACCGCGGCGAGCACCCGACCCCAGTTGGGATCGTTGCCGTAAATCGCCGTCTTGAACAGGGCGCTGCGGGAGACGGCGCGAGCCACCGTGACGGCGTCGGGCTCGGAGGCGGCGTTGCGCACCTCGATGGCCACGTCGTGGGCCGAGCCCTCGGCGTCGGCCTGCAACTGCAGGGTGAGGTCCTGACAGAGTGCCACGAGCGCAGCAGTGAACTCGGCCTCGTCGGCCTCGATCCCGCTCGCGCCGGAGGCGAGCAGGCTCACGGTGTCGTTGGTGGACATGCAGCCGTCGGAGTCGAGGCGGTCGAAGGTGACACGCGTCGCCTGGCGTAGTGCGGCGTCGAGCTGAGCCGAGCTGAGCCGAGCGTCTGTCGTGATGACCACGAGCATCGTGGCGAGGCCGGGCGCGAGCATTCCGGCCCCCTTGGCCATGCCGCCCACGGTCCAGCCGGCCGGTGCCACATACACGGACTGCTTGGGCGTGGTGTCGGTGGTCATGATGGCGCGGGCGGCCAGGAGGGCTGCGTCGGGGGTGGAGGCGGCATCCGTTTTGAGGGCCAGGGCGGCATCGACCACTCCGGCCGTGACGAGATCGAGGTTGAGCTGCTCGCCAATCAGGCCCGTCGAGCACACGAGAACGTCGCCTGCGGAGATGCCAAGGCCGGTCGCTACGGCCTCGGCCGTAGCGTGCGTCGTCTGAAAACCGATCGTGCCGGTGTAGCAGTTGGCCCCGCCGGAGTTGAGCACGATGGCGCTGACGACGCCATCCTTCATCACCTGCTGGCTCCAGATCACCGGGTTGGCCTGGCAGCGGTTGGCTGTGAACACCGTGGCGCAGCTCGTGAGCGGTCCGAGGTTCTGCACGATGGCGAGGTCGAGCCCGCCCGACTTCTTGAGTCCGGCGGTAACGCCGGCTGCTGCGAATCCTGCTGCTGCGGTGACGCTCATGGGGCAACTCCATTCATGGTCAGCCCGAGGGCCTGAGGCAGGCCGAGGGCGATATTGGCCGATTGGATGGCAGCGCCGGCGGTGCCCTTGACAAGATTATCGACCGCAGTGATCGTGACGACGCGGCCGGCGGCCTCATCCACGGCGAGGCCGATGAGCGCGGTGTTCGCGCCGAGTACGTCGGCGGTGCGAGGAAAATGGCCCTCGGGCAGCACATGCACGAAGTGTTCGTCGGCGTAGGTCTCCTCCCAGGCGGCACGAACCGCGGCGGCGCTCGTTCCGGGAACGAGGCGTGCCGTGGCGGTCGACAGGATTCCACGCGACATGGGCACGATCACCGGGGTGAAGGAGATGGTCGGCTGGCTCGCGCCCGCCCAGCGAAGGCTCTGCTGGATCTCGGGGATGTGCCGGTGTGTGCCGCCCACGGCGTAGGGGTTGGCGGACCCGAGGATCTCGGCGGCGAGGTTGGGCAGTTTGAGGCTCTTACCGGCGCCGGACGGACCGACTGCGAGCACGGCCACGAGGTCTGCCTCCTCAATCACCCCGGCGCGGATGCCCGGGGCGAGGGCGAGCGCAACGGTGCTCGCGTTGCAGCCCGGGGCAGCAATACGGCGGGCGCTCGCGAGCAGGTCGCGCAGCCGGCCCGACGCGGTGGGTAGTTCGGGAACCCCGTACGCCCAGGCGCCGTAGTAATCGCCCCCGTAGAAGGCGGCCCAGTCCCGTTCGCTCTCGAGGCGGTGGTCCGCACCACAGTCCACGACAAGCGTATCGGCGGGCAGGTGCGCGGTCAGTACGCCTGATTTGCCGTGCGGCAGCGCGAGGAACACCACGTCGTGGCCGCTGAGCGACTCGGACGTCGTGTCGCTCAGCGTGAGGTGCGAAAGCGACCGTAAATGCGGCTGCACATCCACGAGACGTTGACCGGCGTTGCTGTTCGCGGTGACAGTTCGCACCGAGAATTCGGGGTGCCCGGCCAACAACCGCAGCAATTCCCCGCCCGCATAGCCACTTGCGCCCGCCACTGCCACCGAAAAAACCATGCTTCAAACTTAGCGCGCCCCCGCCGCTCGCCATTTCCCCGCCGGTTCCCCGCACCTCCCTGACGATTCCCCACCCGTCCCCGCCCGCGACGGCCTAGGGCTCACCGGCGCCGCACCACGAGGGCGCCGAGGCGGCGACCCACGATCGTTCCTGCGGGTAGCGCCGCGGCCAGCGCCGCCAGATCACCGACATGTTTACGGAACTGAACACTCGGGCAGGCCGAGCACCAACCGTGCGCGTCGAACGTTGCCCGCATCGCCGATTCGTACGATCGTTGGGTGAGCCCGGGGAGTTCTCTGACCAGCGCACTCGTGGTTTCCTTATCGGAACTCATCCCGAAAAAGGTGCGTCCACATGCGCACATCCCGTCGGGATCGCACGCGCCTATCTCACACGGATCTTTCATCCAGACCAACTCACCCTCGACGCAGTCAGCCTGATCGGTGCCACGCAGCCCGTGCGTTGCCCGGGTAGCCACCAAAACCTTCACGTTCTTCTCCATGTTCTCGGCACGAGATTCAGTGAGTAAGTACGGGAAACGCTACGGGCACCCACCGACACCGACGGCCGGGGAGGAGACCGGTCGCGGCACTCGCTTGGGCGGGCGGCACTCGTTGAGAAGAGTGCCCGCGTGCCAGACGAGTGCCGCGAGGGTAGGCGGGGCTACTCGCGCAGGGTCGCGCCGAAGCGGGCGGATGCGAGTGCGACGCCGGCGAGACGGGCCTCGCTCGCCTCGGCCGCGGTGAGCGTGCGGTCCGGTGCCCGGAAGCGCAGTGCGAACGTGAGCGATTTCTGGCCCGGCTCAATTCCCGCGCCGCGGTAGTCGTCCACGAGGTCGATGCGCTCGAGCAGCTCGCCCGCGCCCTCGATCACGGCGGCGCGCAACTCGCCGGCCGGCACCTCCACGCCGACGACGAGCGAGAGGTCCTGCGTGGCGGCCGGCTTCGTGCGGATCTCCGTGGCCGACACCACCGAGTTTGCCTGCGCGATGACACTGTCAAGGTTGACCTCGGCAACGGCCACGACCGACGGCAGGTCATAATCCTTGGCAATTGACGGCAGGATTTCTCCGGCGAATCCGACGACCAGCTCCGCGGCATCCAGTGTCGTCACGAAGAGCTCAGCGGTGCGGCCGGGGTGCATGCCCGGGCGTGAGCCTTGGCGCACCTGGATGGCGACGCCCGTGGCGAGCGACACCTGTGCCACGGCGGCGAGGGCGTCCTGCCAGCCGGCCGGCGTGGCCGGGTGGCCAGGCTGGTGGCGCCGGGTGTTGCCCACGAGAACCACCCCGAGGTGCAGCGGCTGCGGCGGAATGCCTGCGTTCAGCGCGGTCTGCACCTCCACGCTCGGCTTCTGGGCGCCCGGGGGCACCACCGGAATACCGTACGAGGCCCTGGCTTCTGGCTGGAACACGAGGCCCTGCTCGTAGATCGACAGGTCGACGAGGCCGCGAGAGCGGTTGCGGTGCGCCAGATGCAGCAGCCCGGGCAGCAAGGTGGTGCGCAGGAAGGGCGCAGCACCATCCATCGGGTTGGCCAGACGGATCTGCGCGACGCCACCGAACTCGGCATTCGCCGTCGGAGATACGAAGGGATACGCGAGAACCTCGGTGTGGCCGGTTGCCGCGAGGGTCTGCGACACCGCACGACGCAGAGTCTGCGAGCGGGTGAAGCCGCGGCCAGGAGGCGCGACGGGCAGCACCGACGGGATGCGGTCGTAGCCCACGATGCGCGCGACCTCCTCGGCGAGGGTCCATTTGTCGGTGAGGTCTGGACGCCAAGTCGGCGGTGTGACGAGCAGGTCGCCGTCGCTCTCCTCCAGCATGGTGCCGATTTCGGTGAGCGACTCGCGCACCTCGTCGCCGGTGTACTCGAGGCCAATGAGCCCCGAAATGAAGCCGGTCGGTAGGTGGATCGCAACCGGTGCCGGGCTTTCGTCGTAGACGGAACCGAGGCCGTCGGCCACTCCCCCGGCGAGCTCAACGAGCAGCTGCACCACGCGCGCGGCCGCTGCGGGCGCGACGGCGGGGTCGACCCCACGCTCGAAACGGCGCGACGCCTCGCTCGGCGACTTGTGCCGACGAGCCGAACGGGCAATCGACACCGGGTCGAAGTTCGCTGCCTCGACGAGCACGTTCACGCTCGTCGAATCGATCTCGGTGTTCGCCCCGCCCATGACGCCGGCCAAGCCAATAGGCCCGGATTCGTCGGTGATCAGCAGGTCCTCGCCGGTCAGCGTGCGCACGGCGTCGTCGAGGGTGGTGATCTTCTCGCCCGGCTGCGCCCGGCGCACGGTGATACCGCCGGTGAGCTTGTCGAGGTCGTAGCCGTGCAGCGGCTGGCCGAGCTCGATCATCACGTAGTTGGTCACGTCGACCACGAGCGAGATCGAGCGGATGCCGGCGAGCCCGAGCCGGGACACCATCCAGGCGGGCGTGGGCCGGGTCGCCTCCACGCCGCGAACGGCCCGGGTGATGAACACGCTCGCACCGACGCGACCCCGAATGGGAGCTTCGTCATCGACGACCACAGGGAAGACCGTGGAGGGCGAGAATCCGGCCTGGCCGAAGGCGGGGTCGCGGAACGCCGCCCCGGTAGCGTGGGCGTACTCGCGGGCGACGCCGCGAATAGAGAACGCGTAGCCGCGGTCGGGCGTCACGTTGATCTCCACGGCGGAGTCATCGAGGCCGAGCAGGGCGATCGCATCCGTCCCCACCTCCGCGTCGTCGAGGCCGAGGGAGGACAGCAGCAGAATGCCGTCGTGCTCGTCGCCGAGGCCGAGCTCGCGCGCGGAGGCGATCATGCCGTCGGAGACGTGGCCGTACGTCGTGCGGGGGGCGATCGGGAAGGGGCCAGGCAGCACGGCACCGGGCAGCGTCACGACGACTTTGGAGCCCACAACGAAGTTGTGCGCCCCGCAGACGATGCCGTGGATGGCGGGTCCGCCATCGGCGGCCAGCTCATCGCCGGGCGCGACGCGCACCTGGCACCAGTTGATGGTCTTGCCGTTTTTCTGCGGCTCGCCGACGAATTCGAGTACCTCGCCGACCACGATCGGTCCGGACAGCTCGAAGCGGTGGATATCCTCCTCTTCGAGGCCGACGCTCACCAGCGCCGCGTGCACGTCTTCCGGCGTGGTGCCGGGGGCCAGGTCGACACACTCGCCCAGCCAGCTCAGTGGTACGCGCATCAGACGTTCATCCCATACTCCTGGCTGAACCGAATATCGCCCTCGACCATGTCGTGCATGTCCTTTACATCGTTTCGAAACATCAGAGCTCGTTCCACGCCCACGCCGAACGCGAACCCTGAGTACACCTCGGGGTCGATCCCGGCCGCACGCAGCACGTTCGCGTGCACCATGCCGCAGCCGCCCCACTCGATCCAGCGCGCGCCGTCCTTGAAGGTGGGGTGCCACACGTCGAGCTCGGCGCTCGGCTCGGTGAACGGGAAGTAGTTGGGGCGCAGCCGCACCTTGGCCTCGGGGCCGAACAGTGCCTGCACGAAGTGGTCGAGGGTGCCGCGCAGGTGGGCCATCGTGAGGCCCTTGTCGATGGCGATGCCCTCGATCTGGTTGAACACGGGCGTGTGCGTGGCGTCGAGCTCGTCGGTACGGAATACCCGCCCCGGCGCGACGACGTACACCGGCAGGTCGCGGGAGAGCAGCGCGCGCAGCTGCACGGGCGAGGTCTGTGTGCGCAAAACGAGGTGCGCATCCGTGGGCTCCACGAAGAATGTGTCCTGCATGGCGCGCGCCGGGTGGTCCTCGTCGAAGTTGAGGCCGTCGAAGTTGAACCATTCGCTTTCAAGCTCAGGCCCCTCGGCCACTTCCCAACCCATGGCCACGAACACGTCTGACGCGCGTTCGGTGAGCAAGGAGATCGGATGCCGCGCTCCGGGCTTCCAGGTTGACGCCGCGGCGGTCACGTCCACAGTTTCGGCAGCGAGCTGGGCGATCGCCTCTGCCTCGCCGATCTCGGTCTCCCGCGCTGTGAGCGCCTGAGTCACTCGCCCGCGTGCCTGGCCCAGAAGTTTGCCGGCGGCAGCCTTCTGGTCGCCGGGCACGGTGCGTATCAGGCCATTGAGCTTCGCGAGCGGGGAGGACTCCCCCACGTGCTCGGAGCGCACGGCCTTGAGGGCGGCAGAGGTCTCGGCACTTGAAATGGCGGCGAGGGCGGCCTCGACGGCCGCGCTCACCGCCATTTCGGAAATCTCAGTGGGCGGGGTGGTAGCTGTAAGTTCGGACACAAGTCCCGAGTTTACAGCCCTTTGCTAGAGCGGTCCGGCGTTGCCCATCTGCTGGCCGATGAGGTTCGGGGCGCGCTGCATGGGGTCATCGTCGTCCTTCTTGCTCAGGCCTCCGCTCTTGGACGCGGTTCGACGCGCGACCACGCGAGCAAGCCACGAGAGCGACAGGTTCATCGCAAGGTAGATAGCCAGAACAACGAAGAACAACGAGAAGAAGTACTGGTTACCAAAAAAGTTTGTCAGGTTATTCAGGCCCACTCGAAGAAGTTCCGAGTACCCCACAAGATACGCGAGCGACGTGTCCTTGAGGAGCACCACGAGCTGGGCGATGATCACGGGAAGCATCTGGCGAAAAGCCTGGGGAAACTCGATACGGAAGCGAGTGGCCGTGGGCGTGAGCCCGATGGCGAGCCCCGCCTCGCGCTGTCCACTCGGGAGTGCCGCGATTCCCGCCCGGAGGGCCTCTCCGATGATCGCACCGTTGTAGACCGCCAGCGCCGCAACTCCGGCAACGTACGAGCCGGTGGAGAACACGAGGAGGATGAAGAGCATCATGAGCAGCACGGGGATGCCGCGCACGAATTCGAGGATCACACTCGTAGGTTTGCGAATCCACGCGTTGGTCGACGTACGGCCGAACGAGAACAGCACGCCGATGATCATGGCGAGCACCGCGGCGGCGCCGGCCATCCTGAGCGTCGCGAGGGCACCACGGCCGAGTGAGCGCCACACCTCGACGTCGAGGAAGATGTCCCAGCGCGACGCGTCCCAGAGCCCTGTGACGACGGCACCGTTGGCCGTCGTGCGCGGGGATCCGAGAGTGAAAACCAGCCAGAGGAGTGCACCGATGATGACGACGCCGCCCACGATCGACAACATTCGTGACCGAAACCGGGCCTTGGGTCCGGGTACGTCGTACAGGACTGATGCGCTCATCGAAGAACCGCCACCCTCTTCTCGATCCGGCCGGCAATAACGCCGAGCGGGATGGTGATGACCAGGTAGAAGCAGATGACGCCGAGCAGGATGGCGATCACGGCGTCTCCTCGGTCATTGGTGACCTGGCGTGCGGCACCGAAGAGCTCGAAGACGAAGAACGCTCCAGCCACCGAGGTGTTCTTGGTGAGGGCGATGAAAACGTTGATCAGCGGTGGGATCACCATGCGAATTGCCTGCGGCATGATGATGAAGGAGAGCGACTGGCCGAACGTCAGGCCGATGCTGCGAGCCGCCTCCGCCTGGCCCACGTGCACACCGTTAACTCCGGAGCGAAGCGCCTCGGCGACGAAGGGCGAGGTGTAGACCATGAGCCCGATAACAGCGAGGGGGTAGTAGCCCGGATTGAACTCCAGGTAGGGCAACAGATACGCGCAGAAGAACAGCACGAGGGTGAGTGGGGTGTTGCGCACGAGCTCGGTGTAAACCGTGGCAAAGGCGCGGAATGATCCGACCGGGGAAATTCGCATCGTTGCGATGATGATGCCCAGAATGAATGCGCCAGTGCCGGAAAGCACGAGAAGGCTCAGGGTTCGGCCAAAGCCCTCCAGGAACAGGGGGAAATTTTCGATGATTGCGTCCACAACTCACCTCCTCTTCCTAAATTGTCTGTAGTGGTATGTCTGATGGGGCAGGGTTGTCACCGAGGGGGCCCGCTCGGTTCGAGCGGACCACCTCGGCTTAGCTCAGGTACTGGTGACTAGTAACGCACGACCGCCGGCGGCTCCGGGGTCTCAAGAACCGATCCGGCGGTGTTCTCCCAGGCAGTTGCCCAGGAACCGTCGTCATATGCCTCTTCGAGGGTGTCATTGATGAAGTTGCGGAACTCGGTGTCGTCCTTGGCGAGGCCGATGCCGTAAGGCTCTTCCGTGAAGGGGTTGTCGAGAACCTCGAACTCGCCGGCGTTCTGGTCGGCGAGGCCGGCCAGAATGACGTTGTCCGTGGTGACGGCGACGACCGCGCCGGAGCGCAGCGGCTCGAGGCACGCGGAGTAGGTGTCGGCCGCGATCACGTTGGTCGTGTACGCCTGAATGTTCTTCTCAGACGTGGAACCGCTCACCGTGCACACGGGCTTGTCGGTGAGATCCTCGGGGCCAGTGATGTTGTCGGGGTTGCCCGCGAGAACAAGCAGGTCCTGGCCTGCCGTGTAGTACGGTCCGGCGAAGGAGACAACTTCCTTGCGGGTGTCGTTGATCGTGTACGTCGCGATCACGAGGTCCACGGTGCCGTTCTGGATGAAGGGCTCGCGGTTGGCCGAAACCGCCTCGCTCCACTCGATTTTGTCGGCAGCGATGCCGAGCTTTGCGGCGACGAGCTTGCCCATCTCGATGTCGAAGCCTTCCGGCGTGCCGGACGGGCTCATCAGTCCGAAGAGCGGCTGGTCGAACTTGGTGCCGATCTTGATCGTGCCGGCATCGGCCAGTCTCGCCATCGTGGTGCCGGCTTCGAATTCGGGGGCGTCCGCTACGGGAGCGTCCGAGGACGTGGCCCCTGAGTCGGTGCAGCCGCTGAGAACGAGCGCGCTTGCGAGGGCAATGGCCGAAATCACTAGACCTTTTTTGAGTCTCATGCTTTTTCTCCTGATTGCTGGGTGTTGCTGCTGTGTGTTCCTGCTCACCGTTTTAGTGAGCAAGTATTTTGGAGAGGAAGTCTTTCGCTCTCGGGCTCTGGGGGTTGGTGAAGAATTGTTCGGGAGTGGTTTCCTCCACGATCTCGCCCTCCGCCATGAAGATCACGCGGTCGGCCGCCTTGCGGGCGAAGCCCATCTCGTGCGTAACCACGATCATGGTCATACCATCGTTCGCGAGGTCGACCATGACCTCGAGCACCTCGTTGATCATTTCGGGATCGAGGGCGCTGGTGGGCTCGTCAAGCAGAATCAGTTTGGGTTCCATGGCGAGGGCCCGTGCGATGGCGACGCGCTGCTGCTGGCCTCCGGAGAGCTGCGCGGGCATCTTCTTCGCCTGGTTGGCCACGCCTACGCGTTCGAGAAGGGCCATCGCCTTCTTCTCGGCGGCGGACTTCGACAGGCCGCGTACCTTGATCGGGCCCAGTGTCACGTTCTCGAGCACTGTCTTGTGCGCGAAGAGGTTGAAGGCCTGGAAGACCATGCCCACGTCGGCGCGCAGGTGGGCGAGGGCCTTGCCCTCCGAGGGAAGCTCGACGCCGTCGATCGTGATGCTTCCGTCATCGATGGTCTCGAGGCGGTTGATTGCACGGCAGAGCGTCGACTTGCCCGAACCACTCGGGCCGATCACCACGACGACCTCGCCGCGATTGACCACGGCGTTGATGTTCTTGAGAACGTGCAGTTCCCCGTAATGCTTGTTGATGTCCTTCACGACGACCAACGGTTCGCCGCGACGGACCGTGATGTTCGAGGTGGCCGGCGTAGCGTCTGTAGGCTCCATACCCCCCAACTTAGAACAAACGATGCCCCCCGGCCTACCAAACCCCCGACGGTAACCCATTCGTAACAGTGGGTACCGGCAGGGGCGGCAACTTAGCGGGTAAATCAGCTGCGCTGGGCGAACGCGCTTTCGTACAGGCAAACGGATGCCGCGGTGGCCAGATTCATGGATTCGGCGTGACCGTAAATGGGCACACTGATCGCCCGGTCGGCCTTGGCGAGATCTTCGTCGGTGAGGCCACGAGCCTCGTTGCCGAACAACCAGGCCGTCGGCGCGGCGAGGACGCCCTCGTTACGGGCGGTGAGCAGGTCGTCGCCCTTGATGTCGGCGGCAAGCAGCTGCAGCCCGGAGGTGCGCACGCGGTCGCGCACGTCTTCGAGGCTCGCCGCGATGGCGACTGGCAGGTGGAAGATCGAGCCGGTGGACGAGCGGATGACCTTGGGATTGTAGAGGTCGACGCTGCGCCCACAGAGGATCACGGCGTCGGCGCCGGCGGCATCCGCTGCCCGAATGATGGTTCCGGCGTTGCCCGGGTCGCGTACCTCTTCGAGGATGACGACGAGCGTGGGCTCGGCGGCGAAGATCTTCTTCACCGAGGTAGGGAATTGGTGACAGACGGCCACGAAGCCCTGGGGCGTGACCGTGTCGGCCATGGCGTCGAGAACCTCTTCGGAGACGAACTCCACCTCGACACCGGCGGCCACGGCCGAGGCAGCAATGTCGGTGTAGCGGTCGAGGGCGGTGGGCGTGGCGTAGAGCTCTACGACCAATTCTGGACGGAACGTGAGGGCTTCGGAGACGGCCTGAGGGCCTTCGAGAAGGAACAGTCCCGTCTCTGTACGCGCGTCGCGCTTCGCAAGTTTCGCGACGGCTCTAACGCGCGGTGAACGTGGATTATCAAGCATGTCTCAAGCCTACAAGCAGAAAAGGAGCGGGCCGCCAATGCGACCCGCTCCCTTTCAGATGATGCTGGTAAAACTACGCTGCGGCGACCTTCGGTGCCGACGTGTCGGCGGGAAGGGCGGACTTGGCGGACTCGACGAGGGCCGCGAAGGTGGCGGGCTCGTTGACGGCCAGCTCGGCGAGCATACGACGGTCAACCTCGATGCCTGCAAGGCCGAGGCCCTGGATCAGACGGTTGTAGGTGAGGCCGTTGGCGCGCGACGCAGCGTTGATGCGCTGGATCCACAGGCGACGGAAGTCACCCTTGCGTGCACGGCGGTCACGGTAGCTGTAGACGAAGGAGTGAGTGACCTGCTCCTTGGCCTTGCGCACCAGACGCGAACGCTGGCCGCGGTAGCCCTTGGCGCGTTCGAGAATAACGCGACGCTTCTTGTGGGCGTTGACGGCCCTCTTTACTCTTGCCATTTTTTTCGGTTCCTTAACGTGTACGGTCTGCAGCCTGATTTACAGACCGAGAAGCTTCTTGATGACCTTGGTGTCTGACTTGGCCAGAACCTGGTCCTGGTTCAGGCGAGACTTGCGCTTCGTGCTCTTCACCTCGAGGTTGTGGCGCAGGCCGGCCTGCTGCTTCATGATCTTGCCGCTTCCGGTGACCTTAAAACGCTTCTTCGTGCCAGAGTGGGTCTTCATCTTAGGCATCTTTTTCCTCCAGTTTCGCTGCCTTATCGGCAACCTTGTCTGCCTTATCGGCTACCTTGTCTGCCTTTTCAGCAGCCTTATGTGCGTTAGTCTCCGCCTTGGCCTCTGACTTGTTCTTCAGAGGTCCGATGACCATGACCATGTTTCGTCCGTCAATGGTCGGAGTTGATTCCACGGAACCAAACTCGGACACATCCTCGGCAAACTTTTTGAGCAGACGCACGCCCTGATCGGGGCGGGACTGTTCACGACCACGGAACAAAATCATGGCCTTGACCTTGTCGCCGGCCTTCAGGAAGCCTTCAGCGCGTTTGCGCTTGGTCTCGTAGTCGTGCGTGTCAATCTTGAGACGAAAACGAACCTCTTTCAGGATCGTGTTCGCCTGGTTGCGCCGGGCCTCTTTGGCCTTCTGCGCAGCCTCGTACTTGAACTTGCCGTAGTCCATGATCTTGGCCACGGGAGGCTTGGCTTCCGGTGCAACCTCGACGAGGTCGAGGTCGGCGTCCTGAGCCAGTCGCAGGGCAACATCAATAGCCACGACCCCGACCTGCTCGCCGTTGGGACCAACGAGACGAACTTCGGGGACGCGTATACGGTCATTTGTACGGGGATCGCTGATGCGTCTCTCCTCTTGGTTAACTTCGTGGTTACAACCGGGCGACGGATGCCACCTGGGGACGAAGAGAGGAAAATCACGAGCGTTTCTACGAACT
The DNA here is from genome assembly GCF_014200405.1 of Cryobacterium roopkundense. Classification (NCBI taxonomy): domain Bacteria; kingdom Bacillati; phylum Actinomycetota; class Actinomycetes; order Micrococcales; family Microbacteriaceae; genus Cryobacterium; species Cryobacterium roopkundense. Next base: position 975,550 of record NZ_JACHBQ010000001.1, on the reverse strand, counting down.
TTCTTGTTCGCATCTTCACACGGCACCCTGGCTGCCTTCGCTTGTTGGAGACCAGTAGTCACTGGAGACCAAGAACGACGACGGAGTGCAAACTACCCGGTAACCTTGATGAAGCGGTCAAGCGCGGGTGGGAGATTCTCCACTTTCGTACCGAGGCTAATGCCTCGGAACCGACATAACTCTAGCAGAGGATGGCAGTGAGTACCAATTACGACGAAGAGACCGCCCAGGCAACCCGGGACATCGCGGATGTGGGAGCGGTGGAGATCATCACCACGGCAGCCGTACACCTGCTGAGCGCGGCGGCCGTGAAGGTGGGACTGGCCGATGATCCGAGCACCCAGACCGACCTGGACGAAGCCCGCAAGCTGATCACCGCCCTCGCCGGCCTCGTGACGGCGGCGGCACCCGAGATCTCCGACATGCACGCCCGCAGCCTGCGCGACGGCCTGCGCTCCGTGCAGCTCGCCTTCCGTGAAGCCTCCGCGATTCCCGACGCCATCGGGCAGGGACCGGGCGAGAAGTACACCGGCCCGGTCAACTAACCGGTGGACCTGCGCCTGCTCATCCCCTTTCGCCGCGACGCGAAACTCGCACAGATGGCGACACCCGAGCGACGACGCATCTTCTACGTTCTCTTCATCGGCTATTTCGTGGCCCTTGTGCTCTCGTTCACGATCCTGCCGGGCCCCTGGGTTTGGTTCGTACTGGTCGGCGTCTTCCTGACGCTCACGATCCTCGGCAACTACTGGGCCAAAGCGGATGCCGCGGGCGACACCCGTCGCTAGCAGTTCCCTCGCGGCACCCCCGGCCCAGGCCCGTGGGTGCCGCCCCGCGCTCTGCCAACTCAGGTCTGGCAGCGGGGACACCAGTAGGTGTCGCGCAGCTCGAGTTCGCTGCGGCCGATCGTCGACCGGGCGATGCGGGTGCCGCAGCGGCGGCACGGCTGGGCGGCGCGGGAGTAGACCCAGAGCCGGGCGCCCCGCCGTGTGTTGCCCGTCGTCGTGCGTTCGGCCCGGTCCCGGTTCGCAGTGATCAGCCGATGCGCCAGCGACACGAGCCCGGACACATCCGAGACCTCGCCGATCGGCCTGGTCGGGAGGAGACCGCGCAGGAAGCACAGTTCGTTCACGTAGACGTTGCCGAGGCCGGCGAGGTTACGCTGGTCCGCGAGGGCAACTGCGACGGGTACGTCGGGCCGGGACTCCAAACGACGCCCCGCCTCGACGGCATTCCAGTCGGCGCCGAGCAGGTCCGGGCCCAGATAGGCGAGCTCGGCGCCCTCGGCCGCGCGCGGCATCAGCTCGAGCACGCCGAGCTCAAACCCCACGGCAACCCAGTCGAGAGTTTCCAGCACGATGCGGGCCTGAAACTCAGGCCGCTGCCACCGCGTGCCGTGCCGGTACAGGTGCCAGGAGCCCTCCATCTTCAGGTGCGAGTGCACGCTCACGCCGTCGGTGCGGATCAGCAGATGCTTGCCTCGACTGGCGACCCCGTGCACGGTCTCCCCCGTGAGGTCGACCGTGGCGAACGCCGGTACCCGGATGTCACAGCGGGTGAGCAGGCCGCCCCGCAAGGCGGCGTCGAGGGCGTGGGCCTCCCGGTAGACGGTGTCACCCTCAGGCACTGAGCCGAAGTCCCTTGGGCGTGAGGGTGAATCCCGCGGCCTGCAGCTGATCGCCGACGACGGTTCCGATCACGAAGGCGCCGTTGACGGTCTCCACGGCGACCTTGTCGATCCGTCCGGCCTTCACCACCGCCGCAAGGCTCGCCGTCGCGGCCGCCAGCGGCACGTCATCCGTTGAGTAGGACAGCACAGTTTTGCCGCCGCGCTCGATGTAGAGCACGAGCACGCCGTTCACGAGCACCACCACGGCGCCGGATTTTCGACCCGGGCGGTGCCCGGTGCCCTCGGCGAGCGGCGGCCAGGGCAGCACGGCCCCGTAAGGGTTGGCCGGGTCGGTGGCGGCGAGAGTGAGGGCGAGCGGATGCCGCTGCCCGGCCCCCTCGGACGCCGCCGCGAAGGAGCGCAGTCTGTCGATGGTGCCCCCGCCGGCGAACTGGGCGGCGCCCAAACCGTCGACGAAGTAGCCGCGCCGGCACCGCCCGGTCTCTTCGAACCCGCTGAGCGTGCGATAGACCAGGGCAAAGCCGCCGACCACTCCCTCGGCCTGCACGGCGCCGCGGGTGACGACGCCGTAGCGTTCGAGCAGCGTCTCGCCGAGGGCGTGTGCGCGGCGAGTGGCCGCGGTGTCGGCGAGCGGCAGGATCGACCATCGTCCCGACACCGTGGGCGGGCCGCCCCGGGTGGGCAGGGCGGAGCGCGGCACCGATCCGCCCCGGTGCATGCGGGCGCGCGGCGCTGAACGGCTGGGTTTGTGGGCGGTTCGGCCGCCGTTCAGGCGGGACCGCATGGGAGCGAAGGTGTCGTTGCTGATCAGCCCTGCCCAGACCAGGTCCCACAGCGCCTCGACCAGGTCGGCGTCGATGATGTTGCCGACCGCGCTGCTGCCCACGGCGTCGGAGAGCTGGCGGAAGAAATAGCCGCCGCCACCCCCGAGGGTCGCGAGCACCTCCTGCTGCAACGGGGTGAGGTCACGGTCGAGCGGCGGCGGAAGGGTGAGCGGCGCCGTTTCGGCGAGGTGCAGGCTGATCCAGCCGTCGTTCCCAGCGAGGGACCCGGCCCCCGCCCAGAGCACCTCCCCGGCGTTCGTGAGCTCGTCGAGCATGCCGGGCAGGTAGCCGTCGATCCGGGCCGGCAGCACGAGCGATTCCCATGCCGAGGCGGGGATTCGGGCTCCCTCGAGCTGCTCGATCACCGCGGCGACGCCGTCGACGCCGCGCAGGCGGCCGCCCACGTGCTGCCATTCGGGCAGGAAGCGCGCCATAGTGACCTGGTCGACGGGCTCGACCTCGTGACGCAGGGCCGCGAGCGAGCGGCGGCGCAGGCGCCGCAGCACATCGGAGTCGCACCACTCGCTGCCCGTGCCGTTCGGGCGGAATTCGCCCTCCACGATGCGCCGAGAATCGGCGAGGCGCCGGAGCACCTGCTGCATGACGGCGGTACCCAGCCCGAACCGTTCAGCCGCGGCCTCGGTCGTGAACGGTCCGTGGGTTCGGGCGTAGCGGCTCACGAGGTCGCCGAGCGGGTCGGCGACTGACTCGCTGAAGACCCTCGGGATGCCGAGCGGCAGGGGAACGCCGAGCGCGTCGCGCAACCGACTCGCGTCTTCGATCACCGCCCACCATTCGCTGCCGGCGAAGCTCGTGCGCACGATGCGTTTCGCCTCGACGAGGGCCCCGAGGTGCGCCGTCCAGTCGGCCTCGACTCCCTCCGACAGCCGGGGACCGAATTCCTCGAGCGTGAGCGGGCCGAGCCCCCGCAGCAGGTCGAACACGCCCTCGAGGCCCCTCGCCCGCCTGTCGGGGGCGAGGCGTTGCAGCTCCTGGTCGGTCGCGTCGATCACTACGGGGTCGAGGAGTTCGCGCAGCTCGACCCTGCCGAGCAGCTCCGCGAGCAGGCTCGAGTCGATCGACAGGGCCGTGGCGCGCCGCTCGGCGAGGGGCGTGTCGCCCTCGTACATGAAGGCCGCCACGTAGCCGAACAGCAGGGTGCTCGCGAACGGGCTCGCGGCATCCGTCTGCACGTCCATCAGGCGAATCGACCTGGATTCGATCTGCTTCGCCAGATTGGCCAACGCCGGCAGATCATAGACGTCTTGCAAGCACTCGCGCACGGTCTCGAGGATGATCGGAAACGTGGGGTACTCGCGGGCCACGTCGAGCAGCTGTGCGGCCTTCTGCCGTTGCTGCCAGAGCGGCGACCGCGAGCCCGGATGATAGCGTGGCAGGAGCAGCGCCCGGGCGGCGCACTCGCGAAAACGGGAGGCGAAGAGGGCGGAACCGCCCACCTGCTCCGTGACGATCTGCTCGAGCTCGTCGGGGTCAAAGACGAACAACTCCGCGCCGGGCGGCTCTGCGCCCGTGTCGGGGATACGCACGACGATGCCGTCATCGCTCGCCACGCAATTGCCGTCGAGGCCGAAGAGCTCACGCACCCGCGCGCCTACCGCGAGAGCCCACGGCGCATGCACCTGCATGCCGTATGGGGAATGCAGGATGACGCGCCAATCCCCCAGCTCGTCCACGAACCTCTCGACGACGAGAGTACGGTCGGTGGGTAGGTGACGGGTGGCGGCCCGTTGCTCGCTCAGGAAGTTCAGCAGGTTCGTGATCGCCCGCTCGCCGAGGCCTGCCGCGGCACACCGCACGCGAGCGGCGTCGTCAGGGAGGGCCGACACCTCACGCACGAACAGGCCGATGGCTTCGCCGAGTTCGGCGGGCCGACCCTGACCGTCGCCTTTCCAGAACGGCAGGCGGCCCGGTTCGCCGAAGGCCGGCAGTACGAGCACGCGGTCGTGGGTGATCTCTTGGATTCGCCAACTCGTGGTGCCGAGGGCGAAGACATCGCCGACCCTGGATTCGTAGACCATCTCCTCGTCGAGTTCGCCCACCCGCTTGCCGCCCACGGCGTCGCCGCCCACCATGAAGACCCCGAAGAGCCCGCGGTCGGGGATGGTGCCGCCGCTCGTCACGGCGAGCCTTTGCGCGCCGGGACGACCCGTGAGGTTGCCGGCGACCCGGTCCCAGATGATGCGCGGGCGCAGCTCGGCGAACTGGTCTGAGGGATACCGCCCGGCGAGCAGATCGAGGGTCGCTTCGTACGCGGAACGCGGCAGGCTCGCGAAGGGCGCGCTGCGCCGCACGGTGTCAAACCAGTCCTCCACGTCGATCTCGTCGAGGGCCACGGCCGCCACGGTCTGCTGGGCGAGGATGTCGAGGGGGTTGGTGGGCACCCGCAGTGATTCGATCTGGCCCGTGAGCATGCGCTCGGCCGTGACGGCGGCGTGGATCAGGTCGGCCCTGTGCTTAGGGTAGATCACCCCTCGGGACACCTCCCCCACCTGGTGCCCGGCCCGCCCCACGCGCTGCAGCGCGCTGGCGACGGACGGGGGCGACTCCACTTGCACCACGAGGTCGACGGCTCCCATGTCGATGCCGAGCTCGAGGGTGGAGGTGGCCACGACGCAGCGCAGCCGTCCGGACTTCAGGTCGTCTTCGATGAGGGCCCGCTGCTCCTTGCTCACCGAGCCGTGATGCGCACGCGCGAGCACGGCCTCGGCGCCGACGGTCTGGCCGCTCGCCCCGAGCAGTTCGGCGGGTGGCCGCGTGCGGGCAGCGGATGCCGCGGGCGCGTCGGCGACGCCCGCCGCGGCATCCGCTTCGGCCAGCCGCTCCGTGTAGATCTCGTTGAACCGTGCGGTGAGGCGCTCGGTCAGGCGCCGGGAGTTGGCGAACACTATCGACGAGGAATGCGCGAGCACCTCGTCGACGATGGCCTCCTCGACATGCGGCCAGATCGACCCGGTCTGCGGCGCGGCTGCCGAAGTCGATCCTTCGCGCGGGGCCACCGGCCCCAACTGGCTCATGTCGTCGACCGGCACGACGACGCGCAGGTCGAACCTCTTCGGCGACGTGGGCGCTACGATCTGCACGGGGGCGCTTCCGCCGAGGAATCGAGCCACCTCGGTGTGCGGGCGCACCGTGGCGGAGAGGCCGATGCGCTGGGCCGGCTTAGCCAGCAGAGCGTCAAGCCGTTCGAGTGACACGGCGAGGTGTGCGCCTCGCTTGCTCGCCGCCACGGCGTGTACCTCGTCGATGATCACGGTGTGGACTCCGCGCAGGGACTCCCGCGCCGCGGAGGTGAGCAGCAGGAACAGGGACTCTGGGGTGGTGATGAGGATATCGGGCGGCGATTTCACGAGGCTCCGGCGCTCCGATGCCGGGGTGTCGCCCGATCGAACGCCCACCGTCACCTGCGGGGCGGGTAGCCCGAGTCGTTCAGCCGCCCGTGTGATTCCCACCAGCGGGGCGCGGAGGTTGCGCTCAACGTCGACGCCGAGCGCCTTCAACGGCGAGATGTACAGCACTCGAGTGGACGGAGCCGCGGTCGACGATGCTGCCGGCGTGGTTCCGCGCGCCGCGAGTCGGTCGATGGCCCACAGAAAGGCGGCGAGCGTTTTACCGGAGCCTGTGGGCGCCACCACGAGCGCGTGCGACCCACCGGAGATGGCCTGCCAGGCACCCAGCTGCGCCGCGGTGGGCGCCGCGAAAGCCTCTTCGAACCACGCCCGGGTCGCGGGCGAAAACCGATCCAGCACCGTCATGATTCTATTCTGGCTCCGCCCACCGTCACGCGGACGCGACGAGCTGTACACGCAGGGAATCCACGCCCGTCGCGATCAGATCATTCTCCGCCCAGCGAGAGGCCAGCCGAGCGAGCGTGGCATCGAGCTCGACCTGGGTGAGCCCGACGACAAGTTCGAGGCGCACCACAAGCTCCGGACCGCTCATCCGGGCGGCGGGATCCCCGGCAACCAACTGCACCGACAGCACCGACAGTTCCGAAGAAACGGATGCCTCGAACGCCGTCCTCACGGGCACACTCGCGTAGCTGGGAGTCCACGGGGCCGACTGGGCGATTGCCCACAAAGCCGGGCGGCGTATCACGTACTCCGTCGGTGATGTCGGGTCGATCACGACGAGGTCGGTATTCTCCTGGGCGGCGGCGAGGGCCACTCGAACGGCATCGGCGGGAACCGGGCGTGCGTCGGGGTTCCACACCTTCATGGCCGCGGCGGACGTGAAAGCCGGGAGCACGTTGCGCCCGTCGGGACCGGCGACCGTAATGATCGACAGCTCCTGCGTCTTGTCGATCGTGACGCCGTACTCGTTCTCGCCGGCCTCACCGAGCGCGGTCACCAGCGGAATAAGGAGCCTGGATGCGCGGAGAGCGTCCACGACGCCTTCCTCACCGATTTCGCGCGCGCGGAAACTGCGCAGGGCTGCGGTTAACGCTTCGGGGGCGAGCCCGTCGTCGTCGGCGCTGTCGTTGGGTTCGAATGTGCGCCCCGCCCAGGGCTGGCCCGCGGAATCCGCGCCACCGCGTGCATCCGTCAGCCCTGGCCCGTCGGGTCGACCGGTGGAACCGAGGTTACGAGCCCGAGACATCCAGGGCCTCGGCGAGGGTGAACGCACCGGCGTAGAGTGCCTTCCCGACGATGGCGCCCTCCAGCCCCAGGGGCACGAGTTCGCGTAGGGCAATGAGATCGTCCAGGCTCGACACGCCACCTGAGGCGATGACCGGGCGGCGGGTCTTGTCCAGGATCTGACGCAGCAAGTCAATGTTCGGCCCCTGCAGGGTGCCGTCCTTGGTCACGTCGGTCACGACATAGCGGGCGCAGCCGGCGGCTTCGAGACGCCCGAGAACCTGCCACAGGTCGCCTCCGTCCTTGGTCCACCCGCGCGCAGCGAGGGTGGTGCCGCGCACGTCGAGTCCCACGGCCACCGCCTCGCCGTACTGCGCGATGACGCTCGCGGCCCACTCGGGGTTTTCGAGCGCTGCGGTTCCGAGGTTGATGCGTTCGACGCCCGTGCTGAGGGCTGCTTCGAGCGACTCGTCGTCACGGATCCCGCCAGACAACTCGATATTGACGCCCTTCACCTGGCGAATGACCTTCTTGATAACGCTCGTGTTGTTTCCGCGACCGAACGCTGCGTCGAGGTCGACGAGGTGAATCCACTCCGCCCCCTGACGCACCCAGTCGGCGGCCGCATCATCGGGCGTGCCGTAATTGGTTTCGGTACCGGCGCGGCCCTGGGTCAGACGTACGGCCTTACCGTCGGCGACGTCGACGGCCGGCAAAAGCACGAGACGGGGGGTGGTGTTGAACTCACTCATGATTTTCCTTGATTGTGTGACAGAGCCTGATGGTGTGATAAATACTTACTCGTGAAGGGTGCTGAGCCAATTCGTGAGCAGGCGAATACCCGCGTCCCCGGACTTCTCCGGATGGAATTGGGTCGCCGACAGCGGCCCATTCTCGACGGCGGCCAGAAACGGCGCCCCGTGGTCCGCCCAGGTGAGGCAGGGCTGAGGAAAGGGCGGCTGCACGTCGAGCGTCCACGACTGCGCGGCGTAAGAGTGCACGAAATAGAAGCGTTCGTCTTCGATGCCGCTGAACAACCTTGAATCCGGGCCTGCGGCTACGGTGTTCCACCCCATGTGGGGCAGTACTGCGGCCGGAAGCTCCGTGACAGTTCCCGGCCATTCGCCGAGTCCCTCAGTGTCGATGCCGCGCTCGACGCCGCGCTCGAAGAGCACCTGCATGCCGACGCAGATTCCGAGCACTGCCCGCCCACCGGCCAGCCGTCGGTCGACGATCTCATCGCCGCGCACGCCCTTCAGAGCGCTCATGACCGCGCTGAAAGCACCGACGCCGGGAACGACGAGGCCGTGGGCTTCGAGTGCGATCCCGCGATCGTGCGTGAGGGTGACGTCGGCGCCGGCAAGCTCCAAGGCCTTCACTGCCGAGTGAACGTTGCCCGTTCCGTAGTCCAAGACGACGACGCGCGTCACAGAGCGCCCTTCGTCGAGGGGATCCCGGTCACGAGCGGGTCGAGCGCCTTGGCCAGCCGAAAGGCTCGAGCGAAGGCCTTGAACTCCGCTTCCGCGATGTGGTGCGGGTCTCGGCCGCCCAGCACGGTGACGTGCATGGTGAGGCCGGCGTTGAAAGCAATAGCCTCGAAGACGTGGCGCACCATGGATCCGGTGAAGTGTCCACCGATGAGGTGAAACTCAAAACCGGCAGGCTCGCCGGAGTGCACAAGGTAGGGCCGACCCGAAACGTCCACGACAGCCTGGGCAAGGGCTTCGTCCAGGGGAACGAGGGCATCTCCGTAGCGGGCAATGCCCGACTTGTCGCCGAGTGCCTGTTTGATGGCCCGGCCGAGCACAATACCGACGTCTTCCACCGTGTGGTGAACGTCGATGTCAGTGTCGCCGTGTGCCCTCACGGCGAGGTCCGTCAGGGAGTGCTTCGCGAAGGCCGTGAGCAGGTGATCGAAGAACGGCACAGTCGTATTGATGTCGCTCACCCCCGTACCGTCGAGGTTGAGCGACAGCTCGATGCTCGATTCACTGGTCTCGCGCTGCAGGTGGGCGTCGCGCGGCGCGGCCGCAGGTGAAGAAGAACTCATGTGCCTAGTTTATTCGGCTTCAGCCCCGGTCGCCCGACCGAGCCGTTCCAGTGCCTCCACGAAGGCGGTGGTCTCGGCTCGCGTGCCGGCCGTCACCCGGAGGTGACCGGGGATTCCAATGTCGCGGATGAGAATGCCCTCGGCGAGGAGCGCCTCAAAGGTGGCGTGCGGGTCGGCGACGCCACCGAAGAGAACGAAGTTACTGCCGCTCTCGTGCGGGGCGTACCCGAGTCGCGTCAGCTCCTGTACCAGGCGGTCGCGCTGTCCGCGGATGTCATCGACCATCGCGAGCATCTCGTCGGTGTGCGCGAGCGCGGCGTTCGCGGCCGCCTGGGTGAGGGCAGACAGGTGGTACGGCAGGCGCACCAGGCGCAGCGCATCCGTCACGGCCGGGTCCGCTGCGAGGTATCCCACGCGGGCCCCGGCAAAGGCGAACGCCTTGCTCATGGTGCGAGACACGAGCAGGCGCTCGCGCCCGGGGAGAAGGCTAAGGGCGCTCGGGGTGCCAACCGGGCCGAACTCGGCATAGGCCTCATCGACGACGACGATCCCGGTACTCGCCTCGTAGACGGCGGCAATCGTGTCGAGGGACAGCGGTGTGCCGGTGGGGTTGTTTGGAGAACACAGAAAGACGAGGTCGGGGTTGGTGCGGGTGACCCACGCGACGGCGGTGTCGGGCGACAACCGATAGTCGGCGTCTCGATCGCCCGCGACCCACTCGGTTCCGGTGCCGGAGGCGAGTATAGAGTACATCGAATACGTGGGTACGAACCCGAGCAGCGACCGGCCCGGACCCCCGAAAGCCTGCAACACCTGCTGAAGCACCTCATTGGATCCGTTGCCGGCCCATATATTATTCGCAGTGAGGCCATGCCCGAGGTAGCCGGCGAGCCGTTCGCGGAGTTCGGTGAATTCCCGGTCCGGATATCGGTTCACGGTCTGCACGGCCTGCGCAAGCGCACGCACGATATCCACGGCTACCGGCTCGGGAATCGGGTGGGTGTTCTCGTTCACGTTGAGCGCAACGGGCACGTGAAGTTGCGGGGCTCCGTAGGGAACCTGACCACGAAGGTCGTCGCGCAGGGGAAGATCGCTGAGAAGAGTCACTCTTCCATGCTAGAGCCGAAGCGCGGCACTAGTAGCCGGTTGGCAGCGCCAGACGCTGCCCCGGCTGCACGGAGTCGCCCGGCATCTGGTTGAGACTCATGATCTCGACGATGACATCGCGAGGGTCCTTGGACGGTGCGATGTTTTGGGCCACGTCCCACAGCGACTCCCCGGCAGCGACAGTGACGTACGTGAACGACACGAGCTCCGTCTGCAACGGGCCGGTTGCCGGGCCAGCACCAGCGGCGAACGCGCCGCCCCCATTGAGCGCCAACACTATAGCGGCGGCCACGACGGGCGCCGCCACGAGCGCCATGATGACGCCCCGTCCGCGGCGAGTCAGTCGAAGCTTTGTTGTGGTGAGAGTTGCACTCATGTCGAACCTCCAGGTGTTGGTCGTGCAGTTCCGTACCCGCCCCTCGGCCGGGAGGGCCGGGTACGAAACTATGTTCCGAATGTATCTTCGAATATTCGAACAATCAACCCTTTTCAAGACTTTTTCCATAAATTGATCGCGACATGATCGAATAGATGTTTGTCTAGGACGTTCAAACTGGATAAAGTTTCGATAGAGAAGATGTTCATTTCACACTTCACCAGACACCACCGACATTCCCGATCAACGGCCGAGATTTCAGGCCGCATCGGGACCGACTCGAGGAGCGACAACGTGACGACAGACACCAGCGGTTCCCGCGAAAAGGGCGGCACCAGACGCCGCAAAAGCCTGAGCGAGCGACAGCTCGCCATCCTCGACGTGATCCAGAGATCGGTCAGCCAGCGCGGGTACCCGCCGAGCATGCGCGAGATCGGGGATGCGGTCGGTCTCGCCTCGTTGTCGAGCGTGACCCACCAGCTCAACCAACTGGAGCTGAGCGGCTACCTCCGCCGCGATCCGAATCGTCCCCGCGCCCTTGAGGTGCTCATCGAGGTACCCCGTGCCGCCGAGGACCCGGCAGCGCGCGAGGGAGAGAGCTTCCACAGCCCGGTACAGGTCGGCGACGCGGCGATGGTTCCCCTCGTCGGTCGGATTGCCGCCGGCGTGCCCATCATGGCCGAGCAGCAGATCGACGAGATCTTTCCCCTTCCCCGCCAGCTCGTAGGCAAGGGCGAACTGTTCATGCTCAAAGTCATCGGTGAGTCCATGATCGACGCGGCAATCTGCGACGGTGACTGGGTGGTCATTCGCCAGCAAAAAACAGCGGAGAACGGCGAAATCGTGGCCGCAATGCTCGACGGCGAGGCGACCGTGAAGGTCTTCCGCCAGCGAGACGGGCACACGTGGCTACTTCCCCGCAACACGAATTTCGAGCCGATCGTCGGGGACTTCGCTGAAATCCTCGGCAAGGTTGTGGCGGTACTCCGTTCCGTCTGAGCCCCCCACAGGCGAGTTCAACTCGCATCGCTCCGACTGACCCACGAAAGGGGACTTGTTACATCCGGCTAACATCTCGGCTTTTCTTGGATTGAACTGGCTCGTTTGGCTTTCAGGTCACGTATGGTCGCTACTAGCCGTTGAACACTGAGCTTGCGTAGTCCGTGAACCGTGGCGTGCACATCGCACCATACCCCGGGGGAAGCATGACGGAGACAACCTCACCGAATAGTCCGACAGCGGATGGTCCGACAGCGGGTGGTCCGACAGCGGGTGGTCCGACAGCGGACCGTTCAGCCACCAGCGACGCCGAGTCGGCCAGGCCTGCTCACTATAAACGGTTCTATCTGTCGGTCACCACGAAGTTCGTGATCGCCGTCACCTTTGCAGTCCTGTGGACAAGCGTGGCCGTGTGGTTGTCTCAGCCCTGGATCAAAGACCTGACAGAGTCATTCGGAGCGCCCGTGGCGTGGATAATCGTGTCCCTCGTGGCCTATCTACCCGGGTACGTTGTCGCTCTGATGGCCATGTCTCTCATTCTCGATCGCCAGCCGCCCCTGCGTGTGCTGAATCCGACCAGCCCGCTCACGATCATCGTGGCCGCCCGCAACGAAATGACCGGGATCGCGGAGACCATGCGCTGTATCGGTCGCACGGACTACGCGGGCCCCGTGACGGTGATTCTTGCGGACAACGGCTCGACGGACGACACTGCCCGATTCGCCGAACTCGCTGCGGTTGAGATGGGCATGGACCTTCTGATCGTGAGGGAGGAACGCCCCGGAAAGTCCCACGCTCTAAACACGGCTCTCGAGCACGTCACCACGACATACGTCATCACCGTCGACGCCGACACGCTGCTGCACCGCGACGCACTGCGTCGATTGATCTCCAGACTCGAATCTGCGCCACAGAACACGGTGGCCGTGGCCGGAACGGTCCTTGTTCGCAATTCGCGCACGAACCTTCTCACCCGCATGCAGGAGTGGGATTACTACCTCGGTATCGCTGGCGTCAAGCGCATGCAGGGGCTGTACCAGTCCACCCTCGTGGCTCAGGGCGCCTTCTCGGTCTACCTTGCCGACAGCGTGCGCGGGATCGGCGGGTGGCCCGATGCCATCGGGGAGGACATCGTGATGACGTGGAAACTCCTCGAACAGGGCGACCGGGTGATCTTCGAACCCACCGCCGTCGCGTTCACCGATGCCCCCGACGCTGTGAAGCACTTCATGCGCCAGCGCTCACGCTGGGCACGGGGAATGCTCGAAGGCCTTCGCGCGGTGCCGCCGTGGCGCCAAACGAGACGATTGGCCGGAATGATCGCCGGCATCAACCTCTTGATCCCGCTGCTCGACATCGGCTACGCCCTCATCTGGCTCCCCGGACTGCTGATCTTCGTCTTCCTCGGAGATCCGACAATCGTGTCGATCTGGGCGCTGACCGTGATCCCCGCGACGCTCATCATCTACGGCGGCCTGCGTCGCTACCAACGTCTGCGCGTCTTCGGGCCGCTCGGCCTGTTCGTGCGCAAGAACCTGCGCGGCTATCTGTCGTTCCTCCTCTTCTACCAGGTCTTCTGCTCGGTCGCCTCCCTCGTGGGCTACGCGCAGTTCATCGGGGGAACCGCCCGCCGCTGGAAATAGCGGTGGCTCCCCTGGCGCATCCTCAGGCCGTGACGGACGCGTCGATGCGCTCGCGAACGATTCGCGTCGCCTCCAGCATGTTCTGCAGGGACTCCACAGTCTCCGTGTAGCCGCGGGTCTTGAGACCACAGTCCGGGTTCACCCAGACCTGGCGAGCGGGGATGGCTCCCACGGCGATGTGGAGCAACTCGGTCAGCTCAGTCACGCCGGGCACCCGCGGGGAATGGATGTCCCAGACACCCGGGCCGATTCCGTGGTCGAACCCGCCGGCTTCGATGTCGTGCACCACGTCCATGCGTGACCTGGCGGCTTCGATGCTGGTGACGTCGGCATCCAGGTTCCCGATGGCCTCGAGCACCACGCCGAACTCGGAGTAGCACAGGTGGGTGTGGATCTGGGTGCTGTCGGCCACTCCGGCGGTCGCCAGTCGGAACGACCCCACCGACCAGTCCAGATAGTGGGCGTGGTCCTTCTTCTTCAGGGGAAGGAGCTCACGCAGGGCCGGCTCGTCGACCTGCACGATACCGATCCCCGCCGCCTCGAGGTCGCTGATTTCGTCGCGCAGCGCGAGCGCCACCTGGCGGGCGGTCTCTCCGAGCGGCTGATCCTCACGCACGAAGGACCAGGCGAGAATCGTGACCGGACCTGTCAGCATTCCCTTGACCGGCTTGGCCGTGAGGCTCTGGGCGTAGCCCGACCACTCCACGGTGATCGGTTTCGGACGCGACACGTCGCCCCAGAGGATCGAGGGTCGTGTGCAGCGGCTGCCGTAGGACTGCACCCAGCCATTCTCGGTGACCGCGAAGCCGTTGAGGTTCTCCGCGAAGTACTGCACCATGTCGTTGCGCTCGGGCTCCCCGTGCACGAGCACGTCGAGTCCGATCTCCTCCTGCAGGTCGACCACGCGCGCGATCTCGGCCTGCATGAGCTCTCGGTACGCGCCCTCGGTCAGGACGCCCGTCAGAAATCTGGCGCGGGCGCGACGGATGTCCGCGGTCTGCGGGAAGGACCCGATCGTCGTCGTAGGCAAGAGCGGCAACCCCAGTGCGACCTCCTGGGCTGCCAGCCGTGTGGCGTAGTCGCCCCGTAAGAAGTCCGAGTCGAGGAGAGCGGCGGCGCGAGCGCGAACAGCATCGTCCCGAACGCCGGGGGCGGAGCTGCGGGCCGTAAGTGCGGCATCCGCTGCGGAGAGCTCGGGCTCCACCGCGGCCGCGCCAGCGGAGAGGCCGCGCGCGAGGGTGCAGACCTGACCGACCTTCTGGTCGGCGAAGGCGAGCCAGCTCGTGAGTTCGGCTCCGAGCGACGATTCGTGGGCGACGTCGTGGGGAACGTGCAGCAGCGACGTGGACGTGGAGATGGAAACCGTCGGCGACAGCTCCTTCAGCGCCACCGCACGGTCGAGGGCCGCCGCGAGGTCGCCGCGCCAGATGTTATGGCCGTCAATGACTCCGGCCACGAGCACCTTGTCGACCAGGCCCGGCGTCGGCTCCGGCAGCGTTCCGCGCACGAGGTCGATGCCGATGGCGTCCACCCGGGTCGCTGCCAGCACGGGAAGCGCGTCGTCGAGGCTGCCGTAGGGGGCAGCCACGAAGATCGCGGGTCGGCGTGCCAACCTGCCGAGGGCTGCGTAGCTCCAGGCGAGGGCCTCGAGCGTCTTCACGCGGGGAACGTCGATACTCTCGCTCACAAGCCCCGGCTCATCGAGCTGCACCCACTCGGCGCCCGCAGCAGCGAGACGGTCGAGGAGCGCGGCATACACCGGCAGCAGGTCATCGAGGCGGGACAGCGGTTGGTATCCGGCGGGAGCCTCGTCGCTCGGCTTGCTCAGCAGCAGGAAGGTGACGGGTCCGACGATGACCGGCCGCGTGAGGTATCCCGCAGCCTTGGCCTCGTTGAATTCCCGCACGATGCGATCGCTGGCGAGGGAGAACACCGTCTCCGGTCCGATCTCGGGCACGAGGTAGTGGTAATTGGAATCGAACCACTTTGTCATTTCCAGCGGCAGATTGTCGCCCTCACCGCGGGCGAGGGTGAAATAGCCCGCGAGGTCGATGCGTCCGTCGATGCCCACAAGGGACGCGAACCGAGTGGGGACGGCACCCACGGTCACGGCGGCGTCCAGGACCTGGTCGTAGAAGGAGAAGGACTCGGGGATGGCGGAGTCGGTGCGACCGAGGCCAAGGTCGGCGAGGCGCTCGCGCGTGGTGGTGCGCAGTGCGGCGGCGGCGGCTTCGAGTTGCGCGGCCGTGATCGTGCCGCCCCAGAAGGCCTCCACGGCCTTCTTCATCTCGCGTCGGCGACCGATGCGCGGATATCCCAGGATTGTGGCGGACGGAAACTGTGCGGTGGTGGTCATGCTGATTCCCTGACGTTGTGGGCCGTGACGTGCGCGGCGGGGTGGGTGGGCGCGGGGTGATGCTCTGGGACTGCAGTGGCGAGTGCTCCGCAGCGACGGAGCACCTCGAGCACGGTTTCATGCTGGTTGAAGGCGTACAGGTGAAGACCCGGGGCTCCGCCGGCCAGCACGGCCGCGGCCAGACCGGCGGCATGCTCAATGCCGATCTCACGCTGGCCTTCCGCCGTCGGTTCGACCTCGAGGCTGATGGCCAACTCCGAGGGCAGTGGCTCACCGGTAAGCTCGAGGATGCGACGCAGCCTTCCCGGGCTCGTGACGGGCATGATGCCCGGCAGGATCGGGAATTCCACGCCCGCCAATCGGGCGCGCTCGCTGAAGCAGAGGAAGTCGTCGGCGTGGAAGAACAACTGGGTGATCGCCAGGTTCGCTCCGGCGGCCTGCTTGGCCAGAAGCGTGTCGATGTCCTGGGTTGCGGACCGGGATCGGGGGTGCCCGTTCGGGAAGGCCGCCACCGAAATGCGGACCTTTTCGCGCTCCGTCTTCACACTTCGCGCGCCGGGAAGACCGGGGATCACGGTTTCGCGGTAGGGCACGCGTTCGGCCTGCACTCGGTGGATGAGCTGAACGAGTTCGGCGGCGCTGTGCAGATCGCCCAGGAACGCCTCGCCCTCCTGCGTGCCCTGCGGCGGATCGCCCCGGAGCGCCAAGAAGCTGCGGATGCCCGCGTCGAGAAATTCACGGATCAGCACGCTGGCTTCGGCGTGCGAGGAACCCACACACGTGAGGTGGGCCATGGGGTCCACGTTGGTGTGCGCCAGGATATAGCGCAGCACATCGAGCGATGAGTCGCGGCTTGACCCGTTGGCACCATAGGTCACGGACAGGAAATCCGGGCCGGCCGCGGCCAGGTGATCGATGGTGGTGTGCAGAGCGGATGCCGCGGCATCCGTTTTCGGCGGATACAGCTCGAACGAGAACGGCACGCGGGTCGGGCTCGTGTTCCTGATTCGCGTCACGGTCATGGGGTCCTCATTCGGCAGAAGCGGTGTTCAGTGTGGCCGGGCGGCCGCGGACCGCCACAGTAACGTGGCGGAAACTCGCGGGCGGGTGCCGGGCTCGGCTGTCGCTCCATGCCGAGCGGACAAATCCGAAGGCAACGATTGGATAGAACCTATAACAGGAGGCGAATGCTCGCCAGTGTGTGACGCCAGAAGTCGCCACGCACCCGGAAACGACGAAGTCGCCCTCCCGATGGGAAGGCGACCATCGATCGAACGGTCTGGAACTGGCTAAGCGGTGACCGCCGGCAGGCTCAGGAACGGCGTGAACTGCGGCTCGATTTCGGGCGTCACGAAGGCGTTCACCCGGGTTCCGGTTTCCACGTATTCGGTGGACACGACCCGGCCCTCGTCGTGCAGGAGGGCGATCAGGTCACCGCGCTCGTAGGGAATGAGCAGCTCGAGCTCGATCTGCGGCGTGGGTAGCAGGGCTGAGATGGCCGCGAGCACGGTCTCGATGCCCTCACCGCTGCGTGCCGACACGAACGTGGCCTGCGGCTCGAGGCCGCGCAGCACGAGCCTGTCGTCATCGCTAATCAGATCGCTCTTGTTGAACACCACGAGCTCGGGAATATGCCGGGCACCGACCTCCGAGATGACGTCGCGCACGGTGGAGAGCTGTGCCACCGGGTCGGGGTGGGACCCGTCGACGACGTGCACAATGACGTCGGCGTCGGCGACTTCCTCGAGGGTCGAGCGGAAGGCCTCGACGAGCTGGTGGGGCAGGTTGCGCACGAAACCGACAGTGTCGGTGAGCGTGTACAGGCGACCGTCTTCGGTCGTGGACTTGCGCACGGTGGCGTCGAGAGTGGCGAAAAGCGAGTTCTCCACGAGCACGCCGGCCCGCGTGATGCGGTTCAGCAGACTCGACTTGCCCGCGTTCGTGTAGCCCACGATCGCAACGGATGGCACGGCGTTGCGTTTGCGGTTCGCGCGCTTCGCCTCGCGGGCCGGCTTCATCTCGATCATCTGCTTGCGCAGCCGGGACATGCGGGTGTGAATGCGGCGGCGGTCGAGTTCGATCTTCGTCTCACCGGGGCCGCGCGAGCCCATACCGGCGCCGGCGCCACCAACCTGGCCACCGGCCTGGCGTGACATCGAGTCGCCCCAGCCGCGCAGGCGGGGAAGCAGGTACGCAAGCTGGGCGAGTTCGACCTGGGCCTTGCCCTCCCGGCTCGTGGCGTGCTGGCTGAAGATGTCGAGGATCACGGCGGTGCGGTCGATCACCTTGACCTTGACGACGTCCTCGAGGGCGCGCCGCTGGCTGGGGGCGAGCTCGGTGTCGGCGATGACGGTGTCGGCTCCCATCGCCTTCACGATGTCGGCCACTTCCTGGGCCTTGCCCTTGCCGAGGTAGGTGCTGGGGTCCGGCGTCGCTCGGCGCTGAAGCAGGCCATCGAGCACCGTGGCACCTGCGGTTTCCGCGAGGGCGGCAAGTTCGCGCATGGAGTTTTCGGCATCGTCGACGGTGCCGTGCGTGTAGACGCCCACGAGCACGACGTTTTCGAGACGTAGCTGCCGGTACTCGACCTCGGTGACGTCCTGCAGTTCGGTGGAGAGCCCGCCGACGCGACGCAGGGCGTTGCGGTCTTCACGCTGGGTCTGTTCACCATCGTGTTCGTTGTACTCCGGAGCGCCGGAAGCGGATTCCGCCTGCAGCGCCTGGGCGCTTCCGCTGCGGAACAGCGAGTAGCCTGCGGCGCGTGTTTCCGCGCTTGCGAGCACGCGGGCTACAACATCGTCTTCATCATGGGGCACGATTGGATCAACCATTCTTTTAACTCTAGTTCAATGAACTCGGATAGGTTCCACTTATGTCATCCGACCACTACTTCTCCCCCGCGCCCGGCACCGAGCTGCGCACGCGAACTATCACCGTCGAACTTGGCGGCGCCGAGCGGGAGGTCACGACTGCGAACAACGTTTTCAGCCCCGGACATATCGACGGGGGCACCGAGGTGCTCATCAAGTACGCGCCGGCCCCGCCTGCCACCGGTGACTTCCTCGACCTCGGCTGTGGCTGGGGCCCGATAAGCCTGCACCTCGCCCTGGCCTCCCCCGACGCCACAGTGTGGGCCGTTGACGTGAACGAACGAGCCCTCGACCTTGTGCGCACTAACGCCGCCGCACTCGGGCTGACCAACATCCGGGCGGTGCAGCCTGCCGACGTGCCCGCCGACATCCGCTTTCGCACCATCTGGTCGAACCCGCCCATCCGCGTGGGCAAGGACGAACTCCACAACCTGATGACCACGTGGCTGCCTCGTCTGGAGTCCGAAGCGGATGCCTGGCTCGTCGTGCAGCGCAACCTCGGGTCCGACTCGCTGCAGCGCTGGCTCGAGGGGGAACTGAGCGACGAGTATGCCGTGTCCCGGGAGGCCATCAGCAAGGGTTTCCGCGTGCTCCTAGTTTCCCGGGACTGACCGCGAGTCGGGTCACCGCACCGACTTGCGCTCATAAATCACGATCGACCAGACGTAGCCGGCCACGGCGATCACGATGCACCAGCCGACGGCGAGCACCGAGTTCCAACCGAGCGGGGTCCCCAGCAGCAACCCCCGGATGGTCTCGATGAAGAGTGTGAACGGCTGGTACTCTGCGAACCACTGCAGCCCTGCGGGCATGGACTCCGTCGGCACAAATCCGCTGCCGATGAACGGAAGCAGGAGGAGCACGAGCGGCAGGTTGCTCGCCGTCTCGACCGATTTCGTCTGCATTCCCATTGCGACCGTGAGCCACGTGATCGCGAACGCGATCAGGGCGACCAGGCCGAACGCAGCGAGCCACTCCATCGGCCCCGCCGTCGACCGAAACCCGACGAGCAGACCGACACCCAGCACAAGCACGACGGCAATGATCGCCTGGATGGTATTGCCCAGTACGTGCCCGGCGAGCACCGCAGCGCGCGAGATCGCCATCGTGCGGAACCTCGCCGTGATGCCCTCAGTCATGTCCATTGCCACGGTCGTGGCCGTGCCGCCGCCCGTGCCCGCGATGGTCACGAGCAGGATGCCTGGTATGACGTACGCGAGGTAGGCGGCACGCCCGCCCGCCGCATCGACTCCGGGAAGGCCGGCCCCGAGCGTGCCGCCGAACACGAACACGAACAGCAGCAAAAATACGACCGGCCCGAGGATGGTGAACAGCGACAGGCCCGGGTAGCGCACCATGTGCAGCAGGTTGCGGTTCAGCATGGTGATCGAGTCGGCAACGACATGCGAGCGGCGATGGCTGCCCGGAGCCGGTTGCGTGAGCGTGGTGGTGGTGGTCATGAGATCATTCCTTTCGCGTCGACCCGGCCGGGCTCGGCCTTCTTGCTTGTCAGGGCGAAGAAGACGTCGTCGAGGTCAGGGGTGTGAATAGTGAGGTCGTCGACTTCGAGGCCGCCCTCATCGAGGCGGTCCAGCACCCTGCGCAGCGCGCCGACCCCGCCGATGCTCGGCACCGTGAGGGCGAGGGCGGCGTCGTCACGAGCAGAGTCGACGAGCAGGCGGGAGGCTGCTTCGAGCTCCACGACGGTGGCGAATCGCAGTCTGACGTGTCCGCCGGGCACGAGGCGCTTGAGCTCGTCCGGAGTGCCCTCGGCGACGATACGACCGCCGTCGAGCACAGCGATGCGGCCCGCGAGCTGGTCTGCTTCTTCGAGGTTCTGGGTGGTGAGAAGCACCGTCGAGCCCTCCGCCACGAGACGGCGCACAATACTCCACATGGTGTGGCGGCTGCGCGGGTCGAGTCCCGTTGTGGGCTCGTCCAGGAAGATCACGCTCGGAGTCGACACGAGAGTCATCGCGAGATCGAGGCGGCGCCGCATCCCGCCGGAGTATGTGGCAAGCGGCGTGCGGGCGGCGTCGACCAGGTCGAACTCCTCGAGGAGCTCGACCGTGCGCGATTTCGATCGCTTCGATCCCAGATGGCGCAGTCTGGCCATGAGCAGCAGGTTCTCCTCTCCGGTGAGCAGGGTGTCGACCGCGGAGAATTGGCCGGTCAACCCGATCGCGGCGCGCACGCCGTCCGGGTCGCGCAGCACGTCGCATCCGTTCACGAGTGCGGTTCCGGCGTCGGGACGCAGGAGCGTGGCCAGGACATGCACTGTCGTCGTCTTGCCGGCACCATTGGGGCCGAGCAGTGCGGTGACGGTACCCGAGGCGACAGAGAGGTCGATGCCGTCGAGTACGACGTGTGTGCCGTAGGACTTGTGCAGCCCGCGGACTTCGATCGCTGGTGTATTCATGGGTGTCTTTCCCTTCTTCTGGTCATTCATTCAACGGGCGCGCTGGATGCTGATGTTGCCGTACTGGGTGCGTGCTCGAACGGCGACGGTCTGCTCGGAGGACTCTGGGGCGTTGTCGCCCGCGAGCTCATTGCGCACGTGGCCGTCTTTCGACGCCAGGTCGAGCCAGGCGGGCACACCGGGCTTGACCCCAATGGCGACCTGGCCGAAGCCGCTCTCGACCTGCACGGATCCGCCCGAAATCTCGCGCAGCTGAATGCTGCCGTAGGCGGTCTTTGCCGAGACGGAGGCGAGCGCCTTCGTGATCTCCAGGTCGCCGTAAGAGAGTTTCGCGTCGAGGTCGCCGCTGCACTCCCCGACCATGATGCTCCCGTGGGAAGCTTTGAGAATCGCGTCGCCGGTGACGGTTGCCACCCGAATCTGTCCGTGGTCGGCTGTGATCTCGATCGCGCCCGCCGCGATGCCTACCGTCGCGTTGCCGTGCCCGGCACGCAGCCACAGATCGCCCGTGGCGTCGATATCCACCGGGCCCATGGAAGATTTGATGCGCGTGGCGCCCAGGGTTCCGACGGTGCGCACGGCACCGACCGCTATCTCGGCCGTGAGGCGCGATGCGGCCGGCAGCTCGATCTTCACGTCAACCGACTCGGTCGGGCCGAACCAGCTCATGCGGGGCTTAGGACCCACGACGGTGAGCCGGCGGCCGTCGAAGTCGACCCTGGTGTCCTCGGCGCCGCGGCGGTCGACCGCCTTCGTCGGGTTGGTGGCCGAGACGGTGACGACAGTATCGGCGCGGTCGCCGGCGACGACCTCGATGCCACCCACCTGCAGGTTGATGGCGAGTTCGATGGGGGCTGGGGTGGTGAAAGTGGGCATGCTGGCGCTGCCTTTCTGGCTCGTTCGGACAACCTCGCCGGGCGCGGGGCTGGTTGGTGCGATGGGTGAGCGGCTAGCGCGCCCAGCCCGCAAAGTTGTCGCCGGTGCGCAGCGTGCGCTGCGCGGCCCGGCGTTCCTTGGGCTGGAGGGCGGCCGCGACCGCGCGTACCAACCACGTGTTGACGGACAGCCCGTCGGCCGTCGCTGCCTCGTCGACCCGTGCCTTGAGCACGTCTGGCAGGCGGAGGGTCGTGCGCGAGGTGCTGGAGTCGTCGAGGTCAACGGATACGACGTTCCGCTCGTCGCTCTCCGGCTCGGTGCTCGCCTGGGTCACCACGAACTCGATCTCGCGTCCCCGTAGCCGGAGGTCGACCGATCCGGGTGCCAGGTCGCGGGTGATCTCGCCGACCGCGGCCGACAGGGCGTCGAGGAGCACGAGCCGCGTCGCCGCATCCAGTCCGGCGGCAAGTCGCTCGGCGACGGCACGGGTGTTTTCAGTGCCGTTCTCCGCGACATCCGCTAGCTGGCGTTGCAGGTCGTTCACGTACTGTCCAAGTTCCATGTCACCATCATGACACCATGGTGGTGTCATGTCAAGAAAGAATGGTGTCATGCGGCCGCGCGAGGGCGCCGTTCTCGCGCGACGCTACCGCAGTAGCGGGCGCGCGTCGCGACAGCGGCGCAGGTGCCAGCGGCGGGCGCCGTTCTCGTGCGACGCTACCGCAGCAGCGGGCGCGCGTCGCGACAGCGGCGCGGAGGTTACCCGAGGGCGAGGACTCCGTCGAAGACGAGTTCCGCCGGCCCGGAGAGCGACACGTGCTCGCCGTCCTCGGTGGGGAACATTCGCACGCCGAGAACGCCGCCAGGAACCTCGACCCGCCACTGGTTGGGTGCGCCGGCCCCTGCCCAATGCCGGGTCGCCAGGGCGGCCGCAACGGCACCAGTGCCGCAGGAGAGCGTTTCGCCGCTGCCGCGCTCGTGCACGCGCATTCGGATGCGCCCCACGCCGTTCACCACGAGCGGTTCGAGCGGCACGACGAGTTCCACATTGGCGCCGTCTGCGGGTTCCGGGTCGAGCTGCGGGATGAAGGTGAGGTCGGCCGAGTCGAGTTCGTCGTCGTCGGCGAGGGCAACGACAACGTGGGGGTTACCCACGTTAATACCCAGCCCAGGACGGGCGATCGGAAGATTCTTCACTCGCACGAGGGGCTCGCCGCCGTCGAGCCGCCACCGTCCGAGGTCGGCCTGGTAGCCCGTGGCGTTGCGCTGCACGTCGCGCACTCCCGCGCGCGTGCCGATCGCGAGGGTGTCGCCGGGATTGAGGGTTGTCAGGCCGTTGTCGAGCAGGTACCGGGTGAACACGCGGATGCCGTTGCCGCACATTTCCGAGACAGAACCGTCGGCGTTGGAGTAGTCCATGAACCACTCGGCGTGGTCATCCTCGGCAAGGGCCGCCGCGCCGTCGGGAAGGTTGGCCGAGCGCACGGCCCGTATCACGCCATCCGCTCCCACACCGAACTTACGGTCGCACACGGCGCGGATCTGCTCGGCGGTCAACTCCTGGAGCCCATCGGGATCGGCGAACAAAACGAAGTCGTTACCGGTGCCGTGTCCCTTGGTGAAGTTCAGATTGCCCATCTGCCCAGTTTAGAGGGGGCTGGCGATGTGGCGCAGAGCCTGCTCGACGCGGTCGGGTGCCTGGGCCTCGATCCACTGCGTGGGGTAACGCTTGAACCAGCTCACCTGGCGCCGTGCATAGCGACGCGTGAGCTGTTGGGTGCTCTCGATCGCCTCCGCCCGGGTGAGGGTGCCGTGAAGTTCGCCGAGCGCCTGCGCATACCCGATCGCACGGCTTGCGGTGATTCCGCGCTCGATACCGGCAGACAGCAAGCTCTCCGCCTCTGCCACGATGCCGTCTGACCACATGCGCTCCACGCGAGCATCAAGCCGGGGTGTGAGGTCCTCCCGGGGCACCCGAAGGCCCAGAGTGACGGCGGGACGCCAGTAGACAGGGTCGGCGGGCAGTGAAGCAACGTGCGGGGCACCGGTCAGTTCAACGACCTCAAGGGCACGCACGAGGCGCCGGCCGTTGCTCGAACCGATGCGAAGCGCCGCCTCCGAGTCGACGGCCATGAGGCGGGCGTACATGAGGCCGGGACCCTGCTCGCTGAGCTCGCTCTCCAACCGCGCGCGCAGAACAGGGTCGGTGCCGGGAAACCTGAAATCATACACAACGCTCGACACATACAAGCCGGAGCCCCCGACGAGGATGGGCACGGCACCCCGCTCAAGGATGTCGGTTATCACCAACCGGGCCTCGCGCTGGTAGTTCGAGACGGTGGCCTCGTCGGTGACCTCGAGCGTATCCAGCATGTGGTGACGAATGCCGCGGCGTTCGGCCACCGACAGCTTGGCCGTTCCCACATCCATGCCGCGATACAGCTGCATGGCATCGGCATTGACGATTTCGCCGGATTGTCCCGAAGCCGCCAGTCGTTCGGCAATGTCGAGCGAGAGCGCCGACTTGCCCGTTCCGGTTGAGCCGACAATCACGACGAGAGGCCGGGGCGTGGCCGACACCGCGCTAGCGCTCCTCGTCATTCACGTCGTAGATGGGAATGGTCGTGGAACCGCTCTGCACGCCCGCGCCAGCCACGCGCAGTGTGGGAAGACCGAGTGACACCGTGCCGTTCGACGACGCTGTGCCGCCGTGGGTGGGGACCCCGCAGGCCTCCGCCTCGGCGCGGTCCCACGCGTCACCGGCCCGCGTCGCACGGATGCGAAGCGGCGCCTCGTCGGTGGAGTCGGCAATCAAGTGGTACGGGGCGGCCTCGGTGATCACGACGGTGACCATGTCTCCCGGGCGAGGACGCGCGGAACCGGCCGGTACGTCGAAGTGCACCAGCCGGCTATCGGCCGCGCGGCCGCTCAGACGGTGGGTGTCGGAATCTTTGCGGCCTTCACCGTTGGACACAAGAAGTTCGACCTCGCGACCGATGAGGGCCAGGTTCTCCTCCCAGGAGATGCGGTTCTGCAGAACGGCCAGTCGTTCGTAGCGGTCCTGAACGACCTCTTTAGGAATTTGATCGGGCATCGTCGCGGCGGGAGTGCCCGGACGAATCGAATACTGGAAGGTGAACGCCGTCGCGAACCTCGACTCCTCGACAACCCGGAGAGTCTCTTGAAAGTCTTCCTCTGTCTCACCGGGGAAACCCACAATGATGTCGGTGGTGATTGCGGCGTCCGGCATCTGAGCGCGAACGCGCTCGAGGATACCCAGGAACTTCGTGGAGCGGTAAGAGCGGCGCATAGCCTTCAGAACCCGATCGGATCCGGATTGCAACGGCATGTGCAGCTGAGGCATCACGGCCGGCGTCTCCGCCATCGCGTCAATGACGTCATCAGTAAAAGCCGCGGGGTGCGGGCTTGTGAAGCGGATGCGTTCGAGCCCCTCGATCCTGCCGGCGGCGCGAAGTAGCTTCCCGAAGGCAAGTTTGTCTCCGAATTCCACGCCGTAGGAGTTCACGTTCTGTCCGAGCAGGGTCACCTCGATGGCACCGTCGTCGACGAGGGCCTGGATTTCGGCGAGGATCTCACCCGGTCGGCGGTCCTTTTCCTTGCCGCGCAGGGCAGGAACGATGCAGAACGTGCACGTGTTGTTGCAGCCCACCGAGATGGACACCCAGCCGCTGTACGTGGAGTCCCGTTTCGCGGGCAAAGTCGACGGAAACGTCTCCAGGGACTCAAGGATCTCGAGCTGGGCTTCGCCATTGTGGCGGGCGCGTTCGAGCAGGCTCGGGAGCGCACCCATGTTGTGGGTTCCGAACACCACGTCGACCCACGGCGCCTTCTCGAGAATGGTGTTCTTGTCTTTCTGGGCCAGACAGCCACCCACGGCGATCTGCATACCGGCATGACGACGTTTGACCGACGCGAGATACCCGAGGTTGCCGTAGAGCTTGTTGTCCGCGTTCTCGCGCACAGCGCAGGTGTTGATCACGACGATGTCGGCCTCCGCGCCCTCGGCGGACACGTAGCCGGCGGCCTCGAGGGACCCGCTCAGTCGCTCGGAGTCGTGCACGTTCATCTGGCAGCCGAAGGTGCGCACCTCGTAGGTGCGTGCCCGGCCCTCGTCATCGACCGCAGCCGCCGAAGGGGCAATCACGGTTCGGTGAGCGAGGGGCGCGGCAAGCGTGGGGGCACTGGTGAGACTCATAGTGGCTTCAGTTTACGCGGGCATTGTGTGTGTGAGGTCAAAGCCCCCGTGCACCGGCGTTCAGCGAAAACGCACCGTGGACGAACCGTTGCGTGAGTCGAGGGCTGCCTTGACGGCAACACGCACGATCTGAGAGTTGTAGCCCTTCCGCATCAGGAACGCGTTGAGCCGACGGTCGATGGTCTGATCGTCGAACCGGCTCAGCTGCGCGATGCGCTTGGTGCCCTCTTCGATGGCCCGCTCGAGCTCGTCGTCGGGAAGCTCTTCGAGTTTGTCGAGCATGATACTCGCGTCGAGTTTGCGTCGACGCATCTCGGTCTCTACCCCCGCTCGCCCCAGGCCTTTGCGCACGTGGTGGGTGTGAATGATCTGGTCGGCGAGCTTGTCGTCGTCGAGGTAGGCGAGCAGCGTGAACCGCTCGATCACGTCGTGCGCCTCGCCGTCGTCAAGGTCGAGGTCCTTCATCACAGCGAAGGCCTCGACCAGGGACAGGGAGCGGGCACGCAGCCGCTGAAGGAGGACCTCTTCGGCGCGTTCCCGCCGCTCGGTGGCATCCGGGTCCACGTCGGACACGTCGTCGGGCTGTGCTTGTGCTGCACTCGCGAACTCAGCACTTGTGGGTTCTGCACTTGTGGGCTCCGTGGCGCGCTGTTCGAAGACCGTCTTCTCCCGCGCCCGAGCGTGCGGCGTCGTCTCCACGGGACTACGGCGTTTCATGCCGGGCCCCGCCCCGGGAAGATAGGTCACGGGCGCAACACCCGCCGGCCGTGCTGCGGTGTTGTCTGCCTCATCGGCCGGTACAAAATGAACCATTCCCGTGACCTGTCTCTCGTCGTCGATCTGTGTGCTGCGTCCGAGGTTTGGGGCGCCTAGGCGCTCTTACGGCCTGCCTTGACGGCGACCGGAGGAGCCGTGATTCCCAGCTCGGCGGCCTTGGCCTTCTCGGCAGCCTCAGCCTCGGCGAGAGCCGCCTTCTCGGCGGCCTTGGCCGCGATGCCCTCAGGGCCGACGCCCAGCTTGATCAGGATCTTACGTTCGATCTCGTTCGCCATGTCGGGGTTGCGCAACAGGAAGTTGCGCGAGTTTTCTTTGCCCTGGCCGAGCTGGTCGCCATCGTAGGTGTACCAGGCGCCGGACTTCTTGACGATGCCCTGGTCGACACCGAAGTCGATGAGGCTGCCCTCGCGGGAGATACCGACGCCGTACATGATGTCGAATTCGGCCTGCTTGAAGGGCGGCGCCATCTTGTTCTTGACGACCTTGACACGCGTACGGTTTCCGATGGCCTCAGTGCCGTCTTTCAGGGTTTCGATACGGCGGATGTCGAGGCGCACTGAGGCATAGAACTTGAGCGCCTTTCCGCCGGACGTGGTCTCGGGGCTGCCGAAGAACACCCCGATCTTCTCGCGCAGCTGGTTGATGAAGATCATCGTGGTGTTGGTCTGGCTGAGCCCACCGGTGAGCTTGCGGAGCGCCTGCGACATGAGTCGCGCCTGCAGGCCGACGTGGGAGTCGCCCATTTCGCCTTCGATCTCGGCGCGGGGCACAAGGGCGGCTACGGAGTCAACGACGATGAGGTCGATCGAGCCACTTCGCACAAGCATGTCTGCGATCTCGAGCGCCTGCTCTCCGGTGTCGGGCTGCGACACCAGGAGGGCGTCGATGTCGACGCCCAGCTTCTTGGCGTATTCAGGGTCGAGCGCGTGCTCGGCATCGATGAACGCCGCGATGCCCCCGTTCTTCTGGGCGTTGGCGATGGCGTGCAGGGTGAGCGTGGTCTTTCCCGACGACTCCGGTCCGTAGATCTCCACGATCCGACCGCGGGGCAGCCCGCCTATGCCGAGGGCCACGTCCAGCGCGACGGAACCCGTGGAGATGGTTTCGACGGGCGCTCGTTCGTCGCTACCGAGGCGCATGACCGATCCCTTGCCGAACTGGCGGTCGATTTGGGCGAGTGCGGTTTCGAGCGCTTTTTCGCGATCTGCTGCTGATGCCATGATGGTCTCCTCTGATGATGCATTCGGTCGTGCGTTTCGGCGCCTATAGGCTGTCGTCGCGGTTTCGGGAACGCCCCGTGCTCGCTTTCGACAAGGCAATTGCTGAGTATCGCTGACGTTGAGTGACTGTACGCCGACCCTCCGACACTGGGCCGGGAGAACGACGAACAGTGGACAAAACGCCGCGACCACCTCTGTTGAGGAGCTTAGCAACAACCGAACACGTCTTCGAGGATTGACGTCACCTATTTAGCATCGTGTCGAATGTGCCCCAGCCAATTCCGCACCGAGGTCGTGGAGGCTAGGCGCGGGCGGCGGGCCGCCCAGCGCCGTGACGACGGCTTTCGGGCACGTCGGTTTCGGCGCACAGCGCCTGCCACACGTCGCGGGCCGGCACGCCAGCGTCGAGGGCTTCCTGGGCCGTGCGACCGCCGAGGGCGGCGAGCACCAGATCGCTCGTGAGCACCCGGCCGTAGGCGTCACCGAACTCCTCGCCCAGGGCGCGGCGAAATTCACTCAATCGCATGCGTCATCCTTCGTCGAACGAGAACCAGCGTCTTACCTTCGCGAAAGATGCAGTGCGCTCACGTTCTGAGCACACTGCATCCGTCGGTTGATTGGAGTTGTCGAATCGGTTTAGCGAACCAGAAATCCTGGGTCGTAGGCGGCCCCGAAATCGTCTGGAACGGTGTCGGGGAACGTATCGATCCCCTCTATGACGGCGAGTCGATCGCCGACCTCACGCATGATGACTGAAATCGGGGTGTCAAGCGCATCCGCTACGGACGCGAGGATCTCCGAAGAGGCCTCTTTCTGTCCGCGCTCTACCTCGCTGAGGTAGCCGAGCGCAACGCTTGCTTTACTTGCGACCTGTCGAAGAGTTCTACCTTTTTGCAGGCGGAAGTCCCTGAGCACATCGCCGATTTCCTGACGAACAAGAATCATCGGAACCTCCTTCTTTTGCCTGTCAACGTACTCGATAGAACCGGTTTGTAGTTCATCGGACATTTTACGCCGCTTAGCGGTTCCGACAACATGAGACTATCGAGGGGGACTGGACTTTTCTTGTTAATGTGCTCGATGTAACCCAGACGTAACATGATCTATTCCGCCGTATCCCGGGCTATCAGCTCACGCACAGCCTCGATTGCCCTGGTCACGGTCTCCGCCCGAATCGCCGTACGATCGCCGGTCAACTGGAGTGGGATCGCCCAGGAACCCGTGCCCTTCGACAACCCGATGTAGACGGTGCCGGCCTCGTGCCCGCCCTGAGGTCCGGGACCCGCCACACCGGTGGTGGACAACCCGATGGACGCCCGTTCCCCATTCACGGCCAGGGTCGTGCGCACCCCGATCGCCATGAGCTTGGCGACATCGGGGTGTACAGGGCCGTGCACGTTGAGCACGCTCGAGTCGACACCGAGCAGGGTCCGCTTCAGTTCGGAGTTGTAAGCGACCAGTCCCCCGTTCACCACAGCGGATGCCCCGGGTACCCGCACGAGCTCTGCCACAAGAAGTCCTCCCGTCAGTGACTCGGCCACGGCGATGCTGTAATGGGCGGCCGTGAGTTCGGCGATAAGCTCGGCCGTTGCGTCGTCGCTCGCGTTCGCCTCGGTCGGAGCAGGGTCAGGCACTCTGGCCCTGCGCAGAATTCCGGAGTTTCGAATTTTCCCGCCAGGCGGACACAAGGTAGTCGATGCCCGAGACGACGGTGAGCACGAACGCGATCGACATCAATACGGTGTTCACCCAGTGCATCGGCTCGTCGCCGAACACGAGCCAGAGCGGCAGCAGCGCCGTCGAGATCGCCACGGATTGCGCCACGGTCTTGAGTTTGCCGCCGCGACTCGCGGGGATCACCCGGTCGCGCAGCATGACAAACCTGAACACCGTGATTCCTATTTCGCGAACCAGGATCACGATGGTGACCCACCAGGGCAGCTCTCCCAAGATGGACAGGCAGACCAGGGCGCCCCCGGTGAGGATCTTATCGGCGATCGGGTCGAGCAATTTGCCGAGGTCCGTCACGAGATTGTGCTTTCTCGCGATGGCGCCGTCGATGCCGTCGGTGGCGATGGCAACGATGAAGAGGATGGCGGCCGCCCAGCGCAACGCGCCGTCGGCACCGCCGTCGGCGAGGAGCATCCAGATGAACAGCGGGGCCAGCAGGATGCGCACGACCGTGATGGCGTTGGGTACGTTCCAGTTGCTGGGGCGGACGAGGGGATCGTGCGGTGTCGCCATGCGAGTCAGTCCCTGTCGGTTAGATTCCAGGCATCTTCGTCTTCAGAGCTGCCTTCTACTTCAGGATACCCCTGTGACATTTTGTGCACGGGGTCGTCGGCGTAGCGCGGATCGGGCAGCTCGTTGCCCGGCGCGGCGGCCTGCTTCGAGTGCTGCTCCTCGTCGGAGCCGCGCAGGCGGGCGAGCACGCTCGGCAGTTGCTCCGCCGAAACGAGTACGTCACGCGCCTTTGAGCCCTCCGACGGTCCCACGATCTCACGGGACTCGAGCAGGTCCATCAGGCGCCCGGCCTTAGCGAAACCAACCCTCAGCTTGCGCTGCAGCATCGACGTGGACCCGAACTGCGTGGAGACCACGAGTTCCGCCGCGGCGAGGAGCACCTCAAGGTCGTCGCCGATGTCGGAGTCGATCTCCTTGCGGGCCACGACCATGGAGACGTCCGGACGGTAGTCGGGGCGCGCCTGGTTGGTGACGTGCTTGACAACCTTTTCGATCTCGTCTTCGGTCACCCACGCGCCCTGAACGCGGATGGCCTTGGAGG
Organism: Cryobacterium roopkundense; assembly: GCF_014200405.1. Lineage (NCBI taxonomy): Bacteria > Bacillati > Actinomycetota > Actinomycetes > Micrococcales > Microbacteriaceae > Cryobacterium > Cryobacterium roopkundense. The sequence continues at coordinate 944,807 of NZ_JACHBQ010000001.1, read as the reverse complement.
CACCCATCGGCAGGAAGAGCGCGTCGCCCTGGCCGATGAGCTTGTCGGCTCCCGGCTGGTCGAGGATCACTCGGGAGTCCGTCACGCTCGTCACGGCGAAGGCGAGCCGCGAGGGCACGTTGGCCTTGATCAGGCCGGTGACAACGTCGACACTGGGGCGCTGCGTCGCGAGCACGAGGTGGATACCGGATGCCCGCGCGAGCTGCGTGATGCGCACGATCGAATCTTCGACATCTCTCGGTGCAACCATCATCAGGTCTGCGAGCTCGTCGACGACGACGAGGAGATACGGGTAGGGCTTGAGCTTTCGTTCGCTGCCGACCGGCAGAACGATCTCACCGCCGACGACGGCCTTGTTAAAGTCGTCGATGTGGCGAAACCCGAAGCTCGCGAGGTCATCATAACGCATGTCCATCTCTTTCACGACCCACTGCAGCGCTTCCGCCGCCTTCTTGGGGTTCGTGATGATGGGTGTGATCAGGTGGGGAACGCCGGCGTACGCGGCGAGTTCCACGCGCTTCGGGTCGATGAGCACCATGCGAACATCGCTCGGCTTGGATCGCATGAGCAGGCTCGTGATCATGGAGTTCACGAAGCTCGACTTACCAGAGCCTGTGGAGCCTGCCACGAGCAGGTGGGGCATCTTCGCGAGGTTCGCGAGCACGAAGCCGCCACCCACGTCTTTTCCGACGCCGATGGTCATGGGGTGAGTGCTGTTGGTCGCCACCGGAGACCGGAGCACGTCGCCGAGGGTGACGATTTCCCGGTCGGTGTTGGGAATTTCGATGCCGATCGCACTCTTGCCGGGGATCGGCGACAGAATGCGCACCTCGTTCGATGCGACGGCGTAGGAGAGATTCTTGCTCAGGGCCGTCACCCGTTCGACCTTGACACCCGGGCCAAGCTCGATCTCGTACTGGGTGACGGTGGGACCGCGCGAGAAGCCCGTGACCTTGGCATCTACGCCGAACTGGCGCAGCACCTCGGTGATCGACTTGACGATCACGTCGTTGGCGGCCGATCGGGCCTTGGCCGGCGGCCCGGCGGTGAGCGTGGCTGCCGACGGCACGACATAGGGAACGTTCGATTCCGGCTGGCTCTGCTCCTGAAACTCGCCAGTTTCCGATTGCCCGGCGGCCGCCGCGTACTCGGGTATGACCTCGGTGAGGCCCGCCGGGTCATCGGAGTGCAGGCCGGTGGATACGCGCTTAGAGAGGTCGATCTCGCCCGTGAACCGCTTGACGGCCAGCTCCGCCCGGCGCAGGTCTTCGAGGACTTCAGTGCCGTAGTGATCGTCGGCAGCCGTCGCGGCGCCTTCGGCGGCGTTCTCGATCGGAGTGTCGAATCCGCCGCGGGACTTGTCCCCGCCCAGCAACACCCCGAGCGGGTCGGCGGCGTGGTCGTCGTCGGCCTGGCCCTTTTCGGATGTCACGGCGCTGCTGAAGTCGGGGTCTACCTCGCGCTGGCTGTTGTTCCGACGCCACCAGGGCAAGGCCCCCGTGTCGCCGTCGACGCCGTCTAGCTCGACCTGTTCGGTCTTCTCGATCTTCTCCGTCTTGGCCGTCTTGTTGCTCCTGGCGTCCTTGCTGGCCGCGCGCTCGTCGTCGTCGGGGAGCTGGGCGCCGAAGAGCCACGTGTAGAGCTCGCGCGACCGGGCACCGACTCGGTTCGGAGGGGTCTTGGTGATGATGAACAGGCTCAGCACGAGCAGCAGGATCACCACGATCGACGCGCCCACGGAGGTGGTGAGCATGATCAGCGGAGCAGCGATCATCCAGCCGATCACGCCGCCGGACAGGGCGAGAACGTTCATGCCCTCGCTCGGCTCCGGCTGGCCGCCGAAAATGTGGCAGAGTCCAGACACCGACACCAGGAGCAGGGTCAGCCCGATGCCGATACGTCCGTTGTCGTGTACAGAACTCGGTTTGCGGAACAGCCAGACCGCGAAGATCAGCATGATGACGGGGAGGGCGAAGGCCACGCGGCCGAAGAGCCCGCCGAACGTGTAGGCGTCGAAGTTCTGCGCGACAGCGTTGTTGATCAGGAACCACTCGACCACTGCCCCAGCGATGGCGAGCAGCACAAGGAAGAACGGCAGCCCATCGCGTCGTTCCGCCTTTGACAGCTGCTCGGGGCCGAGAGCGCGCGCGGCGCCGCCGGTGACGTGGGCGAGTCCCATCCACATGCGGGCGCCCATGCTCGGCTTCACCTCGGTTTCGGTGAACTTCACAGTTTTCGCGGTCGGGGTCTTGGCGGCAGGCTTGCGCGCCGGTGCTCCCCGTGCAGGGGTGCTGCGGGGTCGACCGGTCGACTTTGTGCTCGTTGCCATGCTCCCACGGTACCGGTGCGCCGCCGGTTCCCGGTGAGCCCACGCCCAGCGCACCTGCGGTTGGTCCCAGGATCGCGCCGGGGGCTCAGCCGGCCTCGCGCGTCGGCCCGGAACGGCCGAGACCCTGCCCGCGCTTGGCGTAGACACGGGCCCGTTCGCTCGACAAGGCCAGGATCAACAGCACGTCGAGCGACAGCCCGGTGAGATTCGTGGCGAGGCTGATGCGGGGGCCTCCCTCCACGACGGCAGCCGCCTGGCCGATGACGGCAAGGCCGCTCAGCGCCATTGCCAGGACCCGGGCCCAGTTGCGCCCCCTGAACACGAGCACGGCGAGCGAGAGTTCGGCAGCGACAAAGCCGGCCAGCACGGCGGTGGCGAGCGAGAGCACAGCTATTTCTTCGGGGCCCGCTCTGTCGTGAGCTCCTGCCACGAGAGCAGCAGCGTCACGAGGAGCGCGCCAGCGACGAGCGCCCGGCCCCCGACAAGCACGGCACCGAGAATCGTCGCCCCCGGGCGGGCATCCCGACTGTCGCTGGGCAGGGCGTTGAAGCCGGCCAGGGGACGAACGAGACGCAGGTCGAGAACCGGCAGGTCGCCATCCGTTTCGATGGCGTCCCCTCCCCCGTTGCGCGCGTGGTATTCCGTGGAGAAGTCCCGAATGGTCGTGAGTCGAACGACGGCGTTCCCGTGCGTTACCGACTCCACGATATGGTCTCGTTCCACGTCCGTTCGGGCGTCGATCTTGTGTGTGATCTGGAGCGTGAAGAGCGAAAAGCCCATGCTTCGGTCGTAGGTACCCGCAGCCAGCCAGTCGGCCCGCCGCCTGCCGGGAAGCAGCCACCCCGTCGGACACCTCCAGAACCGCACATGGTGGCGCCGACCGGGACTGCCGGCCACTTCCTACTGGTGCGCGAAGTCCTGCGGGCGCGACCGATGAAGTAGTCGGGAACGTAGATGCGCGTGAGGATGCGGTGCAGGCGCGGCAGCAGGATGTAGGCGAGCATCACCCAGTAGAACACCGAGAACCAGATCTAGCCCCGCCCGAGCGTGAAGCCCTCCTGCCGGAGCAGGAACGCGAGCCAGACGGCCGAGACTCCCCCGAAGACGAAGAAGGCAGCGTCGAGCAGGGAATCCGGTACCGGCCGGGGCCGACCGGGGCCGGCGGGGAGTGGATCGGGGTCGTTCACCCAGATATTGTGCCGCGATCCACCGCACTCAGTAGCGGATGGCGTCGATCACTTTGACCCGCACGGCCACGAGCGCCGGCACCAGCCCCGCGAGCGCGCCCACGACGGTGGCGCAGACCAGGCCGAGGATCGCCGCTTCGACAGGGAAGGCCGGGAACTCGGTGACCTGTCCCTGCCCGATGAGGTCCTCCAGCCACGGATTTTTCACGATGAGCACTGCGGCGATCACGCCCACCACACCGGCGACCACAGTGGCCACGACGCTCTCCATCATCACGGCGAAGAAGACCCGCCCGGCGGTCGCCCCGAAGCTCCGCCGAATGCCGATCTCCCTGATGCGCTGCTTGAGCGTGACCAGAGCGATGTTCACCAGGCCGAGGGCCCCGAGCAACAAGACGAGGCCCGCCACCCCTCCGACCATGAGTTTGAGGGGAAGGTACGGGTCGCCGTTGAAGCTCGCGTAGTCCTGGCGGTTGATCTGGGCGGTGGCGCCGGTGCCCAGTGCGGCCTGTACGTCACGCTGCACGGCGACGGTGAGTTCCTCGGCGAGGTCTGGCGGAACCCACATCTCGTATTGCGGAGCCGGAGCACCGTAACCCATCGGGTCGACTGGAGCGTCGACGGACAGCGCCGCGAGCGTGTCGTAGAGCATATACATCGCCGGGAACGTGTCCCAGGTGGCCGACGGGTAGACGCCCGTGATCACGGCCGTCGTGTTCTGCGCCCCCACGAGGGTGGTCGTGGGGTGGGTCGCGAGGTTTGGGCGGCCGATGCGGTCGTAGAACACCGAGTTGACGAGCACCGCGGGTGCGAGCCGCACTGCGTCGCGCTCGCTGAACCAGGTGCCCTCGCTGAGCGTCATGCGGTGCATGGTACCGTACTCCCGGTCGACGCCGATCACGTTCACTGGCGCGGCGCCATCCGTGAACTGCACGGTCTGGTTGGCGTTGATTACCCGGCTCGCGTAGGTGATCTTGTACCGGGCGATCACACTCGTCCAGGCGTCCTGCATGGTCGCTTCGGGCGGCGCGGTGCCGTCGCTCATCTGGGCGTAGAGCGCGAGGCTCGCCGGGCGCCCGCCCTGGCGCTCGCTTTGCTCGATCGTGGCCTGTTCGGCCACGGCGCCGAGGCCCACGACCGTCGTGATCGCACAGACGGCCACGGCCACGCCGATCAGAGAGAGCATCACACGCGTGCGGTGGATGCGAAGTTCCTGCCAGGCCTCCACAAAGGAGCCGACGAGGCTCGTCATCAGCCGGTTCATGCCGCCACGGGAATGTTCGGGGCGGTCTGCAAGACGCCGTGGTCGAGCCGGAGGTGTCGGGTGGCTCGCGCCGCAATGGCCGGGTCGTGAGTGATCGTGACGAGGGCGGCCCCGGAGGCGAGGGCGACCTCGTCGATGAGGTCCATGACCGCCGCGCCGGTCTCGAGGTCGAGGGCCCCCGTTGGCTCATCGGCGAGGATCAACCGCGGACCACGCACGAGCGAACGCGCAATGGCAACGCGTTGCTGCTCACCGCCGGAGAGCCGGTCGGGCATGGTGCCCAGCCGGTCACCGAGGCCCACGCGCTCGAGCATCTCGGCGGCGATGCGCGAGCGCTGCCAGAATTGGCGGCCCTGCGCATAGAGCAGCGGGGTCATCACGTTTTCGAGCGCGGTGCGGCCCTGCAAGAGGTTGAACTGTTGGAAGATGAATCCCACGTGCCGGCCGCGTACGCGGTCGCGTTCGGCCGACGAGAACGACTGCACTGGGCGGGCGTCGAAGAGCATCACACCGGTCGTGGGGTTGTCCAACAGCCCGAGCAGATTCAGCAGCGTCGTCTTGCCCGAACCCGAACGTCCCACGATCGACACCCGGTCGCCGTCGTCCACGTCGAGGTCGACGCCGGAGAGGATGGTGAGGGGAGGGGCATCGACGAGATCAACAGTTCTCGTGACTCCCTCGAGGTGCAGCAGTGTCACTGCGCGTACCCGCCGCCCATGCACGTCACGCTGCCGTCCGGCTGGGTGATGCACCCGTCGGGTGCCGGCGGCACGGCGCCGGGGACGAATTCATTCACCATGTCGCCCTCAGCGACACCGTCAATGATCTGGACGCTCGTGCCGTCTGTCATGCCGAGCGTCACCGGGCGTTCCTCCGTCGTGCCGTCAGGCAGCACGAACCAGATCACTCCGGTCGCGGCCGAGCCTTCGACGGCGGTCGTGGGAACCACGAGCACGTCGTCGGCCTGCCCGGCCGCAATGGTGATCTTGGCGGCCAGGCCGGAGAACACGACCACGTCGGCCGGGATGGCGCAGGTCACCGTTGTGCCGCCGGTCTGGCCGTCCGCTCCGGCGGCCGGTTCTGCTGCCGCGCCCGCGAGCGGCGTGCTCACAGTGAGTCCCGTGCAGGTGAACGGCGCCGGTCCGTTGGTGATGGTAACGGATGCCTCTGTCGGCCGGGTCTGCAGGCGATACTGCTGGTCGGGGCTGAGCGAACCGCTCGCCGAGAAGCTCGGCGGCGCGACCTGTCCCGTCGCATCGCCCACCGCCACCGCCTGACCATGAATCACGGTGAGCGAGCTCAGCACACCCGTGGTCGGCGCGAGCACCTTGGAGAAGGTGATCACCGGTTTGGGCTGGGTCATCGTGACCTGGCCGAGGGCATCCGTTGTTTCGACCGGATCCTTGATGGTCTCGACCCGAATGTCGTAGATCTTGTCGCCCGCGGTAACGGGCGTGCCGGCTGCAACGAAGAGCTCGTCGACGGTGCCGACGGCCGTGGCCTTCACGGGAAGCGCGGCATCGGCGCTCACCGTGGCCGTGAGCGTCACGTTGTTCGTGATGGTGCCCAGAGCGACGGGAATCTGCGGTTCGACGATCTGGCCCGTGGGCTGAGCCGGGTCGCTCGCCTCGGCGCCATCGGGGAAGAACGCGAGCTTGACGAGGGCCACCGCTATCAACGCTATGACGAGCAATCGCAGGATGGGAAAGATCCATGTGCGCGCGAATTTCACCGATGCCCCCGAAATCGGTCGACCTTCGATAGTCGACAGCTGCCCCGATCGTAGCGGGAAAGCCGCGTCCCCCGACAGGGGCCACGGCGGCCGCCCGTGATTCAGGCCTCGATGACGAGGGGAACGATCATCGGCTGGCGGTGGAAGGTGGAGCTGACCCATCGCCCGACGACGCGGCGCACGATCTGTGACAGCGCGTGCATGTCGCGCACATCATTGCGGGCGGCTTCGGCCAGGGCCGCGATGATCAGGGGCTTCACCTCGTCGAAGACCGAGTCGTCCTCGGCGAAGCCCTTGGCGTGGATCTCCGGCCCCACGAGCACGACCCCGGTGGCGACCTCCACGACGACGATCACCGAGATGAAGCCCTCCTGGGCGAGGATACGGCGGTCTTTCAGATCGGCCTCTGTGATCTCGCCCACGGTCGAGCCGTCCACGAAGACGTACCCGATGTCGAGCTGGCCGACCTGAGTCACGCGGCCATTTCGAATGTCCAGCACAATGCCGTCTTCCCCGATGAACACATTCTCGGCCGGAACACCCGTCTCAATTGCGAGCTCCGCGTTGGCGGACAGGTGCCTGAATTCGCCGTGCACGGGCAACACATTGCGGGGTTTTGCGATGTTGTAGACGAAGAGCAACGATCCGGCCGACGCGTGCCCGGACACGTGCACTAGAGCATTTCCCTTGTGCACGACATGCGCACCGAGTTTGGTCAGCCCGTCGATGATGCGGTAAATCGCGCTCTCGTTGCCCGGAATGAGGCTGGACGCCATGATGACGGTGTCCCCGGGTCCGACGACAATCTCGTGCTCCCGGCTGACCATCCGGCTCAAAACGGCCATCGGCTCGCCCTGAGACCCTGTCGTCATGTAGACCATCTCGTTGCCGGGAATGCCGCCGGAGCGTTTGAAGTCGACGAGCACGCCCTCCGGGGGGTGCAGATAGCCCAGTCGGATGGCGATCCCCATATTGCGTACCATCGACCGCCCCAGAAAGGTCACCCGCCGACCGTTGTCGCCGGCAGAATCAAGCACCTGCTGCACACGGTGCACATGACTGGAGAAGCTCGCCACGATGACTCGACGCGGCGCCCGACGGATCACGTGGTCCAGCACCGGGCGGATGGCGCGTTCGTGCGGGGTGAAACCCGGAACGTCCGCGTTCGTGGAGTCAACGAGCAGCAGGTCGATGCCTTCCCGCCCGAGCCGGCCGAACTCCGCGAGGTCGGTGAGCCGGCCGTCGAGCGGCAGCTGATCCAGCTTGAAATCTCCCGTGTGCAACACGGTGCCACCGGGAGTCGTGATGGCCACGGCAAGCGAATCCGGAATGGAGTGGTTCACGGAAATGAATTCGAGGGCGAACGGCCCGACCTGTTCGTGGTCGCCCTCGGCGACCAGAATGGTCACCGGCACAATGCCGTGTTCCTGGAGTTTCGCCTGCGTAAGCGCAAGCGTGAGCCGCGACCCGATCACGGGGATGTCTGCCCGAAGTCTCAGCAGATAGGGCACGGCCCCGATGTGGTCCTCGTGTCCGTGCGTGAGCATCACGCCCACGACATCGTCGAGTCGGTTCACGATCGGGCTGAAATCGGGAAGGATCAAGTCGACGCCCGGCTGGCGTTCCTCGGGGAACAGCACCCCGCAGTCCACAATCAGGATCTTGCCCTCGAACTCGAAACACGTCATGTTTCGGCCGATTTCGCCCAGACCCCCGATGGGAGTCACGCGCAGGGTGCCAGGCGGAAGTTCCGGTGGGGTACGAATGACCTTCGGCACGGTCCCTCCTTCTCACACGCTGTGGCTCGCGCCTACCGCGTGGTGCCGGCGACCTTGGGCAACGAGCCTCCGGCAGCCGCATTTCGATCGGGGCGAAAGTTGCTGAAGTCTACTCCGGGAATGTTTTTCACGAGGTCCAGTTCAGCTTCGATCTGCGCGGCCTCGGATTCCTCGGGCCCCACCAGCGGCAGGCGCACACGGGGACTGCCGATGCGGCGCAGCCCGTGCAGGATGTACTTGACCGCGACGGTGCCGGGAACGTGGGTCATCACGGCACGCACGAGCGGCTCCAACTGCATGTGGGCAGCGGTCGCCGTCTTCAAGTCCCCCGCGTTGACCGCGTCCACCATCTGGCGATACGGCGTGGCTGTGATGTTGCCGGTGACGCCGATGAGGCCGGTCGCGCCGATCGACAGGTGCGGCAGCACGTTTACGTCGTCGCCGGAGAAATACATCAGGTCGGTCTGGTTGAGCACCCGGCTGACCTGGGCGAAGTCGCCCTTGGCGTCCTTGACGGCCAGGATGTTGGGGTGCTTGGCGGCACGCAGGATCGTCTCGTAGGCGATCGGCACGCCGGTGCGTCCGGGGATGTCGTAGAGGATCACCGGAAGGTCTGTGGCGTCAGCGATCATGCGGAAATGGGTGAGGATGCCCGCCTGTGTGGGCTTGTTGTAGTACGGCGTGACGATCATGTTGCCGTCGGCGCCGGCCTTCTCGCTCTGGCGCGCGAGCTGCATGGCGTGGGCCGTCTCATTGGACCCACCACCCGTGATGATCTTGGCGCGCCCGGCCGCCACTGACTTGCCCACCTCGACGAGCCGGATCTTCTCTGGGTCGGTGAGGGTGCTGGTCTCTCCAGTGGTTCCGGTGACCACGATGCCGTCGGCGCCGGCGTTGATCACATCATCGATGTGCTTCTCCACCCCGGCCCAGTCCACTTCGCCGTCGAACGTGAAAGGGGTGACGAGGGCGACTAGCACCTGGCCAAAGGGATTCGTTGAAGAGCTCACGAAATACAGGCTAGCGCCTGCCAGCGCCCGCCGGCCCCCTGTGAAACCACGTTACGGCGCGACACGGCCGTTCTTGTTGAACGCGGCGTAGGTGAGGGGCATCAGCTCGGCGAAGTGATTCTCCATTTGCTCCGCGCACATTTCGATCTCGCGCTGCGGGAAGGACGGGAAGACCGACCCCTCACGCTTGGTGCGCAGGCTGAGGAAGTTCATGAGCGACCGGGCGTTGAGGGTGACGTACATCGAGGAATAGATGTTGAGCGGAAGCACGATGCGCGCGACCTCACGGGCGACGCCGGCCTCGAGCATCCGCTGGTAGGCCTCGTAGGAGTGCACGGCGGCCGCGCGGGTCTGCTGCTGCACGAGGGCGGTCTGCTCCGCGGTGCCGGGCAGGAAGTCGTAGGCGCCTGCCTTGCCGACCTGCACGAGGTTTCGCTCGTTGGAGGGAACGTAGAACACCGGGTTGAGCTCCCGGTAGCGACCCGATTCCTCGTTGTAGGAGGCGATGCGGTGACGCATGAATTCCCGGAACACGAAGATGGGGGCGCGCACGTAGAACGTCATGGAGTTGTGCTCGAACGGCGACCCGTGACGGTCGCGCATGAGGTAGTTGATGAGGCCGCTGCTGCGCTTCTCGTCCGCCTCGGTCTCCGCGCCGTCGAGCTGGCTCGTTTCGAGGGTCTGCTCTCCGAGGGTGGACACGCGGGCGGCAAACAACACGTCGGAATCGTGGGCGCTCGAACGCACCAACTCGACGGTCATTTCGGAACGGAATTCGATTTCAGGCACGGTCTGAATTGTAGTCTGGCATTTCACGCGCGGCGACGTAACGTGTCGTCACAGTGCCTCGAACGGGGTTCGCCCCGCGTAAAGTTACGGCATGGATCCTCTCGTCGCGCTCGCCCTCCTGCTGGGCCTCGTCGCCGTCGCGACCGCGCTCGGCCTTACCTGGCGCAGCCGCCAGGGCCGGGTTTCCCTGGTTGCCGGAGACGTAATCACGGCAACGGATGTCGGGAGCCAGGTGCCGTTCGGCACCCAGGCGACCCTCGTGCAGTTTTCCACCCCGTGGTGCGCCCGTTGCCCCGGAACCAAACGACTGCTCGCCACGGCCGCCGGCGAACGCCCGGGCGTGGTGCACCTCGAAGTGGACGTGTCGCACCGCGCCGACCTGGCGAGTCGTTTCGCGGTCATGCAGACGCCCACCACCCTCATCCTCGACGCCGGTGGCCGAGTTCGCGCTCGCGTCGGCGGCGTGCCCGTCCCTGCCGACATCCACCGTCACCTCGACGAGTTGGTGGGCAGCCATGTCTGACCGAACAGCCCGGCCGGAGATCGACCCTCGGGGTCCGCGATTCGGGGCTGCGATCACGGCCGTTCTTCTGCTCGTGACAGTCTTTCTCTCCCTTGTCGGGGCATCGACTGCCGCGCTGGCGTTGCTGATCGTGATCACAGCGCTCTTCGCTTGGGGCGCGCTGGCCGGCGCAGGTCGCCACCCCTACGGTGTGTTGTTCAAGAAGTTCGTGCGCCCACGGCTCGAACCACCCCGTGAGTTGGAGAACGCGGCACCACCCACTTTCGCCCAAGCTGTCGGGCTGGCCGTCACCCTCGTCGGGGTCGTTCTCGGGCTCCTGGGCGTGCCCGAAGCGGTGGGGGTTGCCGCCGCGGCCGCCTTCGTGGCCGCCTTCCTGAACGCCGTGTTCGACTACTGCCTCGGATGCCAGATCTACCTGCTTTTGGTGCGTGCGAAAGTGACCGGCGCGTAGGGTCCACGCTCAGGGTTTTCCCAGACAGCACTTGCGCTGCAGGCGACCGCGACGGGTAGGGTGGAATTCCACCTTCAGGAGGTAACACAATGCCCACGACGCTCACCAGTGAAGCAACCACCGTCTGGACCGGCACGCTTGCAGCCGGAAGCGGAACCGTCACGCTCGATTCCTCCCACACCGCAGAGTTCGCGGTGAACTGGAAGGCGCGCTCCGAAGGCGTCGCCAACACGACCAACCCCGAAGAACTGCTCGGAGCCGCACACGCGTCGTGCTACTCCATGGCCCTGGCGAACGCCCTCGCCACCGCAGGACACACACCCACGAACATCCAAACCACCGCGGCGGTCACGTTCGCCGCCGGCAAGGGCGTCATCGGCAGCCACTTGCTCGTCAGCGCGAAGATTCCCGGCCTCACTGAAGAAGAATTCCAGGCCTTCGCGCAGGACGCCAAGGTCAACTGCCCCATTTCGAAGGCACTCACCGGTATTCCCATCACGATCGAAGCCGAATTGGCCTAGCCGCCGATGCGCGTACTGATTTCGGGGGCGTCCGGGCTGATCGGCAGCGAGTTGTCGCTTCAACTCGGCGTCGCCGGCCACGACGTGGTGCGCCTGGTCCGTCGAGCGCCCACCGGCCCCCACGAGATCCAGTGGGATCCGGCAGCACTGTCACTTGATCCGGCGGCCCTCGACGGCGTCGACGCTGTCGTCAACCTCTCCGGGGCCTCACTGGCGCGCCTGCCGTGGACTCCCCGGCACCGCCAAGAGATTCTGCGGTCCAGGGTTCAAGCGACCCGCACGCTGACGGATGCCATGCGCCACACCTCGACCCCACCGGCGGTTTTGCTCAACGGGTCCGCCGTGGGCGTGTACGGCAACCGGCCGGGCGAGCGTGTGGACGAAGCAGCGACGGCAGGATCGGACTTTCTAGCCGACGTCGTGGTCGCGTGGGAACGCGAGGCCACCCGTGCGCCAGAGGGAACCCGCGTCGTCATGTTGCGCACGGGACTCGTGCTCGCCAAGGGGGGCGCCCTCAAGCCCCTGCTACCCATCACGCGGCTCGGGCTCTCAGGCCCGCTAGGCACCGGCCGGCAGCACTGGGCCTGGGTGAGCTTGCACGACGAGGCCGCGGCCATTGTGCACCTGCTCACGTCGGAGCTGTCCGGCCCTGTGAACCTCGTGGGTCCCACGCCGGCCACCGCGAACGCGATCATGCGGCTGCTCGCCCGGGCCCTGCACCGCCCGTTCAAGATTCCCGTACCGGAGAAGGTGCTCACGCTGCTGCTTCAGGATGCCGCCCGACAGCTGCTCCTCGCCGACCAGAACGTGAGCTCACAGCGCCTCACAGACGACGGTTTCATCTTCATGCACCCGACGCCAGCGACCGCAATCGACTGGATGCTCCGCCAGCCATAGGTCGTCCCGCCCGCCCCTCGCCAATCCCCCTTGTCGAGGGGCGTGGCACGAACGTCTCGAGCTGACCTAGCGCTTCGCGCCATCGTGGGATGGTGCTAGCGGGGGGGGCGCTCGAGCGTGATCGCCCGGCGGATCGCGCCTCGGGCGCGCTTGCGATCGCCGGAGGCGTCGTAGGCGAGGCCCAGACGCAGCCAGACGCGCCAGTTCTCGGGCTCAGCGTCGGCTTCGGCCTGGTACACGGGAAACTCCGCATCCGCTGCCTCGCGGAACGGCCGTCCGCTCGGACGCCGGGGCAGGTCATCCACGGGCAGGCCGCCCTGGGCCTCGAGCAGGCGTACGAGGCGCTCCGAGCGGATGCCGAACGTGATCTCACGGATGAGCGCCCAGAAGCCAATGAGGGGCAGCACGAGCAACGCCACGCCAATGACGATCCCGACGGGCTCTCCGCTTTGGATGAACAGAACGGCTCGCCAGCCCATGAGCACGAGGTAAAGCACGAGCAGCAGGGACATGAAACCAACAGCGATGCGGCCCTTCATGCTGCCGCTCCCGGCAGGCTCAGCCCGAGGTCGACGATCTGGTCGAGCCCCACTGTCACCCCGCGGGCCTCTCGGGTGGCTGCGAGCGAGAGCAAAATGCCCTGCGTGTACGCCTCCGGCGAGAGAGTGTTGTGGCTGATGGTGAGCGTTTCGCCGATACCGCCCAGGAACACGTCCTGGCGGGCGAGCAGCCCCTCAAGGCGCAGGCTGTGCACGGGAACGTTGGAGACCTGCTGGCCGCGGGCCCGTTGGTCGGTGTGCGGCGCTGAGACCGGGCCGCGTGCGACGCGGGCCTTGCCGATGAGCTCGGCGGTGCGCACGGCGGTGCCGGAGGGCGAGTCGACCTTTCCGGCCTGGTGCGCCTCGACGATCTCGATCGAGTCGTAGAACCGGGCGGCGAGAGCGGAGAACGCTGTAGCTAGCACCGACCCGATGGAGAAGTTGGGAATGATGACGACGCCCACGTCGTCACGGTCGCCGAGGCGATGGGCGAGTGAGCCGATACGGTCCTGCGACCACCCCGACGTTCCCACAAGCACGCGGAGTCCGTGGTCGATGGCGAAGTCGACCACGCTCTGGCTGACGCCCGGGCGGGTGAGGTCGACCGCGACATCCGCCCCGATCATCTCGTCGAGGCTGCTACTCGAACCCATCCGCGCCACGAGCTCGTAGCCCTCGGTCTGCTCGATGAGACCGCAGACCAAGCGGCCCATTTTGCCCGTTGCGCCGATTACGGCCACCCTCGTTGTCATACTGCCAATCTACCAAGCCGCGCAGGGGTGCCCGCCCGGCCCCGTAGCCTTGAGCCATGCCAGAATTCACAGACGTTTCGGTCTCCGACCCCCGGGCCCTCGCGCTGCTCACCGAGTACTTCGCCGACCGCGAGCTGTCTTTCCCCGCCGCCCAGGGTACGTATCGGCCCACTTTTCCGTCTGAGGAACAGTTCGTACCGCCACGCGGCGTGTTCCTGCTGCTGGGCGACCCGGCCGATCCGTGCGGCTGCGGCGGCATCCGTCGCCTCGAGCACTCCCCCGCCGACTCTCACACCGACCCTGTGCGCTACGAGGTCAAACATCTGTGGGTGCAGCCGCGCGCCCGTGGACGCGGCTGGGGCCGCCTGCTGCTCGTCGAGCTCGAACACCGTGCCGGGCTGTTTGGCGCGCGGGAGGCTGTGCTCGACACGAATGCGAGCCTCGAAGTCGCCGCCGGCCTGTACCGCAGTTCGGGCTATGAGGGCATCCCCGCATACAACGACAATCCCAACGCCACGAACTGGTACGGCAAGAACCTCGGCTGAGAGGCCCTCCGTTAGAAGAGCAGCGGCTCGGGCAGGCCCGTGCGCAGTTCCACGGGCAGGTGGCCGAGGTCGTTGTGGGTCACGAGCGTCCACGGTCGGCCGGGCTTCTGCTGCAGCACGGTGAGGCCGCAATGAGCCTGATTGATGCCGACCCAGCGCCAGTCAGGGGCCCCCAGAACCTCGCGTACGAACCAAGCGATCACGAAGTTGTGCGTGATAAGAAGGTCGTGCCGCTGGCTGCGCCTCGGCTGCAGGAACTCGGCGACGGCGTCTTCCATCTGGGCCCGGCCGGCGTCGATTTCCTCCTCCGTGACCGATCCGAAGAATGGATCATAGGCAGAAGGGGTCTCCGACGCGCGGCCGGAGGGGATGCAGTCCATCAGCAGTGGCGACGGAGCCGACACCAGGGCCGGCAGCCGTTCGGCAATGATCGTGGCAGTTTCCGCGGCCCGCTGCAGGGGGGAATGCCAGGCACTCGTGAAGGGCACGCCGCCGAGGCGTTCGGCGATGAGCTGCGCCTGGCGCTTGCCCCGGGGGGAAAGCGGGCCGTCCTGCAGGCCGTGCTCGGCATCCATCTGCTCGCCGTGGCGAACCAGGTAGAGATACTGGGGCATCGTTGGCCCTTTCGGTCTCGTGCGGCCTACCGTGACGGCAGACGAATGACGGGGAGTGTGGGATGGATTAGACGTCGACGGGGATGATGCCCGCGAACGTGTCGTCGTCGAGTGCCCCGACGGCGACGATCGACACCGGGCCGCGCAGCAGCTCCCTGGCGAGCTCCTGCACACCCTCGGCCGTGACGAGAGCGAGGCGACGCAGGGCCTCATCGAGGTCGGCGAATTCCCCGAGGGTGATTTCCGACCGGCCCAGGCGCGACATACGAGTGTCGGAGTCTTCGAGCGCCAGAGCGGATCCGCCGGACAGCTGGCCGGCCGCCCGCCGCATCTCGTCTGCGGTGACGCCCTCGTCGGCGAGCCGGCGCAGCTCGCTGAGCATGAGCTCGGCCACCTGCGCCGCCTTGGCCGGGGAGCAGCCGGCGTACATGCCGAACAGGCCGGCATCGGAATACCCTGGCGCGAAGGAGTACACGGAGTACGCGAGGCCGCGCTTCTCGCGTACCTCCTGGAAAAGCCTGGACGACATGCCACCACCGAAGATGGAGTTCAATACGCTCATCGTGACCCGGCGGTCGTCGGTCGCAAGCAGGCCCGGCATGCCGATGAGCAGGTTCGCCTGCTCCAGCGGACGGTGCACGATTGTCACGGGCTTGCCCTGCGTAATGGTCGCGGCCTTGCCTGCCCGGCGGCCGACGGGCACGGCGGCCAGACCCAGGTCCCAGCCGGCCCGGGCCAGAGCGCTCACGACGTCGGCCACGAGCGTGTCGTGGTCGACCGCGCCAGCCACGGTCACCACGAGGTCCTGCGGGCGATAATTTGCCTCGTAGTGCTCGTTGACGGCGGAACGCGTGGCCGCGCGGATGGTGTCGGCATTGCCGCCAATGGGACGACCGAGCGGATGTTCGCCGAGCACGGCTTCAAAGAAGCGTTCGTTGGCGACGTCGGACGGGTCGTCGTCGGCCATCGCCAGTTCCTCGAGGATGACTCCGCGCTCGGTCTCAAACTCGACGGGGTCGAGGCGGGATGACGTGAGCATGTCGGTGAGCACCTCCACGGCCATCGGCAGGTCCCGGTCTTGAACTTTGGCGTAGTAGCAGGTGTATTCCTTGGCGGTCATGGCATTGTGCTCGCCGCCGACCTCATCGAAGGAAATGGCGATGTCGAAGGCCGTGCGCGAGGGCGTGCCCTTGAACAACAGGTGTTCGAGGAAGTGCGTGGAACCGAAGTGGCCCGGCAGTTCGTCGCGAGAGCCCACCGCCACCCAGTAGCCGATGGTGACGCTGCGGCTGCCAGGCACCCGCTCACTGAGGATTCTCACTCCGCTGGGGAGCACCGTGCGCCGCACGAGAGCGTCACCGGCCGCCAGAAATGAGAGTTCGGGTACGTCCAGGGGAAATTCAACAGCACCGTTCATATCGAACCCAGCTTACGTCAGGCGCCGACCCGCCCTGCCTCCCGCCACGGCGGCCCTTTACGGCAAACCACCCCCGAATGCCGACAGACAAGTCTGTCTAGTCTGTGCTACAGTCTGCATGCGTGGTGCGGGTCTGCCCCAGTCCCCACACCCGCTACCTCATCCCTGGCCCGACAGCACGAAGGAGTTGACCGGATGGTTCAGCTGACAGACACGGTGGCACGACCCGCAACCCACGCAAAGGTACGCATTCTCGCGACGGCGGACCGGCTCTTCTACGCCGAGGGTGTGCATACGGTGGGCGTCGACCGCATCATCAGCGAGTCCAAGGTAACCAAGGCCACGTTCTACAAGTACTACCGCTCGAAGGACGCCCTCATCGTGGTCTACCTGCAGGGCCGGGACCGGATCGCCCGCGAGTTTCTGGCGGCGGTCGACACACGCTTCGACACTCCTGAGCAGCGCCTGCGCGGCATCGTCGCCGAGATCTCCACCCAGGTCACCCGCCAGGGTTTTCACGGCTGCCCCTTCATCAACGCCGCCGCGCAGTTCGCCGACCCTAACCACCCGGTGCGCCAGGCCGTCACCGCCCACCGCGAGTGGTACGGCACCGCCGTGGAAGACCTCTTCCGCGGCATGGGACACGCCCGCCCGGGAGACGCAGCCGATGACTTCTTCCTCGCCCGTGACGGGGCCTTCGCCGGCGCCAACCTCGGGGACCCCATAGGCGCACACACCGCCCTGCTGCGCGCCGTGCAGCGCGTGCTGGACGAGGCCGCCGGCTAACCGCGGGTCGCGTCAGAGCGAAACGCGGTCGAGTTCGACCACGTCGCTTCTCCCCAAGCGGATGCCTGCGGCCGCCACGAGAGCCTCGACCTGCTCGGTTTGGCTCGCACCGGCAACAGGTGCCACCACACCGTGGCGGGCGAGAAGCCACGCGAGCGCGATCGTGCTCGGCGGCACGTCGTGCTCGGCCGCGATCCGATCGACGCTTCCGAGTACCCGCAGGCTCTTGCGGTTGACATACGCGGCCGCACGACGACCGCGAGTGTTGTCGGCGATATCCGCTTTGCTGCGGTAGCGGCCGGAGAGAAACCCGTGGGCGAGCGGAAAATAGGGCATGACCGCGAGTCCCTGCGCCTGCGTGACGAGGGCGAGGGTTGATTCGAATTCTTCTCGGTGCACGAGGTTGTAGTGCGTCTCAAGGGCCACGAAGCGAGGCAGGCCATTGGCGGCGAGAACCCTCGCTTCGAAGAGCCGGTCCGCAGAGAAATTCGAGGCTCCAAGGTAGCGCACCTTGCCGCTTTCGATGAGCGTTGCCATCACCCCGAGGCTTTCCTCCAGCGGCACTCGCACGTCGTCGAAGTGAAAATAGAGCAGGTCGATGTAGTCCGTTCCGAGGCGCTCGAGCGAAGCGTCGACGGCGCCGATGATGTTTCGCGGGCTAAGGCCAGGATTGTCGCGGTTGCGCCCGATCTTCGTTGCGATGACAGTGTTCTCCCGCTCCCCGCGGCTGCGCAGCCACGAGCCGATCATGATCTCGCTACGGCCGGCCGAGTAGCTGTCGGCGGTGTCGAGGAAGTTTCCGCCCAGGGAACGGTGCACGTCGAGAATCTGTCGACTCGTTGCGTCGTCGACAGACCAACCGAACGCGCTGCAGCCGAGGGCGAGCGGATGCACGGACAGCTCCGTGTCGGCGATCGTGCGTCTGCACGGCGCGCAGCCCACATCACTGTCGAGGGCGGGCCCGATGAAGGGCGCCGGCCGGGCCGCGGGCGGCCGGTGGGGGCTTCCGGGCAGGATCGCGTGGGCGCCGGTGGGGTGTGCAGGGCGTAGAACGGCCAATCGAGACATCCGCGTCTCCTCACTCTTGGAGGAGACACTAACCCGATCATGCCGTTCCACCGCGACGACGCGACAGGTTGCGCCAAAAAAGGTGCAAGAAAAACACAATGGCACGCCCCTACCTCTTATAGAGGGGGCCGCGTCGGGGCCTGCAGCCATGGACGGCAGTTAGGGTAGGGGGGAGAGCGAATTCGTGCGGAAGCCGATGTAGGGCCCACTTTTGGCCTGCCGAATCATTCGCCGGAAAGCATTCATGACTCAACTCGCCGAAGTGTCCAACATCAACGTGCCCGTCGAGGCACGCCGTCGACGTACCTTTGCGGTGATTTCCCACCCTGACGCGGGCAAGTCGACGCTGACAGAGGCCCTGCTGCTGCACGCCCGCGCGATCACGCACGCTGGCGCCGTGCACGGAAAGGCCGGCCGCGGCGGCACCGTGTCGGACTGGATGGAGATGGAGAAGGCCCGTGGCATTTCCGTCACGAGCGCAGCGATCCAGTTCGAGTACGACCACGCCGTCATCAACCTCGTCGACACCCCCGGGCACGCGGACTTCTCCGAAGACACCTTCCGAGTGCTCTCGGCCGTCGACGCCGCCGTGATGCTCGTCGACGCGAACAAGGGCCTCGAGCCGCAGACGATGAAACTCTTCGCGGTGTGCAGACAGCGCGGCCTGCCCGTGATCACCGTGATCAACAAGTGGGACCGGCCCGGGGCATCCGCTCTCGCCCTGATGGACGAGATCCAGAACCGCACCGGCCTGCTGCCCACCCCGCTGAACTGGCCGGTCGGCGAGGCCGGCGACCTGCGCGGAGTGATGGACCGCCGGTCCGGGGACTTCCTACGGTTCACCCGCACGCCCGGCAGCGCGACCGCCGCCGTCTCCACTCGTTTGAGCGCAGCGGATGCCGCAGCCGAAGAGGGTGTGGCGTGGACGAACGCGACTGACGAGTCCGAGCTGCTCGACGCCGAGGGCCAGAACCACGATTCCGAGCTCTTCCTCGCCGGCGACACGACCCCTGTGCTGTTCTGCGCCGCGGTGGCGAACTTCGGCGTGCAGCAGCTCCTCGACACTCTCGTGGAGTTTGCTCCCCCGGCCGAGGCCCGTCCTGACATTGCCGGGGTGCCGCGCCCCGTGACATCCGCTTTCTCGGGCTTCGTGTTCAAAGTGCAGTCGGGCATGAACACCGCGCACCGCGACCACGTTGCCTACGTGCGGGTGTGCTCGGGGGAATTCCGCCGCGGCATGATCGTGACCCACGCCGCTACCGGCCGGCCTTTCGCCACGAAGTACGCCCAGCAGCTCTTCGGCCGGGAGCGCACCGTGATCGACCAGGCGTGGCCCGGCGACATCGTGGGCCTCGTGAACGCCTCCGCGCTGCGCGTGGGCGACTCGATCTTCGAGGACGAACCGGTGGAATACCCGCCGCTCCCCCTGTTCTCGCCGGAGCACTTCAGGGCCATCCGCCCCGTGGACAGCAGCAAACACAAACAATTCCGCCGCGGCATCGAACAGCTCGACCACGAGGGCGTCATCCAGGTGATGCGCTCCGAGGTGCGCGGAGAGCAGGCACCCGTGCTCGGCGCCGTGGGCCCGATGCAGTTCGAGGTGGTCGAGGACCGCATGATTCACGACTTCCACGCCGACATTCGCATGGAAGCGTTGCCATACCAGGTGGCTCGGCGCACCGACAAGGCGAGCGCACTGCTGCTGGCCCCGATGCGCCAGGTCGAGGTCTTCACCCGTTCGGACGGCACCCTGCTCGCGCTGTTCAGCACGCCGTGGCGCCTGCAGGCGATCCACCGGGAGAACCCCGACCTCGTGCTCGTGGACATCGCGAACGCCACGGTAGACGATTTCCGCTAGTCCTCACGCCCGCTTCCCGACGCATAACTCCTGCAAATCGGGACGGCCTAGCCGGACTCCCGCGTGATTCCGGGGTCGAGTTTCGGCCGGCCCAGAATCTGCAGGAGTTATGTGAGGCGGCATCCGTTTCAGAACGAAAAAAGCCGGCCGTGCCCCGAGGGGCCGGCCGGCTTTTCGTGCGGGTGACGTTTAGGCGTCGACAACCACAGAGGTGATCAGCGGGCTGCGGCGGTACTTGCGCTGCATCCACCGGCTCACCGATGAGGTGAAGAGGTCTTCCAGCTCTGCGCCGTTGACGGTCTTCACCCGGTTGGCAACCTTCATCGCTTCGTCGATGACCTTGGTTGCGCCGCGAACCCACTCGTCGTCGTGCACGAAGCCGCGCGCGAGGAACTCGACAGGCTCGGAGAGCAGGCCGGTCTTGGCGTTCAGGATTCCGAGGATGGTGATCGTGCCGTCTTCCGCGAGGCGACGACGGTCTTCCATGGCAGCTTCGGAAGCGCCACCGACGGTCATGCCGTCAACGAACACGTAGTCGGCCTGGACCCGGCCGGTGATCGACGCGCGACCGTCGATGAGGTCCACGACAACGCCATCCTCGACGATGAGAACGCGGTCGTCCTCGACACCGGTCTGCACTGCGAGCTCGGCGTTGGCCTTGAGGTGGCGCCATTCGCCGTGCACGGGCATGACGTTGGTGGGCTTGACGATGTTATAGCAGTAGACGAGTTCGCCGGCGCTCGCGTGGCCGGAGACGTGCACCTTGGCGTTGCCCTTGTGCACGACGTTGGCACCCCAGCGGGTCAGGCCGTTGATGACCCTGTAGATGGAGTTTTCGTTTCCGGGGATCAGCGAGCTCGCAAGCAGAACGGTGTCGCCCTCGCCGATCTTGATGATGTGCTCACGGTTGGCCATGCGAGACAGGGCGGCCATGGGCTCACCCTGCGAACCCGTGCAGACGAGAACGACCTTGTCGTCCTTCATGCGCTCGAGCGCCTTCATGTCCACAATCAGGCCCTTGGGAACCTTGAGGTAGCCCAGCTCGGTGGCGATGCCCATGTTGCGCACCATGGAGCGGCCGACGAAGGCCACCTTGCGGTTGTGCTTCACTGCGGCGTCGATGACCTGCTGGATGCGGTGCACGTGGCTCGCGAAGCTCGACACGATGATGCGGCGCGGGGAGGTTCGGAACACAGTGTCGATCGCCGGTCCGATGTCCTTCTCTGCGGTGGTGAATCCGGGAACCTCGGCGTTGGTCGAGTCCGTGAGGAACAGGTCGACGCCCTCTTCGGCCAGGCGAGCGAAGGCGCCAAGGTCGGTGAGGCGCTTGTCGAGGGGGAACTGGTCCATCTTGAAGTCGCCGGTGTGGAGCAGGAGGCCCGCTTCGGTGCGTACCGCGATAGCGAGGCCGTCGGGGATGGAGTGGTTCACCGCGATGAACTCGAGGTCGAAGGCACCGACGGTGCGGCGTTCGCCCTCCTTGACCTCGATGAAGTTCTGACTGAGGCGGTGCTCCTGCAGCTTGGCCGCGAGGAACGCCAGGGTGAGCTTGGCGCCGATCACGGGGATGTCCCCGCGCTCCTTGAGGAGGTAGGGAACCGCGCCGATGTGGTCTTCGTGGCCGTGGGTGAGCACGATGGCCTCGATGTCCTGCAGGCGGTCGCGCAGAATCGTGAAGTCGGGCAGGATCACGTTGATGCCGGGCTGGTTGTCTTCAGGGAAGAGAACGCCGCAGTCGATGATGAGCAGCTTGCCCTTGTGCTCGAAGACGGTCATGTTGCGACCGATTTCGCCCAGTCCGCCGAGCGGAATGATGCGCAGGCCGCGCGGGGGCAGGGCCGGCGGGGCGGACAGGTCAAGGTCGTGGGTACTCATGAAACTCTTTTCTATGTATGCGTGGTGCAGGTCTCAGCGTGAGGAGACGCAGAAGTACAGGGGTTTTATACCGGGAAGCTCAGCGGCCTGGGCCGCACGGACTTCAACGAAACGCCAACCGGATGCCTGGCCTGAGTCATAAAAATGGCGGGCACGAAGTGCGTGCGTTGTGCCACTAGCTCTTCCAGTGTACCGGGGCCGGGGAAACCCTCGCACCGGACACACACAGAGGAGGGCCCCGCCAACCGGCGGGACCCTCCTGATACTGCGTCTGCGAGTCAGGCCGCGCGGCGTCCTGAGGCCTTGCCAGTTGACGACACGTAGCCGCCCACCTGCTCCTTCTGGCCCTGGTGGGTGACGTAGCCGGTGCCGACGCCTGCGCGGCGGCCGTCGAGGCTGACATAACCGGTGGTTTCATCGAAGTGACGGGTCGTGTGTGATACGTAGGAATTCATGGTGCTCCTTGTGTTCTGCGAAAGCCGAACAAGGGCCAGGCGACAGAGATAACACAGGTGCTGTTCATACTCGGGTGGGCCCGTTCGGCGGGAAGTCTGCGCTGCGCCGCGCGGTCCGGAACTGCGGGCTGAAAATCCGCCTCAATCAATTCCGGGTATGTTACGAGAGTACTTCATGCGTGCGCATATTGTTGGACAATGTGCGCGTGGACAGCATCTACACAGCCGCCGCACAGGTCGGCGACGGGGCGCACAGCCCGCACGCAGCCCGCTCAGAGCGCACAGCGCTAGCATCGCCTCATGGACACTCCTTCGCTCTACGAGATTCCCCTCACCCTCATCGACGGCACAGAGACCACATTCGGCGACTTCCGCGGCAAGACCGTGCTCGTGGTCAACGTGGCCTCGAAGTGCGGCTTCACCCCGCAGTACGCGGGCCTCGAGGCGCTGTACAAGCAGTACGCGACGGACGGCCTCGTGATCCTCGGCATGCCGAGCAACCAGTTCATGGGCCAGGAACCCGGCACCGAGAGCGATATCGCTGAATTCTGCGACATGAACTATGGCGTGACCTTCCCGATGACCACGAAGGTGGATGTACGCGGCAAGGACCAACACCCGCTCTACGCTCAGCTGACCAAGTTCAAGACCGGCATCCTGCCCGGGCTCGTAAAGTGGAACTTCGAAAAGTTCCTGGTGAACTCGGATGGGCAGATCGTCGACCGCTTCGCCTCAACCGTCGAGCCGCAGTCGAAGGAAATAGTGGCCGCGATCGAGAAGACGCTCGCCGAGGCCGCCGCTTAGTCTCGATCGCTCCTTCCTCGCGCCTCGACCGGCGGAGGCAGGGTCAGCCGCCGGCGCGACGGAGCACAGCCTCGGCATGGCGCAGCACGGGACCGTCGATCATGCGGCCCTCGAATTGGAAGACGCCACGCTCGCCGACCGCGGCGGCCAGCAGCGCGCGGGCCTGGGCCACGGCATCCGCTGTGGGCCGGTAGGCGGTGCGGATGACGTCGACCTGGCTGGGGTGGATGCAGGCGGTGGCGCGGAATCCACTCGCCACGGCGTCTTCGGCTTCGAGCGCGAGCCCGGCTGTGTCGGGAATGTCGAGGTAGACGGAGTCGATCGCGGCCTTTCCGCGTGACCCGGCGGCGAGCAGCACCGTGGAGCGGGCGTGGCGAGCCACATCGCGGTAGCGCCCGTCGGCGAAACGGCTCGAGGAGCCGCCGAGGGAGGCGATGAGGTCTTCGGCGCCCCACATGAGCGCGACGACGTTCGGCGCGGCGGCCAGCAGCCCCGCAGCCTGGATGCCGGCGGCCGTTTCGCAGAGTGCGACCACCCTGTACGACGACAGGGCCGCCATCTCGGTGGCCGTCTCGGCCTTCGCTGCAATCACAAAGCGGTAGTCCGTGGCCTCGAGGGCGGCGAGGTCGAGGGCGAAGTCGGCGGTGCCGACAGGGTTGACGCGCACGATCGTGCGCTCAGGGTCAAGCGGATGCTTGAGCAGCGCGATCCGAGCGTCGGCCTTCGCACCCGGGGCCACGGCATCTTCGAGGTCGAGAATGACCTCGTCGGCGCGCGCGGCTGCCTTCTCGTAGCGCTCCGGCCTGTCGGCCGGGCAGAAGAGCAGTGCCGGGCCCAGCTGGAACGTCATGGTCTGGCCTCCTTGCACCACACCATGACGGTGCGTACGGCTGTGCCGACCACGTCCTTGTACTGATTGCGCCCGGTGTGGGTGAGCGTGATGATGCCCTGGCCAGGACGCGAACTTGACAGCCGCTTGCTCGTCACGACGGTTTCCGAGTACAGAGTGTCGCCGTGGTGTAGCGGATGAGGGAAGGTCACCTCCGCGAATCCGAGGTTCGCCACGATCGTGCCCTGCGTGAGCTGAGCGACGGAGGAACCCACCATCGTGGATAGCGTCCACATCGAGTTCATCAGGCGTTCGCCGAACGGCTGGGTGGCGGCCCAGGCCGCGTCGAGGTGGAGTCCCTGCGTGTTCATGGTCATCGTCGTGAACATCACGTTGTCGGCCTCGGTGGCCGTGCGGCCCGGGCGGTGCAGGTAGCGCACGTCGAGGTCGAATTCCTCGAAGAACAGCCCTCGCTGTTCAACGGTGGGGCGGTCGTCTTTCATCGGATGACCTCGATTGTGTCGCTATGAACAGGGTTGAGGTCGACGCGCAACGCGGCACCGGTCGCGGCGACGACCTCGTCGACGGTTACTCCGGGTGCCGTCTCGCGCAGCACGAGCCCCTCCGGAGTGACCTCGATCACGGCGAGGTCGGTGACGATCAGGTTGACGCAGCCCCGCCCGGTGAGCGGCAGGCTGCAGTCCTGCACGATCTTGGGAGTGCCGTGTTTGTCGATGTGTTCCATCATCACGATGAGACGCTTGGCGCCGAAGACGAGGTCCATGGCCCCGCCCATGCCCTTGACCATCTTGCCGGGAATCATCCAGTTGGCCAGGTCGCCGTTGGCGGCGACCTCCATGGCGCCGAGCACGGCCACGTCCACGTGGCCGCCGCGCACCATACCGAAGGAGGCCGCCGAGTCGAAGAAGGCCGCCCCGGTGTTCACCGTGACGGTTTCCTTGCCCGCGTTGATCAGGTCGGGGTCGATGTTCGCCTCGGTCGGGTACGGGCCGACGCCGAGTATGCCGTTCTCGGAATGCAGAACCACCTCGATGTCGTCCGGGATGTAGTTCGGAATCAGGGTGGGCATTCCAATGCCGAGATTGACATACTGGCCGTTCTCGAGCTCGAGGGCGACGCGCGCCGCGAGCTCTTCCCTGGTGAGGCTCATTCGGTTCCCTTCACTGGGTCGGGTGACACGGTTCGGCGTTCGATGCGTTTCTCGACCTCTCCGACGACCACGACCCGCTGCACGAAGATTCCGGGGGTGTGGATGTTCTCAGGGTTCAGTTCGCCGGGTTCGACGAGTTGCTCCACCTGGGCGATCGTGATCCTGCCCGCCATGGCGGCGAGCGGGTTGAAGTTCGCCGCGGCGGCGTGGAACACGAGGTTGCCGTAGCGGTCACCCTTGAGCGCGTGCACGAGGGCGAAGTCCGGCGTTACGGAGCGTTCCATCACGTAATCGGCCCCGTCGAACCGGCGCACCTCCTTGGGCTCTGAGGCCTTGGCCACAGTGCCGTCGGGGTGGTAACGCTGCGGCAGGCCCCCCTCGCTCACCTGAGTGCCCACCCCGGCGGGGGTGAAGAACGCCGGGATCCCCGCGCCGCCTGCGCGGAGCTTTTCTGCGAGCGTTCCCTGCGGTGTCAGTTCCACCTCAAGCTCGCCCGAGAGATACTGGCGGGCGAACTCCTTGTTCTCCCCCACGTACGAACTCACGGTGCGCCGGATGCGGTGGTCTGCGAGCAACCGACCCAGCCCCCAGCCATCGACGCCGCAGTTGTTACTGATGGTCTCAATTTCGGTCGTGCCCTGATCGTAGAGGGCTTCGATGAGCGCCTCTGGAATTCCGCACAGGCCGAACCCACCCACGGCGATGCTCGCCCCATCGGGGATATCGGCCACGGCCTCCGCGGCACTCTTGACCACCTTGTCAATCATTCACATCTCCCGTTCAGCGTTCGGTCGTTGGCGATTAGCCGGCGAAACCCAGGGCTCGCGAGATGACCATCAGCTGCACCTCGGTCGTACCCTCGCCAAGCTCAAGCACCTTCGAATCACGATAGTGCCGCGCGACGGGATTCTCGTTCATGAAGCCGTAGCCGCCGAAGATCTGCGTGGCGTCGCGGGCGTTGTCCATGGCCGCTTCGCTGCCCACCATTTTGGCAATCGAGGCTTCCATCTTGAATGGCTTGCCGTTGATCATTTTCAGAGCGGCGTCGTAGTAGGCGAGACGCGCGGTGTGCACGCGCGCCTGCATCCGCGCGATCTTGAAGGCAATGTGCTGGTTGGAGCCGATGGAACGGCCGAAGACGTTGCGGCTGTTCGCATAGCGGATCGACTCTTCGAGACAGCCCTGCGCCGCGCCGGTGCAGAGCGCGGCGAAGGCGATGCGGCCCTCGTCGAGGGTCTGCACGAAATTCGCGAAGCCACGACCGCGTTCCCCGAGCAGGTTCGCCTCGGGCACTCGCACGTTGTCGAACACGAGAGGGTGGGTGTCTGAGGTGTGCCAACCCACCTTGTCGTAGGGCGGCAGCGCGGTGAAACCGGGGGTCGGTGTGGGCACCAAGATGGCGGTGAGTTCCTTCTTGATGGAACCGTTTGCGCGGGTCGATTCCCCGGTGACCGCGGTCACCGTGACGAGGCACGTAATCTCAGAACCCGAGTTGGTGATGAACTGTTTCGTGCCGTTGATCACCCATTCGCCGCCCGTGAGTTCTGCGGTGGTCTTGGTGCCCGCGGCGTCGGAGCCGGCATCCGCTTCGGTGAGCCCGAACGCGGCGAGCGCGGAGCCACTTGCGAGGCGTGGAACCCACTCCTGCTTCTGCGCCTCTGTGCCACTGCGGTAGACGGGCATGATGCCGAGGCCCACACCGGCCTCGAGTGTCACGGCGATGCTCTGGTCCGCGCGGGCGAGCTGCTCCACGGCGAGGCAGAGGGCGAAGTAGTCCTTGCCCTGGCCGCCGTACTGCACGGGGAAGGGCAGCCCGAAGAGGCCCATCTCACCCATCTGCGCGATGATGCCGTAGGGCAGACTGCGTTTGGTGTCGTACTCGTAGGCGGCGGGGGCCACGACGGTGTCGGCGAAGTCGCGGACGGTGTCGCTGAGGGCCTGGTATTCGGGGGTGAGTTCGTAGCTCATGCTGAGTCTCCGTTGTCTGGGGTGGTTTCTGGGGCTGTGTCTGCGGCCGTGTCCGGGGGTGTGGCAGCCAGGACGGAAGCGACGACCTGGTCGAGGGCCACGAGGTCGCCGACCTTCAGGTTCACGGTGACGCGGCCCGCCGCGGAGGCCACGAGTTTGTGCTCCATCTTCATGGCCTCGACCACGAGGATGGTCTGGCCCGCGGTCACGGTGTCGCCGGTGGCGGCGTGCACTGCGATGACGGTGCCGGGCATGGGCGATCGCACGTCGGGGCTGACCGCCCCGGGCACCCGGTCGCGATTCGCGAGGTGTTCCGCGAGCTGTTCGGCCCGCGATCGGTAGCGCAGCTCGAGCGAGAATCCGTCGACGCCGATGTGTACGCGCGCCCCGGACTGCTCGATGGCGAAGACCGTGTTCTCGCCGTCGTACTCGACGCTGAACGAGCCTGCGCGGCCCGGGACCGTCGTGAGGCTCGCCGATACAGCTGGGCCCTCTCCGATCAAAACGGATGCCGCCCCCGCCTCTCCGACAACCCGCACGTCAACGGATTCGGTCGCGCTCACCCCGAGCGAATACCGCACCGGACGGGGCGAACCCATCCGCCACCCGCTCGGTCGCGTCCACACGCCGTTCGCGCCGGCCACATCGGACCCGGCAGTCAGGCCCGTGCGCCCGTGCAGGAACAGCGCCGCGGCGGCGAGCAGCTGCGCGTCGGCGCCGCGGAATTTCAGGTCGGGGAGCTTGCGCTCGATCAGGCCGGTGTCCAGACGCCCGGCGCGCACGTCGGCGTCCGCTAGAAGGAGCCGCAGGTATTCCGTGTTCGTGTGCACACCGAGCAAGACAGTGTCGGCGAGCGCCCGGTCGAGCCGGGTGAGCGCCTCGAGCCGGGTGGGGGCCCAGGCGATCACCTTGGCGAGCATCGGGTCGTAGTGCGAGGCGATCGTCAGGCCAGGGGCGAGCGAGCTGTCGACGCGCACGCCCTCACCGGTGGCCTCGTGCAACTGCAGCACGGTGCCGGTGGTCGGCAGGAAACCGCGCTCCGGGTTCTCGGCGTAGACCCGGGCCTCGATCGCATGCCCGGTGAGGGTCACGTCGGACTGGGCCACGGTGAGCGGCTCCCCGGCGGCGATGCGCACCTGCCAGTCGACGAGGTCGATGCCGGTGACCATCTCGGTGACCGGGTGTTCCACCTGGAGGCGGGTGTTCATCTCCATGAAGAAGAACTCGTCGGGCGCGGCTGCGGAGACCAGGAATTCCACGGTGCCGGCTCCGCTGTAACCCACGCTGCGGGCCGCGGCGCAGGCCGCCTCGCCGATGCGAGAGCGGGTGGCCTCATCGAGCAGCGGGGAGGGAGCCTCCTCGATCACCTTCTGGTGCCGGCGCTGCAGCGAGCACTCGCGCTCGCCGAGGTGGATGACGGTACCGTGGTTGTCCGCCAGCACCTGCACCTCGATGTGTCGCGGGGTCGGCACGAGGCGTTCGAGCAGGAGGGTGTCGTCGCCGAACGCGCTCAGAGCCACGCGCCGGGCGGTCTCGAGGGTGGCCGGCAGGTCCTCGGCGCGTTCCACCACGTGCATGCCCTTGCCGCCGCCGCCCGCGGACGGCTTGATCAACATGGGGTAGCCCACGTCCACGGCCGCCGCGATGAGCTGCTCGTTGCTGAGGCCTGGCTGCGCGACCCCCGGAATGATCGGTACGCCGTAACCTGCCACGTGGTTCTTCGAGCGGATCTTGTCGCCCATCATGTTCAGCGCGTGCACGCTCGGCCCGATGAACACGATCCCGGCGTCGGCGCAGGCCTGCGCGAAGGCCTGGTTCTCGCTCAGGAATCCGTAGCCGGGGTGGATGGCCTGCGCGCCGGTTCGCGCGGCGGCCGCGAGCACGGCCTCGAAGTTGAGGTAGCTGTCTGCCGGGGCCGCGCCACCCAGGCGCACCGCGGCATCCGCTAGCGATACATGAAGAGCGTCACGGTCGGCGTCGCTGTACACCGCAATCGAGCGGATGCCGCTCTCACGCAGTGTGCGGATGATGCGGCAGGCGATTTCGCCGCGGTTGGCGACCAGAACCGTCTCGAATGTTGTCGTTGTCATGGCTTCACTCACATTCGGAAGAGGCCGAAGGCGGACTCGCCGAGCGGCGCGGTGGCGCACACGGAGAGGGCGAGGCCCAACACCGTGCGAGTGTCGGTGGGGTCGATGACGCCGTCGTCCCAGAGGCGGGCGGTCGAGTAATAGGGGCTGCCCTGGGTCTCGTATTTCGTCAGGATCGGGTCTTTGAAGGCGGTCTCTGCCTCGGCCGACCACTCGTCGCCGCCGCCCTCGATCTGCTCACGCTTCACGGTGGCGAGCACCGACGAGGCCTGTGGCCCGCCCATCACGGAAATGAGGCTGCCGGGCCACATCCAGAGGAAACGCGGCGAGTAGGCACGGCCGCACATCGAGTAGTTGCCGGCGCCGAAGGAGCCGCCGATCACGACGGTGAGTTTGGGCACTCGCGCGGTCGCGACAGCGGTGACCATCTTGGCGCCGTGCTTGGCGATGCCCCCGGCCTCGGCGTCGCGGCCCACCATGAACCCGGAGATGTTCTGCAGGAAGACCAAGGGAATGCCCCGCTGGTCGCAGAGCTCGATGAAGTGCGCGCCCTTGAGCGCGGAGTCGGCGAAGAGGATGCCGTTGTTGGCGACGATGCCCACCGGGTGGCCGTGGATGTGGGCGAACCCAGTGATGAGGGTCGTGGCATATTCGCGCTTGAATTCGTGGAATTCACTGCCGTCGACGATGCGGGCGATGACCTCGTGCACGTCATATTGGCCCTGCACGTCCACGGGCACGGCTCCATAGAGTTCGCTCTCGTCGGCGACAGGGGCGACCGTCGGGATCACGTCCCAGACCGGGGCCTGGGCCCGAGGCAGGGTCGAGACGATGTCGCGCACGATCTGCAGCGCGTGCTCGTCGTTCTCGGCGAGGTGGTCGGTGACGCCGGAAACGCGGGCGTGCAGGTCGCCGCCGCCGAGCTCCTCTGCGGTGACGATCTCGCCGATCGCGGCCTTCACGAGGGGCGGGCCGCCGAGGAAGATAGTGCCCTGACCCTGCACGATGACGGTTTCGTCGCTCATCGCGGGCACGTAGGCGCCGCCGGCGGTGCACGAGCCCATCACCGAAGCGATCTGGGGGATCTTGGCCGCGGACATCCGTGCCTGGTTGTAGAAGATGCGGCCGAAGTGGTCGCGGTCGGGGAAGACCTCGTCCTGCATGGGCAGGAACGCTCCGCCGGAGTCGACGAGGTACACGCAGGGCAGGCGGTTCTCGAGGGCGATCTCCTGGGCGCGCAGGTGTTTCTTCACCGTCATCGGGTAGTAGGTGCCGCCCTTGACGGTGGCGTCATTGGAGATCACGAGAACGTAGCGCCCGTGCACGAGCCCGATACCGGCGATGACGCCCGCCCCGGGACTGTCATCGTTGTAGAGACCGGTCGCAGCGAGGGGCGCGATCTCGAGAAAGGGGCTGCCTTCGTCGAGCAGCTGATCGATGCGTTCGCGGGGCAGGAGCTTACCCCTGGCGAGGTGGCGCTGCCGGGACTTCTCAGGCCCACCGAGGGCGGCCGTGGCGAGGCGCTGTTTCAGGTCGGTCACGAGGCCGCGTTGGGCGGCGTCGTTGGCCACGAAGGCCTGAGCAGAGGAGTCGAGCTGACTCGCGAGTGTCTCCATCGACATCTTCCCGTTGGTGAAGCCGGATGACCCGACATCAAGTACAGTTAGTGTTCACTAACTGAAATTCAGGTTAGTCACGATTAACTAAAATGTCCAGTTGAAAGGCGGGAGAGCCGATGAGCGCACAGACCGAAACCACGCCGCGCAGCCAGGCCAAGGCCGACCGCCGCTCCGCCCTGCTCACGGCCGCCGCCACGCTCTTCGCCCGGTCCGGATTCAACGGGGTCTCCATCGAAGACCTCGGTGCGGCTGCCGGGGTGAGCGGCCCGGCCGTGTACAGGCACTTCAGCGGCAAACAGGCCGTGCTCGCGGCTCTGCTCATCGATGTGAGCGAGGACCTCGTTGCCGGCGGCCGGGCCGTCGTCACCGAGACAACGGATGCCGCGGCCGCCCTCCGAGATCTCGTGCGCTTCCACGTGCACTTCGCCCTGTCCAACCCCGACGTGATCCGCGTGCAGGACCGCGACCTCGACAGCCTCGCCGAGGCAGATCGTCACAGGGTTCGCGTTCTGCAGCGCGAGTACGTGGAGCTCTGGGTCGACGTGCTGCACCGAGTGCATCCCTCGGTGGACGAAGCCCTGCTCCGGATCCGCGCCCATGCCACGTTCGGACTGCTCAACTCGACTCCGCACAGCGCGCGTGCCTCCTCGAAGGCCGCCGTGCGCGCCCTCCTCGAGGAAATGGCCCTCGCCGCCCTCGGCCTCCCCGCCCCGTAGCCCACTCCCCCGGCACCTCACGAAAGCGCCCGGTGGGCGAGATAACAGAGCCCCATCGCCTCCCCACCCCGGACGTCGGAGCTTTCGATCCCCGTCAGCTCTCTCGCTCCCGAACCCGTGCGCAGGCCGCCCTCGCGGGGCTGGCTGGACTCAACGCGACAGACTGGGGTTATGGAGAACATCGAAGTACGCGCGGCCGAACCACACGAGATCGGGGCGATTGCCGGACTGCGGTGGCGTTGGATTCTCGAGGTCGGACCCGTTCCAACCGTGACCCGCGAGCACTATATAGCGTCGGTCGAGTCGTTTGCCGTGCAGCAGACCGGAGCGCACCATCCGTTTGTAGCGGTGCGCGGCGACACCGTTGTGGGCATGGCCTGGCTCGCCGTGCTTCCACGCGTACCGAGCCCGCAGGCCCTCGACCGCTCCTCCGGAGATGTGCAGTGCGTCTACGTCGTGCCCGAGGAACGTGACTCGCATGTCGGCAGCCAGCTGATGGATGTGGTGCTCGCCACCGCCCGCCGCTTCGGCCTCGAACACGTCAGCGTGCACTCGAGCACCGGGGCGATTCGCATGTATGAGCGCAATGGATTCGCCGCCTCACAACAACTGCTGATCGCAGACCTCGCCGACCGCTAGGGAGCCAGCGCGCAGTCCACACCGTGATCGCCGCAATCACGAGATCATCGTCTCCGGCGACCATATCGAGGATCGCCTGCCCACCACGCTCCATCGGATGCTTGCTCTGCTGGTACCACCACGCCACCATCGACACCTCCGGGTGGCAAATCCGCATGGTGCGAGGCCGATCCGAGGTGCGAGGCCCCGTACTCTTCGACCCCACCCGCACCTGGCGGCCCGCCGCGCCAATACGGCCAGCTCCGCATCGGGCTAGAAGTGTGCCCGGTTGCCGCTCTGCAAGATCGAGGATGCTTAGTGTCCGAGGGCCAGGCGCACTCCGAGGGCGATCATTGTCACGGCGATGACGGCGTCAAGCACCCGCCACGAGCTCGGCTTTGCGAACATCGGGCGCAGCAGGCGCGCACCAAACCCGAGCGCCGAGAACCAGACGAAGCTCGCGGCAACGGCGCCACCGGCCCACCACCAGCGTTCCGCCGTGCCCTGTTGGTTCGCGACGGCACCGAGGAACAGCACCGTGTCGAGGTACACATGTGGGTTGAGCCAGGTGAGAGCGAGCACCGACATCACGGCGACCCGCATGCCCGTGGAAGCCACGACACCCGACACAACCAGCGCTCCCGGGCGAATCGCGCGGCGGGCGGCGAAGAGCCCATACGTGATCAGGAATCCCGACCCGAGCACCCTCATGACGATGATCGCGACGGGTGCCGCGGCAACGACGACGCCGAGTCCCAGCACTCCGGCCATGATGAGCACGGCATCCGACGCTGCGCAGATCGCGACGACAGGAACGATGACGCCGTTGCGCCCCTCGATGCCCAGACGCAACACGAACGCGTTCTGCGAACCGATCGCGATTATGAGCGAGAGACCGGTGGCGAGACCCAGCAGGGCGGGTACGAGAGTGGAGGAGGTGGTCACCTGTTCAACGCTAGATCCATCGGCCAATTCAGTACAGCTATTGTTTCTTAGCCTCAGTAAGCTGATCTAATGCAGCGCTTTACGCTCGAACAGCTTTCTACTCTTCTTGCCCTCGTTAGCGAGGGCTCCTTCGAAGCGGCCGCCAACCGCCTTCATGTCACGCCGTCGGCAGTGTCCCAACGAGTCAAGGCCATGGAACAGACGTGCGGCCGCGTGCTCGTACAGCGCACGACGCCCATTAGGCTCACCGACGCGGGCACAGTTCTCCTTCGCTATGCACGACAGGTCGAGCTTCTCGAGGCAGACACCGTCCGCGAGTTGCACGAAGGCCGTTCCGACAGCGACTCGGTACTGATACCACTGGCCGTGAACGCGGATAGCCTGGCCACCTGGTTTCTGGACGCCCTTGCCGGACTCGGTGCCCGTCTCGGAGTCGCCTTCGATCTGCACCGGGAAGACCAGGAACATACGACGAAACTACTTCGCGCGGGAACCGTCATGGCCGCCGTGACCTCCACACGGGAACCCGTCCAGGGCTGCGTCACGGAAGCTCTGGGAAACATGAGGTACCGAGCGGTCGCCACACCGGAGTTCATCGCCCGCTGGCTGCCGGCCGGACCAGGGCTGACCGATCTACCTCACGCACCCGTCGTGGCCTTCGAACGCAACGATGACCTACAGGAGGCGTTCCTGCACGAACATGCGGGCAGCGGCAGCAGCGGCCCCACCCATTACATCCCCACGTCGAACGACTTCGTGCGTGCCATCATGCTGGGCTTCGGCTGGGGCATGCTCCCTGAGCAGCAGTGCGCTGAAGAGATCATCAATGGTGGACTGGTGGACCTCGCGCCGCTCCTCGCAGTCGATGTTCCCTTGTACTGGCAGCGGTGGAATGTCTCGTCCACCCTCCTCGATGCCGTCTCGACCGCCGTGCGGGCCGAAGCGCTGACAACCCTAAGACCGTTCCCGTAGTGCACCCCATTAGGGGGGCCTTGTTGAGGTCAATGGCGTGCCCTAAGTTGTGATCACGATAGCGATGCGCACTGGCGCGCACCGCGATGGGCCTTCAGGGCCACGTAACCGGGGGAACACATGACGACGTCACGAGCTCGACGATTGCTGTGCATAGTGACGGCGGGGGGCCTGCTGTCAGCGGCCCTCGTGGGCGGAACCGCAACCGCAGCCATTGCGGGGCAAGGCTGCGCCCCCGTGGTGGTGCTCGCTTTCCGAGGCAGCGGACAGCTCAACGTCGACCCGGTAACCACCGGCAATGCTGGAAGTCCCTACAACTACGCCGGATCGAATCTGGTCACCAACGGTTGGGAGGGCGCAACCCTGCAGCGCCTCCTTGTTCCGTTCGCCAACACGGTTCTCGGCGACGGACTCCGCGCGGACTCCGTACCGGTGATCGGCGTCGGTCCGGATGGCGGCACAGAGGCCCTCGGCTACCCGGCCGTCGATGTTGCCCTCACCAGCCTTGCTCCGATGATTGAGTCAGTCGAGAACGGCGCCGCTGCCGGCGAGGCCATCATCAAGCAGGTCAAAATCGCATCGGCTGCCTGCAGCATTCAGCCCAAGTTCATCGCCCTGGGCTATTCCCAGGGTGCCATGGCCGCGCGCATCCTGGCGCAGCTCAACCCCACTGATGTCGTCGGTGTCGTCACCCTCGGCGACCCGCTCCAGCGGCCCGATGCGGCAGGAAACACCGGCGCAGCCAGCTCAGGCGACGGCGGACTGCGGTGGAGCAACCCCGGCTACGCCGCCAAGTGGGATGCCTTCTACGATCTAGACACCGACACGACCTCGTTATGCCACAGCAATGACCCGGTCTGCGACCTGCGCTGGGACACCATTTGGCGGGCACTCACAGGCTCCGTCGAGCAGCATCTGAACTACTTCACGGCCGCCTACGACACCGCCGCAAGCGTGACCGAGGCCGCCACATCCGCCGCCGAGCTGGCCGACATGGCGCACGGTATTGTCGCTGACGCAGGGGCGACGGACCCGACGGCAGCCCCCCTCGCCCGGGTATCGGCATCCGTGATGGCCACGGCCGGTGTGCCGACCGTGGTTTCGGCCGTCGGCTCCTCCCGCGCCGCCCAGTACGAGTTCGACCTCGACGGCGACGGCCGATTTGACGGGCCCCGCGATGTCACGAATTTCGTCGGCATCACCTCGACAACCTTCGCTGTGCCCGGATCCGCCACCATCTCGGTTCGAGTAACGGATGCCTTCAGCCGCTCCGACGTGGCCACCGCCGTCATTGACGTCTCCTCCCCCGCGTCGATTGTTCCGATCTTCGATCCCACCGCACCCTCGCTCCAGGTGAACGCTCCCGCAACAGTCGACGCAGGCGGCACCGCTGCGGTGGGCGCGCTCGGCGACCCCGCGAACGCGCCGAACACCGTACTCATCGTTCCCGCCCTGGCGCAGTCCCCCTGGATCATCGAGCCCGTTCACACCGCCGAGCTGCCCTCCGACTGGGCCACTGCCGGCATCACGATTCCGGCCGGGATCCCGTCTGGCTCGTATTTCCTCGTTCTCGCCGCCGATACCGGAGCGTGGGGTGCCAGTATCCTCGGCGTGCTGCCGGCGCCGGTTGTTCCACCCGTCGACCCGCCCGTCGTGCCGCCCGTCGACCCACCCACAACCGACCCTGCCGACCCGCCGCTGGCCGACACGGGCGCAACCTTGACCCTCAGCGGTTCGGCATCGTCCGTGGTCCGCGGCACCGCGGTCACCGTGACCGGCGCGGGGTTCCAAGCCGGCGAGCGGGTTGAGGTGTGGCTGTACTCCACTCCGGCCCGGCTCACCACCGAGACGGCGTCAGCATCGGGCGGCGTGACAGCGACCGTTGTCATTCCACGTGGCACGGCCGTCGGCGCGCACCAGATCGTGCTGCGCGGCGCCAGTGGCGAAGTGTCGCTTGACCTCACCGTGACCGCCTCCGCGGCCGCGGCCGGCAAACTGGCCAACACGGGGTTCTCAGCTCTAGTGCCGATGCTCCTGGGTGGAGGCTTGCTCCTGGCCGGCACGGCCCTGATGCGACTCCGCGCACGCGGTCGCGCGGCCTGACAGACCGGCTGCGCGCGCCGCAGCTGTGCCCCCGCCGTCCTTAGCCTGAATCCACCGGTCGACCTCTGATCGGATCCTGATTTTGTTTCGGCGAGCTTTCGGAGTTTCGGGCGTGGTTGTGGTCCGGGTCTCGCGGCCCGGGTGTTCCACTGGTGCTCCTGTTGATGTCGGTGTCGGCTGGTTGGTCAGGTGGGGGCGGGTTGTTGGGGCCGGAAGTTCTTTGTGAACAGGGCCGTCCAGGGTTTCTCCCAAGGCCAGTGTTCGGGCAGGTGCAATGTCACGCGCCGCGCCGAGGTTGAGATTCGTGCGGGGACGCTGACAAGTTTCCGGCGGATCGTTGCGGTGGTCGATCGGCTGAGACCGTTTCCCGCGATCGTCGCGGCGGCGCGGGTGAGGTTAAACGCCATGACGGCCATGACCAGCCAGGCGGCGTTGGCGGTGAATACACCGGAGGGTAGGTGCGCCAGGGCGCTGCTTTTGAGGTCGGAATTCACGAGCTCGATCGCCGCGTGGGCGCGGTGGGTTTTGTCGGCGGTGACGGTGTCGAGGGTGCTGGTGGTGAAAAAGGCGTGGAATCGGTGGGTGTCGAACAGGGTTGGCTGGTCGAGGTTTTTCTTGTTCAGTTCCGGGATCCGCCGCACGGCCAAGCGCCCGGTGATGTGCTCGCTCTTCTTGCGCGAGGTGAACGCGGTGAACGGGACCTCGGCGACTTCGGCGTTACTGATCCATGTTTTGCTGCCTTCGTCATAGATGGCGTTGGTGTATTCAATTGCGGTCCAGGCAGCGCCGGGGATCGTTCCGATCGCTCGTTTGATGGCGGGGTCCATCCGGGCAGTGACCGAAACGTCGGCGCCGGCTTTGAGGGCTGCGCTGATGGAGGCGTGCCCGTAGAACGCTGAGTCGGCACGAAAGAGCACGCGTGCTTTTCCCGCTCCGCGGAGCCGTTTGATCGTGGCGAGGGCGTCACGGATCAGACGGGCCGCGCCGCGCGGTGATCCGCAGGCACCGCGCCGGAGTCGCTGGCCGATGATGATCGGCGCCGATACGTCCGTCTTGACTGTCGCGAGGATCGCGTTGAGGCCGCGCACCCCGGAGTACCCGTAGCCGGAGCCTTCCTTCTGGTGGCCGTGAACTTCGATGATGGTGTCGTCGACGTCGAGGAACATGTAGCCGTCGGTGTCGTGCACGAGCAACGGAGTTTCCGCGGCCAGGCCCCGCACGAAGCGGGAAGCGACGGCGTCGAGCTGCCGGACGTGACCGAACGTGAACGCGCGCAGAAACGACCCCAACGTTGACGGCGCGTAGCAGTTGCTGAAGATTTTCCGCATGCCGCCGTGACGAAGAATGGCGAGGTCGTCGATGGAGT
This sequence comes from Cryobacterium roopkundense, assembly GCF_014200405.1. NCBI lineage: Bacteria > Bacillati > Actinomycetota > Actinomycetes > Micrococcales > Microbacteriaceae > Cryobacterium > Cryobacterium roopkundense. The sequence goes on along the minus strand of NZ_JACHBQ010000001.1, from coordinate 907,216 downwards.
CCGCGCCGGCGACCATGCCGCCGACCAGAGACGTGACTTTCAGACCGGCGTTGGCGCCCTTGTCGGTGGGGACGCTCAGCCACTGATCGGCCAAGGTCGCCAACCCCGCACGGGCGGCTAATTTCATGATCGGGACCAAGCCCGCCGACGACACGAGATTCGGGTCGGTGAATGATGCAGAAACGGCGCGGTTGGTGTGGGAAACTTGCATCTACGAGATGCTCCTCTGGTTGGTAAATCTGAACTCTTGACAAGTCCTAATTTACCTGATCAGATGGGCATTCTCGGTTTAACGCGCCGTCAGATCTCGATCCCGATCGGTGGATTCAGGCTTAGAGGGTGGCGCTGCAGACACAAATTTCGTTGCCTTCGACGTCGGCGAGCACCCACCAGTCAGGTGCGTGCTCGTCGGTGAGCAGCGTTCCCCCGGCCTCGACAATGATCTGCACACGTTCCTCTGCCTCGTCCCCGGTCACGTAGACGTCGAGGTGGACACGATTACGGTCCGTTCGAGCGATCTCCATATGCTGGAACCACACCTTGGGCGCGATTCCACGTGGATCGACGAGGTCGATTCCATCGACGCCGGCCAATTCTTCATAGTTCAGGGCCGCAGCCCAAAACGGGCGGATGGCATCGGCATCGGTGCAGTCGATGGCCAGGTCATACCGGGCGGGCCTGGCGATCAGCGCTTCGGCACCGAGCGCACTCGCGAGTCCGTCGACGATGGCCGCCAGCTTCAGATCTCGGGCCGTGACCCCACCCACGTCGTGAGAGCGCAGGCGAAACCCGACGTTTCCGTAGCCGAGGGTCACATCGGGATGGTGATTCATGGCGTCCGCTGCCTGGGCAACCCGATTGACAAACATGACCGCAGCGTTGAAATCCGTTGTGGCGAAGGAAGCGTGCAACGCCCCGTCGAAGTGCACGAATGCGCTGCCCTCGAGCGCGTGGGCGGTGTTGAAGGGCGCGAGGAGTCCGGCTGTGGAGTTCATGGCTCCACTGTGCCCCGCCGCCGCGCCCTGGTCAACCTGGGCGCGGCGGCCCGGCGTCGGGGCTAGACCATTGTGAGCACCATGGCCGGGTTGGCCAAGATGGTGCCCACGTCGGCGAGGAACTTCGAACCCTGCTCGCCGTCTACCAGGCGGTGGTCGAACGACAGGCTCAACGTGAGCACCTGGCGCAGCGCCACCTCGCCGCGATACTCCCACGGCGTGCGGCGGATGGCGCCCATCGCGAGGATCGAGGCCTCTCCGGGGTTCAGGATGGGCGTTCCCGCGTCGATGCCGAATACCCCGATGTTGGTGATCGAGATCGTGCCGCCGCCGAGGCTTGCGGGCGTGGTCGTTCCGGCCCGCGCGGCCGTGGTGAGGTCGGCGAGCGCCCCAGCGAGCGCCGAGAGGCCCATGCCGTGTGCGTCCTTGATGTTCGGCACGAGCAGTCCGCGCGGGGTAGCCGCGGCGATACCGAGGTTCACGTAGTTGAACTGCACGATCTCGCCGGCGGCATCGTCCCAGCGCGTGTTGACGCTCGGGTTGCGGGCGATCGCGATGCACACGGCCTTCGCCACCACCGTGAGAATCGAGATGCGTTGGTCGGCGAAAGCCCGATTGGTCTTGAGCGATTCGAGCAGATCCATGGTGGGCGTCACGTCGATGGTGAGGAATTCCGTGACGTGCGGCGCCGTGAACGCGCTCTGCACCATGGCCGCGGCGGTGAGTTTGCGCAGGCTCTTGATCGGCGTGCGGCTCTCACGAGCGGATGTCGCGGCCGCCGCCGCTGCCGGCATCGTGCCGACGGCCCCCGCTGCCGCAGCGGGCTGGACCTGCGCAGCGCGCAGGTCGTCGCGGGTGATCAGTCCGTCGGGGCCGGTCCCCGTGACGGTCTCGAGGTTCACGCCTAGGTCTCGGGCGAGGGCGCGCACCGGCGGTGTGGAGCGCGGACGCTCCCCCGCCGAGACGACCGGAGTGGATTCGGGTGCGACGACAACAACGACCGGCGGCGCAGTCACCGCGACGGGCGCAGCCGCAACGACGGGTGCCGCGGGGCTCCCGGGGCGAGCTCGACGAGCCGGGCGCCCGCCACGTTCGACGGCGGGACCGTAGCCCACGAGGTTCGCCTCGCGCACCTCGGGCGTGGCAGCGGCAGGCGCCGACCCGTCGGCCGGAGCCGGGGACGCGCCGGCGGCATCCGCGACATCGAAGGACACGATGGGTTCGCCCACGTGCACGACCACGCCGGTGGGCTGGTGCAGTTCACTGACGACGCCACTGAACGGCGACGGCAACTCAACGACAGCCTTGGCCGTCTCGACATCGGCGATGTGCTGGTTCAGGGTCACCGTGTCGCCGGGCGAAACGTACCACGCCACGATTTCGGACTCGGTGAGACCCTCGCCGAGGTCGGGAAGCTTGAAAACCTTGAGCATGGTCACCGTCCCATCACCGTGTCGATGCCGTCGAGAATGCGGTCGAGGTCGGGCAGATGGTGGCTTTCGAGTTTTGCGGCCGGGTAGGGAATGTCGAAACCGGTCACGCGCACCGGCGCGGACTCCAGATAGTTGAAGCAGCTCTCGGTGAGGCTCGCGATGATCTCGCCGCCGATTCCTCCCGTGCGGTTCGCCTCGTGGGTCACCACGAGGCGGCCGGTCTTTCTCACGGATGCCTCGAGCGTCGGATAGTCCACCGGCGACAGCGACCGCAGGTCGATGACCTCCACTGACACTCCCTCGTCGGCTGCGGCGAGCGCCGCGTCGCGCGCCGTCGGAACCAGCGGGCCATAGGTGAGCAGCGTAACGTGGGTTCCGGGCGTCACGACAGTGGCACGCTCCATCGAGCGGCCGAGCTCCGGCACGACCTCGCCCTTCACGTGGTAGCGGCGCTTCGGTTCGAAGTAGAGCACGGGGTCGTCGCTCGCGATGGCCTGGCGAATGAGGCTGTAGGCGTCTTGCGGATTGGAGACCGCGATTACGCGCAACCCTGACGTGTGCGTGAAGTAGGCCTCGGGAGACTCGGAGTGGTGCTCTGCGGCGCCGATGCCACCGCCGAAGGGCACGCGAATGGTGATCGGCATCTTCACGGCGCCCTGGGTGCGGTAGTGCAGCTTGGCGACCTGGCTGACGATCTGGTCGAAGCCCGGGTAGATGAACCCGTCGAACTGGATCTCGGCGACCGGGCGGTAGCCGCGGTAGGCGAGGCCGACGGCCATACCGATGATCGCGGATTCTGCCAGCGGCGTGTCGATCACGCGGCGGTGCCCGAACTCGGCGAGTAGGTCGCTCGTGACGCGGAAGACTCCGCCGAGCGCGCCGATGTCTTCACCGAGCAGAACGACCTTGGGGTCGTCGGTGAGCGCCCGGTGCAGGCCGGCATTGATGGCCTTGGCGAGTGTGAGGGTCTGGGTGGTCGTGTCGGGCGTCATCTGTGTCGCCTCTGTCCCGGAGTTCTTGCGCGGCAATGTCATGGTCATGAGCGTCCCCCTGCTGGTGCGTCTGTGCTGGTATCGGAGCTGGCTGCGCCGTCAAAGCTCGACAGGTAGGCGGCGTACTTATCCCGCTCCCGATCGAGCGTGGCGTGGGGCGTGGAATACACGTTGTCGAAGACCGTGAGCGGCGCGGGGTCGGGCATGCCGATGCAGCCTGCGCGAAGTTCGGCCGCCACGGAGTCTTCCTTCGCCTGCGTGCGGGCCTCAAGCTCCGGAGTGAGTAAACCGAGCGAATCGAGCAGGCGCTTCAGGCGCAGGATCGGGTCCTTGAGTTTCCAGGCCTCGAGTTCGCTCTTGTCACGGTAGCGGGTGGGGTCGTCTGCGGTGGTGTGCGGGCCCATCCGATAGGTGACGGCCTCGATGAAGGTGGGACCTTCGCCGCGGCGGGCGCGGTCGAGAGCGATGCGCGTGGCCGCGATGACGGCGAGCACGTCGTTGCCGTCCACGCGCATGCTCGGAATTCCAAAGCCAGGAGCCCGGCCGGCGATGCTGCCCACGGCCTGGAGTCCCACCGGTTCCGAGATCGCCCAGTGGTTGTTCTGGCAGAAGAACACGACGGGTGCCTGGAAGCTCGCCGCGAAGACCATGGCCTCGTTCACGTCGCCCTCGCTGGTTGCTCCGTCGCCGAAGTAGGTGATCGCGACCGAATCGACGCCGTCGTGCTTTGCGCCGACGGCCCAGCCCACGGCGTGCAGAGTCTGAGCGCCGATGATGATGTTGGGAGCGGCGAGCTGGTGCTTATACGGGTCCCAGCCGGACTGGGCGTTTCCGCGCCACACCCGCACGATGTCGGCGAAGGGAACGCCGCGCACGTAGGCGACAGCGTTCTCCCGGTAGCTGGGAAAGATGAAGTCGTCGTCGCGCAGAGCCCGGGAGGAGCCGATCTGTGCGGCCTCCTGGCCGAGCAACGGCGGCCACAGGCCCAGCTCGCCCTGGCGCTGCAGGGCCGTCGCCTCTGTGTCGATGCGGCGCACCACGCGCATGTCTTCGTACAGTGCGGCCAGCTGCTCGCCGGTGATATCCGCCACCCAGGAGTCGCAATCAGGGTTTGCGACCCTCACCCCGTCGGGGGTGAGGAGTTGTACGAATTCGGGGGACTGTTCAACCACTGGGCCGCTCCAAGCGTCGTTGCTAAAGTTGACTGAATCGTAAGCCGATGCGGCAAAGGGCACAACCTCGTTCGTAAGAATTGAGCATTCTGCTCTATTGCGTCAGCCTCAGAGCTGTTAGGTTTTGCACTATGTACAGCCTCGACCAGACCGACACGATGCTACTGCGGGCCCTCTCCGAAGAGCCTCGCAGCACCTTCGTGGCCCTCGCACAGAAGCTCGGCCTCTCCCGAAACACCGTGCAGGCGCGCATGGCCAGGCTCGAAGACTCCAATGTCTTTTTGAGCTTTGACAGGCGCATCAACACCATCGCGCTCGGCTACCCGCTCACGGCTTTCGTCGAAGTGCAGGTGCAGCAGAAATACCTGAGCCAGATCATCGCAAAGCTCGCGGAGATCCCCGAAATCGTGCAGGCGCACGGCATGAGCGGACAATCCGACCTCCTGGTTCGCGTCGTGTGCACTGACGCGGAGGACCTGTTCCGCATCGACGGAACGATACTCGCCGTGGAGGGCGTCGAGCGCACCGAAACGAGCCTCGCCATGGGTGAAGTCATTCCGTTCCGGGTGGCACCGCTGCTGGATCGGGCGGACGGCCGTTCCAGCCGGTGACTCAACATAATCTATTTGCTAAATCCTTCATATTGTTATATAAAGAAGTAATGGAGTTTATGCAATTTCGGAAGGCTCCGCTTCGTGACTACGTATGAATATCCGGGCCTGACGTGAGTGTCCTTCGACTTGCCACCCTCATCCGTCGCGGCGGTCGCATCGCGGAACCCGCCCCCGTCGCGCCGCCCCTGTTCCCCGGTGCCGAGGTGTTCGGCGGCAGCGTGCAGGTACGGTTCATCAATGCCGGTGGCTGCAACGACTGCCCGCCGGAGGTGTCTGCAGCTTTCGGCCCGGTCTACGACGTAGAACGCTACGGGGTTCGCCTCACGCCTTCGCCCCGTCACGCCGACGTGCTCGTCATCACCGGCGCCGTCACCCGCAATATGGCCGAGCCGCTTCGCCGCACGATCGAGGCCACCCCCACGCCCCGATTCGTGATCGCTGTCGGCGACTGCGCCCTCACCGGCGGTATCTTCGCGCACGGCTACGGTATCGCCGGTCCGGTGTCTGACTTCGTGCACGTCGACCTCGAGGTGCCCGGCAGTCCCCCGGCACCAGACGACATCGTGCAAGCCCTCCGCCGGATGACCGGCCGATGACGGTTCTCGGCGCAGGCCTGATCCTGCAGCTCGTGCTCGCCGCAGTCGCCGCGGTCACCGCCCTTACCTGCGCACCCGCCGTGCGCGCCACGGCCACCGGCATCCTGAGCACCCTGCTCGCCCTGGCCGGCCTGCTGACCGGGGCCGTCGCGATGACCGGTGCCACCGGCGGCATCCTCATTCCGGTCGCTCTGCCGATGGACCCGCTCATCCTCGCTCCCGACCGGCTCGGCGGGCTCTTCATGGTGATCGTCTCGTTCGTGGGCGTGCTGGTCACGATCTTCGGCATCAGCTCGGCAACGGGCCCCGCGTCGTCGCGTACGGCATGGGCCGCCCTCCCGGTATTCCTCGTGGGAATGCAACTCGTCCCGGCCGCCACCGACTCGGTGTCTTTCCTGCTCGCCTGGGAGGTGATGACCCTCGGCTCCACCGTGCTGCTGATGGCCGACCACGCCAGCCGAGTGTCAGTTGCTTCGGCCGGCATCTGGTATTCGGCCATGTCGCAGTTGAGCTTCTTTCTCGTGCTCGCCGGTTTCGCCGTGATGGCGGCGGCCACGGGCGGCACGAGCTTTGCGACCCTCGCCACCATCGAGCCCGGTTCCTGGGCCGCCAACCTGGCCTTCGTGCTCTTCCTGCTCGGATTCGGCGGCAAGGCCGAGCTCGTGCCCCTGCACGTCTGGGTCCCGCGGGTGCTCCCAGAGGCTCCGAGCCACGTGTCAGCCGCGATGAGCGGTGCCATGGTGAAGATTGGTGTGTACGGCGCTCTGCTCGTGTGCGTGCGTCTGCTGCCGGAGGCCCCGCCGTGGTGGGGAATCCTGATCATGGTCCTCGGCGGCGCATCCGCTCTCTACGGCATCCTGCAGGCCTCGGTATCGAGCGACCTCAAGGTGCTGCTCGCGTACTCCACGACCGAGAACATGGGCCTCGTCTTCCTCGGCCTCGGCGCCTCCGTGCTCCTGCGCTCCTACGACGCCACTGCCGCAGCGGATGCCGCACTCATCGCCGCCCTGCTGCTCGCCGTGAGCCACGCCGTGTTCAAGGCCACCCTCTTCCTCGGTGCGGGCGCCATCATCCACTCCACCGGCGAACGCAACCTCGACAACCTGGGCGGGCTCGGCGCCCGTATACCCTGGACGGCGTTCTCGTTCGGGATTGCGAGCCTGGGCGCCGCCGCCATCCCCATCACCTCCGGCTTCGTCGCGGAGTGGATGCTGCTGCAGTCGCTCATTCACGGCGGACGGCTGAACGGCGAGGTCGTCTCGGTGGCAGCATCCGTTGCCATGCCGCTCGCCGTCGCCGTGATCGCCCTCACCGCCGGCCTGGCGCTGCTGACCTTCGTGAAGGCCTACGGCATCGCGTTTCTGGCTCGGCCGCGGTCGGCCGCGGCCGCCCTCTCCCGTGAGGTGCCGCCGCTCATGCGGGTATCGCTCGTGCTCGGCGCCCTCGGGGTGCTGACGCTCGGCCTCGTGCCGGGGCCGGTCGCCGCCGTCGTCGCCGCGACCGTCGGTCCGAAGACGGCCCTCGCGGCCGTACCCGTGGGCCTCGGCGGTGTCGCCCTGCCCGGAATCGGCGCGGTGCTCGACCCGATCATGCTCGTCGTGCTCGCCGCGCTCGTGGCCATCCCCATTCTGATCGCCATCGTGGTCTCGGCGCGCCGGCATCCGGCCCGCACGAGCGACCTGCCGTGGGGCGGCGGAGGGTCCCGCGCCCGGCCGCGCATGCAGTACACCGCCACCTCGTATGCCGAGCCGCTTGTTCGGGTCTTCGACGATGTGCTCAAACCCTCGCGTGACGTGCAGGTCACCCACGTGGGCGAATCCCGCTATCTCGTGGAGCGCGTCACGGTGGAACAACGGGTCTCAGATGTGATTGAAACCCGGCTCTACCGCCCTGTGCTCAACCTGCTGCAGCGTTACGGCGTTCTCGCGCGTCATGCCGCCAACGGCAGCATCCACCGCTACCTCACGTATTCCTTCGTCGCTTTTCTGATCGTGCTGATTGTGGTGTCGCTGTGAACTGGTCCGCGATCGTCATCGCGCTCGTGCAGGTCGTACTCTTTGTGTTCCTTGCTCCGCTTCTCGTGGGAATCATGCGCCAGGTGCGGGCGCGAATCGAAGGCCGCGCCGGCGCGGGAATCTGGCAACCTTGGCGCGATGTGCGCAAGCTGCTACGCAAGAACCCCGTGCGTGCTCGCGACAGCAGTTGGATGCTGCGCGTCGGCCCTGTCGGCCTTCTCATCTCGAGCTTGCTCCTGTGCGTGCTGCTCCCCCTCGTGGGCACCATCCCGTTCGATCTAATCCCGAGCGACCTCTTCGTGATCGTCTCGGTGATGTTGATCGGCGTCGTCGCGCTCGCCCTCGTGGGGCTGGACAGCGGAACGGCCTTCGGCGGAATGGGCTCCAGTCGCCACATGACAGTGGCCGCTCTCGTAGAACCCACCCTCCTGCTCTCGATCTATGCCCTGTCGATCCCGGCCGGCACCTCGACGCTCTCGCTGATCGTGCAGACCAGGCTCGACACCCCCGAGATCATCATCTCGCCGGTGAGCGTGCTCGCCATCGTGGCCCTGTCGATCGCCATCATGGCGGAGACGAACCGCCTGCCGATTGACAATCCAGGCACGCACCTCGAACTCACCATGCTGCACGAGGCCATGGTGATCGAGACCTCCGGCCGCGACCTCGCCTGGCTCCAGTTGGGCTCTTGGCTCAAACTCGCCGCGCTGCTCGGCCTCGTCGCCAACCTCGTGATTCCATGGGGAGTCGTCACCGACTTCAGCGTCCTCGCGCTCCTCGTTGGTGTGGTCACCATCGGTGTGAAGGTGCTGCTGCTGGGAGTGCTCCTGGCCGTCGGCGAGGTCTTCCTCGCCAAGGTGCGCCTCTTCCAGGTGCCCGAGCTGCTCGCAGGCTCGTTCGCCCTCGCCTTCCTCGCCGTGACCGCCTCCTACCTGGTCGCTTAGGACCCCATGACAGAAACTTTGTACACCCAACTGATAGGGCTCTGCACCGGAACCCTGCTCCTCACGAGCGCGCTCATGGTCTGGCGTCATTCGCTGCTCGCGTCCATCCGGCTGCTCTCGGCCCAAGGCGTTGCCCTTGCCGCCCTCGTGGCCGTGATCGGTGCCCAGGAGGGCGAAGCCGAGCTGTTGCTCGTGTCACTGCTCATCCTCGCCACGAAGGGTATCGGCCTGCCGTGGGTGCTCGCGCACCAGTCCAAGGCGACAATTCGCACAATTGAGGAATCGCCGCGCCTCAACCCGACGGCGGCCCTGCTGGCCGTGACACTGCTCACGATCCTCAGCTACGTCGTGGTCAGCCAGCTAATCGGCCTCGGAACGAGCGTCGGCTCCCACGCAGCCCCGATCGGACTCGCCATGATCCTCACCGGATTCCTGCTGCTGATCACCCGCCGTCGCGCCCGCTCCCAGCTCATTGGTTTCCTGCTGCTCGACAACGGCATCGCCACGGTCGCGTTCCTGACCAGCGGCGGCGTTCCCCTGCTGCTCGAATTCGGGGTTTCCCTCGACGTGCTGCTCGTGGTGCTGATCCTGCACGTCTTCGCCGGCCGGATGCGCAACAAATTCGGTGGAACCGACGTCGACCAGTTGAGAGAGTTGCACGACTAATGGAATTCGCCCTCTGGACCCCCCTCGCCATCCCGGCCATCCTGGCCGTGCTGAGCCTCACCGTCGACTCGGCACAGCTGCGCCGCTACTCCCCCGTTGCCTCGAGCGCCGCGGTGCTCGGCTCCGGCCTGTTGCTCATTTCCGTCGTTCTCGAACGCGGGGGCGCCACGAGCATCGGCGACCTGCTGCGGGCCGACGCCCTCTCCGCCTATATGCTCGCCGTGGTGGGTGCCGTCGGGCTCGTTTCCACCTGGGGCGGCATCAGCAGTCTCGCGGCCAGCCGCGGCCGCACCGCCGGCTCCTACGGCGCGCTGCTCTCTTTGTTCCTCGCCGCGATGTCCCTCGCCGTGCTCGCGGACAGCATCGGCCTCATGTGGGCCGCGATCGAGGCGACCACCATTGCCACGGCGTTCCTCGTGGGCCACCATCGCAGCCGACGCTCCCTCGAAGCGGCGTGGAAGTACGTCATCCTGGGCTCCGTCGGAGTCGCCATCGCCCTGCTCGGCATCGTGCTGATTTACGCGGCATCGATCGACACCGACACTCCAACGCTTTCGTGGCTGGCGTTGAGCCAGAGCGGTCTGGGCCTCGACCCGGCACTTGTCACCGCGGGCGGTGCCCTCGCCGTGCTCGGTTTCGCCACCAAGTCGGGCCTCGCGCCGATGCACAGTTGGCTCCCCGATGCCCACAGCCAGGCCCCCGCCCCGGTATCCGGTCTCATGTCAGGGGTGCTGCTCTCCGTCGCCCTCTATGCGATCCTGCGCATCCAGACCATCACGAACGCCGTGATCGGTCCCGATTTCCTGCGCGTCATGCTCAGCATCGGCGGCCTGCTGTCGCTTCTCGTGGCCGCGTCGCTCCTCATCCGGCAGCGCGACTACAAGCGGATGCTGGCCTATTCAAGCATCGAGCACATGGGACTGATGGCCATCGGCGTCGGCATCGGCCCGGCGGCGCTGCCTGCGGTGCTGCTCTACGTGCTCGCTCACGGACTCATCAAGGCAACCCTCTTCGTTCTCTCCGGACGCATCCTCACGATCGAGGGCACCCCGGTGATCGCGGACGTGAAGCATCTGCTCGTGCGCCGGCCGGGCCTCGCCATCCCGTGGCTCATCGCCATGAGCGCCCTGATCGGGTTTCCCCCGTTCAGCATCTTCTTCGCAGAGGTCGGCATCATCACGGCCGGCTGGTCGGTGGGTATGGGCGGCGTCGTCGCAGCGGCGCTTGTGCTGCTGCTCGTGATCTTCGCCGCGCTGACCCGGCTCACCGTGGCAATGACGATGGGCTCGCCCCCCGCGAGCGAACCGTTCACCGTGGATCGTTCCGCACACGGCCCGCGGCTGCCGATCATCCTCGCCCTTGTGACGACCGCGACGATGGCCTTCGTTGCCGAACCCGTCGGCACGCTTCTTGTGCAGGCCACCAGTGTTCTGGGAGGGACGAACTGATGAACAGCCACCCCATTGATCCTCTGAAGCCCACCGACCTGCGCATCGTGACCCGTGACGAGATCGCTGCGTCAGCATCCGCTCTGCTGGGCGTGGGCATGCGCCTGGTGCTGATGGCCTGCCACGAAGACGACGATACCTTTCGTGTCGTGTACAGCTTTGCGGGAGCGACCGGCCGCGTGGAGCTAGCGCTGACGGTGCCGAGACATGACGCCTGGATTCCGAGCCTCGCCGCCCTCTCCTTTCCCGCCGGCAACTTCGAGCGGGAGATTCGCGACCTCTACGGCGTTGAGCCACGGAACCACCCGCAGCCGCACCGGCTCGTGCGCCACGGGCACTGGCCGCGCGGGTGGTACCCGATGCTGCGCGATGCCTCGGTCGTTCCCGAGTTCGAACCCGATGTGGAGTCGTTCCCCTTTGTGGAGGTTGAAGGCCCCGGTGTGTATGAAATCGCCGTCGGGCCGATTCACGCCGGGGTCATTGAGCCCGGGCACTTTCGCTTCTCTGTTGTCGGCGAGACGATTGTGCGTATGGAGGCCAGGCAGTGGTACCTGCATCGCGGCGTCGAAAAGTTGTTCGAGGGGCTGCCGGTAGCGCAGGGCATCGCCCTGGCCGAGCAGATCACCGGCGACACGGGCGTGGGACACTCACTGGCCTTCGTCATGGCCGTCGAAGACGCCGTCGGCATCGAGGTCTCGGAACAGGACCTCGTCGTGCGCGCGCTGCTGCTCGAGATGGAGCGTCTGTACAATCACGTGACAGACCTCGGCTCGCTCGCAAACGATGTGGGATTCGGCATCGTCGACGCGCACGCCCAGTCGCTGCGCGAACAGCTCCTGCGCATCAACAAGACCATCACCGGCCACCGTTTTCTGCGCGGCGCGCTCAGCGTGGGTGGTGCCCGCGTGTTCTGCCTCCCCGACCCCACCGACCTGCGCCGCATCCAGGCCGCGGTCGAGGAACTTGTCGCCGTGTCACTCAGCCACGCCATCGTGCGCGGTCGCTTCACCGGAACCGCCGCGCTGCCCGCGCAGCAGGCCGAGACCATCGGTACCCTCGGCTACGTTGCGCGCGCCTCTGGCGTCGATGTCGACGCCCGCAGGGACCACCCCTTCGTGAATCTGGGCGAGTCATTCCACGTGGTCACCGAGGAGCGCGGCGACGTTCTCGCCAGGTACCGGGTGCGTGCGCGGGAATTCTCAGTCTCCGTCGCGGTGATCACGGACCTGGTCGCTCGGCTCGGCCCATCGACGGGCAGCGGTGCGACGGTCGACCCCCTGGCACCGGGAGCAGGTCTTTCCTTGGTCGAGGGCTGGCGCGGCACGATAGCGCACCGCGTCGAGATCGACTCAGACGGAACGCTCAGCCGAGTGAAGGTCGTGGACCCGTCGTTCTTCAACTGGCCGTCGCTGCCCATCGCGCTCTCCGAAACTATCGTCCCCGACTTCCCGCTCGCCAACAAGAGCTTCAACCAGTCCTACGCGGGCAACGACCTGTAGCCAGGCGACGTCGCCCCGCGACCCGGCCTTCAGACTCGGCTCGGGCGCTCTCGGCCTGCTTGCTACTTCGAGTCCTGCTACTTCGAGTCCTGCTCCATGGTGCGCAGCAGAGCATGGGAGTCGGTGAGGTTGGACAGCAGCATCCGTTTGGCGGCGGAGAGCAGCTCGATGGCGCCCTCATCGCGCAGGGTGTAGTAAATGCTGTTGCCGTCGCGCCGGGTCACCACGACGCCCGCCCTGCGCAGGACGCCGAGCTGCTGAGACAGATTGGAGAGCTCGCAACCCAGGGCCTCGGCCAGGCTACCGACCGAACGTTCCCCCGCTACAAGCTGTTCCAACACCTGCACGCGCAAAGGATGACCGAGCGACTTGAACAGATCGGCCTTCAACTGGGCGGCAGGAAGACCTTGACTGAGCACAAATTGAGTATATCGCTAACTTGGGATTCTTTCAAATAGATGCCTACCGACTGAGCACCCCGTCGTGCAGGAGAGCCCGCACATAGCCCAGGCTGTTCCCCAACGCGTTCGGGTGGAAATTCTGCTTGGCCAGGGGATTCGCCGGGTCGTACGCGATGAACGGGAGCCGCGCGCCGATTCCGTGGTTGGTGAATTCCTGCGCCACGTCCACGAGGGAGACCCGCGCAAGCCCGACACTGACGACGGCGTCCCGAATGACCGCATTGAGCCTATCCGTGCCGGAGTTCACGATGTCGCCGAGGGCAAGGATCCCGGGCTGGAACAACCTCGGATAGTTCAGGACCACGATCTTCGCTCCCGGCACGGCGGCAGCGATCCCGGCATAGGTCGCCGCCAGTTGCGGAGCAAGGGCGGCGAGTCGGGCAATGCTGAGGATCACTGCCGCCTGGCAGCCGGTGGACCCAGGATCCAGCGCGCAGGCTGCGAAGACCTCATTCGATCCGGCGTCGATTCCGCCGACGGTTATCGTGATGAGTTTCGTGCTGCCGCTGATTCCCAGCAGCTGCCCGGGAACGTCGGCCAGAGACGCCCCGGAACACGCGTTATTGGACACCAGGCGATAAGCGCTGGCCGCAGCGGCGATGGCCGGGTAACTCGCAAATTTGCTCCGGAGGCACGGGCCCAGCTGATACGGCGGCGCGCCCTGCCCTCCGGTGAAGGAATCGCCGAGCGCGACGTACGCTCGGCCCGCCCCCTGGCCGGTCGAGACGCTCCCGCCGGAGTCCGTGTCCTGCGCGAGCGCAGGAGCTGCGGTACCGCCGAGAATCAGCGCTGCCAGCAGCGCGGCTGTCGCGGCCAGAATTCGCCGGCGACGGGGTAGGTGCACTACCGCTGAGAGAGTCATGCGGGCACCGTACCCCCGACCTGGTACCCCGGCAATGGCGCGCGTGCCCATCTATGCGAAAAGGCCCGCACTGCCGAAGCAGTACGGGCCTTTCGTCTACCCGACCGACCTGGCGAGAGGTGATCGGGAGATCTGTGGGATTAGCCCTCGGCCGGAGCCTCTGGACCTGCGGATGCCGCGTCGCGGCCTTCCGTGTCGGCGGCCTCTTCGAGAACCGGGGCGAGCGACAGCTTGCCACGGTCATCGATCTTGGTGATCTCAACGAGCACCTTCTGGCCAACGCCGAGAACGTCTTCGACGTTCTCGACACGCTTCCCTCCGGCAAGCTTACGCACCTCAGAGATGTGCAGCAGACCATCCTTGCCCGGAAGCAGCGAAACGAAGGCGCCGAAGGCGGCGATCTTCACGACAGTTCCGAGGAACTGTTCGCCAACCTCGGGGTTGGTCGGGTTGGCGATGGAGTTGACCATTGCACGGGCCGCCTCGGCCGACGGTCCATCGACGGCGCCGATGTACACGGTGCCGTCTTCCTCGATGGAGATGTCGGCGCCGGTCTCGTCCTGGATGCCGTTGATCGTCTTGCCCTTCGGGCCGATCAGCTCGCCGATCTTGTCCACGGGGATCTGTACGCTGATCACGCGGGGCGCGGTCGGTGCCATCTCGTCGGGGCGGTCGATTGCGGCGTTGAGCACGGAGAGGATCGTCGCACGGGCGTCGCGGGCCTGGGTGAGCGCACCGGCCAGGACCGACGCGGGGATGCCGTCGAGCTTGGTGTCGAGCTGGATCGCGGTGATGAACTCGCTCGTTCCGGCAACCTTGAAGTCCATGTCGCCGAGAGCGTCTTCGGCGCCGAGGATGTCGGTCAGTGCCGCGTAGCGGGTCTGACCGTCAACGGTGTCGCTGATGAGGCCCATGGCGATGCCGGCGACCGGTGCGCGCAGCGGCACTCCGGCGTTCAACAGCGACAGGGTCGAAGCGCAAACGGAGCCCATCGAGGTGGAGCCGTTCGAGCTCAGCGCCTCGGAGACTTGGCGGATGGCGTAGGGGAACTCCTCACGCGAGGGCAGCACAGGAACTAGGGCACGCTCGGCGAGCGCTCCGTGGCCGATCTCGCGACGCTTCGGTGTTCCGACCCGGCCGGTCTCACCGGTCGAGTAGGGCGGGAAGTTGTAGTTGTGCATGTAACGCTTCTTGGTGACAGGGTTGAGCGAGTCAATCGACTGCTCGAGTTTCAGCATGTTCAGCGTGGTCACGCCGAGAATCTGAGTCTCACCACGCTGGAAGATCGCGGAACCGTGCACACGGGGAATGACGGCAACCTCGGCGTCGAGCGGGCGGATGTCCGCAAGGCCGCGGCCGTCGATGCGAATTCCCTCGTTGAGCACGCGTGAGCGCACGACGAGCTTGGTGACCGACTTGTAGGCGGCGTTCACCTGGTTGTTCGCACTCGCGTCGAGCTCTCCGGCCTCGACCTTGGCCGCGACGGCGGCTTTGACGGTGGCCTTGAGGGCGTCGTCGGCACTCTGACGCTCGACCTTGTCGGCGATCAGGTAGACGTTCTTGAGCTCGTCGTAGGCAACGGCGGCGACGGCGTCATAGGTGGCCTGCTGGTAGGGCGGGAACAGCGCGAAGTCTGCGGTCGGCTTGGCCGCCTTGTCGGCGACTTCCTGCTGCGCGGCGACGAGCTGCTTGATGAACGGCTTGGACGCTTCGATGCCCTGGGCAACGACCTCTTCGTTCGGCGCGATGGCGCCACCCTTGATGAGGTTCCAGGCACCGTCGGTGGCTTCGGCCTCGATCATCATGATCGCGACGTCCTGCGCGCCAGACGCATCTGTCACAACACGGCCGGCGACGACCATGCTGAACACGGCGTCGGCGAGTTGCGAGTGCTTCGGGAAGGCAACCCACTGGCCGCTTCCGTTGTCGTCGGGCACGAGAGCGACGCGAACGCCACCGATCGGGCCGGAGAACGGCAGGCCGGCGAGCTGGGTCGACATGGAAGCCGCGTTGATCGCGAGCACGTCGTAGAGTTCGTCGGGCTCGATGGCCAGAACGGTGATGACGACCTGGATCTCGTTGCGGAGTCCGTCTACGAACGACGGGCGCAGCGGCCGGTCGATCAGGCGGCAGGTGAGGATGGCGTCGGTCGACGGGCGACCTTCGCGGCGGAAGAAGCTGCCCGGGATGCGGCCCGCGGCGTACATGCGCTCTTCAACGTCGATGGTGAGCGGGAAGAAGTCGAAGTTGTCCTTCGGCTGCTTGCTGACGCTCGTGGCGGAGAGAAGCATCGTCTCTTCGTCGATGTAGGCGGCGGCAGATCCCTGCGCCTGCTGGGCGAGACGCCCGGTTTCAAAACGGATGGTGCGCTTGCCGTACTTGCCGTTATCGATAACGGTTTCGGCGAAAGTGATTTCTGGACCCTCCATGTGGGGGTTCTCTCCTTTTATGTTTGCTTCTCGCCATGCTGGCGACGAAGGCTCGCGTGCCCGTGTGACAGGCGAGTTGGACAGGTCGATATCAAAAAATCAACCCCGTCAACTCTAACAGACGCGTCAGAAACCACCGGTCGGGCTGAAGGACGAGTCGAGGGCGAACGGATCGCGCACCTGGGTGGATCGCCGGGAATTCTCGACCAGCGCGGCCAGCTCGCCCGCAGCGCGCTCGATGCGGTCTGGCAGGGTGGCCAGCGCGCCCGCAGCGGTGCCCCAATCTTCTGCGGCGGCGAAAACCGCCGTCGGCACGACGACGGCATGCAGGTACGTGAACATCGGGCGCAGCGCGTAATCGAGGGCGAGCGAATGGCGCGGAGTGCCGGCGGTCGCGGCGATCAGCACGGGCAGATCCGTGAGGGCCTGACTGTCCAGCACGTCGAAGAAGGATTTGAAGAGCCCGCTGTAGCTTGAGGTGAAGATGGGCGTCACGGCGATCAGGCCGTGTGCCGTCGACACGGCCTCGATCACGGCAGCCAGCCGCGGGCTCGGAAATCCGGTCAGCATGTTGTTCATCACGTCCTGGGCGACATCACGCAGTTCGACTGTGACCACCTGTGTCTCCACGCCCTGCTCCGTCAGCCGTGACACCGTGGCGGCGGCGAGTTTGTCGGCGAGCATCCGGGTAGAGGAGGGCTGGCTGAGCCCCGCCGAGACTACGGCGACGGTGCGCACTGTCATCTCAGGACCGCCGAGTGGTGTCGGCAAGATCGGTGTCCGCGCGGTCGGTGTCTGCGCGCCCGGTGTCCGCGCGCTCCGTGCCGGACGCCGATTTCTCCGCTCCCACCCGTCGAGCGGCGGCCACGAGCGATGCGTGGGTGGGCGCGGAGGGTACGTTCGCCGGCCGGTTACGGGCAAGTTCCTTGCGCAACACGGGAACGACTTCTCCGCCGAGGATGTCCAGCTGCTCAAGCACGGTCTTGAGCGGCAGGCCTGCGTGGTCCATGAGAAACAACTGACGCTGATAGTCGCCAAAGTGATCGCGCATACCGGCGTAGCGGTCGATCACCTGCTGCGGGCTGCCGACGGTGAGCGGTGTCTGCTCGGTGAAGTCTTCGAGGCTCGGTCCGTGCCCGTAAACGGGGGCATTGTCGAAGTACGGCCGAAATTCGTTCACAGCATCCTGGGATTTTGTGCGCATGAACGCCTGTCCACCGAGGCCGACGATGGCCTCGGACGCGGGGCCATGGCCGTAGTGCTCGAAGCGGGCGCGGTAGTACCCGATGAGCTTCATGTAGTGCTCTTTGGGCCAGAAGATGTTGTTGGCGAAGAATCCGTCGCCGTAGTAGGCGGCCTGTTCGGCGATCTCGGGGCTGCGGATGCTGCCGTGCCAGACGAAGGGCGGCACACCGTCAAGCGGCCGCGGCGTCGATTGGAATCCCTGCAGCGGGGTGCGGAACTGTCCCTCCCAGTCCACGAATTCCTCGCGCCACAGCCGCCGAAGCAGCGCATAGTTCTCGAGAGCGAGCGGAATGCCCTGACGAATGTCCTGACCGAACCACGGGTAGACGGGTCCGGTGTTTCCGCGACCGAGCGTCAGGTCGACACGCCCGCCGGACAGATGCTGCAGCATGGCGAAGTCTTCGGCGATCTTCACGGGGTCGCTCGTCGTGATGAGCGTCGTCGCGGTTGACAGAATCAGTTTCTCGGTCTTGGCGGCGATATACCCCAGCAGGGTCGTGGGCGACGATGGCACGAAAGGCGGGTTGTGGTGCTCCCCCGTGGCGAAAACGTCCAGCCCCACCTCTTCGGCCTTCTGGGCGATAGCCACCATGGCCATGATCCGCTCCTGCTCGCTCGGTTCCCGACCGGTCACGGGGTCGACCGTGCGGTCTCCCACCGTGAAGATTCCGAACTGCATCTCAGCCTCCCAATATCAATGCGTCTGCATGCACGTCCGTGACAACGACCACGATTTCGATCTTATTCCCGCGAGCCCGCGACGGGATCGAGCCATGAGGCCCGGGGAAGCCCGCCTCTAGCGCCGTTAACTCCGGAGCTGCCGCGTCACTTCGCGTCGGCAGCCTCGGAGTCAACGGCTGGGGGGGGCAGCCACGAGGGGCGTGCCGTCGGCCGCGAGGCCTCGCTGCCTGCGCCCGAGCACGGAATGACTGCGGCCGTACAGGAAGTACACGGCGAAGCCAATCAGGAGCCAGACGCCGAAGCGCGCCCACGTCAGGGTCGTAAGGTTCAGCATGAGCCATACGCACAGCACTGCGGAGAGGATCGGCAGGAACGGGGAGAACGGCACCTTGAAGGCGCGCGGCAGATCCGGTCGCTTCTTACGCAGCACGACCACGGCGATGCTCACGAGCACGAAGGCGGAGAGCGTTCCGATGTTGATCATCTCCTCAAGCACCCCCACGTCGGTGAGGCCGGCGATCAGCGCCACGGCGAGGCCGGAGATGATCTGGATGCGGGCCGGGGTACGACGCTTCTCCGACGTGACACTGAGCCAGCGCGGCAACAGGCCATCACGGCTCATGGCGAATAGCACCCGGGAGAGCCCCAGGAGCAGCACCATGATGACGGTCGTGAGACCCACGAGGATACCGACCGAGATGATCTGCGCCGCCCAACCTGCCCCGACAGCCACGAAGGCAGTCGCGAGTGAGGCGTTGGGGTCGTCGGCGAGCACGGTGTACGGCACCATGCCGGTCAGCACAAGGCTCACCCCGATATAGAGCACCGTGACGATGGCCAGGCCGGCGAAAATTCCCCGCGGCAGCGTCTTTTGGGGGTTCTTGACCTCCTCCGCCGACGTGGCGACCACGTCGAAGCCGATGAAGGCGAAGAACACGAGCGAGGCACCGGCGAGAAGCCCGAAGAGTCCGTACTGAGCTGGAGCGGCGCCCGTCATGAATGAGAAGAGTGACTGCATCCAGACATCGCCCTCACCGGGCGGGGAAGGCACCGACTCCGGGATGAACGGGGTGTAGTTCGCCGCCTTGACGAAGAACGCGCCGACGATGATCACGAACACCACGATGGCGACCTTGATGATAGTGAATACGCTCGCTACCCGGGCCGACAGCTGAGTGCCGAGCACGAGCAGCGTCGTGAAGATCGCCACGATGACGAACGCTCCCCAGCTCACGTCGAGGCCGAGGACCGGAATCGTGGACGGAACGTCCCAGCCGGCGAGATCGAACACCGTACTCAGGTAGATGCCCCAGTACTTCGCAATCACGGCCGCGGCTGTGAGCATTTCGAGAATCAGATCCCAGCCGATGATCCAGGCCAGGAGTTCGCCGAGCGTGGCATACGTGAAGGTATAGGCCGATCCTGCGACCGGTACGGCCGAGGCGAACTCGGCGTAACACATGATTGCGAGGGCGCAGGTGAACGCGGCCAGCAGGAACGCCAGAGTGACGGATGGTCCCGCGTAGCTGCCGGCAGCCTTGGCGCCGACAGAGAAGATTCCGGCGCCCACCGCAACAGCGACGCCCATGATCATGAGATCCCAGGTTCCCAACGTGCGTTTGAGGCTGTGGCCCTTCTCCAGAGAGTCTGCAATGGAATCTTCAATACTCTTGGTGCGCCAGAGGCTCATCGTCGAATGCCGTCCGTTTCGTTGGTTTCTACGTGTTCATGCTAAACCCTCGAAGGATTCCCTTTTGCGCATTCAGCCCATCGCAGACACTTCGCAACCGGGCGGACCGGACAACAAACGAGCCGCCACCCAACGGGTGACGGCTCGTGTGTAAGAAGTTCGCGTAATCAACGCTGCATTCGGTTAGTGTGACGAAGTCAGACTAGCGACGCAGGCCGAGGCTGCCGATAAGTGTGCGGTACCGAGTGATGTCGATATCGGACAGGTAACCGAGCAGACGACGACGCTGACCAACCATGAGAAGCAGGCCACGACGTGAGTGGTGGTCGTGCTTGTGCTCCTTCAGGTGCTCCGTCAGGTCCAGAATGCGCTGCGTGAGCATCGCAATCTGAACTTCGGGGGACCCTGTGTCGCCTGGGTGGGTAGCGTACTTTTCGATGATCGCCTTCTTAGCATCGGCTTCGAGTGCCATAGATGGGATCCCCTTTCTCTCACTGCGCGGTGCCCTTGGCAGGATGCCTGAGCTCTCTTTATCCGCGGCCGTTGAACGGCAACCTCCATATTTTAGCAGAGTCGGGACCCGTTCGCGGTGGGCGGGAACAATACGTCACCCCGGACTGGGGCGACACGGAGAAGTCAATCCTGCACCCAAATCACCGGAGTCGAGGCATACTCAGAATGGTCACCGGTGAAGTTGCAGCCGTTCGGCTACAAACGACCAGCCCACAGGAGTGTTAATCGTGCAAATGACGTGCCCGTACTGCGGTTCAATGGCCAAGCTCGCCCCTAATCCTGCCCGGGTGGCCCCGTCCCCGCTTCCCCGCTACGTACTCAAGTGCACAGGCTGCAACCGAACTAGCGTTCGCGAGGAGGCACCGAAGCTCGCGGGAGGCAGCAAAGTCGGGCCTCGCTCTGCCCGGTCACGCCCCACGGAGTAGACTTGTAGCGCAACGAAACGCCGCACTGGGTGCCATTCGGGCACCCTCGCGCCTCTCGTTTCGTGCAAGGAGAAGTGTCGATATGAAGGCAGCCCGGTTCCACGGCCCACAGGACATCCGGATTGAAGAAGTCCCCGAACCGAAGCTTCGGCCGGGAGCGGTCGCCATCGACGTGGCCTGGTGCGGCATCTGCGGATCCGATCTGCACGAATACCTCGATGGCCCCATCTTCGTCCCGCCGGCCGGCCACCCGCATCCGCTCTCTCATGAGGAAGCGCCCGTCACCCTCGGCCACGAATTTTCAGGCACCATCACCGCCCTCGGCGACGGGGTCACCGGCCTGACGGTCGGCGAGAACGTGGTGGTGGAACCATACTTCGTCTGTGACGAGTGCGCCCAGTGCCTGGCCGGCAATTATCACCTCTGCGTGAAAATGGGCTTCATCGGCCTGTCCGGAGGCGGTGGGGGGCTCAGCGAGAAGGTCGTCGTGGACGAACGCTGGGTACACCCCATCGGTGACATCCCCCTCGATCAGGCCGCTCTCATCGAGCCGCTCTCGGTGGCGCACCACGCTTTTGTGCGAAGCGGGGCCAAGGCCGGCGACACGGCCCTGGTCGGCGGTGCCGGCCCGATCGGGCTTCTCGTTGCCGCCGTCCTCAAGGCCAACGGCGTGACGGTGATCATGAGCGAGCTCAGCGAGGCGCGTAAGGACAAGGCACGGTCGACCGGAGTCGCCGACCATGTCATCGACCCGAGCTCAGAAGATCTCATTGCCCGCGTGCGGGAGCTCACCGGAGGCAACGGCGCGGATGTGTGCTTCGAGTGCACGAGCGTGAATGTCGTCCTCAACCAGCTCTTCGATGCGGTGCGCCCCGCCGGCGTCGTCGTGAACGTGTCGATCTGGGGCAAGCCCGCCAGCATCGACATGCAGAAGCTGGTGTTGAAGGAGATCGACCTGCGTGGCACCATCGCCTACGTGCGTGACCACCCCACCACGATCAAGCTCGTGCAGGACGGCAAGATCGACCTCGCCCCGTTCATCACCAGCCGCATCGGTCTCGACGACCTACTGACGGAGGGCTTCGACACCCTGATCAACCGCAACGAGACCGCGGTCAAGATCATCGTGCATCCCTAAGACCTTCACGACACAGGCCATCCCCGCTCAGCGGGGGATGGCCTGTGTTCGGAGCGATCAGCGTCTGCGGGGGCGCCGTTTGGACACAGCGGGCGGCGCAGGGGGCGATGCAGTGGGTGCCTGGCGGGACGCTTCTGGGTCGTTCCACACCTTCGCGATCGACCAGGCGACCGCGGCAATCGGCACGGCCAGCACGGCCCCGACGATGCCGGCCACGATAGTTCCCGCCGTCAGGGCAAACAGGATCACCAGCGGATGCAGTTTGAGTGACTGGGCCATCACAACGGGCTGGAGCAGGTTTCCCTCGAGCTGGTTGACGGCAATGACGATGATGATCACGATCAGGGCGATCACAGGCCCGTGCGCCACCAGCGCGACAAGGGCCGCGAGCACCCCCGCCAGCGTGGCGCCGATCAAAGGAATGAAAGCGCCCAGGAAAACGAGCACCGCGAGGGGCAGGGCAAGGGGCACCTGCAGGATCGCCAGTCCGGTGCCGATGGCCAAGGCATCCACGAGGGCGACAATCGCCGTTCCGCGAACGTAGCCGCCCAGCACGCGCGGAGCCGTGCTGCCGATACGGCGGCCGCGCTCAGCCCGACTGCCGTTCAGCGGCGTGAGGAAGAACGCCCAGATACGGTCGCCATCCTTAAGGAAAAAGAACAAGATAACCAGGAGGAGGACAGTGCCCGTCAGGAGTTCGGCCACCACGCCCGCCCCGGCGAGAGCTCCCGTACCGAATTGACTGCTGGTGAAGAAATCGACGACGGCTGCTCGGGCGTCATCGATCTGCGTCGCATCGATCTCGATCGGTCCCTGCATCACAAAGCGCTGAAGCCGGTCCAAACCTTCCGACGCGGAGCTGAACAGTTCATCCCATTGATCGCGAACAGCAAAGACAATCAGCGTGATGATGGCACCGAAGGCGGCGATACTCACGAGCAGGGTCGTCCAGGTTGCCAGCAGGGCGGGCATCCCCCGGCGGCGTTGCCAATTGACAACCGGGCTCAGGGCTGAGGCCAGAATGATGGCGATGAGCACTGGAATAACGACAAGTTTGAGCTGAACGAGACCGAAGATCACCACGGCGGCCAGCGCGATAACCAGCAGAATCTGGCCACTCCGCAGTCCCATCCACCCCAATCGGTCGTTCAGGAGAGTACGGGCAGGCGTGCGGACAGGCGTCGGGGTCTGGGCGTCTTTTTCTCGCATGCCCCCAGCCTAGACAAGTCCATCACCGGAGGCCGTCCAGGCGCCCCGCTATCTGGTCGAGAATATTCCGGTCACCGGCGTAGACGCCCTGCGGGCGGGGCCAGTGGCTGATCACATCCGTGAAGCCGAGCTCGGCGGCGCGGCCGACCGCCGTCTCAAACGCCCCCAGACTCTGCACCGAATAGCTGCCGCCGCTATCGAGCGAGAGTGAGCGGTCGATCGAGAGCGGGTCGCGCCCGGCTGCATGTGCCGCGTCCTCGAGCTGGTTCACAAGCCCTCGCACGCTTGACCACCAGGCTTCGCCGTCCGTGCCGTCTTTCCCTGTGGTCGCCCAGCCGGCACCGAAACGGGTTACGAGCCCCAGCCCCTTCGGTCCATTCGCCGCGACCACGAAGGGAACCCGCGGCTGCTGCGCCGGCGTTCCCACCATGCGCGCGTTCACGGCCGTGAACCAGTCCCCATCGAAGCTGATTCCCTCGCTGCCCGGCGACTCGTGCCGCAGGAGCACATCGAGGTCGGCGACGAATTCGGCGAAGCGCTCATGACGTTGCCCGGGAGTGTAGGCATCCTGGCCGAGTGTGACGGCGTCGAACCCAGTTCCGCCCGACCCGACGCCGAGCACGAAGCGGCCGCTGGAAACGTCATCTACAGTGGCTATTTCCTTGGCGAACGGCACGGGGTGCCGAAAGTTCGGTGACGACACGAAGGTACCGAGCCGGATACGAGACGTGACCGCAGCGGCCGCGGTGAGTGTGGGAATTGTGGCGTGCCACGGTTCAGCCGCGAGCGTGCGCCACGACAAGTGGTCGTAGGTCCACGCGTGGTCAAATCCGTAGGCTTCGGCGCCCATCCAGTCGGCCCTGGCTTCCCGCCAGGAGCGCTGGGGGAGGATAACGATTCCAAAACGCATTCCTCGAGTCTCGCACGGTTCGAGTCGGTGCGGGCTGGCATGCAATCCCGAGCGGTGGCAGACTTAATTCATGAAGGTCATAGTGTCGCGAAGCGGCGGCATGGCAGACATCCGCCTCACCTGGGAAGTTCGCATCGACGAGCAACCGGATGCCACGAGCTGGGCCGATTTTCTGCTGTCCCTCCCCTGGGCGGAGGTGACAGACAGCGAGCCGATCTCCGGCAGTTATCTGTACCGCATCAGATGCGCGCCATTCGAGGTCGTGCTCCTGGACGCGCGGATCACCGGGCAGTGGCGTGAACTCGTCGACCGGGTCCAGGCCGCCAACGGCAGCGTCTGACCCGGTCGACGCCGGATGATCAGTCCTTGGCACGCCGTCCCAAGAAGCCGCGTCGACGGCGCGTGCCCTCTTCGGTCATCGCGGCTTCGACGTGCGCGTCGACCTGATCACCGAAGTGATCGTCAAAGTTCTCTTCGAGATGCGCGGTGACGGTCTTGCCGATGCGTCGGGCTAGTTCCTCGCGTCGCTGGCGGCGCTCCGCGCTGACCAGAATTTCGTGTTCCTCGCGGAATGCTTTGTAGGTTGCGATGCACATTCCGATCATCACGAGGCTCACCGGGATGGCCGTCAGGATGGCACCCGTCTGCAGGGCCGCGAGCCCGCCCGCCAGCAGCAGGGCGATGGCCACGACTCCGCCGAGACCCGCCCACATGATGCGGCTCCACTTGGGCGGGTTGGTGTCGCCGCCGGAGGCCAGCATGTCGATCACGAGCGAACCGGAATCGGCCGACGTGATGAAGAAGATGGCGATCACGAGAACCGCGATGACCGACAGCACTCCCCCAAGCGGCAGTCCGCTCAGAAAGTCGAAGAGCACGTTCTCGGGAATGATTCCGACCTCGGGGTCGAAGAGTCCGCCGCCGTCGCCGGCCCAGGCCTGCTTAATGACGCTTCCACCCATCACCGCGAACCAAACGAAGGTCACGAGCGTGGGAACGAGCAGCACGCCGGCAATGAACTCGCGAACGGTGCGGCCGCGGGAAATCCGCGCGATAAAGACGCCGACGAACGGCGCCCACGAGATCCACCAGCCCCAATAGAAGATGGTCCAGGCGCCCTGCCAGTCGAGACCGGCCTGCCCGGTGAACGAACCGGCGTCAAAGGTGAGCCCGACCACGTTCTGGAAGTATCCGCCGATCGACTCCACCAGCACGCGAAGCAGATAGAGAGTGGGACCAAGAAGCAGCACGGCGACCAGGAGCAGCCCGGCCATGCCGAGGTTGATGTTGGAGAGCCACTTGATGCCCTTGCCCACGCCGCTCACGACCGACAGGGTGGCGATGGCGGTGATCACGATGATGAGAATGACGAGCAGGGTGTTGTTGACTTCGCCCACGACACCGAGGTGACTCAGTCCCGCTGCGATCTGCTTGACGCCGAGGCCGAGCGAGGTGGCAACACCGAAGAGGGTTCCCACGATGGCGATTACGTCGATCGCGTCCCCGAGGCGGCCACGCACCCTGTCACCGAGCAGCGGCTCGAGCGCCCAACGGATGGAAACCGGGCGGCCTTTGCGGTGGATCGAGTAAGCGAGGGCCAGTCCGACGACGGCGTAGATCGCCCAGGCGTGGAATCCCCAGTGCAGGAAGGTCTGATTCATGGCGGCCGCGGCAAGTTCTTGGGCGCTTCCGCCGACGCCGGGCTTGGGGTTCGTGAAGAAGGTCAGCGGTTCCGACATGCCCCAGAACACGAGGCCGATTCCCATACCCGCTGCGAAGAGCATCGAGAACCACGACATCAGCCCGAACTCTGGCTTGTCTTCGTCTGTCCCGAGCTTGATGTCACCGAAGCGGCTCGCGCCCATCCACACCGCAAAGACCACGAAGGCCGCGACGAGGATAATATAGTACGGGCCGAGCCCGGCCACTACCCAGCTCTGCAGGGTCTGCAGGGTCGCACCGGTTCGCGCTGGAAAGCTGATCGCGACGATGACGACGGCGAGGATGATTCCGAGCGCCGGGTAGAACACTCGGGGTGCAGGAACGACGAATCTGCGTTGGGGAGTCTTCTCCCGTCGGGCGGGCGGTGTTGGGGACGGTGCGCTCACAGTGAACTTCCTAGAAATGATTCTCGGTCACCAGTGGGCAACAAACTACTTTACAACATCCACCCCCGCATTGGGGTGGATCAGGAGGGCCGCCGCCGGCCCGCACCCGCGGTTCCCGCCACGGCAAGGCTGCACACGTGCCACCATGAATCATGGACATCGATGACGTCAAACCGATTCGCATTCTCACCGAAGACGAGAGTTGGAATGCCTTGCTCTCGGCCAGCCTCGGACGCCTGGCTGTCAGCGTCGGTGGAGTTCCCGATATCTTCCCGGTGAATTTCGTGGCCGCCGACCGCCGCCTGCTCTTTCGAACCGCAGAGGGCACAAAACTCCTCGAGCTGACGATCAACAACCAGGTTGCCTTCGAAACGGACGGCGTGGGTCGCGACGAGGCGTGGAGTGTCGTGGTGAAAGGCACCGCGAGCGTGGTGGAGAAGCACTCTGAGATCGACGCGGCAGACCAGCTGCCGCTTCATCCGCTGATCCCCACCCTGAAATACATCTACGTGGAGATCACGCCGACGGAGATTCAGGGGCGGCGTTTTCAGCTCGGCCCAGAGCCTGACCGGTACTGACTCGCGGCCCGTCAACGGATGCGAGACACGCCCAGCGCCGCAAGAACAGCGGCGGCATAGGCATCCGCTGCCTCCGGGGCATCGAAGTGAGTGGGCCCCTCTCCGAGGTCGACTTTGACCCTGTAACGATGGGGCGTGCGTTCGAGCGCGTTGAAGGTGTCACCAAGCAGCTCCCGGAGCTGGTCCTCTCTGGGCAGCCACAGGGCGTTCTCGAGTGCGAGAGAATCGAGGGCCCACTCCGTCGTGCCGTTGAAGCCCAGAATGGTGCCGGTGTCGAATTCGTGAGGCTCAATCGCCATATTGCTGACGGTGAAGACGTCGTGTTCGAATCCGGGCTGTTCGATACCGAAGGCGTCGCCGAATGCCGGGCGCCAGATCAGGCCGGCCTTCTGCAGGGAACGGGCGTTATCGGTGGAGATCATGCAACATTATGCAGCGCGCTAGCGTTGTAGCGACAGGCCTGCAGAAAGAATGCGGGCAGAACCGGAGAAAATGTGACGGCCACGATCAACCTGACCGTGCATGTGAAACCGGGCAGCCGCAAGGGCCCCCTGGTGGTCGCCGATCAGGGTGTGGAGAACTCCCTCACAGTCTTCCTGCAACAGCGAGCCGTGGAGGGCGCCGCGAACGACGCCCTCGTGGCGCTGCTGGCCACACACTTCGGTGTGGCAAAACGCGACGTGGTCGTCGTGCGGGGCCACACCTCACGCATCAAGCGCGTGCGGGTCGACCGCTCCTAACTGACGCCCAGAAGGTCGATCACGAAGATCAGGGTCTGACCGGAGAGCCGGTGGCCCGAACCTGCGGGTCCGTAGGCGAGGTGGGGCGGCACGACGAGCTTACGACGGCCGCCGACCTTCATGCCGGGAATGCCCTGCTGCCAGCCGGCGATGAGCGAACGCAACGGGAAGTTGATCGACTGGCCGCGGTTCCACGACGAGTCGAATTCATCGCCGGAGGCGAACTCGACGCCGAGGTAGTGCACGTCGACGGTGGCTCCGGGCGTTGCCTCCGCGCCGTCACCGACGACGATGTCGTCGATCTCAAGCTGTTCGGGCGCTGCGCCCTCCGGGAAGTCGATTTCGGGCTTGGAATTCAAATCTATC
Source organism: Cryobacterium roopkundense (assembly GCF_014200405.1). Classification (NCBI taxonomy): domain Bacteria; kingdom Bacillati; phylum Actinomycetota; class Actinomycetes; order Micrococcales; family Microbacteriaceae; genus Cryobacterium; species Cryobacterium roopkundense. Next base: position 879,487 of record NZ_JACHBQ010000001.1, on the reverse strand, counting down.
ATTCCCCTATCCAATCGGAAACCAGGGCCATTCGCCTAGTCAGAAATTAATCCTTGCGCGAACGCCGCCAAAGTTGCACGATAGTCATACACCAACTCGTCGCATCGGTAGAGTCGTCGGCATCGCCACACCACCGAAGCGGCGAGTTTCTGCGTGGTACCGACCGCTGTCAGGCCAGAACCTCGGCGCGATCCTGTTGCAAGGCCCCGAGCAGCCGTGCTTCGTGCGCCCGCTCGGCCGGGCCGTCGTGCCCGTTGACGAGGTGCTCTCGGGCAAAGGCGAGGCGGGTGGCATCCGTGATGAAGCTCCGCATTGCCCGCTTCCTGCCCTGAGGTTGCGATTTAGCCCAAGCCAGGGCCTGGCGTCGCCCGGTCGCGGTAGCGAGCATGGACACCTCGGCCGCCGTGAACCAGCCCGCCACCGCGTACTCGTGCAGTCGTCGCAGGGTGACACGCGCCTCCTGCCGGCGCAGGAAGACCACCACCAGGATCGCCGCGATGAACAGTGGAACCTGCACGAAGAAGTAGTAGGCCAGCAGGTTGGCATCCCCCACAAACACGAAGAACGCGCCGTTCCACAGCGCGTGCAAGGCAATGGCCGGAATGAGTCCCAGCACGAAAAACACCAGGTGGCTTCGCCGGGTGGTCCGGCGAGCGGCAAGGCCGAGCGCGACGCCGGTACAGATCGTGAACATCACGTGCGCGAACGGCGAGAAAACCCCGCGCAACAGGAACGTCATGCCGAGACTGCCGGCGCCGCCCTCCATCATGGCCACCCCGAAATACTGGATATTCTCCGAAAAGGCGAAGCCCGCGGCGATGGTTGCCGCATAGACGACCCCGTCGAGAGGGCCGTCGAAATGCCGGCGAGCCACCCAGAACAGCACGAGTATCCCCACACCCTTCGCGATCTCCTCCACGAAGGGGGCCTGCACGACAGACGACGCGAAGTCACTGGCGGCGAGCGCGCCGCCACTCGAGGCGATCGTAATCTGCACTCCCAGATCGAAAAGCAGGGCCGTCACGACCGATACCCCCGCGCCCCACAGGAACGCGAACCACAGGGCCGGACGGGGCTCCGGATCCCAGCGGTCGACCCACCTGACGGCCAGCAACACCACAGTGAGGGGAATCAACGCGAGAAGCAGACCGGATGCAGCCTCCACCGGCCCGAGAAACGTCGCCAGGTAGACGAAAACGAGGAGCAGCGCCAGCCCGGCGAGCGCGAGGCCCACACCCGCGAGCGCCACCGTTCCGGCTCGCGACGGCCGAACCGCGGCGGTCCACACTTCGGGGACCGACTCGAGAGTTGGTTGAACGTCGCTCATGATTGATCTTCACATGCCGGGAACCCGGCCGCTGTTCAGCGCTCGAACATCGTGCCGGGGTTGAGGATTCCGAGCGGATCAAAGACGGCCTTGAGCCGTCGTTGCAGGTCGAAGCTCGCCTCCCCGAGTTCGTCCGCCAGCCAGCGTCGCTTGAGCACACCCACGCCGTGTTCGCCCGTCAGGGTACCCCCCAGGGCGAGCGCCGCACGAAACATCTCGTCGGCCGCCGCCCACACATTATCCGGCACGAGGGGGTCGTCAGTGCCTCGGAGGGGATCGATCGGGATGACAAAGTTGGGGTGCAGATTGCCGTCGCCCGCGTGCGCAATCACCGGGATAGACACGCCCGTGCGCGCGCTGATCCCCGCAATGACCTCGAACATCTCCTTCATGCGCGACCGAGGCACGGACACGTCTTCGATGAGCACCGTGCCGTGTTGCTCCAGAGCCGGATGCATCGCTCGGCGAATGGCGAGCAGCCTCTCGCCCGATTCCTCATCCGTCGACAGCCGCACGTCTCCCCCCTGTGAACCCATTACCGTTGCCACCTGTTCGGCCTCACCGAGGGCGCCCGGCCCATCGGTCTGCACGAGCAAAAACGCCCCGCTGGCGAGCGGCAGTCCCGCCGACCCGGCAGGTCCGAGGTAGCGGGCCACGATGGCGAGCGCGACCGGGTCGATCAGCTCCATCACTGCCGGTCCCAGGCGAGCAGCGGTGATGGCAGCGGCTGCGCCGGCCGCCGCGGCCACATCGGTAAAGACCGCGGCCACGGTTACGGCCGTCCCGATCGGAATGGCCCGCACCCGCACGGTGGCTTCGACAATGACACCCAGCGTGCCTTCAGACCCGGTCAGCAGCGCCGTGAGGTCGTAGCCCGTGACGCCCTTCACCGTGCGGTGTCCCGTGTGCAGCAGCGTTCCGTCCGCGAGCACGACGGTGAGGGCGAGCACAGCCTCCCGGGTCACTCCGTACTTGGCACACAGCAGCCCCCCGGCATTCGTGGCGATGTTGCCACCCACCGTGGAAATGGCCTTGCTCGCCGGATCAGGAGCGAACCACAGGCCGTGCTCGGCGAGGGCGTCGTTGAGGTGCTGGTTGATCACCCCTGGCTCCACCACGGCGAGTTCGTCTTCGGGACGAATCTCGAGGATGCGGCTCATGCCGGCCACGTTGAGCACGATTGTTCCAGCGCTGCCGCAGGCCCCGCCCGCCAAACCGGTGCCTGCACCACGCGTGATAACCGGAATCCGGTATTCCGTCGCGATGCGCAACACCGCCTGAACGTGCTGCACCGTGATCGCGCGCACCACCGCCAGCGGCGTTCCCGCCGCCGTCCAGCCCGATTTGTCCGTGCGGCTCGCCGCCAAGTCGGCGGCGTCCACGCTCACGATCGATCCCAGCTCGGCCTGAAGATGTGCCACAACGCTCATGACTCCACACTACCCAGCGCGCGCGATGTCCGATTTCCGCTAGTGCGGATCTCTCACGCGTGGCAGGCTCAAGGAATGACAATCCACTCGGCGGAACAACCGGCAGAGAGTCCCCGGACGCACAAAACGCGCCCCGACCTCGCCGATCCAGTCTTCGCCCGGCGGTATCGGGCCATGTCCTCCCGCGACGGCCGATTCGACGGGCAGTTCATCACCGGCGTTCACTCCACCGGGATCTACTGCCGCCCGAGCTGCCCGGCGGTAACCCCCAAGCCGGCAAACGTCTCGTTCTACCTGACCGCTGCGGCCGCGCACGAGGCGGGGCTCCGCGCCTGCAAGCGCTGCCAGCCCGACGCCGTCCCCGGGTCGCCGGGGTGGAACCTGCGCGATGATCTCGCCGCACGCGCCATGCGCCTCATCACCGACGGCGCCATCGAGCGCGATGGCGTGCCGGGGCTGGCCGCCCAGCTCGGCTACACGCCACGCCATCTCACCCGCGTGCTCGTGGCGGAACTCGGTGCGGGACCCCTCGCCCTGGCGAGGGCTCACCGGGCACAGACGGCTCGGGTGCTCCTCGTGAACACGGCGCTCTCCGCCGCGGACGTGGCGTTTGCCGCGGGGTTTGGCAGCGTTCGACAATTCAACGACACGATCGCCGCGGTGTATGAACGCACCCCGACGGAGCTGCGCAGCAGGCACGCCCGTCCGGGGGTTCGCGAGCCGGGCCAAGCGGAGTCCGGGCTCGGACCCGGCGGCACCGCGATCACGCTGCACCTGCCCGCGCGGGCGCCATTCGACGGCCGCGGGCTGCTGGCCTTCCTCGGCACACGCGCCGTGGACGGTGTCGAGACGGCGACGGTGGGAACCTATTGCAGAACCCTCCGACTCCCCCAGGGACCGGCCGTCGTCAGGCTCTCCCTCGCCGGATCGGATGCCGCACCCCTCGTGACTTGCTCGGCTCGCCTCACCAGCCTCGCCGATCTCGCGCCTCTGGTGAGCCGAGTGCGCCGCCTCCTCGACCTCGACGCGGATTCACTCGCCATCGATCGAGTGCTCGGCGCCGATCCGGCTCTTGCCGCAGTCCTGCGCGCCACCCCAGGCATTCGTGTTCCCGGCAGCATGGACCCGCAGGAGACCCTGTTCCGGGCGCTCATCGGCCAGCAAGTCTCCGTCGCCGCCGCTCGAACCACCCTCTCCAGGCTCACGAGCACACTGGGCGAGCCGCTCGACGCCGCGGCGGTGAGGCTCGACGAACCGCACCTCCTGTTCCCGAGCAGCGACCGCATCGCCGCAGAGGGCCGCCAGGTCTTGCGCGGGCCCGCGGCGCGCATCAACGCGATCGTGCGCGTAGCGGAGGAACTTGTGCGCGGTAATCTCGTGCTCTCCTGGGGCGACACTCGGGCCGAGCTTGAAGCCAAGCTCACTGCGCTTCCCGGTATCGGCCCCTGGACCGCCGGTTACGTCGCGCTCCGGGTTCTCGGTAGCCCTGACATCCTGCTCACGAGCGACCTCGCCATCCGTCACGGAGCATCGCATCTCGGTCTGCCCGCGGACGCCAGGAATCTGGCGGCCAGAGGCCTCGAGTGGGCCCCGTGGCGCAGTTATGCGGGAATGCACCTGTGGCGGGCAGCCGGGGCTCCGCCGTTCCCTCAACCGGTCCCCCCAGTCGATCCCCTCTAACCTCCGGGCCGATGCGTTGTGGCACTCCGACACCCGAAGGGGGAGGAGGGCCCGATATCCTTATCAGGTGAAGTTTGCGCATTTAAGAAAAGACGGCCAGTCCACACCCCGCTTGGCGGTGACTTTTGGAGACGACGCGCTCTTCCTCGACGAGGTGATGGAAGACGCCCCCCGAGACCTGCAGGACCTGCTCGAAAAGGGCGAGCACGAGATAGATCGCGTACGAGCAATGAGCCTCAACGCGGTTTCGGCCGGAGTCGAGTTGACGCCACTCGACACGCTGCGCCACTCCTCAGCCGTCTTGCGGCCGCCGCAGATCATCGCGATTGGCGCCAACTATGCCGCCCATTCTTCGGAGCTGAGCTTACGGCTCGAGACCTCGGCAACCGTGTTTTCCCTGTGGCCCAACTCGCTCACCGGTCATGAATCCACGATTACCTGGCCGGCGGATCTCACCTCCCAGGTCGACTACGAAGCCGAACTCGGCGTGATCATCGGCACAGCAGCCCGCAACGTGTCTGTGCATGACGCTCTCGACTACGTCTTCGGCTACACGATCGTCAACGACATCACCGCCAGGGACCTACAGTTTTCTGAAGCGCAGTGGTCCCGCTGCAAGTCCTTCGACGGTTTCACTCCCACCGGCCCGATCGTGGTCACGGCCGACGAGATCGGCGATCCGCAGAATGTGTGGCTCACGACCCACGTCGACGGCCGCATCCTGCAGGACGCCTCGAGCGGCGACATGGTGCGCACGGTCGCCGAGATCATTTCCTACCTCTCGAAGACCTCGACACTGATGCCGGGCACCCTCATCTCCACGGGAAGCCCCGGCGGCGCCGGCTACAGCCGCAAGCCCCCGATCTTCCTGCGGGACGGGTCGACAGTGACCATCTCCATCGACAAAATCGGATTCCTCACCACTCACTGCCGTACCAGCTGAGCCCGCCGTAGCAGCTGAGCTGAGCGCACCCTGCCGCACGGGCGTGTGATCTGCCTCGAACCTGAGTCACGGGATCGTGTCGTGGCAACCATTTCCGTCGTGATCCCGTGCCACAACCCTGCCGGCCTTCTGGAGCGGGTGCTGGCTGCGCTGGAGCTCCAGACTCGGCAGCCCGACGACCTCATCGTCGTCGACACCGCGAGCACGGATGCAACGTGCAAGGTTGCCCGCGCGGCGGGCGCGCGAGTGGTCTTCGAGTCTCTCCACGGCATCTGGCCCGCCGCCGCTGCGGGGTAAGATGCCGCAACCGGCGAGATCATCGCCCGCCTGGACGCAGACTCCCTCCCACCGCCGGACTGGCTGGCCCACATCGAGACGCGGTTCGCGACCGCACCTCTGCCGGACGTCCTCACAGGGCCCGGAGACTTTTACGACTGCCGCCCGATCGTCACCCGATTCGGCGAGACCGTGTTCATGGGCGGCTACCACCGACTCATGCGGCTGTGGCTCACCCAGCCACCTATTTTTGGCTCGAATTTTGCCATGCGTCGAGCGGTCTGGCTCGAAGTGCGTGGACGGGTGCACCGCGCGCTGCCAGACGTGCACGACGACCTGGATCTGAGCCTGCACCTGCCACCGACACTCATGGTCGTCTGGGAATCGACGCTTCGCGTGGGGATTTCCGCGCGGCCCGTGGCGACCTGGAGCGGGTTCTTCCGGCGCATGCGCTGGTCGGCGCGCACACTGGCCTTGCATGTTTCTGATGAGTCCCCCTGGCACCGTCGGGTGGCGCTGATCACCGCGCGGCGCAACGCGCGTACAGGGAGCGCAGGTCGCGGGCCAGTTCGTGCGGGGTCGTCCCGTTAGGGCTGTGCCCAGTGTGCTCGTCGCGAAAATCCGCCCCGATCGCGCGGGCGAAGCCATGGTGCAGCGTGAGGGGCCACGGGTCGTGGCGTCCCGCGGCGACGAACCCTGGTATCCCGGCGCGGGCCAAGAGCGGTCGCAGGTCCGGTGTGCGTTTCATGAGGGCGATGATGTCGTCGACGCTCCGGCGGTTTCGGGCGGAAACGCCTTCGAGGGAACCGTACAACGCCTGCTGCAAACTGTTCGTCTGGGACTCCTCGCCCCCGGGGAGCGCCTGCCGGCGGAGCGCGAACCGGCCACCAGACTGGGTGTAAGCCGAGACACCCTGCGGCTGGCCCTCGCTTCGGTGACCGAGGCGGGCTACCTCGTTTCCCGGCGGGGCCGATACGACGGCACATTCGTCAGTGACGTGCTTCCGCCGCAGGCTCCGCTCAATCCGGAGACAGCGCGTGTTGTCGCCGTGGCGACTCCGGATCACATCGAGGACAACCTGGTCCTCCGCGAGATCGTCGAGGTGGGCGCGGCACGCCTCGCCGCGTCACGGTCGTTGTCTCCCATAGAGCGACAGGTACTCTGGGCCACGCTTGCCGATACCACCGCGGCCGTCGGCGACGACTACCGCCGCCTGGATTCTCGACTCCACATCACCATCGGCGAACTTGCGGGCTCTCCGTCGCTCGTCCCGTTCTTCGCCGACGTGCGCACGCGGATCAAGGCCCTGCTGGACGAGATCCCCTTACTGGCACCCAACATCCGTCACTCCGACGAGCAGCATGAGGCTATCGTCAGCGGCATTCTCACCGGTCAGCCTGCGCTGGCGGCCGACGCGATGCGCGAGCACCCCGCCGGAACGGCCCAGTTGCTGCGCGGCTTTCTCGAGTAGCGCGCAGCGGCCGGACTAGGCGCCGAGCAACGCCTCGACCGGTCCGCGCACGAAGAAGAGCACAAAGCCTGCCGCGACGATCCACAAGAGCGGACTGATTTCCTTGGCCTTGCCAGACAACGACCGCACGAGCACCCAGCTCACGAATCCGGCGCCGATACCGTTGGCGATCGAGTAGGTCAGGGGCATTACGACAATGGTGAGAAACACCGGCAACACGATCGAGAACTCGGCGAAGTCGATGTGCCGAATCTGCGACACCATCATGGCTCCCACGATCACGAGTGCCGCTGCCGCAACTTCAAGCGGCACGATCTGGGTCAGCGGTGTGAAGAACATTGCGGCCAGGAAGAGCACCCCCGTGATCACGTTCGCGAACCCGGTGCGCGCACCCTCGCCGATCCCCGCTCCAGACTCGATGAAGACAGTGTTCGATGAAGCGGATGCCGCTCCGCCGGCGACCGCTCCGATGCCCTCCACGATGAGCGCGGACTTCAGTCGAGGGAAGTTGCCGTTCTTGTCGGCAAGGCCCGCCTCGTTCGCGAGACCAGTCATGGTCCCCATCGCATCGAAGAAGTTAGTGAAGACCAGTGTGAAGACGAGCATCACGGCGGCGAGCATGCCGATTCGTTCGAAAGCGCCGAAGCTGACCTGGCCGACGAGGCTCAGGTCTGGCAAGGACATCACCTGGGTAGGGAGCACCGGTGCGTTGAGATTCCAGCCGGCCGGGTTGGTCCCGAACGACGGGCCGACCTTGAAGATCGCCTCAAGCACGATGGCGATCAGCGTGGTCGCCACGATCCCGATCAGGAGCGCCGCTTTGACCTTGCGGGCGAGCAGAACGCCGATGATGATCAGGCCGACCACGAAGACGGCGGTCGGAAGCGTGGCAATCGAGCCAGCGTCGCCGAGCTGTACCGGCGGGGAGGCCGTGCCGCTCGAGCGCACGAACCCGGAGTCGACGAGACCGATGAAGGCGATGAACAGGCCGATGCCCACGGTGATCGCGATCTTGAGCTGCCGCGGAACCGCGTTGAAGATGAGCTCCCGCATGCCCGTGGAGGCGAGCAGCACAATGATGAGGCCGTTGATGACGACGAGGCCCATGGCCTCCTGCCAGGTCACCTGGCCGACGACGCTAACCGCCAGGAACGAGTTGATGCCGAGCCCGGCGGCAAAGCCGTACGGCAGCCGCGCGACGACGCCGAAGAGAATCGTCATGACTCCGGCGGTGAGGGCTGTCACTGCGGCGACCTGCTCTGCGGGGAGCCACCCGCCTTCCACGTCGACGCTCGCCTGGTCTGCGCTGAATCCACCTAGAATGAGGGGGTTCAGGATGACAATGTACGCCATGGTCACAAATGTGACGAGACCGCCGCGCACCTCCCTGCCCCAGGTGGACCCCCGACTGGTAACCTCAAAATACCGGTCGAAGCGGGCCTTCAGACCTGACGCCTGCGGGGGTGCGGCTGCGGGAGGGACGGATTCTGGGGGCACTGATGCAGAAGGTGAAGCGTTAGTCGTGGAAATCGTGTTCTCCCGGGCCGTTCGGCGCACAGTGGGCCCTGCGCAGATGACTAGTCTACGACTCAGACGTGTGGCACGAACGCGCCCCAGGCCAACCGACGTTCCGCACCGGGGTCGGCCTCGATTCGATCAGTGGCATTGATAATGAGTGTTTCTCGACTGGATTCGTCGTAGCGAGGCCAGTTCGGGGCCGGTACCCCTGTGGTGGCGAAGTGAATCCACCACCGTTGCATGCGTGCGCCGATGGCCAGAAATGTGCGCCGTCCGCCGAGGAGAGTCATGCCGCGGCCCGGCCACCCGTTCAGGCGGTCGAAGAGGGGGAAGAGTTCGAGGCCGTGGGTCGCGTCGAGTCCCATCAGCCGCACGAGTCTCGGGGCGGCATCAAAACGGTAGAAGTAAACCGGGGCGTACCGCGAATGTCGCTCCCCCACCTTCACACTTGGATACCAGAAGGAGTAGTCCCCACCGAAGTCGAGCGCCGCCCGGAGCGCGGGTATCCCCGGATACTGGGCCCTTAAGCGTCTCCGTGCCTTCTTCGCGGTCTTCTTGAAGATGGCACGGATGCGGGCGGGCGTCGTGGCGAGAATATCGATGCGCCCGCTGAACAGCGATCCTTCTCGGGCGTTGGTTCCGATGATGAGCGGCACGCGTTGCGCCCGGCCGTCGCGGAAGGCATCGAGCGGTCGCTCGGGCAGAAAATCCCCGTCGATCACGGGGCACAGCGGGATCGTTCCGGGATCCTGGTCCGGCGTGCGCAGCGTCAGCGCTGTCGTGGCCTCTGCCAGGCTCGCCGTATCCGCCTCGAGGAGTATCCGCGCCGCCTGCTCTGTCGACAAAGGATCGTGCGACTCCGACAGGCTGTTCACGAATTCTCCCGCCCAGCGCGACGTGAGATCCCGCGGGTAGACCGCGTTGGGCGGCGCGCTCTGGGCGATGGCCCTGTGAAACAGCCCGGCGGCGGCGGGCACCGTCATCAGGGTTGTCACGGCGTTTGCTCCCGCCGACTCTCCGAAGAGCGTGACCTCATCAGGGTTGCCCCCGAAGGCTCGAATATTCGCCTGGACCCACCGAAGCGCCGCGACCTGGTCTCGCAGGCCGAGGTTGCTCTCGAACGGCCGCTCCGGAGTGGAATAGCGCGTGAAATCGAGGTAGCCGAGCGCTCCCAGACGATAGTTGAAGCTCACGTAGACGATGCCCCCGCGCCGCACGAGCCCCACACCCTGGTGCGGAACCTCACGCGACGAGCCTACGCTGTAGGCGCCGCCATGGATGAACACCATCACGGGACGCAGGGCCGCCGATTTCCCCGGCTCGTCCGGCGCCATTACGTTGAGATTGAGGCAGTCCTCACTCTGCGGAATGCGCGGATGTGCGCCAATGAACTGCCCCCGGTGGCTCTGCGGTGCGACCGGGCCGAACTCGTGCGCCGATCGGACGCCTGTCCACGACTGCACCGAAATCGGTGCGCGAAAGCGATTCGGTCCCACCGGTGCCCCCGCGTAGGGAATACCCCGCCAGGCGAGAATACCCCGCTCTCGGACTCCGCGCACGAGACCGGAACCGGTACGCCGGGTCAACGCGTCGTCTTCCGGGTCGGCCTGCCTTGTCTGAGTGTTGTCAGCCGAAACCGTCATGCCCCGATCCTATTTGTTTACTACGATCAGTTTGAGAGCGCGACAATGAATCGAGAAACAATGGCACTGCCCTGGACCCTGCACGGTGATGGAAAATCGGTCGGAGCACAGGAGGTCGTCGGCCCGGCCGAGCGCCTGAGCTGGCCGATCACGATCGGGATCGGTGCGCAACACGTGGTCGCCATGTTCGGCGCCACATTCCTGGTTCCACTGCTGACCGACTTCCCGCCCAGTACGACGCTGCTCTTCTCCGGAATCGGCACCCTGCTCTTCCTCCTCATCACCGGCAACAAGCTGCCGAGCTACCTGGGTTCGTCTTTCGCCTTCATCGCTCCGATCACCGCGGCCACCGCTTCGGCCGGGATGGGCAGCGCCCTGTTTGGAATCATGGCCGTGGGAATACTGCTCGCCATCATCGGCGTCGTGGTTCAGCTCACGGGCACCGACTGGATCGACAAGCTGATGCCTCCGGTCGTTTCGGGGGCCATCGTGGCTCTGATCGGCTTCAACCTCGCTCCCGTCGCGAAGGCGAATTTCTCCGAGGCGCCGCTCACCGCGGTCATCACGCTCCTCTCCGTCATCCTCTGCACGGTGCTCTTTCGCGGCATCCTCGGCCGCCTTTCGATCTTCCTCGGCGTTCTGGTGGGATACGCGGCCGCTATGCTCTTCGGCGAGGTGGACTTCAGCCAGGTGGCCTCAGCCGCGTGGATCGGGCTGCCGCCGTTCACCGCTCCCGCGAACCCCTTTGAGAATCCGGCGGCGGTTTTCGGAGTGCTTCCGGCCTTCATTCCCGTCGTGCTGGTGCTGATCGCGGAGAATGTCGGCCACATCAAGGGTGTGGCCCAGATGACGGATGCAAAGGTGAACCGACTGACCGGGCGCGCTCTGCTGGCCGACGGGCTCGCCACCATGCTCGCCGGATTCGGCGGCGGCAGCGGAACCACGACCTACGGCGAAAACATCGGCGTGATGGCGGCAACGCGCATCTACTCCACGGCCGCGTACTGGGTGGCCGGCATCACCGCGGTATTGCTCGGGCTATCGCCCAAGATCGGCGCGGTCATCAACACCATCCCCTCCGGCGTGCTCGGCGGTGTCACGACGGCGCTCTACGGCCTGATCGGGGTGATCGGCGTGAAAATCTGGCTCGACAACCGCGTGGACTTTTCCAAGCCGGTGAACCAGTTCACGGCCGCGACCGCACTCATTATCGGAATCGCCGACTTCACTCTGTCCGCCGGTACCCTGAGCTTCAACGGAATCGCCCTCGGCACCGTCGCCGCCATCGTGATCTACCACCTGATGACCTTCGTGGGCCGCGTTCGCAGAACCGCCTGACGCCCCTTCTCTGGTCGAGGCGCGACGATGGAGCGATCGAGACCACGCACGCCGACACTTCCACCTGACTCGCGTCCGAGAAGCACCTCGACCAACGGGAGGGCATCGCTGGAGCGGCTAGGCGTGCAAAGCCGGGACGATCAGGTAGACGCCGTACAACACCGCCGCCGCGCACAGCGTGAAGCAGAGGTAGCCGCCAAGAATCGCCGCGGCTTTCTGCGCGTCGCTGAGCGGGCTGGCCTCGGCCGCCTTTCGCGCGCGTTTCGCCAGTTTCGCGGCTTTCTTGCTCCACATGACCGTGATGGCGCCCGTGAATTCGGCCGGTTCGACGAGGGGGATGCGTCCCCCGGTTGTGAGCAGGCGTATTCCGAGTGAATACAACGTCACCAGAACGACTGTCGACGCGAGTGCGGCACCCGCCACGATCATGAAGGCATCCCATTCGATGCCGCCCCACCCGGTCACAGCGACACCTGCTTCTCCCGGCGGCCTGGTCGCCTCGGTGTCTTGGTGATCTTCACAACGCGACCGGCGTCGTCGATGTCATTGAGCATGGTGTTGTGGGTTACCCGATTGCGCCGGGACCAGCGGAACAACGCGACAATAACGAGGGTTCCGATCACCGCGTCCAGCAGAATGCCGATCGGTCCCAGCAGGGTGAGGCCCGCGGCAAAGGCGCCCATGATTGCCGACGCCGGAAGGGTGAGCACCCAGCCGAGCGCAATGCGCGCCGCCATGCCCCAACGCACCGTGGCCCCGCGCCGGCCGAGCCCGGATCCGATGACCGATCCGGAAGCAACCTGGGTCGTCGACAGTGCAAAGCCGAGGTGACTCGACGCGAGGATCGTGGCGGCGGTACTCGTCTCGGCGGCAAAGCCCTGGGCAGGCTTGACTTCGGTGAGCCCGGTGCCCATGGTACGAATGATGCGCCATCCGCCGGTGTAGGTGCCCAGAGCGATCGCCAGGGCGCATGCGGCGATGACCCAGAAAGTGGGTCCGCTGCCGGCCGCCTGGAAACCACCAGCGATGAGAGTGAGGGTGATGACTCCCATAGTCTTCTGCGCATCGTTGGTTCCATGGGCGAGGGCCACGAGCGAGGATGAGAAGATCTGCGCGGAGCGGAACCCGCCGCGACCGTCGGGCTTGCCGAGGTCACGGCGTGTGATCGAATACGCCAGCTTCGTGGCGATCAGCGCGATCAGTCCAGCGATGAGGGGAGCGAGCAGGGCCGGCAGCACCACCTTTGACGCGACGACCCCGTAGTCCACGGCGTTCGTGCCGATACCGATGATGGCTGCGCCGATCAGGCCGCCGAACAGCGCGTGGCTTGAGCTCGAGGGCAGGCCACGAAGCCAGGTGATCAGGTTCCATACGGTGGCCCCGATCAGGCCGGCGAAAATGAGTTCAGGCGTGATGAGCACGCCATTCTCGCCCTCGGTGATGATGCCGCCGGAGATGGTGCGGGCCACCTCGGTGGAGAGGAAGGCTCCAACGAGGTTGAGCAGTGCCGCAACGCCCACGGCGACCTTCGGTTTCATCGCACCCGTCGCGATGGGCGTTGCCATTGCATTGGCCGTGTCGTGGAAACCGTTGGTGAAGTCGAAGACCAGGGCGAGTGCGATGACGAGTATGACGATGAGGGTGAGGTCAGGCATTGGGCACCACCGTCTTCAGGTCTGCACCGAAGGTGAACGTCTCGTGTGCCGGGGTGCCTGTGAGAACAGCGGGTAGACAGTGCCTGGCGTCATCCCACATCTCGTCCACCGGCAGGGCGTCGACGTCGTACCAGAGGGGGTTCAGCTCGTCGGATTCGCGCGGCGTGCCCGTCCACTCGGTGCACACGAAGACATGTGAAATTTGACTCCACGACTCGCGATGGGGAAACAGGTAGGTCAGCACGCCCCGCGGCTTGAGGGCAGAGTGCGCGACGGTAAGGCCCGATTCCTCCTCGATCTCGCGCACGGCCGCTTCGACGGGGCTCTCGCCGGCTTCCAGCTTGCCGCCGAGCCCCACGATGTTGCCGAGCCCGAGGCCCGTCTTCTTCCGTCCAAGCAGGACTTGGAGAGCGCCCCCTGGCGTTCGTCTGGTGAGGTAACACACGCATACCTGGGGCACAGTCATTGCTTCATCTTAACGCTCCGGGTGCGTCCGGACGGCTCCGAACAGGGCTCACAGGCGCACGCGCTACGCTTCGTAGCATGGATTTTGTACCCGCTACCGGAACGATCACGATGTTTACCACGACCTGGTGCGGCTACTGCTCGCGCCTCAAGTCTCAGCTCGATCGAGTGGGCGTCGCCTATCGAGAGATCAACGTTGAAGAAGTCGAGGGCACATCCGAACTCGTGATGAGTCTGAACGGCGGAAACCGTACGGTTCCCACGATCCTCTTTCCGGACGGTTCAAGCGCCACGAACCCCTCGCTTGCTCAGGTTCAGGCAAAACTCGCCTGACCCCCATTCAGGTTACAGATAGGTGGTCCTGATACTTCCCACCAGCTCTGGCTTCACATACAGTTAAACGAAAAATAGAGAGTTCGCAGGTATCAGCGCTCTCGCGATGTGACGCAGCGATGCCGGTCGAACGGAAACAAGAATGGGCCGTCAGCAGCCGTACACAGTCGTCTCGCACCGAAACAACGTGCACGTGTCGGGAAATCCTTCCGGCCGGACGCTGATGTTCGGGCACGGTTTCGGGTGCAGCCAGGAAATGTGGCGTGGAGTCACGCAGTTACTTGCCCGCGACTACCGCATCGTCCTCTTCGATCACGTCGGCTCGGGCGGGTCGAATCTGGCCGCCTACGATCACGGAAAATACGACTCGCTGCACGGCTATGCCGCGGACATTCTCGAGATCATTGAAGACCAGGCGCTCTCGGACGTCGTCTACATCGGCCACTCTGTGGCCGCGATGATGGGGGTTCTCGCTGCGGTCCGCGACCCCGACTCGTTTGGGGCGCTTGTACTGCTGAGCCCGTCGCCGTGCTACCTGAACGATGGAGACTACCGCGGCGGTTTCGACCAGGTCGAGCTGGATGCGCTCGTCGATGCGCTGGACATGAATTATCTCGGCTGGGCGACGGCCATGGCGCCGATCATGATGGGCAACAGCGACCGTTCCGAACTCGGCGAGGAACTCACGAGCAGGTTCTGCGCCACCGACCCGGTGATCGCCCGACATTTTGCCGAGGTCGGGTTTCTTTCCGACAATCGGGAGGACCTTACGCGAGTGTCGACGCCGACACTCATCATCCAGTCCCAGGACGATCCCATCGCCCCGGTTTCGGTGGGGACGTTCGTGCACGAGCAGGTCACCGGAAGCGTGTTCGTGATCCTGCCGGTCTCGGGTCATTGCCTGAATCTTTCGTCACCGGCGGAGGTCGCCCGGGCTATCAGCGCGTATCTGGGATGACAGGAATTCTCGAGGACCTCTACGAGCACGCCCCGTGCGGTTATCTCACTACCTCGCCGGACGGCTTGGTCACGAAAGCCAATGCGACGTTCCTGGAGTGGACAGGATTCTCACTCGTCGACCTCGTCGGGCACTCTTTCGACCGTCTGCTCTCTCCCGGTAGTCAAATCTTCTACGAAACGCGATACCTGCCGATACTGCGGCTTTCCGGGTCCGTGCACGAAGTCGCTCTGACCCTGCGCTGCGCCGACGGGCGGTCGCTGCCTGTCCTGATCAACGCCACGACCAAATTCGAAGACGATGGAACCCCGCTCTTCGTGCGCACGGCACTTTTCGATGCAACCGAACGGCATGACCTGGAGCGACAACTCGTGTCCGCGCGCCGGGTCGCGGAAGCGTCCGAGGCCCGGGTGCGGGTATTGCAGGACGCCTCAGTGGCCTTCTCACCATGCACCACGGCGGAGGCCCTCGCCCACGCCCTGGCCGAGAGTGCCCGGACAGCCTTTCGCGCGGCAGGCGCGGCGGTTATGCTCACGGACGAGGCAGGGACGCTGAACGTCGTCGCCGGCACCGATCTTCTGGATCAGGTGATGCCTGCATTCGCCCCCAGGCCCTGGATTCACACCGCGCGCTCCGGGTCGATGGTCACGATCTCGAGCCTCACGGAGGCCGCGCAGCTCTACCCTGGGCTCGAAGAGACACTGCGTGCAGTGCGCCTAGAGGCCATCAGCCTGGTGCCGCTTCAGGCGGGTCCGCTCATACTCGGCGTCCTGATCTGCTTCTATGGTCGCAAGCGCGCCTTCGACGGCCCCTCGCGAGAGCTTCACGAAGCTCTTGCCCGCCAAGCGACACAAGTCCTTGAGCGGGTCAGGCTCCAGGACGAGCTTCGCCAGCTGGCCTTGTACGACCAGTTGACGGGCCTCGCCAACCGCAAGCTACTAAATTATACACTCGAGATTGCTCTCGCGTCCGCCGAACGCCGGGGTAGCACGATGGGGCTGATTTTCTTCGACCTGGACGGCTTCAAGGCTGTCAACGACCATCTCGGCCATGTCGCCGGCGATACCGTCCTCCGTGAAATCGCACAGCGCCTGCGCACTACAGTGCGGGCAGTCGATACGATCGCTCGTTTCGGCGGCGATGAATTTGTGGTGGTGTGCGAAACCGTTGACCAGGATGCTGCGCTGGGCCTCGCGCAGAGGATCCGGTCGGCCGTTAGTCGTCCGCTTGCCGAAGCCGCGTCACCCTACCCGGTCACGGCCAGCGTGGGCCTGGTTGTGTATCAGCCGACCGAAGGAGCGAAGCTAACCGCGACGGAACTTCTGCGGCTGGCCGATTCGGCGATGTACGAGTCGAAGCGCACCGGCAAAGACCGGGTGACGACCGTCGAAGTGTGATTCAGCTCGCGGTCGACTCGGGCGTTCGCCGGAGTCAGCTCACGATCATCGCGGCCAGTTCACGGATGCGCGCGTCGCTCGTGGGCACCTCGGCCTCGGCCAAACGCTGCGTCAGTCCGGCGATGACGTCATCGAGCGCCAGCCCCGTCGAATCCGCGGCAACCTGGTCGAGGATCCCCTGGCGCTTGGCGTCGAGGGTGGCGTCGAGGCTGCCGTCGAGGACGGGCTCACTCTGTTCGTTCGCTTCGTTGATGGTCATGGATGAAGTTTTGCACCGCGTTCTGAGAATTCCCACAACGTGGAGACTGCTATCCGAAGAGGACGGCTGCCTCGTCGTAGCGCGCCGGTGAAACCTTCTTGAGACCGATTGTCGCGTCCGCGATGCTGACCACCTCGATCTCCGTGCCGCGCAGCGACACCATGGATCCCCACTGCTCGGCGTAGATCGCGTCGATGGCAGCCATACCCAATCGGGTCGCGAGCACCCGGTCGTAGGCCGAAGGGGCACCGCCGCGTTGGGTGTGACCGAGCACCGTGGCGCGCGACTCGATGCCGGTGCGTTCCTCGATCAGCGGCGCGATGATTTCACTGATTCCGCCGAGACGCGGACGGTCGAACGCGTCGAGACCTTTGTGGGAGTGCGCCTGTTCCAGACCGGCAAGCAGAAACCCCTCTGAGACCACAATTACGGGCGCACGCCCGCGGTCGCGAACGTGCTCCACCCACTCGCAGATCTGCTCGATGGTCTTGGGCTGCTCCGGGATGAGAATGGCGTGCGCTCCCCCGGCCATGCCAGAGTGCAGGGCTATCCAGCCGACATGGCGGCCCATGACCTCCACGACCATGCATCGGCCATGGGATTCCGCGGTGGTGCGGAGGCGGTCGATGGCCTCTGTGGCGATCTCAACTGCCGTGTTGAAGCCGAACGAGTAGTCGGTGGCTTCCAGATCGTTGTCGATGGTTTTGGGCACGCCAACGATTTTCAGGCCAGCGTCGGTGAGTCGGTGCGCCGCCGTGAGGGTCCCTTCCCCACCGATCGCGATGACCGCGTCGATGCCTTCGGCGTCGAGGGTGCGCTGGATGTTCTCTGGGCCGCCGTTGGCGCCCTCGAACGGGTTGGTGCGCGAGGAGCCGAGAATAGTGCCGCCCTGCCTCGACAGTCCCCGCACGCTGTGGCGATCCAGTGTCATGAATTCGCCCTGCACGAGACCGCGCCAGCCATTGCGTATTCCGACGAACTCGGCATCGTGCACGCGCCCGCCCTTGAGGACGGCGCCGCGGATGACCGCGTTCAGGCCGGGGCAGTCGCCGCCGCTGGTGAGGATACCGATCTTCATGGTGCTCAATTCCTTCAAACGAACGAGAAAGTTACTGGAGCCCATTGTGGGGCCCGAGCTGCCCCGGCCCAAATCGACCGGGGCGGAGCGAGCTAGAGCAGACCGTCGAGCGCCTGCGTGAGCAGATAGACCAGGGCACTGGCCTGGACGGAATCTGCCGAGGTGTCTTCTTCCTGCGATCCGTCGAGCGCCCGGGCTGCGAGACCCTGCTTGCTGCCGATCAGATCGGCGATACGGGCGTCAATCGTGTGCGCCGCGATGATGCGCCACGCCGTCACGGGTTCGTCCTGCCCGATGCGGTGAACGCGGTCGATTGCCTGAGTCTGCTCGGCTGCGGTCCAGCTGAGCTCCGCGAGCACCACGTTGGATGCGGCCTGCAGGTTGACCCCGACTCCCGCCGCGGTGAGCGAGCAGACGGCGATGGCGACATCCGGGTCGTTATTGAACGAGTCGATAGCGGCCTGTCGCGCGACCGCGGATTGGTCACCCCTCAGGGACACTGTGCGCAGCTCGCGCTTGGCGAAGAGATCCTCGGCAGCGTCCATCACGTCGATGTGCTTCGCGAAGAAGACGACCTTGCCCACCGATCGAGCGAGCTGGGCGGCGTAATCGGCCGCCAGGCCGGCCTTGGCCTGACCAATCTTTCGCACCATGGTGAATACATTCTCACCTGTCGTCTGTCCCTTGGAATCCTCGAGCTCGGCGTGGGCCACAGCGCGGATGTAGGACTCGCGCTGGGCATCGTCGGGCTTGACCGGTCCCGACCCGGAATGACGGGCGGCAACGAGAGCGTTGTACCGCACCACCAGACGTGCACCCAGCTCGCGTTCGGCCTTCTGGATGGAACGACCGAGGTCGTCGTCCAACTCAACGGGCAGGTCGGCGATCCGCTTCGCCGGCAGGTCCGCAGCCACGTCGACCTTGCGGCGACGAACGATTCCCATGTCGATGACGGCGGCACGCGCTTCCTTGTAGAAGCCGGGGTCCGCCGGGGTAAGGCCGGTCTCTTCGAGACGCTGAAGCAGTGCAGGAGCCGGTTTGTCACCGTCGATCCACCCCAGGAACTGCCAAATCGCCCGAAAGTCATCGACGTCGTTGATGAGGGGGGTTCCGGTGAGGGCCATCAGCAGAGGGTTGCCGCCTGGGGTGCGGCGCCTGATCTGCTCGGCGAGAGAGAGCACGTGTTTGGAACGCTGCGACTGAAGGTTCTTGATGAAGTGCGCCTCGTCGACGACCATGCCCTTGAATCCGAGGGTTCCGAGCCAGGCCAGATGGCGGTCGAGAACGTCGTAGTTGACGACCACTACGTCGGCGAAGGCGTCAAGCGTGTCGCCGTCCCCGTGAATCACCGTTGCCCGGCGGTTGGGAGTCCAGAGTTCCACCTCGCGGGCCCAGTTCATCTTGACCACGTTGGGAACAATGGCCAGGAGCGGATAGGCGTTCGCGACGGATGCCGCCAGCAGGCTTTGCGCCGTCTTACCGAGCCCGGGCTCGTCGGCCAGCAGATAGCTCCGGTGGCCGAGGCGCGCGCTTTCCACAAATCGGGCCTGGTGACGCATCAATTCCATGCCATGGGGCGACAGCCGGTCAAGACCCGGAGCCTCGGGCATGTCCATACTCGCGGCCTGTCCGCCCGAGCCGTATTCAAAGGATTTGAACAATGGACCGAGCAACTCCCAGTTGGCCAGCCGCCGCGGGCGGGCGACGGGCTGCGCCTGAGCGGCACTGAAATCGGGGGCCAAGAACGGGTTGGCGAGCTGTCGGGCCCTTACCGAGGCCGGTACGACCTGGTTAAGCGGAACCTCGGGCGGGACTTCTGGCTCCCGGGTGATGATGAGTTCGTCGGGGCTGAGCTCCGCTCCGGATTCAAGGAGCCAGTCCCGGCGAAAACGCTGGGCCACAGTGGACACGCCCGCATCGGGCTCGAGGAGGGTGATCAGGCTCGTATCCCGTGCTGCTGTTTTGGCCAGAATCTGGGCGATACCGTCGAGGCGCTTGAGCAGTTCAGCGCGGTTGGCATCCGTCTGGTCGGCGTCAGCCTTGACCCGTGCCCGTTCTTCACGCATGAGGAGCGCGATGACCTGGTACTTGGTGCGATTGGTCGGACCGAGCTTCGTGCCGGTCTGGGCCTTGGCTTCGACCTCACGTACCTTGCGGGCCAGGATGGGGATGATGGGAGCGTCGTCGTCACGGGACCGCGGACGCATTCGTCGCCCGGCGCTGCCTCGGTTGTTCGAACCGTCGGTGCGGGTATAAGCCATTGTTCTCCACTTCACAGCCGCGCGGCACAGGGCGCCACGCTCACGTGTTACGGCATCTACAGACGCCGTCGATCACTCCACCGAACCCGGCAGCACCGAACGTTCACAGCGCCTCATGTTCACAGCACAGAAACCAGGTTCTCCAAGCGGCACCAGTCTACGCCCACAAAGCCCGACCTCAGGCGTGCTGCACCGGCACCTTTGTTCGGATGCCCGCAAAGATGAAGATGAGAGCCGCGATGTATTGGGCGGACGCCCAGCCCTGACCTTCGAGCGGAATGACGGCGATCGGGTTCCACAACACTGCTATCGGAACAAGACCCAGCAGCCACCACCACGATTTCGCCTGAATGACGAAGACCGAAATGATGAGGGCCAGAATGCTGACGGCATAGCGGATGATGATGTACCCCTCGCCATCGAGCAGAGCCAAACCGGCGAGAAGCACGATCGCCCCGAGCAGGCCGGGGGCGAGTGCGGCGCGGGTGAATGTGGGAGCGGCAGGAGTGCCCATCAGACGCCCCCTCCCCCGCCGCCGCCGCCTCCGCCGCCCGAGGAACCGCCCCCTCCGGATCCTGAGCTGCCGGAACTCGCGGCGCTGCCGGACCATGACGCCGTCGTGGTCGCGGCGAACCCGCTGACCGCGCTCGCGAAGTACAGGGCGCTGAAGGCGTTCGTTCCCACATACCAGTCGGGCTGGGTTCCAGCCTGTTCGTAGTAGTGGCCGAGCACACCCGACCACTCCTTCTCCTGGCCGAACAGCACCGCGAGCGGAAGTACCCGCTCAGAGACCTTGACCACCTGAACGGGATCGGCGTCCGGTCGGCCGCCTGCTTCCTGTCGGTACGGGGAGCGAAGCGCGCCCCCTGGGCTCTGCAGTACGCGCAGTCGGTCGGCTTCCGCCAGGCCTATGTACAATTTGACACCTTTCAGATAATCACGAAGTTCTGCGCCACTCTCGGTGAGTGGTCGAAAATTGCCGACGAAGGCGAACGTTGCCACGCTCGCCAGCACGGCGACGCCGATGATGAGCGCGGGCCAGAATCCGCCGACCACCGTGATCATGGCGCCGAGCGCACCGACGAGGGCCAGTATCGCACTCACGACCGCGGCCAAGAGAAACCACACACGCAGTCCGGTGTCTTTCGCTTCGCGCAGGCCGGCGGCCAGGGAGGCCTTGCGCGCGGCGGGGATTTCCTTCTGAAGCGCCGTGGTCAGCGAGGTGCTCTTCTTCTTCAAGTCCCGGCGTTCACCCGGTTGCAGCGTGGGGAACAGCGTGCCGAGGATGCGCAGTTCAGTCTCATCGACGCGATTGCTGTGCCGGAACTCGAGCAGGTAATGCGTCTTCTTGTCGGTCGCTTCCAGGATGCGGACGTTTCCACGCACCGCGAAGCTGACGAACTGTGCGGCCGTGGCCTTGGCACTGAGGCCCGTGACCTCGCCAGAGGTCAGCAGATTGATGCCCTTCGGGGGCAGATACTCGGCGATGAGGGTGGGACGCCCCTGTGCGCTCCGCCAGCGCGTCACTCGCGCAGCCCCCGCGAGGGCTGCGACCAGAATGGCCGCGAGGGCCCCGGCCAGGCCGAGGCTCGGCAAGGCGTTGGCGGTGAAGGAGTCATCGCGGGGAACGAAGGTGCCGGGTTCGAAAACGACGACGACGGTGAGGTTTTCAGCGGGCACGAGTTGGCCGGCAGCCGCGTCGACACGCCACCCGTCGTCATCCGCTGCCGAATCAAGCACCTCGCAGGGCGCGCTCGAGCCCTCCGGCCCCTGGTAGCACGCCTCCTGCCCCGTCAGCCGGTCCACGAGATCGGGCTCCACGAACACTGACGCGGTCACGTCGGCAAAAGGCTGTTCCCACCCCGTTCCGTTAACGTCCCAGTAGAACTGTTCGGTGTCCGCGTTATCCGGATACAGCGTCACATTGGATTGCTCAAAGGTGATGACATAGGTCTGGGCACCGTGCACGTATTCCGACGCCGCGATCGTGACGTGGATGAAATTACCGTCCTCACTCACGGTCTCCGTCTCAAAGCTGCGCGGAGAACCGTTCTCGTCCGTGACACTCACGATTGAGACGTCGGTCGGGTGCCCTTGGTAATCTGTGGGAATTGCACGGAGAATTCCGCGATTCTGATCGATGTCTGGGAACCGCGCCGTGATGGTCTCGACGGTTGTGAGGCTTGAGCGCCCGTCTCCATCCAGCCCGAGGGTGAAGTCGGAATGCCACGAGTCGAAGGTGAAATCACCGGTGCCGCTCGCCAGCGCGGACGGAACGGCCGGCGCAACCTTCTCGGGCACGCTGGCGTAGGCGGCGGCACCGGTGACGCTGAGGCACACAAACAGCAGGGCACCGAGGGTGGCAGCGAGGTAGCGGCGCAGCAATCGAGGCATGTCCCCAGACTACCCGCGGCCGCGCCAGCGCGGTCGTCAGGCAGTCGTTCAGGCGTGCTGAATAGGAATGGACGTCGTGATCGGTGGCCGCTCAAACAGCAGCTCGAGGCCCGCCCGAAGCTCGCCGAGCCAGATCTGGTAGCCCTCGTTTGTCAAGTGGAGATGATCCTCCGACAGGTTCGAGTTGATTTCACCGTCGGGCTGTGCCAACGCGGGCCAGAGATCGAGATACTGTGCGTGCTGTGTCGGCGCATACTGGCGAATGTGGCGATTGATCGAGCGGATGGTCTCGGCGAATTCGCGATCGCGCGGGAAGACGGATTGAACGAGGAGCCGGGTTCCGGGCAGGGCCTTGCGTAGGCGGTAAAGAATGGTTTCCAGGTTGCGCACGACGTACTCGTCTGACTTGCGCCACCCCAAATCGTTGGTGCCGACGTGAATGACGATGGCATCCGGTGCGAGCCCGACGACGGACTCGAGTGCTGTGATGACCTCATCCGTTGTGTTGCCACTCACTCCGAGATTGGTGACCTCGTACTCGGGTATCCACTCGGTCCATTGGCCTCCCGCGATGAGGCCGTCGCCCAAGAACACGACAGATACTGACATCGGGCCTCCTTTGCGCTCACGGTCTGGCCTCCCTGTGCACAGAGGGCCATGCTCTTCCGATCATCCTAGGCGGGAGCGAGCGAGACGTCGAGGCTTTCCGCCGCCGCCGTCGCCGTGATTCGAGTGGCCATGCCGTCGAAGATAATGCTGTGGAACGGCAGGATCGCCGCCCAGTACAGGCGCCCACCCAGACCGCGGGGAAAGAACACGGCGCGCTGGCGATAGACGGCCCCGCCGTCCTCGGTGGGCATGACCGTCATCTCCAGCCAAGCCTTTCCGGGTAATCGCATCTCGGCCCGCAGGCGCAGAAAACTGCCATGATCGATGCTTTCCACTCGCCAGAAGTCGAGCACCTCCCCCGCATGCAGATGGTCGGGGTTGCGGCGCCCTCGACGAAGACCAACGCCGCCGACGAGCTTGTCCATGAGTCCTCGTACGGCCCAGGCCAACGGGAAGGAATACCAGCCGTTTTCTCCGCCGATGCTCTCGATCACCCGCCAGAGCGCTTCCGGCGCGGCGGTGGTGGTCTTCTCCCGCAGGTCGGTGTACACCACGTGGCCGGCCCAGTCCGGGTCGCTCGGCAGGGGGTTGCTCGATGCTCCCTCGATGGAGGAATTGCGCCAGCTCGTTTCAACGTCTCCATCTCGCATCCGCCCCAGGGCGAGCCGAACTGCCCTTCGGTAGCTCGTGAGGCCACCGGGCGGCTGCGGAATGTACTCGTCTATGTCGTGCTCAGCGGCCACACAGTCGTATTGCAGCGACGCGATGATGGGGATGGCGAGGTTGCGCGGTATCGGCGTGACGAGATTGACCCATTGAGAGGCCAGCCAGGGTGTGAGCACAGGCAGCGCCGCGATGGCGCGCTGGTGCAGCCCTGCCTCGAGGGCGTAGCCGTTCATCATCTGCCCGTACCGCAACACATCGGGACCACCGATATCGAAGGTGCGGTTGACGTCGGACGGAAGCTCGGCGGCCTCAACCAGGTAATAGAGCACGTCGCGCACCGCGATGGGCTGGATCTTGTTGCGCACCCACTTGGGCGCGGGCATGTAGGGCAGAACGTCGGTGAGGTGGCGGATCATCTCGAACGAGGTGGATCCGGAACCAATCACGACTCCCGCCTGGAAAGCCACGGTGGGGATGCCAGAACCGAGGAGGATACGGCCGACCTCCATGCGGGAGCGCAGATGAGCAGAGAGAGAGTCGGTGTCGGGGTGCAGCCCACCGAGGTAGACGATACGCGACACGTGAGCGGATGCGGCGGCGGCGGCCGCGTTTTCGGCCGCGAGGTGCTCTGCCTTCTCAAAATCCCCGGCCGCCCCCATGGAGTGCACGAGGTAATACAGCACGTCGATGCCCTCGCAGGCAGCCTCAAGGGAGGAGAGATTGGCAAGGTCGCCCTGTACGATCTCGACCTGGTCTGCCCAAGGCACGTCACGGAGTTTTAGGGGCGTGCGCACGATGACGCGAACCTCGTAGCCGGCTTCGAGGAGTTTGGGCACCAAACGACCACCGATGTAGCCGGTGGCACCCGTAACGAGGACTCTGCGCGATGTCATGCGATGAGCATAGGACCCAAAACTGCAAGCCGACACAATGCGCAAGCAAAGATTCAGCAAATCAGGCGTGATCGGGGTACAGTCGTCGGCGATCGAGGTCCGCACCGCTCGGTTCGAGACCACAACATCGATTTCGAGAGGTTATTGTCATGGACATCCTGGGAAGTTTCTGGAATTTCATTTCGTTCCTGTTCTGGTCGTTTGTCTTCGTCGCCTATCTGATTGTTTTGTTTTCCGTGGCGGCCGACATCTTCAGGGACCACAAGTTGAATGGCTGGTTGAAGGCGCTCTGGCTAATCTTCCTGATCTTCGTGCCCTTCCTCACCGTTCTGATCTACGTGATTGCGAGGGGCAACGGCATGGCGGAGCGCCAGGTTCAGAGCGCCACTCAGAATCGGGAAATGACGGACAACTACATCCGCACTGTCGCCACCACGTCCTCTCCCAGCCAGGAGATCACGCAGGCCAAGCAACTGCTTGATGCAGGCACGATCACGCAGAGCGAGTTCGCTGCCATCAAGGCCAAGGCCATGGGCACGCAGTACTCGAGCCGCGACACGGCCTGACATGCTCCGGGCCCATCAAACGGGCCGTCCGACCTAGCAGTCGAACGGCCCGTTTGGTGCGCCGCGTCGGCGGATTCGGCGAGCAGGTCCGCGGCGCTGAACAGGCTCTATAGCAGCGCTTTGGTGTGCCAGACAGTTTTGATCTCGGTGAAGGCCACAACACGGGCCAGGGCGGGGGAAGCGGCATCCACGCCCGATTCCGGCGGGAGAACTCGCTTGAGAGTCTCCGCCGCCGCAATCTGCAGGTCGACCCACTCCAGCTCTCCGGCACCGACGAGATCGAGGGCATTCACGTCGGAGTGGCTCGCGAGCCAGGGTGCTATTTCCGCGGGCGAACCGGTGAGGATGTTGACCACACCGCCCGGGACGTCACTCGTGGCGAGCACCTCGCTGAGGCTGATCGCCGAGAGCGGCGAGGCTTCGTGAGCGACAACGACCACGGTATTTCCCGCGACCAGGGCCGGCGCGATGGCGCTGATCAGGCCGAGCAGGGACCCGTGCGTCTGAGGCGCGATGATCGCCACGACGCCGGTTGGTTCCGGCACCGAAATGTTGAAGAACGGACCAGACACCGCGTTTGCGTTGCCGGCGACCTGCACGTACTTGTCCGCCCAACCTGCGTACCACACCCACCGGTCGATGGCCTCGTCGACCTGCGCGGCCGCCGCGGGGGCACTGACGCCTTCGGACTGGATGATCTCGTCGATGAACTGCACGCGGCGCCCCTCCAGGAGTTCCGCGATGCGGTACAGCACCTGGCCACGGTTGTACCCGGTGGCACCCGACCAGCCGGCCAGGGCGGAGCGGGCGGCCACAACAGCATCGCGGGCGTCCTTGCGACTGGCCTGGGCGGCGTTGGCGAGGAATTCCCCCTTGTGGTTCGTCACGTCGTAGACCCGTCCGGATTCGCTGCGCGGAAATTTTCCACCGATGTAGAGCTTGTAGGTCTTGGGTATGGCGAGGCGGGTCACTTGGTGGCCTTCTTTCCGGCAGCGGGCTTCTTGTTTGCAGCCACGGCGGGCGCGGCGGATCCGGCCAGCGCCGCGCGCGCGGACGGGCGGGAGGACGGCTTGAGGTAGGCGGCCAGGCCGTGACGGCCGCCCTCCCGGCCATAGCCGGACTCTTTGAAGCCGCCGAACGGGCTGGCAGGGTCGAACTGGTTGAACGTGTTCGCCCAGATCACTCCGGCACGCAGCTTGTCGGCGACGGCGAGAATTCGGCTCCCCTTGTCGCTCCAGATTCCGGCCGACAGGCCGTGAGGCGTGTTGTTGGCCTTGGCAATCGCCTCGGCCGGCGTGCGGAACGTGAGCACCGACAGCACGGGGCCGAAGACCTCGTCGCGGGCGATGCGGTGGCTCGTCGACACGTTGGTGAAGATTGTGGGCGCGAACCAGAAGCCGTTCTCAGGAATGGCGCAGTCGGGGCTCCACCGCTCGGCACCCTCCTGCTCACCGATGTCGGACAGCTCGCGGATGCGAGCGAGCTGCTCGGCACTGTTGATGGCGCCGATGTCGGTGTTCTTGTCGAGCGGGTCGCCGAGGCGCAGCGTCTGAAGGCGTGTCTTGAGCCGGTCGATGACCTCGTCGTGGATGCTCTCCTGTACGAGGAGACGGCTTCCGGCGCAGCACACGTGCCCCTGGTTGAAGAACACGCCACGGATAATCCCCTCGACGGCCTGATCGATGGGGGCATCGTCGAAAACGATGTTCGCTCCCTTGCCGCCGAGCTCGAGGGTGAGCTTCTTGTCGGTGCCGGCCAGCGACCGGGCGATGGCCCTGCCGACCGCGGTCGACCCTGTGAAGGCGACCTTGTTGACGTCAGGGTGGTTCACGAGGGCCTGGCCCGTGTCCCCCGCTCCCGTAATGATGTTGACGACACCGGCGGGCAGGTCGGCCTGTTGCAGGATCTCGGCGAACAACATTGCCGTGAGCGACGTGGTTTCGGCAGGCTTGAGCACCACGGTGTTGCCTGCAGCGAGGGCCGGTGCGATCTTCCACGCGAGCATGAGCAGGGGAAAGTTCCACGGGATCACCTGGGCGGCGACTCCGAGTGCCGCGGGGTTCGGTCCGACTCCGGCGTGATCGAGTTTGTCGGCCCAGCCGGCGTAGTAGAAGAACCAGGCGGCGACGAGGGGCACGTCGACATCGCGGCTTTCCTTGATCGGCTTGCCGTTGTCCAGACTCTCCGCTACGGCGAGTTCTCGGGCGCGCTCCTGCACGAGGCGAGCGATGCGGAAGAGGTACTTGCCACGGTCGCTGCCGGAGAGGCGCGACCAGGTACGGTCATACGCGCGGCGCGCGGCGGCAACGGCAAGGTCGACATCCGCTGCATTGGCCGAGGAGATCATGGCGATCTGCTTTTCGGTGGCTGGCGAAATCGTCTGGAACGGGGTGCCGCGTCCGGGTGTGAAGTCCCCATCGATGAAGAGACCGTAGTCGCTCTTCAGGTTGAGGAGTGCCGTGGATTCCGGTGCGGGGGCGTAGTTGAGAAAGCTCATCGGATGGTCCTTAGTCAATCGTCACGTAGTCGGGGCCGGAGTAGTGCCCGGTCGTCATCTTCTGGCGCTGAAGCAGCACGTCGTTCAGCAGGCTCGAAGCGCCGAATCTGAACAGGTGGGGCTGGAGCCATTCCTCGCCGACCGTCTCGGCCACGGTCACGAGGTACTTGATCGCGTCCTTGGAGGTGCGGATACCGCCTGCCGGCTTCACGCCGATCTTTTCGCCCGTGAGTCGGTGCCAGTCGCGCACGACTTCGAGCATCGACAGGGTCACCGGAAGTGTGGCGGCGGGCGCGACCTTGCCGGTGGATGTTTTGATGAAGTCTCCCCCGGCGAGGATGGCGAGCCAGCTGGCGCGACGCACGTTGTCGTACGTGTTCAGCTCCCCGGTCTCCAAAATCACCTTGAGGTGCGCGGACGTGCCGTTGGGGCGCCGACAGGCGTCTTTCACGGCGACGATCTCGTCGTAGACCTGGCCGAATCGACCGGACAGGAAAGCGCCACGGTCGATGACCATGTCGATTTCGTCGGCGCCGGAAGCCACCGCATCCACGACGTCGAGCAGCTTGATCGCGAGCGAAGCGCGGCCGCTCGGAAAGGCCGTCGCGACGGCGGCGACCTGAACGCCCTCCGAGGTGCCGGCGGCGTGGGCGGAACCGAGGGCAGCAACGGCCGTGCCCACCATGTCGCCGTAGACGCAGACCGCGGCAACGCGGGGGCAACCGGGGTCTCCGGGGTCGGGGATCAGGGCTTTGCTGACAAGGGAACGCACCTTGCCTGGGGTATCGGCGCCCTCGAGGGTCGTGAGGTCGATCAGTCCGATGATCGTGTCGATGGCCCATCTTTTTGAGCTTGTCTTGATGGAGCGACTGCCGAGGTCGGCCGCCCGCGCTTCGAGGCCGACGGCATCGATTCCGGGAATTCCGTGCAGGTACCGGCGCAGGTTCGCGTCGGTTGTCTCGCCACCGATCAGCGAGTGCGCTCTGCGTGCCAGCTCGGCGGGCACCAGGTTACTTTCCGTCATGAGTTGTCCTAACTGTAAAGATCGTGGGCAGGTGAAATCAGGGGGCGTTGCACCTAGTCGTGGTCGCCGAGAAGGGCGTGGGCCGTGTCCTCGTCCGTCACGAGGACCGTGCACAGGCCGCTGCCAACGACGGCGCGGGCGATTTCATGTTTTGCTCGTCCGGAGATGACCGCGATCGCCGTGCGGGCACGCCGCAGCTGCTCGAGCTGAATACCGACCGTACGCTCGTCGAGGTCGCGATCGACGATCCGGCCGTTCTTGTCGATGTACCGACCGACGATGTCGCCGACGGCTCCCTTTCGCACGAGCTCAGTGATCTGGTCGACGGTGAGGTAGCCGCTGTCTACAAGAGCGGAGTTCTCGTCGGCCTGACCGGCGCTGTACAGGTAGGCGGAGGCGTTTGCGCCGAGGTCGAGAACGGCGGCCACCGTGCGGTCCGCCTCGATGGCACGCTTGGTTTCCCGACGTTCGAATATGGCGGGGCTCGGCAGAAGCGTGGCTGAACCGTTGGCCTTCTGGGCGATCGTAACCGCGGTGGCCGCCGCCGTTCCGGTGCGCTGATTGAGGCTGACACCGCCGTTGATCTGCACGACGTTGACGCCAGGAGCCCATCCTGGCTTGAGGTTCACGGACACGTCGTGGAGGGTGCGTCCCCAACTGATACCGAGGGTCCGCGGAATCGGTCGCAGGCCGGTGAGATAGTCCGCCGCGGCCTGGGCCGTTCGGGACTGCAACTCTTCGTCGCTCGACACACCGGCAGACGATACGACGATGACGTCGGTCAGGCTGGTGGCCTCGCGCAGACGCCGCTCGATGGGCAGCCGGCGGGCCCGCGGGTGCACGATCTCGATCCGAATGAATCCGTTTGCCTTTGCCTGGGCGAGAAGACGGCCGACCTTCCACCGGGTGATCCGCAGGATGACACCGATTTCGTCCTGGGTCTGGTTTTCCTCGTAGTAGAGCTCGGCCGCCCGAATGGAAAGTAGCTCATCGATGTCACTCATGTGTGCGTGCCTTCCGGGTTCCGCGTGGAATTCCAGCCTAGATTGCCGCACGCACTGAAACAACAGGTGTTGTAGATATTGCTCACATGAGCACCTGATGAGCCTGTGGGCACAGCCTAGGCTCTCAGCATGCGCAACCCACCACTGACTCCAGTGCTCGCCATCGATATCGGCGGGACCAAGGTCGAAGCCGCCCTCGTCGACACCCTCGGTGTGGTCGTACCGAATTCCCGCCATCGGGCCGGCACTGGACCGCTCGCGACGAGCGCCAATCTCGCCGATGCGGTCACCCAGGTGGTGGCGCTCACCCTCGCCGCCCTGCCGTACGAATCCGTGCTGCTCGGTGTCGGCATCGGCTGCGCAGGCCCGATCAGCCTGCTGGACGGCGCGGTCTCGCCGCTCAACCTTCCGGTCTGGCGGGGTTTTCCCCTGAGGGACCTCGTGCACTCCCTCATGCCAGGAGTACCGGTACGCCTGCGCATGGACGGGCTGTGCATCACGCTTGCCGAACACTGGGTGGGGGCGGCGCGCGGATTCGACAACGTGATGGGCATGGTCGTGTCGACGGGCGTCGGGGGCGGACTCATCCTGGGCGGTAACACTGTCAGCGGGCCCACCGGCAATGCCGGGCACATCGGCCACATAGAGGTCGGCGGCTTCGACGATCCCTGCGCCTGCGGCGGCACCGGCTGCCTCGAGGCCGTGGCATCGGGTCCCCGCACGGTGGCTTGGGCGCGCGCCCAAGGCTGGACCGGGCACAGCGGTGAAGACCTCGGCGCGGCGTATTCCGCCGGCGACCCCGTGGCCGCGCGGGCGATCGCACGCAGTGGTCGGGCACTCGGGCAGGCCATTGCATCCGCCACGACGCTGCTCGACCTCGATATCGTCACCATCGGTGGCGGATTCGCCCAGGTCACACCAGATCTCTTCTCTTTCGCGCGCGCGTCAATCGCGCTTCGCACCGAGTTCGACTACGCCCGGCGGGTACGCGTCGTGCCGTCAGCCCTCTCGGGCGACGGCCCGCTCATCGGGGCGGCGGCCCTGGTGCACCGCGCGTCGCTCGTGCCAGAAGCCTAAGCCGGCCAGCCGACTAACGGGGCCGGTTCAGATCGTCCTCGAGCATATGCGGGCGGGAGATTACCGCGGCAGCAATCGGCACGGCACACGCCGTGGCGAGCAGGAACAGCAACGGCCAGGTCCAGCCACCGCTCGCCTCGTGCAGCAAACCGAAAACGAGTGGGCCGAAGGCGCCGATCGTGTAGCCGATGCTCTGAACGAATCCGCTGAGCGCCACCGAGCCCGTGTGCGTGCGGGTGCGCAGGTTGATCAGCACGAGAGCGAGGGGGAAGAAGAGCGGCCCGAGCCCGGCACAGACCACCCAGAGCCACGTAAGCGTGCCCGGCGCCAGCAGCAGTCCCAGGTCACCGGCGATGAAGAGGGCGACCCCCACGTAGATCAGCACGCCAACGTTCTTCATGCGGGCCGTGAGCACGGGGATCACGAGCGCGCACGGAATCCCCATGCCGGCGTAGACGGCCAGCAGAGTGCCCGCCTGGGCGGCGCTCACCCCCGCCGTATCGATGAGCAGTTGCGGCAGCCAGGCGAAGAAGGCATAGGCATTGAGCGAACTCATGGCGAAGACGAGCGCGATGGCCCAAGCGATGGATGATCCCCAGATGCGACCGAGCACGGCCGAGTCGGCCTCCTCCACCACAGGATTCGGCAGTTTTTCCGTGCGATGGCGCACGATCATGGTGATCCACGGCACGAGGGCGAGCAGGGACAGCACCATCCACATGCCGAGCGACATCCGCCAGCCGAAGGCATCCGCTACGGGTACGGCGACGAGCGGCGGAATTAGCGCACTCAACGACACCACGAGAACGTACAACGAGGTCATCAGTCCGACCCGGTCGGGGAAATACTTCTTGACGAGGGGCGGCAGGAGCACGTTTCCGATGCCGAGTCCGGCAAAGGTGATCGCACTTCCCAGCAACAGGCCGGTAAGGGACACCGACAATCCTCGAGCCAGGTGTCCGACGAGGAGGGCGAGGAGGGCGACGACCAGCAGCCGTTCGAGCCCGAGACTGCGGGCGAACACGGGCGCAAAGATGCCAAAAACAGCGAAGCAGACCGGCGGTAGCATGCCGAGCACGCCGAGGGTCACGACGTCCAGCGGGATGTCCGCGTCGATTCGAGTCGCAATCGGCGAGAGCGCCGCGACTGCGGTGCGCATGTTCGCGGCCACGAGCAGAATGCCCACAAGCGCCAGACCTCGACCAAAGACGAGGCTCCGGGCCGCGCTCATACCCGCACTCTGCGGGGAGAGATCCTCACGCCGCGGCGCGTTCCTGGCGGATACGGGTCGGCAGGTCTTTCAACTCGTCCCACCGGTCGGCCGGAACGAGGGAGGGCATGATGACGGCCCACATCTCAATCAGGCGGTCTTCGATGTCGTCCCGCCCGGTAAGCACGTCGGAGACAACCTGCACGCCGGTGAAGGCGGAGATGATGAAGTGGCCCATCGCACACACGTCGATGGAGGGCGAGATGTCGCCCTCGGCGATCCCGCGGCGCAGATACTCCTCGCAAGCGGCCATCCAGTCGAGGTAAGGGCCAGCAACGGGCGTCTCAAAGTTCGCAGCCTCAATGGTGAGGCGCACGCCGGCACTGACGATTGGGTCCTGGTGCAGCTGGCGGGCGAGCTCGAGGGACATGATGAGGATGGCGCGCAGTCCCGGCACGTTCTCGTCGAGGAGCGTGCGACCGATTGCAGCGGATGCCTCGTGCTGCGCCTCGATGATGGCGATCGCGAGTGCTTCCTTGGAATCGAAGTGAAAGTACAGCGCGCCCTTGGTGACGCCGGCTGCGGCACTGACCTGGGCGAGGGAAGTGCTGCCGTAGCCGCGTTCCTGAAAGGCCGCCGCGGCTCCCCTGATGATTGCGGCGCGCGTTTCGATCGCCCGTTCCTGCTGTGCCATGCCGCTCCTCATTCAATCGCCTTGTGCCAGAGTAGTCGCCCGCGGGTGCTGGCCGTCAGCCTCGCCGGCCACGCTCGGTGGGCGGCACCTCCGGCACGACGCCACCCCCGTCATCCGCCGGCGGATCTTCGGGGGCAGGGCTCGGCTCTTCCACCACTTCCGGGGTTCCGCTGCTCGTAAAGACGGTAATCGTGGTGCCCCGGAAGCTGCTGCCGGTCGGATCCGACCGAACCACCGTGCCCACAGGCATGTCGGAGTCAGTGACGCCGCCGTCGGCAAAGCCGAATCCGGCACCCTCGATAGTGGACTGGGCCTGGGCGAGCTGCATGCCGCGCACGTCGGGAACCGACACCGGAACGCCGTTGATCACAGCCGATGTGGCCTCCGCAAAGCCGTCACCGCCGTACTTCGCGTTGGCGACACTCATCACGTCGGGCCACATCCGGTGCCGCGCGGTCTGCACATCGCCGCTGGCGAACTCCAGTCTGCGCTGGCTCAGCTTTCCCGTCACGCTCACGACGCCGGCCACGGTGGCAACCTTGCTGCTCGCGCCGGTCATCCAGGTGTCGGCGCCGGAGTCGGTGGTTCCGGTCTTGCCGATCATCGGAACGCGCGGCGAGGTGTTGCGATAGGACTCATTGGCCGTACCGGCTGTCATGACCTGCTGCATGGCATAGGTCATTCCGGCCGCGACGAACGGCTCGACCGAGGTCTCACAGGCCGACTGCGGAACCGGAAGCTCGGCCCCGTCGGCTCCGATGATCTGGTCAATCGCGACGGCGCTGCAGGTCACACCGTTGTTGGCGATGCCGGCGAAGGCCACGGCCATCGTGAGGGGGGCGATCTCATTCGTTCCGATCACGGCCGCGGCGTTCTGGCCCAAGAGAGCGCCGTCGGCACGGTGCACACCGAAGGCCTCAGCCGTCTCCTTGATACCGCAGAGGTCGAGCTGCTTGGCCATACCAATGAAGCCGGTGTTGATCGATCTCCTGGTGGACTCGAGCGCTGTGTAGTTCGTGCCGGGCTCGTTCGCGTCGTTACGCGGGTTGAAGTCCTGACGGTCGTAATTCTGGGTGCCGAGGCAGCTGTCCCGAAAGTTGCCCCAGTTGGCCTTTCGCGCCGAATCAACCCGCTCCCCGAGTGCATGGCCCTCACTGAGCCATTCCGCGAGGGTGAACACCTTGTACGTCGATCCCGGCTGGAATCCGAGGGATCCGCCCTCGTCGAAGTCGGTGTTGTAGTTGATACCTGTGTAGTTGGCGCCGGTCGCCTGCACCTCGGGATCCTGGCTGTAGTCCTTGTTCTGCGTCATGGCGAGCACGCGACCGGTGCCGACCTGCACGCTCGAGATGACGGCACCGATGTTGCCGCGTGAATAGGTCTTGGGCACGTTCCGGTTCATCGTGTCGACGGCAGCCGCCTGCAGTTCAAGGTCGAGGCTCGTGTACACGTTGTAGCCGCCGAGACGGAAGTTCGCCATGCGGGCGTCCTCGTCCTCGCCGAACGTTGGATCAGACTTGAGTATGTGCGTGACATAGTCGCAGAAGAAGGCGTTGTCTCCGGCGGTCTGACAGCCCGTGCTCGGCGGCGTGATGACCGGCTCGATCGGGGCGGCGACCGCGGCGTCGTGGTCGGCGAGGGTGATCTTCTCGTACTGGAGCATCTCGCCGAGGATGTAGTCGCGGCGCTCCTTATTGTCGGCGTAGCCGTTAGCTGCGCCATTCGTTTCACTCGCCGGGCGGTCGAGCTGATACCGCACCGGGTTGTTCACGATGGCGACGAGGCTTGCGGCCTGCGGCAGGGTCAGGCCGGCTGCGCTCGTGGCGTAGTAGTAGTTTGCTGCGGCCTCGATGCCGTAGACGGTGCCACCGAACCCCGTGATGTTGAGGTACCCGCGCAGGATGTCGTCCTTGGAGTATTCCTTCTCCATTCCGATAGCCATTCGCATTTCCTTCAGCTTACGATTGGCCGAGATCTCGATGGCGCTCGCGTAGCAGGTGCCGCTTTCTTCGGCGTCGGCCATCGCCTCGCATTTCTGTACGAGAACGTTCTTCACATACTGCTGGGTGATGGAGGACCCGCCTCGCGTGTCGCCGCCGGCGAAGGTGGTGATCGCTCCATTTACGGTCCCCTGCAGGTCGATGCCACCGTGCTCGAGAAAGCGCGGGTCCTCACTGGAGACGACGGCGTCCTTGACGAAGGGGCTGATGGCGTCAGTTGCCACCTCAACGCGATTCTGCTCGTAGAACGAGGCCATCAGCACGGGAGTTCCGTCGGCCTGGCGGGCATAGATATTGCTCTTCTGGGAGAGCTGTTGGAGGGCGAGATAGCTGGGCAGGTTCTCGAACATGTTGATGGTGTTCGTGGCCGTCATGCCGGAAAGAGCCAGTGCGGGTGTGACGGCGACCGTCACGAGCAGGGCGGCAACCGAGCTCATCGTGATCAGCCCGAAGAATGCTCCGAGGGCTCCCCCGAGCCGTCGAGCCCGTCCGGGCGTTGCGTCGTAATCGTCGTTCATGGTCACTACCCCTGTGATCCTCGGTCTTGCCCGTCCGGGCGACACAGAAGCGTGACCCCTGCCCCCCTGGCCACGCCCCACTCTACGCACCCGACCATGGAGCCGCCTCCATGCCGGTGGAGAACGCCACACTCACCCCCGAACTGGGGTAACCGGTCGGTTGGTCTCTCGGTGGACGCTAAACGGTTCGCTGCGGATCGGTCAGGATGCCGCGCACGCGCTGCACATCGTCACGGATCTGCTCGATCAGCGGCTCGATGCCCGAATATGCCACCATGCCGCGAATCCGCTCGACGAAGGCCACATCGACGACATGGTCGTAGAGGTCGAGGTCGGTCTCATCCAGCACGTAGGCCTCGACCTGGCGCCTCTCGATCCCCTCGAAGGTCGGGTTGTTGCCCACGGAGATGGCGGCCGGATACCGGATTCCGGCGTCGGTCAGCCACCCGGCGTAGACCCCGTCCGCGGGGGTGAAGCCCTCGGCATCCGCTGCCAGATTCGCCGTCGGAAAGCCGAGTTCGCGGCCGCGGGCGGCGCCGTGCACCACAAGTCCGCGCACTGTGGGCACGTGCCCGAGTAGGTCTGTTGCTGTTTGCACGTCACCGCTCCTCAGCAGGTCTCGAATCCAGGTCGACGACACTCGACGATCGTGGTGGGGTTTGACATCGTCGATCAGGCGCACGTCGAAGCCGAACTTCAGACCGAGGCGTCGCAGCAGATCGACGTCGCCTGCACCGCCGGCACCGAAGCGAAAATCTCGCCCGACCAGCACGAATCGGGTGCGCAGGGCGCGCACGAGAATGCTGTCGACGAATTCCTCGGGGGGCAGGGCTGCGAGCGCTCGCGTGAACTCGAGCACGACGGTGGCGTCCACCCCGGTGTCGGCCAGGAGTCCGAGCTTCTGCTCGGTGCTCACGAGCGCTTCGGGGCACGCCTCCGGGGCCAGCAACGCGAGCGGATGCCGATCGAAGGTCACGACGACCGCCGCCAGGCCGTGCTCCTGGGCGAGGGTCTTCAGCCCGCCTATGACGGCGCGGTGCCCGGCGTGCACCCCGTCGAATTTGCCGATGCACACCGCGGAGGCGGGCCATTCGGCCGGCACTGACGCGACGCCGTAGAGGGTCTTCACGAGGCACTCTCGCGGCTAGCGGCACGAACGGGGTGCCTCGAGAGCCACCACATGCCGAGGATCGGCAGCACAAGAGGCACGAATCCGTAGCCGCGGCCAAACACCGACCACACAGTCTTGTGCTGGAAGAGCTCCGGATAGAGCAGGCTGAGCGCACCCACCACGAGCACGCCGAGAAGTTCGAAGCTGATCGTGATCCAGGCCACGCGGTACCAGGCCGCGCTGCGCTGGGTCAGCGCGATGGTCGCCACGATGTAGACGACGGCGGCCGCGGCAGACAGCGAGTACGAGAGCGGCGCGTCGTCGAAGGTCTCCACGATCTGCACGAATGAACGGCCGGTAGCGGCGAGGGCGAGCAGCCCGTAGACGGCAATCAGGAGTCGCCCGATGCCGGTCACTCGTCTGGTTCGGGCCGTCGATTCGGTCTGCTGTTCTGTCATCGCTTGGTAATTATCGCAGTTTCCGCGCCGCGCCGACACCGCTTCAGATACCGGTTCGCGGCCCGGCTCATAGCCCCTGCACCGTCCAGATCTGCAGCATGCGATAAAGCATTACGGCGACGGACAGGCAGGCGACGCCCAGAATAACCGTGCTCCAGCGGCTGCGCTCGATGAGAGCCCAGAACCCCGCGGCGACCGGAAGGAGGATGGCGCTGATCAGGTAGGTGTAGAACTCGAGCACGCTTCCGGTGGGCTCGTTGCCCACGAGCGGCGCGACTATCGCGGTCACGAGCTGCACGAGCAGGAGCAACTCGACGAGCGCCGTTGCTCCCATCGTGAGGTCGCTCGGCTTGCGGCCGGCCAGGCCGAGGGCCACGCAGAGCAGCCCGGCCGGTACGGCGACGGCCAGTTGCAGCCAGGTGAGCCACTCGATCATGCCGACTCCCCCGAAGCGTCGGCGGGCGTGACGGGCGTTGCAGGAACGGCGGGCTCGTCCGCCGGAAAATTGAGGATGGACTTGGCCGTCGTGCCCCGCACCTCGACGAGTCCCACGAGGCGTCCGTCCGGGGCGATGGCGGCGATGGGGCCGCTGTGACCCGGCACCACAGTGACCGCGATGCGCTTCCCGTGACCGAGATCGATGGCCTGCTGCGCGCTGAGGTCGAGCCGGTCGAGCACGCGAGTGGCGGCATCCGTGGGAGAGATGATGGCGGTGGCCACATCCAGATCGTCGAGCAGGCACGCGTCTTCAATGCGAAACGGGCCGATGCGCGTGCGACGCAGGCGAGTGAGGTGGGCGCCCACGCCGAGTCCTGCGCCGAGGTCGCGTGCCAGGGCGCGAATGTACGTACCGGACCCGCAGGTGACGCGAACGTCAAGGTCGAGGAAACCGTCGACCGACGTGCTCGAGAGAAGCTCGAAGGAACTCACCGTGACGGGCCGCTCGGCCAGTTGCACGTCTTCGCCCGCACGAACCCTGGCGTAGGCACGCTTGCCGTCGACCTTGATGGCGCTCACGGCGCTGGGCTGCTGACTGATATCGCCGGTCAGGGCGGCGATGCCCGCCGCGATCGCCTCCGCATGGATGGCGGCAACGGCCTCGGCCGGGGAGCGGGTGATTTCCTCACCCTCAGCGTCATCAGTGGTCGTTGCGGCGCCCAGGCGGATCGTGGCCAGATATTCCTTGTCGAGGCCGACCACGAATGTGAGCAGCCGGGTGGAGCTGTTGACGCCGAGCACGAGCAGGCCCGTCGCCATCGGATCGAGGGTGCCGGCATGGCCGACCTTGCGCGTACCGGCAAGTCGGCGCGTTCGGGCTACGGCGTCATGGCTGGTCCAGCCCTGCGCCTTGTCAATGAGGAGAAGGCCGCTGGTCACCTTTCGAGTTTACCAGCGCCGACCGTGGGTCTCGGGCCAGCGTCTCGGGCCGTAGTATGTGAGCCGTGAGGATAGCGGTGATCGGCGCGGGCGCCCTGGGCGGGCTCTTCGCGACCCTGCTTGAGGGCGCGGGACATGACGTCACCGTGACCGCCAGAGGTGCCGCGCTCTCCGCGATACGGGCCGACGGCATCCGTTTGACGGGCGGTTTCGGTGATTCACACGCGCATCCGCGCGCCCTCGAACGACTCACGGAGACTCCGGAGCTGGCGCTCGTGTGCACCAAGGCCCAGGACGCCGAGCGGGCCATTACCGACAATGCCGAGTTGCTCAACGGATGCCCCGTGATCGTCGTGCAGAACGGCCTCGACGGAGTGCGCACCGCCGAACGGATCCTCCCCAACTCTGACTGCTTCGGACTGCTCGTGATTGTGGCCGCGAATTACACGGAACCGGGGCACGTGACGGTAACCACCGTCGCCCCGAGCTATCTGGGGCG
This sequence comes from Cryobacterium roopkundense, assembly GCF_014200405.1. Lineage (NCBI taxonomy): Bacteria > Bacillati > Actinomycetota > Actinomycetes > Micrococcales > Microbacteriaceae > Cryobacterium > Cryobacterium roopkundense. Next base: position 840,858 of record NZ_JACHBQ010000001.1, on the reverse strand, counting down.
CGGCACGGGTGCCGTCGACGGCACGACCCTGCGTTGGCAGGCCATTCTCGGCCCAGCGCTTCACACCCGCTCACTGGATAATTTCGTTGGCGCGCAGTGGACAAAGCTCGTGGTCAACATGCTCAACGCCCTGCCCGCGATCACGGGTCTGAGCGTTCAGGATGTCGTCGGCAGCGCGCCGCTCCGACGCGTACTGACGGCCAGCATGCGCGAGACCGTGCAGAGTGCCGTGAAGCGAGGCGTGCGCTTCGGGTCGCTGCAGAAGCTCTCCAACCGACGCCTGCGCCTGTTCTCCCATCTGCCGCTCTGGGCCGGCCAGGTCCTGCCCCTGCGCATGCGCGCCCGGATGGGAGGCGTGCCCAACCTCGGCTCCACACTGCAGAGCCTCAACCGCGGGCAGCGCACCGAGATCGACTACCTCAACGGTGCAGTCGTGCGCGAGGCCGCTCTCGCCGGCCTGCCGGCGCCGATCAACGCCTTGCTCACGGCTCTCGTGCACGAAGTCGAAGCGAGCGGCACGCACCTCACCCCCGCCCAAGTTCTGGCCCGATTCGCTGCTCTCTAAGCCTGAATCCACCGATCGGGATCGAGATCTGACGGCGCGTTAAACCGAGAATGCCCATCTGATCAGGTAAATTAGGACTTGTCAAGAGTTCAGATTTACCAACCAGAGGAGCATCTCGTAGATGCAAGTTTCCCACACCAACCGCGCCGTTTCTGCATCATTCACCGACCCGAATCTCGTGTCGTCGGCGGGCTTGGTCCCGATCATGAAATTAGCCGCCCGTGCGGGGTTGGCGACCTTGGCCGATCAGTGGCTGAGCGTCCCCACCGACAAGGGCGCCAACGCCGGTCTGAAAGTCACGTCTCTGGTCGGCGGCATGGTCGCCGGCGCGGACTCCATCGACGACCTCGCCATTCTTCGTCACGGCGGCATGCGGAAAATCTTCAGCAACTGCTACGCGCCGTCAACGTTGGGGTCGTTTCTGCGCGCGTTCACGTTCGGTCACGTCCGGCAGCTCGACGCCGTCGCTTCCCGCTTCGTGCGGGGCCTGGCCGCGGAAACTCCGTTGCTCGTGCACGACACCGACGGCTACATGTTCCTCGACGTCGACGACACCATCATCGAAGTTCACGGCCACCAGAAGGAAGGCTCCGGCTACGGGTACTCCGGGGTGCGCGGCCTCAACGCGATCCTCGCGACAGTCAAGACGGACGTATCGGCGCCGATCATCATCGGCCAGCGACTCCGGCGCGGTGCCTGCGGATCACCGCGCGGCGCGGCCCGTCTGATCCGTGACGCCCTCGCCACGATCAAACGGCTCCGCGGAGCGGGAAAAGCACGCGTGCTCTTTCGTGCCGACTCAGCGTTCTACGGGCACGCCTCCATCAGCGCAGCCCTCAAAGCCGGCGCCGACGTTTCGGTCACTGCCCGGATGGACCCCGCCATCAAACGAGCGATCGGAACGATCCCCGGCGCTGCCTGGACCGCAATTGAATACACCAACGCCATCTATGACGAAGGCAGCAAAACATGGATCAGTAACGCCGAAGTCGCCGAGGTCCCGTTCACCGCGTTCACCTCGCGCAAGAAGAGCGAGCACATCACCGGGCGCTTGGCCGTGCGGCGGATCCCGGAACTGAACAAGAAAAACCTCGACCAGCCAACCCTGTTCGACACCCACCGATTCCACGCCTTTTTCACCACCAGCACCCTCGACACCGTCACCGCCGACAAAACCCACCGCGCCCACGCGGCGATCGAGCTCGTGAATTCCGACCTCAAAAGCAGCGCCCTGGCGCACCTACCCTCCGGTGTATTCACCGCCAACGCCGCCTGGCTGGTCATGGCCGTCATGGCGTTTAACCTCACCCGCGCCGCCGCGACGATCGCGGGAAACGGTCTCAGCCGATCGACCACCGCAACGATCCGCCGGAAACTTGTCAGCGTCCCCGCACGAATCTCAACCTCGGCGCGGCGCGTGACATTGCACCTGCCCGAACACTGGCCTTGGGAGAAACCCTGGACGGCCCTGTTCACAAAGAACTTCCGGCCCCAACAACCCGCCCCCACCTGACCAACCAGCCGACACCGACATCAACAGGAGCACCAGTGGAACACCCGGGCCGCGAGACCCGGACCACAACCACGCCCGAAACTCCGAAAGCTCGCCGAAACGAAATCAGGATCCGATCAGAGGTCGACCGGTGGATTCAGGCTAAGGCCCCGCCACGACGAAGAGACCGGGGATTAGCAGCTGTCCGAGAAAACGCGGCTCGGTAGCGCGGGATTTGTCGTGTCGACCACGGCGTCGGCCCTTCCCCGTGGCGACGCATCGGCGACATAGAGGCGGTCGGCTGCGGCCTGCGACTCGCTCGCGCGGGTATCGCTCTCGAGGAAGACACTGAACGACCAGAGGCCGTGAAGCTCAGGGCGGTGTACAAACCTGCCGTCGAGCACGAGGATGGCATCGGCCGGTGCGGTCAGCCAGGTCGGTTCGATCCAGGTGTCCCTCTGGGCATCGAAGTGCTCCGTGACGAAGCCCGCGCTGCCGTCCATGCGGAAGGGCTCGAGGAGCACTCTGCGAAGGGCCGAGTAGTCATAGCCGTAGCGATAGTCTCGCTCCGCCGAGCCGGGCCCGAAACGGTTCTTCTCCGCGGAGGAACGCTGGAAGAAGTCGAGGGACGCCCGAAAGACCGCACGCTCGTCGTCTTCGCGCAGTACGGCTCCGAGGTCGTCGGCAAATCGAGCACGCCCGGTCGCGTCCGTGCCGTCGACGGCAACGATCGTGCGTCCCCGGCCGTAGTTGTGCAGGATTTCATTCGCGAGTGAGCGCAGAAACTCGACGCGGGGTGTGGAGGGAAGCCTCATGAAACGAGCCTAGGTTAGAACCGATGAACGTTGAAGCCCCCACATTGACGACCCTCGCCGTGACGACCAACACGGTGACGACGAACACGATGATGACCAACACCGACGGCACCCTGAGCGGCGACCTCACCGAGTGGTTCCGCGGCCACGCCAGGGACCTGCCGTGGCGCCGTGCCGGCTTCTCGGCCTGGGGTGTGCTGGTGAGCGAGTTCATGCTGCAGCAGACCCCCGTGGCCCGAGTCATCCCCCGGTTGGAGGAATGGCTTGAGCGCTGGCCGACACCGGCGCACCTGGCCGCAGTGCCGCCGAGCGAGGCCGTGCGTGCCTGGGCCAGCCTCGGGTATCCGCGCCGCGCCCTGTGGTTGCACACGGCCGCAGTACAGATCGTCGACCTCCACGGGGGCAGAGTGCCCGACGACGTCGACACCCTGCTGGCACTCACCGGCGTCGGCGATTACACAGCCAGAGCCGTGGCCGCCTTTGCCTATGGCCATCGGCATCCGGTCGTCGACACGAACACCCGACGGGTGATCGCCCGCGCGGTCGACGGAAACGGCGAGGCTGGCCCGCCGAACCGTACGCGCGACCTCGATGCGATGGCGGCCCTGCTTCCGCAGGACCGCGCGGACGCGGCCGTGTTCAACGCCGCCACGATGGAGCTGGGCGCCGTCGTGTGCACGAGCCGCAATCCGCGTTGCGACGACTGTCCCATTCGTGACGCCTGCCAGTGGCGAGCCAGGGGCTATCCCCCGTACGACGGTCCCCGCAAGGTCGTGCAGAAGAAATTCGAGGGCAGTGACCGGCAGGTTCGCGGTCTCATCATGGCCGAACTCCGGTCCACGCACCGCCCCGTCACCGTTGCGGAAATCGAGGGGCTCTGGCCGGATGCCGCCCAGCGCGAACGAGCCCTCGCTGGCCTCATCGTCGACGGTCTCGCCGTCAACGCTCCGTCCGGCGGGTACACCCTTCCTGGCTAGCAGGAACGACGCGAGGGCGGGTGGTGCGTGGCCTGGAACGAGTCCAGCCGACGATCCACCCGCCCTCGCGAGGACGCTCGGCGCCGCGAGCTACCGTGCAGCTTCGGCGTCGTCTTCGAGGGCGTCGTCTTCCTCGTACTCACGCGGCTTCTTGTACGGGTCAGCATCGCCGGCGTACGTTGCGGTGCCCTTGCTGTTATCGGTCGCAGTGTCGCGTTCGTGCGCCTCACGGAGCAGGTCATCGATCAGCGCCGCGTTCTCGGGAATCCCGTCGGCGATGAACTCGATCGACGGTGTCAGCCGCGCGGTGATGTTCTTGCCCACCTCGCTGCGCATCATGCCGGTCGCTGCCTTGAGCGCCGCCGCACTGTCGGTGCGCTCCTCGATGGAACCGTAGACAGTGTAGAAGACCGAGGCGTGTTGCAGGTCGCCGGTCACCTTCACGTCGGTGATCGTCACGAAGCCGAGGCGCGGGTCACGAAGACCGCGTTCAAGGCGCTTGGCGATGATGACCTTGATGCGGTCCGCCATTTTTCTCGCGCGTTCCGGATCTGCCATGACTTACTCCCTTATCGATTGCTGGTGCTGCGGTTCTTAAGTACTGCGGGTCCTCGCCCGATTGCCCGGTGGACAATCGAGCAAGGACCCAGAGTGTGAAGCTATCGAGCTATTCCGCGTGAGTTAGACGCGCGGCTTTTCCTTCATTTCGATCGTCTCGATCTCGTCGCCGATCTGGATGTCGTTGAACTTGCCCAGGCCGATACCACACTCGAAGTCCGTGCGGACCTCGGTGACATCGTCCTTGAAGCGGCGCAGCGACTCGATGCCCAGGTTGTCCCCCACCACGACGCCGTCGCGGATAACGCGAGCCTTGGCGTTTCGGGTGATGGTACCGGAGCGAACGATGACACCAGCGACGTTTCCGAACTTGGACGAGCTGAAGACCTCGCGGATCTCGGCGATACCACTCTGGACCTCTTCGTACTCGGGCTTGAGCATTCCGGTGAGGGAATTCTCGATGTCCTCGAGGGCGGAGTAGATGACGGAGTAGAAGCGCACGTCGACGCCTTCACGGGCGGCACGTTCGCGTGCCTTCGTGTCGGGGCGAACGTTGAACCCGATGATGATGGCGTTGTCGACGGTGGCGAGGTTGACGTCGCTCTCCGTGACCGCACCGACACCACGGTGGATGATCCGCAGCTGAACGGAATCGTCGACCTCGATCTTGAGGAGCGACTCCTCCAATGCCTCGACGGCACCGGACACGTCACCCTTGATGATGAGGTTGAGCGACTCGACCTTGCCCTCTTCGAGTGCACGGGTGAAGTCTTCCAGGCTGATGCGCTTGCGGGCCTTGGCCAGCAGTGCGTTGCGCTCGGCGGCTTCACGCTTCTCGGCGATCTGACGCGCGGTGCGGTCTTCCTCGATGACGAGGAAGGTATCACCGGCGCGGGGAACGCTTGAGAGGCCCTGCACCTGAACGGCGCGCGACGGGGTTGCTGCGGTGACCGCTTGGCCGTTCTCGTCGGCCATCGCACGAACGCGGCCGTAGGCCGTTCCGGCGACGATCGAGTCTCCGACGTGCAGCGTTCCCGACTGGATGAGCACGGTTGCAACCGCACCGCGGCCCTTGTCGAGCTTGGCCTCGATGGCCACACCACGAGCATCCTTGTTGGGGTTGGCGCGCATGTCGAGACCGGCGTCGGCCACGAGCAGCACGGCGTCCAGAATTTCCTGGATACCCGTCTTGTTGCGCGCTGACACATCGACGAACATGACGTCTCCACCGTATTCTTCGGCGACGAGGCCGAACTCGGTGAGCTGCTGACGAACCTTCTGGGGGTTGGCGCCGGGCTTGTCTACCTTGTTCACTGCGACCACGATCGGCACGTTGGCGGCCTGTGCGTGGTTGAGCGCCTCAATCGTCTGCGGCATGATGCCGTCATCCGCTGCGACAACGAGGATCGCGATGTCAGTTACCTGAGCACCACGAGCACGCATGGCGGTGAACGCCTCGTGGCCCGGTGTATCAATGAACGTGATGGCGCGGTCGATGCCCTCGTGCTCGGTGACGACCTGGTACGCACCGATGTGCTGCGTGATGCCGCCGGCTTCGCCCGCTGCAACCTTGGCGTTACGGATCGCATCGAGCAGCGCGGTCTTACCGTGATCGACGTGGCCCATGACCGTGACGACGGGAGGACGAATCTCGAGCTGGTCGTCCGTTTCGTCTTCGAGTTCCTGGTCGATGTCGATGTCGAAGGCGAGCAGGAGCTCGCGATCCTCATCGTCAGGAGAGACCATCTGGATCTTGTAGCCGAGCTCTTCACCCAGTACGTCGAACGTGGCCTCATCGAGGGACTCGGTCGCCGTAGCCATCTCACCGAGGTGGAACAGCACGGTGACGAGGTTTCCGGGGCTCGCGTCAATCTTGTCGGCAAAGTCTGTGATGGAGGCACCACGGCGCAGTCGCACAACGGTTCCGCCGTCCCCACGGGGTACGCTCACGCCACCCAGCGACGGGGCTTCGCGCAGTTCGAACTCGGCCCTCTTCGTACGCTTCGACTTGCGAGCCTTGTTCTTGCCACCACCGCGACCGAAGGCACCGGCGGTTCCACCGCCGGGTCCACGGCCACGACCTGCGCCGCCACCTGCAGGGCGGGGCGGGCCGAAGCCGGGTGCGCCGGCCGGTGCTCCACCCGGGCGAGCGAAGCCGGGGCGTGCGCCACCGGCTCCACCCGGGGCACCGCCGGGACGCTGGAAGGCGCCCGGACGCTGGCCAAAACCGGTCGGGCGCGCGGCCTGGCCGGGTCCGCCGGGGCGGGGTGCGCCGGGACGAGGTGCCGCCGGACGCGGAATGTTGCTGGGGGTCGGCGTGGCTGGACGCTGGCCCATGCCCTGCGCGCTGGCGAACGGGTTATTACCCGGACGCGGCGGCTGGGCGGGACGCTGGCCCATGCCCTGGTTGCTGGCAAACGGGTTGTTACCCGGACGTGCCGCTCCCGGACGGGGCATGCCCGGCTTGACCGGAGTGGCTGAACCACCCGTGGTCTTCGCGGCGGGTGCGACGGTACCGTCGGTTGCCTCGGTGACATCCGCTGCCTTCTCGGCTGCGGCTGCCTTTTCTGCTGCGGCGGCCTTCTCTGCCGCCTGCGCCTGACGCTCCGCTACGGTCAGCGGGGCCACGGGAACCGGAGCAGCCTCGGCAGCCTCAGCCGGCTCGGAAGCGGTGGCGACCTGCTGAGCGGCGGGCTGCCCAGGGGTAGGCCGCGCACCAGGCTTGACGCCAGGCTTCATGGCACCAGGCTTGATGCCCGTGCTCGGGCGCGGGCCGGGAGCCGGGGCTGTGGTTGTCGTAGCGGATGCCGCTGCGGCGGCCGGGTTAGCGGCCTTGGCGCTCGCGCTCTCGGCTTCCAGGGCAGCACGAAGCCGCCTGGCAACCGGGGGCTCGACGCTACTGGACGGTCCCTTGACGAACTCGCCCATCTCTTTCAATTTTGCAAGGGCAACCTTGCTGTCGACTCCGAGCTCGCTTGCGATCTCGTGTACGCGTGGTTTCGCAGCCACAATTCTCCTGTTCCGGGCCTGCACCCGGAAAGGGGCAGGCCGTTAATAACGGACGGGTCTCATTTCGAGCCGCTCATTAGTTATCCATAAGCCAAGTCAGCCTGTTCTCTAGTTGTTTCGCGTCCAGCTGGCTGGTCACGCGAAGGGCACGCCCGAAAGCGCGTCGCCTCTGTGCGTCTTGGAAGCACGAGACGGTCGGATGCAACCACGCACCCCTCCCGGGGAGAGTAGCGGTTTCATCCACCACAATTTCTGATTCCCGGGCGACGATCCTCATGAGTGAGGAACGTGAGGCGCGAGAACGGCATCCAATGCACGTTCTAACGGAGTCCATCGTACCCCCTATTCGGCGTCCTCCAGAATGCTATCCGGCTGAATGTCGATTTTGGCACCCGTCAGCTTCGCCGCAAGGCGTGCATTCTGGCCCTCTTTGCCGATGGCGAGAGAGAGCTGGTAGTCGGGAACGAGGGCGCGAACGGCCTTGATCGACTCGTCAATGACGTACGCGCTCGTCACCTTGGCTGGCGACAGCGCGCTGGCCACAAACGTGGCCAGATCTGGCGAGAAATCGACGATGTCGATCTTTTCGTTGTTCAACTCAGCGGTGACAGCGCGAACGCGCTGGCCGAGCTCGCCGATGCAGGCGCCCTTGGCGTTGACCCCGGGTTCGGTCGCGCGCACGGCGATCTTGGTGCGGTGCCCGGCTTCACGGGCGAGTGACACGATCTCCACGACGCCGCTCGCAATCTCCGGAACCTCGAGTGCGAAGAGCTTGCGCACGAGCGAGGGGTGTGTGCGCGACACGGTGATCTGCGGGCCTTTGAGGCCACGTCCCACCGCCGTGACGAACACGCGGATGCGTGCGCCGTGCACGTACGTCTCGCTTGGCACCTGCTCCTCGGGCGGCATGATGGCCTCGATGGACCCCAGGTCGACGTGGATCATGCGCGGGTTGGGACCCTGCTGGATGATCCCGGCGACGATGTCGCCCTCGCGTCCCTTGAATTCGCCCAGCACAGCGTCGTCCGCAAGATCGCGGAGCCGCTGGTTGATGACCTGTTTTGCCGCGAAAGCCGCGATGCGACCGAAGTCGGTCGGGTTGTCGATGGCTTCGCCGATGACATTGTCTTCTTCGTCGTGCTCGGGTACGTAGATGTCTACGTGCCCATTCTTGCGGTCGAGTACAACACGTACTCCCGCCTCTTCCAAGGCTGCCTGCTTCGTGGGCTCATCCGGGTGGGTGTGCTTCAGATAGGCCGTCAGGATTGCCTGCTCAATAATCTGCACGAGTTCCTCGAAGGGAATCTCTTTCTCGCGCTCCAATTGCCGCAAAACACTGAGGTCGATGTCCATGGCCGGCCTCCTCTATTCAGATCTTGCCGCCGCGAAACTGCGCAGCGGGCTCACCTCTAAAGGTACCCGACTCAGGCGAAGTGTGCGGCCACGTCTGCCGCGGCAACCTGTTCGCGTTCCCCGGTGCTGCGGTTCCACAGCTCGACGATCCCGTCGGCTGCTCCACGGCCCACGATGACGATCCACGGCACACCGATCAGTTCGGCGTCGCCGAATTTCACTCCGGGCGACACCTTTTTGCGGTCGTCGTAGAGCACTTCGCGGCCGGTGGCCTCAAGTGCGGCGACGACCTGCTCGGAGGTCTCGAAGACGATCTCGTCGCGTCCGGTCGCAATCACGTGAACGTCGAACGGGGCGACGGCCTCGGGCCAGATCAGACCCTTAGCGTCGTTGTTGAGTTCGGCGATGACCGCGAGGATGCGGGTGATACCGATGCCGTAGGAACCCATCGTGACGGTGACGAGCTTGCCGTTCTCGTCGAGAACCTTGAGCCCGAGCACCTCCGCATACTTACGACCGAGCTGGAAGACGTGCCCGACCTCCATACCGCGAATGAGCTCCACGGGCCCGGAGCCGTCGGGTGCCGGGTCTCCGGCGCGCACGTCCGAGGCCTCTACGACCGAGTCCACGGCGAAGTCACGCCCGGCCACGAGGCCGAAGACGTGACGTCCTGACTCGTTCGCGCCGGTGATCCATTCGGTGCCCGCAACGATCCGGGGATCGACCAGGAAGCGGATGCCGGTGGCCGACTTCTCGCCGAGGACCGCGCCGGCTGCGCTCCACGGGCCGATGTAGCCCTTGACCAGGCCGGGGTTCTTGACGAAGTCCGCCTCGTTGGCGGCCTCGACCTCGGCGGGAGCGAACGCCACCTCGACGCGCTTGAGGTCGACGTCGCGGTCGCCCGGAACGCCGATCGCGACGATCTCGCGGGTGCCGTCCGGGAAGACGAGGGCCAGGACCACGTTCTTGAGCGTGTCGGCGGCGGTCCACTCGCGGCCGTCAGGGCGGGGGTGCTCGCTGTTCGCCTTGTCTACGAGGGTCTGGATGGTGGGGGTGTCTGGAGTGTCGAACACCTCGGCGGCGGGCAGAGCGGCCCAGTCGAAGGACGGCGGCACGAGGGTTTTGAAGGCCTCCACGTTGGCGGCGTACCCGCCGGCCGAGCGCACGAACGTGTCTTCGCCGACGGGGGTGGGGTGCAGGAACTCTTCGCTCTTTGAGCCGCCCATCGCGCCGGCATCCGCTTGCACGATCACGTATTCGAGGCCGAAGCGGGTGAAGATGCGCTCGTACGCGTCGCGCTGCGCCTGATAGCTCACGTCGAGCCCGGCGTCGGTGTGGTCGAAGGAGTACGCGTCTTTCATGGTGAATTCACGGCCGCGAAGCAGCCCGCCGCGGGAGCGTGCCTCGTCGCGGTACTTGTCCTGGATCTGGTAGATCGACAGGGGAAGATCCTTGTAGCTGCTGTATAGGTCTTTCACCAGCAGTGTGAACACCTCTTCATGGGTGGGGGCAAGCAGCATGTCGGAGCCCTTGCGGTCTTGCAGGCGGAAAAGTCCGTCGCCGTACTCGTCCCAGCGCCCGGTGAGCTCGTACGGTTCGCGCGGTAACAGGGCAGGGAAGTGCACCTCGAAAGCGCCGGCCGCGGCCATTTCCTCACGCACGATCCGCTCGACCTTTGCCTTCACCCGCAGCCCGAGGGGCAGCCAGGCGAAGATGCCGGGAGCCTGGCGACGGATGTACCCGGCACGCACGAGGAGACGGTGGCTGGTTACCTCGGCGTCGGAGGGATCTTCGCGGAGTGTACGGAGGAAGTAGTTAGACAAACGTGTAGGCACTGACCCACCTTACGCGCGTCCCGGCCCGGCCGGGTTCCGGGGAACGACTAGTTGGAGCCGACCGTGACGACGGGGACGCCGAGTCCTGACTCCGCGGCGGGCATCTCAGCGGCGAGCCGGTTGGCCTCCTCGATGAGAGTGGCGACGATTTCGGACTCCGGCACGGTCTTGATGACCTCGCCGCGCACGAAGATCTGCCCCTTGCCGTTTCCCGAGGCCACACCCAGGTCGGCATCGCGGGCCTCGCCGGGTCCGTTGACGACACAGCCCATCACGGCGACACGCAGCGGCACTGTCATGCCCTCGAGGCCGTCGGTGACGTCATTGGCGAGCTTGTACACGTCGACCTGGGCTCGCCCGCAGCTCGGGCAGGAGACAATCTCGAGCTTGCGTTCACGCAGGTTGAGTGACTGCAGGATCTGCAGGCCCACCTTGATCTCCTCGGCCGGCGGGGCGCTGAGCGACACGCGAATGGTGTCGCCGATTCCTTCGCCGAGCAGGATACCGAACGCCGTGGCGCTCTTGATGGTGCCCTGGAACGACGGGCCTGCCTCTGTCACGCCGAGGTGAAGGGGCCAATCGCCGCGTTCAGCGAGCAGCCGGTATGCCTTGACCATGATGACGGGGTCGTTGTGCTTGACCGAGATCTTGAAGTCGTGGAAGTCGTGCTCTTCGAAGAGGCTGGCTTCCCAGACGGCGCTCTCCACGAGGGCCTCCGCCGTGGCCTTGCCGTACTTCTGCATGAGGCTCGGCTCGAGGGAACCGGCGTTCACGCCGATGCGCAGGCTCACGCCCGCTGCCTTCGCGGCGGCGGCGATCTTGCCCACTTGGTCGTCGAACTTGCGGATGTTGCCCGGGTTCACCCGTACAGCGGCGCAGCCGGCGTCGATCGCGGCGTACACGTAGTTGGGCTGGAAGTGGATGTCGGCGATGACCGGAATCTGGCTCTTCTTCGCGATGATCGACAACACCTCGGCGTCGTCGCGGGTGGGCACGGCCACACGCACGATGTCGCATCCGCTCGCCGTGAGCTCGGCGATCTGCTGGAGAGTGCCGTTTATGTTCGTCGTCTGGGTCGTCGTCATCGACTGAACGCTCACGCGGGCGTCGCCGCCGACGAGCACCTTGCCGACTTTGATCTGCCGGGACTTGCGTCTCGGAGCGAGTATCTCGGGTATTTTGGGCATTCCCAAATTGATTGCAGCCACGCCGTTAGCTTACGCGCCGGGGCCGCAGTTCACCTGAACGCGCGGCCCCAAGATGGCCGCACGTTCAATGGCGCGTCAGGACGGTGACACGGACGACCGCTACTGTCGAAGGACAGCCGCAGACGAAGGAGTCCTTATGACCGCACCAGACGTCGTTATTCTTGCCGGATCGCGCACCCCTCAGGGCCGCGTAAACGGCCAGCTTTCCTCACTCACCGCCGTGGAGCTGGGTGCCGCTGCGATTGCGGGCGCCCTCGAACGCGCCGGCGTGGCCCCGGAACAGGTCGACTTCGTCCTCATGGGGCAGGTGCTTCAGGCTGGCTGCGGCCAGAACCCAGCCCGCCAGAGTTCGATAGCCGCGGGCATTCCATGGAACGTTCCGGCTATGACGCTCAACAAGGTGTGCCTCTCCGGTCTCGCCGCAATCATTGACGCGGCCCGTTTGATCCGTCTCGGTGAAGCGGATGTCGTGATCGCCGGCGGCCAGGAATCGATGTCACGGGCACCGCACATTCTTGCCGGGTCACGCCAGGGCTGGGCATATGGCACGGTTTCCGCGCTCGACCACGCCGCGCACGACGGGCTGACAGATGCCTTCGACGGTCTCTCGATGGGGCTCTCAACCGAACTCGCCAACGAAAAACTCGGCTTGAACCGCCTCGAGCAGGACGATGTGGCCGCCAAATCGCACCAGCGAACGGCCGCCGCAGTTGCCGCCGGAATCTTCGAGGGCGAGATCACCCCCTTGAGCGTGCCGCAGCGCAAGGGCGACCCTCTCATGCTGACAACCGATGAGGGAGTGCGGGCGGAGAGCACCACCGACACTCTTGGCAAACTTCGTCCCGCATTCTCGAAAGACGGCAACATCACCGCCGGCAACGCGGCGCCACTGAGCGACGGCGCGAGCGCCATCGTGGTCACCAGCCGCGCCTGGGCCGAAGAGCACGGTCTCAGCTGGCTCGCCGTGATCGAGGCCTCAGGCCAGGTGGCCGGTCCCGACAACTCTCTGCACTCCCAGCCGGCGAACGCCATTGCGAGCGCGCTCACGAAGCAGGGCTGGACCGCCGCGGATCTCGACGTCGTCGAGATCAACGAGGCTTTCGCATCCGTTGTGGTGCAGTCGTCGAAGGAACTCGGGGTCTCCGAGGACAAGGTGAACATTCACGGTGGCGGCATCGCGATCGGACACCCGATCGGCGCTTCGGGCGCCCGGGTAGCCCTGCACGCGGCCCTCGAGCTATCCCGCCGTGCCGGCGGCAAGGCCGCCGTGGCGCTCTGCGGCGGCGGCGGCCAGGGTGAGGCGCTGCTGCTGTCCCGATAGGTCGCGGGCTGGCGCGCCGCTACCGCGTGGCGCGGCAGCTACAGCGGCAGCGAGGCGCGGCAACGGCGCGGCAGGCCCTCAGACGGCGGGTCCTGGCGCTGATTTCTCCGGAGTGGCACGATAGTGGGTCGAAAAGCACCGGCGGGGACGCTTGCGAGGGCCAGCCATGCTGCCCGGGGGTCACTGGAGCGATCCAGTTGACCCACATGCGGCGGTAGGCGAGTGCGCCCAGGGTCAGAGCGACCACCCCGATGCCGAGCAGTGGCCAATTCACCCGAACGTGCTAGCCGAAGAGGTTGACGGGCTTCACGATGTCGGCATACATGAGCAGCAGGCTCATGCCGCCGAGCAGGACAACCACCGCGAGGGTAAGCGGCATCAGCTTGGCCATGTCGACGGGGCCCGGTTCCGGCCGTTTGAACAACTTCGAGAAGGCCCGACGGATGCCTTCCCAGAGCGCGCCGGCGATATGGCCGCCGTCAAGCGGCAGCAGCGGCACCAGGTTGAACACGAACAGCGCGATGTTGACCGAACCGAGGATGCCGAGCATGCTCGCGATCTTGCTCTCGACCGGGATGGTGTCGATGCTTGCGATCTCCCCCGCGACCCGGCCGACTCCGACCATGCTCATGGGCCCGTTGGGGTCGCGCTCGCCCGGTCCGAAGGCGGCGTTGGCCACGTCGACGAGACGTTGCGGCAGGTGGATGATGATAGCCGCGGTGGAGGCGATGGTCTCGCCGACGGCCGGCATCACAGCGGTGGCGGGCTGGCGCACCATTTCGCTCGCGGCGCCGATTCCGACGAAGCCGACCTGCTCGGTCTGGGTCGTCGGCTGGCCGTCGGCACCCAGGACGAAGCGCTCGGTGAGCTTCGGTGTGAGGGTCAGGCTCTGCTCGGTACCGTCACGGTCTACGACGAGCTGAAGTACCGTGCCCGGAGCCTCGCGGATGATCTGTGTGGACTGGCTCCAACTCGTGATCGCGGTGCCGTCGATGCTCACGAGGCGGTCACCGGGCTGGAGTCCGGCCGCTGCGCCGGGCGCGGCCTCGTCGCCGGGCTGGCACGTCTGGCGATCACTTGTCGCAGGCAGCGCACAGGCAGAGACGCTTCCGACTGTGGTGCTCGTCTGGGGACTGCCGAATCCCATCAGCAGAATGGAAAACATGACAATGGCGATGAGAAGGTTCATCGTGGGTCCGCCGAGCATGATGATGATGCGCTTGTAAACGGGAAGCCTGTAGAACGCGCGGTGGTCTTCGCCCTCGCCGATGGTGTCGGCGCTCGCCTGGCGGGCATCGTCCGCCATGGTGGACATCGCGTTGGAGCGCTTGCTCGTCGCGTCTTTCTCGGGAGCGCCCTCCTGCACGAGCGTGTCGAAGAATCCGGTGCTCGCACTGTGCACGACACCGTCCTTCTTCGGCGGAAACATGCCGATCATGGAGATGTAACCGCCGAGGGGCAGGGCCTTGAAACCGTACTCGGTTTCGCCCTTCTTCTTGGACCAGAGGGTCGGTCCGAAGCCGATCATGTACTGCGTGACCTTGACGCCGAAGAGCTTGGCCGGCACCAGGTGGCCGATTTCGTGCAGGCCAATAGACAGCGCGAGGCCGACGACGATGATGGCTACGCCGAGTATGAAGAGCAGTACAGGTTCCACTGTAGTAGAATAACTGTCCCAAGCTGCAAAGCGGCTGGTCGTTTACTGCGCGTCTCGCCGCTTCCCTGCTCGTATGGTTTGCTTAATGGCAGTCACTGGGGGTTCACCTGTCTACGCAACACACCGTCGGTCCGCTTGGCCTGCTCCTCGCCGACCGCTTCCGCCTCGACCGCCTCGTGGGCACCGGGGGCATGGCGTCGGTCTACCAGGCCACCGACATGTCGCTCGGCCGAACCGTGGCCGTCAAACTCTTTCGCTCCGACAGCATGGACACCGCGGACCCCGAGCGGCAGAGCGGAGAGATCGCCCTGCTCGCGAGCCTCAACCACTTCGGGCTCGTGACGCTCTTCGATGCCGGATCCGCCCAGGTCAACGGCATGCCGCGCACATTCATCGTGATGGAGTTCGTGGACGGAGCCGATCTGCGCACCCGCCTCGCCGAGGGCCCGATCGACACGCGTGACCTCGCCGACATGGGTGCAGACCTCGCGGAGGCGCTGCACTACGTGCACGAGAAAGGCATCATTCACCGGGACATCAAACCCGCAAATGTGCTGCTCTCACCCTCCGGATTCCCCGGCCGAGCCATGCACGCCAAGCTCGCCGACTTCGGTATCGCCCGGCTGCTCGATGAAACCCGGCTCACCGCCACCGGGGCAACCCTCGGCACCGCGAGTTATCTCAGCCCGGAACAGGCCCTCGGCACCGCGCTCGGACCGCCGACGGATGTCTACTCGCTCGGTCTCGTGCTGCTGGAGTGCCTCACCGGCGAGCGCGCCTACCCCGGAACCGCCATCGAATCGGCGATGGCCCGGCTGCAGCGCCAGCCCGAAATTCCCGCCGCCGTGAGCGAGGGCTGGTCTGGCCTGCTGACGGCCATGACCAGCCGCGAGCCCGCAGACCGCCCCACCGCGTCGGCGGCCGCGGTCGTTCTGCGCACCCTGGTGGCGGAAAACGCTGGCGAAGCCGTGCCGACCGCCGCGCTGCTCGTTGATCTGGCCGCCGAAACCGCCCTCGCAACGGCGCTGCTTCCCGAGCAAGCGGATGCCGCCACCCGGCTGATGCCCACCGACGCACTCGCCGAGCCCACCGTGGCCGGAGCAGCACCGCGGGTGACGGGCGACGAGGCCACGACGGTTCTGCCCCTCGGGGGTCTGGGGCCGCAGGAGCAACCCGAACGCCGGGGGCGCACGCCACGGGCAAAGCGGGCACTCCTGGCATCCGTTGTCATTGCCGCGTCCCTTATCGTGCTCGCGATCGTGCTGCTCAACCGGCCGAGCGCGCCGGAGGCTGTTCCCCCCACATACCCCGCCGTGGACGGCACCCTCGGCACACATCTGCAGCAGCTCCAGGAAAGTGTGAACCCATGATGCGCATCTGCTCACGCCTGGCCGTCGCCGTCGCCGCCTGCGCGATGACCGCGCTCCTGCTCGCGGGATGCGCCGGCAAGCCCCCGGCACTGGAGCCGACCACCGCCGAGCAGTTGCAGGCAGACGTGCTCGGGGTGACCGAGGCGGCCGCCGCCGGTGACCTGGTCCAGGCACGATCAGAACTCTCGCACGCCGAGGCCAACCTCCGCACGGCAGCCGCATCGGGCCAGGTGGCACCGGAGCGATCCGCCGAGATTCAGGCGGCAATCAACCTGGTATCGGCCGATTTGTCGACCGCAATCGATGCCGCCGAAGCCCAGGCGGCGTCCGCTGCCCGGGACCTGGCGGAAGCAGAGGCCGCGCAAGCCGACGCTGACGCCAAGCAGGCGGCTGAAGACGCCAAGCAGGCCGAGGAAGACGCCAAAGACAATCAAAACAAGGATTGCAAGGGGAAAGACTGCGACGACTAGCGCTCACAGCGAAGACCGGGCACACTGACGGCACGCCCCCTCACCGTCGTGAAAGGAACCAGTGACCCAGCACCTCGTGGTAGGAGCCGGCCATATCGGCCGTCCCCTGGCAGAACGCCTCGCCTCTCGCGGCGATACCGTCACGATCGCAACACGGTCGGGTTCGCCGGCAGCCGGGGCCACCTCCCTCGTGTTCAACGCGAGTGACCCGGAGGCCTTCGCCAGGGCGGCCTTCGGCGCCGACACGATATTTCTGTGCACGAATCCGCCGTATACGGACTGGGCCGCGCAGTGGCCGCCAATTTTCGACGCGGCGATGCACGCGGCATCCGTTTCGGGCGCCGGTCTCGTCGTAATGGGAAACCTCTATCCCTACGGGCCCCCGACCCGACCCATGACGGAGCGTTCCCCCGAGCTGACGACGGAGAAGAAGGGCATGATTCGCCGCGACGGCTGGGCGAAGCTGCGTGCTGCGAACGATCGCGGCGATATCCGAGCGGTCGAGGTGCGCGCGAGCGACTATTTCGGGCCTGGCGTGGCCGGCACCGCACACCTCGGCGACACGTACTTCCACGCCATCCTTCGGTCGAAGTCGGCACACGTGGTGGGCAAACCGGGCGTCGCGCACAGCTGGAGCTACCTGCCCGACATCGTGTCGACCCTGATTCTGGCCGCCGACTACCCGGATGCGTGGGGACGCGTCTGGCATGTGCCAAGCGCCACCTTCAGCCGCGATGAGATCGCTGCGCAGCTCAACGAGCATGACGGCACCCGCGGAACGATCGCCGCCTACCCGCAGTGGATGCTGCGGGGAGTGGGGGCGCTCAACCCGATGATGCGCGAGATTTGGGCGTCGAGTTACCAGTTCCGGATGCCGTTCGTGATTGACTCCGCCGAGACGGAGCAGATGCTCGGAGCTTCCGCGACTCCGTGGCCAGAGGCTCTGTTTACGACCGCCGACAGCTACCGGATGTGACTCGCGCCCTACCCCGCGATGATCTTGTCGGCAGCGGCGCGCGCCCAGGTCTCAGCGCTCGCGAGTGATTCGCGGGTGAGTGGACCGTCTTGCTCGTGGGATTCCACCACACGCAACACCGTGTCGACGATGGCGAGGAAGCCGATCTGTCCGGCGTGGAATGCCGCGACCGCCTGCTCGTTCGCGGCGTTGAAGACGGCCGGGTAGCTGCCGCCGGCGCGTCCCACGCGTTTGGCGAGGTCAACGGCGGGGAATGCCGAGTCGTCGAGGGGCTCGAAGGTCCAGGTGTGGGCCACCGACCAGTCCATCGGCGTGCCTACCGAGGCCACCCGGTTCGGCCAGTCCAGGCCCAGCGAGATGGGGAGGCGCATGTCCGGTGGTGAGGCCTGGGCGATTGTCGATCCGTCGATGAATTCCACCATGGAATGCACGAGCGACTGCGGGTGCACGACCACGTCGATGCGGTCGTACGGCACGTCGAAGAGCAGGTGCGCCTCGATGATCTCGAGCCCCTTGTTCACGAGCGTCGCCGAGTTGGTAGTGATCACGAGGCCCATGTCCCAGGTGGGATGGTTGAGCGCTTCCCTGGGCGTCACCGCGGTGAGCTGCTCACGAGTGCGCCCGCGGAACGGACCGCCGGATGCCGTGAGCACAAGGCGCCGCACCTCATCCGCTGTACCGGATCGCAGCGCCTGGGCGATCGCGGAGTGCTCCGAGTCGACCGGCACGATCTGCCCGGGTGCCGCCAGGTTCTTCACGAGGTCGCCGCCCACGATGAGTGACTCCTTGTTGGCCAGGGCGAGGGTGCGCCCGGCCTTGAGCGCCGCGAGGGTCGGGCCGAGGCCGACCGAGCCGGTGATGCCGTTGAGCACGACATCGGCGTCGACGTCGCGCACCAGTTGCTCGGCCTCGTCGGCACCGAGCGCGGTGTCATCAACGTGGAAGTCAGCCGCCTGTTGATCAAGCAGTTCACGGTTGCGTCCGGCAGACAGGCCGACCACCTCAAACCTGGTCGGATTGGCCTTGATCACGTCGAGGGCCTGCGTACCGATGGAACCGGTGGACCCGAGGATAATTACTCTGCGCACGCCTCCATGCTAGGTGCAGGTGCCGGGCAGAGTATGGTCGACCAGTGACCGGTGCCGATGAAGAACCCCAGGACGACGCTGCAGTCGTCTCCCCCCAGCGAACCAAACGTCCCGGATTTGTGTACTTTCTCGGCTACGGGATCATGGCGCCGATCGCGCGATTGGTCTTTCGGCCGACGCTCACCGGGCGCGAGAACGTTCCCAAGACCGGTCCGGTCATCTTCGCGAGCAACCACCTGTCGTTCATCGACAGCATCGTCATTCCGCTGATGTCGCCGCGGCACGTGCAGTTCCTCGCCAAATCAACCTATTTCACGGGCACCGGCTTTAAGGGTTGGGTGTCGCGCACATTCTTCACCTCGATTGGGGCCGTGGGCGTGGAACGCGGGGCCGGGCAGGCCGCGCAGGTCGCGCTCGACGCGGGCCGGGGCATCCTCGAAGCCGAGAGCGCCTTTGCCATCTACCCCGAGGGCACCCGCTCGCTCGACGGTCGCCTGTATCGGGGTCGCACGGGTGTGGCCTGGCTCGCTCTCACCACGGGTGCTGTCGTGGTACCCGTGGGCCTCATCGGCACTCAGGAGATCATGCCGGTGGGCTCCAAACGCCCACGCATCCGTAAGTTCACCGTGGCATTCGGGGAACCGCTCGATCTGAGCGGCCACGGCTCCGCCGACTCGGGCAAGGCCCGCCGACAGGCAACGGATGAGATCATGGCAGCCATTCACGGACTCTCTGGTCAGGAGCTGGCCAAGACCTACAACGAATCCCCGCCGGCCGGCACCCTGCATCGGCTCGCCGACAAGGTCTTTCCCCGCGAACGGGTGTAGCGCACGGTCATCGGACTCAGCCGACGGTCATAGGCTGGAGAGATGACTGCCTCCTATTCGGTCCCCCAGCAACGCAAACTCGTCACCGCTCTTCCCGGCCCCCGGTCGGTTGAGCTCCAGAAGCGCCGGGAGCGAACCGTCGCCCGCGGCGCCGGAACACTCGCCAACATCTACATGGATCACGGCGCCGGCGCGATACTCGTCGACGTCGATGGCAATCAGATCATCGACCTCGGCTGCGGCATCGGTGTCACGACAGTCGGCCACGCCCACCCGGATGTCGCCGCCGCGGCATCCGCTCAGGCCGCCAAGCTCACGCACACGCTCTTCACCGTCACCCCGTACGAAAACTACGTGAAGGTCGCCGAAAAGCTCGCCGAGATCACCCCCGGCGACTTTGAGAAGCGCTCGATCCTCGTGAACACCGGCGCAGAGGCCGTGGAGAACGCGGTGAAGATCGCCCGCAAGTTCACCGGCCGTCGCGCCATCGTGGCCCTCGACCACGCGTTCCACGGTCGCACCAACCTCACCATGGCCATGACCTACCGGCCGTGGCCGGAACGCGCCGGGATGGGACCGTTCCCGGGCGAGATCTACAGCGTGCCCACGAGCTACCCTTACCACGATGGGCTCTCAGGCCTCGAGGCCGCCGAGAAGACGATCGATTACATTACGACTCACATCGGCGCCACCGAGATCGCCGCGTTCTTTGTCGAGCCGATCCAGGGCGATGGCGGCATCGTCATTCCCGCACCCGGCTACTTCGCGCGCCTGCGCGAATTCTGCACCGAGAACGGCATCGTGTTCGTCGCCGACGAGATCCAGGCGGGTATCGCCCGCACTGGCGTCTGGTACTCGATCGAACACCACGACGTTGTTCCCGACTTGGTAACCACGGCTAAGGGCATCGCCGGCGGCTTCCCGCTCGCCGCCGTCACCGGCCGCGCCGACATCATGGATTCCGTGCAGCCCGGCGGCGTCGGCGGCACCTTCGGCGGCAACCCGGTGTCGACTGCCGCGGCCCTCGCCGTGTTCAACCTGATCGAGCGCGACAACCTCCTCGCCGAAGCACAGCGGGTGGAAAAGACGCTGCAGGCGCGCATCGGCGGCTGGGCAGAAAAGTATTCCGTGGTCGGAGATGTTCGCGGCAAGGGCGCGATGTTCGGTGTGGAGCTGGTGCACCCCGGCACGAAGAAGCCCTACCCCGAGGCACTCACGGCGGTGATCAAACACGCGACCAGCAACGGAGTGATCGTGCTCGACGCCGGCAGCTGGGACTCCGTGCTGCGCATCATGCCGTCGGTCGTCATCTCCGACGAGCTGATCGACGACGCCGCCACTGTGATCGAAGAGGCCCTCGCGGCCCTGGTGGCTGCGTACCCGACCGCGTAGTAGGCGCCAAGCCCCGCCTCGAGTCGCCCAATCGGGCGACTCGAGGCGGGGCGCTTTCGTTCAGATCTGCACTGGCCGCTGGCACGATCCAGGAGTAGAACAGCACCATGAAGAAGCTGCACTTCACTGTAGACGTCGACGCCCCGGCCCGCCACGTGTGGGCAACGATGCTCGACGAGACCACGTATCGCGAGTGGACAGGAGCGTTCAACTCCGATTCCAACTCGGATTCGCACTTTGAGGGCACGTGGGAGGTGGGCGACACGATCCGCTTCGTCGGTCTCGATAGCACGGGTTCCGTCGGGGGCATGATCGCCACGGTTGTCGACAACCGCCCAGGTGAATTCGTCTCGCTGGAGTACGTCGGCCAGGTGCTCGACGGCGTCGACGACACCACGAGCGAGATTGCCCGGGCCATTACCGGAACGCACGAGCTCTACTCGTTCACAGAGATCAACTCCGGCACGAGGGTCACGGTGAACGTGGATAGTCTCGACGAACTCGCCTCGATGTTCACGGAACTGTGGCTGCTGGCCCTCGCCCGCCTCAAAGACCTCGCCGAGCTCACGTCTTAGCCTCTGGCGGGTCGCGGCGTCCTGACGCGCCCATTGATCGCGACAAGCCGCCCCTCCCCCCGGTCGAGGAGCGAGCATCTCTAGCTAGTGCGGCCTTTTGCGCCGGAGTGGATCAGCGGCGCGCGGGACCCGCTGGTCGAGGCGCGACGAAGGACCGATCGAGACCGCGCGACCCGACTCTCGAGACTCGGCTCACCGGGTCTCGAGACACGCCGTAGACGGCGTTCCTCGACCAGCGAAAGGGGCGAAACCACGGCGCGTTCCCCATCCCCGAGCTGCCGAAGGCCGCACCCTGCTGCGACTGTGACCAACCACCGAGCGTGCCGTCAGCCCGCGACAGTGACGGGCTCGTGTCCCACGGGAAAGTTGACGGACGACGCGATGAAACATTCGCGGGCGGCCTCGGCGTGCAGTGACTGCGCGAAATCGACCTGGTCAGGGTCAGCGATCGTCACGCGCGGTCGCAGCGTGACCGAGGTGAAGTGGCCACCACCCCCGGCGACCTGTTTCATGGTGCCGATCGGAGCATCCGTGTAGGCCGTCACGGTGACCCCGTTGCGGGCGGCCACGTGCAGGTACGACAAGAGGTGGCACTGGCTGAGCGCCGCGAGCAGCAGCTCCTCGGGATTCCAGCGGTCATTGTCGCCGTGGAATGTCGGGTCCGACGAACCCCTGATCGGTTCCTTCTCAGCGGATGCCCGCCCCGCCGGCGAAATCACATGCTCGCGCCCATAGGCCTTGTAGTGGCTCGTTCCGGTGCCACGGTTGCCGGTCCAGTCGACCCGCACCGCATAATCGTGCACTCCGTTCATGCTTCTCCCTTGCCTCTACAAGATTCTTGCAGCCGAACTCAGGTGCAGCCCACACTCGGTCGGTAAAGTGGAAGCATCATGACTGACATCCTTACGCCTGCCTCCGTTTCGCCCGCCTACACCGTTCCCCAGGAGCGCAAGATCGTGACCGCGATTCCCGGTCCGAAGTCGGCCGAGCTGCATGCGCGACGTCTGGCCGTGGTGTCGAGCGGCGTCAACTCCATGCTGCCCGTCTACATTGCGAAGGCGAACGGGGCGATCGTCGTCGACGTCGACGGCAACCAGTTCATCGACCTCGGAGCCGGCATCGGCGTGACCACAATCGGGCACACGCAGTCGAGCGTCGTCGCCGCCGCCGTGGCACAGACCGAGGAATTCATTCACACCCTCTTCACCGTGACCCCGTACGAGGAGTACGTGCGCGTCGCCGAACTCCTCGCCGAGCACACCCCCGGTGACTTCCCCAAGAAGTCGGTCCTCATCAACTCCGGTGCAGAGGCCGTGGAGAACGGCGTGAAGATCGCCCGCAAGTACACCGGCCGCCGTGCCGTCGCCGTGCTCGACCACGCCTACCACGGCCGCACCGTGCTGACCATGGCCATGAACTACAAGGCCGCCCCCTACGCCACCGGCTACGGCCCCCTCGCGAGCGATGTGTACCACGCTCCGAGCTCGTACCCGTATCACGACGGCCTCAGTGGAGCGGATGCCGCGGCTCGCACCATCGCGTACCTCGAGAAGGTCATCGGCGCGTCAGACCTGGCCTGCCTCGTGGTCGAGCCCATCCAGGGCGAGGGTGGCTTCATGGTGCCGGCCGACGGCTTCCTGCCCGCCCTGCAGGTCTGGTGCACCGAGAACGGCGTCGTCATGATCGCCGACGAAATTCAGAGCGGCATGGGCCGCACCGGAAAGTACTTCGCGAGCGAGCACTTCGGCTGGATCCCCGACCTCGTGCTCTCGGCCAAGGGAATCGCGGGCGGTTTCCCACTCGCCGCCGTCACCGGCCGCGCTGAAATTCTGGACGCCTCCCAGCCCGGCGGCCTCGGCGGCACCTTCGGTGGAAACCCGGTCTCGTGTGCGGCTGCCGTCGCCGTGTTCGAAGCAATCGAGGCAAACAACCTGCTCGCCGAGGGCTTGCGCATCGGCGAGAGCCTGATCTCGGCCCTCACCACCTTGAAGAACAAGTACGACATCATCGGAGAAATCCGCGGCCGCGGGGCGATGATCGCGATCGAGCTCGTGGCGTCTGGCACCGGTGCCACCACGAAGGTACCGAACGCCGCCGCTGTCTCCGCCATTTCGGCCTACGCCGCCGCACACGGCGTCCTGCTGCTCACCGCGGGCACCTACGGCAACGTGCTGCGTTTCCTACCGAGCCTCGCGCTGACCGACGCGCTCATCGCGGACGCCCTCTCGGTCATCGACGACGCCATGGCAGCACTGTAGTTCCTGGCCACAACCGCGGCGCGACCACATGTGCCGAGCACGCACCACGGAGTACGCATTGATAATCACAGGGAGCACGACCGTGTCAGAAACCTTCACCACGACCGATGCGGTCGAGCTCGCTGTCGTCGAACGCAGCGGCTTCATCGAATCCCGCCACTCCGGGTCTGCCGTGGTGCTCGGCGCCAACGGCGAGGTGCTCCGTGCGCTCGGCGACATCGAAACCCCCATCTTTCCGCGTTCGGCCATGAAGCCGTTCCAGGCCATCGCCGTCATGTCGAGCGGCGTGACCCTGCGCGGCGAGGACGCGGCGATCGCCACCGCGAGTCACAGCGGCACCCAGAAGCACACCGACCTCGTGCGCGGGCTGCTCGCGCGGGCCGGCATCACGGAGGCCGCCCTGGGCTGCCCGACCGCCTGGCCGATCGACTCGGCCTCCCGCGACGCGCTCGTGCGTCTCGGCGCCGGCAAGTCCCAGGTGAACATGGAGTGCTCAGGAAAGCACGCCGCAATGCTCGTAGCGTGCGTGCAGAACGGCTGGGCTCTCACGGGCTACCTTGAGCCTGAGCATCCGCTGCAGAAGCGTATCCTCGACGTCGTCGAGCGCTTCACCGGTGAACGCCCCACAGCCTCGGGGATCGACGGCTGCGGCGCCCCTGTGCACGCGCTCTCGCTCACCGGGCTGGCTCGCGGCATCGCCCGCATCGCCACGTCCAAGTCGAACTCCCCGTTCGCCATCTACCGCGAGGCCGGCTTCCTCGCCGAGGCCGTGCGCGAAAACGGCTGGGTCATCGCCGGCCCCGGTCTGTCCGACAGCATCGTGATCGACAGGCTCGGCCTCTTCATGAAGGGCGGCGCCGAAGGCATCATGGTGGCCTCGGCCGAGAACGGCGTGACCGTGGCCCTCAAGATCCTCGACGGCAACCTGCGAGCCGCCGCCATCGTGGCCCTGAGCCTCCTCGCCGACGCCGGCGCGATCGCCCGAGCGGATGTCGACGCTCTGCTCCCCGAACTCGGCCTCGTCGTCACCGGTGGCGGCCAGCCGGTGGGCTCGATCCGCCCGAGCTACACGTAGGCAGCCCGAGCCCTACACGCACGGCGTTAGGGAACGAGCACCTTGAGGGCCCCGCGAGCATGCGCGCGGTCACGGGTAGCGCGCCGATCCGATCGCCGTCGGCATAGGCGGCGAGCGCTCCCACCGACGCGATCGTGATCTCCCGCCCGGTGGCCTCTGTAACCTCGTCGAGGGTGACGTGCGACCCGTCATAGGCCATGCGCAAAGCCTTCAGCAGCCGTAGTCGCCCGGCTTCCCCGATGATCACCACGTTGAGCAGCCCGTCGTCGGCCCGAGCCGTGGGCGCAACGTGCATGCCGGAACCGTAATATCCCGAATTGGCCACGACGACGGTGTGGGCTTCGACAACGCGATCGACCCCGTCGACACAGATCCAGTACCGCGTCGATCGATGAGTCGCGATGGCGCGGATGGCCGCAAACGGGTACTGCAGTCTCGACGGAAGCCAGTGCGCCCTGTTCACGAGCTCGGATGTGAGTGAGTCGATTCCCGCGTAGACGCTGCCGACCACGATCTGCCCGTTGACGTCGATCACGTCGACAGGCTTCACCTGACCGTCCAGAAGCACACGCACGACCTCTGGCACACCGGACGGCACCCCCAACTGGCGGGCGAAGTCGTTGCCGCGGCCGATCGGAACGAGACCGAGCGTGCCTCCTTCGCGAACGACCATGCCCGCGAGGGACCCGACAGTGCCATCGCCGCCGACGGCCACGATCACGGCATTCAGCCGGGCGGCGTGCGCAGCCAACCGGCACGCGTTGGCGGCGCTTTCCGTGACGCTGAGCACCGCATCGGCGCCCGCCTCCCGCAGCAGCCTCACGACCGAGGCCCCGGCCTGGCGGGTTGAGGAGCCGCCAGCGGCCGCGTTGACCAGAACGTGGAACGACCTCATACTCCGAGAATACCGGCGGCAGGGCTAGCCTTGTCATAGGCAGGAACAGCGTTGTTCCACGGCGATGCCGGGCCCACAAGGAGCACCATGAAGGTCGCGATTCCCACCGAGGTCAAGAACAACGAGTTTCGGGTGGCCATCACACCCGCCGGCGTGCACGAACTCATCTCGAACGGACACGAGGTACTCATCCAGGCCGGCGCCGGAGTCGGATCGACGATCCCCGACGAGGCCTACATTGCCGCGGGTGCCACGATCATGCCGGACGCCGCGAGCACCTGGGCCGCGGCCGACCTGCTGCTCAAGGTGAAGGAACCTGTGCAGAGCGAGTATTCCTACTTTCGCTCCGACCTCGTGCTCTTCACCTACCTGCACCTGGCCGCGGAACCCGAACTCACCCACGCCCTGCTCGCGGCCGGCGTCACCGCGATCGCCTACGAGACAGTGCAGCTTCCGTCCCGGGCACTCCCGTTGCTCGCTCCCATGAGCGAGGTCGCGGGCCGACTCGCTCCCATCGTGGGCGCCAACGTCATGCTCAAGCCAAACGGCGGTCCCGGCCTGCTCGTACCCGGCGTTCCGGGCACCCACCCGGCCAGGATCACGATTCTCGGCGGCGGGGTCGCCGGCACGGCCGCCATGCAGGTCTCCCTCGGACTCGGTGCCGACGTGACCGTGCTGGACACCAACCTGTTTCGCCTGCGCGAGCTCGATGCCCTGTACTTCGGCCGGGTGAAGACGATCGCCTCGAACAGTTTCGAAATCGCCAAGGCCGTGATGGAAGCCGATATGGTGATCGGTTCGGTGCTCATCCCCGGGGCCCGCGCGCCCAAACTCGTGAGCAACGACCTGGTTTCGCGCATGCGAGCCGGCAGCGTGCTCGTGGACATCGCGGTTGACCAAGGCGGATGTTTCGCCGACTCCCGTCCGACGACCCACGCCGACCCCACCTTCACCGTGCACCAGTCGCTGTTCTACTGCGTTGCGAACATGCCCGGAGCCGTTCCCAACACCTCCACGTACGCGTTGACAAACGCGACGCTCCCCTACGTTCGATCCATCGCGACCCTCGGCTGGAGGGACGCGCTGCGCTCGAATGCTCCACTGGCCGAGGGGCTCAATACGCACGCGGGCATGCTCGTGAGCGCCCCGGTGGCGAGCGCGCACGGCCTCGAACATCGGGCGGTGGCGGACGTCCTGACCTAGCTCAGACGACCGGCCCGCCCGGCAGCGAAGCCCGGGTGACCGTGCCGTCCGGGTGCAGGGCCCACACGTGCCCCCGACCAGGCGCAAGAGGAGGGGGCAGTTCCCTGCGACGTGAAACGACCCGAAAGTCTGCGAGGCTGCTGCCCTCGAACACGAGCGTGGCCCGCGTGCGCAGGGCGGCCAGAACGGCCCACTGAGTCTGCCAGGCCTCGGCGTCCCCCAGGACGATGACGGCGCCGCCGCCAGCCGTTACCTCCAGCCGTTCTCCACCGGAGAGCACCGGTTTTCCGGTGAGATCGACGATCTGGTTGTTGCCCCCGCCGGCCGAGCGCCACCGCGCGGCGGCTCCGGCAGACGCACGGGTGACCACCAACAGCGGATGCAGCGGTTCCGGACCCGCCGCGGGCGGCGCTTGCCTTGTGGGCACCGCAGCCCTGACGTCCGGGCAGAGTAGTTGCACGCGCAGCCCCCGCCAGCGGCCGCCGCCGGGTGGCAGTGTGGCATCGAACTGGGCAGCGGTGCCACCCGCCGCCTGGTGCTCCGCCGCGTTCGGCACACGCAGAATCAGCACGTTCTCGCAGGTGGCGGTGAGGTGTTGCAGAGCCCCGACAAGGCGTTGGACGCACACGACGACGAACAGCTGTGCCGCGGGGCCGTCGCGCAGCAGGGTGGTGAGCATGTCCAGGGCGTCCATGCGATGCTCGGGATCCCAGCGCGCACAGACCGCATCCAGGTCGTCGAGCAGGAGGACACGCGGTTGCGCGGGCACGGGGTCGCCCACGACCGGGCCGACGGACTCGAGTCGGCGGCAAGCCCGTGCGAGGGCATCCCACGTTCCTTCCACGTCCGCCGGGATGAGAGTGCACCGCGTATCAGTCGCGAGGCTCTGGAGCAGAGTCGACTTGCCGGAGCGGGCACCGCCCACCACGAGCAGGTGACCGTCTGTGGCCGGGTTCCAACGTGCCACCCTGTAGCGTTGCCGTTCCGGCTCATCGAGCAGCCCAAGCAATAAGCCGTCACCGTTCTCGTCATCGATCCCGGCTAGGTCGCTGCCCGTCACGAGCGGCGGGAGCGGATCCAGCCACGGGCGCCTGACGTGTGAGCTGCTCCCGGTCATCGCCGGTTCGGCCCTGTCGCTGGCGGCCCGAATGTCGACCTCTTCGGCGGTGGCAACCTGGCACAGCCGGGGCTCTTCCGAGGCGGCGGCGATCAGGCAGCGCCCGGGGATCTCTGCACTCAACTGGGCCGCGGCATCCGTTCCGATCACGGCCTGGCTGTCGGCGGCATTGTTCACCCGGAGCGAAACCCGCAGGCTGCAATTTGCCAGTAGTGCGTCGCGCACCACGCCAGCCGGCCGTTGGGTGCAGAGAATCAGGTGCATGCCCAAAGATCGGCCCCGCGCCGCGACGTCGACGAAGAGCGCATGCAGCTGGGGGAATACGTTGATCATGGTGGCGAACTCGTCCACCACGATGACTAGACGCGGCAGCGGGGTTGGCCCTGAGGCCACTCGCGGGTCCGCCACGTCGGTGGCTTGCGCAGCCCGCAGGATACGCTCTCGATACCGCAGCTCGGCCGACAGGCTCGCCAGCGTTCGGGCCGCCGCCTCGGCGTCGAGGTCGGTGATCAGCCCCACACAGTGCGGCAGGGCCGACAACGGTCGGAAGGCGACGCCGCCTTTGAAATCCACGAGGAGAAAGGTGACCTGGGCCGGCGAGTACGCGCCGGCGATCGAGGTCACCCAGGTGATGAGCAGCTCACTCTTTCCACTGCCTGTCGTGCCGCCTATGACTGCGTGCGGTCCCGCCCGCACGAGGTCGACGTGCACGTCCCCGCTCTCACCACGCCCGAGCACGCACGAGAGCCCGGCGGGTGCTCCCCCACTCGCGTCACCTGCGGCGGGGAACGTCAGTTCGGAGAAGGCGAGCGAGCGTGGCAGAGACGGGCCGCTTGCGAGCAGGCCGGCGCCACGCGCCTGTTGCCGGGCCTCGGCGGCGAAGCGGGCAGCCTCCTCGGCCGACACGAGTTCCGGTTGAAATTCAAGCCCGCCCGCGTGCACCGCTGACGCCAGTACGGTGGCGCGATGCGGGCCGTCTACACGCACGACCGTGCCGCACCCCGGGGGAAGGTCTTCCAACCGCTCGGCGGTCGTGATCGTCATGGTCGTGCTCGTTTCGCGATGATCAAGCCGAGCTGGTGACTGGACGGCACCGACAGAAGGCCGCCCGCATTCCCGGACCACGATGGCCTCGCACCGGCCGCTGAGAGTATGTGGCAGGCCCGCACTCCACGCCCAGCTCTCAGGCACGCTCCGGATCGCGACATCGGTTGGCGGCGATGCGAAGCACAGTTGCACGACGATTCCTCGCGCAAGCGCCCTCGTCAACGCTTCCGGTCCAACGATTCCGACGCCGGCACGAGCGTCCACGGCGATGGGGGCGTCCGTCAGGGTGCCCGCCCAGAGTCGAAGCTCCCGATGCTCAGCCGACTCGGCGGGGCCAGCGATGCGCAGATCGCTGCGCACGCATCCGAGACCCAGGGTGATAACCGTCGGCGCGGTATCCCGCCAGCGACCGGCACCGGTCGGTTCGGCCAGGATTGTCTTGACCGACGGGGTGCGCGTTCTGAGCGTTCTGCGCAGCAGGTCATGGCGTTCGGTCACGCTCGACCGCAGCACCCGGATGCCCTCGTCATATGTCGCACGCTCTGCCGCGCCGCGCTTTCTCTGGCTACGCCGCGTGTCACACATGCTCGCGACGGCGATCACGGGGCTCAGCACCGCGAAGATCAGCGCAAAGGCCGAGCCCGTGACGAACCAGATCGCCGCCGCCGCCACGAGTGGCGCGAGTGTCACGAGCAATGGAAAGGCCGCCGGTGGCGGTGGCACCGCCCTGATCGGCAGGCTGAGGGGTTCATCGGTGAGAATCACCCGACCAGCACACCACGCCGGGGCGCTTCCGTGTTCGGCGTCTGCCGAACTGTGCAGCACGTTCCTGCGGCAATCCCGGTGGAGGAGTGGCTCAGTTCACCGTGAGGTACTGATCGGCGATCTCGATGCGGGAGCGACGGGCCACCATGTAGCGACGACCGGGCTCACAACGCACCGGACCCTCGTTCGGACGCCGGAGCACAGTGCCATTGCCCGAAAATCGGTCACTCACCCAGAATTCGCCGTCGTATTGGCCGAATTCGAGGTGCGTCTTGGAAACCGACAGGCCGACATCCGCTACGGTCAGCAGCTGGTCGAACGTTTCCCCGGGTTGCGGCATCGGGCGGCGACCGATGAGCCCGGTCCCACGAACGGAGACAGTCTCGCCGGTGCTGAATTGCAGCACAAAACCGGCCGGCGCGAAGGGCGGGCCCTCCGTAACGGCGGACATCGGCACGGCGGGCACCGAGACGGCGGGCGGCGCGGCGGGCGGCCCCGTCTGGATGGGAACCGAGATCACGGCGGGCCGCCGGGGCAGCAGCGGCTCGATGATCGTCGTGTCGCTCGGTCGCGGGTCGGGACGCTTGCGAGTGAGTGGGGTCGCGGTGCTGGAGCTTCCGCATTCGCCGCAGAACATGGCTCCCGTGGGGAGCATCGCCCCACAAATCTGACACTTCACGAGCGCTGGCCCTCCTTTGTGCGTCTGCCTCCAGAATACCGACCGAACGACCGCACCGAGAGGAACGCTCGCAGGCGTTCCCAGCGACTCTTTCCCTCCATGAGCTGACGACGGAGGTGATCGACCGCGCCCCAGGCGGCATCAGAATCGGCACGTGACGTCGTATCGGGCGAGAACAGGGCGCGGTCCACGGCCACGGCGAGGACGTGGGCGTGCGTGCCACGGATCGAGCCGGACACCGTGCCGGCCAGCTCTAACCGCGTCGCGCGCACCGGCAATTCGATGCCGCTGTCGGCCGCCGCATCGACGAATTCATGCCATCCCCCACTCATCCTGTCACGAGGGTCGGGCCGGGTACGCCGCAGACGGCGGCGGCGCGCCTTGGCCGCGACCACGAAAAGGAAGGGCGACAGGGCCACAGCGAGTCCGAGCAGCGTCCACCCGGCTACGGTCGCCGCCGCGAGCAGGAAGGCAAGCAGTGGGCTCAGCCCAACGGCCGGTTCTTCGACCGTGCGTTCCGCCGGCTCGGGGTCGCGCTGTTGCGGGGTATCAACAGCGGGCGGGGGCAGCACTGACTGCGGGCGCGACACAATGGTGGGCTCGTCGGGTTGGTTCCGCGGTATGTCTCGACGTATCGGTGTCGGGTCGATCGTGACCCAGGCGCCCTCGCTCGACTGCACCTCGATCCAGGCCGACATGTCCGCACCGGTCACCTGCACGGCACCCGTACGGCCCGGGTCGGGCGCGAAGCCCACCACGACCCGAGCAGGGAAGCCGATCTGCCGGGCCATCAGAGCCGCCGCAACCGCGTACTGCTCCTGATCGCCGATCATTGGCACGTCGGTGAACAGCTGCGTGATGCGGTCGGCGCCATGTCCGGACCGGCTGATCGGTTCATCCGAGGCGATTCCGTGACTGACGTAGCCGTCGCGCGCCAGCCCGTCGAGGGCGTCTCGCAGCCGAACTCCTGGGGCGTCGTCCCCGCGCGCGTATCCGTCCAGGGCCTGCACCAGGCGATCGGGCACCAGGCCGAGAGGCGGCTGAACTGCCGAACCCGGACGCAGCGCTTCGAGGTCGGCGACGGGCAGCGGAGTGACCGACTCGCTCACGTAACGGTCGCCGCGGGTGAGGCCGGATATCACCGCAGCGGATGCCCCGGCGTCGTTGTAGTAAAAGGAATCCGAGCGAGCGACGGAGGTTGAACCTCGGAAGTCGATCTGTTCGAGCTGTCCGGACCCCGGAACCCACACGCCCGTATAGCCCTCGACGGTGACAGAAAGCGTGGTCTGCTCCCCCGCCACGACACTCTGGTCCAGCCGGTACGGCAGGCGGGTGAACGCCCCCGACACACTCCGGGTGCCTGAATCGCCCACGGAGTAGACGATCCCGTCATAGGTGTCGAGAGCCGCAAGACGCAGTCGCCCGCCACGCGGCAGCCCCTCCACCTCAAGAAGTGGCTCGTCGGCACGGGCCGGTTGCAGGTAACTGCGGAATTCGCTGAGGGGGCTGGAGTAGTCCAGCGGGTCGAAGGGCTGCTGCACCCGGGTTCGAAGCACGTCACGATCCGCCTGCGCCGGCACGGCAACGGCTGCCAGTGCGCCGATCGACGCGGCCGTCAGGAGAATCGCGGTGGCACTCAGCACGGCGGGAGCCGTCGCGTGGAGTGAATCGCCGCGCGCAGCCTGTGCCGGACGCGACGGCGCATCCAGGACCCCGGCCGCGAGGCGCAGGGCCGAGTCCCTGCGCTCGTGCCTCATCCACAGCAGCCACACGAGCACGGTGAGGAAGAAGCCCAGCCCGCTGAGGAGGGGAAAGAAGTCCACGGCCGGCCCGAGTGCGATGCCCGCCACGAAAAGCATCCCTGGAGCGATGACGGCAAGTTCGGGAGTGCGCGCCCGCAGCGCCGTCGAGAGACCGATCACGGTCGACGCGAGCACGAGAATGAGGGCCGGCACAAGCAAAGTCTGGTACGAACCGACGGGAAGCACGATTGTGACGAGCTGCTTCCAACTCAGGGCACTTGCTGCCAGCAGGTCAACCAGTCCCGGTACTGACGGCCAGAGTCCGTCGACCGCGCGACCGGGAACGGCGAGCGGCACACCCGTGACCAAGAACCCCGCAAGGGTGACGAGGATAACGAGCCACGCCGGCCAGCGGAACAGCGCGCCGCCCACCGCGATCACGGCACCGAGTGCGAAGGCCGCCCCCACGAGCACGATGAATTCGCGGCTCTGGTAGACGGGCCACAGCGTGACGCATGCCGCGATCGTCGCGAAGAGAAGCGCGACGGTGTGCCCGGCACCGAGCGACAACCGGGGGCGGGGGCGGGTTCTGGCCTCCCGTCGGCTCTGCACTGAACCGCTCATGCGGCCTTCGATCGTGCGAGGCTCTTCTGCAGGTCGTCAAGAAAGCCGACGGTGAGAACGCTCAGCTCGCCGACGCGGCGCAGGCTCGGCGCCGCGTCGGGCTCGCAGATGACAGCAACGACCTCCACCCCGGTCGAGAAACGACTCGCGGCCGCCCTGAGCTCCCGTGACGTCGGAGTCGAGCCGCAGACGAGGAAGGCAACCGAGATTCCCGTCACGCTGTCCGATGCCAACCCCGCCAAGTCGGCGAGGCCCAACGCGTGGTCGACCGGTTCTATAGTGCTCAGGTCGTCGAGCAGCCGGGGGCGCGTCACGGTGTTCAATGACCGCAGCGCCGGCGTCCGACGCCGCGCGACGGTGGGCGTGAGGGCGCTCACCACGACGGAGACGGTGCGACCGTCGCGGATGGCCCGCACCCCGAGGGAACCGGCAACGCTCACGGCCAACTCGAATTCGTCATCCGTTTCGAAATCCCCAGTGCGAAGACTTAACACGACCATCAGGTGGCTGCGCCGGGTTTCCTCGAACTGGCGCACCATGAGGGTGCCGGTCTTGGCCGTGCTCTTCCAGTGGATGCTGCGGCGCTCGTCGCCGGGAACATACTCGCGCAGCGAGTTGAAGGACACGTCATTGGTGGTGAGGTCCCGGGTGGGGTTGCCCTCGAGATCACGGATCAGTCCCGTGCTCATGCTGGGAATCGAGATGGTGCGCGGGTGCACGAAGAGTTCGGTTCGGTCGGCCCACACGCGTTCCTTGCGAACGAGACCGATCGGGTCGCCGCGGACTGTACGCACCGGGCCGACGACCACCACGCCGCGGCGGCGGGTGGGCACCCCAAGGTCATCCACGAAGCTCGCCGACCGGCGCAGGCCCGGCATGTCGACGGCCACCAACCCGGCACCGACGGGTACCTCGACGCTCACGCCCGGTAACCGGCGCCGGGAGGAATTGTGCACGCGCACGATAGCGGTGGCTCGTTCGCCGACCACGACTCTGTGCACGCTCATCTCCAGCCCGATCGAATAGGGCGCGCGGCCGATCAGGAACAGGAGTGCCGCACCGAGTAACACGACTCCGGCCCAGGCGATGGCCACGAGCTCTGTCCAACCGCCGACGTACCCTCCGAGGAACGCTGCTAGAACTGTCGCTGCCATGCTCCAGCCGAGGGGGGTGACGACCGAAGCCGTGATCCGCAGCGCACGGGCGACGCCCGAGCGAGCGAGTCTGGAGTGCTCCAGCACCGCGCCGAGAGCAGCGGCCATCCGTCCCTCGCTCCGCGCGAACGACTCGACGCCGCGAGTGCGCGTGACGGTATCAGACATGAGCAGCGTCGGGCGTATGCTGCCGTTCACTCGGCGGCGCAGTTTCGACCACGATCTGCGCAATAACCTGCGAGGGTGTGACGCCGTCGAATTCGCTTTCAGGGTCGAGCAGCAGGCGGTGGGCGAGCACGGGTTCCGCAAGCACCTTGACGTCGTCGGGAATCACATAGTGCCGCCCGTTCGCGGCAGCACGTGTCTTCGCCGTTCGAATCAGCGCGAGTGCGCCTCGAACGCTCACTCCGAGGCGCACTTCCGGCGCCGTGCGGGTGGCGTCGACCAGCCGGGACACATAGTCGGTGATGCTTGCGTCCACAAAAACCGTGCGGGCCAGGGCCGCGAGCTCGACGACCGTCTCGGCAGACAGCACGGGGGCGACGGTCACCTCGTGGGCGCGATGGCCAGCCCCGTCCAGGATGCGGATCATCGACGCATGGTCGGGGTAGCCGATCGACGACTTCATGATGAAGCGGTCGAGCTGCGCCTCGGGCAGCCGGTAGGTTCCGGCCTGTTCGATCGGATTCTGCGTGGCGATCACCATGAAGGGCGTGCCCACCTGGTGGGTGACGCCATCCGTTGTGACCTGCCCCTCCTCCATCACCTCGAGGAGGGCGGATTGCGTCTTCGGGCTCGCACGGTTAATCTCGTCGGCGAGCACAATGTTGGCGAAGATCGGTCCGCGGTGGAATTCGAAGGTGCCGTGCCGCTGATCGTAGACGCTCACACCGGTGATATCGCCGGGCAACAGGTCGGGCGTGAACTGCACCCTGTTGCTCGTGCCGCGCACGCTCTGCGCGATGGCGCGGGCGAGCGACGTCTTGCCGGTGCCCGGGACGTCTTCGAGCAGCAGATGCCCCTCGCTCAGCAGCGCGGTGAAGGCGAGGCGGATCACGTGGTTCTTGCCGAGCACCACGCGCTCGACACCGCGCACGAGGCGCTCGAACGCGTCGGCAAACTGAGTGGCCTGCTCGATGGTCAGAGTCATTGCTGCTCTCTTTCGTTCACTTGTCGTAGTCGTAGCTGTGAGAGTTGACGGTGGCCGTCAGCCGAACCGTGCCGGCGGGTGGAACGCCGGAGAGTGTGCAGGTGCGGGGAGAATCGGCGGCCGTGGCGGTTTCGGCGGCGTCGCGAACCTCGCACGTGTAGGTCACGGCGGCGCCGTTGTTGGCCGGGTCGCTCGTCCACGAGAACTGGCCGAGGGCGTGGTCGTAGACGACCCCGCCCACCGCGAGGGAAACGGATGCCTCCGGCGCGGTCGTCGGCGCTGACCACGGCCCGCAGCCACCCCACTGGTTGCAGCCTCGAACCTGCACGGCAACAGTGGAACCAAAGGCTCCACCGAGCAGTTCTCTGGGCCAGCCGGCACCGCCGAAGGCGACCGGGGCGTCGGCACCGGCGACGGTGATGTCGAACCGATCGGCCCCGGGTACGGCGCTCACACCGGTGATCTGGTAGTCCCACGCGTCCCCGCGCCACCCCATCGCACCCTGCACGATCGGGGCAGTGGCTGGATCGGCGCGCAGGCTCACCGACGCGACATCGGTCGCCACGCAGCCGGCTCGGTTGTAGCCCCAGACCACGAAGAAGTAGCGGCCGTTCGCGCCGGCCAAGCCATCGAAGGACGCGGAGGTGGTCGTGCCTGAGGTGGACTGCTGCTCCGAGACGATCCCGCCCGCCACGGGGGCCTCGACGGTGCCGGGCGCCGGCGCGGACACTGAGCAGGCCTGGGCACCGGACGGCCGCTGGTTACGATCGAGCCGCTGAACGAAGTACCCGTCGAGGGGGCTGCCGGAATCGGCGAAGGCGTTCCAACTGACCGTCACCGTGCCGTCCGCATCACTGCCGCTCGCGCTGATTCCCCCGGCGGCGGGCGGCCCGTAGGGAATGCCTTGAGAGCGCGACTCGGCCCAATTCGACAGCTCCGGCAGGGAATCGTTGCGCGCGCTCACCGTGTACTCCACGCTCGCGCCATTGGTCAGTCCCGTGACGTCCAGGCTGCAGCGCCCCGCGCCGCAGCGCGCGCCGGTGGCGCTCACCTCGGTCTGGGCCTGGCCGTTGGCTGTCACGACGTACCCCCGCACAGCCGTGCCGCCGCCGCCCGAGACCACTGTCGCCCAGCTGATGCGCAGACCGCCGTCGAGGGGCAGCGCCGCCAGGCCGGTCGGTGCGGCCGGCACGACGTCGGACCACACGGCGCCGCGCAGGGTGGTGGCAACGGATACCCCTCTCGCGTTCTGGGCTGCCACCGACACGCGCACGGCGTTGCCCCGGCCGTTGCCTCTCGTGAACACCTGACAGGAGGTCGCCTCGCACACTGACGTAGCCACGACGGCACCGGAACCGGCGTCGCGCAGGGTGATCTCGTACCCGGTGATCGCCGAGTTGTTGGCGGCGCCCGCGTTGAACGTCACGGCCAGGGAACCATCGCCGAAACCGGCGACGTTCAGGTTGGTCACCGGCTGAGGAACGTCCTGGACCGAGATGCGCACGGTCCCCCAGGCATAACGGTCCGGATCCCCCGTGGCATCCGCCACCTGGTATTGCAGGGTGGTGTCAGTGGGCGCGGCATCGGCGGCAACCCGGATGCTGAGCCGGCTCGAGTCGGCGCTCGGCGTGATGCTCACCCCGGGCGGGACGGTTGTGCCATCGAGCCCGCGCACATCCACCACACGCAGCGGAACCGAGGGGAACGGGTTGGCGGCCTCATCATTGGCAAGCACGTCCACAACAGTCGTCTGTCCCCGGGGCGCGATCGCGGCATCCGCTGCCGGAAGCGCCCTCGGGCGAGTCGACGCGACGACGCGCA
Organism: Cryobacterium roopkundense; assembly: GCF_014200405.1. Taxonomy (NCBI): domain Bacteria; kingdom Bacillati; phylum Actinomycetota; class Actinomycetes; order Micrococcales; family Microbacteriaceae; genus Cryobacterium; species Cryobacterium roopkundense. The sequence goes on along the minus strand of NZ_JACHBQ010000001.1, from coordinate 803,840 downwards.
TGTCGATACGACCGGACTGCCCCCCGGCGAGGCTGTCCCGCACGCCGATCAGGATCGGGCTCGAGGTTCCCTTCAGGGTGGAATTCTGCGCGGTGAGCGAGAGCTCGTGACCCGTCAGCGACCAGGTGAAACCCGTCGGCTTGGGCTCCAAGACAGTGAAGGCCAGTTCGCCGAGATCATCGGGATAGGGGTAGGACGTGAGCTTGGTCAAGTCGATGACCTTGGTCTGTTCCGGCTCGAAGTCGATCACGGCGCCATCAAAGGCTGGTGGCTGGTTGTCGCGCGGTGTCACCGTGATGGGCAGCACTACAGTGTTCTTGCGCCCGTCGGGATCGCTCGCGCTGGTGCCGTCCGTTACCTCGAAGGAGATCGAAGCCGGACCGTAGTACTGGTCGACACTCGTGAAGGCCAGGGTGGTGGCGGTCGTCGCGAGGGGTGCCCCGTCGGCGTGCGTGGCCCGCACGGTGCCGGTGTCGGCGAGGCGAACGAGTTTGCCTCCGACGGCGACGACATAGTCGTTGATATCGATCGCGAGGGTCGATTCGCTCGCCACCGTGAGTGCCCGAGCGGATGCGCGCAGTTGCGGAAGGGCGTCCCTGAAACCCGGCACCCAGACGAACGCGAAAGACGTGATGTCCGCGTCGTCCGGGTGGGTGACTGAGAACGGGATGATCTGGCTGCGCTCGGTCACCGTCACCTCAAGGTGCTGCTCGGCCGTGACGAGTGCACGCTCCGTGAATCCGGGCAGCACGGCGAGGTCGAGGTCGGTCGAGGGTCCGTCTGCGAAGAAGACCTGGGCGAGTACGTCCACGTCGACGGTGCGGCGATCGAGGATGTCGCCGAGGGTAAGCCGGGTGTCGCGTGCGATCGGAACCGACCGTGGAGCGTCTGTGCTCACGACGACTGTGAGGAAGTTGGAACTGGTGCCGCCGCGCTCGTTCTGGATCTCATAGATGAAACCGAACCGACCCTCGGCGTCCGGGGCCGTCACGTCGATCACGAGGTCGGCGATCATGGCCGAGCCCGAGTCTATTCCGGGATTGCTCTGTTCCACTGCCACGAGGCTCAGGGCCCCGCCATCGGGGTCAGAGTCGTTGGCGAGCACCTGGACGGACACCGTCTTGCCCGGGCGCACATAGGCCTCGTCTGGTGCGGCGATCGGGTTGCGTGCCCCGTCGAGGCGGGCGCTGATTCCGACCCGAACCGTTCCGGTGGCGCGGGCGCCGAGCGCATCGACGACGGAGTAGGTGAAGGTGTCGGTGCCGGCGGAGTACTCGCCGGCCACGTACTCGAACGAATCCGAGTCGTTGCCGGTGACGGCGCCCTTGCCGGGGTTCGTCTCTTGGCCGAGCAGTTGCACGGAGTCGCCGTCAGGGTCGATCCCGTTCAGGGGAATCGGGATACGAACCGTGCCGCCGGCGAGGACCCGCGCGGTGACGGTCTCGGGTTTCGGCGCAGTGTTGGTGGCGGCATCCGCTTCTCGCACCAGAATGCGCACCTCGGCGTTGGCGAATTGCCCGTCCGGCGCCGTGACGCGGTACACGGCGGTGTAGTTGCCGGCCGTGTCCGGCGCGAGGTACCGGAGGGTATTTCCAGACGTGAAGAGCAGCCCAGCCCCTGGCTGGAGGGCGGTGGTGAGCACGGGATCCAGCGTGAGCGCGTCGCCATCCGGGTGCTCGTCGTTGGCGAGAACCGGGATGTCGATGGCATCGCCCACACGCACCGAGGCGGTGTCCGGCAGTGCCCGCGGCGCCTGCTTTTGCAGCACCGCGGGCAGCTCGATTACCGTGACGCTGCCGTCGGCTTCGAAGAGCCCATTGCTCACGCGGTAGCCGAACGATACGGACCCCGTGGCCAGCGGTTGGGTGAGCGTCACCCGCAGCAGCCGCTGTTCGAGTATCTCCACTCGCAAACCGCTGTCGGCGGGCGCGGTCACTCCGGTCACGAGGAGCACGCCGCCGGCCGGATCGAAATCGGTCGCGAGCACGTCGACAAGGGTGGCCTGGCTGCCACGGATGAACGCGCTGTGCGGCACCGTCACCGGCTTGCTGTCCACGTCGGCAGCGGCGGCAACCTCGACCCGCACCTGTCCGGTGGCGGTCTGGGTGCCATCTGTCACGGCGTATTGCAGGTAGTGGGTGCCCACCTCGTTGCTCGAGAAGGTGAAACTGCCGTCGTCCCAGTTCGGCGTGATGGTGACACCGGGTTTGGCCGGCACGCTGCTCAGGCGCAACGGGCCGGAGCCGCCCCGCGCGTGCTCGAGGGGAAGCACTGTGAGCTCAGCCCCTGCGGTGGCCAACAGGGAGAAGGAGTCCGTCAGGACCGGCACCGTACCCGCCGCACGCACGAAGACGGCGAGGGTTCCGGTGCCGAGGCCGCGACCGTCGGAGACCGAGAGCGCCACGTTACGGCTCTCCGCGCCACTGGCGCCTGAATCCGTGTAGGTAACGGCGCCCGCCGGCGTGAACCCCACGTGATCGGGCTCGGCCGTGGTCGCGGAGGCGAGGTAGAACGGATCTCCGTCGGGGTCCATCCAATCCCCCAGTACGTGGCTGGTGACCTGACCGGAGACCTCGGCTGTTGCCCGGGTGGCGCGCGTCTGCACCGGCGGTGAGTTCTCGTCCTCTCCGCGCGGCGTCACCGTCACGGTGGCAGAGGCGGTGCCGCCCCGGCCGTCGGTGATCGAATACGTGAAGGTGACCGGGCCGGAATCCGGCGTCGCGTCGCTGGGAAGAGTGAGCTGCACCTGTTGGTTGTTGGCAATGAGCTCGAGGCGGCCCTGGGCCGCCTCAACCGGGCTGAGTTCGGAGATCATCAGCACATCGTCGTTGGCGTCGTAGTCGTTGAGCAGCACCGGCAGCACGGTCGAGCGTCCCGGTCGTGCGCCGAATTCGTCGTCCATGGCCACCGGGGCAACCTGAACCTCTTCGAAGGTGGGCGGAGTGTCGTGGGTGTTGTCCTCGACCCGTTGCTCGCTCTGCTCTGTGTCAATCAGTTCGGCCCAGTTGTCGATGAGCTCGTTGTCCTGCTGCACAGCCCAGGCGGCTCCGTTGTGGGCGTCATTGAGCAGGACGCCTGTGCCATTCACCCGAAATTCCATCCGAGCAGAGGCCGCGACGCCCGTCAGAGTGACCTCGTCGGCGCCGTCCCGGCCACAGTCCCGCCAGGCCGTTCCGTCTGCCCACGCCGCGTACGAGCACGAGCCGACGGATACCGGTGCCGCCGCCGGCGCGTTTCGTCCGGTCACGAGGTAGACGGACGACCCACCGGCGAGCGGCACCTGCAGAAGCCCTGACTCGGCCGCCACGAGCACGCGGTCCCCGGCCGCGGAGGCCTGCTGAAGCACTGGATTGACCAGATCGGCAGACACGCTGTTCAGGTCTTCCTCCCGCCCGGCCAGGAACAGATGACCAGTGGTCGCGTTCAGCAGGGTCCAGCGGCCCGCCACGCTGGCCAGTTGGTACGCGTCATCAGTTGCGCCCACACCCGGGTCGGTTTCGGCCACCGGACCGGCCCCCGGGGTACTTGGAGCGACCGTTCCGAGGGCAACGGTCTCTCCGACCGGAACGCCGGTGTGGGTATCCACCTGCACGAGGTCTCCGGTGGCGGGGGTGAAGGCCGTCAACAGACCTGAACCGTCGAGGGAAACCACGGTGCCGGCGCCAAAGGAGACCGTAGGTGTCGAGAGCGCATCGAAGCCGTCGACTTCGGTCGTCGGCATAACCCACACATCACCATTCGATTCCACTACCGCCCGGTCGCCACCGAGAAGCACAGTCGGGGAGTCAGGGGGCAGCGGCACACTTCCCGCGATTTCCGCGGTCGCCGAATCCACGATGTCGACAGCGCTGTTTCCCCGATCCACCACGAGAACTGTTGACCCCTGCTGCAGTACATCGAGACTGCCGCTGCCCGCGGCAACCACAGTGTTCAGTTCCATCACGGCAGTGTTCGCCCGACCGATCGACTGGCGGGTCTCGTTGGTCACCCACACTGCCGCGTCACCGAGATCCAGCCGCTGGGCCGGGTAACCGCCGGAGACGATTGCCACCGTCGCAACGAGTGCCGCTATCACCGTGGAACTCAGGACGGCCGCGAGAAGGGAGCGATGGGCTCGAATCCAGCGCGTCATCTGTTCACCACGGGATCGACGCATTTCTCGGCGCTCGGCTGCCCACTCGCACCCGAACGGTTGACCGTGACGGTGACGCACACTGCGCCGCTTCCGCCCGGATCAACACCGAACTCCGTGCCGCGCTGGATGCTCTTCTCGCCGCTTCGCAGCTGCACGACGTAGTTGTCACTCGATTCCACTCCGGGGTCCGTCCAACGGAACACGATCGTGCCCCCTTCGGAAGCCCCCGAGACATCGCTCACGCGCGGAATTCCCGTGGATTCGTTTCCCACGAGGAGTGTGACGGCCACACCTGCAATGCCCACGACCAGAACAAGCGCCGCGACGAGGACCGCGATAGTCGTCCTCCGCCGACGACCATCGTGGATGCCGGAACGACGGCCGGTCAGGGACGTCTGACTTCGATTGTTTCCAGGGGTGCGACGAGAATGATCGGTTCGGCCGCGGGTGCTGTCCCGGGTTCGAGTCGCGGGCGCACCCGAGCGAGACTCGCGGCGGCGGCCGGGCGCCCGTGCGGACAGGGCCGTTCCGGTGATCCGGGTGTGGTCGTTGGCATCGGCGGGAATGGCAGCCGCCCAATCGTCGACAGACACCTCGAGCGGCGTCTGTGCGAGGCCCAGCTCGGCCTCCACCGACTGCAGCTCTCGGATGAGTTCCAGCACGCTGAGCTGGCGATGGTCCGAACGGCGGTGCATCGCCCTGGCCAGGATCTCGTCGAGTCGGGCCGGCACGTCCGCTCGGTCGATGCGGGGCACCCTGGCCCGCGAGATTCGAGCCATTAGTGCTGCGGATTCGTTGTCACCGCCGGGCACCTCGAACGGCGATCGTCCGGCGAGCAGGGAGTACAGGGTGGCTCCGAGCGCCCACACTTCCGTGGCGATGGAACCAGACACCTCACCGCGCAGCACCTCGGGCGCAGACCAGGGAATCGACATGCCCACTCCTGCCGCACCGGACTCCCCGGCTGCACACGCGCTATCGCCTGTAGCGTCTGCCAGGGTGGCGGCGATGCCAAAATCAGAGAGTACCGGATGCCCGTATGCGGTAATGAGAATGTTGGACGGCTTGATGTCGCGATGGAGCACCCCGGTGCGGTGCGCACTTTCAACCGCCCCGGCTATCTTGATTCCGATCCGAAGTACGTCGGGCACAGCGAGCTGTTCAGAGCGGTATCGCTGGCTCAGGTTCGCCGTGCAGTATTCCATCACCAGGTACGGTCGGCCGTCGGCGGACACACTGGATTGGAAGACGGTGAGAATCGACGGATGTGACCCCAGTTGAGCCATCACGTTCGCCTCGGCGCGAAACAGCTGGCGTACCTCGTCGGTGACGACTCCGGCAAGCAGCACTTTGACAGCGACAGGGCGTCGCGGCAGATTCTGCTCGAATAGGAAGACGTCCGCAAACCCGCCCGACCCGAGCGCCCGCACGTACGTGAAACCAGGCAGCGACGGCGCCGTCGACGGTAGCCGTCGTGACATGTTCGCCTCCGTGCTGGTCCTGTGGACCAGTCACGATTCACCGGCCCCGTACCGCTACAAAAACGGCAACGTTACCTTTATTGTAAGCAGACCTTGGCAGTATTTACGCCGGTAAAACGGCTCTCCTGACTCTTCCGTGGGTTAATCCCGGCCCGGAAGTACGGGTTTGTGTCCGCCGAGGCTGAGCATCGCGAGGGCGACGCGGGCGTCGGGTGCTTTGAAGCCGAACGCGATGCGAGTCATGAGGCGGATCTTGGTGTTCATGGATTCGACCCGCCCGTTTGAGAGGCCGTGCTCGATGGAAGCCAGGATCGCGGTGCGGTGTTTGACGATGCTTCTCTGTAGTTTCACGAAGGATGGGATTCGGCAGCGGCGGGCCCAGCTGACCCATTTGTCCAGCGCTTCAGTCGCTTCGTCGAGAGGCAGTTTGAAGATGACACGGAGGCCTTCCTTCAGGTAGTAAGCGCGGGCCAGCCGCGGGTCGGTCTGCACGATCCAGGCGAGCTTCGCTTGTTGCTTCTCGGTGAGGTTCTCCGGGTTCTTCCAGAGCGCGTATCGGCAGTTCTTGATGCCCATGGCCCGGGCGCTATCCGGGCGGGCCGGCGCTCCGGTTGGAGGTCGGCCACGGCCTCGTCCGGCCTCGTTGTGCCGGGCGGCTTTGCGGGCGTCGTTCCACGCGGCTCGGCGGACCTCATCGAGGGCCTCCGTGGCCCATTTCACGACATGGAACGGGTCGGCGCAACGAACGGCGTTAGGGGCTCGTTCCTTGACGACAGTGGCGATCCAGGCTGCGCCGTCCGCGGAAACATGCGTGATCATCGCCGAGCGCTCCGGCCCCAGCGCGTCGAAGAACGTCGCGAGGGTGGCCTTGTCCTGGCCCGGTGCTGCCCAGATGAGGCGGCCGGAATCGTGGTCCACGACACACGTCAAATACTTGTGGCCGCGTTTGTAGCTGATTTCGTCGATACCGATCCGGGTGAGGTCGGCGAACTGGTCGAATTGCTTCTCCGTGTCTGCCCAGACCCGGGTGATGATCGCGCCGACGGTGCGCCACGCGATGCGCATCAACACCGTGATCGCCGTTTTGGATGTTTGCGTGGCCAGCCACGCGACTTGGTCGTCGAAGAACAGCGTGTGTCCGCTTTGATGCCGAGCCCACGGCACGGCGGCGACGGTCACGCCGTGAACACCGCACCTCACCCGCGGCGCCGCAGCTTCCAACTGGACCTGCACCGAGCCAGCATCCAGTGATCGCCAGCGCCGCCGACCCTCACCAGCGTCGTAGCGGGGGCAGCGCTTCCGGCAGGACCCGCAACGGTTCCGCATCGACGCCGTCGGACGCACCGACGCGACCAGAATGCCCGTCTCCATGTCGAGATCCACTGCCTCGACAACTGTCTTGTCGACTCCGAGCAGAGTTCGCCATAGTGTTAAGTTTTGCACGCCGTTTTCTCGTCCCTGTGTTTCTTACCTTTGTCAGTTAGAAACCTAGGCGGAGAGCGGCGTGCACTCGTTAAGGCGCTCGGAAACGACCCACGGTTACGTCAGGAGAGCCGGTAAAACTTAGTTTTTGCCGCCGCTTGCGTTCAGGAGATCGTCGATGGTCGCGGGCGCTTCTGCGACGCTGAGAACGTCCAACACGATCACGGTCACATTGTCACGGCCGCCGTTGTCCAGCGCGGCCTCCACGAGCGCGTCGGCAGCGTCCGCGACCTTGGGGTGCGACATCAGAAAATGCCGGATACCGTACGACGTGATTTCCTTCGACAGTCCGTCTGAGCACACCAGGATGCGCATCCCCGCCTGCAGGGGAAGTATGCGGTAGTCGGGAATGGGCGGTTCGTGGAAGCCCACCGCGCGGGTGATGATGTTGCCGTGCGGGTGCACCTCGGCTTCCTCCCGGGTGATGCGTCCGGCATCGAAGAGTTCCTGCACCACTGAATGGTCGGTCGTGACTTGTTCGAGAACACCGGCGTTGAGTTGGTAAACGCGAGAGTCGCCGATATTGAACACGATCCAGCTGGGCTTGCCCGACACCGCGGCGAGCGCGACACCCGTGACGGTCGTGCCCGTTCCCTGGTCGGTGACTCCGGGGCCGGTCTTCATGTCTTCAACGGCTTGGCCGAGTGCCGCGTCGATGGACTGCGCATCGAGCCCGGGTTTTCCGACATGCTCGGCGAGGCGCGTGACCACTGCAGCACTCGCTACGTCTCCGGCGGAGTGACCGCCCATGCCATCGGCAACCGCAAAAATGGGAGCTCCGACGAGAACGCTGTCTTCATTCACTTCGCGACGGTGGCCCACATCTGTGAGCGCCGCCCAGGCGAGGGTGACAGTGGCGCGTGTGGCGGGCATCTCAACCGTGAATTCGGTTGAGCTTTGACCAATCTGGGTCACGGGTGATGCCTTCCAACGTCGAATCTGCGGAGAATGAGCGGTGCTCCAGGTTCATCGGGTGACTTCGATGATATTACCGTCCCCAATGTCGACCCGGGTACCGGGACGCACCGCGAGCGACTGTCCGGCGCGCAGACGCTGCCGACGTCCGCGTGGAGGAAGTACCAGTGTGCCGTTCGTCGAGCCTACGTCAGTGACCACGACTGAATCGCCGTCCTGACGAATTTCGAGGTGGGTGCCCGAGACCGCCGAGGTCTGTGAGGAGATGGTGATCAACCGCGACGGGCTCCCGTCATCGACCCGCGAGGGCACCGGGCGCCGCCCTAGTCGGTAGACGGCATCCAACCGCCGTTCCGATCCATCGGGAAGTCGAAACCCGTATCGTGCGAGGGGTTTCGGTGCGTCGGCCGGAGTCATCGGCTGTCCCGGCCGTGACGTGCGGGCCGAGGGACGCATGACGGTGTCGGCGTCCCGGTGACGTTCCCCCTGTGCACGGTCCCGACCGGGCGAGAGCGGTGGCCGCAGCACAGTGTCGCCGAACCCGAACCCGAACTCGATATCGGGCGCGGGTGCGGGTGCGGGTGCGGGTGCGGGTGCGGGCGAGCGGATGTCGCCGAGCACCGCCAGCGGGCCGGGGGAAGCCGCTGCCTGGACTGGCGCGTGCGCTTGAAACGTGTGCTCTTCCGACCAGAACAGGGCGCTCCCGGAGATAGCACCGAGCCCGATGGCCTGGCCCGATTCAAGTTCATCGGGATGCACCCGCGCCACGAGCGCCGACCCGATGACGAATCCGGTGACGGCTTGGAAGTCGGCGCGGAGCCCCTGCTCCAGACCACCGTCGGAAATGCGGCGAGATCCGCCGACCGAAAAGAGATCGATCACGATGGGTCCTCGCACGAAAACCGACACGGGAGCGCCGTCGGGCGCCGCCGAGTCCTCAGGAACCGCGACGACCAGGCTCGCGAGGCGGGCCCCGTGCCCGAGTTCAGGAAGAGCCAGCACATCGTCGATGCAGAATGGAGCAGAAGAATCGTCGAGTTGGTGCAAAGCTTCCAGCACGGATGCGCCCGCCTCGACGGGTACCGCGGCGACGAACCGCCGCCCCACCACGAACGTCCACTCCGGCGCGGAGCCCGGCCAGAGCACACAGCCCACACGGCCGCCGGTTCCGTTCGGCGTTGTCTTTTCCGTCACAGCACTCACCCTTCCAGTATGTGCTCTCCTCGGCGAGATTTACCAGCACCGTGCCGCCCGCCCCTTGTCGCCCGGCGACTACCTTGCCAGACTCGGACCATGACATCTGCCGCGAGCGCGCACTCTGACCAACCCACGCAGCTCGACGGACTATCGCGACGTATCATCGAGCAGTTACAGATCGACGGACGCCGCTCCTACGCCGAGATCGGCAAGGCCGTCGGCCTGAGTGAGGCCGCCGTTCGGCAGCGCGTGCAGAAACTCACCGAGGCAGGGGTCGTGCAGGTCGTGGCCGTGATCAATCCCGACCAACTGGGCTTTGACCGGCGGGCCATGATCGGCATCACGGCGAGCGGTGACACTCGAGTGATCGCCGATCAACTGGCCCACCTGTCAGCGGTCGGCGCCGTCGTGCTCACAGCGGGCTCGTTCGATATTCTCGCCGAGGTGATCTGCGAGGACGACGAAGCACTGCTGGAGGTGCTCAACTCGCAGATACGCACCCTGACCGGAGTCGTGTCTACCGAGACGTTCGTGTACCTCAAGATGCGTTCGCAGTTCCATGCTTGGGCCCTCGGCGAGCAGTGATCACTTCTCCGGCACCCCGGGCGGGTGCTCGTCCGACTGCACGACCTCATGCTGCACATCGTCAGTCGGCACCGAGAATGCCCAGTCCGGCAACGTGCCTGTGCCCAGGAGGGTATTGAGCAGGGTGGCCATTGGGTAGGTCGAATCAATCGCCAGGGCCTGTTCCACGAGGAGGCCCGCCACCGAGCCACGACCGAGCGTCCACGACAGCCACGACAGCATGCAGAGCGGGGCTGGTCGGTTCCGACGCGGTGCGCTCGCGGCGACATACTTGAGAAGAGAAATGGCCCGTTCGATGCGGAGCGGATCCGGCCGGTCCTCGTTTTGCCCGAGCAACAGGTCGCTGATCCGCCACGCCTCGGGATTCTCCCCGGACTCGAATTCCTCCGCAACGAGGTCATCGAGGCTCCGGCCTGTCGACCGCCGACGGTGAAGGTACGCCTGATTCACCTGATAGGCCTGACGCCCGACTTCCCGACCGAACGCGAATTGCACCATCACCTGGTCGCGGTACGCCGGGCTCTGCACGACGAACAGCAAGCGGGCCACGTCCGCTGGGTCCGGCTCAGTCGCGCTCCACGTGAGCGCCTCCTCGGCGATGTCGACGGGGTCGAGAACCTCGCCCACCGCCTGAACGAGCGCCTCCTGCCGAGCATCCCTAAGATCCAATCGCTGGTACCGCCGATAGGCCTGCAGCACGTGGTTTCGCACGACCGGCGCGACGCGCGGGAGTTCGGCTCCGCTCTGCACGGTGGCCAGCCCGAGCCGATGCGCGGCGGGAATCTCCTCACACACCGGGGACGATGTGATCTCGTCCAGCGTGCGCCCACGTGCGGGGCAGTTCGGGTCGAGGTAGGAGCCCCAGGCATCCGCGGCAACGCAGAGGGCGTCGCGAACGAGAAAACCGCTCATCTCAGCACGCTTCACGAGACAGTCCACGAAATTCTCGTGGGGTAGTCCCCTGACGGCCGAGAACGACTCGTCAGTATAGGCGACCGGAACCACAGCGTCTACGCCCGGGATCTTGCAGAGAACACCCACCAACGTGGTGGCAATGCGCTTGTACACCTGTGTGGGCGCGTCGGGGTCTGGAAGGTTGAATCGGAGCGCACCACAGGTGCGATTGCCCCGGAAGGCAACGAGAACCATGCTCCGTTCGGGACGAAACCCGACGAGCTGGGGAACGAGTGCCAGGAAGTCATGGGCTTTCCTGGTCTTGACGATTGTCGGCTGCATGCGAACACTGTGGCCGCCCTGCCCCGGTCTGTGGGTGCCTGACGGCCAATCTGTGCAGAACTCAGCCGGAGGGCGGCCTGTGGACAACGAGCCGACCGAGCCGGAGAGCCTTAGACCTCGTCCGAGACCGGAGCAGCAAACTGCGCAGCGTACAGGGCGTGGTACGCCCCGCCCGCAGCGAGCAGCGCCGCGTGGGTTCCCTGTTCGACGATGCGGCCGGAGTCCATCACAAGGATCAGGTCGGCGTCGCGAATCGTCGAGAGCCGATGCGCGATCACAAAGCTCGTGCGCTCGGCGCGCAGCGCGCTCATCGCCTGTTGTACGAGCACTTCTGTGCGCGTGTCGACGGAGCTGGTCGCCTCGTCGAGGATGAGCACGCTCGGCCTGGCGAGGAACGCCCGTGCGATCGTGAGCAACTGCATCTCGCCGGCGCTGACATTGCTGCCGTCGTCAGCGAGCACGGTGTCGTAGCCGTCGGGCAGGCTGTGCACGAACCGGTCGACATACGTAGCCGTGGCGGCAGCGAGGATCTCCTCTTCCGTGGCGCCCGGACGGCCATAGGCGATGTTCTCCCGGATCGTACCGCCGAACAGCCAGGTGTCCTGAAGCACCATACCCATCCGGCCACGCAGATCATCCCTGGTCATCCGAGCCACGTCGATGCCATCGAGCAGGATGCGCCCCGAATCGATCTCGTAGAAGCGCATCATCAGGTTCACAAGTGTGGTCTTGCCGGCACCCGTCGGGCCCACGATCGCCACGGTCTGGCCGGGTTCCGCCACGAGGCTGAGGTCCTGGATGAGCGGGTTGTCTTCGGTATAGCTGAACGACACGTTTTCGAAGATGAGGCGACCCTGAACCTCGGACGGTGACTCCGCCGGTTCCGGGTCGGCGCTTTGCTCATCGGCATCGAGCAGTTCGAACACCCGCTCGGCCGACGCGACACCGGACTGCAGCAGATTCGCCATCGAGCCCAGTTGAGCGAGGGGCTGCGTGAACTGCCGGGAGTATTGGATGAACGCCTGCACATCGCCGAGCTGCATGGCACCAGACGCCACCTGCAGACCGCCGACAACCGCAATCGCCACGTACACGAGATTGCCGATAAACGTCATCGCCGGCATAATCAGGCCGGTGATGAATTGTGCACCGAAGCTCGCGCTGTAAAGCTCGTCGTTTTTGGAGGCGAAGCGCTGCTCGACCTCTCGCTGACGACCGAACACCTTGACCAGAGCGTGTCCCGTGAAGGTTTCTTCGATGTGGCCGTTGAGTTCTCCGGTGTGCTTCCACTGCGCCACAAACAGCTTCTGCGAGCGTTTGGCGATGACCATCGTGATCACCAGAGTCAGAGGCACGGTGACGAGGGCGATGAGCGCGAGCAGCGGCGACAGCAGCACCATCATCACGATGACACCCACAACGGTCAGCAGGCTGGTCACCGCCTGGCTGAGGGTCTGCTGCAGGCTCTGCGAGATGTTGTCCACGTCATTCGTCACACGGCTCAACAGGTCGCCGCGCTGCCTCGAGTCAAAGTAGTTCAGCGGCAGGCGGTTGATCTTCGCTTCGATCTCTTCGCGCAGGCGGTAGATCGTGCGCTGCACGATTCCGTTGAGCACGAACGCCTGCAGCCAACTGAAAACGGACGACAGCACGTAGAGCGCCAGCGCCCAGAACAGCACCGTCGACAGCATCGCGAAGTCGATCCCGAGCCCGGGGGTCAGCGTCATTCCGCTGAGCATGTTGGCCTGGCTGGAGTTTCCAGCAGCCCGCAGTTGGTCTGTCACCTGCGCCTGGGTCTCCCCAGCGGGCAACGACTTTGACACCACGCCGGAGAAGATGAGGTTGGTTCCTTCGCCGAGCAGCCGCGGCCCGAGAACGGCGAACGTCACGCTGATGATCGCGAGCACGAAAACGAGGCCGAGCCAGAGCCGCTCTGGGCGCAGCTTGCCGAGCAGTCGTTTGCCTGATGCGGTGAAATTCTGTGACTTTTCGGCGGGCAGGTTCATGCCCCCGAAGGGGCCGTGCCCGCGTGGGGGACGAGGCGGCGGAGTGTCTTTCGTGCTCGAGTCGCTCATGTTGCTTCCTCCGCAGTCAACTGGGACGCGACGATTTCCTGATAGGTCGCATTGGTGTCGAGCAGTTCGGAATGCGTTCCCCTGCCCACGATGCGTCCGCCCTCGAGCACGAGGATCTGGTCGGCTTCGATGATGCTCGACACGCGTTGGGCAACGAAGATCATGGTTGCTCCGGCGACGTTCTGTGTGAGGGCCGCGCGCAGGCGGGCATCCGTTGCCAAGTCGAGGGCGGAGAAGGAATCGTCGAAGATGTAGAGCTGAGGACGTCGGACGAGCGCGCGGGCGATGGCGAGGCGCTGCCGCTGGCCACCTGACACGTTGGTGCCGCCCTGCGAAATGGGCGCGTCGAGCCCGCCGTCCATGTCGCGCACGAAGCCGGCGGCCTGAGCTGTCGTCAGCGACTGCCACAGTTCCGCCTCGCTCGCATCCGGTTTGCCGTAAAGCAGATTGCTGCGCACGGTTCCCGAAAACAGGTACGGCTTCTGCGGCACGAGGCCGACATTGCCCCACAGCAGGTCGGGGTTCAGGTCACGCACGTTAATCCCGTCCACGAGAACCGAGCCGCTCGTCACGTCGAAGAGGCGCGGCAACAGGTTAACCAGGGTAGTCTTGCCGGAACCCGTGCTGCCGATGATGGCAGTGGTTTGCCCGGCACGGGCAATGAAACTCACGTTGCTGAGCACGGGCTGTTCGGCGCCGGGGTAGGCGAAGCTCACATCGAGCAACTCGATCTCACCGCGTCCCGTCGTCTCGTTCACCGGGTTGACCGGCGGCACGACGCTCGAATGCCTGTCGAGAACTTCACTGATGCGGTCCCCCGATACGGCGGCACGCGGAATCATGATCGCCATGAACGTGGCCATCATGACGGCCATCAGAATCTGCATGAGATAGCTCAGGAACGCGATCAGGGTACCGACCTGCATCGAACCGTCCTGGATGCGGAAGGAACCGAACCAGATCACGGCAACACTCGACACGTTCAGCACGAGCATCACGATCGGGAACATGAGCGCCATCAGTCGTCCGGAGCTCAGCGCGACATCCGTCACCTCTTGGTTTGCGACGCCGAATCGTTCGGTCTCGACGTCTTCTCGCACGAATGCGCGAACCACGCGAATGCCGGTGAGCTGTTCCCGCAGCACACGGTTGACGGTATCGATGCGGGTCTGCATTTTGCGAAACAGTGGAATCATGCGCATGATGATGAGGCCGACTGCCACAAGCAGAATCGGCACGCTCACGGCGATGAGCCAGGACAGCTGCACGTCCTGACGGATGGCCATGATCACGCCGCCGATGCACAGGATCGGCGCGGAGACGAGCATCGTGCACGTCGTGAGCACCAGCATCTGCACCTGCTGCACATCGTTCGTGGAGCGCGTGATCAGCGACGGCGCTCCGAAGTGCGTCACCTCCTGCTCGGAGAATTCGCCGACGCGCGTGAACACGGCACCGCGCAGGTCGCGGCCCACCTTCATGGCGACCTTGGCCCCGACGTAGACCGCCGCTATGGCGCAGAGGATCTGCGCGAACGTTATCAGCAGCATGAGGCCTCCCACCCGGAGTATGTACGCGGTGTCGCCGGTCGCGACTCCTTCGTCGATGATGTCGGCGTTCAGGGTGGGCAAGAACAACGACGCGATCGACTGCGCCAACTGGAACAGGACGACCAAGAGCAGCAACCGGCCGTAGGGTCGCAGGTACCGCATGAGCAATTTCCACAACATGTGGCCTTCTAGGCGCTGACGGAGCTGTGAACGGGTGATGCCGAGGTGTCGGTCGCGACGCCGATCAATCCGTAGAGCAGCAGCGTGGTCAGCTCGTCGGCATCGAATTCGGCTCCGACCCGGATCTGGGGAACGGATGCCGCGAGCGCGACCATGCGTATGATCTGGGCGGCCCGCTCGGGACCGAAGTTCAGCCGCTCGAAGTCGGGTGCGAGTGCCTGACCAAGAATCTCGGTGAAATCATGGCGCGGGTCGTGGCGATGGGGCGCTCCCATGCGGCCAAGTGCCGTCATCAACGTGAAGACAGTCGTGAACCGCTCGCGCATGAGCACGACAATGGCGCGCACCTTCACCTCGAGCGACTGGGAGGCGTCGATGGCCCGCAGTTTGACGCGAAACGGTTCAGGGTCCAGCTGCCGGTCGACGGCAGCCTGGATGAGTTCGTCCTTGCTGCCGAAGGCGCGAAAGATGGTGCCCTCGGCCACCCCCGCGCACTCGGCGATTTGGCGCGTCGTCACGGACTGGCCGTGTTCGGCCAGCAACGGCGTCACGGCGTCGATCAGCATGGACTGGCGGTCTTCGACAGACAGAGCCGGGGCGCGCAGGGATTTCTCGATCACTCGAGAACTCTAACTGAGTGAGCGCTCACTCACAAGGGTGTACGCAGTGCCCCGAGCCGGGAATTATGCGGCGAAGAGTTCCGAGATAAAGGCGACTTCCTCGGCCGAAGGCTTCCAGCTCGTGGCTGCCGTCGCGTTCTGTTCGATCTGTTCGGGCCGGGTCGCGCCGGCGATCACGCTCGTGAGGCTGGGCTGGGCGAGCAGCCAGGCCATGGTCGCCGCCAACATGGTGACGCCTCGTTCGTCACACCAGGCCTGGTAGCGCTCGATCGTGTCCCAGGGAGCGTTCTCGACCAGGTGCGGGCGGATCATCATGATCCGACTGTCCGCCGGGCCGCCCGACCGGGAGAATTTGCCCGTGAACAGGCCGTTGTAGAGCGGGAAGAACGGCAGGAATCCGAGCCCATAGGCGTTCACGG
This sequence comes from Cryobacterium roopkundense, assembly GCF_014200405.1. Lineage (NCBI taxonomy): Bacteria > Bacillati > Actinomycetota > Actinomycetes > Micrococcales > Microbacteriaceae > Cryobacterium > Cryobacterium roopkundense. Next base: position 787,965 of record NZ_JACHBQ010000001.1, on the reverse strand, counting down.
CCGGCAGAACCTCGTCCTCCGCGTCGCGCACCAGCAGGCTGTACTCGTTCTGGCTCGAGATGAATCGGGGGTGCCCGTGCAGCCGCGCGGTGAATTCGGCTTCGGCGATCTGCCAGCCGGCCAGATTGGAGTGTCCGATGTAGCGAATCTTTCCCTCTGCGATCAGGTCGTCGAGGGTCGAGAGGGTCTCCTCGATGGGAGTCGAGGCATCGGGCACGTGCAGCTGGTACAGGTCGATCCAGTCCGTCTGCAGGCGGCGCAGCGACGCCTCGACGGCCAGCCGGATGTAACGACGCGATCCACGCGCGCCCCAGTCGGGCCCGTTCGCACCGCCCATGTCCATGCCGAACTTCGTCGCCAGCACGATCTGGTCGCGCTTGCCCTGAAGTGCATGGCCCATCAGGGTTTCGCTCTGGCCGCGTTCGGCCCCGTAGATGTCGGCAGTGTCGAACAGGGTCACACCCGCGCCGATGGCCGCGTCGATCACGGCATTCGTGCCTTCCTGAGTCTGGGTAGCGGTGCCCGCACGCCCAAAGTTGTTGCACCCGAGTCCGATCGTGGAGACGGTGAGTCCTGAGTTGCCGAGTCTGCGATATTCAATCTGAGCCATGTGACCACACTAAGCGGCACTCCGCCCAACGCGATTTCCCCACTGGCCGTGTGCTAGACAGGATGGGTACCAACCGGGCATGGGAAAAGAGGAATCGCGGATGCGTTTGACGCTGGGTGTGATGGCACGATCGGGCAAGCCGAACGAACGTCGGTTGCCGATACATCCGCTGCATTTGGACCGAATCTCTGCGGAGGCCCGGTCCGGCATCTTCCTCGAACACGGCTACGGCGAGCCGTTCGGCGTGAGCGACGAGCGCCTCGCCACGCTCATTGGCGGGCTGCGCACGCGCGACGAGCTCATCGCCGAGTGCGACGTGATTCTGCTCGCCAAGCCGCTGCTCGCCGATGTGCAGCAGCTTCGCGACGGCCAGGTCTTGTGGGGCTGGCCGCACTGCGTGCAGGACCCGGCACTCACGCAGGTCGCGATCAACAAGAAGCTCACGCTCATCGCGTTCGAGGCGATGAATCACTGGACCGCTTCCGGCGACTACGACCTGCACGTGTTCCACCAGAACAACGAACTCGCCGGCTACTCCTCGATTCTGCACTCCTTCTCGCTCATGGGCGTGACCGGCGACTACGGCCGTCGGCTCAGCGCCGTGGTGATCGGCTTCGGCGCGACGGCGCGTGGCGCCGTCACTGCGCTCAACGCCCAGGGCGTGCACGACGTGAGCGTGCTGACCAACCGCGACGTGGCGGCGGTTAGCTCCCCCATCCACTCCGCGCACATCGTGCAAATCGCTCGGATCGAACACGACGCCGCGAACCCGGGTCGAAGTTCGGTGCTGACCGACTCCGGCGCGATGCCCCTCGCCCCGTTCCTCGCCGAGCGCGACGTGATCGTCAACTGCGTGCTGCAGGACCCGAATGCGCCGCTCACCTATCTCGACGAGGCCGACGTGTCCCACCTCAGGTCCGGGTCGCTCATCGTCGACGTGTCCTGCGACGAGGGCATGGGCTTCAGCTGGGCCAGGCCGACCACGTTCACGAACCCGACATTCATCGTGGGAGACAACGTGACGTACTACGCCGTGGACCACAGCCCGTCGTACCTGTGGAACTCAGCCAGCTGGGTGATCAGCGAGGCACTCCTGCCGTACCTCGAGGACGTGCTCGGTGGCGCGGATACCTGGGCCGGCAACGAGACCGTGCGTCGAGCCATCGAGATCCAGGGCGGCGTCATCCAGAACACGGCCATCCTCGAGTTTCAGGGCCGCACAGCCGCCTTCCCGCACGCCATCGCCTGAGGCTCTCCTCCTCCACAGCCCCGACCCGAGCGGCTAGCGCACCGATGTCCGAATTCCGCCAGTGGCCCGTGAAAGTCGAAGCTAAAGTCGGAATATGACCACTTCAGAAACCTCGCTGATCCGTCTGGCCAGCCCCATCGGCCGGTTGGAGATCACCGCCGACGCCGCCGGCATCCTGTCCCTGTCCATCGAGAACAACGGCCACCTGCCGCTCGAGGAGACTCCCGAACACCCCTCCCCCGTGCTGCGGAAGGCCGCACAGCAGCTCGGCGAGTATTTCGCCGGATCGCGCACGTCCTTCGACCTTCCCGTGCATCTCGGGGCAGGAACAGAGTTTCAGCAGAGCGTCTGGCACGGGCTCGAGGGCCTCGCGTTCGGCGAGGTTATCTCGTACGGTGACCTCGGCTCAGCGATTGGCCGGCCCGGTTCCGGTCGCGCTATCGGCGGTGCTGTCGGTGCGAACCCGGTGCCCATCATCGTGGGGTGCCACCGCGTGCTCGCCACGAACGGCCGCATCACGGGGTACAGCGGCGGGGCCGGTATTCCCACCAAGGCCTGGCTTCTCGACCACGAAGGAATCGAGCATCGCGTATGACACAACCGACACCGGCGGTCCCCAATCCCTTCCTCGCCGTGGGCGACGACGGTGTGACGCGCTGTGGGTGGGTGGGCACCGACCCGGAGTACCAGCGATACCACGACGAGGAATGGGGTCGTCCCCTCCACGACGAGGAGCGCCTGTTCGAAAAGGTTTGCCTCGAAGGGTTCCAGGCCGGGCTCTCCTGGATCACCATCCTGCGCCGGCGCCCGGTCTTCCGCGAGGTGTTCCACGGCTTCGCCGTGCAACGGGTGGCCGATATGACCGCGGCAGACGTCGAACGCCTCGTGAGCGATGCCCGCATCATCCGTCACCGCGGCAAAATCCTGGCGACGCTCGGCAACGCCAGGGCAACCCTGGAAATCCAGGCGAACGGCGAGAGCCTCTCCGAACTGATCTGGGGCTTCGCACCGACGACGCCCCACGCTCGCCCGCTCACCTACGCGGACATCCCGGCGATCACTGCGGAATCGACCGCGTTGAGCACAGAGCTCCGCCGCCGCGGTTACAGCTTCGTAGGTCCCACCACGATGTACGCACTCATGCAGTCCGCCGGACTCGTCGACGATCACCTCGCCGGGTGCCACCGCGCGTTCTAGCTCGCCCACCGCTATGGCTGCGGCACCAGCCCCAGCGTGCGCACGGCATCTCGCTCGTCGATGAGCTCGGCAACGGATGCGTCGATGCGGGCACGGGAGAACGAATCGATCTCGAGTCCCTGGACGATGCGCCAGTGCCCGTCGACGGACCGAACGGGAAACGAGCACACCAGCCCGTCCGGTACTCCGTAGGACCCGTCCGAAGCCACCGCGGCGCTCGTCCAGGCGTCTCCGGTGCCGTTGACCCAGTCGAAGACGTGGTCGAGAGCGGCGTTGGCAGCGGATGCCACGGAGGAGCCGCCGCGCACGCGGATGATCTCGGAGCCCCGGTTCGCCACCCTCGGGATGAACGTCTGGGTGAGCCAGGTCTCGTCGACGAGGTCGTTCACCGGCCTTCCATCGACGGTGGCGTGGAACACGTCAGGGTACTGCGTGGCGGAGTGGTTGCCCCAGATTGTCAGGCCGGCCACCGAGGAAACCGGCGTCTCAAGGTGCGCCGCCAACTGGGCGACTCCGCGGTTGTGGTCGAGCCGTGTCATCGCCGTGAACCGTTCGCGTGGCACGTCGGGGGCATGGGCTGCGGCGATCAGCGCGTTCGTGTTCGCGGGGTTGCCCACGACGAGAACACGAACGTCGTCCGCGGCTCCGGCATTCAGCGCTCGGCCCTGCGGGCCGAAGATCCGCCCATTTGCTTCGAGCAGGTCGGCGCGCTCCATACCGGGGCCGCGCGGTCGGGAACCCACGAGCAGCGCCACGTTGACGCCCTCAAAGGCGCGTGTCGCGTCATCGGTCACCTCAACGGACCTCAACAGCGGGAACGCCCCATCATGCAGCTCAAGCGCCGCGCCCTCAGCGGCGTTGAGTCCCTGCGGAATCTCCAGGAGACGAAGGGTGATCGGAACATCGGGGCCGAGGAGCTGACCGGACGCGATGCGAAAGAGCAGCGCGTAACCGATCTGTCCGCCTGCGCCGGTTACGGTGACATTTCTGGCTGGTGTGGGCACGCTCACACCCTAGCGAAATTCGGACCGCCCGATGAGAAACTTCAGGAGAAGATCGTGAACAGGGGCGCCGGAACGCTCGCGTCCACGACGAGTTCAAGCTCCCCGGCTGCTCCCGGCCGCAGCGTGACCCCAATGGATCGAGCCCAGCCCGTCAGCTCATCGACGCTCGCAAAGCTCTGGCCGTTCTGCAGGAGCGCGCGCACGAACTGGCCCTTGGACTTCTTGTTGAAGTGGTTGAGGGCGCGGGTACGTCCGTCGACATCGGTCACGACGCGCAGGAAAACTGACTCTGCGCGCGCGGGTGCCGCCCCTAGAGCCACGTAGGCCTCTGAGCGCAGATCGAGGACCAGCCCTGGAGTCTTTTTCAACACTGCAGTCACGGGAAGCGCCCAGTGCGTCTTGAGCGCCAACTCCGGCACACGGGAATCGTGAGACAACCGATAGGCGGGAATCGCATCGAGCGCGGCAACGGGGCCGAACAGGGCTGAATGGATCGCGACGTGCTCATGGGCGAACTGGCGCTCAGCCTGAGACAGGGACGCGGCGTCCACGGCGTCGTAGACGACCCCAGTGTAACGGTCGAGTGCCGGCATCGTTTCCGACGCGAGCAGTACCCGGTTCCTGTCGACCTCCGCAGACTGCGTACGGCCGAGTTTGAGGGCGGTCATGGCGGCATCCGGATGCCTGCTCAGGCTGACCAGAGCACGAGAGAGCTTACGCCGGGCCGGGCCCAGCGAGGAATAAGCCAGAGTATCCCAGTCCAGGGGTACAGCTTCGCCGCCGGAGCGTTTCGTCTCCGACGGCGGAAGCAGTACCAGCATGCGAACTAAACGAGTGCCGCCTGGCGGGCGACGATGGTGACGATGTCGTTGTCGACGGACAGGAATCCGTCGGCAGCTTCGGCCACTACCTTCGATCCGTCGGCGAGGGTGACGCGAACTTCACCCTCGGCGAGGATCGCCAGCATGGGCTCGTGGCCGGCCAGAATACCGATCTGGCCTTCCACAGTGCGCGCGACGACCATGGTCGCCTCACCGGTCCAGACCTGCTGGTCGGCCGAGACAACGCTGACGCTCAACGGAGAAGCCATTCTTAGCCGTTCTCCTTCTGAATCTGAGCCCACTTCTCTTCCACGTCGTTGATGCCACCGACGTTGAAGAAGGCCTGCTCAGCCACGTGGTCGAAGTCACCGTTGGCGATTGCCGTGAACGACTCGATGGTGTCCTTGAGCGGAACCGTGGAGCCCTCGACACCGGTGAACTTCTTGGCCATGTACGTGTTCTGGCTCAGGAACTGCTGGATACGACGTGCACGGGATACCGTGACCTTGTCCTCTTCAGAGAGCTCGTCAACACCGAGGATCGCGATGATCTCCTGGAGTTCCTTGTTCTTCTGCAGAATCGCCTTGACACGAACGGCCGTGTTGTAGTGATCGGCACCCAGGTAGCGGGGGTCGAGGATACGGCTGGTCGAGGTCAACGGGTCGACGGCCGGGTACAGGCCCTTCGACGCGATCTCACGCGACAGCTCGGTCGTGGCGTCGAGGTGGGCGAACGTGGTCGCCGGTGCCGGGTCGGTGTAGTCGTCGGCGGGGACGTAGATCGCCTGGAGGGAGGTGATCGAGTGTCCACGGGTCGAGGTGATGCGCTCCTGCAGGATGCCCATCTCGTCGGCGAGGTTCGGCTGGTATCCCACTGCGGACGGCATACGGCCGAGCAGCGTGGAGACCTCTGAACCGGCCTGGGTGAAGCGGAAGATGTTGTCGATGAAGAGCAACACGTCCTGCTTCTCCACGTCGCGGAAGTACTCAGCCATCGTGAGGGCGGAGAGTGCAACGCGAAGACGCGTTCCCGGCGGCTCGTCCATCTGGCCGAAGACTAGGGCCGTCTTGTCGAAGACACCCGCTTCCTCCATCTCGGCGATGAGGTCGTTGCCCTCACGGGTACGCTCACCAACACCGGCGAACACCGATACTCCACCGTGGTCCTGCGCAACACGCTGGATCATTTCCTGGATCAAAACGGTCTTGCCGACGCCCGCTCCGCCGAAGAGGCCGATCTTTCCACCGAGAACATACGGCGTGAGAAGGTCGATGACCTTGATGCCGGTCTCGAACAGCTGGGTCTTGGACTCCAGCTGGTCGAAGGGCGGCGGCTTGCGGTGGATGGGCCAGCGCTCCGTGATCTCGATCTTCTCGCCGGGAGCAGCATTGAGCACATCTCCGATGACGTTGAAGACCTTGCCCTTGGTGACGTTTCCGACCGGAACCGTGATGGGCGTGCCGGTGTCGCGAACTTCCTGGCCGCGAACGAGTCCGTCGGTCGGGTTCAGCGCGATGGCGCGAATCAGGTCGTCACCGAGGTGCAGTGCGACCTCGAGGGTGATCTCGGTGGTCTCACCACCGACGGTGATCGTGGTCTTCAGGGCGTTGTACATGCCGGGGATCGAGTCGTGCGGAAACTCGATGTCGACAACGGGGCCGGTGACGCGTGCGATACGGCCAACAGAGCCGGCCGTATCCTCCGCGCGGACTGGCGCGGTTGCGGTGTCAGTCATTGCTCTCTCTTCTCTGGTTACTTCTTGGCGGATGAGAGCGCATCGGCTCCACCCACGATCTCGGAAATCTGCTGGGTGATCTCGGACTGGCGAGCGTTGTTGGACAGGCGCGTGTAGTCCGTGATGAGCTTGTCGGCGTTGTCGCTGGCCGACTTCATGGCCTTCTGACGGCTGGCGTGCTCCGAAGCGGCCGACTGCAACATGGCGTTGAACAGGCGACTCTCGATGTACACCGGCAGCAGGCTGTCAAGCACGGTTTCGACATCAGGCTCGAACTCGTACAGGGGCAGAACCTTGCTGTCGCCCGGTTCCTCCACACCCTCGACGACCTCGAGGGGAAGCAGGCGAACAACCTCGGGAACCTGGGTGACCATGCTCACGAAGCGGTTGTACACGATGTGGATCTCGTCGACGCCGCCGTCGCTGTAGTCACGCAGGAAGGTCTCGAGCAGTGCTTCGCCGATTTCCTTCGCCGTTTCGAACTGCGGCTGGTCGGTTCCGCCGGTCCACACACGCTCGGAAGCGCGGTTGCGGAATGCGAAGTAAGCAATCGCCTTACGACCGATGAGGAAGTAGGAGATTTCCTTGCCCTGGGAGCGCAGCAGTTCGCTCAGCGACTCCGCCTCGCGCAGCACCTGGGAGCTGAACGCGCCGGCCAGGCCGCGGTCAGAGGCGAAGATGACGACCGCGGCGCGCTCGATCTTCTCCGGTTCGGTGGTGAGTACGTGCTCCACGTTCGAGTACGTAGCCACCGCGGATACGGCGCGGGTGACCGCGCGTGAATACGGGGTTGACGCAGCGACCCGCGCCTGCGCCTTTTGAATGCGCGAGGCGGAGATCAGCTCCATGGCCCGAGTGATCTTCTTAGTCGTCTGGGCAGACTTGATTTTCTGCCGGTAGACGCGAAGTTGCGCTCCCATGTGTCTCAGCTTTCCTTTCGGTGATCGTGTCTCGACGGGCTCGACGTCAAGGTCGAGCCCGTCGACTAATCGGGCGGCGCGCTTTAGCGGCGGTGCTTGACGATCTTTTCCTGGGTGACTTCCTCGACGCCGATGGCCTCGAACTTTTCGCTGCCCACGGATGCGAGGGGCTTGCCCTCGCCCGTCTGGAATTCAAGCTTGAACTTGTCGATTTCACTCGACAGGCTGGCGACGGTGTCGTCGGTGAGAACGTTCGTCTCGCGCAGGGTCGACAGCACGGTCGTGTTACGACCGAGGAAGTCCAGCAGTTCGCGTTCGAAACGCAACACGTCGGGAACCGGAACCTCATCGAGCTTGCCGTTGATGCCGGCCCAGATCGACACGACCTGGTCTTCGACCGGATACGGCGAGTACTGCGGCTGACGCAGCAGCTCGGTGAGGCGGGCACCACGTGCGAGCTGGCGACGGCTCGTCGCGTCGAGGTCAGATGCGAACATCGCGAAGGCCTCTAGAGAACGGTACTGTGCGAGCTCAAGCTTGAGCGTTCCGGAAACCTTCTTGATCGACTTGACCTGGGCGTCTCCACCGACTCGTGAAACCGAGATTCCCACGTCGACAGCAGGACGCTGGTTGGCGTTGAAGAGGTCGGACTGCAGGAAGATCTGGCCGTCGGTGATCGAGATCACGTTGGTCGGAATGTACGCTGCAACGTCGTTGGCCTTGGTCTCGATGATCGGAAGGCCGGTCATCGAACCGGCGCCGAGGGCGTCGGACAGCTTGGCGCAACGCTCGAGCAGGCGGGAGTGCAGGTAGAACACGTCGCCGGGGTATGCCTCGCGTCCCGGCGGACGACGAAGAAGCAGCGAAACGGCGCGGTAGGCCTCTGCCTGCTTGGACAGGTCATCGAAGACGATGAGTACGTGCTTGCCGGCGTACATCCAGTGCTGGCCAATGGCCGAACCGGTGTACGGGGCGAGGTACTTGAAGCCGGCAGGGTCAGACGCCGGAGCGGCGACGATGGTCGTGTACTCCATCGCTCCGGCATCCTCGAGCGCACCCTTCACCGAAGCGATGGTGGAGCCCTTTTGGCCGATGGCGACGTAGATGCAGCGAACCTGCTTGTTCGTGTCGCCGGACTCCCAGTTGGCCTTCTGGTTGATGATGGTGTCGATCGCAATGGCCGTCTTGCCGGTCTGGCGGTCACCGATGATGAGCTGGCGCTGGCCGCGGCCGATCGGGATCATGGCGTCAATGGCCTTGATGCCGGTCTGCATCGGCTCGTGCACGCTCTTGCGGTCCATGACGCCGGGAGCCTGCAGTTCGAGTGCACGACGACCCTCGGTTGCGATCTCGCCGAGTCCGTCGATGGGTGCGCCGAGCGGGTCGACGACACGTCCGAGGTAGCCATCTCCAACGGGAACGGAGAGGACCTCGCCGGTGCGGTGCACCTCCATGCCCTCAACGATGCCGGCGAACTCGCCGAGTACGACGACGCCGATCTCATCTTCATCGAGGTTCTGGGCGAGGCCCAAGGTGCCGTCTGCGAATTTGATGAGCTCGTTGGCCATCACGCCAGGCAGTCCCTCTACGTGGGCGATGCCATCGCCTGCGGTGGTGACGTAGCCGACCTCGGTGGTGGAGGTCTTGTTCGGCTCATAGGACTTGACGAAGTCCTGGAGAGCGTCGCGGATCTCATCGGGGCTGATCGTTAGTTCTGCCATCATCTTCCCTTTTCTGTACTGGTTGTACAGGTGTTAGCTGTGTGAAACGCTGCCGTCTCGAGGTTTGTGTGGTGCCGACCTGACGGTCAGCGGGCGAGCTGGAGTCTCAGGTCCGCGAGACGGGTAGCGATGCTGCCGTCAATGACGTCATCGCCGATCTGTACGCGCACGCCACCGACAACAGCCGGGTCAACGACCAGGTTGATGCTGAGGCGGCGTCCGTACCGGTCGGAGAGGCTCTTCGTGAGCCGATCGAGCTGAGCCGGCGCCAAGGCACCGGCGGACGTAATGGTGGCGATGGACGTTCCGGCCTGGTCTGCGACGACGGCCGCAGCGTGACGCAGGAGCTCACCGATCCGGCGGCCGCGAGGCTGCTGGACCAGGTGACGAACGATCGTCAGCGTCTGCGGCGATACCTTGCCAGCGAGAAGCTTTTCGACCAGTCCGGCCTTAGCCGTCGGAAGGCCCAGCTTGCTGGCCAGAGCCAACTCCAGCTCGGCATCGGACGACACCGCAGTGCCGAAGGCAAACAGTTCGGCTTCAATGGATACAGAAGACGGAGCTGAAATCGCGGTTGCCCGCAGCCCCAGGTCTTCAATTCCAGCCAGCAGGTCACCGTGGTTGGACCACCGCTCAGCAACGACAGACCCCAGGAGGTCTAGTGCCAACGGTGTAGTGGCCTGGCCGAAGACCGCCTTTACGAGCGTGACCTTGGCCGCAGCGGATGCGGCCGGGTCAGCCAGCGCGGACAGCAGCTGCGACGAGGCACCCACGACGCGACCGGCCTTGAACAGGCTCTCGCCCGTCGCCAGATCGATCGTGCCTATCGAGCCGGCCAAAGCCGTTCTCGATGATGCCAATGCTTCTCTGGTGGCGCTTCCCATTGATTACTTCTTCCCTGCCGGCACAGCAGTGTTCTCCGAGGCTTCAAGTTCAGCGAGGAAGCGATCAACGATGGCACTTGCCTTGGCGTCGTCGGTCAGGCTCTCGCCGATGACTCCTGAGGCCAAGTCGATGGCCAGCGTGCCGACCTCGCTGCGAAGCGAAACGACTGCTGCCTGACGTTCGGCTTCAATCTGAGCCTTGGCGCTTGCGGTGACGCGAGCTGCCTCAGAGACGGCCTGGTCCTTGTGCTCAGCGACTATGCGCTGGCCATCGGAACGTGCCTGTTCACGGATGTGTCCTGCCTCTGCACGAGCATCAGCAAGCTGGGCCGTGTACTGCTCGAGAGCAGCTTCGGCCTTGCGCTGGGCGTCGTCTGCCTTGGCGATATTGCCCTCGATGGCCTCTGCACGGTCGTCAAGAAGCGTCTGCATCTTCGGAAGTGCGTACTTCCAGAAGAAGAACAAAATCACGACAAAGCAGACCGCTGACCAGATGATGTCGTAGACGGCCGGGATGAGCGGGTTCTGCGCCTCCCCCTCGGCGGCGGCTGCAATTACTGCGTGAAGCATCATGCCTCCTAACTCAAGTAGTAAAGAGGACTAAACGAAGATGAAGTAGGTTGCGATACCGATGAAGGCGAGCGCCTCGGTGAAAGCGATACCGATGTACATCAGAACCTGGAGACGGCCGGCCAGCTCGGGCTGACGAGCAACACCCTCAATGGTCTTTCCGACGACGATACCCACGCCGATTGCCGGGCCGATGGCTGCGAGGCCATAACCGACAGTCGCGATGTTGCCGTTGATTTCCGCGAGAACGGTAGTTGCGTCCACGTTTGTTTCCTTCCGTAGGGGTGAATGCGGCGAGTGCCGGATTCGATGTCTAGTGTTCCTCAGCCAGCGCTAGCTGGATGTAGACGGCGGTAAGTAGGGCAAAAATGTAGGCCTGCAGCACAGCGATCAGGATCTCGAAGAGAGTGAACGCGAAACCGAAGACGAGGGTTCCCGCTCCGAAGAGTTTGAAGCCTCCGTCTGCCGTGAAGAAGAAGAACTGCGTTGCGCTGAAGAACAGCACCAACAGCAAGTGTCCGACGATCATGTTCATCATGAGTCGAAGCGTCAGGGTGACCGGACGAATGAGGAACGTGGAGATGAACTCAATCGGCGTCACGATGATGTACAGCGCCGGCGGAACACCGGGCGGGAAGAGCGAGTTACGGAAGAACTTCGCCGGGCTCTTTTTGACGCCGGCGTAGATGAACGTTCCGTAGGAGATGACACCGAGAAGCAGCGGCACTCCAATCACCGAGGTTCCGGCGATATTCAGGAACGGAATGATTCCCGTGATGTTCATGAACAGGACCATGAAGAAAATGGTCGTGAGCAGCGGCAGGAAACGCCTGCCGTCTTTCTTTCCGAGGAGATCCTCCGCGATGTTGACTCGCACGAAGTCCAGGCCCATTTCGGCCAAGCTCTGCATACGGGTCGGAATGATCTTCATGCGGCGGGTACCGAGCCAGAACAACAGAATCAAGACCGCTACCGCAAGAAAGCGGATGAGGATGATTCGGTTCATCTCGAACGGAGTATCCGCGAAGAAGATCACATCAGGGAAGAACTCATTGATGGTTGGACCATTGAAGCCGCCGTCGTCAGTTGCAGACGGGACCAGCAGGTTTACGGCGATTTTTAGCAGCGCTTTCTCCTGTTTCGGGGCGGTGAGCTCTGCTCGCGCATCGACGAATGTGGGACAGGTTTACGACGCTGTAGAAGAGCTGCAAACCGGGGGGATCGCTGCCTACTCTAGCGGAAATCCGGCTCTGAACCGAATCGAGAGCGGGCTGTCACTCGTCTGCGGGGGCAGGTGGAAGCGTGACATCGCTCACGTAGCTCATGCGGCTCTTCATCACCACGACGGCATCGACCACGAGCGAGCCGACGACGCCAGCGATGATGCTCAGGAAAAGCACCACCGGCGAGATCCACGGCTGGTCACGCAGCAGCACCATGAGCACCAGAAAGACCACGAATTTCAGCAGCCAGCCGCCCATCACGATACCGAAGAATGCGCCGATGGCGGCCTCTCGCCCGGCATAGCGATTGGCGAGGAGGATACTGCCGGCTGTGATGCCCATGAAAACGACGGCCATGGCCGTACCCACCAGGGCGCTCACGATGCCGATCCAGCCGTCGACGAGTCCGCCGACGGTCGCGCCCACGAGGGCGATGGCCAGGGCGAGGAAGCCCCCGTACACGAGGATCCGCTTGAGGATGGGGATGGACGTCGGCTGGGCAGGCGGCACAAATTGGGTGGGCGGTGTGGGGGTGGCTGGCAGTGTCATGCGATCTCCTCGGCGGTCTGTGGGGTCTGTTGCGCCTGCGCGGCCTCATCGAGAGGGTCGAGTTGGGCTATTTCTTCGGTATGGGGGGCGGTGTTCGGCGACAGCTGGCTGGCCATCTCCTCGGCCTTACGGCGGCTGAGCGGGGCCAGGGTCACGAGCGTGCAGGTGAGGAGCGAGACCACGAGGAAGACGGTGGCGTACCAGGTGGGCAGGCCCAGATAGACCGGCAGCACGAAGTAGAGCAGGCAGCCCACGGATGCCGCGGCCGTCCAGCCGTAGAAGATGAGGACGGCATGCAGGTGGGAGTGGCCCATGTCGAGCAGACGGTGGTGCAGATGCTTGCGGTCCGCGCTGAACGGAGACTTTCCGGCCCGCACCCGGCGGAAGACGGCCAGTCCGAAGTCGAGCAGCGGGATGATCAGGATGGCGACCGGCAGCAGAATCGGGATGAACGCCGGAAAGAGCTGTGAGCGGTTCACCGCAGTCGGGTCGATCTGTCCGGTGATGGCAATTGCGGAGGTGGCCATCAGCAACCCCACGAGCAGCGCTCCGGCGTCTCCCATGAACATCTTCGCTGGGTGCCAGTTGAGCGGAAGGAAGCCCACGCAGGCTCCCACGAGAATGGCGGCGATAAGCGACGCGAGGTTGAAGTAGTTGGTGGGAGAGGTGTCGCGCACCAGCAGATAGCTGTAAAAGAAGAACACCCCGTTGGCGATCAGCGCCACGCCCGTGACAAGCCCGTCGAGCCCGTCGATGAAGTTGATCATGTTCATCACGACCACGATCGCCACGACTGTGAAGACTATGGACATCCAGCCGGAACCGACCGTCAGCCCGCCGATCGGCAGGGAGTATATCTGCACGCCCTGCCACGCTACGAGGCCGGCGGCGATGAACTGACCGGCGAGTTTCGTCATCCAGTCGAGGTCCCAGACGTCATCGGCGACTCCGACCAGCACGATCAAGAGGGCGGCACCGAGAATGGCGAGGATCTGTTGCGGGTCGGCGAAGACGAGCTGTAGGGGCGGGAACTGTGAAGATGCGAGGTAGGCCACCCCGAAGGCCACCATGATGCCGAGGAACATCGCAATACCGCCGAGGCGGGGGGTCGGACGTGTGTGCACGTCTCTGTCCCGAATCTTCGGATACAGCTGGTAACGATGGCTGAGCTTGTAGACCACGATCGACAGCCCGAAGGTCACCAGCGCCGAGACAAGGGCGATCAGCATGAAGAGAGTCATGGATCAGTCGCGCCCATTGGAGTCGACGTCGGGCGCCGGTGCGGCAGCCGTCTCTGCGTCCAGCGACGGCTCAGGCGAGGGCGCGGCTGGCGGCCCGGGCTCGGGCTCGAGCGCCTCGCCGATCACGGCTTCGATGGCCGCCCGGGAAATCACGCCGTGGCGAACGATGTGCAGCATGCCGCCGTTGGACTCGAAGGCCGTAGCGTCGACGATCGTCGAGGCAGCGCCCTCTCCTGATACTCCGCCGTCGAGGTAGACGGCGACCTTATCGCCGAGAGCGGCCTCGGCCGCCTGGGCGTCGACGGCGGCAGGCTGGCCGCTCAGGTTGGCCGAAGACACGGCCAGGGGGCCGGTCTCCTTCAGAATGTCCAGGGCAACGGGGTTGCTCGGCATGCGAAGCGCCACGGTGCCGCGGGTCTCACCCAGATCCCAGACGAGTGACGGCTGCGCGTTCAGAATGACGGTCAGTCCGCCTGGCCAGAACTCGGCAACCAGGTCCCGCACCGGTTGCGGGATATCGATGGCGAGGGCATCCATCGTGGAGACGCCGGGAATGAGCACAGGCGGCGGCGAGGTGCGGTCGCGCCCCTTCGCATCCAGAAGATTCTGGACTGCCCCTGGGCTGAAGGCGTCCGCGGCGATGCCGTAGACGGTGTCAGTGGGTATGACGACGAGAGCGCTGCGGCCGATCGCCGAGAGGGCCATTCTCATGCCGGCAGCGTAATCCGCTTCGACCGAGCAATTATAGATGCGTGTCATTTCCGACAATTGTAGCGGAGCCCCCCTGTGAGCCGACGGGCGGCACGCGACGGAACCCTTCTAGACGTTCCGAATGGCCGTCGTGGCACGGTCGCGACTCGTGAAGTCGCGGTGCGTGGCTGGCGCGCGCCAGCCGTCCGCCGTGAGGATGGCACGGATGGCGCCGCCCTGCAGTTCGCCGTGCTCGATCACCAGCACTCCACCGGCACGAAGGAGCCGCAGCGCCGTCGTGGAGACGTGTCGCACCACGTCAAGTCCATCGGCGCCGCCGAACAATGCATGGGCGGGATCAAACAGGCGCACCTCCGGGTCACGGGGAATGGCATCCGCTGGAATGTACGGCGGATTCGAGATGACGACGGCGACGGTGCCATCGAGCTCGGTGAAGGCGTCGGCGAGATCACCGAATGCGAGGGTGGCGTTCGGGGCAGCCACCTCGGCGAAGTTGCGGCTGGTCCACTCGAAGGCTTCCGGCGAATTCTCGACCGCGAAGACCCGCGCGTGCGGGACTTCGGTAGCGAGGGAGAGGGCGATAGCACCGCTCCCGGTGCCAAGATCGATGCCGATCGGCGCCGGGTCGGGCATCGACCGCAGGGCGTCGATCGCGAATTGGGCGACCTGTTCGGTCTCGGGTCGCGGCACGAAGACGCCGGGGCCGACGAGGAGGTTGAGCGCACGGAACGGTGCGCGGCCCGTAATGTGCTGCAGCGGTTCGCGACGGGCGCGACGCTCAGAGAGCACGAGTACTGCAGTGGCATCCGTTTCGCTCACCGGCTTACGGAGGATTCCGGCGGCTTGAACCTCGCCTCGGCTCTGGCCGAGCACGTGCCCGATCAGCAGGTCGGCGTCGACCTCAGCGTCAGCGATTCCGGCTAGGGCAAGCTGGTCAATGACCAGTTCACGAAGGGAATCGACGTCTCCCGGAATACTCGGGCGGTCGGGATTGGTTGGCTCTGTTACGCGAAAGGTCACAGTGGAATCTATCTCACTCCCCTGAACGCGTCACTGCCCGTAGGCTGAAGTTGGCCTTGTCCCCCGAGTGAAAGTTGACTCCGAATGCCCAGACCTATCTATTCCGACATCACCAAAGCCGTCGGAGGCACCCCTCTCGTCAAGCTCAACCGCCTGACGTCCGGCCTCGACGCGACAGTGCTGGTCAAGCTCGAGTTCTACAACCCCTCCAGCAGCGTGAAGGACCGCATCGGAGTCGCCATCGTCGACGCCGCCGAAGCGGACGGAAGTCTGCTCCCGGGCGGCACGATTGTGGAGGCCACGAGCGGCAACACCGGAATCGCCCTCGCAATGGTGGGCGCGGCCCGGGGCTACAAGGTGGTTCTCGCGATGCCCGAGACCATGAGTAAGGAACGTCGCGTCATGATGCGCGCCTACGGCGCCGAAATCGTGCTGACCAGCGGGGCCGACGGCATGCGCGGCGCGGTCGAGACAGCGAACAGCATCGTTGCTGCCACGCCCGGAGCGATCCTGGCTAACCAGTTCAAGAACCCGGCCAACCCTGCCATCCACCGCGCAACCACAGGCGTCGAGATCTGGGACGACACCGAGGGCACGGTCGACATCCTCGTCGCCGGCATTGGCACAGGCGGCACCATCAGCGGAGCTGGTCAGCTGCTCAAGGAGCGCAAACCGTCAGTCGTGGTCGTCGGTGTCGAACCCATCGACTCCCCCATCCTTAGCGGTGGCAAGCCCGGCCCCCACAAGATTCAGGGCCTCGGCGCCAACTTCGTGCCGGAAACGCTCGACCGCACTGTCTACGACTCGGTCACCGACGTCACCCTGGCCGATTCGCTTGCCACGGCCCGCGCGCTCGGCACTCAGGAAGGCATCCTCGGCGGAATCTCCGGTGGAGCCGCAGTGTGGGCCGCCCTCGAGCAGGCCAAGCTGCCCGAGAACGCCGGCAAGACCATCGTCGTGATCGTTCCGGGATTCGGGGAGCGCTACATTTCGACAGTGCTCTACGAAGATCTACTGGACTAGGACGCCGGGAACAGGCACGGACGGAACAGGGACAGACTCCTTCGATGACAATTGTGGCTCGCATTCGCGAGGATGTGGCGAACGCGCACAAGCATGATCCCGCTGCGCGGAGCAACGCCGAAATCTTTCTCGCTTATAGCGGGCTGCATGCGGTGTGGAGCTACCGTGTCGCCCATATTCTGTGGCGCCGCCGGTTCTATCTCCCCGCACGCCTGGTGTCACAGTTTGCCCGGTTCCTCACCGGGATCGAGATCCACCCGGGGGCCACGATCGGTCGGCGTCTGTTCATCGATCACGGCATGGGCGTCGTGATCGGCGAGACAGCCGAGCTGGGCGACGACGTGATGCTGTATCACGGCGTCACTCTCGGCGGCAAGAGCCGCCACGGCGTGAACCGTGGCGACAAGCGTCACCCCACGCTCGAAGACGGCGTCACCGTCGGTGCGGGCGCCAAGGTGCTCGGCCCCATCACCATCGGCGCGCGCAGCACGATCGGTGCGAACTCCGTGGTGACCAAGGACGCGCCGCCGCATTCGCTGCTCGTAGGCCTTCCGGCGAAGGTGCGCCCCGTCAAACCGGAGACGAGCGAGTCCGCGCGTGGTGGGGTCCCCTGGCCCGAGGATTATTACATCTAGCGACGCACAAGAACCCCGTCGATCTCGGCGGGGTTCTTGTCATACCTCAAGCGTCAGCACCCACCACAGTTGTAGAACGTGATGTCCCAGTGGCTACCCTCGTTGGCGTACACGTTGCCAGCCCCCGACTGGTACTGCGGGGCGCCATCGCCCCGAACACCGATGTAGGTGAACGAGTTCGTGATGTAACTGCTGATGCATGTGTAATCGGACACGTCAATCTTGTATCCGTTGTAGTGGCTGTACGTACCGGCCGCATGCCCGACCTCTGTGCCGCCTGTCACGTTGATAGCGCAGCCGCTTGCGTTCTTGAGGGTGACCACGCCGGAGATCGGAATTTGTCAAGGTGGATGAGGCCAGTGGGAGTTTAGGCGGCTAGTTCGAGCCCTTCATTCTCGATAGGTTTGGGGGCTGGTTTATTGATCCATGCCGTCTTGGGAATGGACAGGATCTGCGGCGCCTTGTTGGTGCTGAATCGCTCTGGGAAGCGTGCGCGTGCCGCGTCCAGCGTCGCTGCCCGTTCGATGGCCTTCGCCTCGGCGAGGCCGTAATGAACGTCTGCTGGCGTGTTGAGGCCGATCCCGGAGTGGCGATGCTCGTGGTTGTAGCCGTCGACGAACGAGGCCATGAACGTCTTCGCGTCGGCAAGGGAGCCGAAGCGTTCGGGGAACGTCGGAGCGAACTTCAGGGTCTTGAACCAGGCCTCGCTGTAGGGATTATCGTTACTCACCCGAGGCCTCGAGTGCGATTTGGTGACCTCCAAGTCAGACAACAGCGCCGCGACGGTCTTGGATGTCATCGACGTGCCGCGGTCGGCGTGAACGACCTGAGGGACGCCGTGAATGCCGAAGATCTCCTTCATCATCTCCACCGCCAGCTCGCCGGATTCCGACGCGTGAACATAGGCGCCGACGATGTAGCGGGAGTAAATATCGATCATCACGTAAGCATCGAAGTACTTGCCCTTGATCGGGCCGGCGAGTTTCGTAATATCCCAGCTGAGTACCTGGCCGGGTCCCGTCGCCGTCAGTTCCGGGATCGCCCGGGCAGGATGGCGCGCCTGGCGGCGGCGGTCCTTGACCTGCTGATTCTCGTTCAACACCCGATACATCGTTGATATGGAGCACAAGTACGTGTCCGCGTCGAGCAGTTGGGCGTAGATCTGGATCGGTGGCAGGTCAACGAACGGCTGTGAATTGACGACGTCAAGGATCTCGCGGCGGCCGGTGTCGCCGATCTTGTTCGCCGGAATCAGCGCCGGCCGGGCCACGGGAATGCGTCGTTTCCTTGTGGCTGTCGCTCGAGGGATCCCGACCAGGTCGGCCGCGACGCGAGTCGAGATCCCTCGACTGGCCAGTTCGCGGTACGCGGTCATTACGGCAACGCGCACGGTGTTTCGTCCCGCGAGCTCTTCGAAAGACTTTCGAGTAGCTCGTGCATTTTTGACATGATCTCCAACGCCACCCCCGTCGTTTCCAACCGCTGCTCGGTCTTGCTCAACTGGCGGCGCAGCCGGGCGATTTCAGCCTGCTCCGGAGTTAACCGGCCAATCTTTTCACCGGGCTTCTTGCCTGCGAGGACGCCCGCGTCGCGCAGTTTTCGCCATTCGGTGATCTGCGAGGAGTAGAGCCCTTCGGTGCGCAGATAAGTGCCGCCCTCGTTGTTCTTGATGGCCGTGTCATACGCGGCGAGGTACGCAAGCTTCTGCGCTGGGGTGAACGACCTTCTCGAGGTCGGACCACCAGCTCGGGGTCCGGGACTACTCATATGACTATCGTCGCGCACTGCGCTCAAAGACGGACTGGACATGGTGATGATTCCTGATTCTCGCCCTACGTCAAACGGCGGACTTGCTCTGAGGTACTGGCCTCACCCAACCCTGACACGTAGGGGATCGACTCCTGGTTGACCTGGTCGAACGACGTGCAAGTGGAGTTCGATCGCGTGGAGCAATTGCCGCTGGAACTCCAGGTCACGCCGGCCGCACTCAACTGCGAGGTGGCCGAGGAATGGGAGATCTTTGTGGCCGCATAAGCCGGTGCGCTCACGCCGAAAACTGCGACTGCTACGGCGAAGAATGTGAGAATGAGCGATGCTGCTTTTTTCTTTGCAAGTTTTTTCATGACAAATGCCAACACTTTCACTTGGGTTTCGAGTCTGTCTCCCTCTCAGACTCCAGCGTCCCGCGCTACGTGTCAACACATCAAGGTACTGTTCACGACGAATTCCGCCTGATCGTCAGAACGTGACGAGACATTTTCCGTGGGCGATTCCGGCTGCCGCAAATGCCGCCCTGGTGTGGGCCGCTGGGAAAACTGCCGCAATTCTTTGATGGATCACGCCGGCGTCGACGAGACTCGCGACCTCCGCCAGCAGCTCCGTCGCAGGATAGGTGAACTGGTTGATGGCTTCGATTCCCGCCGCTTCCGCGGCCTCAGGGTCGTGCCGGGTTGCGAGCGACACGAAGCGCGCCGCGGGCTTGAGCATCGGATAGTAGATGGTTGCGTCGACGCCTGTGGACGCGTCGAGGATCCCGTCGACGTCGTGCACGCGGCTCACCCACGACTGGTCGGCGTAGTTGTAGACCTGGTCCGCACCGATGCTGCGCACATACTCTGTGTCGTCAGCCGCAGCATCCGCAATCACCGTGGCTCCCAGGTGTTTGGCGGCCTGCACGCCGATACTTCCCACAGCCCCCCCGGCGCCGAGAACGACGATCGTGCTGTCGGGTCCCACCTCGAGCGTGCGCAGCGCCTGCAGGGCACTTGACCCCGCGAGGGGCAGCCCGGCCGCCTCCACGAGGTCGATCACCTCCGGCGCCCGACTGGTGAGGGCGGCTGGGGCCAGAATGAATTCCGCGAAGGTTCCGTTCCCGCCGAGGGCGGGGTGGGCCTGGCCGATGACGGCATCACCGACCTGCACGTTGTCGACACCGGGCCCAATGTCCTGCACGATTCCGGCGAAGTCGCCGCCCACGATGACGGGTAGCTTCAGGGGAACAATCGATTCGAGGCCTCCCACGACGGTCAGTTCGTCGAGAGGGTTGACGCTCGCTGCCGCAACCCTGACCAGGAGTTGTCCCTCGCCGGGCGTGGGTGGAGCCGGTGCCTCGCTGATGACGAGGTCGTCCGGACTGCCGAAGTGACGAATCTGCACCGCTTTCATGGTTCCGCTCCCGATTCACGAAGGGGTTCGGTGCAGCGGTGGGGCTGGGGAACCCGGAATTGACAGCATTCATAGTAGTACCGGACGACTCCGGAGGGAGAAAAAAAGCGGCCCCCTGCTGACCAGGGGACCGCTTCGGGAGGAACCGGGGGTTACTCCGGATCGCCCAGCTCGGCCAGACGCGTTTCTTCGTCGGCCGTGATGCACGACTCGATCACGGCGTGCAGGGCACCGTTCATGACGGCGTCAAGGTTGTACGCCTTGTAGCCGGTACGGTGGTCGGCAATGCGGTTTTCAGGGAAGTTGTACGTGCGAATGCGCTCGGAGCGATCCATGGTGCGGATCTGACCCTTGCGCACGAGGCTCGCGGCCGCATCGATCTCTTCCTGCTGCCGGGCGAGAACCCGGGCCCGCAGAACGCGCATGCCCGCTTCCTTGTTCTGTAGCTGGCTCTTCTCGTTCTGCATTGCCACCACGATGCCGGTGGGCAAGTGGGTGATACGCACGGCGGAGTCCGTCGTGTTCACCGACTGGCCACCGGGGCCACTCGAGCGGTACACGTCGATCTTGAGGTCGTTGGCGCTGATCTCGACCTCTTCAGGCTCGTCGACTTCGGGGAAGACGAGCACGCCGGCGGCGGACGTATGGATCCGTCCCTGGGACTCGGTGGCGGGCACCCGCTGAACACGGTGCACGCCGCCCTCGTATTTGAGGTGCGCCCAGACGCCATCGGCGGGATCGCTCGAAGATCCCTTGATGGCCAGCTGGATGTCCTTGATACCGCCGAGGTCGCTCGTGGTCTGCTCGATGATCTCGGTCTTCCAGCGATTGGATTCCGCGTAGTGCAGGTACATTCGGAGCAGGTCGGCGGCGAACAGCGCGGATTCCGCGCCGCCCTCCCCCATCTTGATCTCCATGATCACGTCACGGGCATCGAGCGGGTCCCGCGGAATGAGCAGGCGTCGCAGCTTTTCGGCCGTGACGTCGAGCTGTTCCGTGAGCTCGGGGATCTCTTCCGCAAAGGAGGGGTCCTCGTCCGCCAGTTCGCGAGCGGCGTCGAGATTGTCGCTCACGGCCTTCCACTCGTGGTACGCCGCGATGATGCGGCTCAGCTCGGCGTAGCGTCGGTTGACCTTCTTGGAACGGGCCGGATTCGCGTGCAGCTCCGGATCCGCCAACTGCGACTGGAGGTCGTCGTGCTCGGCCAGCAGCGTGAGGACGGATTCGAACATTAGCGGTCCTTTTCCGACCCGCTCAGGGTCGGCATCGACTTCTGCACCTGGGCGAGGAACTCCACGTTCGAGGACGTCTCCTTGAGGCGGCCGAGGATGAGCTCGAGTGCCTGCTGCTGCTCGAGTCCGGCGAGGGCGCGACGCAGCTTCCAGGTGACCTTCACTTCATCCGCGCTCATCAGCATTTCTTCGCGGCGGGTTCCCGATGCGTTCACGTCGACCGCGGGGAAGATGCGCTTGTCGGCCAGGTGGCGTGACAGGCGGAGCTCCATGTTGCCGGTTCCCTTGAACTCCTCGAAGATGACCTCGTCCATCTTGGAACCGGTCTCGACGAGCGCCGACGCGAGGATGGTGAGCGATCCACCGTTCTCGATGTTGCGCGCGGCACCGAAGAAACGCTTCGGCGGGTACAGAGCGGATGCGTCGACGCCACCGGAGAGAATGCGACCCGACGGCGGGGCCACGAGGTTGTAGGCACGGCCCAGACGGGTGATGGAGTCGAGCAGCACGACGACGTCGTGGCCCAGCTCCACGAGGCGCTTGGCGCGCTCGATGGCGAGCTCGGCGACCGTCGTGTGGTCCTCGGCCGGACGGTCAAAGGTAGAGGCGATGACCTCACCCTTGACGGTGCGCTGCATGTCGGTGACTTCTTCAGGACGCTCGTCGACGAGAACAACCATGAGGTGGACCTCGGGGTTGTTCGTGGCGATCGCGTTGGCGATCTGCTGCATGACGATGGTTTTGCCGGCCTTCGGCGGTGCGACGATGAGGCCGCGCTGACCCTTTCCGATCGGGGCGACCAGGTCGATGATGCGCTGCGTGACCTTGCCGGGCTCGGTCTCCAGGCGCAAACGCTCCTGGGGGTAGAGCGGTGTGAGCTTCTGGAATTCGACGCGGGTTGCCGCCTCCTCAACGGTGAGACCGTTGATCGAGTCGACCTTGACGATGGCGTTGTACTTCTGGCGACCGCTCTGGTCGCCCTCGTGCGGCTGGCGGATGGAACCGACGACGGCGTCACCCTTGCGCAGGTTGTACTTCTTGACCTGGCCGAGCGACACGTACACGTCGCTGGCACCGGGCAGGTAGCCGGAGGTGCGCACGAAGGCGTAGTTGTCGAGCACGTCGAGGATTCCAGCGACGGGGATGAGCACGTCATCGTCGTTGACCTCTGGCTCGAATTCTTCACCCGTGTTCGGGCCGCGGCGCTTGCGGTCACGGTAACGGTTGCGATTTCCGCGACCGTTCAGGTCCTCATCCAGTCCGGCGCGATCCGGCCCCTGGTTGCGATCCTGATTCTGGTTGCGGTCCTGCTGGGCCCGGTCCTGGTTACGGTCCTGGTTCTGGTTACGGTCGCCCTGGTTACGGTCCTGGCCGCGATCCTGGTTCTGCGCACGGTCGTTCTGACCCTGGTTGCGGTCCTGGTTGCGTCCGGCCTGACGCTGGTTCTGCTGGCGATTGCCGTCGTCCTGTGCACCCTGGCCGCGCTCGTTCTGCGTCTGGTTGCGGTCCTGGGCCTGGTTACGGTCTTGGGGGGCGCGGTCGTTCGCGCGATCGGCATTCTGCGTGCGATCGCCGCGGCTGCGGTTGCGGCTGCGACCCTGACGGGGCTGCTCGACCTGCTCCTCAGCGGCGTCAGCCGATTCTTCAGAGGACCCGTCGGAAACGGCAGCGGCTTCGTCGTAAGGCTCGGAGACAACGGGAGCCTCTTCGTGAATCACACGGGGGCGAAGCGATGAAGCACGGCGCGAGTTGCGGCGCGACCCGGTGGCGGGCGCATCGGTTGCAGTCTTTTCAGAGTCAGCGGCGTCAGCGGCGGCGGCGGTGTCGGACACGACATCGGCGGCCTCGCTCACGTCGACAGGTGCCACGCGCACAGCACGCTTGCGCGTCTGGCGAGCCGGCTTCTCATCGGCGGCAGCGTCGACAGCGGTCTCGACTGGTGCGACGGAAGAAACGACGGTGGGCTTGGCCTCCGGCAGGATGATGCCGAGTGAGCCCAACTTGTCGATGGCACTGCCGTCGGCATTGACGTGCGCCACCGCTGGGGCAGCCGTTGCGGAGCTGGCGCGGCGCGGCGCGCGCTTGCGCGGGGCGGCCTCGGCCACCGGTGCGGCGGCAGCACGAGCGGCATCGACGGCGCTGGTAGCTGTCGGCGCGTCGCCGCCGCCGACCACTGACTGTTGCGCAGCAATAGCTTCCACGAGCTCTCCTTTACGAAGTTTGGATGCGCCCTGAATACCCAGCCCGACGGCCAGAGCTTGCAGCTCGGCGACGCGGAGGGAGTTCAGGCGAGAAATTTCCGTACCAGTGGAACGGAGGTTGACATCGGTCACGAAGGGGGTTCCTTTCCCCTGACGCCATACAAAACGTGCCAGGAGAGATGTGTGCAGCGACTGAACGCGCTGCGAGTGAACCAATCCGACAAATTGAGGGGATTGGTATGAACACACACAGCCACGGTCTAACGACGCAATAGCAGTGAGTTACAGGGAATGCACCGGAGACGAGTTCGCAGATTGCGCGGTTTCTATCGGGTGCGCAATCACTCTAGCACTTCTCCCGCCGCGACAAGAACGAGCGGCGTCACGAGAACAGGGCGCATAGTGCTCGGCCACAGCCGTGCACTATGCGCCCTGGATTCATTTCAGATCCTTACGCAGCGACCTCGTCGACCAGCGGCGTCACCGTGGCGCCCTGAAAATCCACCGCGAGCATGAGCGCACGCCAGGGAGTGTCGGAGGCCTCGGCCACGAGTTCGGCGGCCACCAGGCGCTGGCCGGGATCGCTCGCGAGCACCAGGATCGACGGCCCGGCTCCCGAGACAACGGCGGCGAAGCCCTTCTCTCGCAGGAGGGTGATCAGGCGGTTGGTCTCCGGCATGGCAGCGGCACGGTAGCTCTGGTGCAACTTGTCCTCTGTCGCAGTCAGCAGCAGCTCCGGGCTCTGGATGAGGGCCGCAATGAGCAGCGCCGAACGGGAGAGGTTGAAGACGGCATCCTCGTGAGGAACAGATTCGGGCTGCAGGCTTCTGGCGAGGGCCGTCGACATAACGTGTTCCGGAACGAAGACCAGCGGTTTGACGCCGCGGTGCACCATGAGCTTCTTGTGCTTGGGGCCCTCCGGAGTCATCCAGGCGATTGTCAAACCGCCGAACAGCGCGGGTGCCACGTTGTCGGGGTGGCCTTCCATCTCCGTTGCCAGGGCAAGGAGCGCTTCGGCGTCGATGTCGACGATTCCCTCGAGCAGCCCCTTCGCCGCGAGAATGCCCGAGACGATGGCTGCACCTGAGGAACCGAGGCCTCGTCCGTGCGGAATGACGTTCTGGGCAACCAGGTTCAAGCCCGGCATCGGCAGGCCGTATGCCGCGAAGGTGTGCGCGATCGCCTTCACGACGAGGTTGCTTTCGTCGGTAGGCACTTCACCCTCGCCGACGCCGTGCACCTCGACGGTCACCCCGGGCTCGTCGCGAACGCGAACCTCGAGGTGGTCGTACTTGGCCAGGGCGAGGCCCAGGGTGTCGAAGCCGGGGCCTAGGTTAGCCGTGGTGGCCGGAACCTGAACCGCTACCGCTCGCCCGGCAAGCGAGACCGTCGTTTCGGTCATGCCTTGCCCAGTCCGAGCACGCTGGCGATTTCGGCGGTGTCGACGGGAACGATGGTGGGCAAGACGTCCGAGCCGTCTGCGGTGCGAAGGGCCCACTGAGGGTCTTTCAGGCCGTGGCCGGTCACGGTGATGACCACGGTGGCTCCGGCCGGGATGAGTCCGGCCTCGGAGCGTTCGAGCAATCCTGCGACACCGATCGCGGAGGCGGGCTCGACGAAGATACCCACCTCGGCCGACAGGATGCGGTGGGCTTCGAGGATCTTCGGGTCGGTGATGGCACCGAAGTAGCCGTCGCTCACCTCACGTGCGTTCAGGGCGAGGTCCCACGAGGCCGGGTTTCCGATGCGGATGGCGCTCGCGATCGTGTCGGGGTTCTCGACGCGGTGGCCGAGCACGATGGGTGCGCTGCCGGAGGCCTGGAAGCCAAACATGCGCGGAAGCTTCGTGGTGGCGCCGCGGGCCACCTCTTCGCTGTAGCCGCGGAAGTAGGCGGTGTAATTGCCGGCGTTTCCGACCGGAACAAAGTGGAAGTCTGGGGCGTCGCCGAGCACTTCGACGACCTCGAACGCCGCGGTCTTCTGGCCCTCGATGCGGTCGGGGTTGACCGAGTTCACGAGGTGCACAGGATAGTTCGCGGCGAGGTCGCGGGCGATGTCGAGGCAGTCGTCGAAGTTGCCCTGCACCTGCAGCAGCTGGGCGTTGTGCGCCACGGCCTGGCTGAGCTTGCCCATGGCGATCTTGCCTTCCGGCACGAGCACCGCGGCCGTGATTCCGGCGTGGGTGGCGTAGGCGGCCGCCGAGGCGGAGGTGTTCCCTGTCGAGGCACAGATAACGGCCTTCGCGCCGTCTTCCATCGCCTTCGAGATCGCCATCGTCATGCCGCGGTCTTTGAACGAGCCCGTCGGGTTCATGCCCTCGAACTTGATCCAGACCTTCGCGCCGGTGCGGGCGGAGAGCGCCGGTGCGGGAATGAGCGGCGTGCCGCCCTCGCCGAGCGTGATGATGGGCGTGGCATCCGAAATGTTAAGGCGGTCAGCGTACTCACGCAGCACACCGCGCCACTGCCGGGACGTGGGCGCCTTGACGGCGTTGACCACGGACTCATTCAGGCTGGACTGAACGGACATCAGACTCCTTCAACTCTCAAAACGGATGCGATGGTGGTGACAAATCGGTTGGCCGCGAGGTCGCTCACGGTGGCGGCCAGGGCGGCCTCCGTGGCTTCGTGCGTTCCGATCACAAGGGTAGCCGTGGCGGAGACGGCGGCGCGACTCACGGTTTTGGCCACGGCGGGGGTCATGGACTGTTCCACGAGGGCGAGCGACACATGGTGCCTGCTGAACACGCTCGCCACTTCGGCGAGCACGCCGGGCTCGTCGGTGACTTCGAGGGTCACCGCGTAGCGCGTGGTGACGCTGCCGATGTCGAAGACGGGCAGGCCAGCGTGGCTCGAGGCGGCCACCCCAGGGCCGCCCGCAACGTGGCGGCGGGCGAGGGACACCAGGTCGCCGAGCACGGCAGAGGCAGTCTCAACTCCCCCGGCCCCTGCTCCGTAGAACATGAGGCTTCCGGCGGCCTCCGCCTCCACGAACACAGCGTTGTTCGCGCCGTGCACGGCCGCGAGCGGGTGGCTGCGCGGAACCATGGCCGGGTACACGCGGGCGGAGACGCCGTCCACGCCGTGCTCGTCGGTGAAGCGTTCGCAGATGGCGAGAAGCTTCACCACGTAGCCGGCCTTTCGAGCCGATTCGATCTGCGCGGGCGTGACCGAGGTGATGCCCTCCCGATAAACGGATGCGAGCGGCACCGTGGTGTGGAACGCCAGGCTCGCCAGAATGGCTGCCTTCTGCGCCGCGTCGTAGCCACCGATGTCGGCGGTCGGGTCGGCTTCGGCGTAACCGAGCGCCGTGGCGGACGCGAGCGCGTCCTCCAGGGAGTCTCCGGCCTCGTCCATGCGATCGAGAATGTAGTTCGTCGTGCCGTTGACGATGCCGAGGATGCGCACGACCCTGTCGCCGGCCAGGCTTTCGCGCAGCGGACGAAGAATGGGAATCGCGCCCGCAACGGCAGCCTCGTAATTCAGCTGCGCGCCCACCTGGTCGGCCGCGGCGAAGAGCTCTGCCCCATGCTCGGCGAGCAGAGCCTTGTTCGCGGTGACGACATCCGCTCCGGAATTGATGGCAAGCAGGATGTAGCTGCGCGCCGGTTCGATGCCACCCATCAGCTCGATCACGACGTCCGCACCCAGAATGAGGGATTCGGCATCCGTGGTGAAGAGTTCCTTGGGCAGGTCAACCGTGCGTTCGGCGTCGACGTTGCGCACCGCGATGCCGACCAGTTCAAGGCTCGCGCCCACGCGGCTGGCGAGCTCTTCGCTCTGCTCGAGCAGCAGGCGGGCCACCTGGGCGCCCACGGATCCACCGCCGAGAAGGGCGACGCGCAGGTTGCGGTATTCGATCATCGGGTGGTTCCTCCAGTATCGGTGGTGGAGCCTGTCGAAACAGCCCCAGCACCATGCATAAACCCGGCATCGCGCGCGAGCAGGTCGTCGACAGTTTCGCCGCGAACGAGCACGCGCGCCTCGCCGCCGTTCACGGCGACGACCGGCGCACGGCCCAGATAGTTGTAGTTGTTGGCGAGTGACCAGCAGTAGGCGCCGGTGGCGGGCACAGCAGCGAGGTCGCCGGGGGTCACGTCTGCGGGCAGGTAGGCCGCGTTCACGACCACATCGCCGCTTTCGCAGTGTTTGCCGGCCACGCGAACGAGCCCGGGCGCCGCGGGTGACACCCGATTGGCGAGCCGCACCGAGAAATCGGCGCCGTACAAGGCCGGGCGGATGTTGTCGCTCATGCCGCCGTCAACGCTCACGTAGAGGCGGGTCGAGCCCGAAATTTCGACAGGTTTGATGGTTCCGACCTCGTAGAGCGTCACGCCAGCCGGGCCGATGATCACGCGTCCGGGCTCGAAGGCCACGTCGGGAACCGGGATTCCTCGGCGGGAGCATTCAGTCTCGACGATTTCTGCAAGCCGAGTCGCCAGTTCGCCGATCGGCGTGGGTATGTCTGCGCTCGTATAGGCAATACCGAAACCGCCGCCGAGGTTGAGTTCCGGCACCGGGCCGCCAGCCAGCAGCTCCGCGTGCACGGCAAGCAGCCGCGAGGCGCTCTCTGCAAAGCCGTCAGCGCCGAAGATCTGCGAGCCGATGTGACAGTGCAGGCCAATGAAACGCAGGGACTTCTCCGAGCGGATCAGGGCCACGAGGCGCGCGGCATCGTCGAGCACCACGCCGAATTTCTGGTCTTCGTGCGAGGTGGCGAGGAAATCGTGGGTGGACGCGTGCACGCCGCTGTTGACACGCAGCCGCACGTTGAGCACGATGCCGTGGCGCGTCGCGGCGGCGGCGGCCCGTGCGATCTCAATCTCGCTGTCGATCACGAGCGAGCCGATGCGCAGGCGCGCGGCCTCGTCGAGTTCCGCGAGGGACTTGTTGTTGCCGTGGTAACCCAGTCGGGCCGGGTCGGCACCCCCGGCGAGGGCAACGGCGAGTTCCCCCGTCGTACACACGTCGATGTTGAGGCCGGCTTCGAGCATCCAGCGCACCACATCGGTGGACAGAAACGCCTTCCCGGCGTAGTACACGTGCACGGCGGCACCGATGCGGGCGAATGCGGTCTCAAAGACCTCTCGGAGTTCGGCCGCGCGGGCGCGGGCATCCGCTTCATCGACTACATAAAGAGGAGTACCGAAACGGGCCACGAGCTCGGACGCGCTGACACCGCCGAGGGACAGTTCGCCGGCCTCGGTGCGCTCGGCGTTCACGGGCCAGAGCCCAGGGGCCAGGTCATTGGCGTCGGCGGGCAGGGCGAGCCATGCGGGGGCGAGCGGGTTCGGTGCCACGGGTGAAAACCTCACGGGGATCGAATGGGGGCGCGAACTGTTTGTGCCGAGCGAGCGAACCCGGATTGGTCCCTGAAGCGAGGCGAGATCGCAGCCGCGGTGGGCGGGCGAGCTGGTGTAGCGCGTGCTGGATGAAATAGTAGCAACCTGGATGCGGGCGCCGGTGCGCTCGGAGGATCCGAGCTAGGAACAGGTACCCAGGGTGGCGAGTGACTGCTTGGTAAGCACCATGGTGCTCGACTCCAGCGTAATGCGTGCGCGGTCCGGCGTGACATCCACGGTACTCAGGGCGACTTCTGCGGGCAGGTATTTCGCCACGCACACGCTGATCGGAGCCTGGCCAAGCACTGTCGGCAGGATGGCACTCACGTCGAGCGAGCCGAGATCCGTCGTCACCTCGGCTGCCGTCGGCGTGAAGACGAGGGCGTTCTCGGTGACGGACGGGGTTGCGCTAGCCTGGTAGCCGATCGGGAAGCCGGCCACCGAGAGCGTGCCTGCATAGGTGACAACGTCGCGGCCGAGAACGAGCTGCGTCTCGGGGGGCGTTCCCGCTTCGTGCGCCAGCGAGTTGAGGGTCTCGGGCGTGAGATCGAGTGTCGCGTCGACGTGGCCGATCGTACCCCCGAGTTTGGGCTCGACATCCGTTGCCACGATTCGAACGGATGCCGGCACTCCGTCGACAGTGAGCTGCGGCGCGGTCAGCTCGACGTGGTCGAAACTACCGGAGAAGTACTGTGCGATCACCGAGACCCCACCGATGGACACAGCCATATCCCCGGTGACCGAGGCCGGGAGCGCATCCGCTATCTGTTGCTCCGCCTGACCCTCGGCAAACGCGCGCAACCCGTTGTCGGCGAGAAAATAGGCGCCGACGAGCAGGCCCACCAGCACCACGCAGAGGATGAGGCAGCCGGGGCCGCGGCGCTTGCCGGCCATGCTTACATCTTCTCCGGGGCCGCAACGCCGAGCAGGCCGAGGCCGTTGCGGATCACCTGGCCGGTGGCGTCGTTGAGCCACAGCCGGGTGCGATGAACATCGGTGACGGGCTCCTCACCGAGCGGAATCACCCGACAGTTGTCGTACCAGCGGTGGTAGTAGCCCGCGACCTCTTCGATGTAACGGGCCACACGGTGCGGCTCGCGCAGTTCGGCGGCCTGGGCTACCACGCGGGGGAATTCCTGCAGCACGCCGAGCAGGGCGGATTCGCTGTCGTGAGTGAGCAGCTCGGGCGCGAAGACCGTGCGATCGACCCCGGAAGCTGCCGCGTTGCGGGCGACCGAGCACGTGCGGGCGTGCGCGTACTGCACGTAGAACACAGGGTTCTCGTTGGTGCGCTTGCCGAGCAGGTCGAGGTCGATGTCGAGCTGCGAGTCGCTGCTGGAGCGCACGAGGGAGTACCGGCCGGCGTCGACGCCCACGGCGTCGACGAGGTCGTCAAGGGTCACGATGGTGCCGTTGCGCTTGGACATGCGCACGGGTTCGCCGTCCTTGAGCAGGTTGACCATCTGGCCGATCAGGATCTGCAGGTTCACGCCGGGCTCGTCGCCGAACGCCGACACCATGGCCATCATGCGGCCGATGTAGCCGTGGTGGTCGGCGCCGAGCATGATCAGGCACTGGTCGAAACCGCGTTCGCGCTTGTCGAGGTAGTAGCCAAGGTCGCCCGAGATGTAGGCGGGTTCGCCGTTCGAGCGGATGATGACACGGTCACGGTCGTCGCCGAAGGTCGTGGTGCGCAGCCAGATGGCGCCATCCGCTTCGAAGATGTGCCCCTGCTCGCGCAGGCGGGCGATGGCGCGGTCGACGGCGCCGGACTCGTGCAGCGAGTCTTCGTGGAAAAACACGTCGAAGTCCACGCCGAAGCCGTGCAGCTTGTCTTTGATCTCCGTGAACATCAGGTCGACTCCGATGGAGCGGAAGATCTCCTGCTGGTCGTCGCGGGCGAGACCGGCGATGTCACCGTCGTAGAGGCCCACTACGGTGTTGGCGATCTCGCCGATGTAGGCGCCGCCGTAGCCGTCTTCGGGCGTGGGCTCGCCGAGGTAGCTGGCGAGCACGCTGCGAGCGAAGCGGTCGATCTGCGAGCCGTGATCGTTGAAGTAGTACTCGCGCGTGACATCCGCTCCCTGCGCCTTGAGCACGCGGGCGAGGCTGTCGCCCACCGCGGCCCAGCGCACGCCGCCCATGTGGATGGGGCCGGTAGGGTTGGCGGAAACAAACTCGAGGTTGATCTTGATGCCCGTGTACAGGTCACCGGTGCCGTACGCGGGGCCGGCGTCAACGATCTTCTGGGCGAGCGCGCCGGCGGCGGCGGCCTCGAGGCGGATGTTGATGAAGCCGGGGCCGGCCACCTCAACGGACGCCACCTCGGGCAGCTTCTCAAGCCCGGCGGCCAGTTCTGCGGCAATTTCACGCGGCGTCGTGCCGAGCGGCTTGGCGATTTTGAGTGCGATGCTCGATGCCCAGTCACCGTGGTCGCGGTTGCGCGGGCGCTCGAGGGTGACGTCGGAAACGGCCAGACCGAGGTCTGTCGTGTCGCTGCCGGCGTCACGCCGACGCTCACCGACCTGGGTAATGAGGTCGAAAAGGGTCTGGGAAAGTTCGGCAGGAGTCACTTGTCAATCTTACGGCCCGCCTCACTTGGTAAGGTTCCAAACGTGACTGACTCTCGTTTCGCCCCCGCTTCCGTTCGTCTTCGCCGCCGTCAGGCCGGTGCCCTGCTGGCCGGCAGCGTGATGGCGCTGCTGGTTCTGACCGGATGCTCACCGGCTGCCACCGGCACACCCACGGGTTCCGCAACACCGTCGGCCACTGCGTCCGCCCCCGCGAGCGCCACCCCGACTCCGACGCCCACACCGGAACCCACGGGCACTCCGATCGCACTGACCTGCGACCAGCTGCTCACCGCGCAGGAGGCCTACGACTTCAACCCGAACTACGGCACCGCGCCCGCCTACGAGCCGTCTTCGGGCAGCCTCGCCGCCACTGCGGTGAAGTACAGCGGACTCGCGTGCGCCTGGTCAAACCAGACCAGCGGTGAACTCATCGAGATCGCCGTGGCGCAGCCAGAGGCCGCTCTGATGACGACGCTCGAGGACAAGGCGATCGCCGACAGCCAGGTCGTGCCCACCTACAGCAGCTCCCCCGAGATCAAGGGCTACTTCACGATGGAGGCGGCCTCAGGTCAGGTACAAGTCTTCACCGATACCTACTGGCTCACCCTGAGCTCCCCCGCCTTCTACGAACCGGGTGACGCCCAGACGCTCGTAGCGGCGGTACTCGCGCACCTGGGCTAGCTGCGCTCTGCGGGGTGCTAACCTTGAGAACACCCTGGCCCCCATAGCTCAGGGGATAGAGCACTGCCCTCCGGAGGCAGGGGCGGCAGTTCGAATCTGCCTGGGGGCACACTTGTGGAGTGACAGTCCAGTTCGGGCTGTTACCACGCACTTCGGACAATCCGGCTATCACGTTCGTTGAAAGTCATGTCGTAGTCTTGAGCAGACGTGACCCGAACGAGGTCCTCCGCCTGTCGCAGTTGACGTTCCTTGGCGGGATTCCCTTACGCGACAGGTCAAACGGGACAAGTGCGCTCAGACGGGGTGCGCGGTCCAGTCTTCGCGTGGCCAATCCGGTATGAGGTCCCCCTGCGGGTCTGTCGACACAGCGGGTCCATTGAAGGAACACCGCGGAAAGCATCAGACAGGCAGGCCTGGAAATACAGGCGCCTGCGCGGTTGCCTGAAGGCCTGCGGAAGTCTAAATAACCAGGAGGCGCTAGCAACGCGGCGGGCAACTCGAGAAGCCGCTTCGATAGTGAAGTCACCGCAGGTGGGGCGATGATCCGACCGCCGATGGCCCCGGCGCCTTCCACGAGTCGCTCGTCATACGCCCACGGCACTGGGAGGCGTCCGGCCATTCCGCGCGGCCGCCCGTGCGCGTACGATTCAATGCATCGCGAGACCGTGACCGGCTCGCCATACCTGCCGGCGCGGAGCTACCCAAGGGAGTGCACCATGCGTGCAACCAGCGAGCACAACAGCAGTCCCCCTCCGGGGAAGACGGTGGCCGGGAGCATCAATCGGCCAGCATTGCGTGCCGGTGGAATGGCGGTCATCGTTGCCGGGCTCGCAGGCATCGCGTGGTTCACGCTCGAGCTAATGCCCCCTGTTCTCGGCTTCGACGACACCGACAACCCCGGGGTGAGCCTCGATTATCTGCGCCAGCATCCGCAGTTCTACGCCCTTGCCGGGATCACACTCTTCATCATGGCAATCGCGTACATCGTGGCGAGTTTCGCCGTCTCAGACGCGCTGGCACCACGCACAAGCAGCATCACTCGCCGGAGCCTGAGTGCGCTCGGTCTTTTCTCGGCTGCGTTTTTCTTCATGCACGGGGTCTTGCGTGATTCGGTGGGGCCGTTGCTGTACATCGACTCGGTCAATAGCGGATGGGGCGAGTCCGCCTATCTCGCTATTCAGATGGTGGGACTCCATGGTTTCGCCCAGGCTGGCCTCCTTGCGCTCTGTGCCTGGGGCGTCGGCATCAGCGCCGCGGGGGCTCGCTCCCACGCCCTTCCCATGTGGTTATGCGTCTTGGGATTGGTCGCTGGCCTTCGACTCGTACTGCTTATCGTTGGTTCATTCATGACGGCTGCAGAGATCGACCTGCCCGGGTATTTGTGGATTCTGTCTATAGCACTGATCCCATTTGGGATGCTGTGGTGGCTGTGCCTCGGCGTTGCGCTGCTGGTCAAGTCTCGTCGAAATCACGAGCAGAGACCTGTCAGTCCGGCAAGGTAGGCTCCGCCGAGTCTTGAACCTGACTCGAACTTCCGCAAGGACGCCGACCTCGGCCAAAGCGAAATCGCGATTCGTTCTTGGATCGCTGACTCGTCGTTCTCCCTCATCGAACACGCCAAACGAGAGCACACTCGAGGTGCTGTTAGGAGCGATCCGTCACAGTGTCGTTGCAGACCCTGCCGCACACAGCGCTGCCGCCCGGATGAGGTTCGTCTTACGGAGTGAGGTCGTTGTGAAATCGGGCGGCCAAGCCGTCGATGCGACGCAATTACTGAAGGGAGAATTCCCTCGTGGTCAAGGAATGCCGAAGGCCCAGGCGCACGGCTGGCCATTCACTTGCAGTAACGGAGAACACGACGGTGTCGCGGAGAGCGCCGTCCGGTCCAACTGAGTGACTGCGCAGCACTCCATCTTCCTTTGCGCCCAAAGCGGCTATTGCCTCTCGTGATTGGCGGTTGTGCCAGTGAGTGCGAAACTCGACGGCAATGCAGCCCAAAACGTCGAAGGCGTACGTCAGCTGGAGTAGCTTGGCCTCTCGGTTTGCGCCCGTACCTTGAGCGCTTTTCGCCAGCCAGGTGGAGCCGATTTCTAATCGCGGGGCGTTGGTGCTCGGATTCATAAAGGTCGTCATGCCGACGATCCGCCCTGTTGACGCGAGCCGAGTGGCCCACGGCAGCATTTTTCCCTGCTCGTGGAGACTGAGTCGGCGTTCAACCTCCGCGGCCATCGCGTCGGGGTGCGGGATGGAGGTGTACCACGCACGCCAAAGTTCGCCTTCATTCGCAGCTTCACGGAGCTCGTCTACGTGATCGAATGACAGGGGTTCAAGGGTTACGAGCGATCCTGAGAGCGTGGGCGATTCTGACAGATCCATGGTCCGACACTATGGCACCCGGAAACCTAGTGCGTTTCGGTAGGCATGCGCCGCACCAGGGGCTGAACCCGGAGGAGGTTGCCTCCTGAGTCTCGATCGTCACCGGAGCGGCGGTGACTCGGCTTGGGTCTCGTCTTCAGCTCCGGTTCAGTGGAGTTATGACGAATGCTCCCTATCGGTTCTCTGCGCGCGCCGGTGATATGGATAGGGAGCAGATCCACGCCTGGTTGAGCCTCGAGGCATACTGGGCGAAGGGGCGAACCCGGGCCCTTCAGGATGCCGCAATCGACGCATCCACCAATTTCGGCATGTTCGACTCAGCCAGCGGACGGCAGGTGGCTTATGCCCGAGTCGTGACTGACTCGGTAACATTCGCGTGGCTCTGTGACGTCTTCGTGGACCCAAAGGTCCGCGGACACGGCGTGGGGGTCGCACTCATGGAGAACGTCTGCGCGCTGCTTGACGATCTGCACCTGAAGCGGGTCCTACTTTCCACCGGGGACGCCCACGGTCTCTACGAGAAGTTCGGTTTCAAACCTCTCGCTCAGCCTGAAAAATGGATGGCAAGGACTGCAGCCATTCCAGAAACCTGAACCGAGAGCAATCCCGTAGAGCGTTCCCTTTTCGGTCTTGGTTCCGTCGCACCGGATCTCTGTCAATTTAGGTTTTTACTGTTCGGTGTCGTTCGATCGTTCAGTAAACAGTTGAGCGGGCGACGTTGAAGAGTTCAGCGATCTCGCCGGCGGAGTGCGTTCCCGCATCGTGGAGTTCTATCAGGTGTCGTTGTTGGGTGTGTGAGAGTTTGGGTTGCTTGCCCAGTAGTCGTCCTTTCGCTTTGGCGACCTGCATGCCTTCTTTGGTTCGGGTTCTGATGAGGTCGGATTCGAATTCGGCAACCATGGCGAGCACGTTGAAGAGGAGTCGTCCGACGGGGTCGTTGGGGTCGTGAACGGATCCGCCGATGCTGAGCTTGACGTCCTTCGCGGTGAGTTCGTCGATGATGTCCTTGGCATCTCGAAGAGAGCGCGCCAGCCGGTCGAGCTTGGCAACGACCAACGTGTCACCGCCACGGCACGCAGCCAGAGCTTCTCGGAGGCCAGGACGTGCACGATTCGTTCCCGTCAAGCCGTGGTCGGTGTAGATCAGGTTCGGTCTGACTCCGAGGCGTTCGAGGGCATTCTGTTGAGCGGTCAGGTCTTGTTCGTTTGTGGATAGGCAGGCGTAGCCAATGAGTAATTCAGTCATAAACGCAGAGTGAAGTTCGCTTCCCAAATACTCAAGAACCGCGTCGATAAACGCTCCATTCCGGTGCCCCACGCCTTCCGCAGTCCGCTCAAGGCAGGGCCGGCGACCGCCTGTAATCCTCGCTCGAGGAGATCCACGGCGCGGTAGCAGCGGGTCGAGGTCGCAGCCTCATGATTGCTCCCGCACTCTTCAAGCGTTCCAACTGGAATTCATTCGGTGTGGTTTAGGGCCTACTCTGACGGCACACCGGATTGTCGGTGTGTTTTGACCGTGTGCGTATGCGTATTGAATTTCGTATCATCTAGACGCAACATAACTTCATACATATACTTTGCGTATGGACACTTCTTCGCTGACAGACCCAACCAACGTGACGACGTTGACCCTGGTCACGATCGCCATGATCATGGCCACTGTGACCGTGAGTGATCGATTGTTGACCCGGCTGGCACACGGAATTTTGCGGCTCGTGGTTCACGTTCCCGACGCCCACCTCCTGGCCTCCACCGTGAGGTGGTGGCGTCGAAGACTGCTCGGATTAGCCAGCGGTGTGCTCATTGGGACGGCCGTGTCAACGGGGCTTGTGTGGTGGTTTGGCATGAACCGTGGCGGCCCTGTGGTCGACCTGATCGTCGTGGGCGCGATTGCCGGCGGTATCGTCGGCGCAGCAGCGCAGGGGGTCCCTGTCGCCCGACAGGGACCCCACAGTGAGAATATGGCTCGATCCCGAATGCTACGGCTCTCGGATTTCACTCCGGCGTGGCTCCGCTATTTCGCCAGAAGTGCGGTCGTTCTTGCCGTGCTGATGACCTTTGCGACCATGATGGCCGCCATGATCTTTCCCCGCGGCGGCGGCCTGTCGATTAACCTGTTCCTGTCACCGTCCTCTATCTTGGCAATCCTGGGCCTGGCGGCGCTGGTCCGATTCGAAATATGCGGCCGACGAATCGTGCAGCGATCCACATCCGCCCACTCAGAGGGCGACCTGGCAAATGACAGTATTCTTCGGTGCCTAGCCGTGCGTGATCTAGCACAGGCGGCAGCGTTGGTCGGAGTTGTCTCGTCACTCTTTGCCCTCCCCGGCTTAGCTCTCGCCGTCGATTCCAGCCTGCCCACCCCCGACAATGTGCAAGGCTTCACGATCGCCGTCGCTGTTCTGGCGTGTATCGGGGCTTCCATCGCAATATTCGGCCCGGCGCGCATCCGTCCCCCCCTGGAGACACCGCCCCGGCGACTGCAGAACGTGGGGCAGGCGTCGTGATTGTCATCGACACTGAGACCTCCACGGCGCCGTTCGAACAAATCAGACTTCAACTCCGTCAGCAAATTCTAGCTGGCGAACTCATAGCGGGGACCCGCCTCCCAACGGTCCGGAGACTGGCGGCGGATCTTGGAGTCGCCACGAATACGGTCGCTCGTGCGTACAAGGAGCTCGAGGTCGCCGGGTTCGTGGTTGCTCGGGGACGCGCAGGAACCATGGTCGCGGCTAACGGCGACGCCGTCCGTCGCCAGGCACACGCGGCAGCGCTGACTTTTGCGCTCAGCATGAAGACGCTCGACATCGCATGGGACGACGCCATCAGTCTCGCAGCCGCCGCGTACGCGAACGCGTAGGGGCGATGTTTCCGATCGCTAATCCAAATCGCGGCCCTCGCCGCCGCTTGTCGACTTAGCCTGAATCCACCGGTCGACCTCAGATTCTAACGGCGCGTTAAACCGAGAATACCCCTCTGATCAGCTAAAATAGTTGTTACTTAGACAAACTATTCAACGATCAAGGAGGCATCTCGTAGATGCAACTTTCTCACACTCACCGGTCCTTTTCTGCATCCTTCGACGACCCCAATCTCGTGTCGTCGGCCGGACTGGTGCCCA
Organism: Cryobacterium roopkundense; assembly: GCF_014200405.1. NCBI lineage: Bacteria > Bacillati > Actinomycetota > Actinomycetes > Micrococcales > Microbacteriaceae > Cryobacterium > Cryobacterium roopkundense. Next base: position 750,163 of record NZ_JACHBQ010000001.1, on the reverse strand, counting down.
CGATGGCTCTGGCCGAGAAAACAGGCCTCGGCGCGCTGGTCGATGAGTGGGTGAAACTGCCCGGTTACTTCGGCGCGAATGCCGGCCTGAAAGCGCTGGCACTGGTCGCAGGAATGCTCACCGGCGCCGACTCCATCGACGATATGGCCGTGCTCCGGCACGGCGCTCTCCGGAAATTGTTCACCGGAACCTATGCGCCCTCGACCCTGGGATCGTTCCTGCGCGCGTTCGCTTTTGGCCATGTCCGCCAGCTCGACGCCGCCGCGTCCCGGTGGCTGCAGAACCTCGGCGCCGTCACGCCGATCGTGACCGGTATCGACGACCTCGCCCTGGTCGATATTGACGACACCATCAGGGAAGTGCACGGATATAAGAAGCAAGGCGCCGGGTTTGGCTACTCCGGTGTTCGCGGCCTCAACGCCCTGCTCGCCATCGTCAGCACCGGATCGGCCGCTCCGATCATCGTCAGCTCCCGGCTACGCAAAGGCCCCACCAACTCCGCCCGCGGCGCAAAGAAATTCGTCTCCGACACCCTCGCGACCGTGAAACGACTGCGCAGCCCAACCGCAAAAGGAATGCTTCTCCTCCGAGCCGACAGCGCCTACTACGTCAGCGCCGTCATCCAAGCTGCCCTCCGTGCCGGGGCGATGGTTTCGATCACGGCACGCCTGAATTCATTGGTGAAAGCGGGTATCAGCACCATCCCCGATACCGCGTGGACCCCGATCAAATACACCAATGCGATCTTCGACGACGCCACCGGGCGGTGGATCTCCGACGCGGAAGTCGCCGAAATCCCCTTCACCGCGTTCGGCTCCAAGAAGAAGAGCGAACAAATCCCTGGACGCCTCGTCGTGCGCCGCATCCCGGAACTGAACAAGACCGTCGCCGCCGGGCAAGGCACCCTTTTCGACCTGTTCCGCTTTCACGCGTTCTTCACCACCAGCACCCTGAACACCGTTGACGCCGACAAAACCCACCGCCACCATGCGATCATCGAAAATTTGAACGCCGACATGAAAGCGTCGGCGATGGCGCACTTCCCGTCCGGCGTATTCACGGCCAACGCCGCCTGGCTGGTGCTGGCCTGCATCACGTTCAATCTCACCCGCGCCGCCGGCACCCTCGCCAATCCCGCCCTCGGAAAAGCCGTCACCGCGACCGTTCGCCGCAAACTCATCAACGTCGCCGCCAGAGTATCCACGTCGGCACGACGCGTCACATTGCACCTGCCCGAAAGCTGGCCCTGGGAAGAAGGCTGGTCGGCGCTGTTCACCAGCGTTTGCAACCCGCCCGGCCGCGCCGCCACCTAACCATCGAGCCCGACCGGGCGCAACCAGGAACCCCAGTGGAACACCCAGGCATCAAGGCCCACAGCTCGACCGAGCCCAAAACCCCGAAAAAGGATCGCGCCCAAATCAAGAATTCATCAGAGGCCAACCGGTGGATTCAGGCTAAGGCGTGTGGCACGATATCGATGGGCAGATCGGACCGAAGAAGCGCAATGCAGGTCCGAGCATCATCAAAGAAGCACTGGCTGCCCGCCCGATGACCCGAGAGCCACAATCGCGCCGCCCTGAATTTTTCTTTTTCCTAGTGGATGAGGCGTCCCGCTTGAGGTTCCCCAATAGACACAACTGGATGGATGTCGCGCCTACCGTTCGTTGATGCGCAATACACTTAATTTGTTTGAATATATCGTTTGGTTGAGTATGATTGGGGCATGGCAAACAAGGAGATGCGCGAGCCCACCTTTATGGTGCTGGCAGCGCTAGCAAACGGACCGAAACACGGCTATGCGCTCATCAAAGAAGCAGACGAGCTCTCTCACGGTCGAGTTCAACTCAAGGTGGGAACCCTGTACGCAGCACTCGAACGGCTTCAAACCGAAGGCCTGGTCGCCATATCTGGCGAGGAAATCGTGGACGGTCGCCGACGCCGCTACTTTTGCATTTTGGAAGAAGGAAGCAGTCAACTCGAGGCAGAGATCACCCGCATGGAGCAGTACGCCCGGGAAGCGCGACTTCGAATCAGACCAGCCATTGCATTCACGATGCTGGCACCCGCGCGGGGTCTCGCGCATTGAGTACCGCACTGGAGCGCAGCTACGAACGGGCGCTCGGTCTGTACCCTCGCGCCTGGCGTGAAGAACACGGACAGGTTGTTGTCGGGACTCTGTTGGACATGGCATCAGCCGAGGGACGCACGACTCCCACGATGGCCGAACGGGTTGATCTGGCCGCGCACGGACTATTCACGCGAGTGGGCCTATTTCTGCCGGTAGCGGTTCGCGACGGCGTCGCCGCTGTCGCGCTTGCAACCGGTACCGCGTTCGCGCTTGTCTACTTCTGGTTTAGCGGCTGGGCCCCGCTAATGCGCGGCAGGGACGCATCCCGCGAGCTGTTTTCATTTGGCCCGTTCGTGAACCCGGGCGTCATTCTGTGTGCGCTGTGGTTGTTTGCGTTCGTGTGCGCCTTGCTGGCCTGGAGCCGGACAGCAAAGATCGTCCTGACCGGTTCCATTCTCATCGCGATCGCGATCCCCTGGACAAATCTCCTCGTGCCGGCGTGGGACGGCCCGTCGTCCACGAACCTTGGGTTCTTTGTGATTCTGGGCCTTCTCGCGGTCGCGGGAACTCCGAGAAGTCGGCCGCGTCTCGCCTTCGCGAGTAGCGTCTGGCTCGTCGCCTTCGTGGGCCTCTACGCCGCCAATGGTCTGCTCAACGGTGGTGGAGACCGGTCGTTCTGGACCCGGATCGCCAGCCCCACCAACCTTCTACTCGCCGGACTCGCTGCGGTGATGCTAACCGTCGTATTCCTGGCTTTGAGGCGCCGCACTGCCGCAGTTGTGGTGCTTGGCTCGCTCCCGCCGTGGATTGCCGTGTGGGGTGTCGGCATCATGAATGACGATCCCCTCACCGCGCTGGTCATCGCGGCGATCGTGGTAGCGGTTGTCCCGACTCTTGTCGCGGGAGCATTCGCCCTCCGGCGCAGCGGTGTTCTGGACCACAAGGTGAACGCCGAGGACAAGTAATGGACCTTGGTCTCCAGCCCATCGACCCCGGACGGCCGGACTTACCACCCACTCTCTCCGTCGACATCACCCACTGCCTCAGCGAGGCTTGCGCGGCCGAATAGAAACGCCGATTTGGCAGCCCTTGTCTGACGCCGGAGGGTGCCCCCTCGAACTCTCGACACAGGAAATTGCTTAACCGGCCCGTTCAGGGTTCCACTCTGGAACACCGAACGACCCCAACCCTGGCTCTGTGACTTGGTCAAGATCCGTGTCTCTCAAGGTCCGACTACGGCTCAGGGGCGATGAGCAAACTCGTCAGGTCTTTGGAGAACGACTCGTGGCGCATCCGCAGAATTCCAACTGAATAGGGTCAGATGCCAAAGCTCTGGGCGTTTTCGCGAAGGATCGACGAGGCCATTCGCTCCAAGGGCCTCTAGCGGGAGTTTCCTAGCTAGCCTCGGTCAGAGTTCCAGAAGTGCTGGTCAACTCTGGTTTTGGTGGCTGGGTTTTGTATGACCTAACTTTTCTTCGGGGCCCACTGGGCGAGGTTGAAGATCTCGGCCAGTTGGTCCTGGGTGGGGGTGGTTGTGGTGAGCATTCGGCGGGCTTTGGGGCGCCCGCCGGTCGAGGAGAAGATCAGGACGGTTTCCTGGACCTTTTCGAGCTGGTCGAGGAGCTCCCGGACCGAGAGGTGCAGGCCGGCGTGCTCGGCCTGGCGGCGCATGAGGTGCGCGATTTGTAGCGCCAGGACACAGGTGAAGGTGTGCACGCGAATGTTGTGCTCGGTCCAGTGATGCATGGGCGAGAACGACACCACGTGGGGGTCTTTGAGCTGGCGGAAGCTGAACTCCGCGTCAGATTGTGATCGGTAGGCAGCCACGACATCCGCGATTGGCCAATCGTCCTGGTCGGTGACGAGGACGCGCTTGCCAAACACCTCGGTCTCCAACGCGCGGCGGGCGTCATCATCGACGGTGAATGTGAGGTGATGCGTGGCCGGCGTGGTGCCGGTTAGCTCCCAGGTCAGGACGCGGCGCACCCAGGAGTCGTGGGTGATCGACCGGATCTCCTCGGCGACGTGCTCGGTGCTGCGCCGGGTTTTCCCGCGCGCCAGCGTCGCGGCGAGTTCGGTCAGGAGCGCCTCGGCTTTGCTGAGGGTTTGCACGAATCCGACGGCTTGTTTGTCGTGCAGGGTCGGGGAGTGCGTGAGAATCACCCGGCGTTCAGAGCCGTAAACGGTTCGGCGGGTCTCGACCGCGCTCAGCCCGCCGAATCGGTCCTGATCGACGATGCGGCGCTCGCTCGCGGGCAGGGTAAGCAGATCAGCAACGACGGATGGTGGGATGGAACCCACGAAGGAGAGGCCGGTGGCGGTGACGTGAGCGAAGTTGCTCAGGGAGTTCTGGCCGGCGTCGAAGACGACCGTCATCTCCGCTGGCGCCGCCCGGCCAGCCTTCGAGGCCAGGGCCGTGTGGCGGGCACTGAGGAGGTCGATCATCAGCGGGAACTGGGTCACGTCAGGCCGGTTTCCGGGGTAGGCGTGAGCGACCAGAGGCACGCCGCCGTCACTGGTGACGACCAGACCCAGCCCCACCAGGCGCAGGTCGGTGCGCTTCTGCTTCGCTTTGCCGCGCTGAGCGATGGGGGCCTTGTCGTTGGCGGAATCGATATAGGTCGCGAAGTTGGTCATATCCAACGCCAACGCTGAGATGTTCAGGTTGAACGTGGTGATCATCGCGACCGCGAGTCGCTGCTCAATCTCGGCGAGCTGGTCATCGGTGACTTTGTGCATCGCGTCCCAGAACCGGCGGTGATCCAACACGCTCGCCGGGACCTTCGTGAATCGGTCTGCGGCGGTGCTTTTCCACCAGTCCGCGAAGCCCAGTTTTGACGTCGGGGCGACGACCCGATTCAGCGCAGCCAACGCCAGATAGGTGCCGACCGACGCGCCCGCGTCGCTGCGGCGCGCGCCGACGACATCGTCGATGATCCCGGCCACGTCGAGTCGGTTCAGGATTTCCCAGACCGCGGCCGTGTCTCCGAAGCCGAGGTGCTACGTCTTCGACGGCACCGATTCAGCCTCACGGGCATCATGCAACGCCTCAATATCGGCCGCTGACCCCAGATAGCGCTCCGAGACCATCTTGGGCTTGCCGTCGACACGGGCCATCTCCCGCAGGTACCAATACGGCTTCCCGTTGATGGTCTTCTTATACAAACTAGCCAAACTTTCGATCATACGCTCTCAAGGACCAAAAGTCACGCCACCACGCCGAAGAACGCCAGACCAGCACAGGAATTGACCTCAGTGCAGTCTGGCGTTCCGGAAATAGCTAGGAAACTCCCGCTAGCCGCCGGCGGACATGCCACGAAGAGGGTTCGCCTCCAGCCTTCACGATTTCTTGCCATGGCGCGACTGCGTCTGCAAGGTCGATGCCGGTTGCAAGGAGGACTGCCGGGTCGCGCAGATCGACGATGTTATGGGCCTCCACGTGAAATTCCAGCAGGATGAGCTCAGCGACACGACCCCGGGTATGGGCGATCATCGCCGCGTCGACTCCTTGGGGAGATGAGCTCAGGTACAAAGTCGGTTGCGACGGTTCTGAGTACCTGCCAGCGAGGCGCGAACCCAGAAGGGCCCTGTACTGGTGTGCGGGATCCACGGCGCGATAGAACAAGCCGGAAATGCGGGACCAGACATCACCGACTTTTTCCACCGAGGGTTCACTCGACACTGATTTCTCCCAACGACATCTCGACCGCTCACTTCCAGTGGAGGTTCGGCTTGCGGGCGGTCGAAGTCGATGTGGAACATCCGCGTACGTGCTCTATCGACCAGGCTGTCGTGAGGCGCCATGACGAGACTTTACGGGAGCGGGACCACGTCAGTTGAGATTTCTGCATGCCATTTTTGCGGTGCCGGCTTCCAGATCGAGAGCTGGTTGAGCAGGTCTTGTGCGTTGTCAGAAATGATCAGCGCGTCCCGGTAGACGCCTCGGAGAAATCCTGCGTCTACGCTGGCATAGATCATCGCGATGAGGGGATCCCAGAAACCGTCGACGTTGTACAGGGCGACGGGCTTGTTGTGGATTCCCAACTGCTGCCAGGTCCAGACTTCAAAGAACTCCTCCAAGGTTCCGGTCCCGCCCGGAAGAGCGATGAAGGCGTCGGACAACTCGGCCATACGCGCCTTACGTTCGTGCATGGTCTCCACGATTTCCAACCTGGTGAGGTCCGGGTGGGCCAATTCTCGGTCGACGAGAGATCCCGGGATGACGCCGATGACGGCACCACCGTGGCTGAGTGCCTCGGTCGCGATGATGCCCATCAAGCCAACATTTCCACCGCCATAAACGATCCCAATCCCTTGTTCAGCCAACGTGCGAGCGAGTGTGGCAACCCCTTCAGCGAACACGGGGCTGTGACCGGATGCAGATCCAGTGAAGATTGCGATCTGCATTATGCGGCCAGAGCGGGAAACACGAAGTCCGTTAACAACGGTGCAAGTGGAAACTCCGGTTCGGCCGTGGCGGTGGGATCTATCCATCGCAGTTCAACAATTTCTGCTGACGATATCGGCGTGATGACAACAGTGCTGAGGTAGACGGTCGCGTCGACGAGCGTGTCCAGCTCGTTTGCGGCTGCTCCCGTCCAGCTACCCAGCAAGGCGAGGTCTTCCGACCTGACCGTCACGCCCAGCTCTTCGTGAACTTGCCGGAGAGCGGCTGCCCCCGAGCCTTCCCCGGGCTCGAATTTGCCGCCGGGCAGCATGAAATAGCTGGTGGCACGCTTTCGGACGGTGAGTATCCTGTCGGCGGCGTCGCGAAAGCACACCGCAGCGACAACGAGCGTTTGAGTAGCCATCCGGCCACGCTACCAACCCTCCATCACCCAAGGCGCGTCCAGCAGGAGGTTCCCCTGTGCAACGAAGAGCGAGGCCGGCCCTGACTCTGCGACTGGCCCAAATCCGTGTCGCTCAACGTCCGGCTTGCGGCGCTCCGTGGGGTCGACTCGTTCTAGTTAGGGTGAGACATGGCCCTAGATCCGGTTACGTTGCTCGCTGGTCCTCGCGGGAGGCGGCTGTGCCTCGAACTTGCGCGAGAACTCCTCGATGACACGCAAGAAGCGGACCAGTTGCGCCAAGCGCTTTTCTACGCTGCACACGAGCTCGACCCAGGCCGTGGCAACTCGAGAGTCCTCTTCGGGCCAGGTGCTGAGCAGTCCTCGCAGCCAAGTCACTCACCCGAGGACGTAGCGCGACTGCTGGCAGTTGTCCCGCTCTCTGAGCCGGGTGAACGTGCCATCCTGCAGGCCCTTGGCGCCGCAGTGGATAATGCCCGCTACTGGCAGGAGCCCGATGGGGAGGATGTTCTCGCTGCAACTCCGGAGCTTGACGTGCCATTGGCCCGCGTCGCCACGCTTCTTTCAAACTCGCTGCACTGCGACTGGTGGACTGCGCCGCTTGCCCCCGACGCGCAATGGGTAGTGGACTTCTTGGAGACTCCAGCTGGCCCTGCGGCCCAGAAGACTCTCTCAGAGATTCTCGAGCGATGGCACAAGGCGCAGGTCGACGAAGAGGATGACGCGAGCCGCAATCGGCCGGCTGATCCTGGAGCCGCTTGGAGCGGTACTTGGTGGTCCAAGCCACCAAACGGCGTGACTCGCAGCACACGCGCCTTGGGCTTGGTTGGCCCAGCAGGCCTGCAGCTGATCGAGGACAGCATGGGGTGGACAAAGGCCGCCGTGCATCAGATCCACGTTCCCCGTGACGCGCGAGTCTACGAGATCGACAGCCCTCAAGCATGGGCTGAATTGTGCAGGCGATACCCGTTGGAAGCGACAGCTTCGCGCAGACACGACTGGTACCGCACCACCGCCCGCACCGGTCGCTGGGTCATCCCCGACTGGGCGCAAGTCGGACAGGATATTGATGCGATTCACCTGACCGTGACCGGCTACCTCGCCACCGCAGGACGGGCTATTCCCGTCAACGACGACCTGATGACCGTCCTCGCAGGGTGGGACCCCGATCAAACATATTGGCTCACCGAAATCACTCAAGACGAATCGACCCACCAAACGTGGCGGAACGATGACAACGAGGGTTGGACACCTTCCATCGCCCTGTAGGGGTTCCCTTTCGGCGACGCTGGACCTACTGGTCCTTGATGCGGAGGTTCTCGCTTGCCTTGCTCCAGCCCGCTCGATCGGAGACTAAATGCGCGTGCCCCCCCCGGTCAGAAACCGCGAGAGAAGGGCGGCCCAGGACGGCGGCGTTGCTATCGACGTTCCGTTCACCCCGGGCCGCGTTGATGCGCTGGAGGAAGAAACCGACGTGGAGTCGTTCGCGTGGCTGGAACCGGCTGCAGATGGGTTCCGCAACTAGTTGTACCCAGCCATGACGTTGGTGACTTAAGGGGTTGAAAAAGGAAGGACCTCCGGTGCTTAGTGGAGATGTTCAACGTCTCACTTCACAACGGAGGTCCTCGTGTCACACATTAACGCCAAGTTGACCGTTCGCGGAAGGGCTCTTTTGGTCGAAAGGGTGCTCGGTGGTCGTCCGGCCGCGCACGTCGCCAAAGAGCTCGGCATCTCCCGCCAGTGCGCGTATCGGTGGGTGCGCCGGTACTGTTCGGAGGGTGAAGCCGGCCTCAGAGACCGGTCCTCACGGCCGCACTCGATGCCCACCCAGACGAGCCCCGAACGTGAGGCAGCGGTCCTCGAGGCCCGCGGCCGGCTGCGCACGGGCCCGGTCCGCATCGCCGCCGATACGGGCGTTCCCGCGCGGACCGTCTCGAGAGTCCTCGCTCGTCATAACGTCCCCGCGCTCTGGGAATGCGACCCGCTGACCGGCGAACGGATCCGCGCTACCCGCGCCACAGCCAACCGGTATGAACGCGCCCGCCCCGGCGAAATGCTCCATATCGACGTGAAGAAGCTCGGGCGTATCGCCGAAGGCGGCGGCTGGCGGGCCCAACCCGGACAGACCAGGGCCAACCACACAGCCGGTCACGTGCGCGTCGGCTACGACTACGTGCACGCCGTCATCGACGATCACACCCGCCTCGCCTACGCCGAAGTGCACCCCGACGAAAAGGGCACCACCGCGGCCGGCGTTCTCCTGCGCGCTGCGGCATTCTTCGCCAGCTGCGGCATCCCCAAAATCGAACGAGTCCTCTCCGACAACGCCTTCGCCTACCGAAACTCCCAAGCGTTCAAAGACGCCGTCGCGACCCTCGGTGCGCAGCAACGCTTCATCAAACCGCACTGCCCCTGGACCAACGGCAAGGTCGAACGCTTCAACCGCACCCTGCAAACCGAGTGGGCCTACCGCCAGGTGTTCACCAGCAGCGCCCAACGCACCCAAGCCCTTGACCCCTGGCTCAACTACTACAACACTGAACGCATCCACACCGGCATCGGAACCACCCCGATCAAACGAGTGTCACCAACCTGATGGCTCGGTACAACTAGTACGGTCCCCTCGCATCGATCCCTGCCGAACATCACCTCCTCGACAAGGCAAACCTGCTCACCGTCAGTGCGCCGGAGCTGACCGTACTCATTGGTGGGCTGCGCGTGCTCGGCACGAACTACGACCAGTCGAACTATGGCGTCTTCACGGACAGGCCTGGCGTGCTCAGCAACGACTTCTTTGTGACGTTGCTTGACACCGGCACGAAGTGGACCGCTCTTGATCCGGGCAAGCACGCCTACCAGAGCAGCGACTACGCCACCGGCGCGGCCACCGTCACCGGTACGCGCGTCGACCTGCTCCTCGGCTCGAACTCCGAGCTGCGAGCCGTTGCCGAGGTGTATGCCAGCGACGACGCGAAGACGAAGTTCGTGCAGGACTTCCCTGCAGCGTGGGTCAAGGTCGTGGAACTGGACCGCTTCGACCTGAAGTAATTCCATGCCCCCGGACGCCCTGACAACAGCGGTGTCCGGGGTCGTGCGGGACTGCATCCGTTCAGAGACACGCACACAAAGAAACGCTCCTGAGATTGTCAAAAGCGTTTTTTGTGCGCTCCGCGCCAGCCGCTATCACCAGCCGCGCTCTTTCCACTCCGCGAGGCTGCCGCGCTGGGCTCCCAGCGTAGTGCCGTCACCATGGCCGGGGTGCACGAGCGTGTCATCGGGGAGTCGGTCGAAAATGCGAGTGACCACGTCGGTGTAAAGCGCTGAGAATCGCGCCGCGTCGTCGTTGGTGTTTCCCAACCCGCCGGGAAAGAGCGAATCACCCGTGAACAGATGCGCGGGACCCTGAGGATCGCGGTAAAGCAGAGCAATTGATCCGGGAGTGTGTCCGCGCAGGTGGATGACCTCAAGGTCAATGTCATCAATTGACCGCACGTCCCTGTGGTGCAGGGGAACGTCGGTCGGCACGGCAATGTCCGCGACGTCGTCGAGACCGGCAGCGGTTGGTGCCTGTGTGGCCTCCCTGAGCTCAGCCAGCGCCCGCACATGGTCCCAGTGCGAGTGCGTGGTGACAATGAGGCCCAGCTTGGCGTCAGCGCTCGTGTCGCTCTGGGCCCCGGCGAGGAGCGCGAGGATGGCAGGGGCGTCGTCTGCCGCGTCGATAAGAACCTGCGCGCCGGTGGTTTTCGAGGTGAGCAGGTAGACGTTATTGCTCATCTCGGATACGGCGATGCTGCGCACCGTGAGGTTGGTGAGATCGTACATAGTCCTTCTCCTGTTATCGGTGGCGGGGCTCATTCATGATCGATGCAGCATGGGGAGCCCCCGCACAGTGGGGCGATCACCTCCGTGAACCTGCTACGAGACGGTCATTTCTCCCATCAGGCCCCAACCGTCAGCAGCGATGCGCTCGCTGATGATTTCCGGGGTCTTCACCAGAGCCTGCGGCATGGTGGCCATGGCTGCAGCAAAGTGAGCGCTTGTCACGTGAGATTCCGCAGCGTCATCCTTAAATGCCTCAATGAGGACGAACTCGTGCGGGTTCTCCACGCTTTGTGACCAGTCAAACCAGAGGTTGCCGCTTTCCTGGCGCGTGGCCTCCGTGAAGCTACGCGTGAGGTCGATCCAGCGATCGCTCCAGTCGGGCTTAACGGTGAACTTGACGACGATAAAAATCATGCGAGGGTCCCTTTCATAGGTTGCTGCCCGGTGCCTGGTGGAGTGTGCTCAACACCAACCGGTCAGCCTGTCTAGTTTAGCCTGAATCCACCGGTCGACCTCAGATTCTGACGGCGCGTTAAACCGAGAATACCCCTCTGATCAGCTAAAATAGTTGTTACTTAGACAAACTATTCAACGATCAAGGAGGCATCTCGTAGATGCAACTTTCTCACACTCACCGGTCCTTTTCTGCATCCTTCGACGACCCCAATCTCGTGTCGTCGGCCGGACTGGTGCCCACGATGGCTCTGGCCGAGAAAACAGGCCTCGGCGCGCTGGTCGATGAGTGGGTGAAACTGCCCGGTTACTTCGGCGCGAATGCCGGCCTGAAAGCGCTGGCACTGGTCGCAGGAATGCTCACCGGCGCCGACTCCATCGACGATATGGCCGTGCTCCGGCACGGCGCTCTCCGGAAATTGTTCACCGGAACCTATGCGCCCTCGACCCTGGGATCGTTCCTGCGCGCGTTCGCTTTTGGCCATGTCCGCCAGCTCGACGCCGCCGCGTCCCGGTGGCTGCAGAACCTCGGCGCCGTCACGCCGATCGTGACCGGTATCGACGACCTCGCCCTGGTCGATATTGACGACACCATCAGGGAAGTGCACGGATATAAGAAGCAAGGCGCCGGGTTTGGCTACTCCGGTGTTCGCGGCCTCAACGCCCTGCTCGCCATCGTCAGCACCGGATCGGCCGCTCCGATCATCGTCAGCTCCCGGCTACGCAAAGGCCCCACCAACTCCGCCCGCGGCGCAAAGAAATTCGTCTCCGACACCCTCGCGACCGTGAAACGACTGCGCAGCCCAACCGCAAAAGGAATGCTTCTCCTCCGAGCCGACAGCGCCTACTACGTCAGCGCCGTCATCCAAGCTGCCCTCCGTGCCGGGGCGATGGTTTCGATCACGGCACGCCTGAATTCATTGGTGAAAGCGGGTATCAGCACCATCCCCGATACCGCGTGGACCCCGATCAAATACACCAATGCGATCTTCGACGACGCCACCGGGCGGTGGATCTCCGACGCGGAAGTCGCCGAAATCCCCTTCACCGCGTTCGGCTCCAAGAAGAAGAGCGAACAAATCCCTGGACGCCTCGTCGTGCGCCGCATCCCGGAACTGAACAAGACCGTCGCCGCCGGGCAAGGCACCCTTTTCGACCTGTTCCGCTTTCACGCGTTCTTCACCACCAGCACCCTGAACACCGTTGACGCCGACAAAACCCACCGCCACCATGCGATCATCGAAAATTTGAACGCCGACATGAAAGCGTCGGCGATGGCGCACTTCCCGTCCGGCGTATTCACGGCCAACGCCGCCTGGCTGGTGCTGGCCTGCATCACGTTCAATCTCACCCGCGCCGCCGGCACCCTCGCCAATCCCGCCCTCGGAAAAGCCGTCACCGCGACCGTTCGCCGCAAACTCATCAACGTCGCCGCCAGAGTATCCACGTCGGCACGACGCGTCACATTGCACCTGCCCGAAAGCTGGCCCTGGGAAGAAGGCTGGTCGGCGCTGTTCACCAGCGTTTGCAACCCGCCCGGCCGCGCCGCCACCTAACCATCGAGCCCGACCGGGCGCAACCAGGAACCCCAGTGGAACACCCAGGCATCAAGGCCCACAGCTCGACCGAGCCCAAAACCCCGAAAAAGGATCGCGCCCAAATCAAGAATTCATCAGAGGCCAACCGGTGGATTCAGGTTCAGCTGAATGACCGGCACGAGGGTCCCAGTAACGGACGTGTTCCTGTGCGCACGGTCATACAGATCGATGATGACGGCGGTTCTCGACTCTCAGGGCGGTCGTCACTGATCCACCACGAGTCTCAACTCAAGCTTGCACTGTTTCGATAGCACAAGATTGTGCTATCTTTACAGCACAAGTACGCAGTTCGCGGACTTGGTTCAATTTTCTGGGGGCTTCGTTAGATGAACTATCTCTTTCTCTTCGTCCACGCCGTTCAAGACCTGCTGCCGCTGGAGGTGGCGATCACCTTTGGCCTTATTTTGTTTGCGTTGTCGTGGGTAAGCCCGCGAAGGATCGTCTCACTTCCGCAGCCAGGGCACCGCACGACCACTTTGATCTGGGCGGGCGTGGCGGGTTCTCTACTCGTGGTCGTTGTCGCCACCGTGCTTAGCGCTCTCAACGTCGCTCTCAATGACGCGTCAGGATTTGACGGTTGGTGGCGACGCCCTGCCCCCCTCGCTGCGGCGACGGCGGTGGTCGCTTTTTCTGCCATCGCGCTGAGACGGATTCCACTTCCTGCGCCGGGGGAACGTCTGGTTGTTCCACGCCGACTGTGGCACGCGTTCGCCTCTCGAACTCTTCTCTGGATCTCCGGCATCGCCGCAGCGCTACTCGCGCTGACTGCCGCGTGGCAGATTGCGATTGCGACGACGGCGCCTGAAGACGCTGAGTTCTTTGGTCACGTTCCCAACTACACCGAGCTGCCGATCTACATGCGCTTCAACAGCGGGTATGGATACTTGTCCGGCGCAGGGTGGCCAAATCAGCTCGCGACGCTTCTGGCGTTGGCTTTGGCTTGCGCCGTGTTCTTCGCTGTGCTGCAGGCCGACGCCAACCGCCCCCTTTTTGCTCGATCGACAGCCGCCAGCGTTCGGTCGGAACGAGAGCTGACGGCGCGATTGTTCACGTTCATCCTGCTCGGAGGGCTCATCACTACCCTCGGAGCCGTGTGGATGCACACCGGTTCTATGGGTACCGCAATGGTCGGGCTGGACGAGGAATGGGTTTCCGCGAACGCGTCCTTCCCTCGCATCTTCGTTTCGGGGGGATACGACATGATTGCCCGGCCGATGAACCTTCTCGGATATGCGCTCCAGGCAGGCGGAGTGGCCTTCTTGCTCCGGCTTGCCGTGGACACGGTCCGAGCCGCGCGTGCGAACCGTCTCGCGTCTTCTGCCGCGTCCGAACCTGAAGTATCCGCTTCCGGACCGCGCCGATGACCCGGACTACGCCAAGCTCGGCGGACGAGATCGACGCACTGTTCCGCGGAGCAATCCGCTCCGGACAGTTAGGCGACGGCGAACGCCTGCCCACAGTCCGACAGACTGCTCACGATTTCAGTGTGGCACAAGCCACCGCAGCCAAGGCGTATAAGTCTCTCGAGCGTGACGGACTTATCGTCACCCGCACAGCCGCAGGCACGCGCGTTGCGCCCGGCGCGTCCCGAGCGCCACAGGTCGTGATCGAGCACGCCCGTTCACTCGCGGAAGCTAGCGAGGACACCCACGTCTCCCTCGACGACACCATCGCGATCCTCCGCTCAGTCTGGCCAGTCGAGGGGACGCCCCCGCCCGTATGACGTTCGCCTTGCGGGCGCTTACGCAGCCGTCTGGTCAACGTCCCGGAGCGTTAGAGGAGGCAGACTTGCTGGGAGGGACTAGCGTGCCGACGACGTGGCCATAGGAATGCCACGCGGCTGAGGAATGTGGCAGTCACGCCCACCACTTGACCTTGAGGGTGGAGATATTGCAGGGCTATTCAGTTTCGAAGAACGGTGAATCTGCCGGCCAAAGCTCTCCGCCCATACCTGTCTGGGCGGTCATTAGGTCTTCGGGGTTTTCGCTTCCAACAACCCACAGATCACCCACGAGGAAGAGGCCAGTCTCGGGACTGGCTTCGTTCAGTTGCAAGAGGCCGTCCAGGTCAGCCTGAGTGGCGAAGGTATTGAGACCGTTTTCGGTGTCGCGGCAGGCGCCCGATTCAAACGAACCAGACATGACGTTCTCTGTGATTACCCATTCACAGGGCAGTCCCGTGGCGATGTAGGCCTCGTGAAGTTCGTCCAAGGTCAGCGTCGACGGCGGTGCGGAATTTGTCAAGGTGGATGAGGCCAGTGGGAGTTTAGGCGGCTAGTTCGAGCCCTTCATTCTCGATAGGTTTGGGGGCTGGTTTATTGATCCATGCCGTCTTGGGAATGGACAGGATCTGCGGCGCCTTGTTGGTGCTGAATCGCTCTGGGAAGCGTGCGCGTGCCGCGTCCAGCGTCGCTGCCCGTTCGATGGCCTTCGCCTCGGCGAGGCCGTAATGAACGTCTGCTGGCGTGTTGAGGCCGATCCCGGAATGGCGATGCTCGTGGTTGTAGCCGTCGACGAACGAGGCCATGAACGTCTTCGCGTCGGCAAGGGAGCCGAAGCGTTCGGGGAACGTCGGAGCGAACTTCAGGGTCTTGAACCAGGCCTCGCTGTAGGGATTATCGTTACTCACCCGAGGCCTCGAGTGCGATTTGGTGACCTCCAAGTCAGACAACAGCGCCGCGACGGTCTTGGACGTCATCGACGTGCCGCGGTCGGCGTGAACGACCTGAGGGACGCCGTGAATGCCGAAGATCTCCTTCATCATCTCCACCGCCAGCTCGCCGGATTCCGACGCGTGAACATAGGCGCCGACGATGTAGCGGGAGTAAATATCGATCATCACGTAAGCATCGAAGTACTTGCCCTTGATCGGGCCGGCGAGTTTCGTAATATCCCAGCTGAGTACCTGGCCGGGTCCCGTCGCCGTCAGTTCCGGGATCGCCCGGGCAGGATGGCGCGCCTGGCGGCGGCGGTCCTTGACCTGCTGATTCTCGTTCAACACCCGATACATCGTTGATATGGAGCACAAGTACGTGTCTGCGTCGAGCAGTTGGGCGTAGATCTGGATCGGCGGCAGGTCAACGAACGGCTGTGAATTGACGACGTCAAGGATCTCGCGGCGGCCGGTGTCGCCGATCTTGTTCGCCGGAATCAGCGCCGGCCGGGCCACGGGAATGCGTCGTTTCCTTGTGGCTGTCGCTCGAGGGATTCCGACCAGGTCGGCCGCGACGCGAGTGTTGATTCCTCGGCTGGCCAGTTCGCGGTAGGCGGTCATTACGGCAACGCGCACGGTGTTTCGTCCCGCGAGCTCTTCGAAAGACTTTCGAGTAGCTCGTGCATTTTTGACATGATCTCCAACGCCACCCCCGTCGTTTCCAACCGCTGCTCGGTCTTGCTCAACTGGCGGCGCAGCCGGGCGATTTCGGCTTGCTCCGGAGTTAACCGGCCAATCTTTTCACCGGGCTTCTTGCCTGCGAGGACGCCCGCGTCGCGCAGTTTTCGCCATTCGGTGATCTGCGAGGAGTAGAGCCCTTCGGTGCGCAGATAAGTGCCGCCCTCGTTGTTCTTGATGGCCGTGTCATACGCGGCGAGGTAGGCAAGCTTCTGCGCTGGGGTGAATGACCTTCTCGAGGTCGGGCCACCAGCTCGGGGTCCGGGACTACTCATATGACTATCGTCGCGCACTGCGCTCAAAGACGGACTGGACATGGTGATGATTCCTGATTCTCGCCCTACGTCAAACGGCGGACTTGCTCTGAGGTACTGGCCTCACCCAACCCTGACACGTAGGGGTGCTGCGGACGGCGTCATCACTTCGGCCGTTGGTGTTGCGACTGCCGCTTCCGAGGATTCAGGCGCTGAAGAGGACGTGTAGCCAGAGAGAGCAGCGAGAACGATCGCAGTGGCCACTAAAGCTATTGAAGTGCGGATGATTACCCCCGAGTAGATCAGGGCGAAGGAGCGCCCGACTCGATTGAGAGACTACCGAGCTTCAAGAATGACTCCGCAGAGCCATCGGGAGCGGAGGTCGTGGGACGAATAGCGGCGGTAGGAGTGATCCAGCGAGCGGCGCACTCCGATCGCTCGAGGACGTTGGTGCGGATGAATCGTCTTCCTGTCCCATAAGCCGTTCGCCTTGCGGATCCATGACAAGGCGAAGGCGGGCAGGAACTGCAATAGAGTCGACGCAGGATGAAAAGCAGGATGGCAATGACGCGGTCTATCAGCATTTCTCTGATCGTGGTCGGTGTTATCGCTGCTCTCTGCGTAGTCGCCTTGGCTTGGTTGTCGGCCACGTACGGCGGACTCGATTACAAGTGCCTCGTGGAAGGACCACGGCGGGTGTCCGCCCCTTTCGCGGTCACGTCGGAAGCCGTGCGGGTGCATGGATCTTTCTCCTGGTGGCCGTTAGGGCGAACCTGTAACTGGCAGCGTGCAGACGGTCAAGGCTTTGTGACGGCCGGCCCCGGCTGGACCACCACGATCACATTCCTGGTGTGTGCCGCCGTTGCATCCGTTGGTGGAGTCCTCATCGCCATCGGAAATGCGCGGACGCGCTCCTTGGCCGCAGCGGGACGCCAAGGCATTCCCGGCTAGGCGTCCCGCAAGACGTTCCTGTTGTGGGATCACTTATCGGGATTCATATATCTCGCGACGATGTCCGAGTCGGAGGACGAGCACGATCAACAGGTCGTCGTGAATCTCGTAAATGATGCGGTAGTCACCCGTTCGAACCCGCCATTCGCCAGAGCCTCCGACGAGTTGGAGTGCTTTGGGCGGCCGCGGATCGTCGGCCAAGAGGTCGATCGCTGCTTGAACTCTCCGGCGGACCTGCGGATCGAACTTGCGCAGTTGCCGTTCGGCGGCTGGTGCGATCGTCACCGAGTAAGTCATACGAGGCCGAGGTCCGCCTTCACCTGTTCCCAAGGTGTCGGTTCGCTTTTCGTGCGACGCATCTCTTCACGCGATTCCTCAGCGGCACGAATATCGGCCATGTCTTCGGCCAATTCAATGAGGCGCTCTAAATCGTCGACGTCGATAACAGCCGCGACTCGCCGCCCGCGGCGAGACAAGAAGACCGGCTGGTGCTCGGTGCGAGCGCGGTCGATGATCGATGCGAGCTGGTCGCGTGCATCGGAGACGCTGACAGGGACTGTGGTCGACATGCATCAATCGTACATTTCACCTACCTGATGTACAAGAGATCTTCAAATGTACAACTGGCCTCCCGCTCAGGGTTCGGTTTACGGGCACCTCAGTGCAGACGTCAACAGGGTTGACTCAACGCGATTCGGTCCCGTTGGAGGTCCCTTGGGTTCTTGCGGAAAACTAACCGACGTCGCTCGGACCGTTCCCCGGTCGGGTGGCGATAAGTCGTCTGCATGGCTTTCCGAATCGACTCTTTAGGTTCATTCGAAAAGTTAGCTGATCGCCGATCGTGCGCCGCGCCAAGCAGCCACGACTGACCATGCCAGGAAGAGCAACAGAATTGCGATGAGGATAGCGTTGGCTTCCGGGATGAATTGTGCCACTCCCGCAGTGATAGCAACAAGTGCGAAGCCAATCCACGACGGCAAACGGGCGGCCTTGTGGCCAGCTGTCCATGCGGCATCACTGGTCATTGTCGGCGGGATTCTGATTCCGATGAAACCGTTCCGACTAATTCTGCCGGAGGCTGCCAGCTGTGTCACGACAACGACAAGGAGCATAGCGGCGGCGAGGACGTAGGCGACACTATTCGTGCCGTATGTGTAGCTCATAACCTCAGGGTAGCGAGGCCGACCGAAACGAAGCGATCGCAGCCAACATCACGCCCCACTCTTTGACATCGCCGACCGTGGTCTTCTTCTGTCCAGCCCTATCATCCCGTAGGCCGTTCGGCTTGCGGGCGGTCGAAGTCGATGTGGAACATCCGCGTACGTGCTCTATCGACCAGGCTGTCGTTAGGCGCGATGACGAGACCCTACGGGAGCGGGACCACGTCAGTTGAGATTTTTGCATGCCATTTTTGCGGTGCCGGCTTCCAGATCGAGAGCTGGTTGAGCAGGTCTTGTGCGTTGTCAGAAATGATCAGCGCGTCCCGGTAGACGGCTCGGAGAAATCCTGCGTCTACGCTGGCATAGATCATCGCGATGAGGGGATCCCAGAAACCGTCGACGTTGTACAGGGCGACGGGCTTGTTGTGGATTCCCAACTGCTGCCAGGTCCAGACTTCAAAGAACTCCTCCAAGGTTCCGGTCCCGCCGGAAGAGCGATGAAGGCGTCGGACAACTCGGCCATACGCGCCTTACGTTCGTGCATGGTCTCCACGATTTCCAACCTGGTGAGGTCCGGGTGGGCCAGTTCTCGGTCGACGAGAGATCCCGGGATGACGCCGATGACGGCACCACCGTGGCTGAGTGCCTCGGTCGCGATGATGCCCATCAAGCCAACATTTCCACCGCCATAAACGATCCCAATCCCTTGTTCAGCCAACGTGCGAGCGAGTGTGGCAACCCCTTCAGCGAACACGGGGCTGTGACCGGATGCAGATCCGGTGAAGATTGCGATCTGCATTATGCGGCCAGAGCGGGAAACACGAAGTCCGTTAACAACGGTGCAAGTGGAAACTCCGGTTCGGCTGTGGCGGTGGGATCTATCCATCGCAGTTCAACAATTTCTGCTGACGATATCGGCGTGATGACAACAATGCTGAGGTAGATGGTCGCGTCGACGAGTGTGTCCAGCTCGTTTGCGGCTGCTCCCGTCCAGCTACCCAGCAAGGCGAGGTCTTCGGACCTGATCGTCACTCCCAGCTCTTCGTGAACTTCCCGGAGAGCGGCTGCCCCAGAACCTTCCCCGGGCTCGAATTTGCCGCCGGGCAGCATGAAATAGCTGGTGCCGCGCTTTCGGACGGTGAGTATCCTGTCTGCGGCGTCGCGAAAGCAGACCGCAGCGACAACGAGCGTTTGAGTAGTCATCCGGTCACGCTACCAACCCTCGATCGCCCAAGGCGCGTCCCGCAGGAGGTTCCCTTCTGACACGGCCTCAGGGTGTTGGGCAGATACGTAGATCAGCCCTAGATCTGTCGCAGTAGCCCTCCGGCTAACGGACACTCCACGACTCGGAGTTGCCTTCACAGGTTGGGCACCCCGCCAGGCGACTGCGCGGGTCTCGTGGCACCTGTTTGGGAAGTTGGCACGCGTTCAAACCAGTGCCAACTTCCCAAACAAGTGCCACGACGGCGCGGTCAGCACAATCCCTCTGAGCGGAGAAAATTTCTGGCGCGCCGATCGTTCCCCTAACGCTCGGCGTCGAGGTGGAACTCGAGGAGGTCAGTCGAGAGCCACGCGTGGCGCATCCGCAGAATTCCACCTGAATAGCGTGAGATGCCACCGGCCAGGGCGCTTGCGAGAAGGATCGATGAGGCCAGTCGCTCCGAGACCCTCTAGCCGCCGAACCTTCCACGACGCGGGCTCGCCGCCGTTCTTCACAATGTCCTGCCAAGGCGCGACTGCTTCTGCAAGGTTGACACCGGCCACAAGGAGTACGGCCGGGTCTCGGAGATCGACAATGTTATGGGCCTCCACGTGAAATTTGAGCAAGACCAGCTCGTCGACACGACCCTGAGCATGGGCGATCATTGCCGCGTCGACTCCTTCAGGAGATGAGCTCAGGTACAGAGTCCGTTGATTCGGTTTCGAGTACCTGCCGGCCAGACGCGAACCACGAAGCGCCGCGTCTTGATGGGCAGGGTTTACGGCGCGATAGAACGATCCGGACACGCGGGACCAGACCTCACCCACCTGTTCCACCAAGGGTTCACCCGACACTCATCACTCCCCAGAACGTCTCGACCGGTCCCTCCGACGCTACCGGACGCACCGATCGCCAGAGACCGTCCCGTTGACGTTCGGCTTGCGGGCACGTGTGCAGCCGTTGGCTCAATGTGGGCGGGTGTGCAGTTGCGGTGAGTCTTTGACCGAGGTGGCCAGTGGAGGTGACACCCGCGGTAGCATGTACATGACGTACTCAACGTACGTTTGCACGTGCGCGCGGGTTCACCTGCGCAGGAAGGTTGAAATGCCACTTGTCGCCGATTACAAGACCTTTACAGACGCGCGCTCACATCTCAAGGAGGTGTTCGATGCAACCGCGCGCGGGCGAACCGTCACCGTGCAGCGCGATGGTCAGCTCTCTGCGGTCATACCGGTGGATCGGCTCCGTACGTACTTCTCTCGAACTGTATCGCCGCGCATTCGCGTCACTCGGGAAGATGGCCGCACTATTGCGTTGATGGATGGTCGCCCCTTCGTGTCCGAGGGTACGGATGTTGACGGCGCGCTCGCTGACCTCGCCCTTTCGCTTCGTGAGTACGCCGAAGACTGGGACGACCGGCTGGAGCGTGCTCCGAATCACGCCGGTAATTGGGCACTTGTGCAGCTCATCAAACTGTCAACCGACGAGGAGCTCCTCGAATGGCTTGAGCGCGGCGGTGAGTAACTACCCGGCCGCGACCCGCGAGGACCACGACGATTTCTGCGTGGCGGAGAAGTGGCAGCTCGTACGAGGCGCATCAGGACAGCCTGTCCGGCATGACCGCAACTATGAGTTGGCGCTCTGGGACGGGCAAATCCTCCGCACGAGAATCTCCAGGCCCCTCGACAGGTCGACGTACTCTGCCGGGATGTGGACCCACATCCTGCGAATGCAGCTCGCCGTTGACGCTGAGGCGTTCTGGGCATGTGTTCGTGACAAGAAGTTGCCGGACCGAGGGGCGCCCGAAACCGTGACTCAGAGGGAACCATTACCGCTATATCTCGTTCGCGCGCTCAGCGAACTCGGCGTTGACGAAAGCGAGAGCCTGGAACTCACCGCTGCGGAAGCAGCGCAGCTGTTGTCCGAGAAGACGGCCGAGCGCTACGGCCACCAACGCCGTTCGTGAATGATGCGACAGCTATTGGACCGATGACGCTTCGGAAATGGTCGCCGTGCTCGTGGCAGCGATTCTCTCTAGCTCGTACATCAACAACCTCTCGCTCCCGCGTATCAAAATGTTTACACGTAACTTTGCCTGTAGCCACTTCAGTACGCCAGGAGGACTCAAGAACCCAAAGCCAGGATAATTGCGCCCGTCAAGCATGTGTCCCGCACGGGGTTCCCCTTCTGAAGGCGGTCTAGCCTTTGGACTCGCCCCACGCTTGAAGGGATTTACCGGGAGCTCTAGCACGGCGATTCCTGCAAGAGGACATGAAGTGAGCCGAGGGCTCCGAGCGGATAGGTACCTGGTCGTCCACCGATGGCTGTGATGTTGACAGGGCTCTCCTCCGCCGTGCATTCGACTCTGGGAAACCATGTTCGGCCTGGCGCGACCAGAACGAGCATGCCCTCGGCGTCCCCGACGGGCGCAAAGGTGCCGCCCTGCGCATCGCCGTACGGAGCAATCCTGGCGTCATCGGTAAGCGTTGCGACCACGGCCGGGACGTCGGCCACCGCGACTCCCACTTCGCTGATGCCGAGGAGGTCCGCGCTGGTGAATGGACCGGCCGTTGAGTTGTCGAGGTCGCGGCGAATGATGAACTCCCAGACCGACCGTTCGGGTCCCGCGAAGTAGAGACTGTGAGCGTTCCACGCCGGCGAGCATTCGAATTCGTCCGTTTCGGGCGTTCCGAGCAGCACTGTCCTCTGTTGGATCCATGCTTTTGCCTCGTTGAATTTGTTGGACGGAATCGTAATCGCGAAGTGGTGGTCTCCGGCGGCAGCGGGGTCCTCGACAAGCTCGAGCCGAGTCGTCCCTAGCGTCACGACCACGCCGTTGGGTCGTTGGGCGATGTCTAGGCCGAGCACACCGGCATAGAATTCCCCGGCTTCAGGAGCGTTTCGGACACGCACTGACACGTTGGTGATCTGCATGTTCCTAGTCAAGATGCTCAAGCTAACTTGAGGTCAAACGGGCTGCGTGCGAAGCTTCTGCCATGTCACATATTGCCCCAATTGAGCTTCTGTCGATCGGCGACCTCGCTCGACGCGCGGGTGTGAGCGTGCCGACCGTTCGTTACTACGAGGAGCGCGGCCTGATCCAGTCCACCAGGACAGCAGGCAACAAGCGCCAGTTCCCTCGCCACACCCTCCGACGGCTCGCCGTTGTTGCCGCGGGTCAGCGCGTGGGGCTCACCCTTCACGAAATCGCCACCGCGCTAGCTGCGTTGCCATTCGATCGCGCGCCGACCCAGCGCGAATGGCGACACATGAGCCATCAATGGGCAGTAACAGTGGCCCGTCGCATCCGGCAACTCGAAGCACTGCAAACCTCTCTCGACGGGTGCATCGGCTGCGGCTGCCTGTCCTTGGGCAAATGCACCCTGTTTAATCCGGACGATGAGGCCGCAGGTGAAGGTGCAGGCTCGCGATGGCTGCGCAAGGCCGACGCCGCGGCAATCACCGATTGACTGCGGCGGCTCTACCGTCGCCGAGTAGTCCCGGCGGCCGTTGGGGGTTCAGCCTACGGGCCTGCGTTAGCGCCCGTAGCGGTACCTACATCCGGCGATTCGGACTTCGTCGTTCTCGACCTTGTAGATCAGGCGATGTTCGTCCGTAATCCGACGTGACCAATACCCATGGAAGCCGTGCTTGAGGGGTTCGGGTTTTCCGATACCTTCATTGCCGTTGCGAATAACATCCCTCAGGAGCGTATTGATGCGTTTGAGGATCTTGCGGTCTTGCGTCTGCCACCAGCAGTAGTCGTCCCAGGCATCCTCGTCCCAGATCAACTTCATTCGTCAAGGTCGTGCTGCGAGCCGTGGCCGGCCTCGAGTCGATCGATCGATCCGAGGAGTCGGCGCGCGTTCGCGGGGTTCTTCAGCAGATAGGCGGTTTCCTTGAGCGACTGATAGTCGTCGAGCGAGACAATGACCACGGGTTCGTGTCCTGCACGAGTGATAACAACTTCTTCTCGGTCATCCACCACCGCTGAGAGAGTCTCGGCGTACTTCGCCCGGGATTCTGAATATGTCATGGTGCGCATTGGCATCCTTTCACGTACAGAAAATTGTACGTCACGTTGGTTCGGACTGCAAGATGCACCCACAGCTCCACCGTCGTCTCGTAAACCGTCCCCTTTGGGCCGCCTTGCTGGCGTATTCAACCGAGGCCCTATCGTCTAGGAATGGACGATATAGCGCCATCCGAAGCGAGATCTCTCGGATATGCTGCCCCTTTACGATTTCAGTGAGATAGCGATTGCTCCATTGCAGACGGTCATGCGCCACTTAGCCTGAATCCACCGGTCGACCTCTGATCGGATCCTGATTTTGTTTCGGCGAGCTTTCGGAGTTTCGGGCGTGGTTGTGGTCCGGGTCTCGCGGCCCGGGTGTTCCACTGGTGCTCCTGTTGATGTCGGTGTCGGCTGGTTGGTCAGGTGGGGGCGGGTTGTTGGGGCCGGAAGTTCTTTGTGAACAGGGCCGTCCAGGGTTTCTCCCAAGGCCAGTGTTCGGGCAGGTGCAATGTCACGCGCCGCGCCGAGGTTGAGATTCGTGCGGGGACGCTGACAAGTTTCCGGCGGATCGTTGCGGTGGTCGATCGGCTGAGACCGTTTCCCGCGATCGTCGCGGCGGCGCGGGTGAGGTTAAACGCCATGACGGCCATGACCAGCCAGGCGGCGTTGGCGGTGAATACACCGGAGGGTAGGTGCGCCAGGGCGCTGCTTTTGAGGTCGGAATTCACGAGCTCGATCGCCGCGTGGGCGCGGTGGGTTTTGTCGGCGGTGACGGTGTCGAGGGTGCTGGTGGTGAAAAAGGCGTGGAATCGGTGGGTGTCGAACAGGGTTGGCTGGTCGAGGTTTTTCTTGTTCAGTTCCGGGATCCGCCGCACGGCCAAGCGCCCGGTGATGTGCTCGCTCTTCTTGCGCGAGGTGAACGCGGTGAACGGGACCTCGGCGACTTCGGCGTTACTGATCCATGTTTTGCTGCCTTCGTCATAGATGGCGTTGGTGTATTCAATTGCGGTCCAGGCAGCGCCGGGGATCGTTCCGATCGCTCGTTTGATGGCGGGGTCCATCCGGGCAGTGACCGAAACGTCGGCGCCGGCTTTGAGGGCTGCGCTGATGGAGGCGTGCCCGTAGAACGCTGAGTCGGCACGAAAGAGCACGCGTGCTTTTCCCGCTCCGCGGAGCCGTTTGATCGTGGCGAGGGCGTCACGGATCAGACGGGCCGCGCCGCGCGGTGATCCGCAGGCACCGCGCCGGAGTCGCTGGCCGATGATGATCGGCGCCGATACGTCCGTCTTGACTGTCGCGAGGATCGCGTTGAGGCCGCGCACCCCGGAGTACCCGTAGCCGGAGCCTTCCTTCTGGTGGCCGTGAACTTCGATGATGGTGTCGTCGACGTCGAGGAACATGTAGCCGTCGGTGTCGTGCACGAGCAACGGAGTTTCCGCGGCCAGGCCCCGCACGAAGCGGGAAGCGACGGCGTCGAGCTGCCGGACGTGACCGAACGTGAACGCGCGCAGAAACGACCCCAACGTTGACGGCGCGTAGCAGTTGCTGAAGATTTTCCGCATGCCGCCGTGACGAAGAATGGCGAGGTCGTCGATGGAGTCCGCGCCGGCGACCATGCCGCCGACCAGAGACGTGACTTTCAGACCGGCGTTGGCGCCCTTGTCGGTGGGGACGCTCAGCCACTGATCGGCCAAGGTCGCCAACCCCGCACGGGCGGCTAATTTCATGATCGGGACCAAGCCCGCCGACGACACGAGATTCGGGTCGGTGAATGATGCAGAAACGGCGCGGTTGGTGTGGGAAACTTGCATCTACGAGATGCTCCTCTGGTTGGTAAATCTGAACTCTTGACAAGTCCTAATTTACCTGATCAGATGGGCATTCTCGGTTTAACGCGCCGTCAGATCTCGATCCCGATCGGTGGATTCAGGCTTAGATATGGGCATCTCACTGAAATCGTAAGGGGGATATGCTGACTACGTTCCGCGAGTGGCACGGCCTCTCCCGGCCCGTAGGGTGTGCGTGCGCAGTGCAACCATCTTGGACGTCCCTAGTCTTGAGCAACTCGTTGCCAACAGTGGAGGCCCCGGCGCGTCGGAATTTGTCAAGGTGGATGAGGCCAGTGGGAGTTTAGGCGGCTAGTTCGAGCCCTTCATTCTCGATAGGTTTGGGGGCTGGTTTATTGATCCATGCCGTCTTGGGAATGGACAGGATCTGCGGCGCCTTGTTGGTGCTGAATCGCTCTGGGAAGCGTGCGCGTGCCGCGTCCAGCGTCGCTGCCCGTTCGATGGCCTTCGCCTCGGCGAGGCCGTAATGAACGTCTGCTGGCGTGTTGAGGCCGATCCCGGAATGGCGATGCTCGTGGTTGTAGCCGTCGACGAACGAGGCCATGAACGTCTTCGCGTCGGCAAGGGAGCCGAAGCGTTCGGGGAACGTCGGAGCGAACTTCAGGGTCTTGAACCAGGCCTCGCTGTAGGGATTATCGTTACTCACCCGAGGCCTCGAGTGCGATTTGGTGACCTCCAAGTCAGACAACAGCGCCGCGACGGTCTTGGACGTCATCGACGTGCCGCGGTCGGCGTGAACGACCTGAGGGACGCCGTGAATGCCGAAGATCTCCTTCATCATCTCCACCGCCAGCTCGCCGGATTCCGACGCGTGAACATAGGCGCCGACGATGTAGCGGGAGTAAATATCGATCATCACGTAAGCATCGAAGTACTTGCCCTTGATCGGGCCGGCGAGTTTCGTAATATCCCAGCTGAGTACCTGGCCGGGTCCCGTCGCCGTCAGTTCCGGGATCGCCCGGGCAGGATGGCGCGCCTGGCGGCGGCGGTCCTTGACCTGCTGATTCTCGTTCAACACCCGATACATCGTTGATATGGAGCACAAGTACGTGTCCGCGTCGAGCAGTTGGGCGTAGATCTGGATCGGTGGCAGGTCAACGAACGGCTGTGAATTGACGACGTCAAGGATCTCGCGGCGGCCTTCATCGCCGATCTTGTTCGCCGGAATCAGCGCCGGCCGGGCCACGGGAATGCGTCGTTTCCTTGTGGCTGTCGCTCGAGGGATCCCGACCAGGTCGGCCGCGACGCGAGTCGAGATCCCTCGACTGGCCAGTTCGCGGTACGCGGTCATTACGGCAACGCGCACGGTGTTTCGTCCCGCGAGCTCTTCGAAAGACTTTCGAGTAGCTCGTGCATTTTTGACATGATCTCCAACGCCACCCCCGTCGTTTCCAACCGCTGCTCGGTCTTGCTCAACTGGCGGCGCAGCCGGGCGATTTCAGCCTGCTCCGGAGTTAACCGGCCAATCTTTTCACCGGGCTTCTTGCCTGCGAGGACGCCCGCGTCGCGCAGTTTTCGCCATTCGGTGATCTGCGAGGAGTAGAGCCCTTCGGTGCGCAGATAAGTGCCGCCCTCGTTGTTCTTGATGGCCGTGTCATACGCGGCGAGGTACGCAAGCTTCTGCGCTGGGGTGAACGACCTTCTCGAGGTCGGACCACCAGCTCGGGGTCCGGGACTACTCATATGACTATCGTCGCGCACTGCGCTCAAAGACGGACTGGACATGGTGATGATTCCTGATTCTCGCCCTACGTCAAACGGCGGACTTGCTCTGAGGTACTGGCCTCACCCAACCCTGACACGTAGGGCGTCCACGTCGTCTTTGGAAGTCGCCATTGCTGATCTTCAGCGGTATGTCGTCCTCGCCATGATGGACGACACAGTCGTGGGCTGGGCGAAAACTCACTTCTGGGATCACAGCGACGGATCCGCTGCCGCCGGACACTATCTAGGCGGAGTGACGGTCACTTCTGAATTTCGACGGCAGGGAATCGGGGACGCGCTTACTTCTGCGCGTCTCGATTGGATCTGGAAGCGCGCCAGGAATGCTTGGTTCGTCGTCAACGCACTCAACCTGGCCTCCATCGACCTTCACCGTAAATGGGGGTTCTGCGAAGTGGCAAGGAGCGATCGGTTCCACACCACAACCTTCACCGGCGGAGAAGGCATTCTGTTCTCAGCGGAATCCCGCTGAGGGTTCCCCATGAGGCATGGCGCGCCCCGACCCCCGGCTCTGCATGTTGTCCCCAACCGGCGACGCGAAACACCGGCTATCGGCGCCTCTTCGCCCGGGCGCCAAATTCGTCAAGGACCCGAACGACGTCTTTGGCGAGCCAGATTCGATTTCGCCGTCCGTCGGTAATTTGAGTGAGGACATCAGCGTTAACGAGTCGGTCAATGGCGACCTGAGCGTTGACGGTCGAGACTCCAAGCTCAGCCGCGGCTGCGGCCGCTCCGATCACGGGTTGACGCAGCAGAACGCCTACGAGTCGATGGACCGCCGAGTCTCGTCTTGCGTTGATGCGCCCGCGCCAGTCGACCTGCACAGTTTCTAGATCCAATACGAGGATGCGTCCGTTGTGCACAGCGGCGAACGATGCCTCCGCGATGGAGCGGATTATCGGGGCAATATCCCCGGACCGGTATGCGTTGAGGGACTCGAAATACTGACTGGTGTCGTGGAGGAGCCCCGCGGAAACCGGAACGGCCACATTGTGAGTGAGCTTCCCTGCGCGCAGCATCGCCTGAAAAAGAGCGCGACCGACCCTTCCGTTGCCGTCAGGGAACGGGTGAATTGTTTCGAATTGAGCGTGAGCGATCGCGGTCTGAGCGAACAAAGGAAGGTCGTCGCGGCTGGCGAAGGCGACAAGATCGTCCATGAGCTCGGAGACTCGGTCGTGATGCGGCGGCAGAAACTGTGCAGTGTGGGGCCCTAGGTGTACTGAGTCATGAGGTTGGTGACACTCGGCTGAGCGGTGTCTGTCCGATTCCGGTGTGGATTCGTTCAGTGTTGTGGAAGGCCAGCCAGGGTACAAGGGCGTCGGAGCGGTTTCTGTTGCTGCCGCATTTGCTTGTTCCTCGTGCGACGCCATGTGAAATAACGAGCCATCCAGGGGGACTGGATCTGCCACTGGAAACGCCAGGGAGCCCGCCCCTGTTTGGGGGAGGAACGCATAGACTGCGAGTATGCCCGCGAGCTCCCCCGTTGACGATGGCTCGCCCGGAGGGCGCCAGGTGCCCTCAGTGAGCACAGGGACGCCACAGCCCGACGATGTCTCCCGCACGCCGACGCATTCCCGTCGCCCGGGACGCGGTCGGGACTTCAGCTTTCGGCCGGGAATGTTCAACTCCGCTTCGAGCGTGGGAATTCTGCTCGGCTCCGCCATGCTCGCCTTCGGAATTCCCCTCCTCGTCTACGCACTGAACTTTGAACACCACCCCGCAGATGTGACTCTCGGATCCCTCGCCCTTGCCTTGATTTGCAGCGGGGCCGGGGTGTTGGTCTGGCGCCGCCAGGTGACCGTTCCCGTGCGCCACCTCGTACTGTGCTGGTTCGGTGCCGGAACGCTGATCTGCGTCTGGGCCACCAGCGGGGACGCAATCACACACACCTTCGCCGCTACGGTGTCCGCTGTGGTGCTGCTTGCATTCGCGATCATTCCCTCGCGGATTGCCCTGTGGTATCCGGCGGTTCTGATTCCCGCCGCTGTTCTCTCGCTGGCGCTCCAGCCGGGAGCGAAATTGGACAATGTCGCCATGAGCGCCCTGCTCGCTCTCGGAACCGGTGCGGGACTTACGTGGTTCGCCCGCAGCGCCATCACCGCCGACACGGATTGGCTGACAGGCGTGCTGAATTTTGCCGGCTTCGAGCGCGCCACGAGCGTGCTGCTGCGCGACACGCATCCCGGAATTCCCATCACCCTGTGTCGCATCGACCTCGATGGATTCGCCCTTGTCAACGAGCGGCATGGCCACGAAGCCGGTGATCAGGCCCTCGTAGAATTCACGGCGCAACTACGCAAGCGCCTGCCGACCTCGGCGGTTCTCGGTCGGATCGAGGGGGACGCGTTCGCCTTTCTCCTTCCCGGGCGATCCTCCAGTCAGGCGCAGACCTTGCTAGCGGGCCTACGATCGGCCGTGATGGGTTTCTCGACGGGGATCGCCACCCACGACGCTGACGAGTCTGCGTCAGAACTATTCGGCCGAGCCGGAGTCGCCCTCTACGACGCCAAGCGCGTGGGCTTTGGGGGCATGAGCATCCACGATGGCTACTACGCATCCATCTCCGCCGTGCGCCAGGGCATCATGAATGGGGAGTTCCACATCCTGTACCAGCCGTGCGTTGACATGCGTTCAGGTCGCGCGGTCGGCGCGGAAGCCCTCGTGCGCTGGAACCATCCCACCCGCGGCCCGATCTCGCCGGTAGAATTTATCCCGCTCTGCGAGGCCAGCGGATCGATCCACGCGTTGGGCCACTGGGTGCTCGAACAAGCCGTGAGTGCGGCAGCACACTGGAACGCCGCACAACCGCCGGGATACGAGCCGGTCGGAGTGGCCGTCAATGCTTCCGCCCGAGAGCTGATGACCCCGGACTATGCCGACCGGGCCGTCGCCCTCTGTCAGGCGGCCGGACTTTCCGTGGCGAACCTGGGCATCGAGGCCACCGAGACCGACTTCGGCACGGCGTCGGACAATGTAATGGTGAACACCGAGAAGTTGCGTGCCGCAGGCGTCGTGATCTCGATGGATGACTTCGGCACCGGCTTCTCCAGTCTGGAACGGCTCACCAGAATGCGCCTCGACATCATGAAGATCGATCGCGCATTCATCGGCACCATCGGTTCTGCCACTGCCGACGCCCCGATCGCCGACCTCGCCATCCGGCTCGGTACGGCCATGTCGCTCGGCATCATCGCCGAGGGGGTTGAGACGCGCGAGCAGGCCGATTGGCTGATCGCGCGCGGATGCTTTCTCGCTCAGGGGTACCTGTACGCGCGACCGCTCCCCCTCGATGACTTCGTGCGCGACTGGGTGAACATCGAACCTGATTCCACGTGGTGGTTCGCGAGCAACCCCAGATCACTCTAGTTGCGCTCAACCTAATCGTGCACAACCGTGTTATGCTCATTTTGTGACCATCGCAGCCCCCCGCATCCCCGTGCTCGATGAGCAGATCTGCTTCGCGCTGTACAGCGCCTCGCGTGCTATCACGGCGCGCTATCGCGACCTGCTCGATCCGCTCGGGCTCACCTATCCGCAATACCTCGTGCTCCTCGTGCTCTGGGAATCAGGGCCCGTCAGCGTGACCGGGCTCGGAGACCGCCTCAATCTCGACTCTGGCACTCTCTCCCCACTGCTTCGCCGCATGGAGACGGCTGGTCTGGTCAGCCGGAACCGCCTGACCCAGGACGAGCGCCGGGTGCGGGTGTCCCTCACCGAGAGCGGAAGCGCCCTTCGCCACTATGCGACAAACATCAACGATGTGGTCTGCGCCGCCACTGGTGTCGAGCTCGACGACCTGCAGTCCTTGCGCGAGCAGATCACTCTGCTAGCTGAGCATGTGCGCGCCTCCAAATAACCCTCACTCTTTCTCCAGAGGCCGGACTTCCCGGCTCACACCACAGATAGGAAACACAACTATGCCCACTCGTACCGCACGCACCGCATGGAACGGCAGCCTTGAGACCGGAGAGGGCCAGGTCGAGCTGACCAGCTCGCAGATCGGAACGTACGACGTATCCTTTCCGAAGCGCACGTCCGACACCGCGAACGGTTTCACGAGCCCCGAGGAACTCCTCGCCGCCGCACACTCTGCCTGCTACGCCATGCAGCTCTCCGCCGTACTGACCGCCGCAGGCGGAACCGTCGAGGCCCTCGATGTAAAAGCCGACGTCACGATCGGCGCTGACCCCGCCGGAGGGTTCCAGCTCACCGGTATCCTTCTCACCGTGCGCGGCGAAGTGACCGACCTCGACAGCGACGCCTTCCTCGCCGCCGCGACCGAAGCCAAGGGCGGCTGCCCGCTGAGCAAGGCTCTCACCGGCGTGGAGATCACCCTCGACGCCCAGCTCGAGGTGTAGCTCCCCCGTTTTCCCACGCTCCAACTGCGGCGGTGTGGTTTCGGACTCAGCTCCGGAGCCCACCGTCGTTTTCACGTCGTCGAGTTTTCCTCGTTCGGCCTCGACAGCGGATGCGACATGCTTGGGTTGTGTCCACTCCCGCGATCTATGTCGAGATTCTCATCGATGCGCCGATGGACCGCGTCTGGGAACTCACCCAAAACCCCGCGCAACACGCTCGCTGGGATCTGCGCTTCTCTCGAATTGCACGCCTCCATGACCTGCCCGGCGGCGGCTACCGCTTTGCCTACGAGACGCGCCTGCCCTTCCACACCATCCGCGGAACCGGCACCTCTCTCGGTGAACGCCACCGCGACGACGGCGCTCGAACGTCAGCGCTCAAATTCACCACTACCGATCCGGTCTCGCCTCTCGGCGACGGGCGGGGATACTGGCGCTACGCGCGGACTCCAACGGGCATGCGGTTCACCACCGGCTACGACTATCACCCCGCCTGGGGCCGCCTTCTCGATCGGATGGTGCGTCCGCTCGTCGGATGGATGACGGCGTGGAGCTTCGACCGGTTGCGCATCTGGGCGGAAACGGGAGTCGAACCAGAGAAGTGGCCGGCCGCATCCGTTCTGATGTTCTGGAGGAACGACCGACCGACGGCGACGCGGTGCAGTCGTACGCCTCTGCGCGGACGCGCAATGGATGACGCCCCGGCCACACTAGACACTTTGGAGACACCGTGACCTCGGTCTTTGAACGCGCTCTGGGAGACGACTTTGCGCGCCTGCACCCCCAGCTGCAGCGCCGTTTCGGCGTGGGCATCGACGAAGGCTACGCCTGCGTCGGCACCGGCATGATGTCGCGCATCAGTCGCGGCCCCTGGTGGACGGTTCCCTTTCTGCACATCGGAAAGTTCCGCAACATCCTGATCCCTGATCACGGCGAGGACATTCCCTTCACGGTGTCGAACTACCCGTACCGTGACCCGATGGGACGCGAGACGGTGACATTCGTGCGGGAATATCAGATCGGATCCCGGCAGAGTCGCTTCGACGCGACAATGGTTTTTGCCGGCGGGCGGATAGTTGATTACCTCGGCACGCACCAGCATCTCGCTGTCGACCTCGACCTCGCTGTGCAGCCAGACGGCAGCCTGCACCTCCGTTCTGGCGCGCAGCGGTTCTACGAAGGCCCGGTGGCTTTCCGCTTCCCGATGTTGTTCAGCGGCCGGGCCGACCTGCATGAAAGCTTCGACGATGAGGCGGGATGCTTCCGCATCAGCATGCAGGTGCACAACCGGTTCTTTGGCTTTCTCTTTGGCTATGAGGGTGCGTTCACCTGCGACTTCCCCTCCGCCACGGATGCCCCGACTCGCCTTAAACCCGTTCGTCACGAGTCACGGGAGTAGGGACGCCCGGCGACGACCGGCCTATTCGGTCGCCGCCGAGCGGCCCTCACCGCTTGTAGTGGGGGCCGTCGTGGCCTTTCGGTGTCGGGACCAGCGGTCGCCCGCCTCGTCGCGGAGTTCTCCTGGAATCGACCGCTGCGGGAGGGATGAAGTACACCACGTTGTCTCTGACCACCACGTCCCAGCCTTCGCGGTGGATCCGATGATGGCACGCACTACAGAGCATCACGCAGTTGGCTTGGTTCGTGGGCCCGTCATGCGCTTTGTACCAACGAATGTGATGCCCCTCCGCATAGCTCGGCGGCCTGTTACAGCCAGCCGTGGCGCACCCGCCGTCCCTCTCGATGGCCGCGAGCTTCTGCGCCGTCGTAAAGAGCCGTTTTCGGAGGCCGAAGTCGAGAACCTCGCTCTTGCCGCCGAGGATCATCGGGATCAAACTCGCCTCCGCCGCCATCTTTCGGGCCGTTCCGGCGGAGATCGGTTGTTCGATCCCGTCGAGTTGGGCTTCACCGAGCCCTGATTGCAGGGATTCGAGACTCATCCGTACGATGATCGTGGTGTGATCGAGCGCCCCGAGTCCCTCTTTGCAGGAGAGGGCGTGGCGCACGATGTCGATGAAGGCATCGAAGTTCAGTTGCGGCATCGTGCGCCCGTCGCCGATGATCTCGTGGTTGTCGCCGCACCCGTCCGGGTCGTCCATGGCTTCGAAGCGGGGTTTGCGCAGTTCCGCGCTGGTCATCCCGTCGATCGCGGTGTCCAGGTACGCCGCTGACACCGGGTCGGCGTCGAGAATGTAGCGTTTCATGCCGTTGGGCAGCACCATCCGCTTCAACCCTCGCCGCGACACGAGTACCTCTTCACGGGGTTCCACCCCGTCCACGTCGAGGGCGTCTCGGTAGCGAATGGAGAGCTTCCGCACCGAGTCGACCGGGTTGGTTACCGCGAACTCCACCAGCTCTTTCTCCGCCGCGTCGAGGTCTTCGGTCGTGGCCCGTGGGGCGGCCTGCTCGAGGTTCGCGGTGATGTACAGCGCCGAATCCGCGGTGAGCGCCCCGGCATTGACGGCGTTCGCGACCTCCGAATACTCCGGTGGCAGGTGCTCACCGATCAGGCTCATCCGGGGCTTCGTCGCCTTCCCCACCCTCACCAACCGCCCGGCCTCCGCCATCGAGATGTGACCGATATCGGTCAGGGCGGCGGCGGCGTTTCGGTTACCCGTTTGAGCGGCGATGCCGGTGTCGTGTTCGAACCTGTCATTGAGTTCGCCCGCGGCCTGAACTAGAAGTGCCTGCGCCTGTCGCACAACAGTGAAGTTCGCCGCCGCGACGGCCATGAGGCCTGCGTTAGTCATCCGCTGCATGTCCAACCCTGCGTTGGGTTCCTCCTCCGAACAGACTCCACCCCCCAGGGAGTGAGAGTACGTGTCGGCGAGTGCCGCCGTACTCTCGACGAGGAGGTCCGTTGAGGTGGTCATGGCCTAATTTTCCCAGCGACCACCGACATTCACGGGCCCTAAACAGCCCTGATCGGGGCATTCTGTGGAAAACTCCCCAAGATTCTTACCTGTGGAGGAGAAACCCCGGGCCGAGTCAGAGGCTGCCAGACGCGGCGGCCGCACCGGCGGCGCGCGCCGCCTCTTCTATGCGATCCCGATAAGTTGCCCACCAGATCTCGTCGCCGGCCGGGAGATTGTCGTTGCCCGCGCGCAGTCCCACGGAGCCATCGATGAGCTCGCGCACGAGATCTGTGTGCCCGGCATGGCGGTGGGTTTCCGCGATCATGTGAATCAGAATCCGGTGCAGAGTCGTCGTGCTGCGGTCCGCCGGCCACCAAGCCACGGTACCGGTCGCGTCGAGCGGCAGCGCCTCGATCGTGGCGTCGGAATGCGCCCACACCCGGTGGTAGAAGTCGACGATGTGCGCTCGGGATTCCGCGGCGGTGGCCCACATGTCCGCATTCGACTCCGCGTCATCCGCCATCCACGGCATCTCTTCGCCGGACGGACGATCAAAGGTGTCGCCGAGGTAGCCGGCCTCTACGCTCGCGACATGCTTGATCACCCCGAGGAGGTTCGTGCCCGTCGGCACGAGAGGCCTACGAATGTCGTACTCGGAGAGCCCGTCGAGTTTCCAGAGCAATGCTTCTCGACCGCCTTGAAGATAGCGCTGAAGATCTGCTTTCACGTCTGATTCGCTCATGATGAAACTCTTGCAGACAACACCCTGCGAGGATAGATGCGCGCGCGGCGATAGCCGGCCTCAACGCCATCCGGTACGACGAGCTCAGGGGAAATCATGACCGACGCGACAGAGAAGCGACGTCAGCGTGCCGGCGCACGTCGAACGGGTTATGCCCTCGGCCTCCTGATCAACGGAGCCGTGCTGTACGCCGTCAACGTCTGGCCCGGCTGGCAGGCCGTACCGTACCTCACAGACGAAGCCGGCCAGCTGCTCGGCCTCGTGAACCTTTCCTTGATCGCGGGCATGTTCACGAACGCTATCTATCTCATCGTCGATTACCCCCGGCTCAAGGCGCTCGGCGATCTCGTGACGCTCGGAATCGGGATCGCCGTGCTGGTTTCCGTCTGGCAGGTGTTTCCCTTCGCGTTTCCGATCGGCTTCGACTGGAACCTGATCGCCCGAATTGTGCTCGTCCTGTCACTCATCGGCTCGGTCATCGGAATCCTTGTGCAGCTGGTGATTCTGATCACCGGCCGTCCCGGCTCCCAACGCTAGAAGCGATGCGACGTCAGGGTACGTGCCTACTGCAGAGGAGAGTTTCTTCGTTCTTCTCTAGAGAAGCCTTGGACGCCCTCTCCCGCCGTTCGGAGATTGACTCGCGGGATCTCGAGACACGCCGTAGACGGCGTTCCTCGATCAGCGAAGGAGGACACCGCAGACGGCATTCCGTCGGCGGCGATACGAGACGAGGGGACGGCCGACGCGGCTAGACGAGCGACTGCTCGAGATATTGCTCGGAGTCGGTGAAGACGAGGCGACCCAGGGCGCCGTTCACAATCGGGAGCTGCGGGGGAACGTGGCCACATTCCACGTCGGAAATGATGGGCACGCCGAGAACGGCCAGGGCGTCGAGCACCGCCTCGGCCTGGGTCAGCGTCGGAGAGTCTGGGGCCCCCGTTCGCCCCACGAGGATGGCACGCGCGCCCTCGAAGAACCCGGCCAGACGCATCCCATGCAGGTTGCGGCATATGGAGAGAGCCTCATCGCCGGATGCCTCCACGTATACGATGACGCCGGTCTCCGAACCGGTGCGCAACCGGTTCGTATCGCCATACCGGCTCCCGGCGAGGTTCGCCAGCGTCTCGATGCAGCCGCCGATCAACCGACCCGACACGTCCACGGGCCGGGTGCCTGCATCGAGACGGGTCCAGGTGCCCTCGCCGTTCCACGCGCGCTGTGACACCTCGGGATGGGCCTCCCAGTCGTCCCACTCGCCCAGCCTGTGCACTCCAGGAGAGGCCTGGCGAAACGTCGAACCGGCTGGCAGGGCCACCACGTCTGTCCACGGCAGCAGCGGAGCCGGCAGATCATAGGGGGTGTCCATCAGGTTGCTGCCGTGCACTGTGGCCAGACCGGTCAGTAACGTCAGGGGCGTCAGCAGCGTCGAGATGTCGGAGTAGCCGACGAACCACGTGGGTTCGGCCTGGGCAATCGCGTCGAAGTCGAGGTGCGGCAATAGATCGATCGCCGTTTCGCCGCCCCACGGCGGAACAATGGCTCGAATTCGCGGGTCGAGCAGCATCCCCATGAGCTCCGCGGCGCGCTGCTCCGCCGGGGCGCTCACGTGAGTCTTCCCGTCCATGCACTCGCCGATCGTCACGTCGAAGCCTCGCTCGCCCAGACCTCCCAGCGCATACTCGAGCCGCCCCTGTTCCTTCGCGCCCACGCCACTCGACGGCGAGGTCACGCCGATCAGGTCACCGGCGCGGAGCGGACGTGGGTAGCGAATCTGCATGTCAGCTCGAAGTTGCCGCAGTAATGGATGCCGACAGCAGCGCCACGACGACTGTGTCATTCTTCGTTGTCTGCTGCCCGATCTCGGCGAACCCGAGGCGGGAGTGGAACACGAGCGACCGCGGGTTCGGCGGGGAGGTATTCACTTCGCAGAATACTTCTGCAACTGCGGATTTGCGGGCCGCGTCGAAGACGGAGTCGTAGAGCAATGCACCGAGTTTTTGGCTCCTGGATTCGGGGGCCACCACGATACGGTCCACGTAGAGAAAGCTGCCCGACCGCGCCGAGAACCAGCGGTAGTTCTCACTCGCGTAGTCGGCGTTGGGGGCGAAGGCGATGACGAATCCCAGGACCACGTGCGGTGCGGCATCCGTCGTGATCACGGCAGTGTGTGCCGCAGTGGCCACGAGCGCCGCGAGACTGGCCGTATCGAGGTCGTTGACGGCAGGCACCGCCGCATTGTTGAGCGTGAGGATTTGGGCGAGATCGAGCGGCTCGATGGGGCGAAGCAAATGTGGCATGTCTTCCACGATACAGACCTGACCGTACGAAGGCGTTTCCGGCCCGCTCAGTCGTGCAGGATCTTCTGAAACAGCCTGTGGTCCTGCCATTCGCCGGCGATGCGCAGGTAGCGAGGCGCCATGCCGAAGGACTCGAATCCGGCCTTTTGCAGCACGCGCTGCGAGGCGTGGTTGTGCAGCAGAGTGCCGGCTTGCAGCCGGTGGAGGCCGACACTGTCGCGAGCTATGCCGACAACATGGCCCACGGCGGCAGAAATAAGCCCGTGACCGCTGAACTCTTCGTCCACCCAGTACCCGAGACTCGCGCTTTCGAACGCGCCGCGGGTGATTCCGGAGAGGGTGACCCGTCCCACGATGGCGGTCGGCGTGGCGAGAACCAGGGGCACTGCCGCCCCCGAAGCATAGGCGGCGAGCTGCTGCGCCGTCTCGCCCTCGTGCCAGGCTGTCGTGAAGAAGTCCTCGTGCCGCTCGGCATCCCAAGGTGCGAGATGAGCACGATTCTTCGTGTATGTGGTGGCGAGAAACTCGGCGTCTTGGCGGGCAAGGACCCGGAGTTCGACACCGTGGGAGAGCTCAATGGGTTCGATCACCCCAGAGAGCCTAACCGGGTTTCATCGAGCACACCCCGGTCAGGCGATCAGCGTGCCGTCCGGCAGTGTACGGCCACTGAGGCGACTCCGTACGGGCCCTCACACGACGAGATCGCCGGATGCGTGGGCATCCGGCGATCTCGTTCCTTACGGTTGCGGTGCGTCGGTGTGGCGCGTTCCGTCCGGATTGAGCCGGATCTCGCGCGGTTTTGCCGCGCGCATCCGCTCCTCGGACCAGCCTTCGTCGTCGGGAGTCAGCCGTTGGCTGTCCACGCCCGTGGCGTCGGCCGTATCATCGGCCGGCTTAGGCGGATGCTGCGTCATAGGTGCTCGCGATGACCGAGCCCCAGTACGGGCCGAACATGGTGTTGGAAATGTTGTTGTAGCCGAAGCTGTTCACAGAGTTCTGATAGCCGTTCGAGCCACTGCCGATGAACCACGGTCCGCCCGACGAACCGCCGGTCATGTTGCACGGGATGCCCTGCGACTCGGACTGGCCGTACGGGTCATCGGTCGCGGAGCCGTAGCACGACTGCAGTGTCTGTCCGGTGAACGGTGCCGCTGCCGGGTAGCCGTAGGCAGAGTAGGTGAGACCGCGGCTGTCGTTGAACGACACTCCCGATGCGCCCACAGTGTCGCTGAGGCTCGTGCCGGTCGGTGACGCGACGATCGCGAAGCCGGTGTCGTAGGTGATGTCGCCACCCGAGGTCCACTGGGTGGGCGCGTACAGCTCGGTTGCGTTCCACTGGCCGAAGGGGGCCGAGCCGTTCTCGTAAGCCGGAACGAAGGTGAACTTCGAGGCGAACGCACCGGGGCCCGAGTTCAGGCAGTGACCGGCGGTCACCACTGTGTTCTCGTTGCCGGAGGCAATGGCGTTGCCGGAGCACACGTAGTCGCTGCCGCCGAGCGTGAAGAAGACCTTGCCGATGTTGTCGATCGGCGCCACCTGCGCCGCCGCCACCTGCGGGTCGGCCTTTTGCTTTCCGACGGTCTTCTTCGGCCCCACCTTGACGTCGCTCGGGTGAGCGGATGCAACGTTGTCGGCCACCAGCACGTCGCCGGGTGTGGCATTCATCATGCGCTCCGACGTCCAGTAGGACTCTCCGGCCTGTTGCGTCTGCGGAACGATCCAGCGGGTGACGTCGGACGAGTCCGCGCCAGAGGTTGCGTTCGCTGCCCCGGCGGACACGAGGCCGGTCACGCATAGGGCACCCACGGCCAGGGCCGCGAGGGCCCCTGACCTGAAAGTGCCTGACCTCAATTTGCCTGACCCCAATTTGGTCGTCTTCATTGGTTTCACTCCAGTATCGATAGCCCCCTACCGGACCCGAAGCGCCGGTAGTAGTAAGTCGATCTTGGGGGGTAAATCACGTCGTCTACCCCAGTCTGTGGTTTTCACCAACAACGCTGTGGGAAACGAGAGAACTGGGACAGCGGGCCCGAATGCTGCTATCCCGGGCGCCCGCGAGTCGCGGTGCGTTAAGATTTTGGGGTGCCTTCCCAATCGACCTCCCTTCACATCGCCCTGGTCTCCCTCCACACCTCCCCCGGTGCCGAGCCGGGCTCGGGCGACGCCGGCGGCATGAACGTGGTCGTGCGCCACCAGGCCGAAGCCCTGGCTGCGGCCGGCCACTGCGTCGAAATCCTCACCCGTCGCTCTTCCCCCGAGATCGCCAGGAAGATTCAGCTCGGCCCGCGCGTCACCCTGCGTTTTCTTGACGCCGGTCCCGCCTCCCCCGTTCCCAAGGGCGACCACGAAGACTACGTCGATGCCTTTCGACAGCGGATGTCCGCGCTCGGCCACTATGATGTCATCCACTCCCACCACTGGTTTTCCGGCATGGCGGCCCTCCCCCTGGCCCGGGAACTCGGCACGCCCCACGTGCAAAGCTTCCACAGCATCGCGGCCGACGAATCGACGCCGCTGTCCGCCGGCGAACGACCGGAATCCGCCGGCCGGATGACCGGCGAAGCCTGGCTCGCTCGCGAGTCCGATGCGATCGTGGCGATCAGCGAAGCCGAAGCCGACACCGTACGCCACCGCCTCGGCGGCGCGAGCGACCGCATCGCGATAGTGCCTCCCGGGGTAGACGGCACCCTCTTTCGGCCCACGAAACACGCACCGCGTGCCGGCCGCGGCTACGCCATCGTCGCAGCCCGCCTGCAGCCCCTCAAAGGACTCGACCTCGCGATCGAGTCACTCGCGGCCGTGCCGGAGCCGATTCGTCCCGAACTGATCATCGCCGGCGACGCGTCGAGCGACTTCGACGGCTACGTCGACGAGCTGCGCGCCCTCGCCGCCCGCCACGGGATCGAGGGCGACGTTCGCTTCATCGGACCGCAGTCTCGCATCAAGCTCGCCAACCTGCTTCGCGAGGCACGCGTCGTGCTCGTGCCGTCGCACTCGGAAACGTACGGTCTCGTGGCACTCGAGGCGGCCGCGAGCGGTGTTCCCGTTGTGGCCGCAGGGTCCGGTGGCCTGCGTGAGGCCGTGGTGCATGGCAGCACCGGCATCATCGTGGAGTCGCGCGAGCCGGCCGCCTGGGGTTCGGCCATCGCCCAGGTGCTTGCCGATGGAGAGTTCGCCCACGCGCTGTCCCTCGCCGCACGCGAACGCGCGGAGCGGTTGGATTGGCCACTCTCCGCACAGCGACTGCTCACTGTCTACCGGTCACTCGTCCTTCCCGGCTCTGCGGGCTGCCGACAGGAACTCGCCATCGCATGAGTGTGCTCGACGGTCTGTCGTCAGTCCTTTTCGTGCATGCACACCCCGACGATGAGACCATCAGCACCGGCGCGCTGATCGCGGAGTTGGTGAGCCGCGGCATCCGGGTCACCCTGCTCACCGCCACCCGCGGTGAACGCGGCGAAGTTGTGGCAGGCCCGCTCTCGCAACTCGAGGGCACGCAGGCGCTGAGCGACGAGCGCGAGCTGGAGCTGGAGCGAGCAGTTCGGACTCTCGGAGTGGCCGAACGATTCTGGCTCGGCGAGCCACCGGCTCGGCGGAACACACTCGAGCCGCGCCACTACAGGGACTCCGGAATGAGCTGGATCAGCCCGGGGCTCGCCGGCCCGGCGAACGACGTCAGCGACGAAGCACTCGTGCGCGCGCCCCTCGGCGACGTGACGCAGGACATCGAGTCCCTCCTCGACGCACTTCGGCCGTCCCTTGTGATCAGCTACGACCACGGCGGCGGCTACGGTCATCCCGACCACGTTCGCGTGCACGACGCCACCGTGGCTGCCAGCCGCGCGGCCGGCACACCCTTCGCCGAAATCGTCCACGTGCGAGCCGACGCGAGTGAGTGGTTCACGCTCGATCGGCATGAAGAGACCGTGCTGGCCGCCCTTCGCTGCCACGCCAGCCAGCTGACCGTCGACGGCACCCAGATCGTGCATTCCGGTGGTCAGCGCGAGGATGTCATCACGTCAGTCGGGCTCCGCGCCCAGGCGGGACGGCCACACCTGCCCTAGCCAGGGCAGCCATGTCGACATAAGGTGCATGAGGAAATCTCATGTTTGCGCTGTTCCGCTCGGGATCGGGCCCGATCGGACGAATGCCACCCCCGTCGATGGAGAAGTCCATGTCCCGAACCGACCCGCGTCGCCGCCGACCCCTACTGATCGCACTTCTCGGCTCTGCTCTGCTCTGCACCGCACTCGTCGCTCCAGGATCGATGGCCACGGCCGCCACCGCCGCATGTACCGCGCCGGTGGTCAACCCGATCGCCTGCGAAAACTCGCTCCCCGGAACGCCCCCGAGCGATTGGCAGGTATCCGGCACGGGTGACACCAGCATCCAGGGCTACGCCACCGCTATGAGCGTGAACGTGGGCCAGACGGTGAGTTTCAAGATCCTCACGCCGGCGAGTTCATACCGCATCGACATTCTGAGACTCGGGTACTACCAGGGCAACGGCGCGCGAAAGGTCGTGGCCGGGCTGCTGCCGTCTGCGTCCCTACCGCAGGCGCAGCCCGTCTGCCAGACCTTCCCCGCCACGGGCCTGATCGACTGCGGCAACTGGGCAACGTCGGCATCCTGGGCCGTGCCGGCGGCCTCCGTTTCCGGCGTCTACATAGCGCACCTCGTGCGCAACGACACCGGCGGTGAGAGTGTGATTCCCTTCGTCGTGCGCGACGACGCGAGCACAAGCGAGATGGTCTTCCAAACCTCCGACACCACGTGGCAGGCCTACAACAGCTACGGCGGCAACAGCCTCTATTCCTGCTCGGTGGCCTGCCCTCCGGGCGAACCCCTCACGTACAAGGCCGCGTTCAAGGTCTCGTACAACCGGCCATTCACGCCCGGCAGCCAGGGGTCGAACTGGCTCATGGACACCGAATACCCCATGATCCGTTTTCTGGAGGCAAATGCCTATGACGTGAGCTACCAGAGCGGCTTGGACACATCCATCCGGGGAGCCCAGCTGCTCAACCACGAGACCTTCCTCTCGACCGGGCATGACGAGTATTGGTCCGGGTCCCAGCGAACCAACGTGGAGGCGGCTCGAGACGCCGGGGTCAATCTGGCTTTCCTGAGCGGCAATGAAATCTTCTGGAGGACGCGCTGGGAGCCCAGCGCCGCCGGCACCACGACGGCCAACCGCACGCTCGTGAGCTACAAGGACACTCACTTCGACGCCCCCACCGATCCGGTGTCCTGGACTGGAACCTGGCGCGACCCTCGATTCGGCACGGCGACGGGTGGCGGTAATCCCGAGAACGCCCTCACCGGACAGTACTTCGTCGTCGTCTCGGGCTCCTCGGACATCCGCGTGCCCGCCGAATATGCCCCTCTGAGAATATGGCGCAACACCGCGGCCGCGGCCCTCACTGGTTCCCAATCACTCACCCTCGGCCCCGGGCTGAACACTCTCGGCTACGAGTGGGACGTCGACGCCGACAACGGCTTCAGACCTGCCGGAGCCTTCCGGATGTCGTCGACCACTGTCGCGGCCCCAGAGGTGTTCACCGACTACGGATCGACCGTCGCGCCGGCCACCGCGACGCACAACCTCACCATGTACCGCGCGCCGAGCGGCGCCCTCGTTTTCGGCGCGGGCACCATCCAGTGG
This sequence comes from Cryobacterium roopkundense, assembly GCF_014200405.1. Classification (NCBI taxonomy): domain Bacteria; kingdom Bacillati; phylum Actinomycetota; class Actinomycetes; order Micrococcales; family Microbacteriaceae; genus Cryobacterium; species Cryobacterium roopkundense. Next base: position 706,957 of record NZ_JACHBQ010000001.1, on the reverse strand, counting down.
TCCTACGGCCTCGACGGGTACACCACGGGTCGGGCGGCTGACCGCAACATGCAGCAGGCCACGGTGAACGTCTTCGCCGACATGGGCGCGCAGCCGGCGACCCTGATGTCGGGCCTCGTCGCCGCGAGCCGCACGACGGACACGACCAGCCCGACCTCGGCGATCACCTCGGGGCTGAACGGGCAGACCCTCGCCGACGGGACAAGGGTCACGATCTCCGGCACTGCGACTGACACCGACGGCGTGGTCGCCGGCGTCGAAATCTCAACCGACGCCGGGGCGACGTGGCACCCGGCAACCGGACAAGCCGCGTGGACCTACACGTGGATCGCGCACGGCAGCCCGACCTCGTTGGTGAGAACCCGAGCCGCCGACGACAGCGGAAACCTCGAGTCGCCGGGGGCGGGTGCGAGCGTTGGCGTGGTGTGTCCGTGCTCCATCTGGGGCAATACCGTGACACCGGATGTCGCAGATTCCGGCGATGGCGGCAGCGTCGAGCTGGGACTCAAGTTCACGTCATCGAGCGCGGGAGCTGTGACCGGAGTGCGCTTCTACAAGTCGGCGACGAACACCGGAACGCACACGGGAAGCCTGTGGTCTGCCACAGGAACGCGCCTGGCCACGGCGACGTTCACGGGTGAGAGCGCGTCAGGCTGGCAAACAGTGACCTTCTCCAGCCCGGTCGCCGTTGCGGCGAACACCACCTATGTCGTGTCCTACTTCGCTCCACGCGGGCACTACGCCTCTGCGTCCGGTTTCTTCTACCCCAATCCGTCAGCACTGCCCGGCGGCCTTGATTACACCGAGAGCGCGCCGCTGCGCGCGCTTCGCAGCACGTCCGCGTCGGGAAACGGCCTATACGCGTACTCGGCGTCGAGCGTTTTTCCCACGAACACGTACAAGGGCGCCAACTACTGGGTGGACCTCGTCTTCACGACGGGAACTGTGAGCACCACACCGCCCACGATAGTATCGGCCGCTCCCGCGAACGGTGCGACCGGAGTGGCCGTGACCTCCACCGCGACGACAACGTTCAATCAGGCCGTCATCGCCTCGTCGATCGTGTTCGGCCTCAGGGACGCGGCCGGCACGGCTGTCTCCGGCGCGACCGGCTACGGTGCGGCGACCAACACCGCCACGTTCACGCCCACCGCTGCACTAGCCGCCAGCGCGACGTACACGGCCAGCGTCAGCGGCGCCACCAACGCGTCAGGCCAGGCTATGTCGCCCTACACCTGGTCATTCACCACGGCGGGAGCCGTGCTACCGCCGACGTGTCCGTGCAGCGTCTTCGCCGTAGGCTCCGTTCCCGCCACGGCGAGCGCGGCAGACACCGCGGCCGTGGGCCTGGGCATGAAGTTCCGCTCCGATACGGCCGGTAAGGTCACGGGCATCCGCTTCTACAAGGGGAGCCTGAACACCGGCACCCACACCGGATATCTCTGGTCAGCAACGGGGACCAGGCTGGCCACGGTGACCTTCACCGGGGAGACCGCTTCAGGGTGGCAACAGGCCAACCTGGCCACCCCCGTGACTATCGCGGCCAACACCACGTACACGGTGTCGTACTACGCACCGCAGGGCCGGTACGCCGCAACCCCCGGGTTCTTCGGTTCGGCGGCCGACAACGCCCCACTGCACGGCCTCGCGAGCGGCACGGACGGGGCGAACGGCGTCTATCGCTATGGTTCGACGGGCTTTCCGACGCAGAGTTTCGCCAGTAGCAACTACTGGGTTGACGTGGTCTTCTCACTCGGTTGACCCGAATCAGCGAACGCCCACGGCCACCCCTCGTTTGGGCGTCTGCCACATCTTCAACATAGTGTTGGTCCTCACGCGGTGTTATCGGCGATCCCGATAAGCCAACGAAGGAGAGACAATGACGTCATTACTTGTGGGAATTGATCGAAGTGAATCGAGCAGAAGGGCCGTGGCATTCGCCTGTCGGCTCGCCGACGAATCGGGGGCGGCGCTCCACATCGTGCATGTGATCCCGTGGTCTCCCTATTCGTTCAACAGCCCCGATGAAAACGCCCACCGTTCGGCGAGCAAGGCCCAGGAGATCGCCGCCGCCGAGAAGCAGATCATACAGCCGGCCGTGGACGTCACCGCGGAATTCTTGGTGACACCCACCACGAGTGTCGTTCACGGCAGCCCAGCAGATCAGTTGGTCTCTCTGGCCACGCGCCACACCGCAACTCAGATCATCGTGGGGCGCACTGGTGATTCCAGGCTCAAGCAGGTGCTCTTCGGCAGCACCCCGGTTCGACTGATCCAGATGTCGAAGACGCCCGTCACGGTGGTTCCGTGATCGGCCAGACGGCCTCGGCCGCGATCGTGCACACGGCCACCATCGACGAGACGATCAGCACCGCCTTCACTCCGATCGCCGATTTCATCAGCGGCATCATCTTCTACTCCGTCAAGATCGGCGACCCGGAGTCGCTCTCCTATATGGAGATTCCCGTCATTGTGACGTGGCTCGTCGTCGCGGCGCTGTTCTTCACGATCTACCTCAAATTTCAAAACGTGCGCGGAATCAAGCACGCGATCAACCTCGTGCGCGGGCGCTATTCCGAGCCCGCCGATGCTGGAGAGGTCTCTCATTTTCAGGCGCTGACGACAGCCATCTCCGGCACTGTCGGGCTCGGCAATATCGCCGGTGTGGCCGTCGCCGTATCGATCGGTGGCCCCGGCGCGACGTTCTGGATGATCGTGGTCGGGTTCCTCAGCATGAGCACCAAGATGGCCGAATGCACGCTCGGTGTGAAGTACCGCATCGAACGGGCCGACGGGTCGGTCTCCGGCGGACCGATGTACTACCTGCGCGATGGCCTCGCCGCCCTCGGCAAGCGCAGGCTTGGCAAGTTCCTCGCCGTGCTGTTCGCCCTGTTCTGCATCGGCGGCGCCATCGGCGGCGGCAACATGTTCCAGGCCAACCAAGCCACGAGCCAGATCATCAACGTGACCGGCGGTGCCGACGGGCCCCTCGGACCGTGGCGCTTCGTGATCGGCCTCGTCTTCGCGCTCGCCGTGGCGGCGGTCATCATCGGCGGCATCAAGTCGATCGCCAAGGTCACGGAGAAGATCGTGCCGTTCATGGCCGTTCTCTACATCATCGGCTGCCTCGCGGTGATCTTCACCAACTTCACCGCCATCCCGGACGCGATCAGCCAGATCTTCGTCGGCGCCTTCAACCCGGAGGGCATCGCCGGCGGCTTCGTCGGTGTGCTCATCCAGGGCTTCCAACGCGCCGCGTTTTCCAACGAGGCCGGTGTGGGTTCCGCGTCCATCGCCCACTCCGCGGTCAAGACCAAGGAGCCAGCGACCGAAGGTTTCGTCGCCCTGCTCGAGCCCTTCATCGACACCGTCGTGATCTGCACCATGACCGCGCTGGCGATCGTGATCACCGGCACCTGGCGCGACACGTCGAGCGCCGCGGGAGTCGAGACCACGTCGGCCGCGTTCAAAACCGTGGCACCGTGGTTCCCGATCCTGCTCGCCGTCGCCGTTGTGCTCTTCGCCTTCTCGACCATGATCTCGTGGTCGTACTATGGCATGAAGGCCACGGGCTACCTGTTCAAGGACAGCCCGCGCGCCGAGCTCGGCTTCAAGGTGGCGTTCTGCATGTTCACGGTCGTGGGCGCGTCGCTGTCGCTCGGCCCCGTGATCGCGTTCTCCGACGCGATGATTTTCGCCATGGCGATCCCCAACGTGATCGGCCTCTACCTGATGGCCCGCGTCATCAAGAAGGAGATCTTCAGCTACCGTGCGAAGGTTGAGTCCGGCGAATTCGCCATGGTGGAGAAGTAGCAGTTGTCGACCAGCAAAAGTGGGCCGCACGTGAGTCTGCGACGTAACGTGCGCCCACACCTTCGGCAATCGCAATAGCGTGTAGGCATGACTACGCCGACCTCGACCACCACCGGCCGCCCCGACAAGCATGAGCCCGCGACCCTGGGGTTTGGAACCCAGTCGGTGCACACAGGCAACGAGATCGATGTCGGTTCCGGTGCGCTGCGCACGCCCATCGTGATGGCGAATTCCTTTGCCCTGCCGGAGGACCCGTCCACCCTCAGCTGGTCGGGCACCGGCACCGGTCTGTACACGCGCAACACCGGCGTCAACCAACTCGGCCTGCAGCAGAAGCTCGCCGCGCTCGAACACGGCGAAGAGGCCGTGGTGCTCGGCAGCGGAGTGGCCGCCCTGCATGCGGTGTTCTTCACGCTGCTGCAATCCGGCGACCACGTTGTTGTCGCCAACGTGACTTACGAGGCCGTCTATCGCCTGTTCACCGACCTGCTGACCAAAAAATACGGCATCCTGGCCACCTTCGTGGATTCGACAGATCTCAACGCCGTGCGCGCCGCCATCCGCCCCGAAACCCGCCTCGTCCATGTGGAGACCGTGGGCAACCCCACGACCACGGTGACGGATGTCGCGGCCGTTGCCGAGATCGCCCATGCCGCCGGCGCACTCCTGTCGGTAGACAACACCTTCACGCCGCCTCCGTTGTTCCGGCCGTTGGATCACGGCGCCGACCTCGTCGTTCACTCGTTGACGAAGTACATCAACGGGCACGGTGACGCGATGGGTGGCGTCGTGGTCGGCAGCGCCGACCTGATTCGAGAGATCAAACTGGATGCCATGGTCGACGTGGGCGGAGTGATCAGCCCCTTCAACGCCTGGTTGATCATGCGCGGCTCGGTCACGTTGCCCCTGCGCATCCGTCAGCACTGCGCGTCAGCACTCTCCGTTGCCGAGTTCCTCGAAGCCGATCCGCGCGTGGCGTACGTCGCCTACCCCGGGCTCGCCTCGCATCCGCAACACGAACTGGCGATACGCCAGCTCCCGAACGGTTTCGGCGGCATGATGGCCTTCGCCGTGGACGGTGACGCTGATACCCAGAACTGTTTTGTGGCCGCTCTGCGCGTGATCACCTCCGCCGTCTCACTCGGCCACGATGAGACCCTGATTGTGCACGTGGACGGTTCAGGACCGCGCGTTGCGGGCTATCCGCCGCACTTTCGGCAGTTCGGACATCTGCGTCTCTCGGTCGGCATCGAAGACACCGCGGATCTGGTGGCGGACCTCTCCGCCGCCCTCGACGAGACCTTCGGCCCGGCCTGACCGGCGGCACCCCGCCTGTGCTGCCCGACTCAGGCGGCTACGAGCTCCCGCTCCCGTCGGCTCGACTCGACGTGGCCCCGTAGGGAGGCGAGCAGCCGGGGCAGCTGGTCGGCCGGAGCGTCGGGCGCTTCGGGGTGCCACTGCACGCCGGTGATCGGCGCGGTGTGGTGTTCGAGCGCCTCGATGAGTCCGTCCGGCGCGACCGCGGCAGCCACCAGCCCGGCGCCGAGCCGACCGACGCTCTGGTGGTGGGCGCTTTGCACGACAATGTCGGTGCCGCCCAGGCCACGGGCCAGCCCGCTCGTCGTAGTGAGGGTGACAGTATGCGTCGAGAGGATCTCGTCGATTGGTACGCCCTCGTTCTTGTGGATTCCCTCGTCGATGTGCTGAACGATCGATCCTCCGAGGGCCACATTGATGATCTGCAAGCCGCGGCAAATGCCGAGAAGCGGGGTGCCTGCGGCCAGAGCACGCCGCACGACCGCGATCTGGCCTTCGTCGGCCGCCGCGAAGTGCGCGGTTTCGCCCTCGTAGCCCGTTGTTTCCCCATAGAAACTCGGAGTGATGTCTTCGCCGCCCACGATCACGATGGCGTCAGCATGCCGGGTATCCCAGAGGAGTTCGTCGGGGGTGACGTCCGCCGCGGCGATACGCATGACGTTCCAGCCGTCGCTCACTCCGTCGGTGACGACACGGCCGTTGAGCACCTGCACCTTGGCGTGATACTCCGGGCGGTCTGGTCGGGTCCCGGTGACCTCGATGACCACGAGACGGGGGGCGAACATCGAAGTAGTGAGCTGTGTCATTTCGGTCGCCTCCGCATCCGTTGGGGTGTAGTCGTTATCCCTATTCTGGATGCGCACGGCGCCGGGAGCGAGGGCGTGCGTAACACAGTGCAACCTGGGCCGCACGCCAGACCTCAGTCCCTGTTCAGACGCGGTTCCTAGACTTAGAACCCAGACGGGTCGTATGCTCGACCGAGCACGGCCCTCATCTGTTCAAGACTCGCCGCCCTCACTGAGGCTTTCGAAAGGACCACAACGTGGTGAAACAGTCCATCTTTGGCCGTATTTCCCAGCTGGCCAAGGCCAACATCAACTCCCTGCTGGACTCGGCGGAAGACCCGAAGCTGATGCTCGACCAGATGGTGCGGGACTTCACCAACAGCATCGCCGACGCGGAGAGCGCCATCGCTGAGACGATCGGCAACCTCCGCCTGCTTGAAGACGATTATCGGGAAGACGTGGAAGCCGCCGGCGAGTGGGGCAACAAGGCACTTGCCGCGAGTCGCAAGGCCGACCAGCTGCGCACGAGCGGCAATCCCGCGGATGCTGACAAATTCGACAACCTCGCGAAGGTCGCTCTCGGTCGCCAACTCGCGAGCGAGAAGGAAGCGAAACAGGCCGAACCGCAGATCGTGGCGCAGACGGCCGTGGTCGAGCAGCTCAAGAGCGGCCTCAACGCCATGAAGGACAAGCTGAACCAGCTTTCCTCCAAGCGCGACGAACTCATCGCCCGCGCCAAGACAGCCCAGGCACAGCAGCAGGTGATGGATGCCGTGAAGAGCATTGACCTGATGGATCCCACGAGCGAGGTCAGCCGGTTCGAGGACAAGATTCGTCGCGAAGAGGCACGAGTGCGTGGCGCCAGTGAGCTGGCAGCCTCGAGCCTCGACGCCCAGTTCGAGAGCCTCGAAGACCTCGGGGAACTCTCCGAGGTGGACGCCCGCTTGGCGGCCCTGAAGGCAGGATCGAACCCCGCGCTCGGAAGCTGATCGGGCTGCCGTGGCCGAAACCGTGCTTTGATGCCCCTATGACAACTCTTGGACTCATCGGTGCCGGCCACATGGGCAGCCAGTTAGCCCGCCTTGCGGTGCGCAATGGTTACAAGGTCGTGGTGAGCAACGCCCACGGCCCGCAATCCCTGGCCTGGCTCGTGACGGAGCTCGGCCAGGGCGCGCGAGCAGCGACCCCGACGGAGGCCGCCCTCGCCGGCGATATCGTCATCGTGTCAGTGCCACTCGCGGCCCTCGCCAGCATTCCCGTGGAGGAATTGGCCGGCAAGATCGTCATCGACACCAACAATTATGAGCCAAAGCGTGACGGGGCCATCGAGCCGCTCGACACCGAGACGACGACGGTGTCCGAGCTCGTGCAAGCGCACCTGCCTGACTCCCGGGTGGTCAAGGCATTCAATCACGTCGACGCCGTCAGCCTGACGACCGAGAGTCGCCCCGCTGGATCACCCGAGCGTCGCGCACTGATCGTCGCCGGCCACGACCCGTCGGCACGGGAAGTCGTGGCGTCGCTCATCGATGTCTTCGGCTTTGACAGCCTGGACATCGGGCCGCTCGAGGAAGGATGGCGCATCCAGCGCGACACGCCCGGCTTCGGCGCAAGCCTGGATCTCTTCGCCCTGCGCAACGCCCTCGCAGCGGCGATCCGCTACCGGGATATGTGACCGACGGACCGCCGTTTCGCGCCGGGCCACCCGGCGGGCCATACTGAAGTATGGCTCCCACTTTCGTTGTAGTTCCACAATGGCAGGGTTCTGTTTCTCCACGCGCCATGCGCCTCGTCGACGGGGCCGTGGCCATTCAAGGCGATCTGCCCGCGTCGGCGACACGGGAGGTCGACGTGCCGGTCGAGGCCGGAGACGCCCTCGACACCGGCATCCATCGTTTCTCCTCCATTCAAATCGTGCGGGAGCGGCAAGCAGCCGTGCTGCGTCTCACGAAGGACTGGGCGCTCACGATCGGCGGCGACTGCGGCGTCTCTCTCGCGTCCGTCGAGCACGCCAGCCGGCAGCATCCGGGAGATGTCGCGCTCCTCTGGTTCGGGGCCCACCCCGAACTCCATACGCCGGAGACGTCACCGTCCGGCGGTTTCTGCGGCATGGTGCTGCGGGCGATCGCTGGCGAAGGGCACCCCAACGTCGCCCTGGACGACGCCAGTCACATTCCCTTCGACAAGATCGTGCTCGTGGGCGCACGCGACATCGATCCCGCCGAGGCCGAGATCATCACGAATCGGTCGATTCGCGGTTTCACGGTGGAGGAGCTCAACGCCCCGGACGCTCTCCTCGCCGCTGTCCGCGCCACCGGCGCCACCAGCGTCTACGTGCACATCGCCCTGGACGTGCTCGATCCCTCCGCCGTGACCGGGCTCGCCGATCTCGTTCCGTTCGGCCTGAGCGTGGCCGCGCTCACGAACGCCGTCGTCGCTCTGCGCGCGGAGTTCAGTGTGGTCGGCGCGAGCATCGTGGGGTTCTCCCCCAGCTCCCCTGCCGCTGCGACAGACGACCTGCCGAGTATCCTGCGCATCATCGGATCGTTGACGCGCCCATGACCGAGCCGACTGTCAACCGGATTGTCACCGAACGGCGCGGCCATGTGCTGCTCATCGGCTTCAACCGCCCGGAGAAACGCAATGCCGCGGACTTCGCACTCTTGCAGCAGCTCTCCCTCGCCTACGGCGAACTCGACCGAGACCCGCAGTTGCGCGTCGGTCTGGTGCACGCGCTCGGCGACCACTTCACCGCAGGGCTTGACCTCGCCGATGTGGGGCCCCGACTCGGCCCCGATGGTCTGGACATGGTGCCCGACAGCGGGATCAATCCGTGGCAGGTCGACGGCACGTCCCTGTCGAAGCCCGTCGTCATGGCCGTTCAGGGCACCTGCCTCACGCTGGGGATCGAGCTCATCCTGGCCAGCGACATCGCCGTGGCTGCCGAGTCAACGGTGTTCGGCCAGATCGAGGTGTCGCGGGGAATTCTCCCGTTCGGCGGTGCCACCATCCGACTTCCTCGTGCGATCGGCTGGGGCAACGCCATGCGCTGGCTCCTCACCGGTGACACGTTCGATGCGGCGGAAGCACTCCGAATCGGCCTTGTGCAGGAGATCGTGCCCGACGGGACCCAATTCGAGCATGCGCTCGCCCTCGCCGAGCGGATCGCCGCTCAGGCACCCCTCGCCGTGCAGGCCACGCTCGCGAGCGCGCGCACGGCCGTGCGCCACGGCGATGCCGCCGCCGAAGCCGAACTGCAGCCGGCCCTGGCTCGGCTCGCCGCCACGAAAGATGCCCGCATCGGCATGGAATCGTTCCTCAGCCGCACGCCAGCAGTTTTCGAAGGCCGCTAGCCTCAAGCGGGGTCGTACGAAGCCGACGCAGGTATGATTCTGCCATGATGACGCAGCCCTCCCCGAGCACCCAGACCACAGCCCTCTACGACGTGATCGTGGTCGGGGGCGGTGCGGTCGGCGAAAACGTGGCTGACCGCACGAGCCAGGGTGGCCTGAGCACCGTAATCGTCGAAAACGACCTGGTCGGTGGGGAATGCTCCTACTGGGCGTGTATGCCGTCCAAGGTGCTGCTGCGCAGCGGTGCTGCCCTCGCCGCGGCTCGCCGGGTGCCGGGTGCCGCAGAGCGGCTAATGACCCCCGCGGCCGGAGCGGGCACTGCCGTCGTCGACGTGTCGGCCGTTCTGAAGCGGCGGGATGCGATTGCCAGCAACTGGTCGGACGAGGGGCAGGTGCGCTGGCTGGACAGCGCCGGAATTTCTCTTGAACGCGGCCACGGCCGCCTCACCGGAAAACGAGAGGTGACTGTCACAGCCGCCGACGGTGCCGTCACCGTGCTCACCGCCCGGCATGCCGTCGTGCTGAGTACCGGCTCCGCGGCTCTCCTGCCCGATATCCCCGGCCTCAACGACGTGAGCCCCTGGACGAGCCGCGAGGCGACATCCGTGCAGGTCGTGCCGCCAAGCCTGGCCATCATCGGCGGCGGAACCGTGGCCACCGAAATGGCCACCGCCTTCGTCTCGCTCGGCGCGAAGGTCACGATGATTGCCCGCAGCTCCATTCTGGGTGCCCAAGAACCCTTTGCCGGATCGCTCGTCGCCAGCGCACTCGAGGAGAGCGGCGCGACTGTCTTGCTCGAAACTGCCACCACCCGAGCGCACCGCACAGCCTCCGGTGAGGTGGAGCTGACCCTCCACGACGGACGCACTGTGACGGCGGCCGAGGTGCTGGTGGCCGTGGGCAGGGTGGCGGTCACGAACGATCTCGGCGTGGAGACCGTGGGCCTGACACCCGGTGAGTGGCTGAACGTGGACGACACCCTACTCGTGCAGGGAGACTCACCTATGCTGTCTGGAAGCTGGCTGTACGCCACGGGCGATGTGAACAAAAGAGCGCTGCTCACCCACCAGGGCAAGTATCAGGCCCGTGGCGCTGGGGACGCGATCGTGGCGAGGTCCGCGGGAGCCGTTGTCGACGATGGTCCGTGGGGAGCCCATGTGGCGACCGCCGACCACGCGGCCGTTCCGCAGGTCACCTTCACCGACCCGGAGGTCGCCTCGGTGGGACTCACCGCCGCCGGCGCGGTCAAGGCCGGCTACCGTGTTCGCATCCTCGATCACGACCTCGCCGCGCTCGGGGGCGCGAGCACGCTGGCCGACGGCTATACGGGCAAGGCTCGCATGATCGTCGATCTCGACCGTGAGGTGATCATCGGCGCGACATTCGTCGGCCAAGACGTGGCCGAGCTGCTGCACTCCGCCACGATCGCCATTGTGGGCGAGGTGTCGATCGGCCGCCTCTGGCACGCCGTGCCGAGCTACCCGACCCTGAGCGAGGTGTGGCTACGTCTGCTCGAGCAGTACGGACGCCCGGGCATCGAGCTACCGTAGTGGGTGTGCGCGGTTTTCTTTTCGATTCCCCCCTCAGCCGGGCGGGTTATGCCTATGCCACCCTGGTGGGCACTGTGTGGGGTTCCCTGTGGAGCACGGGCCGGGTGGAACGCCGAAACGGCCTCCTCGTCTTTCGCGGCATGCCGTCGTGGACATTCGGCCGCGGTGGGTCCTGCGTGGGCGGCTGCTACCTGACCAAGCAGAATGTATCAGCGGATGTGCTCGAGCACGAGGCCGTACACAAGCGCCAATGGCAGCGCTACGGCATGCTCTTTCCCGTGCTGTACGGTCTGGCCGGTCGTAACCCGCTCACCAATCGCTACGAGATCGAAGCGGGCCTCGAAAAGGGCGGCTACCTGCGCTGAGCCTGCGGAACGCGGGAACGCCCGGTCTCCGAGAAGACCGGGCGTTGCCGTCGTGCCTTTATTCGGTGACTACTTCGAGCTCGCGAGCTCGGCGGCGGCTAGGGCCTCGAGGTTGCTGCGCAGGCTCGCGCCGAGCTCAGCGTCCACGCTCGTCCAGTACCAGATGGCGCGCTCGGTGACCTCTGGGCGGGTCACTCCGCTGACGGCACCGGTGATGGTGGCGAGGAAGCGTGCCTTGGCCGCGTCGTCGTACACCTCACGGTAGAGGGTTCCGGCCTGTCCGAAGTCGCTGTCCTCGCTGCGCAGCGTCGCGGCGGAGTTCAGCAACGAACCGTCGTTCTCCCAGCTGCCTTCGCCAGCTGCGGCGGCGTCAGCCACCGGCCCGCCGAGCGAGTTCGGTGCGTAGTTCGGTGCCGACGGCGGGTTGAACCCGTGGCGGGCCGCGCCATCCTGCGAGTAGTTGTTCACGGGCGCCTGCGGGGCGTTGATCGGAATCTGGTTGAAGTTGGTTCCGATGCGGTAGCGCTGCGCGTCCGGATAGGAGAAGATGCGCGCCATCAGCATCTTGTCTGGGCTCGCGGCGATTCCGGGAACCATGTTCGCCGGGGAGAAGGCGGCCTGCTCTATCTCGGCGAAGAAGTTCTCCGGGTTGCGGTTGAGCGTGTGCGTTCCCACCGGGATGAGCGGGAAGTCGGCGTGCGGCCACACCTTGGTCACGTCGAAGGGGTTGAAGCGGTACGTCTTGCCCTGCTCGTAGGGCATGACCTGTACAGACACGTTCCAGGACGGGAAGTTGCCCTCTTCGATGGCGTCGTGCAGATCGCGACGGTAGTAGTCGGCGTCGGCGCCGGCAATGAGCTCGGCCTCTGGGCCGTCCATTTCGGCGTTGCCCTGGTTGGACGTGAAGTGGTACTTCACCCAGAAGCGCTCGCCGGCGGCGTTGATCCACTGGTAGGTGTGCGAGCCGAAGCCGGGCATCGTGCGCCAGGACACGGGCAGGCCGCGGTCACCCATGAGGTAGGTCACCTGGTGTGCCGACTCCGGGGAGAGGGTCCAGAAATCCCACTGCATGGTGGCGTCGCGAAGGCCGGAGCCGGGAAGACGCTTCTGGGAGTGGATGAAGTCGGGGAACTTGATCCCGTCGCGGATGAAGAACACCGGGGTGTTGTTTCCGACGATGTCGTAGTTGCCCTCTGACGTATAGAACTTCACGGAGAAGCCACGCACATCGCGCCAGGTGTCAGGGCTGCCCTGCTCGCCGGCAACGCTCGAGAAGCGCTGCAGGGTGTCGGTGGTCGTGCCCGGCTGAAAGACGGCCGCACGGGTGTACTTCGACACGTCTCCGGTGACAACAAACTGCCCGTGGGCTCCGCCGCCCTTGGCGTGCACGATGCGCTCCGGGATACGTTCGCGGTTGAACTGCGCGAGCTTCTCGACCAGGTAGCGGTCGTGCAGGGCGGTGACGCCGTTCGGGCCGACGGTGAGCGAATGCTCGTCGCTCGCGACGGGGGTTCCCGACTGGGTGGTGGTGGGCTCGATGGTCATGAGACTCCTTTGTGTTGTGGGAAAGACGTGCTGGAGAGGAAGGTGAGAGGAAGAGACGTGGAACGTCAGAGGGCGGCGAGGTCGACCTGACAGGCCGGGCAGAGACCCCAGTAGGTTACCTCCGCTGCATGAACGGCAAACCCCGAATCGTTCTCCGGAACAAGGCAGGGAGCAGAGCCGACGGCGCAGTCCACATCATGCACGACGCTGCAGCGTGTGCAGACGAGGTGATGGTGGTTGTCGCCGACCCGACGTTCAAATAGGGCGGGGGAACCGGCCGGTTCGACCTTGCGCACGAGGCCGGCGTTTCCGAATGCCGCCAGAACTCCGTACACGGCCTGCAGGGAGGTGCTCGGCAGCTGTGCCTTGACGAGGGTGAAGAGCTGTTCAGCGCTTACGTGCGGTGTGCTCGTCAGCGCGGCGAGCACAGCGAGTCTGGGCTCCGTCACCTTGAGGGCCGCGGAACGGATGCTGTCGGCCACCTCGCTGGGCGATGATAACCCGAGTGCTCTGCCAGGGGAAACGGGGAGAGCGCTTTCGGACATGAGTCAAGGTTAGCACTTGTCTTGAATTACTCAAAACAAGTGAAGGGGTGTGATATTGCTAGCCGAGTTAGCAATATGATCATTCAGTACTATTAGCGACTGAGTGGAGAAACCGTGAGAGCAATTGCTCGATTCGTGTCAGGGCGCGGCACCGCCTGGCTGGTTCTTGCAGCCACGGCAATCGCCGTGGGCCTGCTCTTTGCCCTGCTGCCAAGCGCCTCCGGCGACGATTTTCCCAGTTCCGGGCTTCCCGATTCGAGCCAAGCCGCGCAGGTAGACGCCCTCCTTGCGGATTTCCCATCGGCGAAGGCGACGTCGGCAATCGTGGTGTGGAGTCGTGACGGCTCGCCGCTGACCGAAGCCGATTCCGCGGCGATCGCGGCGCGTGCCGAGGCTCTCGGCGAGCAATCAACGGCTCCCCCCGCAACGATCCCCCGGTTCAGCGACGATGGCCAGGCCGCCCTCAGTGTGGTTCCGCTCGAGTCGAGCGGCGTCTCCGACGACATCACCCGCACGGCCACCGAGATCCGCTCTGCAGCGTCCACGGATCTTCCGGCCAGTCTCACGGCGTATGTCACGGGGCCCGTCGGGTTTCAGGCAGACATCACCAACGCGTTTGCTGGCGCCGACTTCCGGCTGTTGCTCGTGACGGTGATCGTGGTGGCCGTTTTGCTGATCGTGACCTATCGAAGCCCCGTGCTGTGGATCGTTCCCCTCGCTGTCGTGGGCGCGGCGGATGCCCTCGCCGGCGTCGTGGCGGGCGCCCTCGCCGAACCACTCGGTTTCAGGCTCGACGCGTCCATATCAGGCATCCTGTCCGTGCTCGTCTTCGGAGCCGGCACCAACTACGCACTGCTTCTGGTAGCTCGCTACCGCGAGGAGCTCCTACACACCGAAAGCCGAAACGAAGCGATGTACACGGCGGTGCGCAGCGCCGGCCCCGCGATAGCCGCAAGCGGCGGCACCGTGGCCCTGAGCCTGCTCACCCTCGTCTTCGCCGAGCTCTCCGGCAACCGAGCCCTGGGCATCGCCTGCGCGATCGGGGTTGTCATCGCCATCCTCTTCGCGCTCCTCGTTCTACCCGCCGCGCTGGTCGTCTGCGGTCGTGGCCTGTTCTGGCCGTTCATCCCGCGCGTGCGACCGGACGTCGACCCGAACGCCGAACCGACCGGTGCCTGGGCCCGGCTTGGCCACGGCGTGCGCCGACGCCCGATCCGCATCGCGATCATCTCCTCGGTCGGCATCGCCGCCCTCAGCCTCGGACTGGTCGGGGCATCAGTGGGGTTGTCCCAGGCCGACCAGCTGTTGGGCAAGCCCGAGTCCGTGGTGGCACAGAAAATCGTCGACGAATCCTTCTCCGCCGGTCTTACCGGCCAGACCGTGGTTCTCACGCCCGATTCGGCAGCGGACGACGCGGCAGCCGTCGCGTCGTCCGTCGACGGAGTCGGCGCCGTGCAGCCGAGCGAAAGCGCCAACGGGCTCACACGATTGAACGTGTCGCTTCAGAGCGAACCCGGCAGCGACGACACTTTCCTCACGATCGCGGCGCTCCGAACGGCGTACGCGGATACCGCCGGTCCGGTTTCGGAGAGCCTCGTGGGCGGAAACGACGCGACCGCCTTCGACACCAAGACACTTGCCCAACGCGACCAGGATCTGATCATTCCCCTGATCCTCGCCATCGTCTTCACCATTCTCGCCCTGCTTCTGCGGTCCCTGGTGGCGCCCGTGCTGCTGATCATCACCGTGCTCGGCACCTTCTTCGCGAGCCTCGGAGCCTCAAACTGGATCTTTCAGAACCTGCTGGGATTCCCCGCTTTCAACACCAACGTGATCCTGTTCGCTTTCTTGTTCCTGGTCGCTCTCGGCGTCGATTACAACATCTTTCTCACCACCCGCGCACGGCAGGAGAGCATCCGGCACGGCACGGCAGACGGGATGGTCCGTGGCCTGAGTTCGACCGGAGCGGTGATCACGAGCGCCGGGATCCTGATCGCGGCAGTCTTCGCCGTGCTCGGCGTGCTCCCGGTCGTGGCCCTGACCCAGATCGGAGTGATCGTGTGCATCGGTGTTCTTCTCGACACACTCGTCGTTCGCACCGTGCTGGTGCCTGCCTTGGTCTTCATCACCGGCGACAGGTTCTGGTGGCCCTCCCGCCCCGCCTCGTCACTCACGCGGTAGGGCGCAGACCACACGACGACGGCACCCGAACCGGCCAGGGTGGCCGGCTCGGGTGCCGTCGTCGTTGTACCTGTTTGCGCTACACCGAAACCTTCTTCGGTGCCTGGTACTTGGCATGAGCCTGTTCCGCTGCGGCGTCGAATTCGGCGTCGATCTCAGCGGACGGCTTGTACGTCGCGAGAGAGACCACCACGGCCACAATGAGGCTCGCGGCGAAACCGGGCACGATCTCGTAGAGCACGCCGCTCAACGGGGAGTTGCCCCAGATGAAGACAACGACGGCGCCGGTGATCATAGAGGCCAACGTTCCCGCGGTGGAGAGCTTCTTCCAATACAGCGAGAGAAGGACCACGGGGCCGAAGGCCGCACCGAATCCGGCCCAGGCGAATCCGACCAACGCGAGGATGGTCGTATCGCGGTTGAGCGCGATGAGGCCGGCGACAACAGCAACGAGCAGCACACCGAGACGGCCGAGCATGACCAACTGCTTGGGGGTGGCATCTTTCTTTCCGACGATCTTGTAGAGGTCCTCCACGAGCGCGGAGGAACACACGATGAGCTGGGAGGAGATCGTGCTCATGATCGCAGCCAGCACCGCCGCCAGCACGAGCCCGGCGATGAACGGGTGGAACAGCGTCTGCGACAGCAGCAAGAAGACAGTTTCCGGGTTCGCGAGGGTCAACTCGGGGTTCTGTTGGAAGTACGCGATACCGATAAGCGCCGTGGCAATGGCACCGAGGGCCGTCGCGACCATCCAGCCGATGCCGATGCGGCGTCCTGCCTTGGCGTCCTGCGGCGTGCGCATAGCCATGAAACGCACGATGATGTGCGGCTGGCCGACATAGCCGAGACCCCAGGCCGCCGCCGAGATGATCCCCAGCACGGTTCCGCCCGCGGTGAGGGACAGCAGGTTCGGGTCCACCTCGCGGATGGAGTCGAGGGTGGCCGTGACGCCGCCGGTGGCGCTCAGGGCCATCAGCGGAACAGCTACGAGCGCGACGAGCATGAGGATGCCTTGGGCGACGTCGGTGAGGGTGGCTCCCAGGAAGCCGCCGAAGACCGTATAGAGCAGGGTGACGCCGGCCACTATGAGCATGCCCAGGAGGAATGTGGAGCCGAAGGATTCCTCAAAGAACACACCGCCGGCGACCATGCCGGACGACACATAGAACGTGAAGAAAACGAGGATGATGAGGCCGGATACGACGCGCAACAAGCGCGTCTTGTCTTTGAGCCTGTTTTCGAAGAAGCTCGGGATGGTGATGGAGTTCTGCGAGACCTGGGTGTAAGAACGCAGCCGCGGGGCCACGAACTTCCAGTTCAGCCAGGCTCCGATGGTGAGGCCGATGGCAATCCAGGCCTCGACCAAACCTGATACATAGATGGCGCCGGGAAGGCCGAGCAGCAGCCAGCCGGACATGTCGGAAGCGCCGGCGCTGAGCGCCGCCGTGCCGGGCTTCAGGCCGCGGCCTGCGAGCATATAATCGTCGAGATCCTTGGTCTGCCGAAAGGCAAACCACCCGATCGCGACCATGGCAGCGAGGTACAAAATAATGGCTCTCCTGACATAACCGTGGGTCGTTTCCGAGCGCCTTAACGAGTGCACGCCGCTCTCCGCCTAGGTTTCTAACTGACAAAGGTAAGAAACACAGGGACGAGAAAACGGCGTGCAAAACTTAACACTATGGCGAACTCTGCTCGGAGTCGACAAGACAGTTGTCGAGGCAGTGGATCTCGACATGGAGACGGGCATTCTGGTCGCGTCGGTGCGTCCGACGGCGTCGATGCGGAACCGTTGCGGGTCCTGCCGGAAGCGCTGCCCCCGCTACGACGCTGGTGAGGGTCGGCGGCGCTGGCGATCACTGGATGCTGGCTCGGTGCAGGTCCAGTTGGAAGCTGCGGCGCCGCGGGTGAGGTGCGGTGTTCACGGCGTGACCGTCGCCGCCGTGCCGTGGGCTCGGCATCAAAGCGGACACACGCTGTTCTTCGACGACCAAGTCGCGTGGCTGGCCACGCAAACATCCAAAACGGCGCTCACGGTGTTGATGCGCATCGCGTGGCGCACCGTCGGCGCGATCATCACCCGGGTCTGGGCAGACACGGAGAAGCAATTCGACCAGTTCGCCGACCTCACCCGGATCGGTATCGACGAAATCAGCTACAAACGCGGCCACAAGTATTTGACGTGTGTCGTGGACCACGATTCCGGCCGCCTTATCTGGGCAGCACCGGGCCAGGACAAGGCCACCCTCGCGACGTTCTTCGACGCGCTGGGGCCGGAGCGCTCGGCGATGATCACGCATGTTTCCGCGGACGGCGCAGCCTGGATCGCCACTGTCGTCAAGGAACGAGCCCCTAACGCCGTTCGTTGCGCCGACCCGTTCCATGTCGTGAAATGGGCCACGGAGGCCCTCGATGAGGTCCGCCGAGCCGCGTGGAACGACGCCCGCAAAGCCGCCCGGCACAACGAGGCCGGACGAGGCCGTGGCCGACCTCCAACCGGAGCGCCGGCCCGCCCGGATAGCGCCCGGGCCATGGGCATCAAGAACTGCCGATACGCGCTCTGGAAGAACCCGGAGAACCTCACCGAGAAGCAACAAGCGAAGCTCGCCTGCATCGTGCAGACCGACCCGCGGCTGGCCCGCGCTTACTACCTGAAGGAAGGCCTCCGTGTCATCTTCAAACTGCCTCTCGACGAAGCGACTGAAGCGCTGGACAAATGGGTCAGCTGGGCCCGCCGCTGCCGAATCCCATCCTTCGTGAAACTACAGAGAAGCATCGTCAAACACCGCACCGCGATCCTGGCTTCCATCGAGCACGGCCTCTCAAACGGGCGGGTCGAATCCATGAACACCAAGATCCGCCTCATGACTCGCATCGCGTTCGGCTTCAAAGCACCCGACGCCCTCATCGCCCTCGCGATGCTCAGCCTCGGCGGACACAAACCCGTACTTCCGGGCCGGGATTAACCCACGGAAGAGTCAGGAGAGCCAAAATAATCGCCATTAACTGGAAAGACTGATCCGTCATTGGTTTCCTTTAGTTGGATGCCCTGCGTACAGGCGATTTCAGTCCACCAGTATCGCAGAATTCCGGGGTTTCTGGGAATTCGCACATTCATCGGGGTCCTGATACAGCACCCCTGCCTGGGGGTGTGTTATAAGCCGCGCCACGGCTCCGGCGGCACCCGCTCCTGCCACCGGAAATGACGCTCCAGCTGGGCCCCGATGGCAAGCAGTGTCGCCTCGCCGCCGGGACGACCGATCAGCTGAACCCCCATCGGCAGACCGTCGGCGGTCTGCAACACCGGCAACACGATGGCAGGCAGCCCGCTCACATTGACCATCGACGTGAAGGGCGTGTATTGCACCTGCTGGGCGAAGTTGCGTTCGGGGTCGACCTGGTCGTACCAGCCGACCGGCCGCGGCGTGAGCGCAAGCGCCGGTGTCAGCACCGCGTCCACGTGCGAGAGCTGTCGGATGAACGAGCGTTCGAAGGCGCTGAGGGCCGCGAGAGCCTCGGCGAGCGCGCGGGCAGACAGGGCGCGCCCGCGACGCATCAACCAGCGGGTGAGGGGGTCGAGCAGCGCTTCCTGCTCGTCGCCCTCGGCAGGGATGCTCGCCGCGCCCGCCTGCCAGATGGTGCGAAAGGCCGGAACGTAGCTCGGGTCCGGCTCAAGCGCCAGGTCGTCGAGACCGTGGCCGAGAACATCGAGTTGGGTTCGAGCGGCGTCGAGGGCAGCCAGGGCCTCCGGCGCGAGGACGACGTCGTAGTCCTCGTCCCATGCGGAGGAGGTCATCACCCCGAGCTGAAAACGGCCCTCCCCACGCACCGCATGCCCGAGCAACGGTCCGTCGTCGTGCGGCGCCCGTAGGGCGAAATGGTGGTCGGGGTGATTGCCTCCCGGCGTCACCATCGCGTCGAGCAGGAGGGCGGCATCCGCTACGGTGCGGGCGAGCGGACCGGCCACCGGCAGCCCGCCGAGCTTGTCGATTCCGGAGGCAGAGGGCACACGCCCTCGGGACGGCTTCACGCCCACAAGACCGCACGCCGCGGCGGGGATGCGCACGGACCCTCCGCCGTCAGACCCCGGCGCGAAGGGCAGGAGGCGTGCGGCGACAGCGACAGCGGCCCCGCCGCTGGACCCGCCGGCCCCGAGAGCGACATTCCACGGATTGCGCGCCGGTGGGCCGGCCAGCCCCTCGGTATAGGAGGGAAGGCCGAACTCCGGGGTACTCGTCTTACCCAGGCTCACTCCCCCGGCCTCGTCGAGGGCGAGCACGAGATCGTCGGACTGCTCGGGCACGAAGTCGCGCATCAGCCGCGAGCCGAACCGTGCCGGAACGCCGGCCCGAAGCTGTAGGTCCTTGTCGGCGAAGGGCAGCCCCCACAGCGGCGCGGTGCGGGGCACGTTCTGTTCCACGTCCCGGGCACGGGCCCAGGCCCGCTCCGCTGTGATCGTGACGAACGCGCCGAGCGCCGGGTTGAGTGCCTCGATGCGGTCCAGGTAGTGTTCCGCGAGCTCGGAAGGACTCAACTCACCGGTTTGCAGTGCCTGCCATTGCTCGAGCGCGGACAATTCATGTGGTTCGGCCATGCTGCGAGCCTAGCTTTGCGAGTAGCGTTAACCCATGGCACGCGCACTTTACAATCCCATGGGAACGACGGCCCTCGTCACCGGCGCCTCGAGCGGCCTCGGCGTCGGCTACGCGCACGAACTCGCCCAACGCGGCGCCGACCTGGTGCTCGTGGCCAGGCGACAGGACCGGCTCGAAGCACTTGCGGTGGACCTGGCAGAGAAGTACGGCACCGTCTCGACAGTCATACCGCTCGACCTGACCGCACCGGAGGCCGTGCCCGAATTGATGGCGGATCTCACCTCCCGGGACGTCAACGTCGGCACTCTGGTGAACAGTGCCGGGTTCGGAACCCTCGGCAGCTTCGTCGACGCGGATGCCGACCGACAGGCGGAGCAAATCACCCTCAATGTTCTCGCCCTGACGCAGCTCACCCACGCCCTGCTCCCGGATCTCATCTCCGCGGCGACCCTGCGCCCGAATACAGCAGCACTCGTGAACCTGGCCAGCACGGCGGCGTTCCAGCCGGTGCCGCAGATGTCGGTGTACGCCGCGAGCAAGGCCTACGTTCTGAGTTTCACCGAGGCGCTCTGGTACGAGACGCGGGCCAGCGGACTCAAGGTCACCGCGGTGTGCCCCGGCTACGTCGACACTGAATTCTCGGCAGTGGCGGGAAACCACCAGCCGACGGATCGCCACCTCACCGTGGAGAGGGTGATGAGGAGCACGTGTGCCGCACTTGATCGGACGTCGACCCCACCCCAGGTGATCGTGGGCAAGCGCAATGCCGTGCTCGCCCGAGCAGCTATCCTGTCGCCTCGCCGCGCCGTGCTGAAGGTCGCGGGGCGTCCCCGCTAACCGTCGTGCGCGTCGAACCCGGGTCGCGGGTCAGGGGCTACTTCAGGCTTTTCTGCATCAGAACTGTGCCGAGCCAGCGTTCGAACTTGAACCCCACCTTGCCCATGCGGCCGATTTCTTCGAAGCCGAAGTCGCGGTGCAGCTTGATGGAGGCATCCGCTCCCTGGTCGGCGATGACCGCGATGATCTCTTTCAGCCCGGCCGTTTTCGACCGGGCGATGAGTTCCGCTAGCAGCTGACGGCCCAGTCCCTTGCCTGTCGACGCCGCGCCCAGGTAAATGGAGTTCTCCACGGTGAACCGAAAGGCGCGTTTCTGTTTCCACGGTGCCACGAGCGCGTAGCCCAGGATCTGCCCGGCGGGTGATTCGGCCACGATGAACGGCATGCCGTGCTTGCCCAAGTAGTAGAACTTGTCGCGCCACTCGGGCAACGTCATGGCGTCTTCATCGAAGGTGACGGTGCTGTTGGCGACGTAGTAGTTGTAGATCTCGCGAATATCGGGCAGGTCGGTGACCCGTGCCTCGCGCATGGAATACGTGAATGGGTTTTCCGGCGTCGCTTCCGGCCGCAGGTGCCTGGGCAGCCGCCTTCGCTGTTCGTATTCTTCCTCCAGCACCGCGCACGCCCTTTCACGTAATCTTTACCAGATTACCCGAGCGCCCAGTCCACCGTGGGCGCTCCCTGTTCCGCGAGCAGCTCGTTTGCCCGACTGAACGGGCGGGATCCGAAAAATCCGCGCCGCGCCGACAGGGGGCTCGGGTGAGGCGACTCGATCACGGGCGTGTCGCCGAGCAGCGGCTTGAGTTTGGCCGCATCCCTGCCCCAGAGAATGGCCACGAGCGGGCGGTCCCGGGCCACGAGCGCCCGAATCGCCTGGTCCGTCACGGCTTCCCAGCCGTGGCGGCGGTGCGAGCCCGCCGCGCCCGCCTGCACCGTGAGCACCCGGTTGAGCAGCAGCACCCCGGCGCGCGACCACGCAGTGAGGTCGCCGTGGTCCGGCGGCGGCATGGCGAGGTCCGAGGCGAGTTCCCGGTAGACATTGGCCAGGCTTCGCGGCACGGGTCGCACCTCCGGGGCGACCGCGAAAGCCAGCCCGATCGGGTGCCCGGGCGTGGGGTAAGGATCCTGCCCCACGATCAGCACCCGAACTGCGTCGAAGGGCTCACGACAGACCCGCATGACGTTCTCGGCCGTCGGCAGCCAGGTGCGGCCCTCGCGGGTCTCCGCCGCCAGAAAGTTCTCGATCTCCCATAGCTCGGGCGCCACGGGAGCGAGAGCCGCCGCCCATCCCGGCTCGAGCTGGTCGACGAGGCTAGGCGCCAAAGGTACTCACGAGCACGCCGCCATCGGCCTGGCTCACTCGCCAGACACTGCCGGCGCCGACGACGCCGAGCGCGCCCTCGCCGACCACGAGCACGGTATTCTCGTCGATCGCGAGGCCGCCTTCGATCAGGCCGGCTTCGGTCGCGGAAATCAGCCGCGAGAGGGTGCCCCACTGGGCCGCGTGCACGTCCACGGTCACGTCGAGCAGGCCGATGCCCTGTTCTATCGTGATCTCATCGAGGTCTTCCGAGGCGTCCTGCGGGGTCACCTCCACGCCGCCGATGCGCCAGCCGCCCACGATCGCACGTTCGGCAGCGATCATGGCGCCGGCCGAGAAACCCAGGTAGGGAATGCCCGCCGACACCTGGCGGCGGATCTCACCGGCGATGGGGAGCACTGCCGCGAGATAGGCCGGAGTCACACCGCCGCCGATCAGGATGCCATCGACATCCGCTACGGCGAGGTTCGTCGCGAGGTCACCGCGCTCGAGCGCCGTGACGACCGCCTCGATGGGGCCGGTCGTTTCGAGCGCTGCACGCAGAACCGCGGCGTGCCCCTCGGCATCGCCCTGACGCACTGCAATGATCGCGATGCGAGGCTCGGTTCGACCAGCTGCCGCACCGCGGGCCGCCGCCTCGGCGAAGAACGACCCGTAGACGCTCGCATGGTGTTCGGGGGCGAGGCCCCCGCCGACCAGATGAACACTCATGCGCACACCACCGCGTCAGTGCGAGCGGATGCGGGGCCGGCGGGTGCAGTCACTGCGTCGTAAGTCATGGAACAAATTTTACGTCACACGGCAACACCCACCGGCCCTACCGATCAGATCAGCTGTTCCCTGTCGGGAACGTGACGCTCGTCCTGGCCGTTGTAGACCGACAGTGGACGAATCAGCGCGTTCGCCGCGCGCTGCTCGATGATGTGCGCCGTCCACCCGGTCACGCGGGCGGCGACGAAGAGCGGAGTGAAGCTCAGGGTGTCGAAGCCCATCAGGTGATACGCCGGCCCCGAGGGATAGTCGAGGTTCGGCAAGATCGCCTTCTTCGCTGTCATCGCGGCCTCGAGGGACTCATACATGTCGAGCATCTCGGGGGCGTCGTAGTGCTCGATGAGGGTGAGCAGCGCCGCGCGCATGGTGGGAACCCGGGAATCGCCGCTCTTGTAGACGCGGTGGCCGAAGCCCATGATCTTTCGCTTGTCGATCAGGGCCTGGTCGAGCCACGCCTTCGCGCGCTCGCCGGCACCGGCTCCGAGACCGATCTCGGTGAAGGTGTGCATGACGGCCTCGTTCGCTCCGCCGTGCAGTGCACCCTTGAGAGCTCCGATGGCGCCAGTGACAGCCGAATACAGGTCGGCGAGCGTCGAGGTGATGACGCGCGCCGTGAATGTCGAGGCGTTGAAGGAATGCTCGGCGTAGAGGATCATCGACACGTCGAAGGCGTTGACGACCACAAGTTCAGGCACTTCGCCGAAGGCCATGTGCAGGAAGTTAGCCGAGTAGCCGAGATCGTCGCGCGGCTCGACAAGGTCGAGACCGTGACGGCGACGCTGGTCGTAGGACACGATGGCGGGCAGCTGCGCGAACAGGCGGATGGCCTTGGCGAGGTCGGCTTCCGCGGACTCGTCGGCGGTGTGCCTGTCGCTCGCCCCGATCACGCTGACGGCGGTGCGAACAACGTCCATCGGGTGCGAGGTCAGGGGCAGCTCGTCGATGACGCGGCGTACGGCAGGGTCAAGGTGACGCAGGCTGCGCTCCAGCGTTTCGAATTCGGCCAACTGCTCCTCGGTGGGCAGTTCGCCGTGCCAGAGCAGGTACGCGACCTCCTCGAAATTGCACCGCGCGGCCAGTTCCTGCACTGGATAGCCGCGATAGAGCAGCGAGTTGGTGTCGGGGTTGACCTTGGACACGGCGGTCGTGTCGACCACCACCCCGGCGAGGCCCTTGAAGATTTTCGGTTCCGGCGCGGCGGCGGGCGTCGTGTGCGGCTCAGTCATAGTCATGTCGCTCCTTCAGACCTTGGACGTGATGTGGGGATTGAGGGTGAAATCGAAGATACCGGAGTCGAAGTGGCTGTACTCCGAGTAGTCCAGCAGCTCATAGAGATCAGATCGGTGCTGCATCTCACCGAGCATCGGCTCGAGAGTACCGTGCTCCAGAATCGAGTCCAGCCCCCGATCGGCCGAGCCCATCGCGAGGCGCAACAACGACACCGGAAAGATGACCATGTTCATGCCCACATTTGCGAGCTGGTCCACCGTGTAGAGCTCTCCCTTACCGAACTCGGTCATGTTCGCCAGGAGCGGCACGTCTACCGCCCCGCGCATGGCCTCGAACTCGGCGAGGCTTCCCATCGCCTCGGGGAAGATGGCATCGGCCCCCGCGTCGGCGAGCTTCTTAGCCCGGTCGAGCGCTGCATTCAAGCCGTCGACCGCACGAATGTCGGTGCGAGCCATGATCAGGAAGTTCGGGTCGCGACGGGCATCCACGGCGGCGCGGATGCGCTTGATCGCCGTGTCGTCGTCGACGACCTGCTTGCCGTCGAGGTGGCCGCAGCGCTTCGGGTTGACCTGATCCTCGATGTGCATTCCGGCCAGGCCGGCATCCTCGAGCGTCTGAATGGTGCGCGCCACGTTCATCGGCTCGCCGAACCCGGTGTCGGCGTCGACGATCGACGGCAGTTCGGTCATTCGGGCGATCTGCTGGCTGCGCCCGGCGACCTCGGTGAGCGTCGTCAGGCCGATGTCGGGCAGTCCGAGATCGGCCGACAACACGGCTCCGGAGATATACACGCCCTCGAAGCCCTTGTTCTGGATGAGTTTGGCCGAGAGCGGGTTGAAGGCGCCCGGGTAGCGCTGCAGCACGCCGGACGCGAGCCCTGCCCGCAGGGCGATGCGCTTGTCGGCGGCCGATGTGCGGGAATACAGCATTAGAAGATTCCCATCGGTGCAC
Source organism: Cryobacterium roopkundense (assembly GCF_014200405.1). Taxonomy (NCBI): domain Bacteria; kingdom Bacillati; phylum Actinomycetota; class Actinomycetes; order Micrococcales; family Microbacteriaceae; genus Cryobacterium; species Cryobacterium roopkundense. The sequence continues at coordinate 681,795 of NZ_JACHBQ010000001.1, read as the reverse complement.
CGGTCGTGGGCAGCAAGCCGGGACGAGCCGTGATCGTGAGCTGGCCGAGGTCGACGGCGGTGAGCTCCGGAAGGCGCTCCGCAAGCGTCAGAAAGCGCTCGATCTCGGAGCCTTCGAGAACATCCGCTGCGAGCATGCGGAATTTGTTCACGTATTCGGCGCGACCGAAGGGCTTGGCGCCAAGCGGATGCGCGTCGGCCACCGCGATCTCGTCGGTGATGGTGCGACCGTCGGTCAGGGTGATGACCACACGGCCGCCAAAGGCCTTCTCCGTCACGTCGAGGGAGTGGTACCGACGGGTCCATTCCTTGTCCTCGGTCGTGGTCACCTTGTTCCACAGGGCGACGGTATCGGCGCGACCGGCACGCTCCGGCGAGTACGAGTCAACGTGGTGCCAGCTGCCGTCCTGGAGCGCGACCGTGAAGATGTACGGAATCGAGTGGTCGAGCGTCTCGCGCGAGGCCGTTGGGTCGTACTTCTGCGGGTCGTTCGCGCCGGAACCGATCACGTAGTGGGTGTGGTGGCTCGTGTGAATCACGACGGAGGCGATGTTCGTGCCGTCGACAAGCTCGGGGTGCGCGCGGTGCAGTCGACGCGCGAGGTCGATCCACGCCTGGGCCTGGTACTCGGCCGAATGCTCCTTGGTGTAGCTGTCCAGAATGGCGCGCTTGGCGCTGCCCGCCTGGGGGAGAGACACGTCGTAGGTGTGTCCGGGGCCATCGAGCAGCCACGCGATCACGCCGTCCTCGCCCTCGTAGATGGGAGTCGGGCTGGTCTCTCCGCGGAGGGCGCGGTCGACTGCCTCGACGGCCATCTTGCCGGCGAAGGCCGGGGCGTGGGACTTCCAGCTGGATATTTCGCCCTTGCGTGACTGCCGCGTGGCGGTCGTCGTGTGGAGCGCCTGGCCGACGGCCTGAAAAATGATCTCTTTATCGAGACCCAGGAGTGTGCCGATTCCGGCCGCGGCCGACGGGCCGAGGTGGGCCACGTGGTCGATCTTGTGCGCGTGCAGGCTGATGGATTTCACGAGGTCGATCTGGATCTCGTAGCCGGTGGCGATGCCGCGCACGAGGTCACGTCCGGTGAGCCCCTTCGCGGTGGCGAGGTGCTGCGCGACGGCGAGGATCGGCGGGATGTTGTCACCCGGGTGGGAGTACTCAGCGGCGAGGAAGGTGTCGTGGTAGTCCAGTTCGCGCACTGCCACGCCATTGGCCCAGGCGGCCCACTCCGGTGACACGCGACGGCCGGGAACGAGGCCGAAGACTGTCGAGCCTTCTCCACCGTTGGAACGCGGGTGGGCCAGCGCCTGCGAGCGGGCGGCTGTGACGGGCTTCCGGGTCAACGAGGCCGCCGCGACGGACGCATTGTCGATCACACGGTTGATGATCATTTCGGTGACGTCGTCAGTGACGGCCACCGGGTCCGCCGCACAGGCGGCGATCTTCCAGGCAAGCTGGTCCTCGCGGGCGAGGTTTTCTTCACTGCGGTGAACTCGAACGTGGTGGAGCTGCACGATGGATCCCTTCGTTATTCGACCGGGGTGGCCGCATCCTCGGCAAGCGTCGCAAGGACGTTTGTGAGGCTCTGGTGGAGATGAACATGAGTTGCGTGGGCGGCGAGCAGGGTGTCGCCGGCGATGATGGCGTCGATGATGAGCGTGTGTTCCGCGGCCGCGGCGCGCAGCCGCTCCTGGTTGCCCCTGGCCAACCGGCGGATGCGTGCGAGGTGGGTGCGCACATTCTCGAGGGCGCTGTACAGGAACGGGTTGGCAACGGCAGCGTCGACGGCCGTCTCGAAATCGTCGATGAGGTCGTAGTAGCGACGGATGCCCTCATCACCCTGCAGCAGAAGTTCGGGCGCGGAGCGGAATTTCTCCCGCAGGAGCTCGAAGGTGGCCACGTCGCGTCGTTCGGCGGCAAGGCTGACGGCATGCACTTCGAGCCCTTCCCTGAGCTCGTAGAGGCCGGTGATGCTCTCGACGGAGAGCTCCGTCACTTCGAAACCACGGCCGCTTCGACCCACCACGAGGCCATCGGCGATCAACCGGGCAACGGCGGCACGCAGCGGCGTGCGGGAAACGCCGATGCGTTCGGCCTGCTCGACTTCGAGCAGCCCGGTTCCCGGACCCAGCAGCCCATCCAGAATCTCGCCGCGCAGCTGCTGGTAGGCACGTTCGCTGGCGCGGACGGGGGCAGCACTGGTCGGTGCTGTTGACCCCAACATTGCGGCTTCTGTATACACAAGAGTGATCCTATTCCACCGGACCGGGTTTTATGCAATACTTCAACCACTCTTTGTATACAGAGACGCTTCAATGGAGAGGTTCACATGACTGACGCACCACTGGGCACCTACGCCGACACTTGGCGACGCAGCATTGACTCCCCCGAGGACTTCTGGATGGAAGCCGCCCAGGGCCTCGAATGGACCACCCCACCGCGCGCCGCTCTCGAGCAGCGGTCGGAGACCGACTGGACCTGGTTTCCGGGCGGTCGGCTCAACACGAGCTATAACGCCCTCGACCGACACGTCATCGCCGGACGCGGTGCCCAGACCGCGCTGATTTACGACTCCGCTATGACGGGCACTCGTATTTCACTCACGTACCTCGAGCTGCTGGGCCGCGTGGCCAAGTTCGCCGGCGCCCTGCGCGCCAACGGTGTCGGCACCGGGGACCGGGTCATCATCTACCTCCCGATGATTCCGGAGGCCGTGATCGCGATGCTCGCCTGCGCCCGCATCGGCGCGATCCACTCCGTCGTTTTCGGCGGCTTCGCCGCCAACGAACTGGCCGTGCGAATCGACGATGCCCGCCCGTCCGTCATCGTGACCGCCTCCGGCGGGCTCGAGCCCGGCCGAGCCGTGGAATACCTGCCACTCGTTCAGAAAGCCCTCGCCCTCAGCGCGGGTTCCGTGCACACGGTGCTCGTACGCAACCGCGAATCCATTCCCGGTTCCGCCGCGGACTATGCCGACGAGAGCGTGTCGTGGTTGGACTGGGCCGACGAAGAAGACAACGCAGCCCCCGCCGACCCCGTGAGCATGGCGTCAGAGGACCCCCTGTACATTCTGTACACGTCCGGCACCACTGGCAATCCCAAGGGCATCGTGCGCGACAACGGCGGACACGCCGTGGCACTGGCCTGGTCCATGCGCAACATCTACAACATCTCGCCGGGTGACGTGTATTGGGCGGCCTCGGACGTGGGCTGGGTCGTCGGCCATTCATACATTGTGTATGCCCCACTTCTGGCGGGTGCCACCTCGATCATCTACGAGGGAAAGCCCATCGGCACTCCAGACGCCGGAGCCTTCTGGCGCGTCATCGAGGACTACAAGGTCAAGGTGCTGTTCACGGCGCCCACGGCCGTGCGCGCGATCCGCCGAGTGGACCCAGACCTCGCGGAACTGGCCCGATACGACGTAACGAGCCTCACGAGCCTGTTCCTGGCCGGCGAACGCCTCGACCCTGAAACCTTCCACTGGGCCAATGACGGTTTGCACTGCCCCGTTGTCGACCACTGGTGGCAGACCGAAACCGGCTGGGCGATTTGCGCCAACCCGCTCGGGATCGAAGCACTCGAAACACGTCCCGGTTCGGCCACGGTGCCCGTGCCCGGATACGAAATTGACATTCTGGATTCAAAGGGGCATAAGGTCAAGCGCGTGGGCAAAGACGGCAACATCGCTATTCGTCTTCCCCTGCCTCCCGGCACACTGCTCGGAATCTGGGGCAGTGCGGAACGGTTCCAGAGTGCCTATCTCTCGGCCTTCCCCGGCTACTACGCCACGGGAGACTCCGGACACTTCGACGACGACGGGTACCTCTACATCATGGGCCGCACGGACGACGTGATCAACGTTGCCGGACACCGCCTGTCGACCGGCTCCCTGGAAGAGGTCCTCACCCTGCACCCTGCCGTCGCGGAATGTGCTGTGCTCGGCGTGCGCGATGCCCTCAAGGGTCAGCGCGCGGCCGGTTTCGTGACCCTCAAGGCCGGCGCCACCATCAACCACGACACGCTGGCTCGCGAGCTCGTGGCGCTGGTCCGAGAGAATGTAGGCCCCGTCGCCGCTTTCCGTGACGTCACGATCCTCGATCGACTTCCCAAGACTCGATCCGGCAAGATTCTGCGCAAGACCATCCGGCAGATCGTCGACGGCGAACCGTACACGGTTCCGCCCACCATCGAGGACCCCACGGTTCTCGATGACCTCATACATGCTGTCACAGCCTCCGCTCACAAGGCATCGGCCGAGACCGCACGCACGAAAACAGCAGTCACAACGGCACCACAGCACTGACCAACGCTAGACACCCCCGCAGTAATCCCGCAGTAAATCCCGCACCAATCCCCGCACCGGTCCCCCCACAAGAACCATCACCACTGAAGCAAGGAGGCTCCAATGAGTGAACAGTTGAAAGATGCATCGCCGAAATCGCAAATCGACTACATCGCATACGAGAAAACACCCAAGTTCAAGGAACTGCAGAAGACCCGGCGTAATTTCGTCGTGCCCCTCTCCATCTTCTTTCTGCTCTGGTATTTCGCCTATGTGCTCGCCGCCGGGTACTTTCCCGAGTTCATGGCGACGCCGGTATTCGGCCGCATCAACCTCGGCCTGATCCTCGGCCTCGGTCAGTTCGTCACTACCTTCGGCATCACGATGGCGTATGTGGCGTTCGCCAACCGCAAGATCGACCCCCTCACCGAAGACCTTCGCGCTGAGCTGGAACGGATGGAAAAGGCATGATCGCCAGCACCCTGCACACATATATGACCGCGGTCAAACCCGTGGAAAACAACCCGGTCCTGAACATATCGATCTTCCTCGCCTTCGTCGGCGTGACCCTGATCGTCGTCATTCGCGCCGGACGCAACAACAAGAGCGCGGCCGACTACTACACGGGCGGCCGGTCCTTCACCGGCCCGCAGAACGGTTTCGCCATCGCCGGCGACTACCTCTCCGCGGCATCTTTCCTCGGAATCGTCGGGGCCATCGCCGTCACCGGCTACGACGGCTTCATGTACTCCATCGGCTTCCTGGTGGCCTGGCTCGTCGCCCTGCTGCTCGTTGCCGAGCTGATGCGCAACACGGGCAAGTTCACCATGGCCGATGTGCTCTCGTTCCGCCTCAAGCAGGGCCCGGTTCGGGTGGCAGCGGCCACCACGACCCTCGCCGTGTGCTTCTTCTATCTGCTGGCACAGATGGCGGGAGCCGGCGGACTCGTCTCGCTGCTCCTCGGTATCAACGACAAGCTCGGCCAGTCGCTCGTCGTCATCGTCGTGGGCGCGCTCATGATCGTGTACGTACTGGTCGGTGGCATGAAGGGCACCACCTGGGTGCAGATCATCAAGGCGTTCCTGCTGATCATCGGCGCACTCGCGATGAGCATCTGGGTGATGGCCATCAACGGCTTCGACCTCTCGGCACTGCTCGAGAGCGCTGTCGCCACGTCAACCTCCGTTCCCGCCGATGCGATCCTCGCGCCGGGCCTGAAGTACGGCGCTAACCCGCTTGACTTCATCTCCCTCGCCATCGCCCTCGTGCTCGGAACGGCCGGCCTGCCTCACGTTCTGATGCGCTTCTACACGGTCCCGACCGCCAAGGAAGCTCGTCGCTCGGTGGTCTGGGCCATCTGGCTGATCGGTGGCTTCTACATCTTCACCCTCATCCTCGGCTTCGGCGCCGCGGCTCTCGTGGGTGGCGAAACGATCCTCGCCGCTCCCGGCGGAGTGAACTCGGCGGCTCCGCTGCTCTCGCTCGCTCTCGGTGGTCCGCTGCTGCTCGGCTTCATCTCCGCCATCGCATTCGCGACAATCCTGGCCGTGGTGGCCGGTATCACGATCACCGCCGCCACCTCCTTCGCACATGACATCTACGGAAGCGTCATCAAAAAGGGCAAGGGAAACCCCGATGACGAGGTCAAGATCGCTCGTCGCACCGTCATCGTGATCGGTGTTCTCGCCATCGCCGGCGGTATCGGCGTGCAGGGGCAGAACATCGCCTTCCTGGTAGCCCTGGCCTTCGCCGTCGCGGCGAGCGCCAACCTGCCGACCATTCTCTACTCCCTGTTCTGGCGTGGTTTCACCACCCGCGGCGCGGTCTGGAGCATGTACGGCGGACTCAGCTCAGCTATCCTGCTGATCGTGTTCTCGCCGGTCTTCTCCGGCACGCCCACGTCCATGTTCGGCGAAGGCGTTGACTTCGCCTACTTCCCGCTGAGCAACCCGGGTATCATCTCGATCCCGCTCGGGTTCATCCTCGGCTGGCTCGGTTCGATCACGAGCACTGAGAAGGAGAGCCCCACGCTCGCCGCCGAAATGTCAGTGCGTTCCCTCACCGGTTTCGGTGCGGAAAAGGCCGTCGACCACTAGGTCAGGCCTGTAGTACAGACACACAGCACCACCCGCACTAACAGCGGCGCCCGAGATGCACATTTCTCTCGGGCGCCGCCTGCGTGTGTTCGGTGGGCGTCAGCGCACCCTGAGCGGGCCGCGGGCGATGCGACTCGGTGCAGCCTGGGCCACGGGCTTGATCAGGATCAGGTCGAGGTTGACGTGCGCGGGCCGCAATACGCTCGACACGATGGTCTCTGCCACGTCTTCGGCCGAGAGCGGGTTCGGCACATTCTCGTACGCGGCCGCGGCCTTCGCCTCGTCGCCGTCGAACCGAACGAGGCCGAACTCTTCGGTCTTGACCATGCCCGGCGCAATCTCGATCACGCGGATCGGTTCGCCGTTGAGCTCGAGCCGCAGCACCTCCGTCATAGCGTGGGCGGCGAACTTCGCGGCGTTGTAGCCTCCGCCTCCGAGATAGGCCACGTGGCCGGCGATCGAGGTGACGGTGACGATATCCGCGGATGCCGCGGCATCCGTTATCGACGCCCTCAGCAACGGCAGCAGGGCGCTCGTCACGCGCTTGACGGCGAGAACGTTGATCTCGAACATCCAGGCCCAGTCGTCGATGCTGGAGTTCTCAACGGAGTCGAGCCCCTTGGCTCCCCCGGCGTTGTTCACAAGAGCGTTGACGGGCCCGGATGCCGCGAGGTAATCCCGCAGGGCGTCCACGTCGGCCTGCTTCGTCAGGTCAGCCGTGAAAACGTCGGCGCCGGTCTCTTTCCTGAGTGTTTCCAGGCGATCCGCGCGACGCGCGACACCCACCACATCCCAGCCCCGCTCGCGGAACGCACGCACCGTGGCGGCTCCGATTCCCGAACTTGCACCGGTCACAACAACTCTTCGAGTACTCATTTCTCCATTCTCGCGGGAGAATGGTGCGAATGAGCGCACCGCAGCCCGCACCCACTCACACCCCAACAGCACGGGTCCCTCTCTGGGACAACGCGCGCTGGATCGCCATCACCCTCATGGTGGTGGGCCACGCCATCCTCAAGCTCATCGGCGAGTCCGACCCGGCCTACGCGATGTACCTGTTCATCTACGCCTTCCATGTGCCGATCTTTGTGGCCGTGAGCGGCTACTTCGCCCGGTCTGGTCCGCCCGGCACCCGTCAGCTGCAGCGTCTTCTCACGGATATCGCCTTTCCGTACGTCATCTTCGAGACGATTTGGACCTGCGTGCGGTGGCTGCTCGGCGGCAGATTCAGCCTGGACTATTCGACCGCGAGCTGGACGCTCTGGTTCCTCCTCGCCCTCCTCGTGTGGCGCATCATCCTGCCGTACCTCGTCATGCTGCGGTACCCGTTACTGATCAGCATCGTGCTTTCCATCGGTGCCGGCTACATCGACCACATCGACAGCACCTTCACGCTGTCGCGCACGATCGGGCTGCTGCCCTTCTTCGTGTTCGGTTGGAAGCTGCGGCAGTGGAAGCTCACCGAACGGTGGCTGACGCTGTCCACAGCCTCGATCTGGAAATGGCGCTCGGGAGCTCTCGCACTCTTCGCGTCGGTGTACCTGGTGATAGCCGTCAACATCGAGGTGCTTCGTGCCCTCAAGGTGCGCAGGTTCCTGCTCTACGACGAGGGCTATTCGCTCTTCGGCTATTCGGAATTCTGGGCTGGCGGCATCCGTCTGGGCTTCATGATTCTCGCCTTCGCCCTCATCGTGGCGTTCCTGCTGCTGGTGCCTCGTCGCGCGACGTGGTTCACCCCCTTTGGGGCAGCCACCATGTACATCTACCTGCTTCACAGCTTTGTGCTGTTTCCGCTGCGCGAAACGGGCGTGCTCGACGGGCCGCAGCCGGCCTGGGTGCTGCCTGCCGTGATCGTGTTGAGTGTGCTGATCTCCATCGTGCTGTCGCTTCCGTTCGTCAGAAAGGTCTTTCGCCCGCTCGTCGAACCGCGCGCCCGCTGGCTGTTCCGGCCGGAGGCTGCCACGCCGACAGGCACTATCGTGCTGCCACACAAGGATAGAAAGTGACACGGGGTCGCCGGCACAGCTGAGATGACGCTGTGTTTCACCGTGCTTGCGGCGGTTCCGGGTGCTTACCTATGCTCGCTGCAGAGCGTTGGAATGTCCGGGCTCGGCGAGAACACCAGGGAGACAGATTTCATGAGCGACAACGCGGCCGACTGGAAATTTGAGACCAAGCAGGTTCACTCGGGGGCGCGTCCGGACCCCGTGACCAACGCCAGGGCCACACCGATCTACCAGACCACCTCCTACGTGTTCAATAGCGCAGAGCACGCGCAGAACCTCTTCGCCCTGGCCGAGTTCGGGAACATCTACACCCGCATCCAAAACCCGACCCAGGCCGTTGTCGAAGAACGCGTCGCGGCACTCGAGGGCGGCACCGGCGCGCTACTCGTCGCGTCAGGCCAGTCAGCGTCGACCTTCTCGGTACTCAACATTGCGCAGGCCGGAGACCACATCGTCTCGTCGAGCTCGATCTACGGCGGCACGTACAACCTCTTCAAGTACACGCTCGCCAAGCTGGGCATCGAGACCACCTTCGTGGAAGACCAGGACGACGCCGAAGAGTGGCGCCGTGCCGTGCGGCCGAACACCAAGCTGTTCTTCGCCGAGACGATCGGCAACCCCAAGATCAACGTGCTCGACATCACACTCGTCTCGGATGTCGCGCACGCGGCCGGCGTGCCCCTCATCGTCGACAACACGATTGCCACGCCGTACCTGATTCGCCCCTTCGAACACGGTGCAGACATCATTGTGCACTCCGCCACCAAGTTTCTCGGCGGCCACGGAACGATCATCGGCGGCGTGATCGTTGACGGCGGAAAATTCGAGTGGTCGAAGAACGTTGAGAAATTTCCCGGGCTCACCGAACCCGATCCCTCGTACCACGGGGCGAGCTACACGACAGTGCTCGGCGATGGCATCGCGTACATCATCAAGGCCCGCGTGCAGCTGCTGCGCGACCTCGGCTCGTCTATCGCACCGGCGAGCGCCTGGCAGCTTATCCAGGGCATCGAGACCCTCAGTCTGCGCATCGAACGTCACGTGCAGAACGCGCAGGACATCGCCGAGTGGCTCGACGGCCACGCCGACATCGCCTCTGTCAACTACGCGGGCCTGCCGTCGAGTCCCTGGTATGCGACGGCAAACAAGTACGCCCCCCAGGGCGTCGGGGCCGTGCTCTCCTTCGAGCTCAAGGGCGGCGTCGATGCCGGACGGGCGCTCGTTGACAACCTCGAGCTCTTCAGCCACCTCGCGAACATCGGTGATGTGCGCTCCCTGGTGATCCACCCGGCATCGACCACCCACGCCCAGCTCACCCCCGAGCAACAGCTCACCGCGGGCGTCACCCCCGGGCTTGTGCGCCTGTCGGTCGGAATCGAAAACGTCGCCGACCTGAAGGCAGACCTGGAGACAGGACTCGCGGCAGCGCGGGCCGTCGTGGCGGAGTCGCGCGCCAACGCCTGATCACGTATCACCGGGCCGCCCTCGCCGGCGGCCCGGACAGGGTCGCATGACGTGTGGAGCGTAACAGTGCGCCGAGCCGTCGCCAGGACCGACAGAATAGGAGCGTATGGAATGGCAATCTCCCTCAGACACGGTCCCCTCCAGCTTCATCACTGAAGCCCAGGCGCGGTCGCTCCTCGGCAAACCTCCGGCGAGCGGCGCGTGGCGCGACGGCGACCCTGTGGGCAACCGTCGCTTTGAAAACATCGGCGCACTTCACGTCGAATCGGGGGAAAGCCTTCCCTTCGTGCGCATCGCGTATGAAACCTGGGGACGGCTGTCTGCCACCGGCGACAACGCCATCCTCGTGCTCCATGCCCTCACGGGCGACAGCCATCTGCGCGGGCCCGTGGGGTCCGGTCACAAGACGGCCGGCTGGTGGAGCGGAATCGTGGGACCGGGACTCGCCCTGGACACCGACCGCTACTTTGTTGTCGCGCCGAATATGCTCGGCGGCTGCCAGGGCAGCACAGGCCCGGCATCGCTGGCCCCAGACGGCGCCGAATGGGGCATCCGCTTTCCCTATGTGACCATCCGTGACCAGGTCGCCGCCCAGATCGCCTTCGCCGACCGTATCGGCATCGACGTGTGGGCCGCCGTCGTCGGCGGTTCGATGGGGGGCATGCACGCCTTGGAGTGGGCCATCCGTGCCCCCGAGCGGGTGGAGAGACTGGCCATTCTCGCTGCGCCGCCCGTGACGACAGCCGATCAGATTGCTCTCAACTCGGTCCAGATCGAAGCCGTGCGAACCGACCCCGCCTTTCATGCCGGTGAGTACTACGACGCTGACGACGGCGATGGGCCCACCCGCGGACTCGCTCTCGCCCGCCGGATGGCGCTACTCAACTACCGCAGTCCGGCAGAACTCAACACACGCTTCGACCGGGACTGGCAGAGCCCGATCAGCCCCCTCGGGGCCGGCGGCCGGTTCGCTGTGGAGTCGTACCTAGACTTTCACGGCAATAAATTCACCCGCCGGTTCGATGCGAACAGCTACATCACCCTTGTCGAAGCGATGAATTCCCATGATGTCGGCCGCGGCCGCGGGGGCATAGCCGAAGCGCTGTCGACAGTCACCGCACGTTCTCTCATTGTGGGGATTGACAGCGACCGTCTCTTTCCGCTACAAGGACAGAATGTCATCGCGGAACACCTCCCACACAACATTGACGGCCCAAAACCGGTCGTTTTGCACTCCGAATACGGCCATGACGGGTTCCTGATCGAAAATACTGCAGTCAGCGCACAATTGCGCCGATTACTTCCCTGAGGGGGTCCCGGAAAGGCCGTTTCGCACTATATGGTGCAGTGAGAAGTTCATTCGTTTGCACCTGATAGCACCCGACCCTGACAGGCACCTATGCAACGCATTCTGAAGGAGCGCGATCGTCTGCTCCGTAGGAGCGCTCAAGCGTACGGCCTGGCCGGTTCAATCGCTGTGCTGCTATGCCTGATCGTGCCTGGCGGCGTGGGGTCGACCGCGCGGCAGGGCTCACTGGCGCTAGTCTGCCTTATGGCAGGCGGCCAGTATCTTCTCGGACGCACGGGGGCGATCCGCTGGGTACTGCTCGTAGTCGCCTGCGGACTGGGCATCATCTATTTCGTGGGACTCGACAGCCATCCCGCACTTCCACTCAACCTCGTGGAAGAAGCCACCATCGGCCTGGTGGCCGCCGTGCCGATGAGTTGCGTTGCCGTCGTGCTCGTGGTCAGTCGCAGACGGCTTGCGCTTCTCTTGACCATCTTCGCCATGACGCTGGGATCGGTTGCCCTGGTGTCGTCGACCGCGACCGCGACACCTCTCCCCCTCGCACTCGCCTTCTCCGGTTGGCTATCGTGCATCATGGCGGGCTGGTGGATCTCGCAGAGCATTCCGCGGGTCATGAACCGCATCGCGGCCATCGGCCGTGCTCACCGAGCGGAACGCCATGCCAGCGAACTGGAAGCCCAACGGCGTACCGATGCCCGCCTTCTGCACGACACCGTGCTGGCCACGTTGACGCTTCTCGCGCACTCCGGCGTCGGGGTGAGTCCCAGCGCCCTGAGGCAGCAGTCCGGAGACGACGCCCGCCTTCTTCGACAACTGAGGCTGGGCGGCCTGCCGAGCCCCCGACGCTCCGGGGTGTACACGCTGGAGCCCGTGCGGGATTCCACCCTCGGGACGACCCTCGAGTCAGTTCGGCAGCGCTTCGGCCGCATGGGACTGGAAGTCGAGTGGCATGGGAGCGGACAGGTACGGCTCCCCACCGATGTGCTCGATTCCTTCCTGCTGGCACTCGGGGAGTGTCTCGAAAATGTGCGGCGCCACTCCGGGGTCCTGCACGCTGACGTGACCATCACAGATGACGCCACAACCGTGCGCGCCATGGTGACGGACGCTGGCGTCGGCTTCGACCTCGCCGCCGTGGACGCCGGGCGTCTCGGGGTCGCGGAATCGGTTATTGCGCGGCTTCGAGCAGTCGGCGGCAATGCGCGCCTCTTCTCCTCCCCCGGCGCTGGCACCACGGTCGTGCTAGAGGTGCCCAAGTGACGTTGCGCGGGCTCGTCGATGATGCGGCCACGACGCGCAAGAACCCCGCGCGTGAGGAGGAGTTCTCATCGGCAGCGCGTTGGAGCCGCCGATCCATAGGGCGGCCTGAGGAAACATCGAGCACCGACGCGAACGGGCTAGGCGGCCAGCACCTCGGGATAGGGCTCACGCTGAGCGGTGCATTCATCGCCGCCTTCCTGCTGGGACATTTCGTCGTGGAATGGAATGGGCAGCCCTTCCCCGCTGTGAGCGTGCTGGCGTGGATCCTTCTGATCTCCGGCGCGCTGGTGATCAACCTGATCGTGCAGCGCCTCGCTACCCGCATGCCCCTGTGGCTGTTCCTCGCCGCCCTCGGAGTGGGCGCTGTGGTCGTCGCGCTCGATCTCGCTGCCTGCTGGGGGCTCACCGGGCAGGGCATCTACCCGACAGCGGCCGCCGCAGTCGGCGCGCTCCTGATGTCGATGATCACCCTGCGCAGCACCCAGAACATTCTGGCGGCCGTCACAGGGCTCGGGCTCCTGCTTCTGGTGTGCGCGCTCCTGGAAGAGCGACAGAACACGCTTACCTTCGGCCCCGAAATTCTCACCATTGCCGTGGCGACCATCCCACCCCTTGTCGGCACAGGAGTTGCCCGAGGCTTTCGCAGAATGGTTCAACGAGAGCTCGACCTGGTGCTCGTCCAGAGCACCATTTCCCAACCACGCTTTGCCGTGGGCATGCTGGCGTCCGAACAACTCGCCCGCCTCGACCTCGACGCCGAAACTCTGCTCAATGATGTAGCGCAGGGCCGCACCGCCCTGCCGCTGGCCCCGACGACCGCCATGACGGCCGCCGCGCTCGCAACAGCGCTTCGTCTGCACCTGATCGAGGGGCGCACGGAAACGTGGTTGCACCACGCTATTTCGGAATCGGAATTTCTCGGGCCGTCCGTGACCCTGGTCGATCCGTCCGGACTCGCGGGGCTGCTCTCTCCCCTACAGCGTGAGGGTCTTCTCCTCACGATCTGGTTGCTCGTGGGCGATGCGCGGGGGCCGGCGTCAGTGTCACTACGCTTCGGCCCCATCCTGCCGACCGGCAGCGGCCCTGCGAGTCGCCAGATGCGGTTTCCCCTGGAGCTCCAAACGTCGGGCCTTCCACGGCGCCGAGTGGATCCAGAAACGTGGCAGGCAATTCGCACAGTGGGACCACACAGCGACTCCAACAGAGACGGTACCCTGCAAGTAGACATCGAGTGCAGTGTGGACAATCCCGCCGATGCTTAGAATTACGGTTTTTGACGATACAGTGCAAGTCAGTAGGAGGCAATAGTGACGACAACACACAGTCCCATTCGTTTGGCCCTAGTCGACGACCACCGCATGCTCTTGGGCGCTCTCACCGAGTGGATCAGAAGCGCCGCGGATGACATCGAGATGGTGGCGGCGGTGACCACTTGGCCCGAGCTGCTCACGCATCCCGAGTTCCCCGTCGACGTCGTGCTGCTCGACCTCGACCTCAAGGACAACATCCCGGTGTCCCTCAAGATCGCCACGCTCAAGACCACCGGTGTGAAGACGGTGCTCATGAGCACCTATTCCGAACCGGCACTCGTGCGCGAGGCCCTTGCTGCGGGCGCCCTCGGTTACCTCGTCAAGAGCGAGGAAGCGAGCATGATCGTGGAGGCCATTCGTGCAGCGGCGGTAGGCAAGTCCTATATCTCTGCGGAACTCGACTACGCGCTCAACTCCAGCCAGACCACCGAGGGACCCCGCCTGAGCGCGCAGGAGCGCCGAGTGATGGCGCTCTACGGTGCCGGCGAGCCAGTGAAGGCCGTGGCCTACCAGCTTGGTATTTCCGAAGAGACCGCCAAGTCCTACCTGAAGCGCATTCGCGAGAAGTATCGCCTCGCGGGCTACGACGTGGGCACCAAGGTAGCTCTGCGCAAGCGCGCCATCCGTGACGGAATCCTGCTCCAGACGGACTGATACGTGCGCTTCGACGCACTGTGACAAGACCGGCTCATGCACATGAGCCGGTCTTTTTTTGCCCAAAGGCCTACTTGTCGCGCACCACGCCGATCAGCTGGGTGCCATAGGGTACGTCGACGCCGCGGCGGCGCCACCTGCGGTCGATGGAAAAGGTCACCAACGTGAGCAGCACGCCGATGATGCTGAGCCCGACCCCGATCCATACCGGGGCGAGATAGCCGAGACCACCGGCAATTGCCACGCCGCCGAGGGCTGCACCGAGGGCGTTGCCCACGTTGAGCGAGGAGTGGTTGAGCGCTGCCGCCAAGGACTGACTCTCGTGGGCCACGTCCATCAGCCTGGCCTGAATGGTGGGCGAGAGAGCGGATGCCGCAGCGCCGATGAGAAACACACCCACCAGAAGTCCCGCGAGCGACTGTGCCGACAGCCCGAGGGTCACCAAAGCGCCGATCAACACGGCGAATGAGATGTACATGGTGCGCCGAACGCTCCAGTCGGCCAGCGCTCCGCCGGCAAAATTGCCCACGGTCATGCCGAGCCCCACGACCACGAGCACGAGGGGCACTGCGGCAGCCGGCAACCCGGTGATTTCGATCACGAGCGGGGCGACGTAGGTGTAAACGGCGAAGAGCCCGCCGAATCCGATCGCGCCGATGCCTAGGGTGATCCACACCTGCAGGCGGCGGAAGGCCCGCAGCTCCGCACGCATGGTCGCCTTCGGGTTACCGGATTGGAAGGGCACGAAGATCGCTACGGCGGCGAACGTGAGAGCGAAGATGCCCGCCACCACGAGGTAGGCCACTCGCCATCCGCTCGTCTGACCGATCCAGGTGATGATGGGCACGCCGATCACGTTGGCGATCGTGAGCCCCGACAGCACGAGGGCGATTCCTCGCGCGCGTTTGCCCGGCCCCATCAGGTTGGCCGCGACGAGCGAGGCGATTCCGAAGTACGCGCCATGGGGCAGCGCCGCCAGGAACCGGGCCACGAGCACGCTTTCAAAGCTCGGCAGAAGGGCAGAGGCGATCGTTCCGAGGGTGAAAGCGGTCAGCAAGGCCAGCAGCAGCTGCTTGCGCGGCCACCGGGCTGCAGCTGCGGCGATGGTCGGTGCCCCGACGACGACACCGAGCGCGTAGGCGGAGATAAGCCAACCCGCCTGCGCATTCGCCGCGTCGGGCGATGCGGCGTAAACGCCGGGCAGCAGATCCTGGGCGAGATTGGGCAGCAGGCCCATAGCCACGAACTCGGTGGAACCGATGCCGAAACCGCCCAGGGCAAGGGCAAGGAGGGCAAGACGAATACGGGTCGACGACAGCGGCGTCGACCCGTCAGTGGTGAGGGGCATGCCACAATGCTAGCCGTCCCGTGCGGGGCTCCCCACATTGGGGGCTGTCCCTCCGACGAGGCAAGGCGCGCGCCTGCGTATGGTTGATGTGTGCGCACCTCGTTCTTGCCGGTCACGGCCCTGTTTGCCTCGTTACTTGTGGCGACCCTCAGCGGATGCTCCGCGGGGCCGGAGGGGCCTGCCCCGGCCGCTCCTCCGGCCACAGCCAGCGCGAGTGCGAGTGCGACGGCCAGCGCGAGCGCCCCGGCAGCGGAACCAACGGGAACCCCGCCCATCGACGCCGACTTGCCGGGCTGTCCCTCGAATGACACGGACCGCCCCGATGACACCTACGCTGCCAAGATTCCCGACGTCGACGGAGACGGTCGGGCGGACAGCCAGTGGTACGCGGAAACTTCCCCCTTCCGATATGGCATCACGACGGCATCGGGTGCCACCTTTTCGGTGGCCGATGGACTCGCGGGGCCTGGACAGCACAGCGGCTGGTCCGCGCAACTGTCCAACGGTGTCATCGTGACCGTACTAGACGACAGCCGCGGCGCATCCCTCCACACGATCGTCGCGTGCGAGTTCGTGACCCCTCTCGACGTGACGGGCTCGCCATACAGGTTCGACATGCAGGATCTGCGGGGCAACGGCACCGGCGTCGGCTGTGTCCCGGGAGCTTCGGGTGTCGAACTCAACGGGTTCAAGGCCGTGGAGCGCGCCGACGGCACCTTCGACGTGACGTCCACACAGATCAACGTGG
Source organism: Cryobacterium roopkundense (assembly GCF_014200405.1). Taxonomy (NCBI): domain Bacteria; kingdom Bacillati; phylum Actinomycetota; class Actinomycetes; order Micrococcales; family Microbacteriaceae; genus Cryobacterium; species Cryobacterium roopkundense. Next base: position 665,316 of record NZ_JACHBQ010000001.1, on the reverse strand, counting down.
CCGTTGATGGCCAAACGGCCGCCAACGGCATCCGCTCCACGGCGTCGGGGCTGTCGGCGAGCGACCCTGCGGTGCTTGCGGCCCAGACGTCGTCGTGCGGCTCCATCCCCGTCGTGGCCACCAGCGGCCGCTGAGTCGACCACCGGTCGGCTCCAACGCGACTAGTCGTCTAAGACCGCGAGGCCCCGGCGTTTCAGGTCGGCGAGGCCGTCTCGCATCGACTGCACCTGATCGGGCGAGTGTGCCGTCCAATCACGGAGTTCGCTGACGATCTCGACCGGCTCGCGAGTTCGAAAGGACCGGGTGGGATTGCCGGGGAACTTCTTGTCGGTCACGTTGGGGTCGTCTTCGAGGGGGCCTGTCGGTTCGACGATGTAGATCCGTGCACGGCCCGCTCCCACGGCCAGTTCGGCGCCCCACGTTGCGGCATCCACGGTCGCCGTGACGTAAACGTAATTCGACGCTCGGCCGTCCTCAAAGTTCGAGCCGCGCCCCGGCAGTAGCAAGTCACCCACTGCAAGATCGGCTTTAGTCCCATGGAAAAGCGCTCCGGAACCGTGGACTTCGAAAGGTTGGGGTTCATTCGCCATGCTCACCACTCTCGCAGAAAGTGCGCCTCGGCTGGTTATGCGACGAGAAAAGGAGGGGCGAACTGCGGCCGGGTCGAGTGTCGGTGGTGCCTGTCACACTTCTCTCATGACAACCCCTATTGAAGCTGTTTTCGTTGATCTGGCCGGGGCGTTAGCCCGGTCAGATACGTCCGCGAGAGCGTTCGCGGAGCTGTCCGACGACGGGTCGGAGAGCACCCACCGGGCCATCGCCCGCCACCTGCGTGAGGTCACCGCGGCCTACGCGTTATCGGCGGCGAACATGACCAACCGATCCGACTGGACACTCGGCAGAGAAGGACTGTCACGAAAGAAGGGCTACAACTGCCCCGAAGACTACGTACAGGCCCTCGGCGGCGGAGGAGGTGGTGGTACGAAGGCGGATACCCGCCGCCTGATCGAGGCCGGCACCATGGCCACCGAAGCCGAAGCCGCCAGGGACAGGCAAGAGCAAGCCGATGTGCTGGCTCTCGAGCACCCGGAGGCCCCGCCGGTGGAGGTGCACCGGCCGTGGTTCGCTCCACTGGGCGACGCCGTCACCGACGGCACGCTCAGCGCCGAAGCCGCCACGGCCATTCGCCGGGGCTTGGGCGAGGTCGCGATTGGTGTAACCGAGGAGATGCTCGCTGACGCGGTCGTCGCCCTGATCGCCCAGTGCCGCATCCTCAACGCGGACCAGGCCGCGAAAGCGGCCCGGCACTGCCGGGACTCGATCGACGCCGCCGGGATCGCCTCCCGCGCCGACGCCATGCGGGCCCGGCAATACCTGCGGGCCAGCACTGGATAGGTACAGTGACAAGCCCGACGGCAGGCTCCACGGCAGCTTTGAACTGGACCCGGAGAACGGGGCCTACTTCAAAGATTTCCTGCAGCAGGTCATCGGTCCGCGCACCGGCGGCCCCCGGTTCGTGGAGAAGGGAGAGAAGGAACGAGCGCAGCTCATCATCGACGCCCCCGCTCAACCGACCAGATCGCCGCAGAGTCTTTGATCGAGGTGAGCAAGGTCGCCGCGGGAGCGGACCCGGGCACGATCTTCGGCCGGATCCGCCCCTCGGTGAAGCTCGTCGTGATGGAGGCACCCGCGCAGGCCCCCGCAACGCCGCCCACGGGGCTCGTGCTCCGTGCAGACGGGTTCATCGAAGGAACATCGGACGCGGTGACCACGGCCACGATCGACAGGACGGTGTGCAACACGGGCTTCACGCCGGTGTTGTTCGCTCGCGATGGATCGGTGCTCGACGTCGGCCGCGAGCAACGGCCGGTTGTCGAGCCTGTCGAGACACACGACTGCGCAACGCGTGGCGTTGGCGCTTCGGGACGGCGGGTGCATGTGGAAGGACTGCCTGAAACCACCCAGCTTCTCCGAAGCACACCGCCTGCACCAGTGGAAGGCAGAGGGCGGACTCACCAACCTCGAGGACGGCATCCTGCTCTGCAGCCCCCACCACCTGCGACTGCACAACGAAATCTCGACAGGCTCGATCCAAGCAGGTGGAAGATCATCCGCCTCTGGCAAGACTTCTGGTTGATCCCACCGCCCGCCACGATCCCGCCCAAACCCCCATCCACCTAGTCAGCAAATCACCACTGAAGTTGGGGTCGCCACTCCGGCTCCAGGTATAACGACACCGCAGCAGCAGTGAAACGCGAGCGCCCGGAGAGCGGCCCGCGAGGTCTCGACACGCGCCGAAGACGGCGCTGCTCGACCAGCGGGAGGGGGCTCGCGCAGCGGAAGGAGGCTCGCGCAGCGAGAGGAGGCTCGCGCAGCGGAAGGAGGCTCGCGCAGCGAGAGGAGGCTCGCGCAGCGGAAGGAGGCTCGCGCAGCGAGAGGAGGCTCGCGCAGCGAGAGGAGGCTCGCGCAGCGGAAGGAGGCTCGCGCAGCGAGAGGGGGCTCGCGCAGCGAGAGGAGGCCGTGAGGCTGGGGCGCGGCGGGGGCTATTCTGCGGGGGTCTTGGCGGGGAGGGTGGCACCGGGAGCGCGGCTGGCGAGCCAGACGTCGATTTGTGCGGCCGAGAGGGGGCCTGCCACGAAGGGGCCCTGCACCACGTCGCAGCCGTGACGAGCGAGATACGCGTATGTCGTGCTGCTCTCCACGCCCTCCGCGATCAGCCGGAGGCCCAGACTATGGGCCAGACCTATAGCCGACGCGACGAGGGCGACGGCACGGGGATTCTCATCCATGGGCGAGATGAAGGAACTTCCGAGTTTGAGGTCGTCGATGGGAAGGTCCCGCAGGTAGGACAGCGAGCTGTAGCCGGAGCCGAAGTCGTCAAGGGCGATGCGCACACCGACACCCTGCAATCGCAGAAGCACCTCCTTCGCCCAGGCCCTGTCGGTCATCAAGAAGTCCTCCGACACGTCCAGGATGAGAACGTGCGGAGCAAGTCCCCGCTCACTGACCAACGCGCGAAGGCACTCGGGAAAGTCCGGCTCGCGCAGGGAAATCGCCGGAACCGAGACGGACACTGTCCAGTCCCTTCCCTGGGACAGCCACACCGTGGCCTGATCGAGCGCGTGCCCCAGCACGATCCGCGTCACCGCCGACGTGAGTTTCGCCTCCTCGACCAGCGGCAGGAGCTCGTCGGGGTAGACGTGTCCCCGAACTGGATGGTTCCACCGGAGCAGTGCCTGCACACCCGCCACCTCGCCCGTCTCGACGCTGATCGTGGGCTGGAAATGCAGCGCCAATTCGTTGCCCGTCACTGCCTCACGTACCTCCTGAAGTGCGCGAATGCGCTCGTCGCTTGCTGCGTCATCCGTGTCCCGGTAGATGTGGCAGCCGGTGCGCGATTCCTTGGCCCGATACATGGCCATGTCAGCCTTGCGCATCAGCACGTTCAAACTGCTGCCATGCTCCGGATACAGCGAAATACCGATGCTGACGCCAATCTGCACGGTGACGTCGGCCAAGACAAACGGGTCGGCGAGCACGCGGGCGAGCTTGCCCGCCACGAGGGTTGCCTCGTCCCGACCCCCGTCAACGAGGTGCACCGCGAATTCGTCACCGCCCAGCCGTGCCAACAGGTCAGCCGGACGCACGCGCGACTGCAGTCGCTCGGCCACCAGAATGAGCAGTTGGTCCCCGCAGTCATGCCCAAGGCTGTCGTAGACCACCTTGAATTTGTCCAGATCGAGAACGAGCAACGCGCTGCGCCGCCGCCCGCCACCGGCAAGCCGCACCGGCACATCCGTGTGAAGTGCCCGTCGATTCGGCAGACCGGTCAGTTCGTCGGTCCTGGCCTGAAGCTGCATGGCCGCGAGCCGAATCCGCTGGCGAAACACGAGGGGAACCGCGGCGAGGGTGAGCGTCACAGCGGCAAGGGCCACCGCAAGCGGTGATACCCACATCTGACTACCCAGCACCAGAACAGCCACGGCTGCCGCAGTCGCGATGGTCGGCACGGTCTGCGATGGAATCGACCAGACTGAGAACGAGCGCTCGGAACCGGGCCGCGCCACCCCTTCGATCCAGAGGGCAATCAGGGCGAGCCCCACTGCCCAGCCGGCGTCGACCGGTCCACCCACGTCGTATCCCTCGCTTAGTTGCTGCAGGGCGTATGTGATATCAGTCGCCGCGAAGGCGACCAGTCCCAGCACGAGCAGACTCCACCAACGACCGACGGATCGGCCCTGCGAAGCACCGATCCCCACGAAGGCCGCCACGAGCAGAAGGTCGAACATCGGATACGCCACCGCCACGACCGTAGGCACCGAGAGCTGACCGTTGACCGTCTGACCCAGAATCGGGTTGAGCACCACGGCCAGAATGGCGGCAGACCCGAGGGACCCGACGGCGCCATCGAGAATCACGGGCCAGGCGACGTGCTTCCACTCCCGGATGACCGGCACGGCAAGGGCTGCGAGCATGAGCGGATAGAACGCGAGGTAGCCGATGTCGGCGAGGGACGGAAACGGCAGTGTCACGCCCGCCCCGGTAACCGCCACGTAAAACGTGTCCCCGGCGGCGAAAGACGTCACCGCGGCGGCAGCCAGAAGCACATTCGCGCGCCGGACTATGGCTCGCGCAACGGCCAGCCAACACACGACCACGGGACTCCACACGACCAGAATACCCAGAAATCCGTCAATAAGGGGATGGAACTGATCCCCGTTGAGCATGAGGCCGACCAAGTAGGTCAGGACGACGACACCCATGACGATGATCATTCCGGCGCGTACCCGGTCCGGTGCCTGCGGCATAACGCTTGGGCCCTCGGCCACGCTCATGGCGCTCCCGCCAGGTCAATCGTGTCCGGCGGGGAGGAGCAGAGACGACCGTGACGCCAACCACCTGTCCAGTTCTTCGGCCGCGACCGGGCCGGAGACGTACAGTCCCTGAGCCACGTCACAGCCCCGGCTGGCTAGATACGCGTAATCGCCGCCGCTTTCAACTCCCTCGGCCACCATTCGGAGGCCCAGGCTGTGCGCCAGATCAATCGTGGATGCCACGAGCGCCGTCGCCCGCGCGTTACCGGACATGGACATGATGAAGGACTTGTCCAGCTTGAGCTCGTCGATGGGGAGGTCTCGAAGATAGGACAGCGAGCTATAGCCGGATCCGAAATCATCAACCGCGATTCGAGTCCCCATGGCCCGCAAGCGCACCAAGATGGCCCGGGCACGGTCCCTGTCAGCCATCAGGAAATCCTCGGTGATTTCCAGCATGAGCACGGACGGCGACAGCCCCCGGTCGGTCAGCAGGCCGAGGATTCGATCGGGTAGTTCGAGGTCGATGAGGGAGCTGGCCGAAATATTGACGGCCACGGTCAACGGTCGGCCCTGAGCATGCCAGACCTTCGTCTGGTCCAACGCCTTCTCAAGCACGATTCCGGTGAGGGTCTTCATCAGCCCGGCCTGCTCGACGAGCGGAATGAAATCATCCGGGTAGACGAGGCCCCGCAGCGGATGATTCCACCGAACAAGAGCTTCCACGCCCCTCACATCATTCGTGTCCAGGTCGATCTTCGGCTGATAATGCACAACGAACTGATCGTTCTCCAAACCTTCTCTGAGTTCCGCAAGCGTCCGCATCCGCTCGTCGCCGTCAGTGTTGTCGGTGTCGCGGTAGACGTGGTGCCCGCTGCGCAGTGCCTTCGCCCTGTACATGGCCATGTCAGCCTTCCGAAGGAGCGCCCCCAGCGCGTCGCCCTGGTCTGGATAGAGGGAGATACCGATACTCGCGCCGACCTGCACCGTGACGCCGTCGAGCACAAACGGTTCGGACAGGGCCGAACGAAGGGTTTCAGCCACCGTGACGGCCCGTTCCGCTGAACTGCCGTAGAGGAGAATGGCGAATTCGTCGCCGCCCAGACGCGCCAAGAAGTCGGAGGACGCGAGCTTTCCGCCAAGGCGCTGTGACACCTGGATGAGCAGGAGGTCGCCAATATCGTGCCCCAGGCTGTCGTTCACCTCCTTGAACTTGTCGAGGTCGAGCAAGAACAGGGCGCTCCGGCGTCGCGGGTCGACGGCCAAGCGTTTCGGAATCTCCGAGTACAGCGCCCGTCGGTTCGGCAGCCCCGTCAGTTCGTCTGTCCTGGCCTGCAGGTGCATGTCGGCCAGGCGTATCCGATGACGAAAGACCAGCGGAGCCGCTGCGAGGGTGAGAGTGGCGGCCGCCAAAGTCACTGCCAGGGTGGACACCGCTACCTGACTGCCGAGGATCAGCACCCCGAGAGCCGCGGCAGTGGCGATCGTCGGCACGGTCTGGGTGGGAATCGACCATACGGAGAGCACGCGACCGGTTGCGGACCTCGACGTGCCATCGAGCCAGAAAGCCACGAGGGCGAGTCCCACAGCCCACCCTGCGTCGACGGGCGTTCCCACCACGTACTGGCCATTGAGTTGGAGCAGCGCATAGAACACGTCCGTGGCCGCAAAAGCCACCAGCCCCAGCACAAGCACCGACCATCGGCGCCCCACATTTCGGCCCTGAGCGGCCCCGATCCCGACAAATCCCGCCACGAGGAGCAGGTCGAACATGGGGTATGCGGTGGCCACAACGGTCGCGAGGGACAACTCCCCGCTGACCGCCGCCGTCAGTACCGGCCTCAGAAGAACGGCGAGCACCGCACCGGCCCCGAGGGAACCCACCGCGCCATCGAGCAGGACTGGCCAACCCAGGTGCCGAAGCTGCCGAATCGCGGGCACGGCCAGGGCCGCAAGCATAAGTGGATAGAAGCCGAGAAATCCGATGTCGGCCAGTGACGGCACAGGAAGGACCTGCCCGCCCCGCGCCGCGAGCACGAAATAGGAGTTCCCGGCCGCGAAGCAGGTCACCGCCGCCGCGACGAGAGGCACTTCGACCGCGCGGAACCGGGTGCGATACACCGCCCACCAGCACACGACCACCGGGGCCCACATGGCCGACAGGCCCAGCCAGCCGTCCACCAGGGGATTGAAATCGCCGTCGCCACGGAGCACCAGCCCCACGAGAAAGCCGGCGAGAACACCGCCGAGAACCCAATTGAGCCACGAGCGAGATGGCTTCGGCGGAACCGACAGCGTCGCGACCCGCTCCGGACGCGTCCTCACCCTCACGCTGTATCTCCCTTGATTCACCTGCTGTGCACAATGCTAATCGAGGGCGGGTCGACATGGGCAGAGCGGAGCCAAGAAACCTACCGCCGGAAGGCTTTGCGAGCCAGCCAGTTGCCGAGGAACTGCACCAGCTGAACCAGCACGATGATGAGCAGCACCGCCGCCCAGGTGACCACCGGGTTGAACTGCCGGTAGCCGTAGAGCAGCGCGAAGTTTCCGAGGCCCCCTCCTCCGACGAAACCGGCGACCGCCGACATGTCCACGAGGGCGACAAAAATGAACGTGAAGCCGAGGATGAGCGGCCCTAGGGCTTCGGGAAGCAGCACCGTGAAGATAATGCGAATCGGACCTGCGCCCACGCTCCGCGCAGCATCAATCACGCCGGGCGTCACCGTGAGGAGGTTCTGTTCCACGATGCGGGCCATGGCAAAGGATGCTGCCAGGGCGATCGTGAAAATGATCGCGTTATTGCCGATGCCGCTGCCGGTGACGGCACGAGCAAGCGGCTGCGCTGCGGCCAGGAAGATGATGAACGGGATCGGCCGGATGAAATTCACCAGCAGGTTGAGCACAAGGAAGACGGCCTTGTTGGCGAGGATGCTGCCCGCGCGCGTGAGATACAGCCCGAGGCCGATGATGAGCCCACCCAGGCCGCCGAAGAACAGGGTGAGGGCGACGATGTAGAGCGTTTCGTAAGAAGCCTGCCAGAGTTCGGGCAGCAGGTTGATGAGTGAGTCCATGGTCAGCGCACCTCCGTCACGGTGGTGAGAGTTCGAATGTGGGCGAGCACGGTGTCGATGGCCGCATCCGGGCCGTCAAGCGCCAGGGTGAGGTGCCCGAATGGGCGACCCTGAATCTCGTTGATACCGCCGTAGATCACCTCGAACGCCACCCCAGCGCGGGCGAGTTCGCCGAAAACTGCGCTCTGGTTCACTGCACTGTCCCGGAAAGCGAGCGTCGCGATGCGTCCGCCGTGTCGTTGCCGCAGCACGGTCAGCTCCGCTTCGGACGGAGTTCCCTTCACGACGGTGGAGACGAAGCGAGCGGACGCGGGATGCTGCGGATTCGAGAACACGTCGAACACAGGCCCACGCTCGATCACCTGCCCTTTGTCCATCACCGCAACCTTCGTCGCTATGGTCTGGATGACGTCCATTTCGTGCGTGATCACGATGATCGTGACACCGAATTCCTGATTGACACGTTTGAGCAGGGCGAGCACCTCGTGCGTGGTCTCGGGGTCGAGGGCGCTTGTCGACTCGTCAGCGAGCAGGATGCTCGGCTGGGTCGCGAGGGCACGCGCGATTCCCACCCGCTGCTTCTGGCCACCGGAGAGCTGGTCGGGGTAGGAACCCGCCTTGTCGGAGAGCCCCACGAACTCGAGCAGCTCGGCAACCCGGGCGGCGCGGTCGGCCTTCGGGCGGCCGGCCACCTCGAGGGGATACGCCACGTTGCGCGCGACGGTCCGAGAGCCGAGCAGGTTGAACTGCTGAAAGATCATGCCGATCCCCAGACGCACCCGGCGCAGTTCACGCTCCTTCATGGCGGCAATGTTCTGCCCGTTCACAAAGATCTCGCCGCTCGTGGAGCGTTCTAGGGCGTTGACCAGTCGCACAAGAGTGCTCTTTCCGGCTCCCGAGTATCCAATAATGCCGTAGATGTCTCCCGCTTCCACGTCGAGGCTGACGCCGTCGATCGCTGTGACGATGGGTGCGCCCTTGCTCGTGGGAGGGTATACCTTGCTGACATTTCTCAGGCTGACTAGCGCCATCCGTTGTTCCTCAAAACCGTTGTTCGTCACAGACTTTCGTGCTGCCGATTCGTGCTACTGCTGGGACTTCGTGTCGGCCTCGACCTCGGCGCGGGAGGCCTCAAGCGCGGAAACCGGCGTGGTCAGCAAAACTGCAGTGTCGCCAGAGGCCTCCAGGACGCCGTCCTGAACTGCCGTGGTGGTCTGATAGATCTCGACGAGCTTCTTGTAGGTCTCGTTGTCTTTGTCCTCGGCGCGAACCGCGAAGACGTTGGCGTACGGCACGGACTTGGCATCGGCCGGGTCGTCCTGGGCGAGGGCATCCGCGAAGCTCAGTCCGGCCTTGCCGACGAATTCGTTGTTGACGATCGCGGCGGCGACGTCGGGCAGCGACGTCGTTGTCAGTGATGCCTCAAGCGCCGTCACCGTCACCTTCGATGCGTCGGTGTCGATGTCGTCGAGGGAGGATGAGATGGATCCGCCGTCGGTGAGTTCGATCAAACCAGCCGATTGCAGCACGACGAGGGCGCGGGCCATGTTGCTCTGGTCGTTGGGAATGGCGACGGTGTCGCCCTGCTGGATCTCGTCCACGCTGTCGTACTGGGAGGAGTAGAGGCCGAGCGGGTAGATTGCGGTGGCGCCGATGGTGGTGAGGTCTTGACTGCTGGCCACGTTGTAGTTTGCGAGGTAGACGATGGTCTGGAACTGGTTGAGGTCGACCTCTCCGGCGGTCAGCGCGGGGTTCGGCTGCTCGTAGGTGGCGAAGTTAACGAGCTCTACGGTGATTCCGGCTTCGGCTGCCGCCTCCGTGTAGACCTCCCAGTAGGGCTCGCTCGCGTCGACGACACCGATCTTCACGACATCGTCGGCTCCGGCGGCGCCGGTGCATCCGGCCAGCAAGGCGGCGAGCGGCACAACCGCGAGGGCTGCCAGGACAGACTTCTTGAAGGAACGGGGCTTAATCACGGGAGGTCTCTTTCGCGGTGGGTATTCCCCGCGAGCGTCGTTGGCGTTATGGGCACAACGATTCGTGGACACAGCTATTTTTGGGCACAGAGCAACCCCTCGTGTTGGGGGTGGGGGTCTGTGCCGCAGCTCTGCGAGGCACCTGTCAAGCGTAACCGGAGAATCTGCGCCCTGTGGCCGCGTGCGTCACACGCGGTAACAGGACCTGCGAGATTAGCTCTCCAGCAACTCGGAAAGTTCGACCCAACGGGTTTCCAGCGTGGCGATGGACCCCTCGAGTTCGCTGAGCTTCACGCCCAGGGCGCCCAGACCGGCAAAATCGGTCTGGTCGTGCGCGGCGATCTTCTCGTGCTTGAGCACGATGCGCTCCTGCAGTTTCACGACCTTGCGGTCGATCGATGCGAGTTCCTTCTGCGCGTTGCGCAGTTCGGCACCACCGAGCGATGACTTCTTCTTGATCGTGCCATTGGCATCCGCTGGGGAGCCGGAAGCCGGACCCGCAACCGCCTTGCGACGCACCTCGAGGTACTGGTCCACACCGCCGGGGAGGTGACGGAAGCCACCGTCCATGACCGCGTACTGGTTGTCGGTGACGCGCTCGATCAGGTACCGGTCGTGCGAAACCACCAGGAGCGTACCGGGGAAGGAGTCGAGGAGGTCTTCCATGGCAGCGAGCATGTCGGTGTCCAGGTCGTTGGTGGGCTCGTCGAGGATGAGCACGTTCGGCTCGTCGAGAACGATCAACAGCAATTGCAGGCGGCGCTTCTGGCCACCGGAGAGCTCCTTGACCCTCGTGGAGAGCTGGGCGCTCATGAACCCCATGCGCTCGAGCATCTGGCCAGGCGTGATCTCCTTGCCGGCAGCCATGTAGCTGGTCTTCTGGCGCCCGATGACCTCGCTGACCTTGTCGTTCTGGATGTCGTCGAGTTCGAACAGCTGCTGGGTGAGCACAGCGACCTTGATGGTCTTGCCGCGCTTGACCGTGCCGCTCGTGGGCTGGAGGGATCCGGCAACCAGATTGAGCAGCGTGGACTTACCTGCTCCATTGACACCCATGATTCCCGTGCGCTCGCCCGGCGCGATGCGCCAGGTGATGTTATTCAGCACCGTCTTGTCTTCGAATTTCACCGTGATGTCGATGAGGTCGACAACGTCCTTGCCGAGGCGCTGCATGGCCATCGACTGCATCGAGACCGTGTCGCGGGGCGGCGGCTCGTTCTCGATGAGCACGTTCGCGGCGTCGATGCGGAACTTGGGCTTCGCGGTACGAGCCGGGGCGCCGCGACGCAGCCACGCCAGCTCCTTCTTCATCAGGTTCTGGCGCTTTGCCTCCACGACCGAGCTCATGCGATCGCGCTCGACGCGCTGCAGGATGTATGCGGCGTACCCACCCTCGAAGGGCTCGATCAGGCGGTCGTGCACCTCCCAGGTCATGTTGCAGACCTCGTCGAGGAACCACCTGTCGTGTGTGACCACCACGAGTCCCCCGGATTGAGCTGCCCAGCGGGTCTTCAGATGCCCGGCGAGCCAGGAGATGCCTTCCACGTCGAGGTGGTTGGTGGGCTCGTCCAGGAAGATCACGTCGTGGTCGCCGATGAGCACCGCGGCGAGGGCGACTCGGCGGCGCTGGCCACCCGAGAGGTCGTCGACGAGGGCGTCCCAGGGGATGTCACGCACGAGTCCGGCGATCACGTCCCGAACCTTGGCGTCGCCCGCCCAAACGTGCTCATCGATGCCGCCGACGATTGTGTGCCCTACGGTCATGCCGGAGGCGAGGTCGTCGGACTGGTCGAGCATGCCGATGGTAACGCCCCGGCGGCGCGTGACGCGACCTTCGTCGGGCTCGATACGGCCAGCGAGCAGGCGCATGAGGGTCGACTTGCCGTCGCCGTTACGACCGACGACGCCGATGCGGTCCCCTTCGTTGAGGCCGGCGGTAACGCTGTCGAAGATGACGCGGGTGGGATATTCGAGGTGCAGGGACTCAGCCCCGAGAAGATGTGCCATAGCCTCCAAGTTTACGGCACGCCGAGAGTCAGCTGGGCGGGGGTCTCCGGAGGTGGGGTCAGTCGTTGATGAGGCGAGCGCCGTGCACGGGACCTGTTGCCCGCACGACCCGGAGGCGAGACGCGGAGAGCGCGACCTGCAGCTCGAGCGCGCTGTCGGCATCAGCTACGAGGAATGCAACCGTGGGCCCTGAGCCCGAAATGATGCCGGCCAGGGCGCCGTTCTCCTCACCGAGCTGGATGACCGAACCGAGGCCGGGGGCCAGGTGCAGCGCCGGAGCCTGCAGATCGTTGTGCAACACGTCGGCGAGCATGTGCGGGTCGCCCGCGCGCAGCGCGAGCAGCACCTTCGCATCGACTGTGGGCTGCACCTCGGCGGGAAAGATGTCCTGGGCGTGACGATCACGGTGGCGGTCGAGTTCCTGGTATACCGCGGGGGTCGACATGCCGAATTCCGCGAGGGCGAGCACCCACTGAAACTTGCCCTTCGCGAGGGCGGGGCTCAGCTGGTCGCCGCGGCCGGTGCCGATGGCCGTGCCGCCCGTGAAGGCGAACGGTACGTCTGCACCGAGTTGCGCGCCGATGGCGAGCAGTTCCTCCTTTGTGGCGTTCGTGCCCCAGAGGGCGTCGCACGCAAGGAGCGTGGCCGCGGCATCCGCAGAGCCGCCGCCCATTCCGCCGGCGATCGGAACGTTCTTCTCGATCTCGAGGTGCACTCCCCCGCGATAGCCCGCCTGCCGAGCGAGGGCACGGGCCGCCTTGATGGCGAGGTTGCTGCCGCCGGTCGCGAGGCCGGAGGTGTCGATGGAACCGGTGAATTCAACCGAAAAGTCCGTTGCGGGGTAGGCGCGCACTTCTTCGCTCAGCGACACGGCCTGGAAGGCCGTGGCGAGGTCGTGGTAGCCGTCTTCCATCACGGCGCCGACCTTGAGAAAGACGTTGATCTTGCCCGGCGCTCGTGCGTGCACAACCTGGGTGCCGGCCGTCGTCGTCATGCTTTTAACCTAGCCCAGCCCGCGCACACCATCCGACGCAGCCGTCACGAGCCAGGCTTTCAGGGTGTCCTTCGCCGGGGCGACCGCCACGGCATCGGGCAGACGTTCATGGGTCAGTGTCACGCTCGTACCGCCTGCCGACGTGGGGTTCGCCCGGGCGAGCACGGACTGGCGGCCGGGAAGGGTCCATCGGGCCGTGATGAACTTCGCCTCACGGCCTTCTGACACAGGCGGCACGCCGAGCCCCGCGGTCACGACCCGGACTACCGCATCGAGTGCGAGCCGCTGCGTCAAGGGAATGGTCTTGGACGCGCCCACCTCGAACGAGCCGTCCGCGCGCTGACCGGGCACTCGCATGCCGCGCGCCTGTTCGAAGCCCACGGCCACGCTCTGGCACCACCAGGCCGGAACCGCGTGGGTTTCCGCCAGCCACTTGGCGATCTTCTGATGCGTCCACCCCGCGCCTCCGGCGGCGTCGAGCAGGTCGAACCATTGCGCCCAGCCCCTGCCGGTGGCGGCGCCGAGCGCCGCATCGCTCATGCCGTCGGTGCGGCTGGAAACAGGAGAATCAGACATGGGTCCACGCTAACCGACATCCTCGGGTGGCGAATTCAGGAGTTTGAGTCCCACAACGGATGTCGACCCCGCGAACACGCGGCGACCGCGGCATCCGCTGCCGATTTTCCTGAATTAGCCACTGACCCAGACGCGGGCGACGGCGAGGAAGTCGTGCACCGTAAGCTGCTCCCCGCGGGTCGTCGGGTCGATTCCGGCGCTCTGCATGAGAATGGATGCCGTCGCCGAATCCCCGAGAACAACGGACAGCGACTGCCGCAACATTTTACGACGCTGCTGAAATGCTGCGTCCACGAGCGCGAAGGTGGCGAGGCGCAGTTCCTCGCTCTCGAGCGGCTCGGCGCGGCGCTCAAAGGCGACAAGGATCGAATCAACGTTCGGCACCGGCCAAAACACCTGGCGGCTCACCTTGCCGGCAGTGCGGAAGGCACCGTACCAGGCGGCCTTGACGCTGGGGCTGCCATAGACCTTGCTGCCCGGCGGCGCCGCGAGACGCTCGCCGACTTCGGCCTGCACCATGACGACGCCGGCGTGGATCGACGCGAAGTTCTCGAGCAGGTACAGCAGCACGGGCACCGACACGTTGTACGGCAGGTTGGCCACGAGCCGGGTCGGATCTCCGGGCAACGCCTCGATCTTGAGCGCATCGGCACGAATGACGGTGAGCGGTGCGCCCGGCTGCATGAGTTCGACGGTGAGGGGAAGCTGTTCGGCGAGTCGGTCGTCGATCTCCACAGCCACGACGCTCGCGCCTGTCTCGAGAATTCCGAGCGTCAGGGAGCCGAGCCCTGGCCCCACCTCGACGACCACGTCACCGGCCGCGACGCTCGCCACGCGCACGATCCGGCGCACTGTGTTGCCGTCGATGACGAAGTTCTGTCCCAGCTTCTTGGTGGGATTGACTCCCAGCATCTCGGCAAGGTCGCGGATCTCGGCGGGACCGAGGAGCTTCTGTGGCGCCTTGTCCCCAGTCGCCTCATGCTGGCCGGTCATGCGAGGCCACCGACCGGGGCGGCGTCGGAGCGGTCGGCGTCGTGCGCCGCCGTCACAGGCTCGGCGTCCCAGCGCCCATAAACGAGCTCGGTGTTTGACGTGATTTGGGCAGACAGGAGTGAGACATCCGTTTCGAGGTGTTTGGCCATCGCACGCAGGGTGTTCGGCAGCAGGTACGGAGCATTGGGTCGGCCGCGGTAGGGCATCGGGGTGAGGAACGGGGCATCCGTCTCGACAAGCAGCAGATTGCGGGGCGCCACAGCGAGCGCAGCACGCAGGTCATGGGCATTTCCGAATGTGACGTTACCCGCGAAGGACATGTACCAACCGTGCTCAGCGCACACACGCGCCATTTCGGCGTCGCCGGAGAAGCAGTGGAACACCGTGCGCTCGGGGGCCCCGACCCGCAGCAGCGTGGCGATCACCTCGGCATGCGCGTTGCGGTCGTGAATCTGCAGGGCGAGGTTATTCTGCTTGGCGATCTCGATGTGGGCCTCGAACGACCGGTACTGCGTGGCGTGCCCGGGTTCCTCGGTGCGGAAGAAGTCCAGTCCCGTCTCGCCGACGGCCACCACTCGGGGGCGCGCGGCGAGCTCGCTGATCTCGGCGATCGCGTCGTCGAGCGTGCCCGCGGCCGCGTAGACAGGCGCCTCGTTGGGATGGATCGCCACGGCGGCGAGCATCCGCGGTTCCACGAGCGCCATCTCGGCCGACCAGCGTGAGGTTTCCCGGTCGCCACCGACCTGAATCACCCCGCGAACCCCTACGCTCGAGGCGCGGTCGAGCTGTTCGGTGTAGCTGAGTGGGTTCTCGCCATCGGCTATCTCGAGGTGGGTGTGGTTGTCGTAGATCGGAACCGACAACGCCTCCGGTAGCGGCGGGTAGCTCAGGTCGCGCCCGGCGCCCTTGTCCCGCTGGCGAATCGGCGCGCCGTCGCTACCCAACTGTCGACTCGATTCGCGGGAACAGCGGTTCGAGCGGCGTCACATGCGTGCCGCCCGCCCAGTCCCAGGCCCGATCGATGCGTTGCTCGGTGAGGGCGCCGGTGCCGCCGAGGGCGCTCCAGAGCTTACCGGTGGCCACCGGGATCACGGGCGAGAGCAGCACAGTGAGAGTTCCGAGTCCGCGCACGGCGGTGTGCAGCACTGTCTCGAGGCGTTCGCGGCTGGCGGGATCCTTGGCAAGGGCCCACGGCTCCTGCAGTGTGATGTAGCCGTTGAGCTCGTCGACAAGCTCCCAGACGGATGCGACGGCCTCGTGAATCGCGAGGCTCTCGATCGACGCCGCCGCCGCGTCTGTCACCCGCTTCTCAGTGGCCTGAATTCCGAGGTCAGCTTCGGTGGGGTCGCCGCCAGCCGGAACCTCGCCGTCGCAATACCGCACGACCATGGCGATCACCCTGGACGCGAGGTTACCGAAGCCGTTGGCGAGTTCGGCCTGGTACCTCGCCGAGAGGTCCTCCCAGGAGAAGGACCCGTCCTGGCCGAAGCTGATCGCGCGCATGAAGTAGTAGCGGAATGCGTCGGAGCCGAACGTGTCCGTGATCTGGCTTGGGGCGATGCCAGTGAGCTTTGATTTGCTCATCTTTTCGCCGCCCACGAGCAACCAGCCGTGGCCGAAGACCTGCTTGGGCACCGCGATGCCGGCGGCCATCAGCATGGCGGGCCAAATGACGGCGTGGAAGCGCAGGATGTCCTTGCCCACGATGTGCGTGGCCGGCCACCGGCTCGCGAAGGCTTCGTCGTCCTGGCCGTAGCCGGCCGCGGTGATGTAGTTCAGCAGTGCGTCAAACCACACGTAGACCACGTGGGATTCGTCCCACGGCACCTTGATGCCCCAGTCGAAGCTCGACCGCGAGATCGACAGGTCGCTCAGACCGCGCTTGACGAAGGAGATGACCTCGTTCCGCGCCGACTCTGGCTGCACGAAGTTCGGGTTCTCCTCGTAGAGCGCCAGCAGCCTGTCGGCGAAGGCGCTCATCTTGAAGAAGTAGTTCTTCTCGTGCAGCAGCTCCACGGGCTTGGAGTGGATCGCGCAGACCAACACGCCGGCGTCTTCGCCGGTGCCGTCCACGAGGTCGGTGGTGGGCTTGTATTCCTCACAGCCCACGCAGTAGTAGCCCTCGTACTCGCCGGTGTAAATGTGACCCTCGGTCTGCAGGTGCTGCAGGAACTTCTGGGCGTTCACCTCGTGGCGCTCGTCCGTGGTGCGAATGAAATCGTCGTTGGCGATGTTCACGGTCTTGAGCAGCGGCTTCCACGCGGTCTCGACCAGGCGGTCGGCCCATTCCTTCGGTGTCACACCGTTCGCGGTGGCGGTGCGCAGGATCTTCTGCCCGTGCTCGTCCGTTCCGGTGAGCAGCCACGCCTTGTCCCCCGACTGGCGGTGCCAGCGGGCGAGCACGTCTGCTGCCACCTCGGTATAGGCGTGCCCGATGTGCGGGACATCATTCACGTAGAAAATGGGCGTGGTGATGTAGAAAGAAGAGCCGTCGGACATGCTCACATCCTATGCGCGCGAGCACCCGCGCCAGTCCGTGTTACTCCGCGAGCCCGACTCGACACTCTATTTCGGTGCCGAC
The DNA here is from genome assembly GCF_014200405.1 of Cryobacterium roopkundense. Lineage (NCBI taxonomy): Bacteria > Bacillati > Actinomycetota > Actinomycetes > Micrococcales > Microbacteriaceae > Cryobacterium > Cryobacterium roopkundense. Next base: position 648,304 of record NZ_JACHBQ010000001.1, on the reverse strand, counting down.
GGTGCCTTGTGGCGGCGGTGGCCGAATACCGGCGGGAGCACCTCGTGGGCAGGCGGGCCGGGCGTGCGGCCTGGAGCGTCCCGAGTGGCCTCAGTCTCGCGGATGTCGATGGCTTGCACCTTCTGATGCCGGTAGTAGACAGGTTCCAGGCTCAACACGATCTTGCCGTGGGCGTGGCCGGCCTCAAGCTCTCGGTAGGCGTCCTGTACGCGTTCAAGTGGGTACACCGCTGCGAGTGGGATGGAAATCTGATGATTGGCGACCATCGACGCGATCCGCTCGAGCACGACGGTATCGGTGGAGTTCACAGTGACGAGCGCGTCGTCGCCCATGCGGTTCAGCTCGGCATCGATTCCTCCCGGTGCGACCCGCGCGAGTTCGGAATCGAGGTCTGCGCCGTATTCCACGGGGATGATCCTGTGCTGCCGCAGGTAGTCGAAGCTCGTCCTGCTGCACGTGCCGATGACCGTGGCCCCGCGCAGCTTGCACAGCTGTCCGGCGATTCCTCCCACACCGCCCGCTGCGGCATGCACGAGGACAGTTCGCCCCGGTCCGGGGTTGACGCCCTGCACGGCCTGCCACGCTGTCGCGGCGGCTACGAACAGGCTCCCGGCGATCTCCCACGGCAACCCGGACGGCTTGCGGATGACGTTCCCCTCTGGCACGGCAACGTAGCTCGCCTGCGCCGCCCGCACTGTGTGCCCGAGCACCTCGTCGTGGAGGTGCCACGTCTCGACACCGTCGCCGACCCCGACGACGACACCAGCGAAGTCGCTGCCCTGCCCCTGGGGAAACCGCACCGGCCGCTCAAGGGCAAACCGACCTTCACGGATGCTCGACTCGCCAGGGTTGAGGCCGGCGGCCAGCACCTCCACAACGACGTCACCGGGCCCCGCAACAGGCTTGAGCATATCGACGAGTTCGAGAACGTCCGGTCCCCCGTATTCGGAGAACTGCACCCGGTATGGCATCGGAACCTCCGACCGTCACGGCAGAACTGCTGCGCAGAAATGTACCGCGCAGAATCGCACTGTGAGAATACCGCCGTTCGTCCGGTCCCGCGAGGGCTAGCCCAGGGGGAAGTCCGACCTGTCGGGCATCGAAGAAACCTTTCCGGTCTTCGCCTGCAGGGCGCTCTCGTACAGCTCACGCTTGCCGAGACCGCTCGCGGCCGACACATCGGCCGCCGCCTCCTTCAAGCGGATGCCGCCGGCCACCAGCACCAGCACCTCGCGCACCCCGTCTTCCAGATTCAACACCTGACGCTCGGCACCGGCGACGACGATGCAGATCTCGCCGCGCACGCCCAGGGCCGCCCACTCGGCCAGCTCGGCTGCGGTGCCGCGCTTGATCTCCTCGTAGAACTTGGTCAGCTCCCGGCACACGACGACCCGGCGGTCGGCGCCGAGCACCGTCGCGAGGTCGGTCAGGCTCGCCGCGAGCCGATTGGGAGATTCGAAGAACACCATGGTGCGACGCTCCGCGACGAGCTCGCGCAGTGTTCCGACGCGTTCGCCGTGCTTGCGGGGCAGGAAGCCTTCGAACGTGAATCGGTCGGTGGGCAGCCCGGAAACCGCAAGGGCCGTGAGCACTGCCGACGGCCCCGGCAACGCCGACACGACGACGCCGGCCGAGACGGCCGCGTCCACGAGGTGGAACCCGGGATCGGACACCGTGGGCATGCCCGCGTCGCTCAGCACGAGCAGGTCGGTGTCGCGGGCCAACTCCACCAGCTCGGCGGCCTTGCCCCGCTCGTTGTGGTCGTGAAGGCTGATCAGTCGCGGACGGTTCTCGATTCCGAGCGCCTTGAGCAGGTGGATGGTGACCCTGGTGTCTTCGGACGCCACGACTGTGGCGGTGGTGAGCGCCTCGACCAGACGCCTGGAGGCATCCCCGAGGTTTCCGATCGGTGTGGCGGCGAGGATGATCATGAGTTCATTCTCTCAGGCCCGCCGATCACTACGCAGTCGCGCTCACTACGATGGACAGGTGCTCGCTACTAGTCGATGGGTCCGGTGGGCCGCCCCCATCCTTGTGGTCGTTGTGGCCGCTGTGCTGCGCCTGTGGAATCTCGGCACCCCGCACTCCCTGGTCTTCGACGAGACCTTCTATGTCAAGGATGCCTGGACCCTTTTCAACAACGGCTACGAATCCACCTGGCCTGACGGGGCCGATGCGCTGTTCTCAGGCGGCCAGACCGACGTGTTCACGACGGATCCTTCCTTCGTTGTGCATCCACCGCTCGGAAAGTGGCTCATCGCCCTCGGAATGGCCGCCACCGGCCCCGAGAGCAGCTGGGGCTGGCGCCTCTCCACCGCGGTGATCGGCATCCTGGCAGTCGTGGTGCTGATGTTGGTGGCCCGCAGGCTGTTCGGCTCGCTGACCCTCGCCACGATCGCCGGATTCCTCCTCGCGATCGACGGTCACGCCATCGTCATGTCGCGGGTGGCCCTGCTGGACAACTCGGTGATGTTCTTTGCCCTGCTCGGTTTCGGCGCCATTCTGCTGGATCGACCCTGGCATGAGCGCAGACTCGGTGCGTGGCTGGAACGCCGCCGGGCCGCCGGGCTCGATCCGCACTGGGGCCCGACGCTTTGGTGGCGCCCGTGGTTGCTCGCGGCGGGGCTCGCCTTCGGGCTGGCCTGTTCGGTGAAGTGGTCCGGAGCGTATTTTCTGGCCGCGTTCGGCCTGTACACGGTAGTCGTCGATGCCCTCGCCAGGCGTCGTGCCGGAGTGTCGTTCTGGGCAAGCGCCGCGATACTCAAGCAGGCCCCCGCGAATCTCCTGCTTCTGGTGCCGATCGCCCTCGTCACCTTCGTCGTGTCGTGGACGGGGTGGCTCGTCACGCGCGGGGGCTTCTACCGCGAGTGGGCCGACTCCCTTGGCGCCGCGTGGACGGGCCCGTTAGCCTGGGTCCCGCACACCATCCAAAGCTTCTGGCACTATCAGGTGGCGGCATACACCTATCACGTGGGCCTGTCCACGCCGCACCCGTATCAGGCCAACCCGCTCACGTGGCTGTTCATGATTCGCCCCACGAGCATGTACTACGTGGGCACGAGCCGCGGCGAGGACGGTTGCGCGAGCGACGCCTGCTCGGCCGCCATCACCTCTGTGGGCAATCCTCTCATCTGGTGGGCCGCGACGGCCGCGCTGTTCTACCTCGTGTATCGCCTGGCCCGGTACCGCGAATGGCAGGTCGGACTCATCATGATGGGCATGGTCGCCGGCTACCTTCCCTGGCTCATGTACCTCAACCGCACCGTATTCCAGTTCTACACGATCGCCTTTGAGCCATACCTTCTTCTGGGCCTCACCTTTGTGATGGGTCGCTTCCTGGGCCTGATTCCTCATCCCACCCAGCGCATACCGAACCCCGGCCGAGTCGTTATCGGCCGTCGAATCGTGATAGTTTTCCTCGTCTTAGCCGTCCTGACCAGCGCTTTCTTCTATCCGCTCTGGACAGGCACGCAGACCTCCTTCGCCTTCTGGCAGCTACACACCTGGATGCCCAGTTGGCGATGAATAGGGCTTGATATATTCTGAAAATGGCATATAATGACTGAGAATAGTGTGTGAAAACTTGGTGTTGGGTGGGGTCCCGACCATAGACTGACCGTATCTGCTTTACGAGTAATTGCTCATACCCCGACTGAGAAGTCTTACGTCTAAAAAAGGCCTCATGTCGGAAGCTACCGCCGCACCCGCGGTCCGCATTATTCGGACCCGCCCGGGTGGAGACAAGAAGAACCCCACGAGCGAGTACTCCTCGTTGCTGCACACTGTGCGCAATCTGGGCCTCCTCGGACGACGCACCGGCTTCTACTGGATGGTCTTTTCGATCCTGGTCGTCGCGACCGGCGGAGCCGTGACCGGCTTCGTCCTGCTCGGCGACACGTGGTACCAGCTGCTCATCGCCGCGGCCCTCGGCATTATCTTCACGCAGTTCGCGTTCCTGGCCCACGAGGCCTCGCACCGCGCTGTCTTCCAGTCCGGCAAAGCAAACGACCGGGCCGGCCGCATTCTCGCGAACCTGTTCGTGGGAATCAGCTACGCCTGGTGGATGACCAAGCACAGCCGCCACCACGCGAACCCCAACGTGATCGGCAAAGACCCCGACATCGAGCCCGACTTCATTGTGTTCCGCGAGGAAGACGCCGCGAAGGTCAGCTGGCTCGGGTCGTTCGTCACACGCAAGCAGGGCTATCTCTTCTTTCCCCTTTTGATGTTCGAAGGCTTCAACCTTCACGTGCAGGGCTTCAAGACTGTCTTCGGCAAGCACAAGGTCGACAGCCGCGCCGTCGAAATCTCCATGCTCGTCACGCGCATCGTGCTGTACGTCGCTGTGATCTTCTTCTTTCTGCCGCTCGGCATGGCGTTCGCCTTCATCGGTGTTCAGCTCGCCGTGTTCGGTGTCTACATGGGGGCGTCGTTTGCCCCGAACCACAAGGGAATGCCGCAACTGCCCGCCGAGAGCAAGGTGGACTTTCTGCGCCGCCAGGTTCTCACCTCGCGCAACATTCGCGGTGGCACCTTCATCGACACGTATATGGGCGGCCTGAACTACCAGGTTGAGCACCACCTGTTCCCGAACATGGCCCGCCCGCACCTGCGCAAGGCCCAGGAAATCACCAAGGAATACTGCGAGTCGCACAACATCAAGTACACCGAGACCGGCGTCTTCGAGTCGTACGGCATCGTCATCGAGTACCTGAACAAGGTTGGCCTCGCCGCCCGCGACCCGTTCGACTGCCCCATGGTGGCCCGGTTCCGTTACCGGTAGCGCCTGCACGCACCGAGCCGCTCCTCTCTTACCGGGGGGAGCGGCTTTTGTGTGCCCCGAGGCGGCTGCCCGACCGGGTATTAGGCTTGAACCCATGTGGCTGCCTGGCGTGCTCGTCGCGGCCGCCGCCGCCCTGCTCTCCTGGGCCTTGCACTCCCTCATTCCGGCGGCTCCCCTCCTGACCATCGCCGTCGTTCTCGGCATCATCGCGGGCCAGCTGCCCGCGCTGCGCCGCCCGCTCGCGGGCACGCTCGCCCCGGGCCTGTCCGTGGCCGGCCAACGGTTCATGCGCCTCGGTATCGTGCTCCTCGGGCTCAAGCTCAGCCTCGGGGACATCGCGGGGCTCGGCTGGGTCACCATTGCCACGACGGTGGTTATCGTTCTCGTCACGTTCGCCGGCACCCTGGGCCTCGGCCGTCTGTTCGGCCTGCCGGGGCATCAGCCGTTGCTGATCGCGAGCGGCTTCTCCATCTGCGGCGCCTCGGCGATCGGAGCGATGAGCGGCGTGGTGAAAGCCAAGGACGAGGACGCGGCCACGTCCATAGCGCTCGTGACCCTGTGCGGAACCCTCGCGATCGCCGTGTTGCCGGCGCTGTGGCATCCGCTCGGCCTGTCACCGGCAGAATTCGGGCATTGGGTGGGCGCGGGGGTGCACGACGTGGGCCAGGTCGTGGCCACGGCCCAGGTGGCCGGCCCGGCCGCCCTGGCCATCGCCGTCGTCGTGAAACTCACCCGCGTGCTCATGCTCGCCCCTATCGTGGCAGTGGCGTCGGTCGTGGAACGCCGCCGCCCCACTCCGACGGGTGACTCCCCCGCTAAAACCCCGCTCATGCCCCTGTTCGTGGTCGGGTTCATCGCCACGGTGGTGCTGGCCAGCGTCGTTCCGCTGCCGACACCCGTGCTGGAAGCGGCCGACGCTGTGCAAACCGCCCTGCTCGCCATGGCCCTGTTCGGGCTCGGTTCCGCGGTGCGGCTGCTCGCGCTCGTGCGCACCGGCTGGCGCGCACTCGTGGTGGGCCTACTGTCCTGGGTGCTCGTGGCCGCCCTCGCCTACGGCGCGGTCCACCTCGGCTAGTCGACGCCGGGCGTCAGTGGCTGTCGTCGACGAGCTTGAGCCCGATGACGCAGCCGATCAGGCCGAGGATGAGCAGCACCTTAAGCACCGACGTGGGCTCGCCGCCGAAGGCCATTGCCCAGGTCACGGTGAGGGCCGCGCCGATTCCCACCCAGATCGCGTAAGCGGTGCCGATGGGAATGTCACGCATGGCCAGCGCGAGGCCGCCCATGCTCAGAAGCAGGGTGACACCGAAGACGACGGACGGCCACAGTTTGGTGAATCCCTCTGACTTGCCGAGGGCGGTCGCCCAGACGGCTTCAAGAATTCCGGACGCGATAAGGATGAACCAGGACATGACAGTGCTCCCAATGGCCAGTCTTGTCGCGTGCCGGGTACTGATCCCTCGTCCGGAGGCCCGCTGAGAGCCTTCAGCTAAGACTGTCACATTCGGGCCGACTTGGCAGGGGCGAGTTTCGCCCGGTTACGCACTGGCGCGCGCGCCGCCGTCACGCCCGATAGCGTGGATTCATGGCAGATCGCGAGTATGGCTTCTCAACGCGTGCAATTCACGCGGGCAACATCCCCGATGCGGTAACCGGCGCCCGCGCCTTGCCCATCTACCAAACGAGCGCCTTCGTCTTCGACGACACGGCGGATGCCGCCGCGCGGTTCGCCCTGCAGAAGTACGGCAACATCTACTCCCGCGTGGCCAACCCCACTGTGGCCGCGTTCGAGGAACGCGTCGCGAGCCTCGAAGGAGGACTCGGTGCCGTCGCTACCTCGAGCGGACTCGCCGCCCAGTTCATCACCTTCTCGAGCCTCGCCGGTGCGGGCGACCACATCGTCTCGAGCGCAAACCTCTACGGCGGCTCGATCACCCAGCTCGACGTCACCCTGCGTCGTTTCGGAATCGACACGACTTTCGTGCAGAGCGCCGACCCCGCCGACTACGCCGCGGCGATCACCGAGAAGACCAAATTCATCTTCTCCGAAACCGTGGCAAACCCCTCGGGCGAGGTCGCCGACATCGAAGGACTCGCCGCCGTCGCCCACGCCGCCGGCATTCCGCTCATCATCGACTCGACCATCGCCACGCCGTACCTCTGCCGCCCCCTCGAATGGGGCGCCGACATCGTGATTCACTCCGCTACCAAATTCCTCGGCGGGCACGGCACGACCCTCGGCGGCGTGGTCGTGGAGAGCGGACGGTTCAACTGGGACAGCGAGAAGTTCCCGTTGTTCACCGAGCCGGTTCCGAGCTACGGCGGCCTGGAGTGGTCGGGCAACTTCGGCGAGTACGCCTTCCTCACGCGCCTGCGTTCCGAGCAGCTGCGCGACATCGGCCCGACACTTGCCCCACACTCCGCCTTCCTGCTCGCCCAAGGCGTGGAGACGCTGCCGTATCGCATGCAGGCGCACATCAACAACGCCCGCACCGTGGCTGAGTGGCTCGACGCCGATCCGCGCATCGACTACGTGAACTGGGCCGGCCTGCCGAGCCATCCGCACCACGAACGCGCGAAGAAGTACCTACCCAAAGACCCCGGTTCGGTCTTCAGCTTCGGTGTGAGGGGCGGCCGCGACACCGGACGCACGTTCATCGAGTCGGTCGACCTGGCCAGCCACCTCGCCAACATCGGGGACGCCAAGACTCTCGTCATCCACCCGGCGTCGACGACGCACGCGCAGCTAAACGAGCAGCAGCTCGTGGCGGCCGGCGCGCTGCCCGGCCTCGTGCGCATCAGCGTAGGCATTGAAGATGTGGCAGACATCATCTACGATCTCGACCAGGCTCTGACCCGAGCCACTGGAGGTGCACTGTGACCGAGGCAATCGCACACGCAGCCGAGACGGTGCGCCTCGTCAACGGCCTGAGCTGTTCGGTGCCCGCGGACTCGCCCCTCGCGAAGCTGCTGAAGAGCCAGCGCACGTGGGAGGGACCCGACGCCAAGGCTCGCCTCAAGATCCTGCGCGCCGCGAAGTCCATTGCCATCGTGGGCGCCTCAGCGAATCCCGCCCGGTCGAGCTACTTCGTGGGCACCTACCTGAAGCAGTCCACCGACTACCGGGTGTACTTCGTCAATCCGAATGCCGACACGATCCTCGGCGAAAAGGCCTATCCTTCCCTCGCCTCGCTCCCGGAGGTGCCCGACATCGTCGACGTCTTCCGCCGGGCGAGCGATATCCCCGCCGTTATCGATGAGGTCCTCGCCATCGGCGCCCCGACCATCTGGGTTCAGCTCGGCATCTGGAACCAGGAGGCGGCGGAATACGGAGAGTCGAAGGGACTCACCGTGGCGATGGACCGCTGCATCAAGATCGAGCACGCCCGCTTCCACGGCGGGCTGCACCTGCTCGGCTTTGACACCGGACAAATCACGGCGCGAAAGGCCATTCGGTAGGCAATCCGGTGCTGACCCCCGTTCAGGTCACGCAACACCGTTGTGCCGTGCTACGATCCTGACACGCCGAAACAAGTCAGGGCCGCGGGCCCGCCGGCAACGACAGTCGACGCAAGCCGACCGAGTGCCTGGGGGCCGTTCATGCGTACCGGAATGCTCTGTGCGAGCCTGCCGCTTGCCGCTCTGCTGGTGATCTCCCCCGCCGTCGCCCTGGCGGAGGAAACGGACACCGTCCAGGTCAGCGTCGTCTCCGGAGAACTCGTGACGTCCGTGTCAGTCCCGCGGGGAATGTCCGCTGTCATCCTCGGCATCGGCAGTCAGGTCTCACACGGTACGGCCACGGCCTGGAGCGTCGTCGACGCTCGCGGAACCGGAGCCGGCTGGACGTTGTCGGCATCCGTTACGAATTTTGTCAGCGCCCCGGGCACTTCTCCGGGGGAACTCGACGTTCGGGTGATCACCGCGGACAACCTCACGATCACACCGGGAACCGTGATCAGCGGAGACGGCGCCGATGCCGCCCCCCACACGGGCGAGATACGCATGTCCACGAGCAGCCAGGCCTTGGTTTCCTCGCCCTCCGGGACGACCGGCGCCAAGGGTTCATTCACGGTTCCCGCGCCAGTCTTCAGCCTCACGATTCCCGCCAACGCCTTCCGCTCGAACGTCGGTGATGACGGCGTGCATCCCTACAGGTCGACGATAGTCTTCACCATCGCTTAGCGACGGTGGGCCGCAGGGCACAACCTTGCGCAAACCCTGATTCAACCCTGCGCCAGGCGACACAAGCGTCTCAAGGCGCGTGTGAGAATGGGCTGGTCAACCATCCGAAACAGCGAGCCAGAGGAACGTCCATGCGCGGATTCACGGTGGCAGCAGCGCTTCTGGTCGGTATGGCATTGCTCGGCGGCACGGCCCTCGGCACCGCTGAGTGGGGCGCCGAACCGGCCTACGCGTCAGGCAGCCCCCTTTCCCTCGGCTCGGCGGCAGACTTCTCGGTTCTCGGCGCATCGACCGTCACCAATACCGGAGTCACGACCCTGGCCGGCAAACTCGGCGTGAGCCCCGGCACCGCCGTGTCCGGATTCCCGACCGGAACGGCCGTGTCCCCGAGCGTGGCGGCCCAGGCCCATGTCGATGCGTCGCTCGCGTATGAGGAAGGAGTGGCGCTCCCCTCGGGCGGATCGGTCTCGGGAGACCTCGTCGGCCAGACCCTCACGCCGCGCGTGTACACCGCGGCCAGCTCCCTCGCGCTCAGCGGCACCCTCACCCTCGACGCTCAGAGCGACCCAAACGCCAGGTTCGTCTTCCAGATCGGATCGACCCTCACGACAGCCTCGAACAGCCGGATTGAGCTGGTGAACGGGGCCCGAGCCGCCAACGTCTACTGGCTCATCGGAAGCTCGGCGACCCTGGGCACGAATTCGGCCCTCGCAGGCACCGTTCTCGCGTTCGCGTCGATCACCGTCACCACCGGCGTGTCCATCGAGGGGCGCGCGATCGCAGTCAATGGCGCCGTCACGCTCGACAGCAACACCTTCTCGGCTCCGATGGAGTACTGGGGTTCACTCACGGCGGTGACGGCGGGAGCCGGGCTGGCCGGCGTGACCCTGAACGGCACGAACACTCAGTTTTCCACTGGAACGTCAACGCAGTGGAGCGTCACGGACAGCCGGGCAGACGCCGCCCCCTGGACGGTGTCCGTGAGCGCGACCACCCCGACGAGCGCGGCCGGAACAGTGGACACCGCACCCAGGACCCTGCCGGTGGGCAACCTGACGATCACGCCCGGCGGCATCACGACCGGCGGCGGTCAGCCGTCCGGCATCAGTGCGGCGCCGCTGGCACTCTCTGCGGCGTCGCAGCCACTGATCTCCGCTCCTGCGGCGAGCACGGGAACGTTCGTCTTCACGCCCACATTCAGCCTGGCCGTTCCGGCCAACGCCTACCGCTCCAACTTCGCGGGAACCATCGCAGACTCTTCCCTGAACCCTTTCGTCACAGTCCTCACGATCACGATCGCGTAGTCACCATTCCGATGCGGCACCAAACCCTCCCATTCAGGGGGTATTTCGCACTTTCTCAGTTAGGGTTTTCTCATGACCATGAGCTCCTCGCGCACTGGACCGCGCGCTTCCCGGCGCCTGGCACTGCCCAGGGCGGCCTTGCTCGTGGCGGTACTTGCCCTCTCCCCCTTCCTGATCAGCCTTGGCGCCGTTCCGGCGGCCGCCGTCGATGACGGCACACTCGGCATCCGTCCCGAGCTTGAATCCGACTTCTTCCACATCAACCTGGCTCCGGGGGCGGCAATCGACGCTAACGCGATTGTGAGCAACCACAGTGCCGAACCCGTCACACTGCTGAACTACGCAGTCGATGGCCAGAGCACGCCGCAGGGCGCTTTCGCGCTCGCGGCGCAGGCCGATACCCGAACCGGCGTCGGCGCCTGGGTCAGCCTGGGTGCGGACTCCATCACCATCCCGGCGAATTCCCAGCTCACGGTTCCGTTCCGGCTGAGCGTGCCCGAGAACGCGACCCCCGGCGACTATGCCGGAGGCGTGATCATCGAGAGTGCGGCAGTACAGGGGGAAACCACCAGCTCGGGCGGCGATGCCGCACTGCGGCTCGACGTCATTCAGCGCCAGGGCGTGCGCATCTACCTCACTGTGGCTGGCACGGCCGTGTCCACCTTGACCCACGGTGATCTCGGCTGGACGCGCGGCGGTGAAAGCGTGACGTTCACGCTACCCATCACGAACACGGGCAATACAATTCTCTATCCCACGGCCACACTCGATGTGAGCGGCTGGATTGGTGCCACCGCCACGCTCGACTTCGCGACTCCCGAGAGCATCCTGCCGGGGGCGACGCTCGATCTGGAAGCCACCCTCACGCCGGCCCCATTCCTGCAGGCCGGAAACGCCGAGGCCGCGCTCAGCTCCGAAGCCGGCGACGAACTCGTCGGCACGAGTTTCGTGTACGCCCCTTGGTGGTTCATTCTCGTGATGGTCCTGGCGCTGGCCGCCCTCGTCTTCGGCATCTGGCGTGCCTTGTTGTTCGTGCGGCGAGCCCGCAGAGCCTTCGCCCAGGTGGCCGTCTCCACTTCCGTACCGGCTGAGGAGCTCGCGCCCCCCAGCTGATGTACACTCCCGGCCCCTACGCCGGGCGGCGGCCCGGCATCCCGATTCTCGCGCTCATTGTCATCCTGTTGCTCCAGGGCACGACAGGGACTTCGCCTGCCCGTGCGGTGGGCAGCGTAGTGGATCTAGGCACGGCGGCGACGTACTCCCTCCTCGGCGGAACGAGTGTGGCCAACACCGGGGTCTCCACAGTGAGCGGTGATATCGGGGCGTATCCGGGGCTCGCCGTGACAGGGTTCCCTCCCGGGATCGTCACCGGCGACGTGCACCCCGGCGATTCTGCGGCCGCCCAGGCCCAGGCGGACGCGTTGCTCGCCTATACCGCCACGGCCGCGCAGGTGCCCACGAGCACAATCGCCGGAGACCTCGGCGGGAGCATCCTCACACCGGGGGTTTACCACTCGGCAGCCGCCGTCTCGATCAGCTCGTCCCTCACCCTCGATGCCCAGGGCGATCCCTACGCGGTCTTCATCTTCCAGATCGACGCGGCCTTCGGGATGGCCGCCGCCTCCAGCATCGTGTTGATGAACGGGGCACAGTCCTCCAGGGTGTTTTGGCAGGTGGTCGGCGCGGCCACCCTGGGCGCATCGGCGAGCTTCGCCGGCACGCTCATGAGTCTCGCCGCGATTTCGATCGGCGCCGGCTGCACCGTGGTCGGACGGGCGCTCTCCCTCACCGCGGCGCTCGCCCTGGACACGAGCGTCATTCTGCCTGAACCGGCTGTCAAGCTCGGAACGGCGGGGACCTACTCGGCACTCGCCGGCACATCCGTTTCTAATTCCGGCGCCACAACGCTCACCGGAAACGTGGGAGTGAGCCCCGGCACGGTGCTCACCGGTTTCCCTCCGGGAATCACCAGCGGCAGCACCCATGTCAATGACAGCCAGTCCGCACAAGCGCAGGCCGATCTGACCACGGCGTACGCGGATGCCGGCGCCCGCACTCCCACGGCGACCCTGTCAGGAGATCTTGGCGGACGCACCCTCACTGCCGGGGTCTACGCGTCGACCACGGCGCTCTCTCTTACGGGCGATCTGCTCCTCGACGGCGAGGGCAACGCGAACGCCGTTTTTATTCTGCAGCTGGATTCAACGCTCACGACGGCGGCAGGAAGCACTGTGCGGGTCATCAACGGCGCCCAGGTGTCACGCGTCTTCTGGCGCGTGGCCGGTTCGGTGTCGCTCGGCGCGGCCTCGGCGTTCACAGGCACCATGCTCAGCCAAGGCGACATCACTGTGGGAAACAGTAGCGGCTTCATCGGGCGGGCGCTTTCCACGGCCGGGGCGATTTCACTCAACGCGACGACTCTGACCACCGAGGCGACGATAGCCCTCGGAGCGGCCCGTAGTTATACCCTGCTCGCGTCGACCTCGGTGGCGAATACGAGCACCTCCACGGTGAACGGCGATGTGGGCACGAGCCCAGGCGTGGCCATCACGGGGTTTCCTCCCGGAGTCATCACGGGCCAGACGCATGCCGGGGACACCGCCGCTGCACAGGCTCAGTCTGCCCTTCAGGTAGCGTACAGCGACGCCCTCGCGCGCTCGCCCTCCGGGGCCATCGCCGGTGATCTGGCCGGCCAAACCCTCACGGCCGGGGTGTACCGTTCCGCGGCGGCGGTATCGGTGAGCGCCGGGCTGACCCTCGACGGCCAAGGCAACCCGAATGCCGTCTTCATCTTCCAGGTGAATGCCGCTTTCAATACGGCCGCCAGCAGCAGCATCACCCTCGTGAACGGGGCGCAAGCCTCCCGGGTGTTCTGGCAGGTGACGGGCGCGGTCTCACTAGGGGCGGCATCCGTTTTTCGCGGAACAGTACTCGGTTTCGCCGCCATCTCAATCGGCGCGGGGTGCGCTTTCACCGGTCGAGCGCTCACCCTCAACGGTGCCATCGCGCTGGATTCTGCCACCTCGACCGATCCAGATCCGGTCCCCGGCCCCCTTGAGGTGGTGACGGCGGGTGCCACCCTGTCGCCCGTGACACTAGACGGCCTGTCAACCCAGTACTCCACGGGCTACTCTACCGAGTGGACGATTACGGATGCCCGTGGCTCGGGTGCCTCGTGGACAGTCTCGGTGGAGGCGACAACCCCCACGAGCGCCGCGGGAACTGTGGAGCTGGTGCCGCGCACCCTGAGCGTGGGCAGCCTGTCAATCACGCCGGGCACGATCTCAGCTGGCTCGGGATCCGACCCTGTCGGCGGCATTTCGGCCCCGACGCTTGCCCTGTCCAATTCGCCGCAAGCGCTCATCACCGCCTTGGGGTCGCACCGCGGAATCTACCTCCTCACGCCTTCCTTCAGCCTGGCGATTCCGCCGAACGCCTACAGATCCAACTTCTCCGGCGTCGTCGACGACTCCGCGCTCAACCCCTTTGTGTCTGTGCTGACCTTCACGATCTCCTAAACCTGAATCCACCGGTCGACCTCAGATTCTGACGGCGCGTTAAACCGAGAATACCCCTCTGATCAGCTAAAATAGTTGTTACTTAGACAAACTATTCAACGATCAAGGAGGCATCTCGTAGATGCAACTTTCTCACACTCACCGGTCCTTTTCTGCATCCTTCGACGACCCCAATCTCGTGTCGTCGGCCGGACTGGTGCCCACGATGGCTCTGGCCGAGAAAACAGGCCTCGGCGCGCTGGTCGATGAGTGGGTGAAACTGCCCGGTTACTTCGGCGCGAATGCCGGCCTGAAAGCGCTGGCACTGGTCGCAGGAATGCTCACCGGCGCCGACTCCATCGACGATATGGCCGTGCTCCGGCACGGCGCTCTCCGGAAATTGTTCACCGGAACCTATGCGCCCTCGACCCTGGGATCGTTCCTGCGCGCGTTCGCTTTTGGCCATGTCCGCCAGCTCGACGCCGCCGCGTCCCGGTGGCTGCAGAACCTCGGCGCCGTCACGCCGATCGTGACCGGTATCGACGACCTCGCCCTGGTCGATATTGACGACACCATCAGGGAAGTGCACGGATATAAGAAGCAAGGCGCCGGGTTTGGCTACTCCGGTGTTCGCGGCCTCAACGCCCTGCTCGCCATCGTCAGCACCGGATCGGCCGCTCCGATCATCGTCAGCTCCCGGCTACGCAAAGGCCCCACCAACTCCGCCCGCGGCGCAAAGAAATTCGTCTCCGACACCCTCGCGACCGTGAAACGACTGCGCAGCCCAACCGCAAAAGGAATGCTTCTCCTCCGAGCCGACAGCGCCTACTACGTCAGCGCCGTCATCCAAGCTGCCCTCCGTGCCGGGGCGATGGTTTCGATCACGGCACGCCTGAATTCATTGGTGAAAGCGGGTATCAGCACCATCCCCGATACCGCGTGGACCCCGATCAAATACACCAATGCGATCTTCGACGACGCCACCGGGCGGTGGATCTCCGACGCGGAAGTCGCCGAAATCCCCTTCACCGCGTTCGGCTCCAAGAAGAAGAGCGAACAAATCCCTGGACGCCTCGTCGTGCGCCGCATCCCGGAACTGAACAAGACCGTCGCCGCCGGGCAAGGCACCCTTTTCGACCTGTTCCGCTTTCACGCGTTCTTCACCACCAGCACCCTGAACACCGTTGACGCCGACAAAACCCACCGCCACCATGCGATCATCGAAAATTTGAACGCCGACATGAAAGCGTCGGCGATGGCGCACTTCCCGTCCGGCGTATTCACGGCCAACGCCGCCTGGCTGGTGCTGGCCTGCATCACGTTCAATCTCACCCGCGCCGCCGGCACCCTCGCCAATCCCGCCCTCGGAAAAGCCGTCACCGCGACCGTTCGCCGCAAACTCATCAACGTCGCCGCCAGAGTATCCACGTCGGCACGACGCGTCACATTGCACCTGCCCGAAAGCTGGCCCTGGGAAGAAGGCTGGTCGGCGCTGTTCACCAGCGTTTGCAACCCGCCCGGCCGCGCCGCCACCTAACCATCGAGCCCGACCGGGCGCAACCAGGAACCCCAGTGGAACACCCAGGCATCAAGGCCCACAGCTCGACCGAGCCCAAAACCCCGAAAAAGGATCGCGCCCAAATCAAGAATTCATCAGAGGCCAACCGGTGGATTCAGGCTAAACCCTGCACAGTCTTGCGTAAACCCTGATCGAACCCTGCGCCAGCAAGCGGGTGCCCTTGAGATAGGGCTGTGACTATTGATTTATCGCCACCAGGCAGCCCAACCGGGCCAACCAGCCCGCTTCGGCACCCAAGCAAGAGGACATCACAATGCACGCTTTCATCAAGACCGCCGGCATCATTGCAGCGACCGGCATTCTGCTCAGCGTCGCCCTCTCCCCCGCGCAGGCCACGCCCAACACCGACGACATCAACTCCACGGTTTCCGCCGGATTCCTCACCGCCTTCGCTACGGCCCCCGACACCATGACCGGTGTCACGCTCAACGGCTCCACCAGCCAGTACTCCACCGGCACGGCCACCGGCTGGACGGTCACGAACGCCCGCGGCACGAACGCCGCCTGGAGCCTCTCCGCCAGCGCGACGAACTTCACGAGCGCCGCCGGCACCGCGGACACCACGGTGCGCACCCTGCCCATCGGCAACCTCGTGATCACTCCCGGCACGGTCACCGCCGGCAGCGGCTCAGACGCCGCCCCCTCCACTTCCGCCGTCACCATGAGCACGAGTGCCCAGGCGCTCGTCACCTCTCCGAGTCTCGGCAAGGGCAGCTACACTCTGTCCCCCGAGTACAGCCTCGAGGTGCCGGCGAACGCCTTCCGCTCCAACTTTTCCGGAACGGTCGGATCAAGCGACGTCAACCCCTACGTGTCCACGATCACCTTCACCATCGCGTAATCAAGCAGTCCCTCGCGCTCTCGAGCCCCCCGCTGATTCGTCGCGGGGGGCTTGAGTCATGTGGGCACCTGTCAAGCCGGCCCGTCTTTCCCCGTAACATGGAGGGGTGACAGCGTACGTCTCGGCTCTCGACCTCTTCTCCATTGGGATCGGTCCATCCAGCTCCCATACGGTCGGACCCATGCGGGCCGCCCTCGTCTTCGCCGAACGCCTCCGCGATTCGGGCCGGTTACCTGAGGTGACGCGCATCCGCTGCTCCCTGTTCGGGTCCCTCGGTTCCACCGGCCTCGGCCACGGCACTCCCGACGCCGTGCTCGCGGGTCTGGCCGGTTTCAGGCCAGAGGCCTGCGACCCCGACGATGTGCGCAACGCCTGGGCCGGGCTCGAGGAGGGCGCGACTCTCACCCTCCTCGGCGGGCACACCATTCCGATCAGCCGCGCAGACGTCAGGTTCGAACCACGCACCCGCCTCCCCGGCCACCCGAACGCGCTCACGATCTCGGCCTGGGGTGAAGCGGATGCCGCTCCCGTGTTCGAGCACACCTTCTACTCGATCGGTGGCGGGTTCATTCGCCAGGACGACGACCAGGTGGCGACCCGCCCGGCCGCCGCCCAGCCGTTCCCCTACGTGTCGAGCGCGGAGCTGCTCGCCCGGTGCGACGAGCACGGCATCGGCATCTGCGAGGTGGCCCGACGCAACGAGGAAGCCATCCACGGCGAGGAAGCGCTCAACGCCGGGCTCGACGCCATTTGGGACGCAATGCACGTGTGCGTCGAGGCAGGTTTGCAGGCCACCGGAACTCTGCCGGGCGGTCTCAAGGTCAAGCGCCGCGCGGCGTCCGTTCGTATGCGCCTGGAGGAATATGACGGCCAGTCGCAGCGAGACCGCGATACCTCGACCGAGTGGCTGCACGCGTTCGCCCTCGCCGTGAACGAGGAGAATGCCTCGGGTGGCCGGGTTGTGACGGCCCCCACGAATGGCGCAGCCGGCATCATCCCCGCCGTCGGACACTACTACCTGCGTTTCGTGCCGGGTGCGGATGCAGCGGGCATCCGTCGATACCTGCTGACTGCTGTGGCCATCGGCTCCCTCGTGAAGGCCAATGCCTCGATCTCGGGAGCAGAGGGCGGCTGCCAGGCCGAGGTCGGCTCGGCGTGCGCCATGGCCGCTGGGGCGC
Organism: Cryobacterium roopkundense; assembly: GCF_014200405.1. Taxonomy (NCBI): domain Bacteria; kingdom Bacillati; phylum Actinomycetota; class Actinomycetes; order Micrococcales; family Microbacteriaceae; genus Cryobacterium; species Cryobacterium roopkundense. The sequence goes on along the minus strand of NZ_JACHBQ010000001.1, from coordinate 630,940 downwards.
TCTGCGCCGTGCTCGGCGGAACGCCCCGCCAGGTGGAGAACGCGGCCGAGATCGCGATGGAACACCATCTCGGGCTCACGTGCGACCCCGTCGGCGGCCTCGTGCAGGTGCCGTGCATTGAACGTAACGCCATCGCCTCGTCGACGGCCGTCTCGGCCGCACGGCTGGCGCTGCACGGCGACGGGACGCACCTCGTGTCGCTCGACACCGTGATCGAGACGATGCGCCAGACCGGGCTCGATATGATGACCAAGTACAAGGAGACCAGCGAGGGCGGCCTCGCGGTCAACGTGATCGAATGCTGAACTACCCCCGAACAGGGGTCATTCGCGGGAGAACAGCACCCTCTAGGGTGGGAACACGTCACGTTTGTCGCGCACGGCGATTCTCGAGACGGTAATTGGGGGGTCACTATTTTGCGCACACTGTCACACCGCTGGGCACATCGGGCCGGCGTCACGTCTGCCGCGATGGTGCTGCTCGTCGTGCTCGCGGGCTGTGCCGGAACGCCGACACCGGCCGTAACGGTCACTTTCACGCCGACGGCCACTCCCTCGCCGTCCCCGACGCCGACACCCACGCCAACTCCCGAGCCAGTGATCACCGAGGAGCCTGCCCTCATCCCCAACCCCGAGGTACCCGACCTCGTGCCGAACGCCGAACCGGTGCCCCTGCCGCAGGGACCGGCCGTTGACCTCGGCTCCGCGCCGGGTGCCCGCGGCCCCGCCGTCGCGAACGCCGCCGGCGCGCTCGTGACGTATACCGTCGTCGAAGGTGACGCCTTTTTCGACATCGCCCAGCGGTTCAATATCCCGGTGCAGATGATGCTCACGATGAACCCGTCAGTGCCGGGCCTCGGTGAGCGAATCTACCTGCAGCAGATCATCAACCTCGACTGGACCACCACCCGCTAGGGTCCCCTGACGTAACTCCTGCAGATTCTGGGCCGGCCAGACCTCGGCCGCGGAATCACGCCGAAGTCAGTTTCGGCCGTGCCGATTTGCAGGAGTTATGCGCTCTTACCGCGCGGCGTGGATGCGCTCGATGATCTCGATCACGCGCAGGGCGTCTCGGGGGTCGACGGGAACCGGGCCGTCGCGCAGGATGGCGTCCGCGAGGTCGGCGTAGAACAGGTCGTAACGTCCGCGCTCTGTGGGATACGACGTGAGGTCACCGTCGATGCCGACAAGGCCCCAGTCCGCCTCGTCAGCCACGCCGAAGTCGGCATCCGTGGGTTCGGCGCCCTGCTTGAGTGCGGCCTCCTGGCCGTCGAGCCCCCAGACCGTGTAGGCCGATTCCGACCCGAGCACGTGAAAGCGCGGGGCACGCTGGGCGGCGAGCCCGTTCAACCACAGGTGCGATGTGGTGCCGGATTCGTGGGTGAGCGCCACGAAAACGTCGTCATCGGCGAGGGCACCCTCCCGGCGGGTGAGGACCTCAGCGTACACGTCGGCGACCGAGCCGAAGAGCACCAGCGCCTGGTCGATCAGGTGCGGGCCAAGGTCGTAAAGCAGTCCCCCGCCGTCGTCGGGAGTGGCCTCGAGCTTCCACGAGGGGCGTGGTACGGGCTTCCAGAACTCGAACCTCGACTCAAAGCGCCGCACCTCGCCGAGACTGCCGGCCTCGACGAGCGCCTGCAGAGTGAGAAAGTCACCGTCCCAGCGACGGTTGTGGAACACGGTGAGGGTGGCGCCGAGCCGGTCGGCCTTCTCCACGAGGGCGCGCCCCTCGTCGCTGGTGACTGCGAAGGGCTTGTCGACCACGACCGCGAGCCCGGCATCCAAGGCCTGGTCGGCGAGGTCGGCGTGGGTGGCCGGCGGTGAACCGATCACCACGAGATCGAGTTCGGCCGCATGCTCGAACAACTCGGCCGTCGTGGCCACGATCCGGGCCTTAGGGTAGAGCCTGGCCGCATCCGCTCGCCTCGCGCGGTTACCGGTGACGATCACATCGAGCGAGAATTCTGGGTTCGCCGCGATGAACGGGCTGTGGAAGGTGCGGCCGGAGAGCCCGAACCCGATCACGGCCGTGCGGATGGGTGCTGAGTGGGATGCCATACGGTCACGTTATCCGTCCACCACGTTGTCGTGCGAAATCGACGGAGATTTCGCGCGAAGTGGTCCGGTTTTGCCCGAAACGGGGATGCAGGGACACGAATCTCCGTCGATTTCGTGGAGAGCGGCCGCGCTTGTGCCCCTAGAAAACCGCTTCGAGAATGAACACGGCAGCCTGTTCTGGCGTGATCAGGGGCGCCGGCAGTCCGACGCGGCCCAACACCGCGCCGGTGAGAATCAGCTCACGTGCTGCGGAGTCCAGCCACGCCGGCGGGGAGGTCTGAACGGTCTGGGCCGCGGGTCCGACGGCCAACTGTCGGACCCTGTAGCGGCGTTCGGGCGCCAGCCCGGGAAACCGCAACGGTGCCGGCAGCGCGGCACGCGGCGCTCCCACGGCAACCTGCGCGTAGATTGCGGTGGAACGATCCTGGGCTACGACGCCATGGAGTTCGAGTGCGGGGTCGGACGCATCAGCGTGGACGACCACGCCGCTGTGCAGCGACGCCCGCCGCTGCTTGTACACCGTGATCCAGTCCCGAACCTGGCTCATCTCGGCCGAAGTTGCCACGGTGAGGTCCCACTCGATTCCCGCGCTGCCGAACAGGGCCGTCGCGAGTCGAAAACCGAGCGCTGAAGTGCGCCCCGTCGTGTGGGCAAGAGCCGCACCGAGGTGCCCGCCGAGATACTCCGGCGGAATCAACACACCGGTATACCGCTGGATCTGCTGACGTTCAAGAGGGTCGTTGGTATCGCTCGGCCACACCCTGTCCACCCGCGACAGAATGCCGAGGTCGATCCGACCGCCGCCGGACGCGCAGGACTCGATCTCGAGTCCAGGTTGTGCGGCGCGCACGGCGTCCATAAGAGCGTAGAGGGCGACCGTCTGCCGGTGCACGGATCCGCCGAGCAAGTCGCGATTGTGGTCCCATTTCAGATAGGCAATGGGGTACTCCCGCAGCAACGCGGTAAGTCTTTCGAGCATGTAAGCGAAGGCATCGGGATTGGCCAGGTCGAGCACCCGCTGGCCGCGCCAAGTGGGAGCTGCGGCCGACCCCAGCAGCCAATCCGGGTGAGCCCTGGCGAGGTCAGACTCAGGGCTCACCATCTCGGGTTCCACCCACAGGCCGAAGTCCAGGCCTGCCCCGTGCACCCGTTCGATGAGCGGGTGCAGTCCGGACGGCCATTTGGCGGCATCGACGAACCAGTCGCCGAGGGCACGTTGATCGTCGGTGCGCCCGGAGAACCAGCCGTCGTCGAGCACGAACCGCTCCACACCCACCGTGGCGGCAGCGTCGATGAGGCGGCCGAGCGTATCGAGGTCGTGATCGAAGTACACGGCCTCCCAAGTGTTGAGCACGACCTTGCGCGGTCCTGAGAGCGTAGACCAAGACCGAATCCACGGATGAAGCCGTGCGCTCAGGCCATCGAGACCGGCATCGGAATACACGGCGATTGTCCACGGACCGCTGTAACTCTCTCCTCCGGCGAGGCTGATCTCGCCGGGATCGAGCAGTTCGCCCGCTCCGAGCGCGGCGTAGCCGAGTGCGCTGCGCTCACCCCAGACCCGCTTATCGCCGCTCCACGCTTCGTGGACGGCCCACACCTCGCCCTGCCGGAAACCAAAACCGGGGGTGCCGACCACCGTGAGAAACGAGTCATCGTGCCCCGGACGACCGTGTCGGGATTCACGGCTCCACAGGCCCTGACCGAGCAGACTCCTCTGCGGCCGCCGTTCATGGCTCCACAAACCGGTGAAGTCGAGGATCTCTCTCGCCCGGTCGGGCACGGGCAGGATGACGTCGAGCGCTGCCAGCTCGAATGAGCCGGTGCCAGTATTCGTGAGTGTGTTCCGCAGCCGGAGCACGCCTTCCCTGCTCAGTTCGAGGTCGATGAGAATTGAGACGGCAGCGTTGCGGTCCACGAGTTCGATTGCCAGCGTGTTCTCACCGCTCTCGCGCACGCACATAAGCTCAAATGAAAGATCGTTCTGGCCGACGCCGGTGCGAAACCCCCCGACGCCGGGCCGACCGCTCCACCCCTCTGCGGCAGTGGGCAGGAGGGACAAACGCACGGGCACGTCGAGGGAACTGGGGCCGACGGGCGGCATGCTCGAGGCGGCGAGGGTGCCAAGGTCGGCCGGATCGAGCAGGCCGAGATCACTTCCCCAGTGCACGAGCACGGGCACACCCGGGCCCGACGCGTCCAGAACGAGGGCAGCGCCGGCGGCCCGGAGATAGTGAATCATGGGTGTGCTTCCAATCGGGACGCGGTGATGCAGGGGTGACCTGACGATACGGCCCCGTGCAGGCGCACCGGGCCGTATCGTCAGGTCAGCGGATCAGGAACGGTTATTCCTTCACGGGGATCGACTGTGCCTTCAGCGCATCGATGGTCGCGGTCTGGCCGGACGCTAGAGCCTCTGCGAGGGTACCGTTACCGCTCACCGCGGCCTTGAAACCGTCGGACACGTCGTTGTACGTCTGGGTCATCGTGGGACCCCAGACAAAGTCGGGCGAGACCTGGCTGGATGCCGTCGCAAAGACGTCATAAATCGCCTGGTCACCGTAGAACTCCACACCCTCTTTGAGCACGGGCAGTTCGAGACCGGACTTGGCGGCCGGGTACAGGTTTGCTGACTCGTTGAGGAGCGTGAGGGATTCGCTGGAGGTGTTGAGCCACAGGGCGAACTTCGCGGCCTCGTACGGGTGTTCCGAACCTGTGAAGACTGCGGTGGACGAGCCGCCCCAGTTGCCGCTAGCGGCGTCACCAGCGACCCACTGTGGGGACGGAGCCACGGCCCAGTTTCCGGCGGTGTCGGGGGCTCCACTGGCGATGGAGTTCGCACCCCAGGCCGCCGAGTTCCACGTCCAGGCGGCACCGGTGTTGTAAGCGTTGTCCCACTCCGTTGTCCACGGCGGCTGGGTCGACACGAGGTCACGGTCGATCAGGTCCTGCCAGTAGTCCGCAACCCTTATGGACGTGTCGTCGGTCAGGTTGACGGACCAGTCGTTTCCGTCGTTGCCGAACCAGGTTCCGCCGGCCTGCCAGACGAGTCCGGCGAACTGGTTGATATCACTCTGCGAGAAATTGGTGATGTAGGAGCCCGTGGCCCGCACCTGCTCGGCCGCTGTCGCGAACTCCGCCCATGTGGTCGGGATTGCGATGTTGTTCGCGGCGAAGAGATCGGCCCGGTAGAACATGGCCATGGGTCCGGCATCCTGCGGGATCGCGTAGACGGCGTCGTCCTCGTTGAAGCTGACCTGGCCCCAGGTCCAGTCGACGAAATCGGTCTGCGCATCCATAACGCCGTCGCAGGAGGCCAGGTTGACCAAACCGTCCTGCACTCGGAAGTTGGGGAGGGCGTCATATTCGATCTGACCGAGGTCCGGCGCGTTGCCGGCTTCAAGCTGGTTGAAGAAGTTGGCGTAGGTGCCGCCGTTGCCGTTCGGACCGGTCTGGACGGCCACCTGGATGCCGGGGTTGGCCTCGTTCCAGACGTCGACGACGTCTTCGATGCCGGGGATCCAGGAGGTGAACGTCAGGTTGACCGTTCCGTCGGCCGGAGCGCAGTCTCCGGCAGTGTCGGTCGTGGATGCAGTGGTGGAGCAACCGGACAGGGCGACCGTCGCAGCGGTGAGCAGGGCAACGGTGGCCGCTCGTTTCGTGATTCGCATTATTTCCCTTTGTTGGGTTTTCTCGGATTGAACGTGGTGCGGGTGAAGAGGATCGTGCGGGGCGAAGCGGTCGGAAAATTGAGAAGAGGGGCTACTTGACGCTGCCGGCCCCGAGACCGCTACGCCAGAACCGCTGCAGCAGCAGGAACAGAATGATCAGCGGGATGATCGAGAGGAGCGCACCGATGAGCACGTAGCCGCGCAATTCGGGGATCTGGTTGACCTGGGAGTTCCAGGCGTAGAGGCCGAGGGTGACCGGGAACAGGGTCTCGTCGCGCAACATGATCAGCGGCAGGAAGAAGTTATTCCAGATCGCGACGAACTGAAAAAGGAACACCGTGACGAGGGCGGGGAACATCAGCCTCACCGAGACGGTGAAGAAGGTTCGCACCTCGCCCGCACCGTCGAGGCGAGCCGCCTCAATCAGTTCATCGGGCACACTTGCTGCAGCAAAGATACGTGTGAGATAGACACCGAAGGGGCTGACCAGACTGGGCAGGAACACGGCCCAGAAGGTGTTGGTCAGGCTCACCTGGCTGAAAATGAGGAACAACGGCAGGGCCAGCGCGGTGGCCGGCACGAGCACCCCGCCGAGCACGATATTGAACAACAGTTCACGGCCGGGAAAGCGGTACTTCGCGAGGGCGTACCCGGTCATTCCGGCGAACAGCGTGGCCAGCAGCGCCCCGGCGCCGGCATAGAGTGCACTGTTGAGCATCCACGTGAGAAAGACCCCGTCCCGGTACGCCACCAGGTTTGTGATGTTCTGGATCAGGTTGATGTCGGCGAACCAGAGCGGGTTGGTGCTGGTGAACTGACTACTGGATTTGGTGCCCGCAACGAACAGCCACCAGATCGGAACGAGGAAGTACAGCGTGAAGACGAGCATCACCGTCATGGCGCTGACCCTGGAGAGCGGACTCTCCTTTGCTCTTCTGGAGGACGTCGCCTGGCGTTTGGACGGGCGGGCGGGGGCAGGAGACTTAGTGACGGGGCTCATTTGCCGGCTTTCCGCTGGGTGAACTTGAGGAACGTGAACGACAGCGCGAAGGTGGCCAGTGCCAGCACGACGCTGAATGCCGCAGCGAGGTTCACATTGGGGATCGAGGAGGTGGAGTAGACCATCAGGTTCGGCGTGAAGGTACTGGTCACGGCCGAGCTGAACGATCGGAATACCTGCGGCTCGGCGAGCAGCTGCAAGGTACCGATGATGGAGAAGATGCCGGTCAGCACGATTGCAGGCATGATCAGGGGAATTTTGATCGACCATGCGATGCGCAGCTGCCCCGCGCCGTCGAGGCGCGCCGCCTCATAGATCTCGGTGGGAATGGCGAGCAATGCCGAGTAGATGATGAGCATGTTGTAGCCCACATACACCCAGGTCACCACGTTGGCGATCGCCCAGAGCACCAAGTCAGCGGACAGAAAACCTACGTTGCTCGTGATAGCTGTGAACGGCGACAGATTCGGCGAGTACAGGAAGCCCCACATGATCGCGGCGATGACGCCGGGCACGGCGTAGGGCACGAAGAAGGCGAGCCGGAAGAAGCGTTTTCCACGCACCAGGGGGGAATCGAGAAGCAGCGCGAAGATCAGCGCAAGTCCCAGCATGACCGGAACCTGCACTACACCGAAGCTCAGCACCCGCCCGATTGACGCCCAGAACGGGCCATTCTGGAAAACCAGAATGTACTGGCTTAGACCGCCGAATACCTCGGTGGCCTTTCCGAAGGTGCCGTCGCGCTCGATGACGAGCAGCGACTGATAGACGGCGTAGCCGATGGGAAGCACGTAGAACAGGGTGAACAGCACGGCAAACGGCAGGATAAAGATCGCGATCGCCGCAGGATGCGCGACACGAGTCTTGCGGCGACCCGGCGCGCCTCGCCCGGGCAGCGTGCTCCCCGCAGCCGCTTTCACGCTGGCTGGTGCGCTCATGAAACGATGTCCTCTCTTATGACGCGGACGGCGCCGGCGGGTACGCACAGGCTGCGGGAGATGTCGGTTCCAGTGATCAACTCGACTCCGTGGGCGTCCAGTTCCCGGTCGGTATTCCCGTGGTTGATGATGAAACGGTAACTTCGTTCGTCTCCGATCCGCCGCACGACCTCCAGCAGACCGTCGTTCTCCGGCCCAGCGGCGGTGACCCCAGCCGTCGCGGTGATGGTGCGCATGAGGTCGCGGTAGGTGGCCGGGTCTGGTGCGGTGGCGAGGTACCAGGCCGCTCCATCGCCGTGGATGTTGCGCGTGATGGCGGGCACGTCCGTCAGCGGTCCTTCTGCGTAGCGGGCGACGGCCTCTGCCCCGGCCAGGTGAAGTCGTTCACTCCACAGCGTGCCCGTGGCCCGCTCCGTCAGCGTGGTTCCGGCGGTCGCGGTGAGGCGAACGGCGAGCTCGGGCGCGATCGGTGCGAACTCTTCCACGGTGATTCCGAGCAGTGTCCGGAATGCGCCGGGGTAGCCGCCCAGCCTGACGCGGTCGTCTTCGTCGACGATTCCGCTGTAAAAGGTCACCAAGGCGTGGCCGCCCATGGCCACGAATGCGGCAATCCGGTCCGCCTGGCTATCGGTCACGAGGTAGAGCGCCGGCACGACAACGAGTCGGTACCCGCTGAGATCGGCATCCGGTGACACAATGTCGACCGTGACACCAAGCCGGTGCAGCGCGGTATACGCGGCATGCACCTGATCAAGGTACGTTACCGACACAGACGGACGGGACTCGTTGTCGCCGGCCCACCACGCCTCCCAGCTGAACACGATCGCGGTATCAGCCACGACCCGGGTGCCGATCACCTCGTTCAACCGGTCGAGGGTTGCTCCGAGCTGGACCACCTCGCGCCAGAGAGCGGAATCGGTTCCGGCGTGCGGCACAAGCGCGGAGTGGAACTTCTCCGAACCTTGCTGGGATGCTCGCCACTGGAAGAAGCAGACGGCTTCCGCGCCGCGAGCCACATGGGAGAGCGAGTTGCGGGTCATCTCTCCCTGATTCTTCGCAACGTTGAGCGGCTGCCAATTGACGGCGCTCGTCGCCTGTTCCATCAACAGCCAGGCACCACCATCGGCGAGGCCTCGACTGAGATCGGCGGCGAAGGCAAGCTCAGTGGTCGGGTCGTTGAGGCGGTGATCGAGGTAGTGGTCGTTGGCGACAATATCGACCTTGGACGCCCAGGACCAGTAGTCCAGATTGCGAATGTGGGCGGTGACCATAAAGTTCGTCGTGACAGGCACTCGACTGTGCCGACGGATGACGGACTCTTCTGCCCGGTAGTAATCGAGCAGTTCGTCGGAGCTGAATCGGTGGAAATCAAGAACCTGGCCGGGGTTGCGGCTGGACAGGGTGAGGCGCGGCGTGTGCACCTCGGCCCAGGCTCCGTAACGCTGGCTCCAGAACGATGTGCCCCAGGCATCGTTGAGGGCGGCGATGCTGCCATATCGGGCTTCGAGCCAGACCCGGAAGGCCGCGGCCGTGTCGTCGTCGTAGCACAGGGCGTTGTGGCAGCCGAGTTCGTTGGACACGTGCCAGAGCGCCACGGCCGGGTGTGCGCCGTACCGGCGTGCCACCTGTTCGACGAGGCGCAGGGCATGCTCCCGGAATACCGGTGAGCTCGGGCACCAGGCCTGGCGCCCGCCGGAATAGCGAGTCGTGCCGTCTTCGGCCTGCGGCAGGATCTCGGGGTGGGCGGTGGTGAGCCACGGTGGCGGGGATGATGTGCCAGTGCCGAGGTTTACCCGGATGCCATGAGCGTGCAGCAGTTCGATAACGGTGTCGAGCAGGGTAAAGTCGTACTCCCCCTGACGAGGTTCCAACGACGACCACCCGAAGATGTTGATGGCCACGAGGTCGACCCCGGCCTGCTGCATCAGCAACACGTCGTCCGCCCAGACTTCGGGTCCCCACTGCTCAGGGTTGTAATCACAGCCGTAGGAAATGCCGGATTGTACGAACGGGGTGGCCCGGGTCGCACGGTCGCTCTCGACCTGGGTGATGGATGGGGTAGTCATCGGCTCCGTCTTCTGTGAACGTGCACAGCTTCGGAGCTAATAACTCCCCGATGAGTTTCTGTGAACGTACACAGAGTAAGTAGGCCCACGCTCCGGTGTCAAGCTGGACACCCGGTACAGTTATCAAATGGTGACCACTCCGAGGCGGCGCAAGCGCGCGACGATCCATGATGTTGCCGCCGAAGCGGGCGTTTCCCGCGGAACAGTCAGTCGGGTCGTGAACAACGAACCGTACGTGTCCGCAGAAGCACGCAGCGCCATCGAGGCGGCAATCGAGAAGGTCGGCTACGTGCCCAACACTGCCGCCCGCAACCTCGTCATGCAACGTTCGAAGGCCGTCGGCCTTATCGTGCACGAGCCGCACTCTCTATTCCTTGAGGACCCGAACATCGGCGAGATCCTGCTCGGTGCCAATACGGCGCTCTCGCGCGCGGACTACCAGTTAGTGAGCCTGGTGATCGAATCAGACCGCGACACCGAACGCGTGGCCCGGTATCTCAGTGGCGGTTTCGTTGACGGTGTCATTGTGGTGTCCGCCAGAGAAAAAGACCCGATAACGGCGGTTATCGAACGTCTGGACCTGCCGTCGGCCTTTGTCGGACACCCCCAAGATCTACGCGACCTACCCTACGTCGGTATCAACAACCACGGGGCCGCGCGTGCGATCACCGAGCGTCTCATGAGCACCGGGCGACGCCGAATCGGCATGATCGTCGCTGCTCTCGACCGCGACTCCGGAACCGACCGTCTGGCGGGCTTCACGGAAGCCCTGGGTGACCGCTTCGACCCGTCCATGGTGGCCGCCGTCCCTCTCTATACCTTCGCGGATGGGCGTGACGGAATGCGCGCCCTGCTCGCGCGGGATCCGCTCATCGACGGGGTGTTTGCGGCTTCCGACGCCATCGCCGCCGGCGCACTGAACGCCTTGAGGGAGGCCGGCCGCAGCGTGCCCGGCGACGTGGGGATTGTCGGCTTCGACGACAGCGCGTGGGCGTTACGGTGCCAGCCGCCGCTCTCGACCGTGCGCCAACCCGCCAACGGGTTGGGCGAACGCGCCGCGGAATCCGTACTCAGCCAGCTGCGCGGCGAGGCAGCCGAGCTTGGCGGCATTCTTCTCGACACCGAAATAGTGTGGCGCAACTCCGCCTGATCGGCAGTTCCTGGTTTGGCATCCGGCACCGGCCCCTTCCCGTACCAGGACGCGGTGCCGGGCGGGCGCAGCGGGAGCGGATGCCGCGGCTAGAGCCGGTTGACCGCCGTCACGCGCACGACGGCCTCGCCGGCTTCGTCAGAGGCTTCGAGGTCGACCTCTGCGCTGATGCCCCAGTCGTGGTCGCCGGCCGGGTCGTCGAGGATCTGCCGGACCTTCCACAGTGTGGGTGTCACTTCGATGAGCAGCAGGTCGGAGCTGCGGGCGTTCGCCCCGGTAAGGATCTCGTCGTGTTCCGCGAAGTAGTCGTCGAGACTGTCGCCCCAGACATCCGCTGTGAAGCCATGTTCCTTGTCGAGATCGCCCAGCTCGTCGTAGTGCTCGAGGGCCGCGAGCTGCACCCTGCGGAACAGTTCGTTGCGCACCAGGATGCGGAACGCCCGCACGTTGGTGGTGAGGCGCTTCGGCGCGGGCGGCAGAATCGCGTGCGCCTCGGTGGCGTGCTCGGCCGCATCCGGGTGCAGCATCTCCTCCCACTCGTCGAGCAGGCTCGAGTCCACCTGCCGCACGAGCTCGCCAAGCCACTCGATCAGGTCGAGGAGGTCTTCGTTCTTGGCCTCGTCGGGGATCGTCTGGCGGGCCGCCCGATACGCGTCCGAGAGGTAGCGCAGCACAACACCCTCGCTGCGGGCGAGCTTGTAGAACGCGATGAATTCGCCGAACGACATGGCCCGCTCGTACATGTCCCGCACGACTGACTTGGGGCTCAGCTCGAAGTCCGCGATCCAGGGCTGCGAGGCCTTGTAGGTCTCGAACGTATAGTTCAGCAGCTCTTCGAGGGGCTTCGGCCACGTGACCTCTTCGAGGAGGGCCATCCGCTCGTCGTATTCGATGCCCTCCCGCTTCATCGCGTTCACGGCCTCGCCGCGCGCCGCGAACTGCTGGCCCATCAGCACGGGCCGCGGGTTGTCGAGCGTGGCCTCGAGAATGGAGATCATGTCGAGCGCGTAATGGCCGGTGCCCGGGCCGGGACCCGTCTCAGGGTCGGGGTCGAGCAACTCAAAGGCCGCGAGGGCGAACGGAGACAGCGGCTGGTTGAGCGCGAAGTTGGCCTGCAGGTCGACGGTGAGACGGATGCTCGGTTCGCGCCCGTCGATACCGCGTGCGGACTGCTCCACGACGCCGGCTTCGCGCAGGGTCTTGTAGATGCCGAGCGCACGGCGGGCGAGCACGAGCTGGCGTTTCCACGGCTCGTGGTTGTCGAACACGAGCGAGTGCACATGGGCGAAGGCGTCGCCGCCGCGCCCGATCACGTTGATGAGCATCGCAGCGGTCATCTGCATGCTCGAGCTGAGGGTCTCGGGCTCGGCGTCGACGAGGCGGCGGAAGGAGGGCTCGCCCCACGACACGAATCCGTCCGGCGCCTTCTTGCGCACGATCTTGCGCTTCTTCTTCGGGTCGTCGCCGGCTTTCTCGATGGCTTTGAGGTTCTCGGACTCGTGGTCGGGCGCCTGGATCACCACGGTTCCGGCGGTGTCGTAGCCGGCCCGCCCGGCGCGCCCGGCGATCTGGTGGAACTCTCGCACATGCACCTGGCGCATCTTCACGCCGTCGTACTTCGTGAGGGCGGTGAACAGAACCGTGCGGATGGGCACGTTGATGCCCACGCCGAGGGTGTCGGTGCCACAGATCACCCGGAGCATGCCGCGCTGGGCGAGCTGCTCCACGAGGCGGCGGTACTTGGGCAGCATACCGGCGTGGTGCACGCCGATCCCCATGCGGATGAGCCGCGAGAGGGTCTTGCCGAAGCTTGTCGTGAACCTGAACTCACCGATCAGCTCGGCGATCTCGTCGCGCTGTTCGCGGGTGGCGACCTTCGCGCTCGCGAGGGCCTGCGCGCGCTCGAGCGCCGCCGCCTGCGAAAAGTGCACGATATAGACAGGAGACTTCTGCGTGTGCAGCAGGTCTTCGACGGTCTCGTGCACTGGCGTGGTCTCGTAGTAGTAGTTGAGCGGCACCGGGCGCTCCACGCCCGTGACGATCGCCGTGTCACGTCCGGTGCGCTTCGAGAGGTCTTCGGCGATGAACTTCACGTCGCCGAGGGTCGCCGACATCAGGATGAACTGCACGCGCGGCAGGAGCAGTAGCGGCACCTGCCAGGCCCAACCACGGTCGGGGTCCGCGTAGAAGTGGAACTCGTCCATCACGACCTGATCGACCTCGGTGTCTTCGCCGTGGCGCAGGGCCAGGTTCGCGAGGATCTCGGCGGTGCAGCAGATGATGCGGGCGTCGGCGTTCACCGAGGAGTCCCCCGTCATCATGCCTACGTTTTCGGCGCCGAACGTCTCCACGAGTGAGAAGAATTTCTCGCTCACGAGGGCCTTGATCGGCGCCGTGTAGAAGGTTCGCTTGCCTGCGGAGAGGGCCGCGAAGTGCGCGCCGACGGCCACGAGGGACTTGCCGGTTCCGGTGGGCGTGCTGAGGATGAGGTTCGCACCGGAGACGATCTCGATCACCGCTTCCTCCTGCGCAGGGTACAGGCTGAGGCCTTGCTCGGTCGCCCAGGTTTCGAAGGCCTCGAAGAGCACATCGGGATCGGTGACGTTGGGGAGACTCTTGAGCAGTGACATGGTCCCTTAAGACTGCCCTACTTCGGCGCCCGTCGCTCCCTCGGGCCTCCACGACACATAACTCCTGCAATTTGCAGCCGGTCTGGGCATCTGCCTTGGAAAGACGCGGCAGACAATCCTGTCACCGGCGATTTGCAGGAGTTATGCCAAGGTCGGAGCCTGAGATGTGACGGATGTCTGACGAAAATGGTGTGGCGGCCGTGTGGGGTGGTAATCACAGGCGGTGGTTCTAGGCTGGCGGCATGGCCACCAGCAACGCCACGGGCGACACCGCGAGCACCCCGGCGCGGCAGCGCGCCCTCACGGTTGAGCGGCTCTGGCGCCCGGCGCTGGCCGGCGTGGCCGCGGCCATCGCGGCACTCGGGCTCGCCGAGCTCGTGGCGGCTCTGCTCGCACCCACCGCAAGCCCAGTGCTCGCCGTGGGCGCCCTCATCATCGACCTCGTTCCCGCGTGGGTGAAAGACCTCGTGATCGGCTTTTTCGGCACCGCCGACAAGCTCGTGCTCATCATCTCGATCGGGCTCGTCGTGCTCGTTCTCGCCGCACTCGCCGGAATTCTCGAGTACCGGCGGGCGCCGTGGGGGCGCGTGCTCGTGGTCGCCGCATCCGCTCTCGCGCTGTTCGCGGCGTTCACACGCTCCGGCTCTGCCGCCTTCGATGCCCTGCCCTCGCTCGTGGCGGCCGGCGTGGGCACGATCGTGCTCACAGTGCTCGTGCGGCGCCTGAGCAACCGTCCGGCCGGCGAGGGCGCCATGGACCGTCGAGGCTTCCTCGCGTTCACAGGCGCGAGTGCCGGCGTCGGTATCCTCGCCCTCATCGGCGGGCAACTCCTGCTCGCCGGTACCCGGACAGCGGATGCCGCGCGCGCTCTCTTCACGCTGCCGCCGGCATCCGTTCCCGGCGCTCCCATCGCTGCCGGAGCCTCGTTGGACGTGGCTGGTATCACGCCGATCGTGACGGCAAACCGTGACTTCTACCGCATCGACACCGCCCTGCAGGTGCCGCGTATCGATCCGAGCACGTGGCGCCTGCGCATCACGGGCATGGTGGAGAACGAGGTGGAGATCTCCTTCGCCGAGCTGCTCGCCCTGCCGCTCGAGGAGAGCACGACGACGCTCGCTTGCGTGTCCAATTACGTGGGCGGTGACCTGATCGGCAACGCCGTGTGGCTCGGCTACCCGATACGCAAGCTGCTTGAGCGGGCGAAACCCACCGGCGACGCCGACATGGTGCTCTCCACGAGCTCCGACGGCTTTACCGCGGGAACGCCGCTCGAGGCGCTCACCGACGAGCGAAACGCCATCCTGGCCGTGGGCATGAACGGCGTGCCCCTGCCGCTCGAGCACGGTTACCCAGTGCGCATGGTCGTGCCGGGGCTCTACGGCTACGTGTCGGCCACGAAGTGGGTCGTGGAGCTCAAACTCACCCGCTTCGACCAGGAGCAGGGTTACTGGACCCCGCGCGGCTGGTCCGCGCTCGGCCCGGTGAAGCTGTCGTCGCGCATCGACGTTCCCCGCTCTGGAGTGCCGGCGGGGCCCGTGGTCGTGGCCGGCGTCGCGTGGTCGCAGCACGTGGGGGTGAGTGCCGTTCAGGTGCAAATCGACGACGGCGACTGGAACGACGCCACCCTCGCCGACGCCATCTCGATCGACACCTGGCGGCAGTGGATGTACACCTGGCCGGCGACCCCCGGCAGCCACACCGTGCGCGTTCGGGCAACGGATGCCGAGGGCCGCGTGCAGACGTCGGCCACCCGGGATGTGGCCCCCGACGGCGCCACCGGGCTGCACCAGATCTCGGTGACGGTCACCTGATGGTGCTGGCCTGGGGATGACGACCTAATCGTGGCGCCGCGTTGATGAAGCTCGTGTCCCGGGTGGAGCGCAGCCTCCTGGTGGACCGTCTCCAGAAGGCCGGCTGCGTCTTTGCCGTCGACGAGGTGCGTCTGCTCGTGACGACAGCCCGCACAATCACCGAACTCGAGGTCATGGTCGAGGCCCGCGAGGCCGGACGGCCGCTCGAACACATCCTGGGCTGGGCAGAATTCCGCGGCCTCCACGTGCGCGTGGACCCGGGCATCTTCGTGCCTCGCCGCCGCACCGAGTTTCTCGTGCGGCAGGCGCTCACCCGCTGCCACTCCGGCACCGTCGTCGTCGACCTCTGCTGCGGTTCCGGGGCCGTCGGAGCCGCAGTCGCCGCGGCAGTCCCCCTGGCCGACGTGTTCGCTGCGGACATCGATCCCGCTGCTGTGCGATGCGCCCGACGCAATCTCGACCCCGTGAAGGTCTTCGAGGGCGATCTCTTCGAAGCGCTTCCCACCACCCTGCGGGGTCATGTCGACGTTCTCGTGGTGAACGCGCCGTACGTACCCACGGCGAGAATCGAGCTGATGCCGCCCGAGGCGCGCCTGCACGAAGCGCGGGTCGCGCTCGACGGCGGCGCAGACGGGCTCGACGTGCAGCGTCGGGTCGTCGCCGAGTCGCCCCTGTGGCTGGCCCCCGGCGGACACCTGTTGATCGAGACCAGCACAGAGCAGGCACCGCACACCGCCGAACTGCTCATCGAGAGCGGCCTGACGTGCCAGGTGGCCCACTCTCACAGGAGGAATGCCACCGTAGTGGTCGGCACGTCGCCGGAGTCGTCTCTGCCGGAATCTTCTCTGCCGGAATCTTCACTGCCGGGGTGAGCACCGCGATGGGGATCGTGCGCGAGGTCTTCTTCTCGTAGGTCCCGAAGCTGGGCGCTCGGGCGATCACCACGTGGCGCCACAGGGTGTCGCGCTCGGCAGCATCCGCGATGCGAACGCTCACGTTGGTGTGCCGGGAACGGATCTGGATATGCGCCCAGGCCGCGTGCCGCAGTTGAGGAACCACTGCGGGTCGCGCGGGGCGCCACCTGCCGATCCGACCACGACGTAGCCGCCATTGTACTCGAAAAATCCCACCGGCACAGTGTGGTCAATGCCGGTTTTTCGGCCCGCGACAGACAGGAGGAGCACCTTAACGGGGCCAATGGAGCCGCCGAGACGCCCGTTGGTGCGCCGGTACAGCTACACGGCCAGGCGCATGCTCGCGCGTTGCAGGTTCTTCATCAGGGTGTTCATGCGTGGCCCCCTCCGTCAGCACCGATCCTGGCACCCGGCCGCGGCACGGTCAAGACAAGCCGAACTGCTCGGTGCCTTACCGCCTCGGCCCAGTGCCGCCTCGGTCGCGTGGGACCATGGATCATGACCGTTTCTCCCCTCCACCCGGCACGCCTGCACACCTTCGAGACCGCCCTCGGCGCACGACGTCGTGAACTGTCCGAGGAGACGCAGCGGCTCTCGGATACCTTCGCGGGTGTGCAATCCGCGCGAACCGACCGTTCTGCCGATGGCGCCCACGACGCCGAGGCGTCGTCGCTGCGCACTGAATGGTCGCGCATGTCGAAGTTTCAGGCCGAGGCCGCCGAAGAGCTGGCGGCGATAGACCGGGCCCTACTGCGCATCGCCGACGGCAGTTACGGTCTCTGCGCGCGCGGCGGCGAACAAATTCCGGAGGGGCGACTCGAGATCAAGCCGGCCGCAGACCTCTGCATCGCGTGCGCGGAGAAGGCCGCCCCGAGACGCCACTAACTCGGGACTTGGCCACGTCACCGGGCCAGCAGACCCACCGCCCCTGGGCAGAGCGGCCTCGACTACGCGCGATCGTAGGCCCCGCGGAGCCAGCCGAGGAGCTCGGCATCGATCTCCGTCGCGCTCGCTACCGAAACCTTGTGCGTGCACATTCCCTTCGCGGCGAGCAGCCGCCCCGTCGGCACCGTGTCACCGAGGTTGATGCCGAGCTGCAGGCGAGTGGCGCTCGGGGCTTCGATGAGGGCGAATTGCTTGTGGCGCCGGAGGGACACACTGCTCTTCTTGGGGGCGATTTCGACATCCGCTCCGAAGGCAGAAACGGCCTCGATAAGCTTGCCGTAGAGCGGGCGTAGCGAGGTTTTCGGCCCGGTGTATTGCGCGTCAACGAGGGCGTCGTCGCCCTGTTCGAAGCCGCGATTGCGGAACTGCAGCACGATTCCATTGGCGAAACCGTGGCTGACGCCGTGCTCGTTCTTGAGATAGTTTATGAGGTCGGTGTGCTTCTCGAGGCCCGTCGAGTCAAGAACGACGAACCATTCCTCGAGGGTCTTGCCCGTGTTCGTGGACAGGTTGGCAATCATCGACTGTGTTCCGGCATCCATAGTCCCAGTCTGCACCCGCTGGCCGGGATCGCTAGGGTCGGGGCATGGCTCTTGACGCGTTCCCCACCCGCGTGCTCCTGATGCAGGAGTATGGCTGTTTCCCGCTCTGGGATCGGTCGCCCTCCCCCGATAGGCGTGTCGGGCCGTTCGATCCCGGTAATCTGGGCCTGTCCGCTGCACTCGAGGCGCGGCTCACCGCGTGGAACGGGCTCTTCGAGCAGCACATGGGCTCGACGTTCGAGTGGCCATCGCCCGAGGAGCAGCTCGCGTTCCTGGTGCAGGGGCATCTGCTGGCCGGGGAGGTCCAGGCCGAGTTGGGGATTTCAGTGCTCGTTCTGTATCCGGAAGACGACGCGGCCCTCTCGCGCGTGCCGGCCGGAGCAGCTCCTGTGCCGAATTCGAATGTCGTGCTGTGCCACGGCCCGGCACTGGATCGCGCCCGTGCGCCACACGATGTGACGACAGTCACCGGCGTGCAGGGCGTCATGGGGCCGCTCGGGCCGGGCTCGCGCTTCGTGCCCCGGCCGTCCATTGCGGAGCAGATGCAGCGGATGCCCGACAGCGAGTTCGACGCGCTGACCCGGGGCGCCGACATATCCCGGCACGTCTGGAAGCTAGGCCAGTTGCCGACGCGCATCCTGCTTGAAGCGCAGGAGCACGGCATGCCCCTCCTGGACCGTACGCCGCTTCTCGAACGCCCGAGCGACCGAGTGGATGCCGCTGTGCTCGGCCTGCCCGAGGCGCTGGTGCGACGGCTGAGGAATTGGAGCGCGCGCTGGTGGCCCGAGGCTCCCCGTGACCTCCGATACCTCGTGGACGGGCACACCCTCGCGGCCGAGGTTCACGAGGCGGTGGGGTCACAGGTCACCGTGCTTTTTCCGGAGGCGGACGAGCAGCGCTCACTGCCGTCGATCGAGGTGAAGGTGCTCGTCGATCGCCTGCGAGCCAGGCAACCGACCCCACCACCCGTGCCGTTGCACCCGGACCCTTCTCACCGGCTCTAGCGCTTCGCGCGGTTCGCCACCCTCGAATGCAGCAGCAGCCAGACCCCGCGATAGGCAAGCGTGATCGCAAGGGCGAGGAAGACGGCTGCGGACACGTAGTTGAACCAGGCGGATGCGTTAACGACAGTCAGAATCGCGAACATCAACACCGCGAAGGCTCCCGCGAAAAACATGATCGCGGGCCCCTTGGACGGGGCGGACGGCTTCTGGGCGCTATCATTTGCCATGGGTCCAGCCTATGCGCCGCCGCCGAAACGACAGTGACGTTGCCTGTACGCGGCGGGACTCAGTCCATATCGCCTCTTGAAGGCCGCGCTCAGGGCGAAGGGGCTGCCGTACCCCACGTCCGCGGCGATCCCCGCGATGGTCAGTTGGAGGTCGGCCAGCTTTTCGCTGGCAAGAAGCATTCTCCAGTGCGTGAGGTAGGTCATGGGAGGTTCACCGACCCTGGCGTGAAACCGCTGAGCAAAGGTCGCGCGGGACACCTCGCTCTGCAAGGGAGTCAAGCGTCCACGGGTCGGCCGGCGATTCATGGAATAGTCGCAGAGTCTCGGATGCCACACGATCGGATCTGCCTCTGAGCCAGCCGCGCGCCACCTCCGGGTGGAGAGTCGCCCAGGCGCGAATCGCGTGCACGGCAGCTCGACCGTTTCACTTTCCATGACTATCCACGGCCCCCGACAAGCACGGCCATCACAGTAAGCGGCGCCTTCACGAAGCCAGCACTCCGGAGGAGTTTGTCGATGACGTGGCCATCGATGGTCTCCCACCTGAGTGCGCAGAGCCGCTGTCTCAGCTCTTCGAGGCAATACTCGACGGACGAAACGCCTCGGTGACGGCGGACCTGGAGACGGTCCTTGGCCGACCGGCCACCGATTTCACCGACTACGCCCGCCGTACAGCAGAAGCCGGCACCTGGCGACAACCATCCGAGGCGGCCTCATGACAGCAGACCTCGGCACCGCCGTGACCAGTGCTGCAGCCGTGGGCGCCAGGCTCGCCAGCGGGGTGCACCTGGCCTTTGCGGCCATCGTCATGCCCGCTTTCCGCAGACTCCCTGCCGGCCAGGCCGTCAACGCGATGCAGGGCATCAACAGGAGCGCCGCGCGCCTGCCCTTCATGACCATCTTCTTCGGCGGCGCAGCGGCATCCGTTGCCGTGATCGGATCGGAACTCGCCTCGGGCGCGATCGTCCAGGAAAGCCCCCTTGCGAACCGTTGGCGCGTCCCTGGCCGTTGTCGCCGTGGGCATCACCATCGTTCGCAACGTTCCATTGAACACGGCACTCTCACGTGTTTCGGTGGCGTCGGTCGGATCATCCGCTGCCTGGAACGCACTCGACCAGAGGTGGAGCGTGGCCAACCATGCGCGAGCGGCTTTCGCGATTGCCTCGTCCGTAGCGCTGATGATTTCGTTGGGTGGAGCGTCCCCGTAGCGCAGGGCGGCACCGCCACGAGAACATCTTCCACGTCGTCGACCGTGAGGCCCACGTCGGAAGCCGGCCCCACGTGCAGCAGGTACGACGCGATCGGCGCGTCTACGGCAACGAGCGCGGCGATCCGCACGAGCAGCAGCGAGCGGGCGTCCAGGTCCGTGCGAGCAAGCGATACAGCATTGATGTCAGTGATAGCGTCCATCACCGGGGTTTCTCCTGTTGCCATGAGTCAGACTCCAATTCCGGGGCTTCGCCCCATCGAGCTGGTCGCGGTGAGCGCCCGGTCGTCTACCGGGCGGTGCGGACCAAGACCGACACTGTGCCACCGAGTCGCCTCGGCGGTAACCCTCGATCTCGTTGGAATCGGCTGGGAGTCAGACCGTGATTTCCTGCGAGCCGATTCCGGTCGAGCCGCCCGCCTGCGCCAGGTGTTCGAGCACCTCGGTGATGCGCCCCTTGCAGCCGCCGCACCCGGTTCCGGCCCGGGTCGCCGCGCCGACACACGACACCGTGGGCTCCCCCGCGACCGCCGCCTTGGTGATCGCACCGACTGTGACGCCATTGCACCAGCACACGGTGGCATCGGCTGCGAACGCGTTGCCCTCGGCCGGCTCGTAATCGGGCCCGTCGTAGCGCAACAGCACAGAGCGGTCTGCGGGCAGCTCGCTGCCGCGCTCGAAGAGCAGGGTGAGCTCGGCCGCCGTGCGCGGCATGCCCACGCACACGAACCCCTCGAGAATGCCACCACGAGTGACCATTTTCACGTAGCGGCCGTGTTCGGGATCGGCCCAGTGCGACACGCTCAGGCGAGCGGATGCGCACCCGCCCACGTGATCACCCGGCTGCTCATCCCACGGATCTGCGGCGGTGTTCCCCACCGAAACAACATCGATGCCCTCGGCCTTGAGCATGACCACGGCGGACGCGGACGCGGCGAGCGCGGCCCCCACGGCAGCATCGGTGATCTCGGCCGCGAAACGAGCCGCGAGCCAGTCGGCCTGCCGCCATCCCGGGCCGATGAGACCGGACGGTCCCCCGGACGGCAGCTTCTTCGACGCGCCGACCGCTGGCTTCGGCGCGAGGTGCGCGCAATCCCCGATCGCGTAGACGGCCGGATCCGCCCAGCTCTGCAGAGACCCATCCACCAGGATTCCGGTCGACACCGGCAGTCCGGCGAGACCGGCCAGCTCGGTGCGCGCCCCGACGCCGCAGGAAAGCAGCAGCAGATCGCCGTGGATCTGCTTGCCGTCGGCGCAGATCAGCGCGTCAAAGCGTTCGACGCCGTCATCGTCCACGTGAAAGAGCACACTCTCGGCCCGCGAGTGATTGACCATGGTGACCCCCGCGCGCCTGGCGCTGCGCGCCAACACCGTGCCGCCGCCGCGATCGAGATTGCGGGCCATCGGAATCTCGCCGTGGTAGACCACGCAGGTTTGGCTGCCGGCTCGGGCCGCGGCGAGCGCGATCTCCATGCCCAGCACGCCCGCTCCGAGCACTACGATCCTGGCCCCCGCCTGCACGGCCGCGAGCACGCGCTCGGCGTCGGCGACGTCGCGCAGCACGGTGACCCCACGCGGAAGCGGCGCGTGCGCCGAGTCGAGCGTCGACGCATCCGCTGTGGGCATCAGCATGTCCCGTCGTACCCGTTTGACGCCGTCGAGGGTGGGTACGTTCGCCCGCGCGCCGGTGGCGAGTACAAGACGGTCGTATGGCAGCTGGGTCCCGTCACTCAGGGAAACCGAGTGCCGGTTGCGGTTGATGGCCGTGACACTCACCCCCGTGCGAATATGCACACCGGCGTCACGCGCCGCGTTCGCATCGGTGACCTCGAGCGACTCGCGGTCGGCGTGCCCCACGGCATATTCGGCGATGAGGACCCGGTTGTAGGCATCGGCGGCTTCCGCCCCCACCACTGTGAGAGCGGCGCGACCACTGCGCACGAGCGGCAGCATTTCCTCCACGAACCGCGCTCCCACCGGGCCGTAGCCCACGAGCACGATGCGTTCGATGGCGTTGTCGGACTCAAACATGGCGCGCCTCCACGAGCGCGCGCACGTGCACGGCCGTTTTCTTGAACTCGGGCATTCCGGAGATCGGGTCGGTCGCGTCGTCGGTCAGCAGGTTGGCCCGCTGGTCGCCCGCGAAGTGGAAGGGAAGAAACACCGTGTCGAAGCGGATGTCCACTGTAACCGTGGCCTGGCAGCGTACCGTTCCGCGGGGGCTGGTGAGCTCGACCCAGCCGTCGTCGACGATACCAAGCTGCGCCGCCGTGGCCGGGTGTACCTGCAGGCGCGCGTCGGGACGGGCAGCATTGAGTTCGGACACCCGCCGGGTCTGGGTGCCCGACTGGTAGTGCTCGAGCAGCCTCCCGGTGATGAGCGTGAGCTCTCCCCCGCGCTGGGCAACCTCTGGCAGCGATCGCGCCCGCACCGCGACGAGGTGCGCGCGTTCGTCGGCGTGCGCGAAACGCTCCAGAAACAGTCGCGGCGTGCCCGTCGAACCCTGCGGATACGGCCAGAAGGCCGGCGTTTCGGTGTCGAGCAGAGCGTAGCTGAGGCCCGAGTAGTCGGCGAGGCCGCCCGCGGAGGCTCGGCACAGCTCATCGAAGACCTCTGAGGGTTCGGCGCTGAACGTGGACGGCGCGTTGAGTCGGCGGGCGAGCTCGTGGAAGATCCATAGCTCGCTGCGCACACCGGTCGGCGCCGCTGCAGCGATCCGGCGGCGAATGACGCGTCCCTCGAGCGAGGTCATCGTGCCCTCTTCCTCCGCCCACTGCGTGACCGGCAGCACTACGTCCGCGAGCACCGCGGTTTCGGAGAAGAAGAAGTCCGCGACCACGAGAAAGTCGAGGGCCTTCAGCCCGGCCCGCACCCTGTCGGCGTTGGGCGCCGAGACGACCACGTTGGAGCCGTGCACCAGCAGGCAGCGCACGCCGCCGGGCTTGCCGAGCGTGGTGAGCAGTTCCACGGCAGGGATGCCCACCCCTGGCAGGGAATCGGGCTCGACACCCCACACGCCGGCGACGTGGGCACGCGCGGCGGGGTCGTCGATCTTGCGGTATCCGGGCAGCTGGTCGCACTTCTGGCCGTGCTCGCGCCCGCCCTGGCCGTTGCCCTGTCCGGTGAGGGTACCGTAGCCGGAGTGCGAGGTACCCACGAGCCCGAGCACAAGACTGAGGTTGATCGCGGCCGTGGCGGTGTCGGTGCCGTCGGCGTGCTGCTCCACGCCGCGTCCGGTGAGAATGTACGTGCCGCGGCCCTGCACCCTGTCGGCCGTGCTGCCACCGGCGAGGCGGCGGGCGAGCTCCCGCAGCTGCCAGACCGGAACCCCCGTCTGCTGCTGCACGCGCTCCGGCCACCACTGGCTCACACTGCGCCGCAGGGCGTCGAAGCCCGTCGTGCGCGCGGCCACGTAAGCGGTGTCGACGAGCTTCTCGGCAATCACGATGTGCGTGAGGCCCAGCAGCAATACGAGGTCGCTGCCGGGCGTGGGCTGCACGTGCATGCCGGCGCCGTCGTCGGTGAGCCGCGCTGTCGCCGTGCGCCGCGGGTCGACCACCACGAGCCCGCCCGCCGCGCGAGCGCCCTCGAGATGAATGATGAACGGTGGCATGGTCTGCGCCACATTGGAGCCGAGGATGAGGATGGTGCCGGCCCTGTCGAGATCTTCCACCCGGAACGGTAGACCGCGGTCGAGGCCAAACGCCCGGTTTCCGGCGGCAGCCGCGCTCGACATGCAGAACCTGCCGTTGTAGTCGATGCGGCTGGACCCGAGCGCGAGCCTGGTGAATTTGCCGAGCTGATACGCCTTCTCGTTGGTGAGCCCCCCGCCGCCGAACACACCCACAGCGTCGGCGCCGTGCTCGGCCCGGGTGGAGCGCAGCGTGCCGGCCACCAAGTCGAGGGCCTCGTCCCACGAGGCGGGGGCAAAGGTGCCGTCCGCCTGGCGGAGCATGGGCTCGAGGATGCGATCGGGCGAGGATAGCAGCTCCGCCGAGGTCCAGCCCTTCTTGCACAAGCCGCCTCGGTTCGTGGGGAAGTCGCGACCGGACACGGTGACGCGGCCCGGGGCATCCGTCGCCGGAGCATCCGTTCCCGGAGCCTCCGTCGACCCAGCGTCCGGCGTGAGTGCCATCGCGCACTGCAGCGCGCAGTATGGGCAGTGCGTCAGAACGGATGCTCCGGTCACGGATTTCCTCTTTCGGTGGGGGTGGGGAGCTGCGGGCGACAGTCTAGATGCGCTGGCCTGCGACCGAGGAGCCGCGGCGCATGTAGACGAAGGCCGTGACGGCCATCAGCACAACGTAGGCCACGGCGAAACCGTAGATCGCGCTGGTGTAGTCGCCCGTTGTGGTCTTCGAGAAGCCCAGCACCTGCGGAATGATGAATCCGCCGTAGGCTCCGATGGCCGAGATGAGGCCGAGGGCCGCCGCCGTCTTGCGTTGCGTGTTCACGTCGCCGGAGTTCACATGGGCGTCCGCCACACCGCTTCGAGCTGAGAACACGCTCGGAATCATGCGATACGTCGAGCCGTTGCCGATCCCCGTGGCCACGAAGATCAGCACGAAGCTGGCCAGGAAAGCCCAGAAGTTGCCGAGCGGCAGCACCAGCGTAACGATCAGGGCACCGACGGCCATCACGCCGAACGCGACGACGGTGACGGATGCCCCGCCGAAGCGGTCCGCGAGCCGCCCGCCGGCCGGGCGGGCCAACGAGCCGACGAGCGCCCCGATGAAGGCGAGCGAGAGCGAAGCGGATGCCACCTGGAACGTGGAATAGTCGGGGAACTGGTCCGCGATGAGCTTGGGGAACACACTCGCGAAGCCGATGAACGAGCCGAAGGTGCCGATGTACAGCACGGCGAGGATCCACAGGTGCGGCTCCTTCAGCGCTGCGACGGAACCGGCGAAGTCGGCCTTAGCACTCGATAGGTTGTCCATGTACTTCCAGGCGCCCCACATGGCCACCAGGATGAACGGCACCCAGAACCAGCCGGCAAGGGTGATATTCAGTCCACCAACACCAAGAGTGCCGACGGCGCCGAGGGTGATTACTATCGGCACGATGAGCTGGGCCATCGAGGCGCCGAGGTTGCCGCCGGCGGCGTTGAGGCCGAGAGCGTAGCCCTTCTGTGCCTGCGGGTAGAAGTAGGTGATGTTTGACATCGAGCTGGCGAAGTTTCCGCCGCCGAAGCCGGCGAGCGCGGCCACGAACAGCATCACGCCGAACGGGGTGTCGGGGTTACCCACGCAGATGGCGAGGGCGATTGAGGGGATGAGCAGCAGACCGGCCGAGATGATGGTCCAGTTGCGGCCACCGAACTTGGGAACCAGGAAGGTGTACGGAAAGCGCAGCGTGGCGCCCACGAGGCTCGGCATTGAGATGAGCCAGAAGATCTCGGCGGTGGAGAACGTGAAGCCGGCGGCCGGCAGGGACACCACCACGATGCTCCACAGCTGCCAGACCACGAAGCCGAGGAATTCGGCGAAAATCGACCACTTGAGGTTGCGGGCGGCGATGAGCTTGCCGCCGTTTTCCCACTGCTCCTTGTTCTCGGGGTTCCAGTTGTCGATCCAGCGACCGGGCCGGTGCACCAGAACGGCAGCGGACGAATGCTGGTCAACGGGCGGGCTGGTCAGTGCTTCTGACGCAACAGACGTGGGTGTCAAGAGGGCTCCCTGGGATCGATGGGGGGGCAAACAAGGGGTTGGTGTCTGATTTGACGATATTCGCGGCGTGTTTCCGCGAACCGTGGGCGCCGTTAACGTTCGATCACCAGATGATCACACCCGCGGCAACGGCATGAGGGTCCCCGTTTACACGTTGGACACATAGCGCCGGTGGTTGAATAGACCAATGACGATTACAGCTGCCGCCGACGGTTCCGCGCTCGGCAATCCGGGTCCCGCAGGCTGGGCCTGGTACGTCGACGACAACAGTTGGGCTGCCGGCGGTTGGAAGCACGCCACGAACAACCAGGGTGAGCTTCAGGCCGTGCTCGAACTCTTCAGGGCAACGAAGCACATCGACGACGACCTGCTCGTGCTCTGCGACAGCCAGTACGTGATCAACTGCGTGACGAAGTGGATGCGCGGCTGGAAAGCCAAGGGCTGGCGCAAGGCCGACGGCAAGCCGGTGATGAACGTGGAGATCTTGAAGGAGATCGACGTCGAAATCGTGGGCCGCACGTACCGCTTCGAGTGGGTGAAAGGCCACGCCAATCATCCGCTCAACGAGGCAGCCGATGTGCGCGCCCGCGGCGCCGCGGAGTCGTTCCAGCGCGGGGCCCCTGTTCGAAGCGGACCCGGCTATACCGGCACCGGCCCCGCAACGACTCGCCCAACGATTCCCCCGGCGCCTCACAAGGATGCCCACACCTTCACTCAGGACGGACTGTTCTCCCTCGATGACGCCGAGCTCGGCGACGCACACGAAACCATCGGAGACCAGCAGCTCGGGAGTGAGTCCACCGTCGGCGGCGCGCTGCGCAGCGTGAGTGAGCGCCGCAGCGTGACGCTCACCCTCAGCGCCGAGGACTACTCTCGCCTCTCCCAGCGCGCCAGGGTGCGCGGCGTGAGTATCGAGGACTGCCTGCGCGGCCTTATCGGAAGCTCTTGATCCGGGTCCTGTGTTCTGACCGGTCTGAGCTGCGCGCTCCCGCCGCTCCTGTTGCCCTCCTCAACCTGGGCGTATAATTCCGCTATTCTCCGAGCCGCCACCCGGTGTAGCACGGTTCAGCGCGATGACGGTCCTCCGACAGCTCTGAGGGGCGTCTCCAGAAACAACAGGAGCAATCATGGTCATGACAGCCCTCACCACTGCCGACGTGAGGCACTTTGAAAAGAACCTGCAGCGGATGCGGGTCGAACTCGTCGCCGAACTGGACCGGTTGTCGGGATCACTCGATGATGTGCGGGAGGCCCGCGACGGAACGCAGGACGACGAGCACGACCCGGAGGGTCCGACGCTCACCATGGAGTGGTCACGGCTGTCCGGTGTTCACCACGAGTTCGCCGAGAAGCTGGCCCGTATCGATCGGGCCCTGGAGCGGGTAGCGAATGACACCTACGGTTTCTGCACCCGGCGGGGAGAAGCGATCGGCCGCGACCGACTCGAGGCGCAGCCCGCAACGGAGTACTGCATAGCTTGCGCCCGGGAGCTTGAGGCGGAGAGACGCCGCTGATCGGAGTCGACTCGGGGCTAGTGCACGCCGATGAGGGAACGAAGGCCGAATTCGGACACGATCGGAATGCCGTAGTCCTGAGCCTTGCCCGTCTTACCGGTGGGCGAACTCGGGTTCGCCGCCACGAGCAGTCTCGTGCGCATGGTGATCGCGGGCGCCACCCTGAATCCGCGAGCGCTCAATTCCCGGTGCCAATCATCGCGTGACCGGGCCAGGTCCCCCGTGAGCACGACGATGTCGCCGCGAGTCAGCTTCACGCCCTCGCAGGAGGTCGTGCCCGACGACGGCGACCGCGCCTCGGCACGATCGGCAGCGGACGCCGCGGAAACATGGGACACATCGAGCATCCGGGCCACCGCACGAAGGTCCGCGCGGTCGCCCGCCGTCAGACCGCCCGTCGCCGCCGCGACCCGCGCGAGGTCGTCACAGTACTCCACGTTGAGACTCCGGCAGGTGTCACGGTCGATCCCCCGCAGCGCGGCGAGTTGCACGAGCGCCCCCAGGTCGCTCACTGACAGCTCCCTGGTGAGCATGGATCGGTCGAGGAGCGCCAGATAATCGAGGTGGCCGTCGGGGCCCGAGTGGTCGGGCAGCCGTGCCGTCATCCGTTCGAGGAAGGTCGGGGTGTGCGGTGCCCCGGTGAGGCGCCGCGGCACCCACTGCGCAGTCGGCCCGGACAGGTGCTTCCAAGGCATCGACGCCGCTCGGTCAAGCGCGTCCTGCCAGGACGACAGGGCGGGTGCGCTCTGCACGTACGCCGACAGGAGTTCAGCGGTTGCTACCGCGTGCCCAAGCGCCTGCCGCAGGTCCCCGACCTCGATGTCGAAGGCGGCACAGCAATCGGAGAGGGACCGCCCCGCCCCGGGAAGAAAATCCCGTGCGAGCTGCATGGTGCAGATGGCATCCATACCGAGGCGTGGACGATACCCCATTCGAGCGAATTCGCCCATCAGAAAACCGGTATCGAACTGGGCGTTGTGAGCCACGAGCACGCGGCCGGACAGCAACTCGACCAGCCGGGGTGCGATCAGGTCGAAGGTTGGCGCCGCGCGTGCCTCGGCCGCGCCGAGCCCGTGGCTGCGATCGCCCGCCAACTCCCGAAGAGGATTGACGACAGTGTGCCAGCGTCCCGTGATGCGAGCTCGGGCATCGAGGTGCACGACGGCCACCTCGACCACCCTGTCGAGCCGGTAGGGAAACAGCCCCGTCGTCTGGAACTCGAGTACGGCAAATCCACGTTCCGGCATGCTCTTCCTTCACCTGTTCTCAGGCGAAGTTATCGGCGCGAACCCCCTGTCCGCGAGCTCCAATTCGGGTGGCATTCGTTTGGGGGCTAGGCCGTGCGGGGACCGGTCACACCTGAATTTTCTCGGGCTTCCCGGCGTCGCGCGTCGCGTTTCTGGCTGCGTTCTTCGGTGGTAGGAGGGTGTCGGCCTGCTCGAGAGACATTCCGTTGGTCTCAGGCACCTTGGCGAGCACGAACCAGAACGACAGACCGGCGAAGAGCGCGTACATGCCGTAGGTGATGGTGAGCGACAGCTCGGCCATCGGCGGAAAGCTCACCGTGATCAAGAAGTTGGCGATCCACTGCGCCGCCGCCGCGAGGCCGAGCGCCTTGGCCCGGATGGAGTTGGGGAAGATCTCGCCGAGCAGCACCCACACGACGGGGCCCCACGAAGCGCCAAAAGAGATCACAAACAGGTTCGCCGCCACGAGAGCGATCGGCGCCCACGCGCCCGGCAGGCTCAGCTCGCCGGCCACCGTGAGGGACTGGCTGAACGCCACAGCCATCGTGGCCAGCGACACCGTCATGCCGATCGATCCGGCCAGCAGGATGGGGCGCCGACCGACGCGGTCCACGAGTGCGATGGCCACGAGGGTGACCAGGATGTTGGTCACGGAGGTGATCACGGAAATGGTCAGCGAGTTCTCTTCTTCGAACCCGACCGCCTGCCATAGCGTGGTCGAGTAGTAGAAGATCACGTTGATGCCGACGAACTGCTGGAAGACCGAGAGGATGATGCCCACCCACACAATCGGTTTCAGACCGAACGTCGTGCCGCGCAGGGAACCCGACTTCTGGGAACGCGCATCATCGGTGATCGAGTTTCTCATGTCGCGAATCTCACGGTCGACGTCACCGGTGGGCCACAGCCTCACGAACACGGCACGGGCATCCGCTTCGCGATCCTTGAGTACGAGGAAACGCGGCGATTCCGGCAGCAGGAACGCGACAGCGCCATAGACGACTGCGGGCACGGCTCCGGCGAGGAACATCCAGCGCCACGCCTCGAGCCCGAACCACAGCGGCTCGCTGGCACCGTCGGCGGCGCTGGCGAACATGGCGTCTGAGAGCAGGGCGGTGAAAATGCCCAGGGTGATCGCCAGCTGCTGCAGGGATCCCAGGCGACCGCGCATGTGCCTCGGCGAAATTTCGGCGATGTACGCCGGCGCCACAACGGATGCGAGACCGATGCCCAGTCCGCCGATCACACGCCACACGATCAGGTCGACGACTCCGAACGCGAAGCCCGACCCGATGGAGCTGGCCAGGAAGACCACGCCGCCGACGATCATCATGGGGATGCGACCATATCGATCAGCGAATCGTCCGCCGAAGAAGGCTCCGGCCGCGGCTCCGAGCAGGGCGCACGCGACGGCGAAACCTGTGAGGGCCCCGCTGAGCGCGAATTCCTCCTGCACGGCATTGACCGCGCCGTTGATGACGGACGAATCGAACCCGAACAGAAACCCACCGAGGGCTCCCGCGATCGCCAGAATGATGACCTTACGGTTGGTGCTCGGCGTGGTGATATCGGTCAAAGTCAGGCTCCCTGTGGTTTTATGCAACCCGCAGAGCCTACGCCTGGTTGTGCCGCGAACGGCTATCAGGTCAGTACCAGCCTGTCCCGGTGCGACTCGCTATCGTCAGGGTGATTCGACGTGCCGCAGACGACAAGCGCAGGAACCCCCCACCAAAGCACACATCGAGGAAGCACCCAGCAGGTGCACAGCCCGTTCGCCGCTCGCGCGGCTACGCTCACGATATGAGCAGGTTTGCAGACAGCTGGCGATCGCATCTCTTGACGACGCTGTCGGGCTCTGGGGACGGCCGCCCCTCCTGGGTCAACCAGATGGAAGAAGGCACCGACCGCGGTTTCTTCGGCCCGGGATCGGCGTCCTGGGCCGTGCACGGCGGCATGGCCACCATGGTCGCGGGCATTCGCGCCCTGCTCATGCAAACCCTGCACCCGGGCGCCATGGCCGGCGTGCACGACTGGTCCCGCTACCACGAGGATCCCCTCGGCCGCCTCTCCGGAACCATCCAATGGCTCGTCACCGTGACGTTCGCCGACACCGACCTGGCCGTCCGCGAGTCGGGACGCGTGGCTCACTTCCACGACCGCGTGGCCGGCACGTACCTCGACGCCCGGGAACGCGAACGGCCGTACGCGGCGGGCGACCCCGAGTTGCTGTCCTGGGTGCACGTGGTCTTCACGGATGCCTTCCTGGAGTCCCACAAACTGTGGGGCGGCCCGCTCCCCGGCGGCCCAGACGGCTACGTGCGCGAGTGGGCGAAGGCCGGCGAACTCGTGGGGGTGCAAACCCCTCCGCGCAGCGCCGCACAACTCCACTCCCAGCTCGAGGCCTTTCGCACCTCGGGCACGCTCAAGAGCGACGACCGCGTGGCGGAAGCGGTGCGGTTCATCCGCAATCCCCCGCTCCGGCCCTCCATGCTGCCGTTCTACCGCATCATGTTCGCCGGCGCCGTCGCGTCGATCCCGCGAGAATACCGCGACCTGCTGGGTCTGGGCCGCTCCCGACTACCGGTCGTGTGGGCCACCGGCGCGGTTCTCGGGCTCGTGCGCACGCTGCTCGGCCCGTCCTCCTCGTCGGAGAACGCCGCCCGCGTTCGAATCGCTCGCATCGAGGCTGCGGAGCGCGCGTCTGCCCCGCCGACATCACGGGACGGGAGCGTGGAGCAGGACGCTAAGCAGCTGGACTGAAGAAGGCCCTGATCGCGCTCGAGAGCGCGGCCGGGTCGTTCACGTGGCAGAGCTCCCGGGCGGAATGCATCGATAAGAGCGCTACGCCCACGTCCACCGTGCGAATGCCGAGCCGTGTCGCGGTCAGCGGCCCGATGGTCGAGCCGCACGGCACAGTGTTGTTCGATACAAATTCCTGGTAGTCGACTCCGGCCTGCTGGCAGGTGCGGGCCCACAGCGCCGCCCCCACGGCATCCGTGGCATAACGCTGGTTGGCGTTGATCTTCAGCAGCGGACCGCCACCGAGGATGGGCATGTTCGCCGGGTCGTGGCGCTCCGGGTAGTTCGGGTGCACGGCGTGGCCGGCGTCGGCCGAGAGGCACCAGGACTCGGCGTAGGCCTGCAAGCGCTGGGCAACGGATGCCCCGAGGCCGGCCGCGATTCGGGTGAGGATATCGTCGAGTAGCGGACCGCTCGCCCCTGAGCGCGATTGGGAGCCGAGTTCCTCGTGGTCGAACGCGGCGAGCACGCTGATGTTTGAGTCCACGATGTCGGGCGCTGAGGCCGCCGCGATGAGCGCGCACAGGCCCGCGTGCACGGCCGAGAGGTTGTCCATGCGTCCCGCCGCGAACAGCGCGTTGTCGAGGCCGAACCGGGCGGGCGGGGCCGTGTCGGCGGTCAGGATGTCGTAACCGGCCACATCCGCTGCCGCGACACCGGCGAGGCCGGCGAGGTGCGCCACAAGGTCGGCCTGCGCCACATCACCCACTCCGAAGACCGGGTTGAGGTGCCGCTGACGGTCGAGAACGAGCCCGTTGTTCACCTCGCGGTCCAGGTGCACGGCGAGTTGGGGAATGCGCAGGAACGGGCCGGTGCGCACCAGGTGCTCCGTGCCGTCCCGCGTGACCAGGCGACCGGCGAGTTCGAGCTCGCGATCGAGCCAGGAGTTCAGCAGCGGACCGCCATACACCTCGACGCCGGCCTGCAGCCAGCCGTGAGAGCCGATGGTGGGCTTGGGGGCGAGCTTGAACCCTGGCGAGTCGGTGTGGGCACCGAGAACGCGGAAGGGTGTGGTGGGCCCGGCACCGACCGGCTGCAGCCACGCCACCACGGCGCCGTCACGCACAACGAAACGCCCACCGGGCTCGGCGGTCCACGGTTCCGACTCGCTCAATCGCGTAAACCCGTGCGCCTCCAGACGTCGGGCCACTTCTGCGGCCGCGTGATACGACGACGGCGAAGCGGAGATGAAACGGGCGAAATCGTCGATATAGGCGGGTGCGGCGTCCATCTGTCCATCCAACCACCGATGGCGCCCGCACCTAGACTGGGCCGAACACGATGGGGGCGCAATGACGGAATTACCACGGAACCAGGACTCAATACCAAACCACGATCCAGCACAGCACCAGGATCCAGCACAGCATAAGACGTACGCGCCGGGCTGGTACCCGGATCCGTCCGGAGCGCCGGGGCTCAGCTGGTGGGACGGCGCGCGGTGGACCGGCCAGCGTCACGACCCGTCTCTCGAGGTCTATGGGGCCACTCCCCCGCTCGTGGCCGGCCCAGGCACCCGGGTCAACGACGCCCTGCTGTGGACGATTGTGCTACTTCCGGTGCTGTCGCTGCTCGCCCTGAGCCAGTTCGACATGGCGACGTACCTCATGAAGACGCTGTCGACCACGGTCCCGACGATCGATCCGGCGTATGTGCTCCTCCAGGTATTGAGCTTTGCAATCTATGTGGCGACGATCCTGCTGGCGTTCTTCGACTACCGCCGGCTGAGCCGCCACGGAATCGCTCGGCCGTTCCACTGGGCCTGGACGTTCCTGTCCGCGGGTGTGTACGTGATCGGTCGCTCGGTTATCGTGCGCCGCCGGGTCGGCGGCACGCTCACGGCGGTGTGGGCCTGGGTGGCTATCGTCGTTGCGGGTCTCGTCGTGGCCGTGGCCAAGATGTC
Organism: Cryobacterium roopkundense; assembly: GCF_014200405.1. Lineage (NCBI taxonomy): Bacteria > Bacillati > Actinomycetota > Actinomycetes > Micrococcales > Microbacteriaceae > Cryobacterium > Cryobacterium roopkundense. The sequence continues at coordinate 597,646 of NZ_JACHBQ010000001.1, read as the reverse complement.
CGACGCGATGACCAGCTACCTTCCGGCGGTCATGGACAGCATTCCGAGCTAAGCGATCGCCCGGTCTGATCCGGCTATTCCGGCCGAGGAACCGGCACCTCGGTCTGAAGGGCGGCGCGGGCGAACGCCGCCCCGCCCACGGAGGGCGTCCACGAATTGCCGTACCAGAGCTCGCTGGGCGTGAAAACCCCGAGCCGGGTCAGCAACCGCCATTTTTCCAGGATCAGCCGATGCGCCCGTGTCGATGTCACCGGGCCGCCGTCCTGCTCGGCCCAACCCATCGTCTCGAGCCCGCGTGCCACGGCCTGGAGGTATTCTTCTTCCTGCTCGAGCGTGCGTGTGGCGATGAACAGCAGGAGCAGTCGGGTGGCATCGGTGATCACCGGGGTACGGCTCTTGTGCACGGTGCGTGCGAGGTGCCACCAGAGCTCGCGCGGCGACTCTGCGAGCGAGCGCCCTTTCACGGTGAGCACGAGGTGCCCCTTACCCACCCGCAACAGGCCGACGTCGCGCAGGTGCGCCCGCATTTCCCGCAGCGGGCTGATATGGCTTTCCCGGTTGACGGGCACCGGCCAGCCCCAGTCCAGCTCGGTCGTGGCCTCCACCACAACGGCCGGTGGCAACATGCCCGCCTTCGTCAAGCGGATGCCGTCGACCCCCACCCGCCGCAGCAGCCACTGCGCATGTCCCACCATGCGCGTCATGGCCCGTTCGTTCAGCAGGATCGGGTCGCCCACCCGGGCCTGGGCAACGAGACGCCTAAACCCCGGCACGGAGTCGGGGTGCATGCGTGGCTCGAAGGATTGGATGACGTTCATGTGCCGAGCCTAACGACGGGCACCGACCGCGTCGGCTCACATCACCGCGAGTCGCAGTCACGTGAGGTCTGCGAGACATGTCACCGATAGCGTCGCGCCCACGCGGTGGAGCCCCTGACAGAGCCCGTCCGACAGAGCCGGTCCGACAGAGCCGGTCCTGACACCACTGATCCTGACACCGCTGAGCTGTCAGGGGCATCTGGCACCCTTGAAGCATGACCGACACCCGCGCATCCGCTCTCGAGATCCTGCGCACCCTCGTGGGACGACCCGACGCCGACTTTCACGACGGCCAGTACGAGGCGATCGAGACCCTCGTCGACCAGCGGCGACGGGCCCTCGTGGTGCAGCGCACCGGCTGGGGCAAGTCGGCCGTGTATTTCGTCGCCACGCTGTTGCTACGCCGGCAGGGTGCAGGGCCTACGATCCTGGTGTCTCCGCTGCTCGCGCTGATGCGCGACCAGGTGGCCGCCGCCGCCCGGGCGGGAGTGCGCGCGGTCTCCATCAACTCCTCGAACGCCCACGAGTGGAGCAACGTGCTGCAACAACTGCAGAACGACGAGGTGGACGTGCTGCTCGTGTCACCGGAGCGCCTGAACAATCCAGCCTTTCGCGACGAGCAGCTGCCGGCGCTCATCGCCCGCGTGGGGTTGCTCGTGGTCGACGAGGCGCACTGCATTTCCGACTGGGGCCACGACTTTCGCCCGGACTACCGGCGGTTGCGCGACCTGATCGCCGAGATGCCCGCGGGTGTACCCGTGCTCGCCACGACAGCCACGGCGAACAGCCGGGTGGTGACCGATGTGGCGGAGCAGATCGCGACCGGCGGTGTCTCGATGCTCCTATAGATGTCAAGCTGAGATTGCGGCTTGTTGGTGGCGTTCTCTGATGGTGATGAGGATTTGGAATATCTCTCGTGCGACGTAGCGTTTGAGGAGGCGCATGGCCTCGCGTTTGGTCTTTCCGCGGGCGAGGGCTTTGACTACGTAGTCGCGGGTTTTCTCGTGGGATTTCATCCTGACCATGACGATTCGGTAGGCCGCTGAGTTGCCTTGGCGGTGGCCGCCGCGGTTCAATCGGTGTCGGTTGGTCTTGCCGGATGAGGCTTGGATTGGGGCGGTGCCGATGAGGTGTGCGAAGGCGGATTCGTTGTTGAGGCGGTCGACGTTTTCGCCGGCGACGATCAGCATTGTCGCGGCGACGTCCGGTCCAACGCCGTGCACGGCGAGCAGTTCCGGGGCGTGTTCTTTTACGATGGCGCCGAGGCGTTTCATCAGCCGGTCGGCTTCTGTGAGCAACTCCAAATAGCGTTTGCCGAGGGAGCGGAGGACATTCTTCGTTTCGGTCATGACGAGGTCGTCGGCCTTGCGCACGGGGAGTTTTGAGCAGCGCAGAGCCAGGTTCTTCGCCTTGAGCTTCGCGAGGCTCACGCGCAGGTCTGCGGGGGCGCTGACGATCAGGCCTTGCAGCTGGTTCATGCTCTCGGTGCGCTGTTTGACTAGCAAGCGGCGGGAGGTGCGGAGCACGCGCAGGGCCTCCACGAAGCCGTCCTGGGTCTTCGGGACGGCGGTGGCGAGCTCGTTGAGGACGGCGCGGGCCGCGTTGTAAGCGTCGATCTGGTCGGTCTTGCCGCGCAGGCGCCGCAGCTGCTTATCCGGCGCGATGACGTCGATGACGGGGATGCCACGGCGGGTGAGTTCGCGGGTGAGGCCGGCGCCGTAGGACCCGGTCCCCTCGACGCCGGCGCGGCCGATCCGGCCGACGCCGGTCGCCCAGGCGATGAGGTCGGAGTAGCCGGCGGAGGTGGCGTCGAACTTCCGGTCGGCGATCGATTTTCCGACGTGGTTGATCACCGCCGCGTGATGAAAATCTTTGTGCGTATCGACGCCGAGGATCAGATCCTTGCGGGAATAGGTCATGCTGAATACAGCCCTTCTGTTTGAGGGTCAGTGTTCAGGGGCACCGTCAGACAAGTCAGTGAAGAGGCTGGAGTCAAGCTCCTATTAAGTCATGGTGGTGCTCCCGAACGCGACAATGCGTTCGGGGGCTGGACACCGGTCGACGCATCGAGACCAAGACAACCAAAGCGTCAGACAGGCTCTGAGTCAGACCGGGCCAACCCCCTGTAACCATCATCACTGACAGGCTCGACAACCGGGGGGTCTGAAGGCTCTGCTGTTGTGACCATCCGAGGGCCGCTCGCCCGCACCTCGCTGCGCCTCGGGGTGCTCAGGCTGCCCGATTCCCGCGCCCGGCTGGCGTGGCTGCTGAGCCACCTCGGCGAACTTCCCGGCAGCGGCATCATTTACACCCTCACCGTGTCAGCGGCCGAAGACACCGCCCGGTTGCTGCGCGACGCCGGCCACGCCGTGCGCGCCTACACCGGCCAGACCGACACGAGCGAGCGGGAACAATCGGAGGGGCTGCTCAAGAACAACGAGGTCAAGGCCCTCGTGGCCACGAGCGCCCTCGGCATGGGCTTTGACAAACCCGACCTGGGCTTCGTGCTTCACCTCGGGGCGCCCTCCTCGCCCGTGGCCTACTACCAGCAGGTGGGCCGCGCCGGCCGCGCCACCGAAAACGCCGACGTGCTGCTGCTACCCGGCACCGAAGACGAGGCCATCTGGCACTACTTCGCCACCGCTTCGATGCCGAACCAGGTCAAAGCCGAGTCTGTGCTTCGCGCACTCACGGAGAACGGCGGAGCCCCCCTCTCCACCCAAGCCCTCGAGGCGCGAGTCGACCTGCGCCGCACCCCGCTTGAGTTGCTGCTCAAGGTGCTTGATGTGGACGGCGCCGTGCGCCGGGTGAAGGGCGGCTGGGTCTCGACGGGCGACCCGTGGACCTACGACCGCGACCGCTACGAGCGCATTGCCGCTGCCCGGCTGCACGAGCAGCGCGCCATGATCGAGTTTGAGACCACCACGGGCTGCCGCATGGAGTTTCTGCAACGCGCCCTCGACGACGAGACCGCGGTTCCCTGCGGTCGCTGCGACAACTGCACCACCCCGTGGTACCCCCTCGACGTGCGGGAAGAGGCCGCCTCGGCCGCCGCCGCCTCACTCGACCGGGTGGGCGTCATCCTCGACGCGCGGGCCCAGTGGCCCACCGGCGTGGCGAACCTCGGCGTAAACGCAACCGGCAAGATCGCCCCTGGCGACCGATTGTCGGAGGGTCGCGCGCTCGCCCGGCTGACCGACCTCGGCTGGGGAGGCGCGCTGCGCGAGGTGTTCGAGTCTCAGGCAGCGGATGCCCCGGCCAGCCAGGCAATGACGGCCGCCTGCGTTCGCGTGCTCGCGGAATGGAAGTGGCACGAGCGCCCAGCGGCCGTCGTCACGATGCCGTCGCGGCAGCATCCGTTGCTCATCAACTCAGTGGCCAGGGCCCTCTCGGAGGTAGGCCGCCTGCCCTGGCTCGGCGAGCTCTCCCCCGCCAACGGCGGCCCTACCGGAACTGCGGGCGGCAACAGCGCCTACCGGCTGTCGAACGTGTGGGACCGGTTCGAGGTGGGACCGGAACTCGACGCAGCACTCCAACCGTTCGCCGGCAAACCGCTGCTTCTCATCGACGACGTGGCCGACAGCAGGTGGACGCTCACAGTGGCGGGCCGGTTGCTGCGCCGAAGCGGCGCCTCGGCCGTGCTGCCCTTCACGCTCGCCCTGCGTTCCTAGCCGAATGCCATGTGACGTAACCGGAATATTCGGCGCCTCCCGTGGCTTGTTACGCTACGGATGCCGCCACCCGCGGCGAAGACTTCATAAACATAAAGGCCCCCACCCATGACGCTCAAGTTCACGCTCACCTCGGCAGCGCTTTTCACCGCAGTCGCCCTCACCCTCACGGGCTGCTCGGCAACGACCGCCGGCTCGTCGAGTGCAGGAACCGACACCTCGCTGAGCTCCGTGCAGGAGTCGGGCACGCTGACAGTGGGCACCGAAGGCACCTACCGCCCGTTCTCGTTCCACGAAGACGGCTCCGGAGACCTCACGGGCTACGACGTCGAAGTTGTCACGGCCGTCGCCGAAGAGTTAGGCGTCGAGGTCACATTTGAAGAGACCCAGTGGGATGCCATCTTCGCCGGACTCACCGCTGGCCGGTTCGACGTGATCGCCAACCAGGTGTCCATCACCCCCGAGCGTATCGAGGCCTACGAATTCTCTGCGCCGTACACCTACTCGAACGGCGTGATCGTGGTGCCGAGCGACAACACCGACATCACCTCCTTCGCGAGCCTGTCAGGCAAGACCACCGCCCAGTCACTGACGAGCAACTGGAACAAGCTGGCCACCGAGAGCGGCGCCACCGTTGAGGGCGTCGAAGGATGGGCACAGTCTGTCGCCCTCGTCGAGCAGGGCCGCGTCGACGCCACGGTCAACGACAAGCTCACCTTCCTCGACTACCAGAAGCAGAATGGGGCCGAGGGCCTCAAGGTCGCCGCCGAGACCGATGAGCAGTCGGAAAGCGCCTTCGCCTTCGCCAAAGGCGGCACGGCCCTCGCCGCAGCCGTCGACGAGGCCCTCGCTACCCTCAGCGCTAATGGAACGCTCGCCGAGATCTCCGACAAGTACTTCGGCGCCGACGTCAGCAAGTAGCCCACCCTCATGATCCAGCCCGATTGGGAGTTGTTCTTCAGCTCGCTGCTGCCGCTTCTCGACGGGGCAATTCGTGGCACCATCCCGCTGGCTCTCATGTCATTCGCGATCGGCCTCGTGCTCGCGCTCGGGCTCGCCCTGATGCGACTGTCATCGCGTCGGTGGCTGTCGAACATCGCGCGGGTCTACATCTCCATCGTGCGCGGCACGCCCCTCCTGGTGCAGTTGTTCGTGATCTTCTATGGGCTGCCCTCCATCGGAGTGCTCATCGACCCGTGGCCGAGCGCCGTCGTCGCCTTCTCGATCAATGTGGGCGGTTACGCGGCCGAGGTCATCCGCGCGGCCATTCTCTCGGTGCCGAAGGGGCAGTGGGAGGCCGCGTACATGATCGGCATGTCGCGCTCGCGGGCCCTCACGCGCATCATCCTGCCCCAGGCGGCCCGGGTGTCGGTGCCGCCGCTCTCGAACACGTTCATCAGCCTCGTGAAAGACACCTCGCTCGCCTCGCTCATCCTGGTGACAGAATTATTCAGGGAGGCCCAACAGGTGGCCTCCTTCAGCAATGAATTCATGCTGATCTACCTGGAAGCCGCCCTCATCTACTGGGTTATCTGCCTCGTGCTGTCGACCGGGCAGGGTTTCCTCGAAAAGCGATTGGACCGCTATGTCGCCCGCTGACCCTCCCGTTCCTCCGACGAAGGATGCCGCGGCGCCGGTTCTGCTGGCCGTGCGCGGCCTGCAGAAAAGCTTCGACAACAACCAGGTGCTGCAGTCCATCGACCTCGATGTTTCCCGCGGCGGCGTGCTCGCGCTGATCGGGCCGTCCGGATCGGGTAAGACCACCATTCTGCGCTGCCTGAACGGGCTGGAGCTTGCTGATGGCGGCACGATCGACGTGGCGGGAGAGCTGTCGATCGCGTTCGACACGGTGCCGTCAAAGAAGTCCCTCACGGCGCTGCGAGACCGCTCGGCTATGGTCTTTCAGCACTACAACCTGTTTCCCCATAAGACAGTGCTCGAGAACGTGATCGAGGGGCCGGTGATCGTGCAGAAACGCCCGGTTGCGGAGGCGCGCGCGGAGGCACTGGCACTGCTCGACAGGGTCGGCCTCACGGAGAAGAAGGACAGCTACCCCTTCGAGCTGTCGGGCGGGCAGCAGCAGCGCGTCGGCATTGTGCGCGCCCTCGCTTTGCGACCGCAACTCCTGCTCTTCGACGAGCCGACCTCCGCGCTCGATCCCGAGTTGGTCGGTGACGTGCTGCGTCTCATCAAGGAGCTCGCTTCCGAAGGCTGGACTATGGTCATCGTGACCCACGAACTCGAATTCGCCCGGGAGGTGGCCCACGAGGTGGCCTTCGTCGACGACGGTCGCATCGTGGAGCGCGGCGAGCCAAAGCAACTGCTCAGAAACCCGCAGAACGAACGCACGCGGCAGTTTCTGCACCGCCTGCTGTTCCCCTTCTAGCACCGACTTTTCCGCGCTGACTCTCCTCCCCACGGGATACTCTTGATCGGTGCCCCTGCAGACATCATCGGATCCGGTCCAGCCTCGAGCGCACCCCGGAGCGGTCGGTGCGGGAAGTACTCCGGCGCGGCGCATCGTGGGTGTGCTTCGCCTCGCGATGACGATTATTCTCGTCACCGCCGTGGCGACGCAGATCATCGACGAGTCAGTGCACCAGTCGTTCGTTCCGGCCGAGTACTTCAGCTATTTCACGATTCAGTCCGCGCTGGTGGTGGCCGTCGTCCTGGGCTTCGCCGGCGTGCTCAGCTTGCGCAAGCGGAGGGATTCCGCGCTCCTGACGAACGTGCGTCTGGCCGCTCTCTGCTACGCCGTGGTCACGGGCGTGGTCTACGCGGCGCTGCTGCGGGGTGTTCCGACCGACGGTTATGCCGGTGTGCCTTGGCCCAACGAAGCCCTGCACGTGTGGGCGCCCCTCTTCGTCGCGGTCGACTGGTTGGTCGCCCCAGGACGATCCCGACTGGCGTGGACCCGGCTCTGGTCCGCCCTGATCTTTCCCGTGGCGTGGCTCGCCTTCACCCTCGCTCGCGGTGCGATTACCGGCTGGTACCCGTACCCGTTTCTCGATCCAGCGTCGCCGGCCGGCTGGACAGGAGTGCTGTTGCACATACTCGCGATCGCCGTCTTCATCGCGCTGGTTGCCGCGGTCGGCATCGGAACGAGCCGCATACGCAGCCTCCGCCTAAACAGGAGGGCTTAACGAATTAGATCAGCCTGACTGGTAGGGCAGTCAGACTGATCTAAAAGTAGTTCAGCTAGGTCTGTAGGGCGATTTCACTGATCTAAACAAGAAAAATATACTTCTACATCTTTTGAGAATCAAGCTTTTTCTGAAAAATACTCATTAATTTCCGAGTCGAAGCAAACCAGCCGGCAGACTAGCGAACCTCACTGTGGCCGGCGTCGGTCACATCGATGCTGAGCCGAGCCGGAATCTGTTCTTTCATCGATTCCACGTGGCTGATCAACCCGATGGTGCGGCCGCCGGCGCGCAGCTTGTCGAGGGTGCCCATGGCCGTCTCGAGGGTTTCGCTGTCGAGCGATCCGAACCCCTCATCAACGAAGAGCGTGTCCAGAGTGATACCCCCGGCCTGGGCCGCGACGGCCTCGGCGAGCCCCAGCGCGAGAGCGAGCGACGCGAGAAAGGTCTCGCCGCCGGAGAGCGAATGCGTGGCCCTCGCCTGCCCGGTGAATTCGTCCCGGATCGCCAGGCCGAGCCCGGATCGGGCCCCACCCTTCACCCTGGAGTCGTCGTGCTCGAGCGTGTAGCGCCCGCTGGTCATCGTGCGCAGCCGAACATTGGCGGCAACCACGATCTCTTCCAGCTGGGCGGCCAGCACATAGGTCTCCAGCCGCATCCGCTTCGTGTTGGGCTCGCGGCCCTGCACGACATCGGCGAGCTGACGCACCTGGGCGTGTTCGGCCAGCAAACCCTCTGTCGCCGTGATGTGCCGGGTCACCTCGAGAACCAGCGCCGACAGCTGCCCGGCACGTTCAGCCAGCGAACCCTGCAGGGCCAGCGAGTCGTCCAGTGCGGCTCTCGCGGCGGTGAATGCCGTCAGGGAGGGGCCACAGTCGACAGGCTTTAGTGGGAGGTCGCGGAGGTCGGGGTCGGCGAGCGCTCCTCGCGCTGCCGCCATGTCGGCGTCATACCCACGCACGTCGGTCTCGAGCGCGTCGACCGCCGAGGAATCCAGCCGCGCCGACACCGCTGCCGATTCGTCGTCGAAGGATTCCTCCGCGAGTTGGGCGGTGAGAGCGACGAGGGCCGCGTCCTCGGCATCGCCGCGTTGCCGGCTCAGGGTGAGCGCGTTTTCCAGGGTGCGCGCACAATCGAGTTCGCGCTGCAGCTCACTCACGTGTTCGGTCACGGTGTCATACGTGCCCCGGTGGGCTTTCACCCGCTCCAAGAGCCCGACGCGTCGGCCGGCGCGTTCGCGCTGGGTTCCTGCGGCGATGTCCCGCGCGTCTCGAAGGGCGACCACCCGGGCCTGCGCTCCGTCGAAGTCCGAACGCAGGGCGGACAGTTCCTCGGCCAGGTCGGTGAGGAGCGCAGCGGCGGCGGCGGCCGCCGCGAGCTTCGTGCGCGCCGCAGACGCGTGCAGGGTGAGCTCGTCGATGCCGCTCGCCCCGGCCACTGCCTGCGCCTGGGCGAGGCGATGCGAGATCCCCCGCACGATTTCCTCAGACTCGGTCAGGTGCGTCTGAGCCTTCGCCATCGCCTCCCTGGCCTGCTCGAGGTCGACAGCGCCCACGAGCTCGCCCTCGGCGGCGGCGGGGGCCGGGTGGATGAGGGAACCGCAGACCGCGCACGCCTCGCCATCCACCAATTGGGTGGCCAGCTCAGAGGCATGTCCGGCGAACCGGCGAGTCACGAGTTCGTCGTACTCCACTGCGGCAGTGGCAGTACGTCGGCTGCGTTCGCTCAGCATGGCGCCCGCCACCGCAAGCTCGGCCTCACAGCGGGCGCTGTCGTGTGCGGCCGCGAGCGAATCCAAGGCTCTATTCAGGGCTTTCTCGGCGTCATCGTGCCCGGCGGCAGCGACCGTCGCCGCCGCGAGCTGCGTCGTCACGTAGTCAATCTGCTGCGGCAGGGCGTCGACGCGCTCCTGGGCCGACCTCAGGTCGCCCGCGCAGCGGCTGAGCTCCTCAGACAAACCGGACAGCTCTCTGTCGAGTTCGGGCAGCGCTTCCTCGTCGGAGAGCACGCCGACGAGTGCTCCCAGTCGGCCGATGAGGGCGTCCATGGCGGGTGCGAGCGGGTCGTGCGAAGCGTGGCCCTCCGCATACCAGGCGGCCCTGGCCGAGGTCTCGGCATCGACGGCCTGTTGCCATTCGGCCGCTGCGGCCCGGTGGGAACGCACATGCGGCCAGACGCGGGCGGCACGGCCGGCCAGGCGCAGCGCGCCGCGCTGGGCCTCCATGTGAGACCGCTGGTCTTCGAGGGCATCGAGGTTGTTGGCCGCCAATGCCCGGCGTGCCTGCCGGCGCTCGGTTTCCTCGGCCGCCCGGCGGCTGTCCGCCGCGCCGTCGAACGCCTGCGCCGCCCCGGTGGCTCGTTCAGCGGCGGAGTCCCGATCCCGATTGAGGTCGTCACGAGCGGCCACGAACCAGGCCAGGCCCGGTTCGTCCGGCGGCTCGGCCAGGCGGAGTTGCTGTGCCGCGGCGGCGGCATGCTCCGCGACGATGCGCTGCACGCCGGCCAACCTGTCGCCGAGGTTCTTGCGGCGTTCGTCCAGGGCCGATTCCAGTTGCTCGAAGCGCATGGTTCCGAAGAGGGTGCGCAACACGGTACGCCGGTCCTCTGTCTTGGCGAGCAGAAAGTCCTGGAATCGGTTTTGGGCCAGCAGGATGACCTGGAGAAATTGGCCCTCCTTCAGCGGCAGGATTGCGCTCAATTGCAGGCCGACCGCCTGAGGCTTGGCAGCGATGCCCCGCCAGCCGCCTTCACCGTCACGAATGTGGAGGAATGCGGTCGGTGCCGCGGTCGTCACTCCGGAGCCTGTCTTCTTGGACCGCTCGTATTCGGGGCTTCGATAGACGCGATAGTCCTGCTCGTGAACTCTGAACTCAAGTTCAACGAAGGACGGATCCTCAGGCGCGCAATGGTCACTGCGAAGCTGCTGTTCCGCACCGATGAACCGAGGAACATGACCGTACAGCGCGAAGCAGATGGCATCCAGGATGCTCGACTTCCCCGCCCCTGTCTTGCCCGTGATCAGGAAGATGCCGTCGTCGTCGAACCGCTCGAAGTCGACGACCTGTTCATTCTTGAACGGGCCGAACCCGGCCAGCCGCAATCGTGTGATCTTCATGAGTTGGCCTCCGCGACGCCCTGCTGGGCGAGCAGCTCCGCGACGAGGGCGGTTTCAAACTCGCTCGGCCCCACGCCGTTGCGCACGAACGAGAGAAACCCCGCCACGATCTCCGGGTCGCCCGTTGCTTCACGAATTCGCTCGGCATACGTCGCGCCATCCGCTTCGAGCGTGATAGCCGGCCGGTGTTCGAGCGCGACGCAGTGCGGAAACCGCGTGTGAAGGGTACGCATTGCGTCGAGGGGTCGCACCTGGTCGGTGAGGATTGCCTTCACCCAGTCGTCTTCATGGTCTTCGTAGCGCTCGTCGTGCAAGAGGTCGTCGATCGCACCCTCCAGAACGCTCAGGCGCCGCGGCACCGGCAGGTCGACCCAGTCGACGGATCCCAGGCCCCCAGCATCGAGGGTGGCCAGCCATCCGCCGCGCGGTTTGCCGGCCTCGGAGAAGGAGTAGTGGAGCGGGGCACCCGAGTATCGCACCCGTTCACTGAGTCGGGCGCGACCGTGGATGTGACCGAGTGCCACGTAATCGGGGCCGTCGAAGACGCCGAGGGGCACCACGTCGAGGCCGCCCACCGTGATATCCCGTTCCACCTCGCTCGCCTCGGAGAGTGCAACGCCGCCGGCCGCGAAGCAGTGAGACAGCACCACGCTGCGGCCCGGGCGAGCCGCGATGTCCTGTTGGATCTGGTGCATCGCGAACCCGAGCACCTGCTCGTGGGTCTTCAGGCGAACGCCGGGGTGAAAGTGTCGCACGAGCACCGGCTCGAGGTACGGAATGCCGTAGAAGTGCACCGGACCGTGTTCGTCGGTGAGGGTGATCGGGTGCAGGTACTGGTCATGACCCGTCACGACATGAATGCCGGCCAGGCTCGCCCATTCGGACTGAAATCCGAGTCGGGCGGCCGAGTCATGGTTTCCGCTCGTCATGACAACGGCCGCCCCGGCCTCCTTCAGGTCGCGCAGCACTGTCGTGAGCACCGCATAGCTCTCCTTGGAGGGCATCGCGTGATCGAAGACGTCACCGGCAACCAGCACAACATCGATGGCGCGATCACGCACGGTCTCCACGAGGGCCGCCAACACCGTGCCGAGGTTGTCGAGCGTGGGGTGGGTATGAAACGTGCGACCGATGTGCCAATCGGACGTGTGCAGGATCTTCATGTTTCTCACGCTACCGTCGCCCCCTGACACTTCCGGGATCCCGCTTTCACACCCGAGAAAGTATTTCTTTATTTCTCTGTGTTTATCTTGACATTCAAAAACAAACACAGCTAAAGTCAGTGAAAACAACTTCTAGTGGCAACAGTCACTCACCGTCGAGGAGGCATCGTGTTCGCCGAAGAACGCCAACTATTGATTGCCACACTCGTGTCGGACCGCGGCAGGGTAACCGTGAGTGACCTCGCCAGCCGGTTCAATATCACCTCCGAAACCGTGCGTCGCGATCTCGACACTCTCGAGACCGCACGCCAGCTGCGCCGAGTGCACGGCGGCGCCGTTGCCATCGACCGCATGAGCATGTCGGAACCGAGCATCCAGGAGCGGCAGTCCCAGCGCCTCGACCAGAAAACCCGCATCGCCGAGGCCGCACTGGCTATGATTCCCACGAGCCGCACCGGATCAATCATCCTCGACGCCGGCACCACGACGGAGCGTCTCGGCGATCTGCTGGCCACCTGGACACCCCCCGCTCCCGGGGACCAGCTGCTCGTGATCACCAACGCCCTGCCTATTGCGTGGAAACTCTCCAACAACACCGCCATCCACCTGCACGTACTCGGCGGCCGGGTGCGGGGCCTCACGAGCGCGATCGTCGGCAGCAGCACCATCGAACAACTCAGCGCCCTGCGCCCTGATATCGCGTTCATCGGAGCGAACGGCATCAATGCACAATTCGGGCTGAGCACGCCGGATTCCGTCGAGGCGGCCGTCAAATCCGCCATTGTGCGGGCCGCCCGCCGAGTCGTGGCACTCGCCGATTCCTCCAAACTCGATGAAGAGACTCTGGTCTGTTTCGCGGCCCTCGCCGACATCGACACCCTGATCACGGATGCCGCGCCATCCGCTGAACTCGCGGCCGCCCTGGCCGCAGCCGACGTAGAGGTTGTGATCGCATGATTGTCACCCTGACTCCGAACCCGAGCCTGGACCGCACGATCGAGCTCGCCGAGCCGCTCACCAGGGGCGAGGTGCAGCGTGCCGTCGGCGCCCACCACGAACCCGGCGGCAAGGGTGTCAACATCTGCCGCGCCCTCGAGGCCTCCGATGTGAAGTGCCTCGCCATCCTCCCCGGCGACAGCGACGACCCGGTTCTCGTCGCGCTTCGCAGCCAGAAGGTGCCGCACCTGGGCCTTCCGATCGGACAGGCACTGCGCAGCAACGTCGCCATCACCGAACCGGACGGCACCACCACCAAGGTGAACGAGCCTGGACCGGCACTGTCCCCCCGCCAACAGGCCGATCTCATCGAACTCGTGCTTGAGAAGGCCCAGGGGGCCAGCTGGCTCGTGCTGGCCGGCTCTCTTCCACCAGGAGTCCCCGTGGACTTCTACTCCGACATCATCAGCGCTCTGCGCGCCCGTTACGGTTCAGCCGCGCCCCGGGTGGCCGTCGATTCCTCTGGCGCTCCCCTCGCCGCGGCGGCCCTCGCTGCGCCCGACCTCCTCAAGCCCAACGCTGAAGAGCTCGCCGAACTCACCGGCTTTGCCGACGCCGAAACCTTGGAGTCAGATCCTGAACTCACCGTGGAGGCCGCGCGCACCCTGGTGGCCGGCGGCGTCGTCGCCGTGCTCGCGACGCTCGGCTCCCGGGGGGCAGTGCTCGTAACAGCCGAAGGAGCCTGGCTCGCCCAGACTCCCCCGATGATCGCCGTGAGTACCGTCGGCGCCGGGGACTCCGCCCTGGCCGGGTATCTGCTCAGCACCAACGCCGGCGCAAGCCCCGTCGACTGCCTGCGCCAGGCGGCGGCCCACGGCGCCGCCGCAGCTTCACTTCCGGGTTCCACAGTGCCCGCCCTCAGCCAGACAGACCCCAGCGTCGTTACCGTGACGGCGCTGGACAAACCGAAAATATCCACACATCCAAAGGAGGATGACCAGTGAGTGCACTGATTACCCCGGAGCTCGTTGCTCTGGACACCAACCTCGGCACCGAGCCGGCGACCGTCATTCGGCACCTGGCCGGCCTCATCGTCGGAGCCGGCCGCGCAACCGAGATCGACGGCCTGTACGCCGACGCTCTCGCCCGCGAAGCCAAGACCAGCACGGGCATCCCGGGCGGCCTCGCCATCCCGCACTGCCGGTCGACGGCAGTCCTCGAGCCGACCCTCGCGCTCGCGCGGCTGTCGACGCCGGTGGACTTCGGTTCCGCGGACGGCCCCGCCGACCTGGTGTTCTTCATCGCCGCCCCTGAGGGCGCCGACCAGGAGCACCTGAAGATCCTGGCGAAGCTGGCCCGGTCTCTCATGAAGAAGGACTTCACCGCGGCCCTGCGCGCGGCATCGTCCTCGGCGGAAATCGTCGCCCTCGTCACCGCCGTCGTGGCCCCCGTGCCGGTTTCGGTGGGCGCGGCGCACGCCGCGCCCGATGCGAACGCCGGAACCGCGGCATCCGCCGTCGGCACCACAACCCTTGTGGCTGTCACAGCCTGCCCCACCGGAATCGCGCACACCTACATGGCGGCGGACGCCCTTGTGGCAGCGGCCAAGGAAGCCGGAATCGACCTGCAGGTGGAGACCCAGGGATCGGCCGGCCTCACGCCGCTCGACCCTGCGGTGATCGCCGCTGCCGGCGCCGTCATCTTCGCTGTGGACGTGGACGTGCGCGGCCGCGAGCGATTCGCGGGAAAGCCCGTGATCAACGCACCGGTCAAGCGCGGGATCGACGAACCCGCCAAGCTCATCCAGGAGGCCCTCGCGGCCGCCAAAAACCCCAATGCCCGACTTGTCGGGGGCATGCTCGACACTGGCGAGTCCACGGAGGCGTCCGAGCACTTCGGGCAGAAGCTCAAGCGCGCGCTCCTCACCGGCGTCAGCTACATGATTCCTTTCGTGGCCGGCGGAGGCCTGCTGATCGCCCTCGGGTTCCTGCTCGGCGGCTACCAGATCACGGACATCGCCGATGACGTCGTACTGAACAACAGCCTCCTCAACCTGCCTGACGGCGGGGCGAACCTCCTCGGCGGGTTCGGCGTCTACCTCGGCGCGGTCTTCTTCAAGATCGGCGCCATCTCAATGGGCTTCCTCGTTCCGGCACTCGCCGGCTACATCTCCTACGCCATCGCCGACCGACCCGGCATCGCGCCCGGCTTCGTCGCCGGCGCCGTGGCGGGCTTCATGGGAGCGGGCTTCCTCGGCGGTATCGTCGGAGGCCTCCTCGCCGGTGTCGTGTCCGCAAGCTTCGGCAAGCTCAACGTGCCGCGCTGGCTGCGCAGCCTGATGCCTGTTGTCATCATCCCGCTCGTGGCCTCTATCGTCGCGTCCGGCCTGATGTTCATCGTGCTCGGAGCTCCCATCGCGTCGCTGACCGAGACCCTCAACTCCTGGCTCAACGGCATGACCGGCGCGTCCGCGGTCATCCTCGGCCTGATCCTCGGCCTCATGATGGCCTTCGACCTCGGCGGACCCGTCAACAAGGTCGCCTACGCCTTCGCCGTCGCCGGCCTGGGTGCGGCGAGCCTCGCCAACCAGGCGCCGTGGCAGATCATGGCCGCGGTGATGGCCGCCGGTATGGTTCCGCCGCTCGCCATGGCGCTGGCCACCGTGATCGACCGCAAGCAGTTCAGCTTCGCCGAGCGGGAGAACGGCAAAGCGGCTTGGTTGCTGGGCGCCTCCTTCATCTCCGAGGGTGCCATCCCGTTCGCCGCAGCAGACGTGTTCCGCGTGATCCCTGCCTGCATGCTCGGCGCGGGAATCACCGGCGCACTCTCCATGGCCTGGGGAGTCACGAGCAAAGCGCCGCACGGCGGCATGTTCGTCTTCTTCGCGATCGACAACTTCCTGCTCTTCGCGCTGGCCATCGTTATCGGTACCGTGGTCGCCGCCTTCACGGTGGTCGGTCTGAAGCGCTACGTTGTTCGCAAGCCCAAGGTCGACGCCAACGAGGCCGTTCTGCAGACCGCGTAGTTTAGACAGCACTCAGCATCGATCGGCCGTCACAAGAAAAGAGGGAGTCCCGTGCAGACGTTTACAGGCATCGAGTACACCGGAGTTGGGGTCAGCCCCGGACGGATCATCGGATCCGTGCGGCAGATGCCGCACCCGGTGTCAGAGCCCCCCGTGGGCGAACGCCTGGCCGCGGACGTGACTGCCGAGGACGCGTCGGCCGCCCTGCGAACGGCGTCCAAGGCCGTTCAGGCCTCTCTCACCGCCCGCTCGGTCGGCGCCCAGGGTGCCGGCCGGGAGGTGCTGGAGGCCACCGCCCTGATGGCCTCGGATCCGATGCTCATCAAGGCCGCAGTCAAGCTCATCACCGCCGGCTCCTCGCCGGAACGCGCTATCTGGGACGCCGCGGCATCCGTTGCCGAGATGCTCCACAACCTCGGCGGCTACATGGCCGAGCGGGCAACGGATGTTCTCGACGTGCGTTCCCGCATCGTGGCCGAGTTGCGCGGAGTGCCGGCCCCCGGCATTCCGCTCAGTGACACCCCGTTTATTCTGGTCGCAGAAGACCTGGCTCCGGCGGACACGGCCACACTCGATCCGGCCAACGTGATCGCCCTCGTCACCTCGAGCGGCGGGCCACAGTCACACACGGCGATTATCGCCCGTGCGCTCGGCCTTCCGGCCGTCGTCGCTGCCGTCGGAGTGACGGCCGTGACCGACGGCACCCTGGTCTACGTCGACGGGGCCGCCGGAACCATCGCCGTCGGTCCCGGCGCTGACGAGGTCGCAGCCGCGAAGGCCTGGGCCGCCACTGCGGCGGCGCTCACGGTCTTCGACGGAAACGGCCGCACGAGCGACGGTCATCTCGTTCCCCTGCTCTCCAACGTCGGCGGCGCAGCGGATGCAGTGAAGGCCGCCGCCGCCGGAGCCCAGGGCGTTGGGCTGCTGCGCACCGAGTTCTGTTTTCTCGACCGCGACACCGAGCCGACCATCGACGAGCAGGTCGCGGCCTACCGGGGCGTGTTCGATGCCTTCCCTGGCATGAAGGTGGTGCTGCGCACCCTCGACGCCGGCGCCGACAAGCCGCTCCCCTTCCTCACGGATGCCTCGGAGCCCAACCCCGCGCTCGGCGTGCGCGGGTACCGCACCGACTTCACGTCTCCCGGCGTGCTCGAACGTCAGCTGCAGGCCGTGGCGCAAGCGGCCGAAGGATCGGACGCCGACGTCTGGGTGATGGCCCCGATGATTTCGACAGCCGACGAGGCAGGGGATTTCGCCGCCCTCTGTGCCGCAGCCGGACTGAAGACCCCCGGCGTGATGGTCGAGGTTCCCTCGGCCGCGCTCACGAGCGAGGCGATCCTGAAACGCGTCGATTTCGTAAGTCTCGGCACGAACGACCTCACCCAGTACGCGATGGCCGCGGACCGGCAGCTGGGCCCGCTCGCCGCCCTCAACACCCCGTGGCAGCCCGCCGTTCTGCAGCTCGTGCGGCTCACGGTCGCCGGCGCCCTCGCCGAGGGACACGGCAAGCCGGTCGGCGTCTGCGGCGAAGCGGCGGCAGACCCTGCCCTCGCGGTGGTACTCGTGGGCCTCGGCGTCGCGACACTGTCGATGACCGCTCGCGCCCTCTCCGCCGTGGGCACCGTGCTCGCGAGCGTCACCCTGGCCGAGGCCCAAAAACTCGCCGCCGTCGCCCTCGCCGCACCCAACGCGAACGAAGCGCGCGCCTCCGTGCGCGCACACCTGCCCATTCTCGAGGAGCTCGGTCTTTAGTCCGGTCTGCCCGCTGTAACCCGTACGACCTTTCCAGGAGGAAAAAATGTCTGAACGCACCGCCGTCATCGCCAGCCGCGTGGGCCTGCACGCCCGTCCCGCCGGGATCTTCGTCGCCGCCGTGAGCGCACTGCCCATCGAAGTAACCATCTCGATGCAGGGCGAACCTGCCGACGACGCCATGGATGCCGCGAGCATCCTCTCGATCATGAGCCTCGGTGCGAGCAACGGCGACACCGTCGTGCTGCGTGCCGAGGGTGAGGGCGCCGATGAGGCCCTCGATTCGCTCGTCAAGATTCTGGAAACCGACCTCGACGCGGAGTAGCCGCCCGCACTAAAACCGGAGAGGATGGCGACACGTCGCCTCCGATGGCTACCCGGCCAGGCTTGTCGCGATCTTTTCCGGTTTTGCGCGGACCTAAGGTGTGCTCATGAATGACGAGCGTTGGCAGAGAATCATGCAGTGGCCGCTCACGGCCGCCGGAGTGCTGTTCCTGATCACCTACAGCGTGCGCGTGCTCCTCGACTATCAGGGTGACCTATCGGCCGTCGCCTGGACGATCATCGTCGCGGCGTGGCTCTTGTTCCTCGTGGACTACGTGGTGCGTTTCGCTCTCGCACGCGATCGGGGGCACTGGTTTCGCACCCATATTTTTGACCTGCTCGCGGTGGTGCTACCGGCGGTGCGCCCGCTGCGCGCCCTCCGGCTGATCACCCTGTTTCCCGTCTTTCGACGCAACACAGGGGACGCGCTGCGGTCTCGGGTGAGCATCTACCTGGCCGGTTCGATCTCGCTCCTGCTCTACCTCGCCTCGCTCGCCGTGCTGCAGAGCGAGAGGTTCGCTCCCGGGGCCAATATCCGAACCTTCGGCGACGCCGTGTGGTGGTCTGTTGTGACCCTCGGCACCGTGGGCTACGGCGACTACTATCCCGTGACGGGCGCCGGTCGGCTCGTCGCCGTGGCGCTCATGGCCGGTGGAGTCGCCCTCGTCGGAGTCATCACGGCCACGCTGTCATCCTGGATTGTGGAGAGGGTCTCGGCGATCACTCTGCGGTGACCAGCGTGATGAAGGCGCTGAGCTGTGCGAGTGCCTCAGCATTCCTCGGCAGGGAGTCCGTGAGTGCCGGCGAATACACGAGGTAGGCCGCCCACTGCGCGCGCGAGATCGCCACATTGAGCCGGTTCGCGAGCAGCAGGAACTCGAGCCCGCGGGGCACGTCGTCCGCCGACGACGCGGCGAGGGACACGATGGCCACGGCGGCTTCCCTGCCCTGAAACTTGTCGACGGTACCGACTGGCACGTCTCCGAGCCCGGCCTTCGCCAAAGCACCGCGCAGCAGTTCGACCTGGGCGTTGTAGGGCGCCACCACGATCACGTTGTCCGGTTCGAGGGCGGCCGTTCGTCCGGCGGCCGTCCAGGCCCGTCCCACCACGTCCTGCACGAGCGCGACGACCTGGGCCGCTTCTTCGACGGAGCAGGTCGAGTTGTTGCGGTGCACGAGCGCAACCGGATGCAGGCCGGGAGCGACCCCCTCGAGGCTGCGGTCTGACGGGTGCGAACGCAACTTGCCCTCATAGGACAGCACGGAGACGGGTGAGCACACCGCCGGGTGCATACGCCAGCTCGTAGCGAGGAAATAGCCGAACTCGCTCGGCAGCACGTTGTGCCCGTCGCACAGCCAGCCGAGGGCGGAGGTATCCACCGGTTCAGGGTGCGTGCCCTGGCTCACCTGAGGAAGCTGCTGCGGGTCGCCGAGCAGCAGCATCCGCTTCGCCGACACGGCCGCGGCGATGGTGCTCGCGAGCGAGTACTGGCCTGCCTCGTCGATGACCAGCAGGTCGAGGGAAGCTCGCGGGATGCGCCCGGCGTTACTGAAGTCCCATGCTGTGCCGCCCACGACGAAGCCGCCGCCCTGGCCGGTGAATCGGGTGAAGGAGGTGCCGTCGAGCACCGTCCACGGCGCGGGAACCTTCTCCTCTCCCTTTCGCGCTTTCTTTCCGACCCGCTCCGGGTCGAGGCCGGCGGCGAGCACGGCCCGCAGCATGTTTTCGACCGTCGCGTGAGACTGGGCGACGACGCCCACCCGCCACCCGTGATTGAGCACGAGGTCGGTCACCACGCGGGAGCCCACGTACGTCTTGCCGGTTCCCGGCGGCCCCTGCACGGCGAGATACGAACGGTCGAGGCTTAGCAGGCTCGCCAGGATGGCTGCCTGCACGTCGCCGTCGACCACGGGCGCCAACTCAGACGCTTCCGGCCGCGAGGAGCTGCGCGGCTTAGCCCTACGCAGTATGTCGAAGGCCGCATCGGGCAGCGGCTCCGGGTACCCCTCGAGCACGGCCCTCCCCCACTCCGAGATCGCCTCGACCTGTGTGCCGGCGGGCGGCGGCGTTCCCGGGGTCAGCGCGAGCGGGAGCTCGTCATGGTGCGGGGCGTCGCGCTGCAGGATCTCGTCGATCAGGTAGTCGCCGTCGTCGGTCACCTCCACGATCGTCGCCTTGTTGTGGGCGGTGCGCGCTCCCGGATCGGTGCCGCGGTGAAGCGGAGGATACGGCGGACCGTAAACGAGGAAAGGCTGGTCGCCCACCTTGATCGAGCTGCCGGGCGCGAGCTGTCCCGAGACCCGGATCAGCCGACGATCGAGGCGTTGGCGTGCTTCCCGGTGCCAACCGGTGTCGACGAACGCCACGTCGATCACGAGCACTCCGCGGGTGTCGGCCCAGTCGTCGACGGGGGTGCTCAGTCGCGCGAAGTGGTCCCACCAGAAGGACTTCTGTTCCCGGCGGTGGTAGTCGATCGCCGCGGACGCGAGCGCGAGGGCCGTCTGGTCGGGTGTGCGCTCCGCTGGAGGCACGTCGGTGAGCAGGGCGGCGAGCTCGAGGTAGACCGGGTCCGGTTCCCGCATCGGCACGTCGAGTTGCAGGTCGAGCGCGCTCGCGAAGGCAACCTCGTTCTCGGCGGCGCGGGCGAGCAGCCAGTCTCGCAGGCGCAGGGTGGAGCGGCAGTCGTAGGCGTTGTAACGTGCGATGTCGTCGAGAACGGATGCCGCGGCATCCGTGTCTCCCGCGGCGAGCAGCTCCCGAGACCGCACGTATTCGGTGATCGAGTCGGCAGCGTTCGCCACGCCCTCGCGTTCATCGTCGCCCATGTAGAGCGGTTCGAGTTTCTTGAGGGAATAGCTGCGACTGCCGATGCGCAGGCCCTGGCGTACGACGGGGTACAGGTCGATCAACACCCGGTTACGCAGCAGGTCGTCGACAATCTGCTCTCCTACGCCGTGCCGGGCAGCCAGGCTGAGCAGGTGTGTGCGCTCGTATGGCGCGTAGTGGTAGATGTGCATGGCGGGGTGCCTGGCCCGCCGGGCCTGCACCCAGTCGAGGAAGGCCACGAGGGCCACCCTCTCCTCGGCGTAGGTGTGCGCCCAGAACGCGTGGAAGGTGTCGTCGGGCTCGACCAGCCCGAAGAGGTAATCGAGGCCCCACTCGATTCGGTCCGCGCCGCCCGATTCGGCGCCGGAGCCGCTCTCGGAGTACAGCGGGTCGCCCTCGAAGTCGAAGAACACGTCACCCTCATCGGGCGCCGGAAGGGACGCGAGGGCCGCCGGGTTGACGACGGTCCAGTTGATCGGCCGCCCGGCGCTCGGCGGCTCAACCTGCAACCGTGCCTGCTCGCGCAGCGTCGCGAGTGTGGAATCGGTCATTCCCTCGACCGGCCCGCGGGCGACCGCGAGTTCGTCGATCGTCGTTACACCGCCCGCGCGCAACCGTACTCGTTGCCCCGACCGCAGGTTGGCCACGAGCAGCACGTCACGGTGGGCCTGCACCTGTCGCTCGCATTCGTCACAGCGTCCGCAGGCCGTGTAGCGGGCATCGTTCCACTCGGTGGGGTCCGCATCGGCGACCCGTCCGTCGATCAGGGCCTCGAGCCGCGCACGGCGACGGCGGTAAACGGGCAGGATGTCGTCTAGTCGGTGCGAGCTGGTTCGGCCATCGCCGAGCAGCACGTGCACCCGATCGCCCACCCGGAGGCCCTCCCGCATCAGCTGGTCACTGTAGGCCGCGAGCTGCAGCAGCGCCGTCACCTTCGCGGTTCGGGCGAGCTTCGTGTCGTAGATTTCATAGCTGGGTTCGCCGGCACCGATGCGCTGAGAATCGACGGGCGACCGGATGATGAAGTCGGCGTACCCGAGAAAACGCCCGTCGAAGAATGCAGCCTGGTACACCACGTCTGCCCCGCCGCGCAGGGCAGCCTCCGTCGCTGCCACGGCCGTATCGATGCTGTCCAGCCGGGGACGCTCGATTTCGACAACCGAGTGCGTGGCTCTCAACCGCTCCAGCATGTGATGTTCGTGCGCGTCGCCGAGTTCCGCCGTGCGCTGCAACATGGCGTCTTCGGTGACCGGCGTCGCGCCGATTCGCCCCAACTTGCGGTCCAACGCCCGCATCAGCGCCCACTCGCAGTGCGCGGCGGCGCTCAGGTCGCTGGCCGAGTAGATCACGGTGCTGGAATCGAGCACGTACACGCAAACTCCTTGATGAGGGGAGGCGGAAACCCTCATGGCTCGAGGCTACCCAACGCCACCGACAACGGCCTGCCGGGCCCCGGCCGCACCCCCTTTCTGGGATTGCTACCGCTCCGGTGGCCTCTCTAGTATTCTCAACATCAACACCGAAAAATTCCATGCACCTCCTCCAGTTAATGAAATGGGAATCATTGTGACTGAACGCCAGAACTACCTCGGAAATGTCGAAAACGTCGATGAACCGCGTGAGCACACGATCACCGACTGGACCGATCTCGGCGAAGAGATGTGGTCGTATCTCACGGGCAAGGGCGCCGCGATCAACTACACCTTCATCGATATGTCGGTCGAGGTTCCCCGCGATATCGGGCCCGACGCCCCACGCGCCACCTGGAAGATCGACGGGACGCTTCGCGTCACCACGAGCGATGCGCTCACGCCCGGCTCCGACCCGCACCGCAACTAGCCATGAATTCCCCGGTGCAGCTGCACATCGATCTCACCTTCTCCCTCTCCGAGCCGAGCAACGGCGCATCCACGGAGCGACTGCAGGGAACGGTCACGGCCGATGGCACCGATGTCTCAGTGTTCGCGAGCAACCCGTCTGTGCTCGTTCAGGGGCAAACCATGAACCTCACGATAATTCGTGACCTTGCGGCGCAGTTGGCCGCACGGGGTCTCACGGTTTCCCTGAACGGGCCGGAGGGGCTGATCGCGCGCATCGGCGCTGTAGACGCGCCCCTGGTACAGCGGCTGCTGACCAAGTCACCGAACATCACGCTCGGCAGCCGAGCGGCGCTGGCGCCGCTCATCCGCAGCGGCGCCAAGAACGCGCTCAGTTCGGCTCCGTCGGCGGTTCCGTTGCCGCCGGCGACGCTCTTTCCGCTCGTGCCGACTCTCGATCGCAAACTCCGACGACGAGTCACGACTACGCACTACGCGCCGGGCGGGGGTCGGCCCCGGCTGATCTTCGTGGTCGGTTCGAAGAACTGGAACGGCCAGATGCCGCGGGAGTTCGATCTGCTTCCCACCACGACGACCATCGGCTCCGCGCCGGAGTCCGATCTGGTGCTGGCGGAGTTGAGGACGTTCCATGCCGAGATCCGCCATGACGAGAACGATGAATACGTGCTATACCCGATCGGAGAGGTGAGTGGCAGCGCTCGCTCGGTTGACGCGGACACGTCCACCCGCGGTGGTGGAATCATCCTGCGAACCGGGTCGCGCGTGGAGATGGGCAAGTGGCGCATGGCATTCTTCCGCGAGGAGTTCGCCGACCACGGTCGCCCGTTCGGCGGCCGGGTGGGCGGCGAGTTCGCGGTGCAGAAACCGCAGCCGCCGCGCCGACGCACGACCAGCTAAGCCTCCGACACTGGAGAAGCGGATGCCGCAGCGGCCGCCCGGCCGGCGGCATCCGTTTGCTGTTCCTCCGGTACCCGGCCGGAGAGGCGAAGGGTGGCGAGAAACCCGAGGGCGAGAAATCCTGCCGCGGCGAACGCCGAATATCGGGTGCCGTCGCTGAAGGCCTGGCGTGCGGCGTCGGCCACGGTGGGGCTGCGCTGCTCGAGCGCAGGAATCGCCGATCCGGCGCTGTCGACGACGGCGTCCACTATTTGAGCGCGCACCGCGGGAGGAACGTCGAGCAGGTCCACGAGTCTGGTGTCGAGGGAGGCACCGGCCGAGGTGAAGAGGATTGTGCCGAGAACCGCGATTCCCAGAGCCGAGCCGATCTGGCGGGCCGTACTCGACGTGCCAGAGCCCTGCCCGCTCTTGTCGACGGGCACGTCTTTCAACACCACACCGGTGAGCTGTGCGGTGGCCAGACCGACGCCGAGGCCGTAGACGAACAGGAACGGCACCACGGAGAGCCAGCTGGCCTGGGCCGAAATCACGACTCCGAGGCCCGTCACACCCACGATCTCGAGCAACAGGCCCGCTCGCACTATCGTCACGGGGCTCACCCGATTTCCTAACGCGCCGGCCACCCCACTGGCCACGAAAGCTCCCATCGCGAGCGCCAGGAGCACAAAACCGGTCTGCAGGGCGTCGTAGCCCAGCACGTTCTGCAACCAGGGCGGCAGGGACAGGATGATGCCGAATTCACCGAGCGACACGATGAGGGCGGCGATGTTGCCGTTTCGGAACGAGGAAATTCGAAACAGCGAGAACGCGAGCAGGGTGGTCTTGCCTGCCCGCTGCCGTCGCACCCCCCACCACACGAAGGCGATGCCCGAGAGCACAGTAATGAGGAACGTGACCGGAATCACGGAAATCTCGAAGGGCCACGTGACGTCGCCGATCGAGAACGGTCGGCGGGCGAGCCACCAGCCGTAGCTTCGGCCTTCGATCAAGCCGAAGACCAGGGTGGCGCTCGTGATCACCGAGAGCACCGCACCCACAACGTCGACTCGGCGCGGGTCGGGTCGGCCGTTTCTCGCGACTCGCTCACGAAGAACAGCAGGCCGACAATGATGATCAGGCCGAGGGGAACGTTGATTCCGAAAGCCCAGCGCCACGAGTAGTACGTCGTGAGGAACCCACCGAGGAGCGGTCCGACGGCAACCATACCGCCGATCGTGGATCCCCAGATTGCGAAGGCGATGCCTCGTTCGCGGCCGCGGAAGGTGGCATTGATGATCGAGAGGGTGGTCGGGAGCACCATCGCGCCACCGACTCCCTGCAGAATTCGCGAGGCGATCAGCAGATCACCGGTCTGCGCCAGTGCGGCGAGCACCGACGAACCGGCGAAAATGACGATGCCCAGCAACAGGATTCGACGTCGACCGTAGCGGTCCGCCAGGGTGCCGAACACGAGAAGGAGCGCCGCGAAAACGAGTGTGTAACTTTCCTGAACCCACTGAACCTGGGTCGAGGTGATGCCCAGGTCGTCGACGATGGAGGGGATGGCCACGTTGACGATGGTCGAGTCGACGATGATCAGAGCCACTGCGATGCTGATGAAGACGAGACCGAACCAGCGGCGGCGCGCTTCGGTCACGCGTTGACCACCTGGCGCGAGCGTGCACCGAGTCGGGCGATGAAAGTCGCGGCGACGACAAGCACAACGCACGCGAGAGCGGTGATCCCGGCGGCAACGGAAAGGGGTTCGCCGCTCAGCCGGGCGACGGCCACCCAGGCGAGTCCCCAGCAGAGCGAAATCGTGGGCGCCCAGCGTCCACGGTCGTACAGGGCCAGCAGCACTCCGACGAGCCCGGCCACGGCAATCACGACGACAGCCCACAGATCGGCGGACACGCCAAAGCCGGTGAACCCGGCCGCCACGAGTACAGCCGCGACGTTGGCGGCGGTCGCCACGCAGACCCAGCCGAGGTACAGGCCCATGGTGCCGTCCACGAGCACGAGCTCGACCCGGTTCTTCGGAGGCAGGTCCAACATGATGCGCAACGTCCAAACGAGCACCATCAGTAGAACCACGATGATCGGCACGCTCAGGCCGAGCAGGTCGAACTGCACACTCAGGATCCAGGCGGCGTTCAGCAGCAGCGACAGTGCGATCGGGTAGCCGAGACGCCGCTGGCGGGCATCCGTTTTCTGGGCCGGCAGCAACTGCCAGACGGCGTAGGCGAGCAGTCCGGCATAGATCGGTGTCCAGATGGCGAACGCCGGGCCACCCGGCGCGATGAGCGTGGCGTCGGCCGCGAGGGCGCCACCGGACACCTCCGGCATGGGGGTACCACCCGCCGCACCCGACCCAATAAACGCGCCAATAATGCCCAACACGGCGCTGGCCAGGACGGAGCCCTGACGACGAGCATCACGATGTTCCATGACAATTCTCCTAACCGTCAGCTAGCTGACGAATATCCA
Source organism: Cryobacterium roopkundense (assembly GCF_014200405.1). Classification (NCBI taxonomy): domain Bacteria; kingdom Bacillati; phylum Actinomycetota; class Actinomycetes; order Micrococcales; family Microbacteriaceae; genus Cryobacterium; species Cryobacterium roopkundense. The sequence goes on along the minus strand of NZ_JACHBQ010000001.1, from coordinate 571,671 downwards.
AGCTAGCACTATATTGGAGTCATGACTACGCCTACTCCGGGGCCGCCGGCGACCCCGGATGCGATGAACGAGTGGCCCACCGGGCGCCTGCTTTCCACGGCAGCGCGCCTCGTGGAGCACGCGTGGGTCGAGGCCCTCGACAGGCTCGGACTGACTCACGCCGGTTTGATCGTGCTGCACCTGCTCGGGTCGGGCCCGCTCAGCCAGGCCGAGCTGGCTCGGGAGGCCCGAGTACAAACCCAGACCATGTCGCGCACCCTCGAACGCCTGGAACGGGAGGGCTACGTGGCCCGCGTACGGGACGAGCGCGACCAGCGCCGCCATTCGGTGACTCGAACGGATGCCGGCACAGCGGCGTGGAAACAGGCCCGCACCATCGAGACCGACGTCTTTCCGCAACTGAACGACGGTTCGGCCCTCCGGGAGGCCCTGCTCGCGATTATCAGCACGTCGTCCGCGCGCCGGTGGTAGCCGGCTCGGATTCACCCGCGCCATGCCACCCGGACTGGGGACGCCAGAACGGGGGTATACAGACCTCTTTTCCGCTAGCCTGACAGGCAGGGAACGGGGGCTCCATGCAGTCGACTACGCGCATCACAACCGGCCTGCGAGGGAGCCGAGCGGGATCTCGGCCCTGGCTGATGGGCGCCATGTGGCTGGTCTTGGGCATCTACGTTCTGCACCTGCATTTTCCCGGCTATGGCGTCGGAGAGCAGAAGGAGACGTGGCTGTCGCTGCTTCCGGTGTGGATTCCCGCCGTCGTATGTTGGCTCGCCGCCCTTCGGACCCGCCAATTCAGAGGCCAGCTCTCCTTCGCCGCAGCCGCGGTCACGTGCTACGCCCTCGGCGCCTCCTATCTGGCGGCGGCGCAGGCCCTGCACGAGGTGCGCCCGTTCCCGTCGCCGGCCATGGTCGGCTTCCTGCTGTTTTACGCGCTGATCCTGGCCTGCCTGGCCCTGCTCGTGCACCGTCAGAGGCGCGGCCTGCCGTGGTCTGTCGTGCTCGACTGCACGGTGGGTGCCCTCGGCGCGGCCGCCGTGGTCGCCGTCATCCTCACCTCTCTCCTGGATTCCGCGGTGCTCACAGGCTCCGTCGCACCGACCGCGGTGGCGGCCGCGTACCCCGTTCTGGATCTTCTGCTCGTGGCCGCGGTGGTCGGGATCGCCGCGTCGCCGGAACTGCAGCTGGGGCGACGCTGGATACTCCTGGCGGGCGGACTCCTCATGTTCGCCGCAACGGATGTCGCCTATGCCCTGCTCGTGCTCGACGGGAGCTACCTGAGCGGCACACCACTTGATGCCGGCTGGGCAGCGGGACTGACACTGGTCGCCGTCTGGGTCGACGCTCGATCGAGACCGGACACCTCAGTTAATCGTGCACTCAAGGGAGCCTGGGCACTGATTGTGCCCACCGTCGCGACCGCGACCGCACTTGGCCTGCTGCTCGTGGCCAGCCGAGTGAACGTCTCGGCGGCGGCCGTGGTGCTCGCCGGGGCGACCCTGGCTGCCGCGGCGGTGCGCACCCAACTGGCCTTTCGGCAACTTGTCAGGATGTCAGAGCTTCGCAAACTGGCCAGAACCGACGACCTCACCGGGTTGCCCAACCGGCGCGCCTTCTACGCCGATGCTCCCCTGCAACTGGCCGGGGACGCCGCGCAGCCCTGCGCCCTGCTGCTGCTGGACCTGGACCGCTTCAAAGACATCAACGACAGCCTCGGCCACGATGCGGGTGATCTCCTCCTCCGCCAGATCGGCAGCCGCCTCGTCGTCGCGACGCGACCCGAAGACGTGCTCGCCCGGCTCGGTGGGGACGAATTCGCGGTCGTGCTCCACGGCGCCGACGCCGAGCGGGCGAAAACGGCAGCCAACAGACTTCGCGCAGCGCTCACGAAACCGTTTACTCTCGAGGGGCTGACCATTCAGGTCACGGCCAGCATCGGGATATCGGTCTCACCCGACCATGGCACCGACGTGAAGACCCTGCTTCGCAAGGCGGACATAGCAATGTACAAGGCGAAGTCCGCCCATTCTGGTCACCACGTGTACGTCGAAGCCGACAACGTTCATGGGGAACGGCGGCTGAGAACCCTGCACGAGCTGCGACTGGCGTTGCTCGGGGGCGAGTTCGTTCTGCACTATCAACCCAAGGTCAACCTCGCGACCGGCGAGGTGCGGGGCGTCGAGGCGCTCGTGCGCTGGAATCATCCCGACCGCGGCCTGCTCTACCCGGAGGCGTTCCTGGCCATTGCCGAGGAGGCCGGGTTGATGCACGCCCTGAACGATGTCGTGCTCGGCCTTGCCCTGGATCAGGCCGCAGAATGGCGGGCGCAGGGGCATCCGCTATCAGTTGCCGTGAACCTGTCGGCCAGCTGCCTCGCCGATCCGCAGCTCCCCATGCGGATCGGCACCATGCTCACCGAACGCGGCCTGCCGTCCACCGCCCTGATCGTTGAAATCACGGAGGAGTTTCTCATGGAGGACTGCGACCGGGCCAGGGCCGTGCTGACCGGGCTGCGAACAATCGGAGTGCGCATCTCGGTCGACGACTTCGGCACCGGATACAGCTCCCTCGCGTATCTGCGCGACCTTCCCATCGACGAGCTCAAGCTTGACCGATCCTTCATCGCACCAATGCGCCACGACCCCCGGGCGGCGGCGCTGGTCTGCTCCACGATCGACCTCGCACACAGCCTCGGTCTCAGCATGGTGGCCGAGGGCGTCGAAGACGGTGTGATCTACGAAGCGCTGGCGCGGTACGGCTGCGACCAGGCACAGGGCTACCTCATGTCCCGCCCGGTTGCCGCCGAGGAACTCGACAATTGGCTCACGGGTCGCAGACGGGCCCTCGCGGCGGTCGCTTACCCCTCTGGCTTCACCGACTTCAGCTGGTGAGCCCGCGGGCGGTCACACTGCGGCGATTCCGCGCTCACGTGTTCGCACGCGCACCACGTCGCTGACTTCGGTCGCCCAGACCTTGCCATCGCCGATCTTGCCGGTCCAGGCGGCGTCGACAACCGTGTGAATAGTCAGGTCTGCCTCTTTGTCCGGCACAATGACATCGATACGCACCTTGGGCCGAAAAGCGATGGTGTGTTCGGCTCCGCGATAGATCTCCGAATGACCCTTCTGCGCGCCGTAACCGCTCACCCCCATCACGGTGAGGCCCTTCACGTTGATGGCCTCGGAGACGCGAAGCCCGATCGTCCGATCCAGGCCCTTGTCGATGGCATAGGTCATGCAGAAGGAATAGAGGCACGTGACTGTGATGGCGACGACGGCGCTACTCGACCGGCGGAATGGGGCGCCGCAGGAAGGCTGCAACGGGAGGAGGCGCTGAACAGTGGACAAACGTGACCGCTAGCGGCGCAGGAGGTAGTCGGCTACCGCGTCCGGTTGTGACAGTGCCAGTAGATGGCCGCCAGGAATCAGGTCGGGCTCCAGGCCCAGCCGATCAAGCGTGACGCGGCGCTGGAAATCGGCAGGAAAGAAGCGGTCCCCTGCGCCGACGAGCACGCGAATGGGAATTGCGGGCCACTCGGCGAAGTCGCAGGCCGACTCGAAGACGGCGTTGGCCTGCTCCCGCTGATGGGATTCGCCTTCTGCCACGAGTTCCACAGGAACGTCGTGCAGAAAATAGGTGTCCGCATCGAAGTCCGCACCGTAGCCGGCCGCACGGGCGGCCACCTCCCGCGCCTGGTTCGAGCCCGTGTTGTCCCACCAGGCCCCGGCGGTCTCACCGGGCGCCGGGATCATCGCGTTCACGAATACAAGCTCACACACCGGTGCCTGGTTGCACACCATCGGCGAGACGAAGCCGCCGAGGGATTGAGCGACGAGAATCACCTCGTCGTGGTCGCCGATCGCCGCGGCAACGAGGCGGACGTACTCGGTCAGACCGGCATTCTCGTCGTCACCGGGCAGGTCGACCGCCAGAGCCTGGTGCCCCGCGACCTGCAGCAGAGGGATGACGCGGCTCCAGTACCAGACGGCCCCGCCCGCGCCCGGTACCAACACGAAGGTGCTCATCGGTCACAGTCCAAAGTGGATGCCATGTCACCATTGTCGCCCGATTCGTCGCACTTGAGGGCGTCCGCGGTTAACGAGATCGTTACAAATGTATACAAACAGTGAAATATGTGGATGATTGTATTCAATCTAAGAAAGCTGTGATTCGCCGATCATTGGATTTTTATGCCTCGACCGCTCTCGCGTCTGACCACCCGCCGCACGCTCTGGATTCCGCTCCTCGCCGCCGGGCTCGCGCTCTCCACCACGGCCTGCCAGGCGCAACAGCTGCAGACCACCCCCGAGTCTTCCGCTCGCGTCGACGTGACGAGCGCGCCGATCGGCGACCAGACCATCATCGAGGGTGGAGACTTCGTCATGGCACTCTCGGCCGAGCCCGACCGACTCGACCCGACCACGTCATCGTCGCTCTACACCCGCTATGTCATGCAGACGGTGTGCGAGAAGCTCTACGACCTCGACGCCAACGGGGCCATTGTTCCGCAGCTCGCCACCGACCTGCCGGAGTTCTCTGCCGACGGACTCACCGTCACCATTCCCGTGCGCACCGACGCCGTCTTCGCCGACGGCACCGACTTCACCGCCGAAGCCGTTGCCACCACGATCGAACGCCATCTCACCCTGCCGGCCTCCAGCCGCACGAGCGAGCTTGGCCCGATCACCGCCGTGACCGCAACGGACGTCGACCACGTTCAGATCACCTACTCCGAGCCCTTCGCCCCCATCACCGCGGCCCTCGCCGACCGCGCCGGCATGATCATGTCCCCCCAGGCTCTCGCGGAGACCGGCGACTCGTTCGGCGACAGCCCCGTTTGCGTGGGACCGTACAAGTTCGTCGAGCGGGTACCGCAGACCTCCATCACAGTTGAGCGCGACCCCATGTACTATGACGCGCGCAGCGTGCACCTCGACACGATCACGGACCGCATCATGACCGACTCCAACATCCGCGCGGCCAACCTGCGCTCGGGGGACGTGCACGCCGCCGATTCGATTTCTCCCCAGGACGTCGGCGCCCTCTCGAATGAATCCGGAATCGGAATCCTGCAGGTGGGTTCCCTCGGCTATCAGGGCATCACGATTAACATGGGCAACACCGACGGCATCGGCAGCGCGCCCGGTGTGATCGACACCCCGATGGCCCAGGACACCTCGGTACGAGAGGCACTCTCGATGTCCGTTGACCGCGAAGCCCTCGTCAGCAGCGTGTTCAACGACTGGTACGAACCGGCCTGTTCCCCGGTCTCCCCCGCGAGCCCGTTCACCTCAGCCCTCAGCGAGGAATGCCCGGCCTACGACCCCGAGGGCGCCCAGAGACTGCTGGAGGAGGCGGGTGTCGAACTTCCCTACGCGATCGACATGCTCGTGAGCAACAACCCCGACACTCTGCGCTTCGCGCAGGCGCTGCAGGCATCCGTTTCCGACGGCGGCTTCGAGCTGACCATTTCTCCCGTTGAGTACTCCACCCTGCTCGACCTGCAGACCCGCGGCGAGTTCGACGCGCTGCAGCTCGGCTGGTCCGGCCGGGTCGACCCGCACGGCAACATGTTCAACTTTCTCTCCACGGGGGGCGGCAACAACTACTCCGGCTACAGCAACGCCGACGTCGACACCCTCCTGGCGGATGCCGCGGCCACGACTGACGTCTCCCATCGCGCGGATCTCTACGGCCAGGCCGTGGCCCAGGTGCAGGAAGACAACCCCATCGTGTATCTCTACCGTCAGCGCAGCCTCACTGCGTACTCGACCGACATCGCCGGCATCCACACCTTCGCCGACGGCGTCGTGCACCTGAGCGACGTCGCATTCGTCGAAGGCGAGTAGGCGACAGATGGCACGTTACCTGATCACCCGGCTCTGGCAGTCCGCGATCACGCTGATTCTGGCCTCGCTCGTGGTCTTCATCGGGGTTCGCCAGCTGCCGGGTGATCCGGCCCTCGCCATGGCGGGGGAAGAAGCCACGCCCGAGCGCGTGGAGGCCATTCGCGTGCAGCTCGGACTCAACGAACCGCTCATCACGCAATACCTCACCTTCGTGGGCAACATGGCCGGCGGGGAGCTCGGCAATTCGACCCGCACCGGCGCCCCTGTCACCGACCTCATCGCCACGACACTGCCCGTGACGCTGTGGCTCTCCGCCTACGCGATCCTCGTCGCCGTGCTCATCGGCGTGGCGCTCGGAGTGGTCGCCGAACGTTTTCGAGGCCGCTGGCCCGAATGGATCGCAAACGGCCTTGCCTTGATCGGGCTGTCGGTGCCGAACTTCTGGCTCGGTATTCTCGCCATCCTCTACCTCTCGGTGACCCTGGGCTGGTTCCCCGCCTCCGGCTACGTGCCGATGAGCGAGAATCCGGTGCGAGCGATCTACCACCTCACGCTGCCGGCCATCATTCTCGGCACCGGACTCGCCGCCGTGATCATGCGGCAGACGCGGGCATCCATGATCGAGACGATGAAGACCGACTATGTGCGCACCGCGAAGGCAAAGGGTCTCAGCGGTGGCCGAGTGCTCGTGCGCTACGGCCTGCGTAACTCGCTGATCGTCGTCGTCACGATCGTCGGGCTGCAACTCGGCGGGCTGATCTCTGGCGCTGTGGTCACCGAGCGCATCTTCGCCCTGCCGGGCTTCGGCAAGCTCACCCTCGACGCGGTGTTCACCCGCGACTACCCCGTGATCCAGGCCGTCGTTCTCATCATCACGGTGGGCTATATCCTGATCAACCTCGCCGTCGACATCCTCTATTCCGTGATCAATCCGCGTATCCGAGTGGGAGGAAGAACCTCGTGACCAAGACCCGAACAATCGCCCTGGCGTCACACGACCTGGGCAACGGTCGTGGCCGGCTCTGGCGCTCGCTCCGCCACAACCCCCTCGGCATCGCGGGCGGCGTCATGCTCGCCGTCGTGCTGCTCGTGGCCGTCTTCGCCCCACTCATCGCCCCCTACGATCCGGCAGACGTTAACTTTGACGCGCCCTTCCAGCAACCCGGCACCGTGGGCTACCTGATGGGAACAGATGACCTCGGTCGCGACATCTTCTCCCGCATGGTCTTCGGCATCCGGGTGTCACTCCAGGTGGGCGTGCTCTCGGTGTTGCTCGCCGTGGTGATCGGCACCCCGCTCGGGCTACTGGCCGGCTACTGGAACTGGCTCGACGGCATAATCTCCCGCCTGACCGACGTCACGCTCGCCTTTCCGTTCCTCATTATCGCCGTGGGACTCTCGGCCATCAGCGGACCGAGCCTCGGCAACGCGGCGATCGCCCTCGGCGTGGCGCAGGTGCCCACCATGATCCGGGTGGTGCGCGGGGAAACCCTGCGCATCAAGGAAACGGACTTTGTGCTCGGCGCCCGAACGATGAACGCCTCGGGACTGCGGGTGATCTTTCAGCACGTGCTGCCCAATTGCGCCTCGGCGATCATCGTGCAGGCCACCGTCATCATGCCCGTCGCCGTGATCGGCGAGGCCCTCCTGTCGTTCCTGGGACTCGGCATCCAGCCGCCCACACCGAGCCTGGGCATCATGCTCTCCGACGCGCAGCAGTACATCTTCCGTTCCCCCACCGCGGCGATCTTTCCCGGTGTCGCCATCGCCGTGATCTGTCTCGGCTTCAACCTGTTCGGCGACGCGCTGCGCGACGCCCTAGATCCCACCACCACGAGCCGAAAGTAGAAACATGACCTTCACGCCTCCGAACCCCTTCACCACCCGCCCCACCCTGCAGGGCACCTTCGGCATGACCGCGTCCACGCACTGGATCGCCACAGCGACCGCGCAGGCTGTGCTCGAACGGGGCGGAAACGCCTTCGACGCAGCCGTCGCGGGCGCCTTCGTGCTGCACATCGTCGAGCCGCACCTCAACGGCCCCGGCGGCGACATGACCGGCGTCTTCGCCACGGCGGAGCAGCCGGGGGTGCCGATCGTGCTGATGGGGCAGGGGCCGGCCCCTGCCGCCGCCACGCGCGAACACTACCTCGCGGAAGGCCTCGAACTCGTTCCGGGCTCCGGCGCCCTCGCCGCCGCCGTTCCCGCCGCCGTGGACGCGTGGCTGTTGCTGTTGCGTGACCACGGCAGCTGGCAGCTCGACGAGGTGCTCGACTTCGCCCTCGGGTACGCCAGAAACGGCCACCCCATCCTGGCGCGAGTCTGTGACACCATCGCGGCCGTCTCCGACCTCTTCATCGAACACTGGCCGACATCCGCTGCGCAGTGGATTCCCGGCGGCCGCCTTCCGGTGGCCGGTGAGATCGTCACCAACGAGCCCTGGGCACGCGTACTCGAACGCCTCATTTTCGCGGCGGCCGACGCGGCGGAAACACGCGAGGCGCGCATCGATGCCGCCCGCTCGGAGTGGCGCGAAGGCTTCGTGGCCCGCGCGCTGGTGGAATTCGGCACGACTGCGCACCGCCACTCGTCGGGGACCGACCACCGCGGCGTCATGACGCTGGCCGACCTGGCCGGCTTCCAGGCGTCGTTCGAACCCGCCGCAACCGCGGTTTTCCGCGGTCATACCATTGCCAAGACCGGCGCCTGGGGCCAGGGACCTGTGCTGCTGCAGATCCTCACCATCCTCGAAGGCTTCGACGACGAACACCTCGACCCGTCGACCGCGCTCGGAGTTCACACCATCCTCGAGGCCGAAAAACTCGCCCTCGCCGACCGGGATACGTATTACGGCGACGCCGACGTACCGCTCGACTACCTCCTGTCATTCGCCTATGCAGACTCCCGCCGGCAGCTCATCAGTGAGCACGCCTCGCACGAATTCCGCCCGGGAACCGTTCCAGGGGTCACAGCCTTCGTGCCGCCGATGCGCACCGCCTATCTGCCGCCGGCACTCGCCGTCCTCGGCGCTGAGGTGCAGTTCGTGGGCGTCGGTGAGCCGACCGTGGCGGCGCCCGCCGCGGCATCCGCTGCCGAACCCGTCGTGATGCCCTCGGGTGAGATGCGCGGTGACACCTGCCACATCGACGTGGTCGACCGCTGGGGCAACATGGTCTCCGCCACGCCATCCGGCGGCTGGCTGCAGTCGTCCCCCACCATCCCCGAGGTCGGATTCTGCCTCGGCTCGAGACTCCAGATGACGTGGCTCGAAGAAGGCTCCCCGTCGACGCTCACCCCCGGCAAGCGCCCGCGCACGACTCTCACCCCCACACTCGTGCTGAAAGACGGCGTGGCCGTGACAGCACTCGGCTCCCCGGGCGGCGACCAGCAAGACCAGTGGCAGCTGCTGTACCTGCTGCGCACGATCATCGGTGGCTACACCCCACAGGAGGCCATCGATGCCCCCGCCTTTCACACCACATCGTTCCCCGGCTCCTTCTGGCCGCGCACCTGGACCCCCGGTGGAGCCGTGGTGGAGGACCGCCTCGGCGAGGACGTGATCGCCGAGCTTGAACAGCGCGGCCATGTGATCACACGCTCGGGCGACTGGTCGCTCGGGCGACTCTCGTCGGTGACGAAGGACCCGACAACGGGCCTGTTGCAGGCCGCCGCGAACCCCCGGGGAGCACAGGGTTATGCCGCAGGACGCTGAGGTCACGGCCGGAGTGCCCCCCGTCACGACCACCGCCGCGCCGCTCCTCGCCGTGCGCGATCTCGAGGTCTCCTTCGGCGAGGACCCGGTTGCCGTCGTGCACCGGGTGAGCTTCGACCTGTTCCCCGGCGAGCGGGTCGCCATCGTCGGCCAGTCGGGCTCCGGCAAGTCCACGATCGTGGGCGCGATCCTGGGCCTGCTGCCCGGCGACGGACGGATCACGAACGGATCGGTTAGTCTGCACGGTTCGGTCAGTCCGGGCGCCGCGCACGCGACGCTCGAGCTGCAGGCAGCCTCCGAGAAGCGGATGCGGGGCATCCGCGGCCGTCGCATCGGCCTGGTTCCGCAGGACCCGGCCTCCAACCTGAACCCGTCGATGAAGGTCGGCGCGCAGATCGACGATGCCCTCGCCGGCAACGTGGCCCGCAACGGCCTGCGAACCCGGGCCGCAAGACAGGACCGGGTGGTCGAGCTCATGACGGAGGCAGGCATCCCCGATGCCGCCCGGCGCTCTCGTCAGTTTCCCCACGAGTTCTCCGGCGGCATGCGCCAGCGGATGCTCATCGCCATCGCCCTGGCCAGCGAACCCGAGCTGCTCATCGCCGACGAACCCACCTCGGCCCTCGATGTGACCGTGCAACGCCAGATCCTGAACCACCTGCAGGCCCTCGTGGACGCGCGGGGCACCACGCTGCTGTTCATCACGCACGACCTCGGGCTGGCAGCCGACCGCACCGACCGCATAATCGTGATGTCGGAGGGGGAGATCGTGGAGATCGGTACCCCCCGTGAGATTCTGCTGAACCCCCAGCACGAGTACACCAAGCGGCTCGTGGCCGCGGCACCGGCGCTCGGCGTGCGGAACGCGCCGCCGGCATCCGTCCTGGCTCGCCCGGCGGCGCACGCAGGGGGCGCCACGCCCATTCTCGCCGTGCACAACCTCGTGAAGGAATTCACCCTGCGCGGCCAGCGCGGCGGCATCGTGCGCGCGGTGAACGACGTGACCTTCTCCCTGGCCCGTGGCACGACGACGGCGCTCGTGGGCGAGTCCGGCTCCGGAAAGACCACCGTCGCGCGCATTCTGCTCGGCCTCGACACCGCGACCAGCGGTGAGGCGCTCGTCGACGGGCGCAGCATCACGTCGACCAGCGGCAGCGAGCTGCGCCGTCTGCGGCGCACGGTGCAGCCGATATACCAGGATCCGTACGGTTCACTCGACCCGACGTACAGCATCGAAAGATTGATCGACGAACCCCTGCGTATCTTCAGGGTGGGCGACCGGGCGAGTCGACGACAGCGCGTCGCCGAGCTGCTCGACCAGGTGGCGCTCTCCCGTGGCGTGGCCCAACGCCGGCCCAACGAACTGTCGGGCGGCCAACGCCAGCGCGTGGCGATCGCCCGCGCGCTCGCTCTCGAGCCGGAGGTGTTGATCTGCGACGAGGCCGTCTCCGCCCTCGACGTGCTCGTGCAGGAGCAGATTCTCACCCTGCTGCAGGACCTGCAGCAACGCCTCGGCCTGAGCTACCTCTTCATCACCCACGATCTGGCCGTCGTGCGCCAGATTGCGCATAATGTGGTGGTTATGCAGCAGGGAAGTGTCGTGGAGAACGGAGACGTGAACCAGGTGTTCACTGCCCCCGACGCCGCTTACACCCACGAGTTATTAGGAGCCATCCCCGGTGCCGCTTTCGCCCGCTGACCAGATCGCCTCACCCCGGTACCGCGTGCAGGACGCCATCCGCGCCGACATTGTTCTCGGCACTCTTGCGCCCGGCAGCCGGATCACCGAATCGTCTCTCGCGACGACCTACGGCACCTCGAGGGTGCCCGTGCGGGAGGCCCTGCACGCCCTCGAGGCCGAAGGCTTTGTGGAGTCCAGGGCCTACGCGGGATCCCGGGTGTGCGAAATTCCGGTGGCCGATGCCGACGATCTGTTCGCCATTCGCGAGGTACTCGAGGCGGCGATCTCCCGGCGCGCCGCCGAACGAGCGCGTGCCCAGTTCTCCGCCGCGCCCTTCGCCGCGTGGGCTCCGGCCCGCCGCGAGCTCGCGCGCCTGCTTGACGCCGGAGACGCCGCGGTCGAGGCCGGCACCCTGGAATCGCTTCCCGCACTCAACGGACTCTTCCACCTCGGCCTCGCGGACCTCAGCGGCAGCACGTCACTGACGGTGCTGCTCAAACAGATCTCCCGAAAAATCGAGTGGCTCTACGCCGCTGACAAGCAGTCACGTGGCAAACGACTGTGGCAGGACCACAGGCCGATCATGGCCGCGATCGACGCGGGTGATGCCGATCTGGCCCAGCGGCTGATGGCCGATCACGTGGGCTCGGCCCGTTCCGGCTATCTGAGCCGTTTCGAATCCGCAGGATCATAGCACTTCGGCGCGCTAAAACGTACCCCCGGAGTGGGATGAACGGAACCCTGCGGTCCGGTCGTATTCTGAGATCATCGACCGATCACACAGACACGGCGACGGGAAGGATTCTCGTGAAGATGCTACACATTGAATGCCCAGAATGCAATCAATTGGTCTGGATCACGTCGGACACGCGATTCGCCACATATCACGCGAAAGACGGATCCACGGAGGATTGCCCCGGATCCCGCACGATCATTCCCGTGCCCCCCAAAACGTCCGCACGGCGCAAAACGGTCATCACGACGTCGTAGCCGCGCAGCCCCTACCAGGACGAAAGGGCCGACATCCGCTTCCGAACGAGCGGATGTCGGCACTTGCTTTGTAGGTACCCTTGAGCATGAGCACTCCTCCGATCGCGGCGAAGAAGCCGCAGCAACGCATCCACCACAACGACGTGCACGTGGACAATTACGAGTGGATGCGCGACAAAGACAACCCAGAAGTGATCGCCCATCTCGACGCCGAAAACGCGTACACGGACCGGCGCACCACGCACCTCGAGCTGCTCCAAGAGCAGATTTTCGAGGAGATCAAGGGCCGCACCCAGGAGACCGACCTCAGCGTGCCGGTGCGCCGCGGCGAGTGGTGGTATTACACCCGCACCGTCGAGGGACAGGAATACGGCATCCACTGCCGGGCACCGATCACGGACGCGGCCGACTGGGTGCCGCCGTTTGTCGATGCGTCAGGGGCGGGCGGTGCCGGCACCGGCCTGATCGGGGAGCAGGTGCTCCTCGACGACAACGTGGAGGCCGCCGGCCACGACTTCTACTCGCTCGGCAGCTTCGACCTGACAGCCGACGGCCGTCACCTGCTCTACGCGGTCGATGTGGAGGGCGACGAGCGCTACACGATCCGCGTCCGCACCATTTCCACAGGCGAGAACCTCGAAGACGAAATCCCCAACACGAGCGCGGGCGCCGTCTTCGACCCGAGCGGGCGCTACCTCTTCTACACGACGGTTGACGATGCCTGGCGTCCCGACACCGTGTGGCGCCACGACATCGGCACCGCGGCATCCACTGATACCAGTATTTTCACCGAGTCTGACGAACGCTTCTGGGTGGGCATCGGCCTCACCCGCAGCCGCAGATTCCTGATGATCGAGGCCGGCTCGAGCGTGACGACCGAGACCCACATCCTCGACAGCAGCGACCCGACGGGCGAGTTCGCCGTGGTCTGGCCGCGTCGAGACGGCGTGGAATACGACGTGGAACATGCGGTGATCGACGGAACGGACCGCCTGCTGATCGTGCACAACGACCAGGCCGTGAACTTCGAACTCGTGAGCGTGGCCGCCGCAGACCCGCAGGGCGAGAAACGGATGCTGCTGGCCCACAACCCCGAGATCCGACTCGAGAGCGTTGATGCGTTCCGCGACTTCGTCGTGGTGGAATACCGCCAGGATGGCCTGACCCGGGTGGCTGTGGCGCGTCGGGAAGACCGCGGCGCCCCCGACCACGGGCTCACCGAGATCACCTTCGACGAGGAGCTGTTCGCGGTGGGCACGGCCGGCAATCCCGAGTGGGACCAGCCCACGGTGCGGCTCGGCTACACGAGCTTCGTTACCCCTGGCACGGTCTACGACTACGTGGTGGCCACCGGCGAACGGCGCCTGCTCAAGCAACAACCCGTGCGTGGCGGCTACGACCCCACACTGTACGAGCAGCGCCGGGAATGGGCCCGCACCGCCGACGGCACCCGCATCCCCATTTCCCTCGTCTACCGACGCGACCTCGTGACCCCCGGTGAGCCCGCACCCACAGTGCTCTACGGCTACGGGTCCTACGAGCACAGCGTGGACCCCGGCTTCGGCATCCCCCGGTTGAGCCTGCTCGACCGGGGCATGATCTTCGCCATCGCCCATGTGCGTGGCGGCGGCGAACTCGGCCGGCTCTGGTACGAGCAGGGCAAGACGCACCAGAAACGCAATACCTTCACCGACTTCGTCGCCTGCGCCGAGCACTTGATCGACGAGGGGTACACAGCGCCGGACCGCCTCGTGGCCGAGGGCGGCAGCGCCGGCGGACTGCTCGTGGGGGCGGTGGCGAACATGGCGCCCGAGCTCTTCTCCGGCATCCTCGCCGTGGTGCCGTTCGTTGACGCCCTCACCTCCATCCTCGACCCGTCCCTCCCACTCACCGTGATCGAATGGGACGAGTGGGGCGACCCACTGCACGACCCTGAGGTGTACACGTACATGAAGTCTTACTCCCCCGTAGAGAATGTGCGCGACACCCACTACCCGCGTATCCTCGCCGTGACGAGCCTCAACGACACCCGGGTGCTGTACGTCGAGCCGGCCAAGTGGGTCGCGCGCCTGCGCGAGGTGGGAGCGGATGCCCTGCTCAAGATCGAGATGTCGGCCGGCCACGGCGGGGTATCCGGCCGGTACAGTGCGTGGCGCGAGCGCGCCTTCAACTACGCGTGGGTGGTCGACGCGGCGAACGCGCATCCGTCTGGCGAGGAAGCTGCGGTGATCGACTGAGTGGACGGTTGGAACAATCTTTCCAGCAACCGAGCCAAGCGGTCGTATCCTATAGGAGCCGGACAGCGAGGGCCAGGAGGGCCAGTCGATTATGTCGCCATGGGATTACGCGAAAAATCGCGACTATGACACGGCCGTGTGCGCGCAGTTTCTCGCCGCCTTACCGGTGACGGGGGCGGCCGTCTCGGTGTTCAGCGCCTCGCTGCCGGAGGCCTGCGTCTGCGCGACGGACACGCTCGCGGCGAAACTGGATGAGATGCAGTTCGACCTCGGGGAAGGCCCACGCCGGGACGCAGTGACCACCCGGGCCCCCGTGCTGCTCGCAGACGTGCGCAACAGCTCGCATGAGCGCTGGCCGATCTACTGGCAAGCCCTGCTCGACACCGACGTGCAGTCGCTCTTCATTTTCCCCCTGATCGTCGGCGCCCTCAACGTGGGCGTCGTGGAACTGTACAGTCGCTCACCGAATCCCCTCAGTAGCAGGGATCAGGAGATCGCTGTGGCCCTGGCTGATCGGATCGCCTGGAGCCTGCTCGACCGCATCCTCACCCTGAACGCGAGGAATATGAGCCCCACCGACGAGTCGTCTCCCCTCTCACGTCGGGAAATTCACCAAGCCACCGGAATGGTTCTCGTACAGCTCGGATTAACGGCTACGGAAGCACTCCTGCGCATGCGAGCGCACGCGTTCGCGAACGATCAGTCCATGCGCGACGTCGCCCGCGAAGTCGTTGCGAGGACGCTCGTTTTCACGTCTTGACCCCCTCCATATTTTGTGTCATCGGTTGTACAATCGGAGCATGGCAGCCGCAACTCGTGCTTCGCTTGTAAGCGCAGCATTCGTGAAATTGGCCGACGCCTTGGTCGGCGAATACGACATGCTCGATGTTTTGCATACCTTGGTAGCGCAGTCTGTCGAGCTGGTCGATGCGACGGCCGCCGGGCTGCTTCTGGCGGACGCAAACGGGCATCTGCAGGTGCTCGCCTCCACGAGCGAGGAAAGCCAACTAGTGGAGATTCTCCAGACCGACGCTGGAGTCGGACCCTGCGTCGATGCTTACATCACGGGTAACGTCGTGACCCTCAGCAACATCGAAACCGACGGCAACAGGTATCCGGACTTTCAGTCGGCCGCTCTATCCCAGGGCTTTCGCTCCGTCCATGCGATACCGATGCGCGTTCGGCCCAACACTATCGGAGCGTTGAACCTCTTTCGCGCACAAACAGGCATCTTGAGCGAGGAAGACGCCGCCATCGGTCAGGCACTCGCGGATGTCGCCACCATCAGCATCCTGCAGGAGCGCGCGGTACGCGAGAACGCCGTCATCAAGGAGCAGTTGCAGCGAGCGCTGGACAGCCGGGTGCTGATCGAGCAGGCCAAGGGAGTCATCGCGCAGCGCAGCAACGTGGACATGAATGAGGCTTTCAACCGTCTGCGTCGTTACGCCAGATCGCACAACGAGGCCATGCACGTCAGTGCCGAAAACGTGATCAACAACGTGGTGACCGTCTAGTCCGTTTCCGCTGGCCAGTGTTTCCGCACCTCAGTCGACGCACGCGTTTCAGGACACCAGTCCTTCGCGCTCGGCGACCGACCGCGCCGGCCGGGGCTCGAAGACGTCCAGCAGGAAATCCTTCTCCCGATGCTGGACGGTACGCTGAAGCCCGGCCACGTGGGCGAGCTGGGTGTGCACGTTGTCGGCGCTGAGCGGATACTCCGGCACGGGGTGGCGCCAGTGACAGGCCAACAGGACCCCATCTGCGGTGAGGTTCGCGCGGCATTTTTCGAGCAATCGTCGCAGATCAGTCGCTGAGCAGTAGTACGCCACCTCGGAGAGAATGATGAGCTCGAAGGTGCCTGTGGGCCACTCCGCCGGCAGAAACCTGCGTTCGAACCTGACGTTCGGCTGCCCCCCCGAGGCGGGCACGGGCTATCTCGAGCGCCTGCTCGGCGCTGTCCACCGCGAGCAACTCATCGCAGCGCGCGGCCAGCTCCACGGTGAGCACACCGGTGGAGCAGCCCAGTTCGAGGGCAGACCTGAATCTCTGGCGCGGCAAAGCGGCCAGGGTGAGCGCGCGCTTGCGCTCCTCGTACCACCGGGTTTCGACGCCCCACGGATCGCTCTCACCCCGGTAGAGCTGATCGAAGAACGGTGCGGGAAGGCTCTCGCCGGGGCGCGTGGGCTCCTGGCGAGTGGAAGCTTCCTCGTCGGCGTCGCTGTCGCTGTCGGAATCGACCTCGACCGCCTCAATACCCGCCTCGATGAATGTCTCAAACCCGCGGGTGAAGTGTGCGCTGAATTGTGGTTTCACGAGCGGTTCGTCTCCCGGTGCTTCGTAGAGTTCGTGGCCGTGGCCCTGGTGCAGGCCGAGGGCCCTGGCCTTCGCGTCCCGTTCGGCGTGGCTCAGGTCGAGCGCGCGCAACGCGTCGTCCGGCCAGACGTCTTCGGTCGGAGAGGACCAGTGCCACGCCCAGATCGGGTATTCGAAAAGACGCGCGTTGCCCGCCTTGGCCGCGTCAGCTGCGGCATCCCCCGCCGCGATGTGGTCCGGGTGCCCGTCCGCTCGCCAGGGAGCCACAATCCAGGTCCCGGGTTGCTCCGGTAGAACTTCGGCCGTGATGGCCGCCGAGGCATCGCGAACGTGATCGGAGAGCGCACCATCAGGCAACTCCAACAGGCGCAGGGTCGCGTCGGGCGCCAAGGCTGCCACGGCGTTCATCACATCAATGCGCCGGATGGCGGCCAGCCGTTCGGCAGAGTACGGGCTGGAATCGGGGACCGACTGGTCGCCATTGCTCAACACGAGCACCGAGATGGGCAGGCCGAGGGCCGCCACCCGCGCGATCAGGCCCCCCGCACCGAGCGTTTCATCGTCGGGATGGGCAGCGACCACCACGAGGCGCCGCAGGTCGTCGATCGGAAGGGCGGGCAGGCGGGCTCGCCAGTCCGAGGCCGCCCAAACTTTCTCCGGCGTGCCGTCATCCCACTGGCCTAGGTTCACCATGGCGCTTCGTCCTCTCCACGACCGCCGCCACCTCGCCGTGGCGACGCGACCCTACCACCAGATCGGCACCCCAGCCAGAGTGGAGCCCGCGCAATCCGATGAGCGGGAGCCGGCATGACAAAATTGAGCCATGACGGAGAGAGACACCGGGGCGACTCCCTCGTGGAAGGCCCTGCTGGCCGTGCCGGAGAAACAGGGCGCAGCATCCGTTTCCCGACATTCGGGGCGCATCGGCAGCGCGCCGTCCACGCGCGTCGCGGGCACGCCGCCCACGCGCATGGGCCTGCAGTTCGAGCTGCGCGAGCAGCTTCCGCGCACGAACGAACGGTGGCGCGGGCCCACCGCGCAGCCGGTGAGGACGGTCGTCCCTGGCCACGGCGACTTTCGGCTCGGCGTGCGGCCGGTCGTGCAGAACGACAACGGCAACTGGGTGCGCGCGAGCCTCGCCTGGAACAACCTCACGTTCCAGGTGCGCGAGCTGAACCTCGACCCCGTGCAGCATCGCTGGTTCTCGGAACTGATCGCGCTCTACAGGGCAGTGCGCATGGTGTACTCCAGCAGGGAGGCCGACTGGATCTACCTCGACGAGTTCAGCAGCCCACTGCTCTGGCATTTTCTGGGGCGCGCGAACGAACTCGGAATCGCGTTCGTGGGCACCAGCAAGAACGTGACCGTGAACCTCGGAGCCGAGGCACGCGTGAGCCTCGACGTCACCCGCGAGGCGGCCGACCTGCGCCTGGCCACGACCCTCGCCATCGACGAGGTTCCCCACGCGGTCGAGTCGGCGGGAACGATCGGCAGCCACGGAATCTACGCCTACAATTTCGCCCCGCACGCCGCGTTCACGCTTGCGCCCACGCCGCATCCGCTCACAGGCGAGCAACTCGCCCTCGTGGGGCGGGCATCGGCGGCCACAGTGCCAGAGACCGACGTGACGGAGTTTCTCACCGAGTATTATCCGGCCCTCCGCCGCCGAATGCGGATAGTGAGCACGGATGCCTCTGTTCGATTTGCCGACCCTGCCCCGCCCGTACTCGTGCTCACGGCTCGCTTCGAAGAGAAGCACACGCTCCGCCTCGGCGCGGACGTGGAGTATCGGGAGGGCTCAGTTATCACCCGGCTGCCGCTGACGCCAGGGGCCGACGAAGCCGAGGCCCGCGACACAGCGGCGGAAGCCGAGGTGCGTGCCAGGGTTGCGGGCGTGCTGGCCGACGCCGAGTTAAGCGCGATCCCCGCCCTGCAGGGCGTCGACGCGGCGGAGTTCACCGAGAAGGTGCTGCCGCGCCTGCGCGCGCTGGCCGGAGTTCGCGTCGACGTGATCGGCACCGAGCCCGCCTACCGCGAGTTGACCGCGGCCCCCACACTCACCGTGACGACCGTCGAGACCGACCAGCGCGACTGGTTCGACCTCGGCGTGCTCGTCTCGATCGAGGGCAAGAGCGTGCCGTTCGCGCCCCTGTTCATGGCTCTCTCGAAGGGGCACACCCGGCTGCTGCTGATCGACAACAGCTACCTCTCGCTGCGGCAGCCCGTGTTCGAGCGGCTGCGCGAGCTCATCGAGGAGGCACGGCAGCTGGGCGAGTGGAAGACCGGGCTGCGCATCAGCCGTCACCAGGCGAGCCTCTGGGCCGACTTTGAAGACCTCGCAGACGAGACGGAGCAGGCCGTGGCCTGGCGCACCGCGGTCGCCGGGCTGCTCGACGCCACGGGCATCGACCCCACGCCGGTGCCGCCCGGGGTGACGGCGACCCTGCGTCCCTACCAGACGCACGGCTTCGACTGGCTGGCGTTTCTGTGGCGGCACCGGCTGGGCGGCATCCTCGCCGACGACATGGGACTCGGCAAGACCCTGCAGGCCCTCACCCTGATCGAGCATGCCACGCGGACCGACGAGAACACGGACGAGAACACGGACGACCGGCGGCCGTTCCTGGTCGTGGCGCCGACATCCGTCGTGTCCAACTGGGTGTCGGAGGCGGCGCGGTTCACGCCGGGCCTCACGGTGCGCGCGCGTACCGAGACCGAGGGCGGCGGCCGGGCGTCGATAGCGAATGCCGCGGCCGGCGCCGACGTGATCGTCACGTCGTACGCCCTGTTCCGCCTCGATTTCGACGCGTACCAGGCGCACGGCTGGGCGGGCCTGATTCTGGACGAGGCCCAGTTCGTGAAGAACCGCGCCTCGCAGGCGCACCTGTGCGCGAAGGAGCTGCGCACCCCGTTCAAGCTCGCGATCACCGGCACGCCCCTGGAGAACAACCTGCTCGATCTGTGGTCGCTGCTCAGCATCGTGGCACCGGGCCTGTTCCCGTCTGCGCGGCTGTTCACCGAGGACTACGTGCGCCCGATCGAGCGTGCCGAGAACCCGGCGCTGTTCGCGAAGCTGCGCCGGCGCATCCGCCCGGTGTTACTGCGGCGTACCAAGGAGACTGTGGCGCCGGAGCTGCCGGCCAAGCAGGAGCAGGTGCTCTCCATCGAGCTGAACCCCGAGCACCGCACCATTTACGACACGTTCCTGCAGCGCGAGCGGCAGAAGTTGCTCGGCCTGATCGAGGACATGAACAAGAACCGGTTCATCATCTTTCGGTCCCTCACCCTGCTGCGCCTGCTCAGCCTCGACGCCTCGCTCGTGGACTCCGCGTACGCGCACGTGCCGTCGAGCAAACTCGACGCGCTCTTCGAACAGCTCGACGATGTGGTGGCCGAGGGACACCGCGCGCTCGTCTTCAGCCAGTTCACGTCGTTCCTGAAGCTGGCCGCCGCTCGGCTCGACGCCCAGGGCACACCGTACTGTTACCTGGACGGGTCGACCCTGCGCCGTTCGGAGGTGATCGACCGTTTCAAGACCGGCCTGGCACCGGTGTTCCTGATCAGTCTCAAGGCCGGCGGGTTCGGGCTCAACCTCACCGAGGCCGACTACGTGTTTCTGCTCGACCCGTGGTGGAACCCGGCCACCGAGGCGCAGGCGGTAGACCGCACGCACCGAATCGGCCAGACCCGCACGGTGGTGGTGTATCGAATGGTGGCGACCGGCACGATCGAGGAGAAGGTGATGGCGCTCAAGCAGAAAAAGGCCAAACTCTTCGACTCCGTGATGAACGACGACGCCGCGTTCAGCGAGTCCCTCACCGCGGCCGACATCCGCGGCCTCTTCGACTGACCTCTGCCACCTCGCATAACTCCTGCAGATTATGGGCCGGCTTCAATTCGGCCCCGGAATCACGCGGGCGGCCGGCCAGGCCGTGACGATTTGCAGGAGTTATGCGAGAGTGATGCGGGTCAGACGGCGCTCGAGCCCGCCCAGAGGTTGATGCCCTTGTCGGTGGCGTGCTCGTCGATGGCGGCGAGCTCCTCCACGCTGAACGACAGGTTGTCGAGCGCGGCAACGTTGGCCTCCAGCTGCGCCACCGACGACGCCCCGATGAGAGCTGAGGTCACCGCGGTGTTGCGCAACACCCAGGCGAGTGCCAGCTGCGCGAGCGACTGGCCGCGCGCCTGTGCGATGTCGGTGAGGGCGCGGATGCTCGCGAGAGTCGCCTCATTCACCATGCCCTTGTTCGCAGAGCCGTCACGGGCCACCCGCGAGTCGCCCGGGATGCCCTGCAGGTAGCGGTCGGTGAGCAGCCCCTGCGCGAGCGGCGAGAACGCGATGCAGCCGGCACCGAGCTCGTCGAGGGCGTCGAGCAGGTCGTCTTCGACCCAGCGGTTGAACAGCGAGTACGAGGGCTGATGAATCAGCAGCGGAGTACCGAGATCCGCGAGGATGGCTGCGGCCTCGCGGGTGCGTTCCGGCGAATACGAGGAGATGCCGGCGTAGAGGGCACGGCCGCTCGTGACGGCGGTGTGCAGGGCACCCATCGTCTCTTCGAGGGGGGTGTCGGGGTCGGCGCGGTGTGAGTAGAAGATGTCGACGTAGTCCACGCCCATACGGCCGAGTGACTGGTCGAGGCTCGACAGCAGGTACTTGCGTGAGCCGTTATTGCCGTAGGGGCCCTCCCACATGTCGTAGCCGGCCTTGGTGGAGAGCACCACCTCGTCGCGGTGCCCGGCGAAGTCCTCGCGGAAGATCTGGCCGAAGTTCGTCTCGGCGCTTCCCGCGGGAGGTCCGTAGTTGTTGGCGAGGTCGAAGTGGGTGATGCCGAGGTCGAAGGCGCGCCGCAGAATGGCGCGCTGGGTGTCGAGGGGCTTGTCGTCGCCGAAGTTCTGCCAGAGGCCGAGCGAGATCGAGGGCAGCTTGAGGCCACTCCGCCCGGTGCGTCGGTAGGGCATGGATTCGTAGCGGGTTTCAGCGGGAAGGTAGGTCACCCTTGTCATAATGCCACGGCATCCGCTGAATACGCATTTGTGTGAGTGACTGGAGGCATGCAGATCAACGGCGTTCACCACATCGCGATCATCGCGAGCGACTACGAGGTATCGAAGCGGTTCTATCAGGAGGTGCTCGGCTGCCGACTCGAGGCCGAGTATTACCGGGCCGAACGCGAATCGTGGATGGGCAAACTCTCGCTCAACGGCACGTATCTCATCGAACTGTTCACGTTTCCCAACACTCCCCCGCGGCGCACCGGGCCGGAATCCCTCGGCCTGCGACACCTCGCCTTCAACGTCGACGACGTTCCGGTCGCTCGCGAGGAACTGCTCGGCCGCGGCGTCGACTGCGAGGAACTGCGCGTCGACCCGAACACCCTCAAGGCCATGTTCTTCTTTCGCGACCCCGACGGCCTGCCCCTCGAAATCTACGAGCGCTGAGCGGATGCGGCGGCGCAGGTTTCGGATGCCGGCGCACTCTTCTCCGTGCGCCGGCATCCGTCCCCTGCGCGTCGCGCCGCCGGTTAGTGCGCGCGCTTCTTGGGAACGCGGTTCTCCGCGCCCACCATCCAGGAGTACTGCTCGAGCTTCTCGATGAAGACGTGCAGGATGTCCGCGCTGGTGGGATCCTCCTCGTCGACCTCGTCGTGCACGGCGCGCATGTTGTCCACCGTCGCGTCGAGGCGTTCCGTGATCAGCCCCACCGTCTCGGTCGTGTCCACCTCTCCGTCGGGGAACTGCGCCAGGTGGGTGGTCTTGGACACCGTGGCGCTGCGGCCGTCGGGCAGAGCCTCCAGCGCGCGCATCCGCTCGGCCAACTGGTCGGAGAACATGCGAACGTCGACGATGATCTCGTCGAGCTGCAGGTGCAGGTCGCGAAAGTTCTTGCCCACGACATTCCAATGTGCTTGCTTGCCCTGACCGTGCAGTTCAATCAGGTCGACCAGAACGGATTGCAGGTTGTTGCTGAGAGTGGTGGAGGCGTGCATGTGTCCTCTTTCCGTAAGCGGTGTGTTCGGCTGTGCCGAGGCTACCAACGCAAGCTGATCACGGGCAGGGATGCAAGAATCTACACATGCCACAGGAACAGCCGGCCGTTGTGTCGGTGAGCCGAGACGACCGACACCGGTTCAGCAAGCCCACGGTCAGCGAGATCCGTCTGCTCACGGGGTACGGCGTGGAGGGCGATACCCATGCAGGCGCCACCACACAGCACCGCTTTCTGGCGAAGAAGGACCCCACTCGCCCCAACCTGACCCAGGTGCACCTGATCCAGGCCGAACTCTTCGACGACCTCGACGGCTTCACTGTGACGCCGGGCGAGCTCGGCGAAAATGTGACCACCCGCGGCGTCGATCTGATGAGCCTGCCGCTCGGCGCCCGGCTGCACCTCGGCGCCGACGCCGTCGTCGAAATCACCGGCATGCGCAGCCCGTGCAGCAGCATTAACGGCTACCAGCCGGGCCTGATGAAAGCCCTCATCACAACGGATGCCGCCGGCCGCCCCGTGCGACGGGCCGGCGTCATGGCCGTCGTCGCCGCAAACGGCACGATCCGCGCCGGCGACGCCGTCCGCGTCGAGCTGCCGAGCGGAGAACAACTGCCGCTCGGCGTTGTCTGACCCGGATCCCGGGGCGCCTGCGAGCATAACTCCTGCAGATTCTGGGCCAACCACAATCCGGCCGCGGAATCACGCGCAGGTCCGGCTCGGCCGTCCCGATTTGCAGGAGTTATGCCCATGCAAGACGCGGGACTAGTCCTCGAGAACCTCTTCTTCGGAGGCCTGGAACCACGGCGGGTATACGGCGACCTTGGGGCGATAGGTGGAGGCCTTCAGGATTTCTCGCACGGCGTCGCGCACCCGGTCGTTGGCCACGCCGAGCAGGGTGACGAGCTCGAGCGGGAAGGTCTCCTGCACGAGCAGCTCCGCTGTGAGCAGGGCGTCGGAGTCGAGATCGGACCGCAGGCGCACGAGCATCCGGTCGACGCCTTCGCTCGTCGAGACCACACGGGTCGAAGCATGCGCCGCGTCGCCGTCGGCCACGGCAACCGCCGCCGGAAAGTCGTCGTTCGTGGCGGCGTGGGCGTCGACAACCTTCTTGACGGTGCTGACGAAGATCACGAAGTCGTAGGCGTCGGAGCCGTGCGCGTTCAGCACGAGGCGGGCGTCGCCCGAGCGGGCGCGGATGGCGTCCCACACTCTCGCGTTGGGCGACAGGAAGAAGGGCACGTAGTCGGCGATCACGAGGCCGTTTTCGCCGGGCAGGGCGGCCGCGCGGCGGGCCTCACGCACGTCGGCCGCGGAAACGTCCACGGCGGGGCGCGCCTCGAGGGCGTCGCTCGCGTCGGCCAGCAAGCCGCCGCTGGCGAGGATCGCGGCGAGGTTGCTGATGTGAGTCACGTGGTAGATGCGCTGCTCGCCCACGTTATCGATCGGGCGCTTGGCCACGGCCGCCGCTTTGCGCGGAGCCGCTGCGGAGACGGTGGGTGTCGCCGTGCGCGGTCCGGTCAACGACGGCGGCTTGGCGTTGCTGGAGCGCTTGCGCACGACGGGCGCGGCCACGACCTCCGGTGCGGCCTGGGGGAAGCAGACGGCGCAGAGTCCGCCGTCAAGTCCGTGAATGCATTCGTCGTCCAAGGCACAACCTTTCGTGGGCATGGGAGAAACACCACCCACCAACGTTACGTTCATTTTCGACCTCACGGTGACAATTTGCCCGAAGTTCACCCAGTCGGGGCGCCGATCAGGGCAGCAGGCTGAAGACCACGCCAGTCTCGGTGACTCGCACCCGGAGGCGTTCGAGGCTCGGCACCACGAGGTCGGCCTCGAGCTCGTCCGCCTGGTGAGTTCCGACCACGCCGATCGTCGCGCAGCCGGCGGCGCGGGCAGCGGCGAGGCCTGCCGGGGCGTCTTCGATCACGAGGCACTCCCGCGGGTCGACCCCGAGACGTGCGGCCCCCTCGAGGAACGGCTCGGGGTTCGGCTTACCCCGGCTGGTGTCGTCGATGGTGACCACAACGGATGCCGCGGCCAGCCCCGAGGCTGAAATTCGCGCGGCCGCGAGGGTGCGCCCGCACGACGTGACGATGGCTCGGTGTTGTTCGGGGATGCTCAGCAGGAGTTCGGCGGCACCGGGCAGCACCGTGATGTCGTGCGTATCGGCGGTTTCGAGGGCCAGCACGCGCGCAAGTGCCTGCTCCACGGCGTCGGCGGGCACGAGCGACTCCACGATCTGGCGGGCCGGCATGCCGTGGTTGCCACTGCGGAACGCTTCGTCGAGCCCACGTTCGGCGGCCCAGCGCAGCCAGGATCGGTTCACGGCGGGAGTCGAATCGATGAGGGTGCCGTCCATGTCGAAGAGCACGGCCCGGAACACCCGCCCCATCACCTCGGTGGCTGTCTGCATGCTGGTTCCCTTCGAACGTTCCTTCAAGGGTAGGCGACGGGTATCGTGATACGGATGCAGACTTCCGAACCCACCCCCACCGATACGCCCCAACCGAGTGCCCAGCGACTCATCGCGGTAATTCAGAAACTCGCCGAATTCGATGTGGCGCAGTCGACGGAGGAAGACCAGATCGCCGTGCAGGAGGCCGTTGCGCTCACGTCACCCGAGCACCAACAGGCGCTGCTGATCGCCCTGCTGTTGGAGCGCGTGCGCGCCTAAACTGGTCAACATGATGATCACTCGTCTCGAACCGAACGAAATCTTCGTATTCGGTTCCAACGCCACCGGCCACCACTTGGGTGGCGCCGCAGCTGATGCCCACGCGAACTTCGGAGCGATCTGGGGAGAGGGTCACGGCCTTCACGGGCGCTCCTACGCCATCGACACTATGAGCGGGCTGGAGGTTCTCGCTGCGGAGGTGGCGGCCTTCCTGTCCCTCGCCCAGGCGCACGCGGAACTGCGGTTTCTGGTGACCGAGCTCGGCTGCGGCATCGGCGGCTACTCCCCCGAGCAGATCGCCCCGTTGTTCAACGCGGCGACCGACAACGTGATGCTGCCGGCCCGGTTCCGATCGGTCCTGTCCGCCGGGCGAGGCGCCTGACCGCCACCATCGTGCCGGTCGAGTTGCGACGGGCACGATGCGGCAGGATCACGACGGGCGGCCGCTAGCTGTACTGAGTCATGACGTTGGTGACACTTGGCTGAGCGGTGCCTGTCCGATTCCAGTGTGGATGCGTTCAGTGTTGTAGAAGTTCAGCCAGGGCGCAAGGGCTTCGGCGCGTTCGTGGCTCGTGTATTTTCGTGCGGAGGCCCACTCTGTGGTGAGGGTGCGAGGACTTCTCCTCCACAGGCAAAAATCTTGGGGAGTTTTCCATAGAATACCCCGATCAGGGCCGTTTAGAGCCCGTGAATGTCGGTGGTCGCTGGGAAAATTAGGTCATGACCACTTCAACGGACCTCCTCGTGGAGAGCACGGCGGCACTCGCCGACACGTACTCTCACTCCCTGGGTGGTGGTGTGCGCACTGAGGAGGAACCCGACGCCGGGGTGGATGTGCAGCGGATGACGAACGCGGGTTTGCTGGCCAGCATGGCGGCCACCTTTGAGGTGGTCAGGTTGGCGCAGGCGCTTCTGGTTCGGGAGGCGGGCGAGCTCAACGACAGGTTCGAACACGACACCGGCATCGCCGCCCAGACGGGTAACCGAAATGCCGCCGCGGCCCTGACTGACATCGGTCACATCTCGATGGCGGAGGCCGGTCGGTTGATACGGGTGGGGAAGGCGACGAAGCCGAGGATGAGCCTGATCGGGGAGCAACTGGCACCCGAGTACCGGGAGGTCGCTCGAGCGGTCAATGCGGGGGAACTCACCGTGGATTCGGCGCTGTACATCACCGCGAACCTCGAGCAGGCCGCCCCGCGGGCCACGACCGCAGACCTCGAGATGGCGGAGAAGGAGTTGGTGGAGTTCGCGGTAGCGAACCCGGTGGATTCGGTGCGGAAGCTGTCCATCCGGTACCGGGACGCCCTCGACGTGGATGGTGTGGAACCGCGGGAGGAGGTGTTGGTGTCGCGGCGGGGGTTGAATCGGCTGGTGCTGCCCAACGGCATGAAACGCTACGTGCTCGATGCGGACCCGGTGTCAGCGGCGTTCCTGGACACCGCGATCGACGGGATGACCAGCGCGGAACTGCGCAAACCCAGGTTTGAAGCCAAGGAAGATCCTGACGGGTGTGGCGACAACCACGAGATCATCGGCGACGGCCGAACAATGCCGCAACTGAACTTCGATGCCTTCGTCGACATCGTGCGTCACGCCCTCTCCTGCAAAGAGGGACTCGGGGCACTGGATCACACGACGATCATCGTGAGGATGACCCTCGAATCCCTGCAATCAGGGCTCGGCGAAGCCCAGCTCGACGGGATCGAACAGCCGATCTCCGCCGGAACGGCCAGGAAGATGGCGGCGGAGGCGTGTTTGATCCCGATGGTCCTCGGCGGCAAGAGCGAGGTTCTCGACTTCGGCCTCCGAAAACGGCTCTTCACAACGGCGCAAAAGCTCGCCGCGATCGAAAGGGACGGCGGCTGCGCCACGGCCGGGTGTAACCGGCCGCCCAGCTATGCCGAAGGTCACCACATCCGTTGGTACAAAGCGCATGACGGGCCGACGAACCAAGCGAACTGCGTGATGCTCTGTAGTGCGTGCCACCACCGCATCCACCGCGAAGGCTGGGACGTGGTCGTGAAGGATAACGTGGTGTACTTCATCCCTCCGGCCAGTGTCGATCCGAGGAGAACTCCGCGACGAGGCGGCCGACCACCGGTCCCGGCACCGAAAGGACACGACGGCCCCCACTATAAGCGCAAGGTGTGAGGCCCGCGGCGCCCTCGGACCGGTAGCGTCGCACCCACCGATAGGCGCACTGGCGAGAGATGCCGAGTTCTTTAGCGACGTGCGCGGCAGGCCGACCACCGAGCACCCTTTCGACCAAAAGGGCCCTTCCACGAACGGTCAAACGGGCGTTCACGTGTGACATGAGGACCTCCGTTGTGAAGTGAGACTTTCAACATCTCCACTCAGCACCGGAGGTCCTCCTTTTTCAACCTCTTAAGTCACCAACGTCATGGCCGGGTACACCTAGATCGCGAAGTCACCATCCGGCGACACGAGTTGCGAATTGAGCGGTCGCATGGGTTTGTCGGCGCTGTAGGACGAGCTGACCAAGATCGGCATGTGGTCGCTCGTGCCGCTCGGCAGGGTCTCGACCTTGTCGATGCTGAGGCCCACCGAGGTGGCGAGGTCGAAGTGGCCGTGGAAGAACTTATACCGGGTATAGGTGACGGTGTCGCTCAGCGTCAGGTCGTAGCCGGACTCGTTCACGCGATTACTGAGGTGCTGCTTGAAGATCGGGTAGTTGTAGTCACCCACCATCAGGGTGGGCAGCCCCGGCCCCAGCTCGTGCAACTCGTCATGGGCCGACCGAATCTGGTTGCGGCGCAGGGAGTTCAGTGCCGTAAGCGGCGCGGCGTGGAACGACGCCACGACGATTTCTCGCTCCTCGGCGAGGTCGACGAGGCGGGTTCCGATCAGGCGCTCGTGCGCCGGGGTCAACACGCGATCGTGCAGGGACTTCTTGAGCGCAAACGTCTTCGTCTTCACCGCCCGAAAGCGGTCCCGACGGTAGTAGATCGCAAGCCCCAGGCGGTTTCGCACCGTAGAGTCCGCCAGGTGCAACAGACCCACCTCGGCGGGCAGCTCGAGGGTGTCGCATTCCTGCAGACACAGGATATCGGGGTCGTAACGTTCTGCCAACGCGACCAGTTCACCACTGGCCCGATTCTTGCGGAGGTTGTAACTGATGACCTTCATGGAAGACCTTCCTCACACTCATTAGGAATAATTCCAGCCTACGACCCTCAACCCGTGAGTTTGCAGCGTGCGCAGTTTTAGCCCGCGCCGACGATCAGCATAGTGGCGCAGAACACGAGGCCGGCCGCGAGGAAGGTGATGGTCGTGTACCCGAGAATGTCCCGCATCTTGAGCCCGGCGATCGCGAGCAGCGGCAGGGCCCAGAACGGCTGGATCATGTTGGTCCACTGGTCCCCGTAGGAGACAGCCATGATGGCGACGGAGGGGTCGACGCCGAGTCGTTCGGCGGCATCGAGCATGATCGGTCCCTGCACGGCGAACTGTCCACCGCCGGAGGGCACGAAGAAGTTCACGAGCCCGGCCGCGAGCAGGGCCATCAGCCCGAACGTCTGAGGGGTGGAGACATTCACGAAGAAGTCCGAGAACACACCGATCAGTCCGGATTCCGGCGTAGAGCGGGAACTGCAACAGGATGTCCCCCACGTTCGAGGCTGCGTCCTTGGTGAGCCGGATCAGCTCAAAGGGATTGCGCACCAGTAGGAAGATCAGGGCCAGGAACGACCAGTTCACGATGTCGAGGGTGAGTGTGCCGCCCTCGGAGAAGTGGATCACCAGATAGGCCACGAGCGCGAGGCCCACGAGCAGGGTGAGGATACGGCTGGCATCAAGCTTGTCGGCCGGCGTCACGACCTCTTCTTCCGCGACAGCCTTCTCGCGGGCATCGAAGTCGAGCTCGAAGATGGGCGCGTTGCGCTTCGGCGCCACCAGAGCGAGGGCGGGGGCGACGACCACGATGGTGGCGCCGGCCGCGGCGATGTTCCACGGCGAAAACATGGTGTCGGAGAGGGGGATGGTGCGCCCGAGCTGCTCAGCGAGGAACGATCCCTCGGTGGCGGCTGTCAGCGGACCCGAGCCGGAGTACCCCATGTGCCACACCACGAAGCCTGAGTAGCCCGCCGCCACCAGCAGGGGGAAGTGCAGCTTGACGCCGCGGGCACGCGACTGGGCGGCCACCTCCTTGGCGAGCAGGCCTCCCACCACGAGGCCGAGGCCCCAGGTGATGAGCGAGGCGAGCGACGCCACCACGAAGACGAACACGTAGGCCTGCAGCGGGGTGCGAGGAATGCCGCCGAGCCTGGTGAGCAGCCAGTGCACGGGACTTGTGTTGGCGAGGGCGTGGCCGAGCAGCAGCACGAGGGCCATCTGGGTCATGAAGGCGAGCAGGCCGGCGAGGCCGTCGCCCCAACTACGGATCACGTCGACAGGTCCGGCGTCAGTGAGCGCGAGGGCGAGAATGGCGACCACGATGGTCAGCACGATGACAAAAACGAGGGCGCTCGGTATATAGCGCTCGACCAGCGTATTGATTGGTCTCATGAAGGCGGCGACCGGTCCGGTGGCGCGCTTCTCGGTGACAGTTGACACAGGCTTCTCCCTGGAGTTGCTACGACGTTGTGGCTTCAGGGCGTCTGCGCTGACCTTGTAAACGTAGCAGTCCCCGTCCGGGGGGCGTTTGGCGCAGCATCCGCCTGCCTAGACTTGGGGGGACGGATGAGGCGCACATGACACAGAACGACATCGTTTTGATCCGGCACGGGCAGACCGAATGGAGCATCACGGGCCAGCACACCGGCCGCACGGATGTTCCGCTCACGGATTTCGGCCGCCAGCAAGCGGATGCGCTCGGCGGGATGCTCGACGGCACCCACTTCGACCTCGTGCTCTCGAGCCCCCTGGTGCGAGCGTGGGAGACGATGGAGCGCGCCGGCTACGGTTCCCAGGGCATCGCCGAGGACAGCGTGCTCGAGTGGGACTACGGCGTGTACGAGGGACGGCGCACCGACGACATCCGCACCGAGGTCGCCGGCTGGTCGGTATGGACCGACCCGATCCAGGGCGGGGAAACCGCCGACGAGGTGGGGGCCCGTGCCGACGCGGCGATCGAGAAATGCCTCGCCGCCGAAGGGCGGGTTGCGGTGTTCGCCCACGGCCATTTTCTGCGTATCATGGCCGCGCGCTGGATGGGCCTGCCCGCCACAGGCGGCCGCAACCTGGGGCTGGGTACCGCGACGGTGTCGTCACTGGGCTGGGAGCGCGAGAACCGCGTACTGCAGGGCTGGAACGACGCCTGTCACCTGAGCTCGATGGACCCGGTGCTCTGACCCATCAGCCCCGCTTGGGGTTCAGTCCAGATCGTCGCCCCCTGTTATCGTCAATCGCATCACGTCGCTGAAGGAGCTCCCAATGGCACGCACGATCTATACGACCGATCAGAAGATAGCCCGCCTACGCACGTACAACATCGTGGCCGGTTCCCTTCACCTCGTGCAGGCCATTGGTTTCGCGTATGTGCTCACGCTGTTGAGCACCCAGGTGACCTTCGACGTGACAGCGGACTATCTGGCCGGACCCCCCGGCGTGCCGGTGCCGCCCGAAAACGTGACGCTGTTCAGCGTGAACGTGGGAATCGGCGTCGTGGCGTTCCTGGGCTTGTCCGCCTTCTTCCACTTCCTCATCTCGTCACCGTGGTTCTTCCCCCGCTACGCCGCGGGGCTGAAAGAGACCCACAACTACTTCCGCTGGGTGGAATACGCCCTCAGCTCCTCCATCATGATCTGGCTCATCGCCCAGATCACCGGAATCACGGATATCGCGGCCCTGTTCACGATCTTCGCGGCCAACGCCGCCATGATCATGTTCGGTGCGTTACAGGAGAAATACGAGAAGCCGGGCAACGGTCACTCGCTTCCATTCATCTTCGGCTGCATGGTGGGCATCGTGCCCTGGATCGTCATCGTGATCTACTTCGTCGCCCCCGGCTCAACCAGTGAGGTGGAACCTCCCGCATTCGTCTACGGCATCATCATCTCGCTCTTCGTATTGTTCAACACCTTCGCGGTGAACCAGGCGCTGCAGTACAAGCAAGTGGGTGGCTGGCGCGACTACCTGCGCGGGGAACGGGCGTACATCACGCTCAGCCTGGTGGCGAAAACTGCCCTCGCCTGGCAGGTCTTTTCCGGCGCGATCATTCCGGCGATCACCGGCTGACCCGGCCCTTTCGCGGTTCTGCGCCCGGCGCTGCAGTGGTGCCGTCGGCCTCGGTCGATGTCGGCAGACGACCGAAAGCGAGGGACAAACCGATGGAAGCACAACAGATCGAGCTGGAGCCGCGAATCATGGTGGGCATGCACGAGGTGATCCCGATGGACCACATGACGGAGTACTTCGACCGGGCCTTCTCCACGGCCGCGGCAGAGTTGAGCAGACAGGGTCTCTTCCCGGCTGGCCCGCAGGTAGCGCTGTACCACGGCGCCCCCACGGCGGCGGCCGCCGACATCACGGCCGGTTTTCCGGTAGACCGGACAGCGAGCCCGACCCGGCCAAGTGGCAGACGCGGATAGTTTTCCTGCTCGCCTAGCGGGAGTTTCCTAGCTATTTCAGGGACGCCAGACTGCGCCGAGTCGAATTTCTGTGCTGGTCTGGCGTTCTTCGGCGTGGTGGCGTGACTTTTGGTCCTTGCGAGCGTATGACCTAAAGTATGGCTAGTTTGTATAAGAAGACGATCAACGGGAAGCCGTACTGGTACCTGCGCGAGATGGCGCGCGTCGACGGCAAGCCCAAGATGGTCTCGGAGCGCTATCTCGGTTCGGCGGCCGATATCGAGGCGTTGCATGACGCCCGCGAGGCCGAATCGTTGCCGTCGAAGACGCAGCACCTCGGCTTCGGAGACACGGCCGCGGTCTGGGAAATCGTGAACCGACTCGACGTGGCCGGGATCATCGATTCCGTCGTCGGTGCGCGCCGCAGCGACGCGGGAGCGTCGGTGGGGACCTATCTGGCATTGGCCGCGCTGAACCGGGTCGTCGCCCCCACGTCGAAGCTCGGCTTCGCGGACTGGTGGAAAAGCACCGCCGCGGACCGGTTCACGAAGGTGCCGGCGAGTGTATTGGATCACCGCCGGTTCTGGGACGCGATGCATAAAGTCACCGAGGATCAGCTCGCCGAGATTGAGCAGCGCCTCGCGGTCGCGATGATCACCACCTTCAACCTGGACATTTCGGCGTTGGCGTTGGATATGACCAACTTCGCGACCTACATCGATTCCGCCAACACCCTCGCCCCTATAGCTCAGCGCGGCAAAGCGAAACAGAAACGCACCGACCTGCGCCTGGTCGGTTTGGGATTGGTCGTCACCCGGGATGGCGGCGTTCCCCTGGTTGCCCATGCCTATCCCGGGAACAAGCCCGACGTCACGCAGTTCCCGTTGATGATTGATCTGCTCAGCTCCCGGCACGCGGCCCTGGCCGCGAAGGCTGGCCGGGCGACGCCGGCGGAGATGACTGTCGTCTTCGACGCCGGCCAGAACTCCCTCAGCAACTTCGCCCACGTCACCGCCAAAGGGCTCGCGTTTGTGGGTTCCATCCCGCCATCCATCGTCGCCGATCTCCTCGCGCTGCCCGCGAGCGACCGTCGCATCGTCGCTACGGACAGGTTCGGCGGACTCAGCGCCGTGGAGACCCGACGGGTTGTCTATGGCTCCGAACGCCGTGTGATTCTCACGCACTCCCCGACCCTGCACGAGAAACAAGCCGTCGGATTCGCGCAAACCCTCCACAAAGCCGAGGGTCTCCTGACCGAACTCGCGGCGACGCTGGAGCGCGGGAAAACTCGACGCAGCACCGAGCAGGTCGCAGAGGAAATCCGGTCGATCACTCACGACGCCTGGGTTCGCCGCGTCCTGATCTGGGACCTGACCGGCACCACGCCGGCCACGCACCACCTGACGTTCACCGTCGACGACGATGCCCGCCTGATGCTCGAGGCGGAGGTGTTTGGCAAACGCATCCTCGTCACCGACCACGACGACTGGCCAGTCAGTGACGTCGTGGCCGCTTACCGGTCCCAGTCCGATGCGGAGTTCAGCTTCCGACAGCTCAAAGACCCCCACGTGGTGTCGTTCTCACCCATGCATCACCGGACCGAGCACAACATCCGCGTGCACACCTTCACCTGCGTCCTCGCCCTCCAAATCGCGCACCTCATGCGCCGCCAAGCCGAGCACGCAGGTCTGCATCTTTCGGTCCGCGAGCTCCTCGACCAGCTCGAGAAAATCCAGGAAACCGTCATGATCTTCCCCTCGACCGGCGGGCGCCCCAAAGCCCGCCGCATGCTCACCACAACCACCCCCACCCAGGACCAGCTTGCCGAGATCTTCAACCTCGCCAAGTGGGCCCCGAAGAAGAATTAGGTCATACACAACACAGCAGCAAAAATCAAAGCTGACCAGCACATCCACAACTCTGACCAACGCTAGCTAGGAAACTCCCGCTAGGGGTCCGCTTTGACGGACGGTGGGGAATATCTCAGGAAAAACATGCGTTTGCATGTAATAATCGGTAAGCATCCGCCGTTCCCAGACAGGACTCCCATGACCGCCCAGACTCAAGGCCTGCACCACGTCACCGCGATAGCCGGTGCACCGCAACGCAACATCGACTTCTACGTGACGGGCCTCGGCCTGCGGCTCGTAAAGAAGACCGTGAACTTCGACGACCCCGGCACCTACCACCTGTACTACGGGGATGACGCGGGCCGCCCCGGCTCGCTGCTCACGTTCTTCCCGTGGACGGGCATCTCGAGTGGCACCGCCGGATCCGGCCAGTCCACCTCGACGGCGTTCTCGGTGCCGGCCGTCAGCCTTGGTTGGTGGGCGACCCACTTCCACAAGCTCGGGGTGGAGTCGACACTGACGTCCACGTCGTCCAGCGAGGAGCGCCTGTCGCTCCTCGACCCCGACGGCCTGCAGCTCGATCTCGTGGCGTCGTCCACGGTTGATCCGCGCAATCCGTGGGATTCGGCATCCGTCCCTGCCGAGTACGCCGTGCGCGGTCAGCACTCCTCTGTGCTCACTGTCGCGGACCCCACCGGCACGGTCGAGGTGCTCACCCGCGACCTCGGCATGCACCTCATCTCCGAGACGGCCGACCGCATCCGCGTGGGCGCCGGCGACGGCGCGCCGGGCAACATCGTGGACATCATCGCTGACCCCACCGGACAGGTGGGCCGCACCGCGGGCGGAAGCGTTCACCACATCGCCTTCAGGGTGCCCGATCACACCACGCAGGAGCTCTGGCGGGAGGAGCTTGTGGACCGGGGATACGGCGTCACCGCCATTCTCGACCGGCAGTACTTCACGTCCATCTACTTCCGCGAGCCCGGTGGAGTGCTGTTCGAAATCGCCACAGACACCCCTGGCTTCGACATCGATGAGCCGCTGCTCGAACTCGGGCGCTCCCTCAAGCTGCCGCCGTGGCTCGAGCCCAATCGCACGCAGATCGAGCAGGCGGTCGTTCCCATCACGCTGCCGGCCGAGAACAACCCGACCCTCGTGCTGGACCGCTGACCGTGACCGAGTCTGACACTTTCAGAAACTGGCCGCACGTTTTCCGCGCCGGTTCGGCGACCGCCCCCGTGTTGTTGATGCTGCACGGCACCGGCGGCAACGAGGAGGAGATCGCGCGACTGGCCGACTCGCTCGACCCCGATGCGACAGTGCTCGCACCCCGTGGCCGGGTCATAGAGGGTGGCATGCTGCGCTGGTTCCGTCGCATCTCGGAGGGAGTCTTCGACGTGGATGACGTCGTGCTCCGCTCTGCGGAACTCGTTGTCTTCCTCGCGGGAGCCCGAGCACACTACGGGCTCGGCGAGCGCCCCGT
Organism: Cryobacterium roopkundense; assembly: GCF_014200405.1. NCBI lineage: Bacteria > Bacillati > Actinomycetota > Actinomycetes > Micrococcales > Microbacteriaceae > Cryobacterium > Cryobacterium roopkundense. The sequence continues at coordinate 536,357 of NZ_JACHBQ010000001.1, read as the reverse complement.
CGTCGCCGTGGGCTTCTCGAACGGCGCCAACATCGCCCTGGCCACAGCGCTGCTGCATCCGGAGGCGATCGCGGGAGTCGTGGCGTTCTCGGGCATGTTCCCCCTCACCGGACGCGACGTGACCGCAGATCTCTCCGGCACAGGCGTGCTGCTGCTGAACGGCAGGTCGGACCCGATGGCCCCGCTCGCGAGCGTCACCGTGCTGGCCGCCGCCCTGGCTGCGGCGGGCGCCGAGGTGGAGCAACACGTGCGTGACGGCGGCCACGGTGTGACCCAGCCCGACGTCGTCGCCGCTCAATCGTGGCTGGCTCGCCGCGGGCCCGTCACCGGCTAGTCACCCGCGACCCATGTGCCGAATCGGATTCCCGCGCTAGGCTGCCACCGAAATGGGAGGCAGCATGAGTGACGCACAACACGTTTCGGGCCCCGACGGCACGAACCACCCGGCACTTCCGGACCAGAGCGAGAGGGCTATTTTGCCGCCCGACCCGGCGGCGGAACACGCGGAGCACCAGCGTGAGAGCGAGACGCGCCTGCGGGTGCTCCGCGGCAAGGCCGACCTCGCGCACTCCGAGGTCGAGGTGATCAACGCCCTGCGCATCGACCCCGAGCAGTTGGAAGACATGCTCACCAACGCCACGCCGACCGAGGCGGAGAGAATCCGCATTGCGGAACGCCGCATCACACTGCGCGTGGCCGAGGCGCGCGCCATCGCCGACGCCGCCGAGGCGGAGTATGAGCAGGCGGCCCTGCAAACATTCGACGAAGACATGCTGTAGCCCGGGCACACCTACAGGGTGTCGAGTTGGGCCTCCGCCTCGGCAATGCGCGACACCGCCCGCAGGAAACTGTCGGGATTGAGGGAAATCGAATCGATTCCCTCCTGAACGAGGAATGCCGCGAAGTCGGGGTGATTGCTCGGCCCCTGCCCGCAAATTCCGATCGTGATCCCCGCGGCGTGCGCCTTGCGGATGGCCTCGCTGATCATGCTGAGCACCGCCTCATCGCGTTCGTCGAACAGCGTCGCCAGGTCTTCGGCGTCCCGGTCCACGCCGAGCACCAGCTGGGTGAGGTCGTTGGACCCGATCGAGAAACCGTCGAAACGGGTGGCGAACTTGTCGGCCAGAATCACGTTCGCGGGAATTTCGCACATCATGTACACCTGCAGACCGTCTTCCCCGCGCACGAGGCCGTTCTCGGCCATCGCCGCGAGCACCCTGTCGGCCTCCCCCGTCGTGCGGCAGAACGGCACCATGACTTTCACGTTGTCAAACCCAATCCGCTCGCGGACCTGCTTGATCGCGCGGCACTCGAGGGCGAAGCCCTCCCGGTAGCGATCGTCGTAGTAGCGGGAAGCGCCGCGGAATCCCAGCATGGGGTTCTCTTCGGCGTGTTCGAAGTCTGCGCCGCCGATCAGGTGTGCGTACTCGTTGGTTTTGAAGTCGCTCAGGCCTACGATCACGGGATTCGGATGATAGGGCGCCGTGAGCTTTGCGATGCCGAGCGCCAGTGTCTGCACGAAGTACTCCTGCGGGTCGTCGTAGCCGCGAGTCAGACGCGCGATCTCGCGGCGGGCCGCGGCGTCGCTCACGCGTTCGGGATGCACGAGGGCCATCGGGTGGATCTTGATCAGGTTGTTGATGATGAATTCCATCCGCGCCAGGCCCACACCGGCGGCCGGCAGCCGCCACCATTCGAAGGCCGCCGCGGGGCTTGCGATATTCACCATCACCCTGGTGTGGGTGGTCGGCACGGTTCCCAGGTCCACGTCCTCGGTGACGAAGGCGAGCCCGCCGGCGTAGACGTACCCCTCGTCTCCTTCGGCGCAGCTCAGCGTGATGACCTCGCCGTCTGTCAGCGTTTCGGTGGCACGGCGGGTTCCCACGACGGCGGGCACGCCGAGCTCCCGGCTCACGATCGCCGCGTGGCTCGTGGGCCCGCCGTGATCGGTCACGATGCCGGCCGCCCGGGCCATGATCGGCACCCAGTCGGGATCTGTCATCTCGGTGACAAGGATGGCGCCGTCGACGAAATTCTCGATATCGGCGGAGTCTCTGATCACACAGGCTCGGCCTGCGGCGATCTTGTCGCCGATCGCGATGCCCGACACGAGAAGCGGTCCCGATTCGATCAGGTGACTCACCGCAAAGCGGGTGGCGCTCGCCCGCGACTGCACGGTTTCCGGCCGCGCCTGCACCATGAACAGTTCCTGGGTCTGGCCGTCCTTGGCCCATTCCATGTCCATCGGGCGGCCGTAGTGCTTTTCCACGATCACGGCCCACCGGCCGAGCTGCACGATGTCGGTGTCGCTCAACACGAAGGCCTGCCGCTCCCGTTCGTTCGTGTCGATGGTTCGGGTGCGCGCGCTCCCGCCGGCGGCGTAGACCATCTTGCGCTCCTTCGCCCCCAGGGTCTTCTCGATGATCGGCGTGCAGCCGGGCCGTTCCAACAGGGCTTTGAACACCAGGTACTTGTCGGGATCGACGACGCCCTGCACCACAGTTTCGCCGAGGCCCCAGGCGGCGCTGATCACGGCCACCCCGGGGAATCCGCTGTCGGTGTCGATGGAGAACATGACGCCGGACCCCCCGAGGTCCGAGCGGATCATACGCTGGACGCCGATCGATAGCGCCACGTCGAGGTGGTCGAAGTTCTTCATCTCCCGGTAGCTGATCGCCCGGTCGGTGAACAGCGAGGCGTAGCACCGACGGCAGGCGTCGAGAAGGTCCCGTTCCCCTGTCACATTGAGAAAGGTCTCCTGCTGGCCGGCGAAGCTCGCGTCGGGCAGGTCCTCCGCGGTCGCGCTGCTGCGCACGGCGACGGCCGGGTTCGCGCTGCCTGTCGTCTTCCCGAGCCGGCGGTACGCCTGACGGATGCCGTGGGCCGCGTCCGGCGCAAATTCGCCGCTCAGAAACAACTCGCGCAGGGCCTGGCCGGTCTCCCGTAGCGTGGCGTCGCCGGAGTGGTACCTGTCCAGCTCGCGGCGCAGCGGAATCTCAATGCCGTTCTCGGCAATGAACTCCCGATACGCGTTTGCGGTGGTGGCGAATCCGTCGGGCACCCGCACGCCCTCCGCGGCAAGAGTGCGCACCATCTCACCGAGCGAGGCGTTCTTGCCGCCCACAGCTGCTATGTCGGCCAGGCCGATCTCGTCGAACCACACCACAGTGCTCTCGCGCATCGTTCCGCCCTCGGTCTGCGCCGGGCGCACCGGTTGCACCGCCCTGGCTGTGGCACCCTACTGCGCAAGTGCCTGCCCGGCTAGGAGGGCCGGCCCACCCGGCGGTCGAGGCACCACCCATCAACCACGGCAGACGCCCCAAAACCGGCCCACCCGGCCTCGATCGCTCCTTCGTCGCGCCTCGACCAACGAAACCCACGGTCTGCCCACCCGGTCTCGATCGCTCCTTCGTCGCGCCTCGACCAACGAAACCCACCCGCCGGTCGAGGCGCGAGGCACGAGCAATCGAGACCGCGCGAGGCGCTCCCTGGTGGCTCAGGCCTCGGGCGTCGCGCGGTTGAGATCGCGGGACAGCTCCTCGGCGGCGGCGCGCAGCATGGGCACCGCCCGTTCGGCGAAGGAGCCGTCGACGCGGGAGACCGGGCCGGACACCGAGATGGCGGTGAGAGTGGGCGCGTTCGGCACGGCCATGGCGAAGCAGCGCACACCAACTTCCTGCTCGCCGTCGTCGATGGAGTAGCCGCGCTCGCGGATGAGCCGCAGGTCGGCGAGCAGGTCGTCGACGTTCGTGATGCTCGTGCTCGTGGCGCTCGGCATACCCGCCCGAGCCATGACTGCGCGCACGCTGTCGTCTTTCATCTGCGCCAGGATGGCCTTGCCCACGCCGGTGTCATGAAGGTGCGCCCGACGGCCCACCTCGGTGAACATGCGCATCGAGTGCTTCGACGGCACCTGGGCGATGTAGAGCACCATGTCGGAATCGAGCACGGCCATGTTGGCCGTCTCCCCCAACTGGTCGACGAGAGTGCGCAGCTGCGGTCGAACGAGCGCACCGAGTTGCTTGCTCGCGCCCTCGCCGAGACGGATCAGGCCCGGGCCGAGCACGTAACGGCGGTTGGCGAGCTGACGCACGTACCCTTTGGCCACGAGAGTGCGCAGCAGGCGGTGAATCGTGGGCAGCGGCAGCTCCGTCGAGGTGGCGAGCTCGCTCAGCATCACCTCACCGCCGGCCGCGGTGATGAGTTCGAGCAGCTCGAAGACTCGTTCAACGCTCTGCACACCGCCTGAGGACGCACGTTCAGCCATTGTTGGCCCTCCAAAGGGGGTTACGAGTTTTATATCTGTCACAATTCAGAATGTAATATCCATTATACGGAAACTCCGCACACGTGAATCAAAGGATGACGGATGTCGATAACAGTCACAACGCCCTTGCCGGTGGACCGCGCCGAAGAAATCTTGACAGCGGATGCCCTCGCATTCGTAGAGAAACTACACCAGAAGTTCACGGCCACGCGCGAAGAACGCCTGATTGCCCGGGCCGTTCGCCGCGAAGAGGTCGCGCGAACCGGAAAGCTTGACTTCCTGACCGAAACCGCGGACATCCGCTCAGGTGACTGGCAGGTCGCGCCGGCTCCGACGCAGCTGCAGGACCGCCGGGTCGAGATGACCGGCCCCGCCTCCCCCGCGAAGATGGCCGTGAACGCCCTGAACTCCGGCGCCAAGGTCTGGCTGGCCGACTTCGAAGACGCGAGCACGCCCACCTGGCACAACGTCATCGACTCGCAGCTCTCCCTGCTCGACGCCACCCGCGGCACCCTGTCGTACACCTCCCCGGAGGGCAAGGAATACGCGCTGCGCACGGACGCCCCGCTCTCCGTGGTCGTCATGCGTCCGCGCGGCTGGCACCTGAACGAAGCCAACGTCATCGTCGACGGCGAAGCGGGCATTGGCGCCCTCGTGGACTTCGGACTGCACTTCTTCCACAACGCGGCCCGCCTGCTCAGCAACGGCAGCGGCCCCTACTACTACCTCCCCAAGCTCGAGAGCCACCTCGAGGCACGCCTCTGGAACGACATCTTCGTGTTCGCGCAGGACGAGCTCGGCGTGCCGCAGGGATCCGTGCGGGCCACCGTGCTGATCGAGACGATCCCGGCAGCGTTCGAAATGGACGAGATCCTCTATGAGCTGCGCGACCATGCCTCCGGCCTCAATGCCGGCCGTTGGGACTACCTGTTCAGCATGATCAAGTACTTCCGCGACGCGGGTGCGTCGTTCGCCCTGCCGGACCGCGCCGACATCTCGATGACGGCGCCGTTCATGCGCGCGTACACAGAGCTGCTCGTGAAGACCTGCCACCGTCGCGGCGCTTTCGCGATGGGCGGCATGGCCGCCGTCATCCCCAACCGCCGCGAACCCGAGGTCACCAAGGCCGCGTTTGACAAGGTGCGCGCTGACAAGACGCGCGAGGCCGGCGACGGCTTCGACGGCTCCTGGGTGGCCCACCCCGACCTCGTGCCGGTGTGCAAGGAAGTCTTCGACTCAGTGCTCGGCGAGCGCCCCAACCAGATCGACCGGCAGCGCCCCGAGGTGTCGGTGACCGCGACCGACCTGCTCGACGTCACGAGCGCGCCGGGCCGCGCCACCGAGGGCGGGCTGCGCTCGAACCTGTACGTGGCCGTCGCCTACATCGCCGTGTGGCTCTCGGGAAACGGCGCCGTAGCCATCCACAACCTGATGGAAGACGCGGCCACCGCCGAGATCTCCCGCTCCCAGGTGTGGCAGCAGATCCGCAACGGCGTGACACTCTCCGACACCGGCACCACGGTGACCCGCGAACTCGTCACCCGCATCCTCGCCGAGGAGACCGACCGCCTGCGCTCGGAGGTCAGCGACGAACTCTTCACGAGCTTCTACGCCCCGGCAAGCGAGCTCGTGGCCGAGATCTGCCTGAGCGAGGAGTACACCGACTTCCTCACCCAGCCCGCCTACGACCTGCTCGTGAAGACGGAACGGGTGGCCACACCCGCGGGCTGACTCGGCACTGACTGACACCACCCGGCGGCGTCGACGAGAGAAATCTCGTCGACGCCACCATTTTTTCGTCAATCCCCATTCGACGGACGACTAAAACCAGTGATTTTCGCGACACACCGCATCCGCCGCCACTCTGGCCCGCGTGTCGCACAGTCCTCCGGTTTTGCCTGAAGCTGCGTCGGCGGCTCCGGCTCCTTCTGTGTTGACGCGGCGAGTGCCCTCACGTAGGCTTTTCATATAAAGGAATTGCAATTCCGCATTATGAAATTCTGTGTGCGGCGACCAGACAAGGATGTGTGATGCCCTACACCGTGAACTGTTCGATTCTGCTCACCGAACTGCCGCTGCTTGAGCGCCCGGCTGCGGCACGGGCCGCCGGCTTCGACGCCGTGGAATTCTGGTGGCCCTTCCCTGCGGCCGTGCCGACCGACGCCGAGGTGACAGCGTTCGAGTGCGCGATCACCGACGCCGGCGTGCGCCTCACCGGCCTCAACTTCGCCGCCGGCGACATGCCGGCCGGAGACCGCGGCCTGGTCTCCTGGCCCGCCCGGTCGGCCGAGTTCCGCGACAACCTCGCCGTCGTCACCGGCATCGGCGGTGCTCTGGGCTGCACGGGCTTCAACGCGCTCTACGGCAATAGGGTCGACGAGTCCACGCCAGAGGTTCAAGACGCGCTCGCACTCGAGAACCTCGCCCTCGCCGCCGATGCGGTGGCCCCGATCGGCGGAACCGTGCTGCTGGAGCCGGTGAGCGGAGCGCCGCGTTACCCCCTGCTCACCGCCGACGACGTGCTCGCCGTCATCGCCCAGGTCACCACGGCAAGCGGATACGACAACGTGAAGCTGCTCGCCGACTTCTACCACCTCACCGTGAACGGAGACGATGTCGCCGCCGTGATCGCCGAGCACGCCGCCGAATTCGGCCACATTCAGATAGCGGATGCGCCCGGCCGAGGCGAGCCCGGAACCGGCGCCCTGCCGCTCGCGCACTGGATCGAGCAGAGCCGAACCCTCGGCTACACAGGCCCGGTCGGCCTCGAATACAAGACAACGGCCGTCGACCCGTTCGCGTGGCTGGCCCCCGAAAACGACTCGAAGGACACACCATGAGCACTGTCACCCTGATCGGCCTGGGAGTCATGGGCCTGCCGATGGGAATCAATCTCGTCAAGGCCGGCCACGATGTGGTCGGGTTCAACCGCAGCCCCGCCAAGGTCGACGCCCTCGTGGCCGCGGGCGGCCGTGGCGCTGTGAGCGTGGCCGACGCCGTGAGCGGTGCCCACGTGATCATCACGATGCTGCCGGACTCTCCCGACGTAGAAGCCGTCGCTAGCGGCCCCGACGGTCTGATCGCTCACGCCGCGTCCGGCGCGTTCTGGATCGATGCGAGCACCATCCGGCCCGATGTCGCCGTTCGACTCGCGGCATCCGCTACCTCTGCGGGTCTCCGGGCGATGGATGCGCCGGTGTCGGGCGGCGAGGCCGGTGCGATTGAGGGCACGCTCTCGATCATGGTGGGCGGGGCCGCGGCCGACGTGGAGGCCGTTCGCCCGGTGCTCGACTCCGTGGGGAGCACCATTGTGCACGTGGGCCCGAGCGGATCGGGACAGACCGTGAAGGCCGCCAACCAGCTGATCGTGGCCGGCACAATCCAGCTCGTCGCCGAGGCGCTCGTCTTTCTCGAGGCGCACGAGGTCGACACCGAGGCCGCCATCCGCGTGCTCGCCGGCGGCCTGGCCGGCAACCGGATCCTCGACCGCAAGGCTGCCGGCATGGCGGCCCGCACGTTCGTCCCCGGATTCCGGGTGGACCTGCACCACAAGGACCTCGGCATCGTCACGGCCGCCGCCCGCGAGGCCGGCGTCGCCATTCCGCTCGGTTCGATGGTGGCGCAGCTGATGGGGGCCCTCCGCGCGGAGGGCCACGGTTCGCTCGACCACTCGGCCCTGCTGCTGCTCGTCGAGCAGCTGTCCGGCCGCAATTGACCCCTTATTCGCACGACTGAACCTGTGCACAACTGACCGTGTGCACGCTTGAACCAAGGAGTACCAGATGCCTAAAATGCGTGCCGTCGACGTGGCCGTCGCCATCCTCGAGAAGGAGGGAGCCACTCAGACCTTCGGGGTGCCCGGGGCCGCCATTAACCCTTTCTACTCGGCTATGCGCGCCCACGGCGGCATCGACCACATCCTCGCCCGCCACGTGGAGGGCGCCTCGCACATGGCCGAGGGCTACACCCGCACCAAGGCCGGCAACATCGGAGTGTGCATCGGCACCTCCGGCCCGGCCGGCACCGACATGCTCACCGGACTGTACTCCGCGTGGGCCGACTCCACACCGATCCTGTGCATCACCGGCCAGGCCCCGGTGGCCAAGCTGCACAAGGAAGACTTCCAGGGCGTCGACATCGCTTCGATCGCCGCCCCGGTCACCAAGATGGCTGTGACGGTTCTGGAAGCCGGCCAGGTTCCGGGAGTGTTCCAGAAGGCGTTCTCGCTCATGCGCACCGGCCGCCCCGGACCGGTGCTGATCGACCTGCCGATCGACGTGCAGCTCACCGAGATCGAGTTCGACATCGAGACCTATGAGCCGCTTGCGGTGGCCAGGCCCGCGGCATCCGTTGCACAGCTGGAAAAGGCTCTCGACATGCTCGTGCGTGCCGAGCGCCCGGTGATCATCGCCGGCGGCGGCGTGATCAACGCGGATGCCGCGGCGCAGCTCGTGGAACTCGCCGAGGTGCTGAACGTTCCGGTGATTCCCACCCTGATGGGTTGGGGCGCCATCCCCGACGACCACCGACTCGCGGCCGGCATGGTGGGCCTGATGACGTCGCATCGCTACGGGAACGCGACCATGCTCGAATCCGACTTCGTGCTCGGCATCGGCAACCGCTGGGCCAACCGGCACACCGGCGGCCTCGACACGTATACCCGCGGCCGTACCTTCATCCACATCGATATCGAGCCCACCCAGATCGGGCGCATCTTCGCGCCGGACTTCGGCATCGTCTCCGATGCCGGGGAGGCCCTGCGCGGCCTGGTCGAGCTCGCGCGCGAACGCCGGGCGGCGAGCGCTCTTCCCGATTGGGAGAACTGGGTGCAGAGCTGCGCGCACCGCAAGGCCACGCTGCAGCGCAAGACTCACTTCGAAAACGTGCCGATCAAGCCGCAGCGCGTGTACGAGGAGATGAACAGGGCGTTCGGCGCCGACACCCGCTACGTGACGACGATCGGGCTGTCACAGATCGCCGGTGCGCAATTTCTGAACGTATTCCGCCCCCGGCATTGGATCAACTGCGGCCAGGCCGGTCCGCTCGGCTGGACGCTGCCTGCCGCCCTCGGCGTGGCCGTCGCAGACCCCACCACCACGGTGGTGGGACTCAGCGGAGACTACGACTTCCAGTTCATGCTCGAGGAACTCGCGGTGGGTGCTCAATTCCATATTCCGTATATTCACGTCGTCGTGAACAATTCCTACCTCGGGCTGATCCGTCAGGCCCAGCGCCGCTTCGATATGGACTACCAGGTGTCGCTCGCCTTCGAGAACGTGAACTCTCCCGAACTCGAGGGGTACGGCGTCGACCACCTCAAGGTGGCGGAGGGCCTCGGCTGCAAGGCCATCCGGGTGCGCGAGGCCGACGACCTGCAGGCCGCCTTCACGGAGGCCCGAGCACTGATGACAGAGTTCAGGGTGCCCGTGGTCGTAGAGGTCATGCTCGAACGCGTGACCAACATCGCCATGGCCGCAACCGACATCGATGCCGTCATCGAGTTCGACGACGTGGCGAAGACGGCGGCGGATGCGCCCACCTCGCTGGCCCGTCTGGTCTCACCCACCGCATAGTCTGAGTTCACGTGCACGCCAAAAACAAGGGAGTTTTTGTGAGTACCACCATCGTTCAAGACACCGGCAACGCCGTGGTGGGCGCCCTGCGCGCCGCCGTGGCCGACCCGGCCCGGGTGAAGACCAGGGCCCTCGACCTGCACGCGAACGCTCACGACGCCTCGCATTTTCTGCTCATTCCCCAGGCCGTTGTGGTGGCCCAGGACGCGGCAGAGGTGGGCGCCCTGCTCCGCACCGGCGCCGAGCAGGGCGTGCACCTCACGTTCCGCTCCGGCGGCACGAGCCTGAGCGGCCAGGCCGTGACCGACGGCGTGCTCGTGGACGTGCGCCGCAACTTCAAGGACATCGAGGTGCTCGACGACGGCCTGCGCGTTCGGGTGCAGCCAGGGGTGGTCGTGCGCGCCCTCAACTCCAGGCTCGCGAAGTACGGCCGCAAGTTCGGGCCGGATCCGGCGAGCGAATCCGCCGCCACGATCGGCGGCGTGGTGGCCAACAACTCGTCAGGCATGGCGTGCGGCACCGTGGACAACACCTACCAGACCCTCGAATCCGTCACCGTGGTGCTGCCGAGCGGCACGGTCGTTGACACCGGGGCAGCGGATGCCGACGAGCGCCTCCTCGAGCGGGAACCGGTTTTGTACCGGGGCTTGCTGGAACTGTCGCGGCGCACCCGCGACAACGCGGCATCCGCCGCCACCATCCGTCAGCAGTTCTCGATGAAGAACACCATGGGCTACGGCGTGAATTCCCTACTGGACTTCGACCGGCCAGTGGACATGCTCGCGCACCTGATCGTGGGCAGCGAGGGCACGCTCGGTTTCGTCGCCGAGGCGGTGTTCTGCACCGTGCCCAAGCTGCCGCACGTCACGACGGCCCTGCTGATCTTTCCGGGGCTCGAAGCCGCAACTGCTGCGCTGCCCGCCCTCGTGGCCACCGGTGCCGCCACCCTCGAACTCATGGACGCGCTCTCCCTCACGGTGGGCCAGCAGATGCCCGGCGCGCCAGCGATCGTGCTGGACCTCGTGGTGGAGGAGCACGCCGCCCTGCTTGTGGAGTACCACGCGGAATCCGCCGAGAAGCTCACCATTATGCTCGAGACAGGCCTGCGAACAGTAGACACTCTCGGCCTCACGTTGCCGGCGGACTTCACGACGGACGCCACCATTCGTGGCCAGCTCTGGTACCTGCGCAAGGGCATCATCCCCGCCGTCGGCGGCACCCGGCCGCAGGGCACAAACGCGCTACTCGAAGACATCGTGGTGCCCGTGCCTGCCCTCGCCCGCACGTGCATGGAGCTCATGCGCCTGTTCGCGAAGTACGAATACGAGAACTGCATGATCTTCGGCCATGCCAAGGACGGCAACGTGCACTTCATGCTGACCGACGACTTCGGCAGCCCGGTCGGGCTGGAACGCTTCAGCAAGTTCACCGAAGACCTCGTGGACCTCGTGCTCGCGGAGGGCGGCTCGCTCAAGGCCGAGCACGGCACCGGCCGTGTGATGGCACCGTATGTCGAGCGCCAGTTCGGCTCCGAACTCTACGACGTGATGCGCCGCATCAAAGCCCTGTTCGACCCGACCGGCATGCTCAACCCCGGCGTCCTCATCAACGACGACCCCGCCGCACATTTGAAAGACCTCAAGGCCATCCCGGCAGTGGCCAAAGAGGTGGACCGCTGCACGGAGTGCGGCTGGTGCGAACCCGTGTGCCCCAGCCGCAATGTGACGCTCACGCCGCGGCAACGCATCGTGTCGCTGCGCGCCATCGAACAGGCACGCCTCGACGGCAACCTCGCCCTCGTGGCCGAGATGGAGAAAGACTACGAGTACGACGCCGTGCAGACCTGCGCCGCCGACGGCATGTGCCAGACCGCGTGCCCGGTGACGATCAACACGGGCGACCTGATGAAGCGGCTGCGGCACGACCAAACTAAACCACTCGAAAGCGCGCTCTGGAACGTGGCCGCCGGCAATTGGGGCACGGTGACGCGCGGTGCCGCACTCGCGCTGACGGCCGTGGCCTCCGTGCCCGTGCCACTCGTGCTCGGCCCCAACCGACTCGCCCGCACGGTGCTCGGCACCGACGCCGTGCCGCTCTATTCCCCCGATCTGCCAGGCGGCGGCCGCACCCGCCACGCTCGCAAGGAGACGTCCCATGACTGAAGCAGCGATGTCCTCCGAGCGGATGCGTCCGGCACCCGGATCGGCGCACGCTGCGGTCTACTTTCCCGCTTGCGTGCAAACTATGTTCGGCCCGGCCGTCGCCGGCACGCCGGGCACCCAGTACAGCTTCGAACAGCTTTGCGAGCGTGCCGGCATCACCCTGCTGGTGCCCGACGGAATCGACGCCCTCTGCTGCGGCACGCCCTGGGCGTCCAAGGGGCTCACCAGAGGGCTCGCCACCATGTCGGAGAAGACTCTCGCGGCCCTGCGCGCTGCCACACGTGACGGCGAACTACCAGTGATCTGCGACGCTTCCTCCTGCACGGAGGGCCTGCGACACATCATCGAGAGCGACACCAGCGCCACCCCGCTCATGATCGTCGACGCCGTGGAGTTCGTGGCCACGCGCATCCTGCCCGGGCTGCCCGAGTACACGAAACTCGAGTCGCTCGCGCTGCACCCCACGTGTTCCTCCACCCGGATGGGCACCAACCCGGCGCTGCAGGCCGTGGCCGATAGCGTCGCCGAGCACGTGGAGATCCCCGAAAATTGGGGCTGCTGCGCCTTCGCCGGCGACCGGGGAATGCTGCACCCCGAACTCACGGCCTCCGCCACGAAGGCGCAGGCCGCCGACGTTCTCGAGATGGACGCCGTGGCGCACGCCTCCTGCAATCGAACCTGCGAGCTCGGCATGACCCGCGCTACCGGCAAGCCGTATCGGCACGTGCTCGAGTTGCTCGAAGAAGTCACCCGCCCTCGCTAAAACCGGTGTTCTTCGCGACACGCCGTCACCCCAACCATCGGGGGCGGTGTGCCGCCAGAATCACCGGTTTTACCTGTGCCCGGGCACGACAGAGCGGGCGGCAGCGGATGTCTCCGCCGCCGCCCGCTCTCGCGTGACGGTACTAAACGCGCGTCGGTTCGGGGGCCAGCACGGCCGCCTTCTGACGCAGCATCCAGCGCACGACGCGCCCAAGGGTCGTCATGAGCAACACGAGCATGATCGTGCCGAGGTTGAAGCCGAGGCCGTAGATGAAGATGAACGACACCGAGCCGGCCGCGATGCAGTAGTACAGCGTGACCAGGATCGTCTTGCGCAGCAGGTCTCCCTCGCGCCCGAGCAGCCCCACCGTGGCCGCGGCCGCCACGATGTTGTGGATGGCGATCGGGTTGCCGCCGGCGCCGCCCACGGCCTGGGCTGCCACGACCTGCTCCGGGTTCACCCCGATGGCGTTGCCGGTGGAGAACTGGAACTGCGCGAAGGTGAGGTTCGACACAGTATTCGACCCGGCCACGAACGCTCCGAGCGCCCCGATGAAGGGGGCGATGAACGGCCAGGAACTGCCCGAAATCGCCGCTGCACCCTCGGCAAGGGTGACCGGCATGCTGGAGAGGCCTGACGCATTGAGCTCAGGTCCGGATTGAATGAGCACGCGCACCAGCGGCACCGCGAACAGCAGAGCCACGGCAGTCCCGGCTAGTTGCCGACCAGAAACCTTCCACGTTTCCCACACCTGCTGGCGATTCATGCGGTGAAGGGCATACGCAAACACCGACGCCAGAATGAGCAGGAATGCCGGCGAGTAGAACGGCTGCACCGCGGTGGAGATGTCGGTGCCCAGAATGTTGTTGAAGGGGATGGCGATGCCATTCAGAAATTCCTTGACCGGGGCGATGACCCTGCTGCTGACGAGCAGGAGCGCCATCAGCACGTAGGGCGCCCAGGCGCTCACAATGCCGATGCGACGAGCGGATGCGACGGGTGCCGCCGGCTCCATGGTTCCCATCCAGCGCGGGCTCCACGTTGAACGCGGACCGAAGTCGAAGGTCTTCTTCGGCATCAGGAACCCCTTGCTCGAGGTGAACATCACGAGGACGAGCCCGAAGAGGCCGCCGAAGAGTGAGGGGAACTCCGGGCCGAGGAAGCGGGCCACGAGCACCGAGGGGATGGTCATTGCGACCGAGGCGTAGAGCGCGAAGGGCCAGATGGCGAGCCCGTCACGGAAACGCCGTTCCGGGCCGAAGAAGCCCGTGAGCATACACACCAGAATTAACGGAATCAGCAGTCCGACAATCGCGTGGATCGACGCCACCTGGAACCCGATCGAGGCCACGAACTCCGGCATCGTGACGCCGAGCACCGAAATACGTTCCGCCACCGCAGGATCACCGCCGAGCCCGTCGCCGACACCGACGATGATCGGGGTGCCCACCGCGCCAAAACTCACGGGCGTGCTTTGGATGATGAGGCCCACCATCACGGCGGCCATCGCGGGAAATCCCATCGCCAGCAGCAGCGGGGCGACGACCGCGGCGGGAGTTCCGAAGCCCGACGCTCCCTCGATGAAGCTGCCGAAGAGCCACCCGATGATCACCGCCTGGACGCGCCGGTCCGGCGAGATGTTGTTGAACCCGGCGCGGATGGTGGCCATCGCTCCGCCCACTGTCAGCGTTGACAACAGCAGCAGCGCCCCGAACACGATGTAGAGCAGAGTGGCCGCCGTGATGACCCCCTCGAGGGAGGCTGCGACGACTCCTACAACGTCCATCTGCCACACGGCAAGGGCCACGATCACGGCCGCCACGTAGCCCAACGGCATCGCATATTTTGCGGGCCAGCGGAATCCGGCGAGCAGAATGCCCACCACCAGAATTGGTGCGAGCGCCAGAAGGCTCAGCACAGCAAGATTGTCCACGATTAGGTCCTCTCTGACCAATTTTCGTATGGTGAAACTTTAATACTGTTTCGTGGATATCATCCTAGGGCGTGCCTCGTTCGGGGTCAACGGTTCAGTGTCAGCCGTGAGGGGTGAGCGAGTCCGCGTTCCGCGCCCGCGCTAGGCCGTCGAGGATCAGGCCAATGCCGAAATCGAACTCATTGCCATAGGCGTAGCCCGGCTGCAGGATGAGAGTGTTGGCCATCTGAGTGAGGTGCGGGAACGATTCCGCCATCGCCGCCTGCTGCTCGAGAATGGCCTCGGTCGCCGCGCCGATGTCACCCTCCTTGTCGAGGGGCAACGACGCCTCCTGAAGCGCGAAACCGTGCACGTAGCTGTCCACGAGCGACAGGGCGTGAGCGGCCAGGGGCATCGTGAACCCCTCGGCAAGCAGGCACCCAATCATCACATCGTGGTAGGCCATGGTGGGCCGGGTCGTGCGGGCGTCTACCTGGGCGATGGCCCACGGATGCCGGGCCAGCACGGCCCGCTCGCTCTCCGCACGTTCGCGCAGGGCCGTCTTCCAGTCCTCGCCGGGCGCCGGGAGCGCCATCTCCTCGACCACGAGGGCCACCATACCGTCGAGGATGTCGTCCTTGCTTTTCACGTGGTAGTACAGCGACATGGCCTCAATACCCAGCACCTGGGCGAGCTTGCGCATGCTGAGCGAATCGATCCCACCGGCATCGGCGAGCGCGATCGCCGCGTGCAGTGCCCTATCTCGCGTGACGGCGGTGCGGCCCTCGGCCTTTTGGGGCTTGGCATTCACTCGACTGGCTCCGTTTCGTGTAAAGAATTCCCTGACGGGCCTAGACACACCATACAGTGTATGGTAACTTCTCAGCAATAGCCTTACAGCGTATGGCTCAATCCGATGAAGGGAACACAACAATGTCCACACACGTCTCAACCGCCACCACGATGCACGCCATCGTTCAGCACGGCTACGGCCACCACGCTGTGAGCGCGGAGCGCATCGCCAGGCCCACCCCAGGCGAAGGCGAGGTGCTGATTCGCGTGCGGGCGGCATCCGTCAATCACGCCGACGGCGTCTTCGTCACCGGACGCCCGTACATTGCCCGTCTGGCGTTCGGGCTTCGCACGCCACGAATCAAGGTTCGCGGCAGGGATGTGGCCGGAATCGTGGAGGCCGTGGGCGCCGGCGTGACTCAGTTCGCCGCGGGCGACGAGGTCTATGGCGAAGTCGATACCGGAAGCTTCGCCGAGTACGTCGCCACGCCCCAGACCACCGTGGCACGCAAACCTTCGAACCTCACGTTCGAACAGGCGGCAGCGGTGCCCGTGGCGGGCCGGGCCGCTCTGCACGGTCTGCGTGACGGCGGACAGATACGCCCCGGCCAGCGCGTGCTAATCAACGGGGCGTCCGGCGGAGTCGGCAGCTTCGCTGTGCAGATCGCCAAGGCCTGGGGCACCGAGGTGACCGCCGTGTGCAGCGCCGCCAACGCCGACCAGGCTCGTTCCCTGGGCGCGGACCACGTACTGGACTACGCCAGCGAAGACTTCACCCGAAGCACCCAGCGATACGACGTGGTCCTCGACAACATCGGCAACCACACGGTTCAGGCGTGCCGCCGGGCGCTCACTCCCGCCGGCACGCTCGTGCTCAGCAGCGGCACGGGCGGTCGCGTGTTCGGCCCGCTCCCCCTCATGGTCTGGGGGCTGCTGCAGTCACTGTTCGCGACCCAGACCGTGCGTGCTTTCGTGACGGCGCCGGTGCAGCCGAGCCTCGACGTCCTGCGGGACCTCATCGAGTCGGGACAGATCACACCCACGATCGAACGCACCTACCCGCTCGGCGAGACACCCGACGCCCTGCGCCACTTCGAGGAAGGCCACGCGCGCGCCAAGATCGTCATCATGGCCTGACCCCTGTCTCCGCCCTCTCAGGGGGAACGGATGCGCCGCGTTTAGACTCGGCAGATGACAGATACGATCACCCCCACAGTCCAGAGCCAGCGCATCACGATGTTCGGCGCCCAGTGGTGCGGTGACTGCCGTCGCTCCAAGAAGCTGCTCGACGCCCTCGGCGTGGACTACGACTACGTCGACCTGGAGGCCGTCGAAGACGGCGCCGACCGGGCCAAGGCCATCAGCGGCCTGTCCAAGATCCCGGTGATCGCGTTCCCCGACAACACCCACGTCGTCGAGCCCACCGACGCGGCCCTGCACGCGAAACTCACCGCCCTCGGCACCATTTCCTAAGCCCGACCGGGCGGCGCCGCCGCGTGCGCGGCGAGCGCCACGCAACTCCGGACGACTTCTGACGGATTCTCGCCCTCGGCGTCTGCCGAGGGGAGGTTCGCTAGGGTGAACTGACACCCCCGACCCGTCAAGGAGCTCCATGCCCATCACCGTTCACGGCGTCATCGTTCGATCGAAGGGCGCCCCGGTGGAACTCACCGAGATCGTGATTCCAGATCCCGGACCCGGCGAGGTCGTCGTCGACGTGGAGACCTGCGGCGTCTGCCACACCGACTTTCACTACAAAGAGGGCGGAATCAGCGACGACTTCCCCTTCCTGCTCGGGCATGAGGCCGCCGGACGCGTGAGCGTGATCGGCGCTGGCGTCACTCACGTGGCCGTGGGCGACTTCGTTGTGTTGAACTGGCGCGCGGTGTGCGGGGACTGCCGGGCCTGCACGCGGGCCGAGCCCTGGTACTGCTTCAACACCTTCAACGCCACGCAGAAGATGACGCTCGTGGACGGCACCGAGCTGAGCCCCGCGCTCGGCATCGGCGCCTTCGCCGACAAGACCCTCGTGCACGAACGACAGTGCACGAAGGTGGACCCCGCGGCGGACCCCGCGGCGGTGGGGCTGCTCGGCTGTGGAATCATGGCCGGTATCGGCGCCGCGCTGAACACCGGCAACGTCAGCCGAGGCGACTCTGTCGCCGTGATCGGCTGCGGCGGGGTAGGCAATGCCGCTGTGGTGGGATCGAAGCTCGCCGGGGCATCCGTCGTGATCGCCATTGACCGGGACCCCAAGAAGCTCGCGAAGGCGCTCGAACTCGGCGCCACACACTCCATCGATTCCTCGGCGCTCGACGAGGCCGGAGTCGTGGCCGCGGTGCAGGCGCTCACCGGCGGTTTCGGTGCCGACGTCGTGATCGACGCCGTCGGCCGCCCCGAAACCTGGCGCCAGGCCTTCTACGCCCGCGACCTCGCCGGAACAGTGGTGCTCGTGGGCGTTCCCACGCCCGAGATGATGCTCGAAATCCCCTTGCTCGACGTGTTTGGTCGTGGCGGCTCGCTGAAGTCGTCCTGGTACGGCGACTGCCTGCCGGAACGGGACTTTCCCATGCTCACCGACCTGTACCTGCAGGGCCGGCTGCCGCTCGACGAGTTCGTGAGCGAGAAGATCGGCATCGACGAGATCGACGCGGCGTTTGACAAGATGGCCCGCGGCGATGTGCTGCGATCGGTCGTGGTGCTCTGATGGTCGCACGCATCGACAACCTCGTGACGGCCGGAACGTTCAGCCTCGACGGCGGTACCTGGGAGCTGGAGAACAACGTGTGGATCGTGGGCGACGATGCCGAGTGCATCGTGATCGACGCCGCCCATGACGCGGCGGCCATTCTCAAGGCCGTCGGCGGCCGAAAGCTTCTCGGCATCTACTGCACGCACGCGCACAACGACCACATCGGCGCGATCGCCGGCGTGCAGTCGCTGACGCAGGCGTCCGCGTACCTGCATCCGGCCGACGACGTGCTCTGGGCGACCGTCTACCCGGATGCCGCGCATCTCCCCCTCGCGAACGGCCAGCGCATCTCCGTTGCCGGCACCGAGCTCGAAGTCATCCATACGCCGGGGCACTCCCCCGGCGCCGTGTGCTTCTACGCGGCGTCGCTCGGCAGCCTGTTCAGCGGGGACACGCTGTTTCACGGTGGACCCGGTGCCACCGGGCGCTCCTACAGCGACTTCCCCACCATCATCGAATCGATCACGACGCGCCTGCTCACGTTGCCGGCCGCGACCGTGGTGCTCACCGGCCACGGCGAGTCGACCACAATCGGCACCGAGGCACCCGATCTGGAGGCCTGGATAGCCCGCGGGCACTAGCCCGACCCGGCGGCGCGCGGCGGCTACAGCGGGTCGATGGTCACGCGGTCGCGGCCGCCGCGCTTGGCTGCGTACAGCGCAGAGTCGGCGCGGGTGAGCCAGTGTGACGAGCTCTCGCCACGGTCCCACTGCGCCACACCCGCGCTGACCGTGCAGGTGAGCCCCGGCGCCACGGTTGCCCACTCAAAGTCACGAACAGAGGCAAGCAGCCGTTCGCAGGCCTGTGCTGCTCGATCGTTGGACGTGTCGGCGAACACGAGCAGGAACTCCTCGCCGCCCATCCGCACAGCCAGGTCGGCTTCCCTCGTGACGGAACGCAGCAGATCGGCCATGGCGATCAGCACCTCGTCGCCGATACCGTGCCCGTGCATGTCGTTGACCTGCTTGAAGTGGTCGAAGTCGACCATGGCCGCACAGAGGGGCTGCCCGTTCTTGTCGGCTCGGGCGAGCATGAGCGGCAACTCGCGATCGAGAGCCCGCCGGTTCGGGAGCCGCGTCAGCGGATCGGTCTGGGCTTCGTTGTCGAGCTCCTCGGCACGCAGGCGCTGCATCTGCGCCTCCAGGGTCGCCCGCTCGGCATCGTGACGTGCCTGTTCAATCTCAATCGTGTTGATGAGCATCTTGGACTGCAGCCCGGCCGTCTGCTGCGCAATGCGAAAGGTGAGTTCATGCAACTGCTCGTAGTGATACAATGCCTGCTCGAAGCGTTCGCTCGCCTTGTGCATTTCGAAGAGGGCGCGATGCAGGGTGACGAGTAGTACCAGGTCTCCCTCCGCCGACGGGTCGGCCAGCTGGGCGTCCATCATGGCCGTGGCTTCATCAAGGTTGCCCTGGGCACGCACCACCGCCGCTATCTGGGCGTCGTTGTTGACCTCGAGGTTCCGGTAGCCGTTGAGCCGTGCCATCTCCTTGGCGCGGTACGCCTGTTCCCGCGCTTCGGGATACTCCTCCAGCTCAATGAGAAGGCTCACCAGGTTGCCCCGTGCCATCGACTCGTAGAAGGCATGGCCGAGCGTTTCGGCAGAGGCCACCGCCACACGCGCGTGAGTGAGGCCCTCCTGCAGCACGAGTGAGGCATCCACGCCCTGCGCCCGCTGGCCGCGAGCAACCTCGATGCAGGTGTCAGCCATGTTATTGAGGGCCGCGAAGCCGGCTTCCGGGTCGTCGAGCGTGCGGGACAGAGCGAGAGCCTGCCGACTGAGCTGCATGCCGCGGTCGGCGTCACCCATCGCCTCGTGCACCATCGCGGAGCGACTCAGCGCCCAGAACTCGGCGATGCGACTGCCACACGCACGTGCCGCTTCCACGGCGGCCAATACATGACGCAGCGCCGGTTCGTTCAGGGCCGTCTCGTGATACGCCAGTGCGAGGGTGCAATGCAGCTTCGACTGCCGCAACAGGTCATGGCGAGCGACGAGATATTCCATCGCCAACAGCCCGTGATGCACCGATGCCTCGAAATCGCCGAGGCGCAGACGGTGAAGGGACAATATTTCCCGTGCGTGGGCCTGCTGCTCGGGGGTAATATCGTCTCGGGCGAGCACCGCGTCGGCGGCCTCGGCCCCTTCGAGATGGCGCCCCAAGGCGCCCCACCGTTCTCCCTGCTCAAGCAGGGCGTCGATCGACGCCTCGACCTGCGCCTCGACCTGAGCCGGGGGGCCTGCGGGCACCAGAAAGTTGGACGTGTCGGCCATTCCCGTCTCTGCCGGAAGGCCGAGCTCCGGCGTGGGCAATAGCCCGATATCCGGCGATGCGGTTTCACGCACCGAATCATCCAGGGTCACGCGTCCACCCCCCAAGGGTTGTCAGGATTATTTGAACATATCAGCGTAAACGCCCCCGCACCACTCGAATGCGGGTCCCCCTAATGGGGGACCCGCATTTGACGGCGTGTCGACGGCGTGTCGACGGCGTGAACTCTGCTCAGGCGACACGTTCTGGGCACGAAAATCGCGCGCCGCCGACGCACGGTCGGCCGCGCTTTACCCGGCGTCGTTCGAGCGATTATGCGTCTGGGCACGAATGCTGAGTACGTTCAACCGGCGTCCGATCACCGCGCCCTCCGGCCAGTCCGCCGCGACCGCGATCAGTTCATCAACGACCTCCGAGACGGGCTGAACGCAGCAGCAGGGGCACCAGCCTTGCGCGTCGAAACTCGCGCGCAGCGCTGCCTCGTAGTCACTACGCGTCAGTCCGGGCACATCGCGGATCACAGCCGTCGTCGTGGAGCGATGCGAGCTCATCCCAGAAAACGAACGCCCACACCCGCATTTTCCGCCTGGATTGCGCGCGCTCTCCGCGCACGGCTCGAGCATCCACACGAGTTCGCCCGTGACGCAGTGGTCGTAGTCGCCCCGGCGCGCGCCCTGCGTGGCACCCGTGGCCACAAGAACCTTCATGATCGTCTCCCTATTCTCGGCACGAGCGTCAGTGAGTGATAGCAATCACGCTAGAGCCAGCCACCGACATCTGCTGTGCAGGTCGTGCGTGGCCGAGCGGTGATCATCGACGTGCATTCCTACCCCCAGCAGAAGCTGCCCTACTGCACGGCGACGGCCTCCGCGCGACGTGTACACGAACGAAGCCACCGTGGCGCTGGACTCCACACGGTTCCAGCGGCTGCATCGCTCCCTACAGAGGCTCGTCGACCGACTCGGTCACGAAAGCATTCCGATTTGACTGTTTTTCAAACGACCTGTCTACCCCGGATCGAAACACCCCCTAGTCTGGTGTTTAGACAGAATCCTGTCGCTGCAACCGGTCCGGGCGGCGCGCTGACCCAGCGCGCGAGGGGCGCCTGAACTCACCGACCGGGGCGCTTCGTCGTCATGCCCGAAACCGGGCGCGCGAGTGCTTTCCAGCGACAGAACCCGGTGTATGACACCGGCGACCACACCCGCGGTGGCCCTGCCCGGTCCCGCATCGTGCGGGCCGACTGAGAGGGAAAACACATGTCAGTATTCACAGCACGCTCCCGCGCGCGCACACGCGTCTTCGCCATGCTGCTCGCAGCATCCGTGGTGGGCATCGGCGCAGCCGGTGCGGCCGGCGCTTCCGCCGAAACGCTCGATCTCGCACCCGTCGACCTCGGCAGCGCGGGCACCTTTGCGATCCTGTCGAAGTCCGGGGTGACCGACGTCTACGCGTCCTCCATCCTCGGAAACGTCGGTTCCAGCCCCATCTCCGGTGCCGCCATCCACGTGACGTGCGACGAGGTGACCGGAACGATCTACTCCGTCGACGAATCAGGCCCCGCCTGCAAGGTCACCGACGACACCCTGCTCACCGGCGCCGTCGGCGACATGGGGATCGCCTACACTGACGCCGCCGGACGCACGAACCCCGACTTCGTGAACCTCGGCGCCGGAGAAATCGGTGGACTCACCCTCACTCCCGGACTCTACAAGTGGAGCACCGATGTCTCACTGTCGAACGACGTGACGCTTTCCGGAGGCGTGGACGACGTCTTCATCTTCCAGATCTCCGGTGACATCACGATGGCCTCGGCCAAGAACGTGACACTCGAGGGCGGCGTGCAGGCCAAGAATGTGTTCTGGCAGACCGCCGGCGAGGTTGCGATCGGTACGACCGCCCACTTCGAAGGCACCATCCTGAGCCACACGCTGATCGCCATGAAGACCGGCGCCTCCATCAACGGGCGCCTCCTGGCCCAGACCGCCGTCACGCTGCAGAGCAACACAGTGGTCGAGCCCGCGCTGTAACCGACCGCTCAACGCGGCGGATGCTGCGGTGCCGGCCGGCCCCGCAGCATCCGCCGCGTAGGCTGCGGCCATGGGCATTCTTCCGATCAGCCACCCCAACGTCGCCGCCGACCTGCTGCGGGCCGCCTGGGAGCCAGAGGCGCCGGCTGTTGGCTAGGTTCTTCGGCGTCGACCTAGCGTGGGGCGAGGGCAGCATGCAGAAGCCCGCGAACGAGACCGGGCTCGTATGCCTCGACGAGCAGGGTACGGTGCTGCACGCCGGCTGGGCTCGCGGCATCGACGCCGTGGCCGCGTGGCTGGTCGACCGCGCGCAACCCGGCGACGTGATCGCGATCGACGCCCCGCTCGTGGTGTTCAACGAATCAGGTATGCGAGACTGTGAGCGGGAGGTGGGCCAGCGCTACGGCCGCTGGAAGGTCGCCGCCAATCCGAGCAGCCTCCGCCTGCCGTGGCTCGGCGGCGTCTCGCTGCGGCTGGCCCTCGAGGCCGTCGGGTTCGGACTGGCCGACCCGGAGTATCCTCGAAACGAAACCTCGGTGCACTTTTTCGAGTGCTACCCGTACACGACGCTCGTGGGCGCCGCCGAGTTCGGCTACAGCGAACAACGCCCGCGCTACAAACGCCACAACGTGGCGCTGCCCCTCAGCGAGCGTCGATTGTTTCGCGCACGCGAGTGCGACGAGTTGCTGCAGCGGATGTCGCGGCTCGATACCGCGAGCCCGCCCCTGAACCTGCGTACCCACCCGGTCACCGCGGCGCTGCTCGAGCAGCCGTCTCCCCTGCTCGACCGCGCCTACAAACACCGCGAGGATCTGCTCGATGCGGCCCTCGCCGCGTGGACCGCCTCGCTGTGGCACGCGCACGGCCTCGATCGCTGCCAGGTGCTCGGCGCAGGGGCTACGGCAGACTCCGAGGGCCGCCGCCCGGTGATCATCGCCGCTGCCCGCCCCGAGCAGCGGCGCCCGGTCAACGGCGCGCGCTCAGCCATGCCGGCTAGCTAGACCTCGCGCACGCTGCGGAGCAGCCACACGATCATGCCCGCGAGTACGGCGGTGAGGATGCCGATCGGCAGCAGTATCCAGTACTGTCCCTCCGACCCCAGAGACGATGTCACGAATGGCGTGACCAGAATGGGAAGGCCCGTCAGCAGCAGGAACACCAGAAACGCCCCGCCCACCGGATAGGAGAACGCGCGCCGCCGCAGCTGCATCACGCCGAGAATCACTCCGGCCGGCAGGAAGAATGCGTAGTCGAGAACGTGCACAGGATTGGTCGGCACCTTGAGGTCGTAGACGCTCTGCGGCGTGTAGTTGTTGATCACGGCCGGCAGGTCCTCGGCCAGCCACAAGACGGCGAAGAGTCCAGACACGACGACCAGAACGATTCCCGAAACAGTGAGGGCTCGCCGGCTCGGAAACATCACCGCCGCCTGGCCGGAGTCGACACTGGTGACGCCGCCGATCAGAGAGTACAGGCTGAGGCCGAGCACCGCCGTCCAGAGAAGATACAACGATCCGAACGGGATGAAGAGCGCGTAGATCACGTAGTTGTACACCGTGAACGTGAGGACTCCCAGCCAGATCACGAAGGCGCGTTCCGAACCCCGCAGCGCGAGCACCGCGCATGCCACGAGCAACGGCGCGACGACCACCGCGTTCACCAGGTCCTGTGCCCGCGCCTGGAACGAGAACGAACTGGACAGGTCGTAGTAGTAGACGTTGGAGTCGATCAGGGCCAACAGGCTCCCGACGAAGGCCAGGGCGGCCGCGCCGAACGAGAGAAACAACCAGACCTGGGCCCGGGTGGTCGTGGTATTCATCGCCGAACCTCCCGTGGCCACTCAGGTGGGGCGAGGACGCACCCGAGCATCCTCGCCCCGCACGATAGTCGAGATTTCGACCGGCCGATAGGGCGCGGTCTCGACGGCTTGGCGTGCGTAACTCCTGCAATTCGCCGCGGGTCCACAGCGGATGCCCGCAAACACGCGGCCGTAGCGGCCGCGTGCCGCAGATTGCAGGAGTTATGTACACGCACGCACGTGCACCGGAGGGGTCAGCGGCGCACGATCGAGCGCAGCAGCCGCAGCGCCACAGAGAGCGACGCCATGTCGTCCTGGCCCAGGGCGTTGACCTCCTCGAACACGCTCCGCGCGCGGTCAAGCTGCTCCGCGTTCAGCGCCTCCCAGGCCTGCAGGCGTTCCTCGGCGGAACCTGTCTCTGTCGCATCGAGCACGGCCCTGGTCATGTCGGCCACGGTCGAGTACAGGTCATCGCGCAGGGCCGCGCGCGCAAGGGCCTGCCAGCGGTCCTTGCGCGGCAGCGCCGTGATACGCACGAGAATGTTGTCCACAGCAAAGC
This sequence comes from Cryobacterium roopkundense, assembly GCF_014200405.1. Taxonomy (NCBI): domain Bacteria; kingdom Bacillati; phylum Actinomycetota; class Actinomycetes; order Micrococcales; family Microbacteriaceae; genus Cryobacterium; species Cryobacterium roopkundense. The sequence continues at coordinate 511,476 of NZ_JACHBQ010000001.1, read as the reverse complement.
GGTCGTAGACCATGTAGTACACGGCCGCGACCTCCTCGACCGGCGTCTGGGACTGCACGGCCACCCTGGCCACATCGAGCAACGCGAAGGCTTCGAACAGCTCGGCCCACTGGTGACCGAGCGACACGGGAACGCCCCACTCCTCGGCCTTGGCGAGCTGCGACTTCAGCCGCTTCAGGTCGTCGCCCTGCAGGTAGTCGCTCAGGTGCGCGCGCAGCAGTTGCACCTGCGGCTGGTACTTCGCGATCACCTCGGCCACCGAACGAGTGCCGCCCTGGTTGACCTGCCAGCGCACGGCCCGGTCGAGCAGCCGGCGAATGTCGAGGTGCATCGAGGTCCACGTCTCGGTGGGGAACGACGAGGGCAGCGCGTTGAGGGCGTTCACCATGTCGTCGAGGCCGAAGACCTCGCGCAGCGCCACGAACGCGCGCGCCACGGTGGCCTGATTGGCCGACGTCTCCTCCACGGTGCGGAACGCGAACGTCACCCCGCCGAGGTTGATCATGTCGTTGGCCACGACAGTCGCGATGATTTCGCGGCGCAGCGGATGCGTGTCGAGCTCGGCGTCGAACCGCTCCGATAGCTGGGCCGGGAAGTACCGGCGCAGGGTGCCGCCGAACCACGGGTCGTCGGCGAGGTCGCTCTCGCGCAGCGCCGTGGCGAGCTCGATCTTGGCGTAGGCGGCGAGCACCGAGAGCTCGGGCGAGGTGAGACCCTGGCCCTGGTCGAGGCGCTCCCGCAGCGTGGCCGTGGTCGGCAACGCTTCGAGGTCGCGCTGCAGGTCTCCGGAGGCCTCGAGCCAGTTCATCAGGCGCTCGTAGCTCGGGCTCCAGTTGTTCACGAGAACGCGGTCGTTGAGCAGCAGGATGTTCTGGTCCACGTTGTCCTGCAGCACGAGGCGACCCACCTCATCCGTCATCTCGGCGAGGAACTGCGCACGTTCGGCCGGGTCGAGCTTGCCGGCTGCCACCATGCGGTCAACGAAGATCTTGATGTTCACCTCGTGGTCGGAGCAATCCACGCCGGCGGAGTTGTCGATCGCGTCGGTGTTCAGAATCACGCCGCCGAGCGCGGCCTCGATGCGCCCGAGCTGGGTGAACCCGAGGTTTCCGCCCTCACCGACAACCTTCACGCGCAGGTCTTTTCCATCCACCCGAATACCGTCGTTCGCCTTGTCGCCCACCTGAGCGGATGTTTCGCTGCTCGCCTTCACGTAGGTGCCGATGCCACCGTTGTAGAGCAGGTCGGTGGGAGCCACCAAAATGGCGCGCAGCAGTTCGGGCGGGCTCAGGCGCGTGGTGCCCTCGGGGAGACCCAGCACGGTGCGTACCTCGGCCGAGATGGGCACCGACTTAGCCTGACGGGGGAAGACCCCGCCCCCGGTGCTGATCAGCTCAGGAGAATAGTCGGCCCACGAGGAGCGCGGCAACTCGAAGAGGCGCTGGCGCTCCGCGAACGACGTGGCGGCGTCGGGAGTCGGGTCGAGGAAGATGTGCCGGTGGTCGAATGCCGCCACCAACTTGATGTGCTCCGACAGCAGCATGCCGTTGCCGAACACGTCTCCCGACATGTCGCCCACGCCCACCACCGTGAAGTCTTCGGTCTGGGTGTCGACGCCCAACTCGCTGAAGTGGCGCTTCACAGATTCCCAGGCACCGCGGGCGGTGATGCCCATTTCCTTGTGGTCGTAACCCACCGACCCGCCGGAGGCGAAGGCGTCGCCGAGCCAGAAGCCGTACTCTGCGGCGAGGCCGTTGGCGATGTCGGAGAACGAGGCCGTTCCCTTGTCGGCGGCCACCACGAGGTAGGTGTCTGCGTCATCGTGGCTGACCACCCGGTACGGCGGCACCATCCGCTCGCCCTCCTCCGGCGTGGTCACGAGGTTGTCGGTGACGTCGAGCATGCCGCGAATGAACGTCTTGTAGCTCTCGATGCCTTCGGCCATCCAGGCGCCGCGGTCGGCTGCCGGATCCGGCAGCTTCTTGGCGAAGAAGCCGCCCTTGGCGCCGGTGGGCACGATCACCGCGTTCTTCACGGTCTGCGCCTTCACGAGGCCGAGCACCTCCGTGCGGAAGTCCTCGCGTCGGTCCGACCAGCGCAGCCCGCCGCGGGCAACCTTGCCAAAGCGCAGGTGCACGCCCTCGACGCGGGGTGAGTACACCCAGATCTCGTACATGGGCTTGGGGAAGGGCAGCAGTTCGATCGACTGCGGGTCGAGCTTGATGCTCAGGTACGGCTTGTCCTGGAAGAAGTTCGTGCGCAGCGACGCTTCGATCAGGTTGATCAACGTGCGCAGCACCCTGTCGGCGTCGAGAGTGGCGACCTGCTCCATGGCGAGCGTGAGGTCGGCGCGCACCTGGGCGACCCTGGGCATCCGCTCCTCGTCTGTGATATCCGGGTCGAAGCGCGCCTCGAACAGTGCAACCAGGCCCTTCGTGACGTCGGGGTTGTTCAGCAGGGTGTTGGAAACGAAGCCGTAGGAGTTGGTGTTGCCGATCTGGCGCAGGTACTTGGCGTAGCTGCGCAGAATGACGACCTTCTGCCACGCCATGCCCTCCTTGAGCACGAGGCGGTCGAGGCCGTCGGACTCGATCGCGCCGCTCACGGCCGCGCCGAACGAGTCGGCGAGCAGTTCGCCGGTGGCAATGGGGTCGATGCCAGGGGGGTAGATCAGGCCCAGGTCATAGAGGAAGAACCGGCGTTCGTCGGAGGTCTGGATCTCGAACGGCACCTCGTCGAGCACCTCGATGCCCAGGTTCTGGAAGTACGGCAGAATCTGGCTGAGGCTCTGCGATTCCATCATGTACAGCTTGACGCGCGCGTTTTCTGAACGCTCGCCCACGTCCTTGGGCAGGTACACGTACAGACCGGGGCGCGCGGCACCCGTGCCGGCGGCCTCGGCGCGCGCCGTGGCGGTGGCGCAGGCCTCGAAGCGCACGATGTCTTCGAGAGCGTCTTCGGTCTCGTAGTCCACCCGGTAGCTGTCGGGGAACGCCTCAGACCACAGGCTCGAAAGCGCCTCGGCCTCTGCGAGCGGATGCGTTTCGCGCAGCTCGTCGCTGATGCCTTCCGGCCAGGACCGCACGGCGCGGGCGAGGCGGTTTTCGAGCTCGACCGCGTCGACGGCCTCGACGGCGTTCGGCTGGGGCAAGCGGATGCGATAAAACAGCCGGGCGAGCGCCGATTCGGTCATGCGTGCCTCGAAGTCGAGCGACTCCGCCTGGAACGTCTCGCGCAGTTCCTTCTCGATGCGCAGCCGCACGGCCGTGTTGTAGCGGTCACGCGGCAGGTAGACGAGAGCAGACATAAAGCGTCCGTACACGTCGGGGCGCAGGAACAGCCGGGTGCGGCGTCGCTCCTGCAGCCGCTGGATGGCCAGGGCCGCGCTCACGAGAGAAGGCACGTCGATCTGGAACAGCTCGTCGCGCGGGTAAGTCTCCATGATGCCGAGCAGGTCTTTACCGCTGTGCGAGCCGGGCGGGAAGCCGACCTCGGCCATCACGGCGTCGACCTTTTCCCGCAGCACGGGCACAACCTCAACGGAGCTCGTGTACGCGCTTGCAGCAAAGAGTCCGATGAAACGTTGCTCGCCGCTCACGTTGCCGTCGGCGTCGAAGCTCTTGATTCCGATGTAGTCGAAGTACGCCGGGCGGTGCACCGTGGAGCGGGAGTTCGCCTTGGTGATCACCAGCGCGCTGCGTTCGCGGGCCTTCGTGCGTCCGGCCTCGGTGAGGTGCTGGATCTGGTGCCGGTCTTCCGCCGAGCGCAGCAGGCCGAGGCCGCTGCCGTCGCGGATGGACAGCACGTCTTCGCCGTCGAGAACCTCGAGGTCGTATTCGCGGTAGCCGAGAAACGTGAAGTTGTCGGCGTTGAGCCAGCGCAGCAGGTCCTGGGTCTGTCGCAGGTCCTGGATCTCGCGGCCGTTCGCCACGTTGTCGAGGTCGTCGGCGATCTGCACGGCCTTCAGACGCATGAGCGGCCAGTCGTCGACGGCCGAACGTACGTCGTGCAGCACGGCGTGGAGCCCGGCGACCAGGTTCTCCTGCGCCTCGTCGCTCGCGCGGTCGATCTCGATGGCGATCCACGACTCGAGGTGCGACGCGTTTCCGCCGGTCGCGATGAGGTGCGAGATGTTCGGCATGGCCGAGGTGTCGCCGCTCGAGACGCCGACGCTCGCCGGCATCCGCGTGATGGTCACGAGCTCGTTGCTCTCGCGGTTGCGGGCCACGATGAGGAGGGGGTGAACCACGAGGTGGATCGCCGAGTGCTGGCGCACGAGTTCGGCGATGACGGAGTCCACGAGGAAGGGCATGTCGTCGGTGGCGATGAAGACCACGCTGCGACTGGTCTCGTTGCGGATCACCACGTTCGCCGTCTTCGGCTTACGGTAGTCGGCGGCCTGCCAATGCGCCATCGCCCGGTCGTGCAACAACTCCGCGGTGTAGTTCTGAGCATCGTCGTCGATCAGGTGCTCGTAGTAGTCGGCTATAAACGTGCGCTCCACCGGGGACTGCTCGGTTGTTGTGGGCTCAGACGTCATCGAAAAAACTCCTCCATCAAAAATTTGTGGATCGGCGCTACTCTTTGCGCGGGAATACCCCCGGCACACGCCGACCGCGCCCTGCTGGCAAGCTGCACGGCACTACAAGGGTATCCATAGTTGCAGGGTCACGGGCCGGACGCGCAGGCCAAGTCGTCTTCTCCGTATAGACCAGACGTACACTCACTTAGGCTGAACGCGATGAATCACCCAGCAGCACGCTCCCCCGCGGCCTGTGGGTGCCGCGCGACCTGGCGCGTACGCTCTGCTCATGGGCTCTGCAACGACACGTGTGCCCGGCACACTCACATCCTGGAACGACGACCGTGGGTTCGGGTTCATCACACCCCTGCGCGGTGGGGAGAAGACCTTCGTGCACATCTCGGCCTTCGCGCCGGGTGACAGGCGGCCGGTGCTCGGCACCGCGCTGAGTTTCGAGGTGGAGGTCGCGCACGGCAAGAGGCGTGCCGTGCGCGTGCGGTCCGCGGCTCTGGTCGGTGGCGGTGCAGCGCCCGCACGGTCGGCCGTTGACGGTCGATCGCGGGACGCGCGGCCCTCTGCTCGGTCCGGCCGGGCCGGCCGAGGCACGGGACGCGCCAGCTACCTCGCGATCGTGGTCTTTGTCGCCGGAGCCCTCACCGTGAATGGTTACTGGGCGTTGTCGTATGGGGTGATCGGCGTCTATCTTCTGGCGAGCGTGGTGACTTTCATTCTCTACGCCGTCGACAAGTCACGGGCGCAGTCCGGCGGATGGCGGGTATCGGAGAATACGCTGCTGCTGGCGGGACTGCTCGGCGGCTGGCCTGGGGCGATCGTGGCCCAGCAGGTGCTGCGGCACAAAACCCGGAAGAAGAGCTTTCTCTCGGTCTTCTGGATGAGCGTGGTCGCGAATCTGGTGATCTTTGTGCTCGTCACCACACCGGCGTTCCGCGTGTTCACGGAGTGGACGACGCGGCCCCTGTTCTGAGTTCCGGCTCTCCCGCGCTATCCCAGTGAGCACGGTACGTCGTCGGCTTCGGTCATGCGCGGCGGCATGTTCACCACCACCACGAGGGAGTTGTTGGCCTCGTTCTCCTCCTGGATGCTGTTGGCCGGGTCCGCCACGGCGGTGAAACGCAGGGTGCGGTCGAAATCCAGCAGGGTGAGGTCGACCTGCATCGGCGTGAAACTCGATCCGGTGCTCAAGGCTGAATTGCCCGCGGCCCGCAGCCCAGTGTCGCTCGTGATCTCGAAGGGCACGAGAGCCGTCCACGGCCCGGGTCCGCTGTTTCTGAGCGCGACGAAGATGGTGATCTGATCGGCGCCGCTGAGGCTGCCGCCCGGCACGACGGAGCATTCCGGCAGGGCGTACAGCACGAAATCGGGCGCGTTGGCGGGAGGTCCTTCAACGGCCACCGTGAGCAGGACCGGCCCCGTCACATCCGCTCCCTCCGGGGGATCGACGCGCAGCACGGTTCCCGCGGCGACGCTTCCCGCGGCCACCTGCTCCTGCTGAACCGAGTACGCCAGCGCGCGGGAATCCAGCAGGCTTGCGGCCTGGTCGAGGGGCAGGCCCACGATCCCGTCGGGCACCCGCTCGGCTGTTGTGGTGCCGCCGCCGGCTTCTGCGGTGACGGGTGGCCCCTCTGTTCCGGTCGCCACCGGGCTCGTTTGCGACGCGGAGTCCGGATCCCACGGGTGGATGGCGAGCAGCACCCCGCCGCCCACGATCAGCACGGCGGCGACGATGGCGACGATCCACCAGGGGAACCGCGTGCCGTCGTGTTTCGTGTCGGGCACCACGAGGTTCACGACGGAGCCGAGTTCGGCGTAGTCTTCCGGCGGCTGGTCCGCTCCGTAGGGCATGATCTTCACGGAATAGGTACCGGCGGTGGCTCCTGTGGTGTCAAATTTCACGGTGTACTGCTCGGTGGCGCCGGCCTCGATGGTGCGCAGCGCGTCGGGAATCGTGGCCCCGGTTGACCCTGACAGCGAGTTGGGCGGCCCCACGGGAAAGGCGCCGAGCACGACACGCTCGGCCGCGTCGGCCAGGTTCGTCACCGACGCCGCGAGGGTTCCCGTGCCGTCCGTCAGGGCGACGTTCTGGGAGCTCAGCGTCATGGACAGCTTCTTCACGGAAACCTCCTCGGTGACGGTTCGGGCCGGGGAGCCGTTCTGCGCCAGCCGACCATGCTTCCGAGAGATCATGCCACCGGTTGAGGATTCGGGGGCTTAAGCGCCGCAGCCCGGAGGGAGCCTTCGCTCGCCCTCCGGGCCGTGAAATCGGATTCCTCCGGGTGCCGTCTACGCGTTCTGACGGGCTAGTACCAGTTGTTGGCCTGCGAGTGCGCCCAGGCGGCGCACGGGGTGCCGTAGGACGAGGCCTTGATGTATTCGAGGCCCCATGCAACCTGGGTGGAGGCGTTGGTGGCCCAATCGGTGCCGGCGGAGGCCATCTTGCTGCCGGGCAGCGCCTGCGGGATGCCGGTGGCGCCGCTGGGGTTGTAGGCCAGGTAGTTCCAGTTGGATTCCTTCTGCCACAGCTGGTTCAGGCAGGAGAACTGGTCTGCTCCCCAGCCGTACTTCGAGGAGGCGAGGGACTGGGCGGCCGCTTTCGCTCCCTCGGGAGTGTTGGTCGTGGCGAGGGCGGCGAGGCGGGCGGCCTCGGCGGCGGCAGCGGCTTCTGCGGCCACGCGGTCGGCCTCGACGGCGGCGGCCGACAGGGACGCGGTCTCGGTCTTCGTCTGCGCGGTCAACGACAAAACTTCGTCGATCGGCATGGTCTTGAAGCTGGCAAGCGAGCTGGACACGGCCGTCAGTGCCGAGGCATCCGCTTTGCCCTGCGTGTCAACGAGCACCTGGTTGGCTTCGTTCAATGTGACGGATGCCGACTTGTCGCTGTGCGCCTCGGCGACGGTGTCGTAGGCGGCCAGCTGTTCGTGCTGGCGGCCGGTGCTGTCGGTGAGGGCTGTGGTGGCCGCGACGCTCGCGCGGCTGTCGGCGGCCGACTGGAACGCGTACGCTCCGCCGGCGGCGAGCCCGGCTATCGCGAGAACCGCGACAGAGCCGAGCGCGAAGCGCTTGACGCGCTTCGTGGGCTTCCTGTGGAGTTGTGTCGAGCTGGATGGGGACGTGACTGATGAAGTGGGGCGCATACCTACCAAATGGCGCAAGCCCGAACGCTCGTGAGCGCCGGCTCACTGAGCATCGGACCTACGCTCTTCTATGGCGGCGCAGGCGAAACGGCCAGCTTGCCCTATGTTTCTGAACATTCCCTCAGTATTTTGTACCCCTACAGTGCGTGGTGTGTCGCGTCGGGCGGCTCTGCGGTGTAAGCATTTGCCCCGACACGTGCGCAAAACCGGTCCTTCTCGTCACACGCCGCATCCGCTGCCTTGGGTCACCCCAGCCGGCCTGAACGGCGTGTTGCGATCACCGGCTATACGGCACAGGGACGGCGTCCAAGAGAGTCGGGAGGGCCACTTCCCAGGGAATACGCTCTTGCTCGAGGCGCACGTTTCCCTCCGAGCGGATGCGTCCCAGCGCCTGCAACTCATTGGCCGTGAGACGCGAGTATGTTCCGGCGGCGGGTTTGGGCTCTGGCACCCACAGGTCACGGTAGGCGAGCAGGGTTTCCTCGTTCATGAGCACGCTCGCGACGCGGGGGCAGCCGAGGCGGAGGGCGTGCAGAATGGCGAAACCGTCGGAGTCGAGGTCTCCCCAGTAGATGACGCGCGCGCCGTGAATCCAGGGGATCGCGCCGAGGCGCGGGGCCGCGTAGCCGCTGCCGTGCACCACGACGGCGCCGGGCAGTTCCGGCATCGAGAACACCGTCTCGAGGTTCTCGAACACGAACACCACGCTCGGCGCGACGTCGAGGGCCGCGAGCTGCTCCAGGGGCGCCGTGATGTCGGTGAGGCCGCCGGGGCGCAGCTCCGGGTCGAGAAACCGCACCCGTACCCGGTCGGGCGCGGTGAGCAGACCGAGCGAAACCCGCCCACTCACCGCGGCGTGCAGCCCCTCCACGGCGGAACGGTGACCCTCGAGCCACTTCGTGTCGATGCCTCGAATTGGCAGCTGCCTGATGCGCCAGCCCGACGACGGATGCTCCGCCAGCCATTCCACCACGTGCACGAGTGTCGAGAAGTCGGCTTCGCTCATGCGCTGCAGCGCCAGGCCGTGCGTGCGAATCGCGGCGGCGAGGGCCGCGGCAGTATCCCCGTGCAATGACGCCGGATCGGCCCAAACCGCCGGATCGGTCGAGGACCCCGCCGCGGCCCGGACAACCGGACCCGCACCGAGAACGCCGTCGAAGGTGGCTCGAAGGAGGGCAGCGCGGGAGCGCAGAACCAGCCATTCGCGGCCGGATGCCCGGCCCGCGAAGTAGGCGATGGCATCCGCTCCCTGCAGTACACAGCGCTCGGGCACGGATTGGGTACCCACCCTGGACCAGCGCCTTTCGCCCCAGCGCACGTCGGCGCCAGCCACATCGCGCCATGAGCGCACCCACGCGATGGCGCCGGCCTGGTCGTCGAGCGCGGCGCGCTCCGTGGGCGGGTGCAACACGATGTCGAGAACGGGCTCGTCGCCGCCGTAGGCCGCCCAGGTTCTCTGGTCTTGCAGCACACGTTTGCGGGCGCGCTCGCGGGCCTGGGCCACCGTCACCGGAACCGCCATCATGCCCCTGCATTCGGCGCAGCTCTCGGGCGGTCGCCCGGGATGTCGTTCGGGTCGTCCCGGAACGCCACGCTCGCCGTGCGCGAGTCGTTGCGAGCCGGGTTCGTAATGGACGTGACAGCCCCCACATACGGCTCGATCGTCTGCAGCAGCTTTTCGGGCGTGGCCAGGATCATGTGGAAACCGAACTCCACGAACACGTCCATCGCCATGCGCGTGTAGCGACTGTCGGCCTTGTCGAAGGCCTCGTCCAGAATGATCGTGGCGTAGGAGGGCAGCTCGTCCTCGTCTGCGGCGAGCTGGTAGCGTAGCGCGGCCGCGAGGCAGAAGATCACGAGCTTCTGCCTCTGCCCGCCGGAGAGTCCGGCGCTCGAGTCGTGCACGTTGACCGTGCGTCCCGCGAGGTCCACCTCGTGCGCCATGAACGTGACATGTTCCCGGGTGTCGAGGCAGCGGCGCTGCCAGGCCCGGTCGGCGTTGTCGCTAGACGCGAGCCGCTGCATGATCTGATTCAGCACGGCGAAGCGCGCCTCGGCGGCGGCGAGGCCGTCGTCGCTCCACGCGCCGTCGACCACGGTCTTCAGGTCGGCCATGAACTGCAGCACCTCCGGCGCGCGCCGGGTCTTCACCTCGATACGCAGGTAGCGGTCCACGTCGAAACGCGAACGGCCGAGCGAGGCGTTCACTGGCTCGATGCGGTCCACGACGAGCTTCGGAGCATCGCGGATATCCGAGGCCAGATGCCCGATGAGATCTCGCGACTTGTCCCGCAACAGTTTGAGAAAGTTAGCTTCATGCTCGGGCAGGCCGCGCGCCACAATTCCTTCGAGCAGGGCCCTGTAGCCGGCGCGGTCCTCGATGGAGGTGGTGAGGTCGCCGGCGGCCGCGGCCCAGCGGGCCTTGAAGGCGACGGCGCCCTCGATGAACGCCGAGCGGGCGTCGCCGAGCGCGCGCTGGGCGACTCGAGCCTCGCCGCTCAGCGACTCGAACACCCGGCGGCCCACGTCGCCGATGTTCTTGCGGTCGAGCTTGCGCTGCACCCTTCGGTAGCGGGCCTCGAGGGCGGTGGCGTCGGCATCCGCCAACTCGCGGGCGTCGATGGTGCGTTCCAGCTCGGCGATGAGCGCGTCAACCTCGGCGAGTTGCGCCTCGATCAGCCGCAACGTTACCTCGTGGGAGCGGGCGAGCTTTTCGGCGGAGGTGAAATGCTCGCGGGCCTCGGTTTCGGCGGTGAGGGCGTCGTGAAGCTCGGCATTGTCGGTCGTCAGGGCGTCGAGCTGGCGGCGCCGGGTGCGCACGAGTTCGTCGGCCGACCGGGCATCGATCTCGGACCAGGCCTGGCTGAGCACCCGCTCGAGTACGCTGCGGCGCCGGGTGGCGGCGTCCCGTTCGGCCTGTGCCTGCTGGAGCCGCTCCCCCGCCTCGAGGTTGCGGCGCTGCGCGTCGCGGCGGCGCTCGAGCAGCAGGTCGATCTTGGCCTCGTTGTCAGCGCCGAGAATCCAGTGGCTGCGTTCGCTGATCGAGTACCGGTCGTTCTTCTCGTACCGGCGGGCGGACTTCTTCACCTGCCCGCCCACGGTGACGCCCTTCTCGACCTTGTCGAGTTCGTCGGGGGTGTCGACGCAGGCGTAGTCGAATTCCCGGGCCGTGCGGGCCTGCAGGTAGTCATGGAAAGCGCCGTCGCTCACCCGGATGCGGTGCAGCAGCGACCGGGAGCTGCGGGCGGCCTGCGGCGGGTCGGACATGGCCGGAACCGCCTCGAACACGAGCCGGGCGCCCAGGTTGCGGGCTTCGACCCGTCGTCGTACCTCGGGCAGGAACGTGTCGCGCACGAGCAGCGCGCTCGCGAGGGGAAACAGCACGCGCTCGATCGCGCCGTTCCACGCCTCGAACTCCGGCAGCACTTCGATGAGCTCTCCGGCGAACGGCAGCGCCGCCTCGGCGACACCGAGCTCTTCAGCGAGACCCTTGCGGGCGACCAGCAGCGCGCCGGGGAGGTTGCTTTTTCGCGTGCGCAGCTCTGTCAGTTCCCGGTCGATGTCCGCGAGCTCCTTGCCGGCGGTGAAGTACTGCTCGTTGTCGTGGTGGTCGTGCGCCGCGGCCGGCGCCGACTCGTGCAGGGCCTGGCGCGACGATTCTTGTAGTTCGGCGAATTCAGCACTGTTCTGCGGTGCACCGGCCACGCCGACGCTCGTGAGTTCTTCGGCGAAGCGCGCGTAGCGCAGCCCAGTGGCGTCCGCTGCTTTCTGGGCCTCCTTCAGCAGCTCCTGCATCTGAGCGGCGTCGGAACCACCGAGTTTGAGGGCGCGACGCTCGGCTGCGGCCAACAGCTGCCTAGCGTCGTCGAGGGCGGCATCCGCTCGCAGGGTGTCGTCGGCCGCGCGTGCCTGCTGCGAACGCAGTAGGCCGCGTTCGTCGCCGGCCAGGCGCAGGGTGAGCTGGTTCTGGAACGGGTCGATCAGGTCGCCGAGCCGTTCGGCCTCTGCGGCCGTTGTGGCGGCGCGCTCGTATGCGGCGATGGACGTTTCAAGCCTGCCGAGGTGCTCGGCCTGGCGGCGTAGCTCCACCACGTGCTGATGCGCCTGATTAAGCTCGCCGAACTGCTCGACGGCGTTCTTCGCGCGGGCGAACGTGGCCGGTTCGTCGAGCATGAACGACCGAAACAGCTGGTCGAGGCTGCCGAGATTCTTGGCGGACTGGGTCTTGTGCAGCAGGTGCAGGGCGTTTTGACTGTTGATGCCGAGCAGTCGGCGCAGCTTCACGTAGAAAGCGTTGTGCGATCCGGTGGTCGTGACAACGGCGTCCGGCCAGGCGCCCTTCACGCGGCGGGCCTCGATACCGGATGAGACGTACTCGCGAAAATCGAGCAGGGTCACGTTCGCGCGGTCGACGAAGCACAGGTCCTTGAGGTCTGCCTTGTCGACGCTCGAGCCCCGCAGGTGGAACAGCCGCGCGAGGGTGACAGGGGCATCGCGCCCGTTCTCGAAGCGCAGCAGGATGCCGCTCCAGGTAGCGGTCTTGCGCAGGTAGGTGCTCACGGCGCGGTCGAGGTTCTCGTCGGCCTCCTTGCTCCAGGCGCCGCGCACGTAGCTCACGAGGCTGCGGTCGTCGTTGCGGGCTGTGGATTCCTGTGCGGCGGCGTTGAAGCGCAGCCACTTGTCTGGCGTGAGCACGGTGCCGATAGCGTCGAGCAGGGAGCTCTTTCCCGAACCGGACGCCCCGGTGAAGAGGTGTCCCTTGCGGGCCACATCGATGGGGTGGTGGCCGTGGAAGGTGCCCCAGTTGAGCAGCTCCACGCGGGCCAGCCGCCACTGGCCCTCGTGGATCGGGCCGCCGCTGTCGCCGTCGGTGGCCTCGTCGACGCCGGGCATCTCGAGCATGGTCATGCGGTCTGCTCCTCGGAATCGTCGGGGTCGGTGTCGCCACGGTCGAGCTCGTCATCGGCAATGTCGATCTGCACGACGCCGCCCGCCGCGGCGATGCGCTTGTACTCGGCGCCGATCGCCTGGATCTGCTCGGCGTCCACGATCAGCCGCAGCACTGGCGAGATCTCGGCGCGGTCCTCGGCGCCGGCCTGGTGAATCACGCGCAGCTTGTTCTTCATGTTCAGCCACGATGAGTTCAGCCTTTTCGCGAAGTCGCTCTCGTCGCGGTCTGCTGTGCGGTACACCCGCAGCTGCTCGAAGACGTCGTCCCGGCCCACGATCACGCGCCCCTCGCCCTCCCCCGCGAGCAACATCTGCCGCAGCACGAGGAGCATCGCGGTGTCGAGAAAGCTGAGCGCGGCGGAGCGCACGGCGCTTGGCACCTTCAGTTCGGTGGTGCTCACGTTGCGCACGAACGCGAACTCCCCCACCCTGTCCACCACGAGCTCAAGAAAGAGTTCGTCAAGCCGGGAGCGGATGCCTGCCTCGTCGGCGAGCAGCGCCGACCATAGTGCAGGGGCCTTCACTCCGGAAAGATACGGGCCCTTGATCAGCTCGAGCAGCGCACGGCGCGGCTGTTCCCCGAGCACCCCGGTGTCGCCCGGCCACAGGGCCGATGAGTGCAGGGCCGATGAGTGCAGGGCCGATACGTAATGGGCCATCGCGGAGGCGGCATCCGCTCCTGGTTCGAGCGCTTCATCGGTCGTATCGGTCACAGCAGCCTCCCTGTAAAGCGGTGAATGGGGATGTCGGCGGCGCGCGGAGGGTGGTCGACGCCCGTCCAATGCACGGTTTCGATACCGTCGACGGCAACTCCCTGGTTGGCGGCGAGCGTGAGCAGCCCCACGACGCTGGCCACGCCCTGGGTCGCCGGGTGCCGCGCGAGCACCTCGGCCACGGTGCACTCTGAGGCCCCGGCGAGCAGGGCATTCACGTTCGTGATGAGCTCGGCGAAGTCGATCTCCGTCTCGCGAGCGAGGGCGCGCAGCGCGGCGAGGTCCGCAATGCCCGGCACATGCTCCACGATGGGCTCGGTGGCATCGAGGTCTGCGGGGTCATGAAAGCGGATGCCGCCGATGCTGCCGAGCGCGACGGCCGACAGATCGAGGTGCAGGCCCGTGGGCTGGTACGGCTTGATGTGGGTAGACGCATCGACGCCGGCAGCGAGGGCCTTACGTACCAGGCCGCGCAGCACGCGGTCGCGCTGGTAGTCCTGCGACTGCACGTAGCGGCGAAGACCTCGAGCGAAGGTGGTGATCACCTCGTGGATCTCGCCGCTGTGGTCTTTGAGCGTGCCGATGAACCGGCGCAGATAGCGACGCTGCGCCGGGGTGAGTTGGGCTGTGAAGTCGCGGGTGAGCACCCGGGCGATGTCGTCGTCGAAGGCGGCGCCCACGGCGGGGTCGAGCACGAGCGCGGAGAATCCCGCGAAACTGCGGCCCTCGTCGGAGTCGGCGATCAGGTCGACGCCACGAAACACCTCGTCGAGCACGCTGCGCTGAGTGTCGTCGGATTCCACGATGCGGGCGCGCAGGTCGCGGTTGAGGTTCTCGAATTCGGCGCGCACCCTGGCGAAGTCAGAGGGGATCTCCTCAGCCTGCGCGAGGATGTCGCGCACCCGCTCGAGCGCGCGGGCGGGGTCGAGGGTGTCGAGTTCTCCGGCCTGGATGCGTTCGATCTGAGCATCGAGGCGGTCGCGCTGCGCATGCAGCTGCTCGAGGCGTCGGGTGGCGTCGGGGTCGGTTTCGATGGCGAGCTGACCGAGTTGCACGCCGATGCTCGCCAGCCGCGATTCGGTGACGGTCTGCCGCGGCGCTTCGAGTTGCTCGAGGATGCGGATGGCGGCGAGCGCACCGGGAGCGAGCTCGAAGGTCTCACCGCGGGCCTCTTCGGCCGGGCGCCGGGTGAGAAACCCTGACTTGCGCCATTCAGCGCAGTAGCCCTGCCCACTCTGCGGCAGGTCGAGCCCGTGGGCGCGCAGGGCGTCGAGGTCGTGGTCCACGCGTTCGTAGAGTTCCTCGGCGGGAAGGCGGCGGTTCTCGCCGCCGAGGTGCTCGCTCAGGAGCGCAGCGATCACCGGAGCGTTGTCGGCGCGCAGGAGGCGCCATGTGGCATCCGTTTCAACGAGCTGGCGAAGCGCGTGCGTCTGGCTCACTACTGACACGCACTCACCTCCCTCGGCTTGTCGGAACTCCCTCCATAATCATGCAGTACCCCACCGACACGAGGGAACACCCGGGGCGCGCTCCACACCCCGCCCGCGCGCAAAACCGGTGATTCTCGCAACACGCTGCATCCGCTGCCTGGGGTCACCCCCGCCACCCTGAGCGGCGTGTCGCGAATTCCACCGGTTTTAGGACTGCGGGCGCTGTCTGACCCCCAACGGGCCGCGCGGGTTTCTCGATACGGTGTGGTGCGCGGCCGAGAACCGGGCCGCAATGATCTGGGGGTAGCAAAATGGCGGAATGGCCACTGTGGGCGGGCGATCTTCCGACGTGGATCACAACGGCGGCCATCGGCCTCGCCGCGGTTCAGCTCCTGTTGGACCGTCGCAAACGTGCGGCGGAGCAGGTGCGCGAATCCAAGGCGCAGGCGTCGGGGCTCACGGCGTGGACCGTGTCCAACCCGGACGCCACGCCCCGGGTTTACGGCGTCATGGTTTCGAACACGTCCGGTTCCATGTTCCACGACGTGGCGATCAGCGCGGTGATGCATGAGAAGCCCGTCGACCGTCCCATTGCTCTCACGGTGTTGCCGCCTGGGGAGTATTTCGTGGCCAGCCCCGGCACCAGCAATTTCACCTGGGACTTTCCCGTTGCCGTGAAATCCGACGACAAATCCCTGCGCCCGTACATGAACACGTCGAAGTATCAAGTGACGGGTATGACCTTCACGGACAACTTGAATCAGTCGTGGAGCACCAACGAGCACGCCCTGCTCACCAAAGTCTGAGAACCGCGCTACGCCGGGGTAGGACCGGTCCTTTTGTTTTGGCGACACGCCGCATCCGCTGCCTGGGGGTGACCACAGTCGCCCCGAGCGGCCTGTCGCGAATTTCACCGGTTCTAACTGGCTCCGTCACGCATCGCGATCGGGCGCCACGAGTGCGAGGCCGGGGAACGCCGTACGGTACCGACGAGCATCTCTCGTGACCAGGGTGAGCCGGTCGACGACGGCATGTGCTCCGATGAAGAAATCCGGCAGCGTCGTGGCGCGGGTGCCCCCACGATTCCGGTAGGCCTGGTGGGCTCGAGCGGCGAGGAACCCGGCCGCAAAAGGCACGGGCGCACGGCGCAAAGTGTCCGGTGGCAATGCCGCGTCCTGCGCGGAGATCGATGCGAACGCCAGCGAAACTTCTGCGTACACGATGGGGTTTACCCACACCTCGCCCGAACGAAGTGCCTCCGCAAGGGCGTGCTCCGACCAGGTCGACCACACGGGATCCCGAGTGATGATGTCGAGCAATACGTTGGAGTCGACGAGAAATCCACGCGACTCAGTCATCGTCGTAGGCACGCGTCAGGTGCATGATCTCGTCGGTCGTCAGAGACTTCTGAGCGGATCCCCGCAGCCGTTCGAGCAGCTGGTCGGCGCGATCGGGCTTCGAGGCCGTGGCCGCCGGCGCGAGAATTACCATGCCGTCTCGCTCCGTGAAGTCGACATCGGTTTGCGGCATGAGCCCATGGCGCTCGCGTATCCACTGTGGGATGGTCACTTGGCCTTTCGATGTGATTCGCATGCATCAATCATAGTTCTTACCGTGCATGGTAATACATGTTGGCGAAGCTCCTCCACAGCGCATGTTCCTGCGCCTGCTCCCCCACCCCCGCGATAAGAAGAGCAAGCGGCGACTGTGTGCTGACGCAGCCGGATGAGCGCCGTCTCAGACCCGGCCAGGCGTTCGAGGCCGCGGTTGATCTCGTCGACATCGACCTGGTCGACGAACCCGTGCAAGCCCATCGCCCAGGCGGTGTCCCGCTGCTCCGGGTAGTCAGCGGCAGCATCTCTTCAAACATGATCGTGTGCGCCCACTGGTCGCCGAAATCGTAGGTATAGAGCAGTGAATCGCCGGACTCCGCCAGAAGCTGATCGATGCGCAGCTCGCTCTCCAACGTGCCCTCGTCGCCTTCTTCGACGTCGAACGGAGTGAGGATCCCCTGCGTGTGGTGGCCGAAGGGCTCTCCGGGCAGGGTGAAGCGGTGCAGGTGGCTGTCGGTCCAGCCGGAAGCGGTCTGCAGCACGTCGTGAAACACATCGAGTGTCAGATCCGACAGAAGCGTGAGCCGCCGCCAGATCGGCGGCTATGAATCCGCAAGGTCGACGCGCAGGCGCACCTGCATCGGAGTCGCCGGCGGCGTCTTCAGCGGGAGCGGCTTCAGCAGCTCGTCCCTGGAAGCGAACCCCGCGAGGGCGCCCACCGACTCGTGCGCACTAGCACCAGCCACCTCAGCTTCGAGCCGTGCTTTGAAGGCAGCGAAGTCGGTCACGTTTTCGGACTCGGAGTCGTGGTGAGGCGGCTACGTAATACCAGCAGGCTAATTGCTACCTGAAATAATGGAAGCATCATGAAGACCCTCCTCAACATCATCTGGCTCGTGCTCTCGGGGTTCTGGCTGTTCCTCGGCTACATGCTCGCCGCGCTCATAATGTGCGTGCTCATCGTTACCATCCCCTGGGGAATCGCCGCGGCACGCATCGGCGTCTACGCCCTCTGGCCGTTCGGCAAAACTGTCGTGCCCACGCCGAACGCGGGTGTCGGGTCGTTCCTCGGCAATGTCATCTGGGTGATCCTGGCTGGCTGGTGGATCGCCCTCGAGCACCTCATCTCGGGCATCGCGCTCTGCATCACGATCATCGGCATCCCGTTCGGGATCGCCAACTTCAAGATGATCCCGGTCGCACTCATGCCGCTTGGCAAGCAGATCGTCGACACGCCCTAAGCGTTGATCTGAGCGAAGACCCCTCCGGCGCGCCGACCAGCACGTTAACGAGCGCCCTACCGCGGCCGCCGCAACCGAATCGGGCCCTTCGCCCGCGATGGATCGACCACGACCCCGCCCTGTGTGATCTGCAGCTCTCCGCGGGCGACCATTCGGCGTGCTGCTCGCCGGGCCGGCTCCATGAGTTCTCGCCATCCCTCGCCACCAACCGCTTTCGCAGCATCAGACGGGCAGATCGTAGCATCGTGGGCCCGCGCGCTGAGAAGGTTTGCGATGGTAGCTTCGAGCCGGAGGTCCGTCGCATCGACGCCATGTCCGCGGCATGCGGCGGAGCAGTACTTCACTGCATCCCAGTTCGTCGCCAACTTCGCGCGCCACTCGATGTGCCGCCCGCACGATACGCACACCTTATTCGCCCGGCCCCGATAGAGGTCAGGATCTAAAGGTGTGCGTTGACGGTGTGCCATGCCTTCTATCCTGCGGGATCGTCCGGGCAAAGGCCCGCGTGGGGTCACATTTGAGCACCAATCGACAAGGTGGGCGTGACAAATCCGGTCCGCGTACGTCTTATTAATGGCGGATGTCGCACACCGCCCGAATCTGCCCAGCGCCACAATCTTGCTAGCCGACCCCGAAGGAAAGCGCGTGACGAGCACCGAACGACGCCCCCTAGCCTCCTTGGCGCCCCGTGGCCAGAGCACCGAGGTGGATGGGTATCAATTCACTGTGCATTGCGTGGAAAGCACATCCCGTTCTCTGGAGGTGCCGACCTACCTCATGGTTCACGGCATCGGGGCGTCACACCGCTACTACCGCCGCATTCAGAAGAGCCTGGCCGTCACCGGGCATGCGTACTCGATCGACCTGCCAGGGTTCGGCGGCACTCGCCGGCCCGAGCGGCCTCTCGCCGTCGAAGAATACGGCGCGCTGCTAGGCCGGCTTCTTGATCAGCTTGAAATACCGCGTGCGGTCGTGGTCGGCCATTCGATGGGCGCTCAATTCGTCACGGACTTGGCCCGACAGCGCCCGGCGGCCGTCTCCAGCCTGATTCTTATCGGTCCCGTCACCGATCCTCGGCGGGCGACGGCCGTGCAACAGGCGATGGGTCTGACCCGGGATGTAGTCAAGGAACCTCCCTCAGGCAATCTGATCGCCTTCCGCGACTATCTCGAGTGCGGCTCCCGCTGGTTCTCAACCGAGCTCGACGTGATGCTCAAGTACCGCACCGACCTGGCCCTCCGCGACGTACGCTCCCCCACCCTGGTGATCCGAGGTGCCAACGATCCCGTCTCGGGCAGCGCCTGGTGTGCGACGCTGGCTGCCGCCGCGCCGGACGGGTATTTCTTGGAAGTCATAGGACACCGCCATCTGGTACACCACAGCGCTGCCGCGAAGACTGCCGCGTGTATAGAAGGGCACGCCGAACGCTATCGCCCGGTCGCGCATCCTGCCCTATGACGGGCCGTCTGCGCCCGGTCAGGTGGTGGTTGCTGGACTATGTCTACGCGGTGACAGGGCACATTCGTGCCATATTCTCCCACGCTCAGCCATCGGACTTCCGCTCCGGC
Source organism: Cryobacterium roopkundense (assembly GCF_014200405.1). Classification (NCBI taxonomy): domain Bacteria; kingdom Bacillati; phylum Actinomycetota; class Actinomycetes; order Micrococcales; family Microbacteriaceae; genus Cryobacterium; species Cryobacterium roopkundense. The sequence continues at coordinate 492,347 of NZ_JACHBQ010000001.1, read as the reverse complement.
GACGGCGCACCGATCGTGATTATTCCTGGAGTGTACGAATCCTGGCAGTTCATGCGGCCGCTGATCGAGATCCTGCACGACAACGGGCATCCTGTGCACGTTCTGCCGGCGCTGGGCCAAAACCGGCGTTCCCTGGCCGAGGCAGCCATGACCGTGGCCGCGTACCTTGAGCGAGAAGATGTGAACGGCGTGGTCATCGTTGCGCACAGCAAGGGCGGCCTCATCGGCAAACTCCTCATGACGAATGATGTATCGGGCCGCCGGGTGATCGGGATGACCGCGATCAGTGCGCCGTTCGCCGGCTCCCGCTATGCGCGCTACTCGGTCGTGCCGAGCATCCGTGCCTTTGCCCCCGCCAACGCGGCCCTCTACTCTCTCAGCCGTGACCACCGGGTCAACCACCGGATCGTGTCCGTCTACGGAGTGTTTGATCCGCATATTCCCGAGGGCAGCGAACTTGTCGGCGCCCGCAATATCCAGCTCAGCGTTGGCGGGCATTTCCGCATACTCGCCGACCCGAGAACCGTGAGGGTTGTTCTCGACACTGTGGCGGACGCCGCGACGCCGACTGCCTGATCGCGGGCCGGCGCCTGCCGGGCACGCACGCCGTTTACGGGCCGGCTACATCACCCAGTCGAAGGCCTTCGCGGGCGAGCGGGCTCCCTGGGCGGACTTCGAGCGGTTCGGTTCGTCGAGCTCAAGAAGCAATCCCTCCGTGAGGCTCACGAGCGACCCGAAGACGGCCGGCGTGAGCCACGGCGGGCGCGTGGCGAAGAGGATGTCCTCACTCGCGGTGTTGCCGCTGGCCCCCGGCGCGAAGGGGCATCCGCCCAGACCGCCCAGCGCGCCGTCCACCACGGTGGCGCCGGCCGCGATGGCCGAGAGGGTGTTCGCCACGCCGAGTCCCCAGGTGTCGTGCCCGTGGAAGACGATCTCGCGGGCGGGCGTCTCGAGGCGCACCCGCGAGATGAGCGACGACACCTGCGCGGGCACCGCCTGCCCGAGGGTGTCGCAGATCACCACGTGCGAGGCGCCGAGCGCGCGCTCGTCTTGCGCGATCTTCAGCACCCGCGCCGGCGCGACCTGCCCGTCGAACGGGCAGGTGAACGACGTCGCGATGCACAGCTGGATCTGCCCGCCGACCGAGCGGGAAATCTCCACGGCCGCGGGCATGGCGGCGAGGCTCGCCTCGGTGGTGCGTCCGATATTGGCCTGGTTGTGGGCATCCGTTGCCGAGAAGCAGTACTGAAAGTTGCGGGCGCCCGCGGCGGCGGCGCGCTCCACGTGCCGCGGCGTGGCCACCCACACCCAGCACCGCCCGAGCTCCTCGGGAGTGAGCTCGGCGAGCACCTCGAGGGTGTTGGCCATCGGCGGCACGAGGTCGGGGCGCGCCATCGACCCGATCTCGAGCGACTCCACGCCGAGCGCGAGCAGCGAGCGGATCGTGGCCACCTTGCGCTCGGTCGAGAGCATGCCGCCGGTGAGCTGCAGGCCGTCGCGCAGGGTGACGTCGCGCAGCACGGCGCGGGGTTCGAGGGTGAACATCAGGGCTCCAACTCGGTCATGATCAGGTCGATCTCGGTGTCGGTCTTGCCCAGCACGGAGGCGAGCACCTCACGCGTGTGCTCCCCCAGGTCCGGGCCCAGCGAGCGGATGCTCAGCGAGCGTTCCCCGATCACCGGCACGATCCCAGGAAACCCGACCCCCGACAGCACCTGCGAACCGTCCGAAACATCGAAGCGCTGGATCATGTTGCGCGCCTCGTACTGCGAGTCCGCGCAGATATCCGCGGCTGTGTAAATCGGACCAGACGGCACCCCCGCCTCCTCCAGCACCTCCAACGCAGAAGCGGCGGAGAGCCCCAGCGTCCACTCCCCGATCGCCGCGTCAAGTTCGTCCCGCCGCTGCCAACGGGCCGCGTTGGTCTGCAGGCCTGGGTCGCCCCCGAGGTCGTCGCGCCCGATCACGTGCATGTACCGCTGGTAGATGGCATCCGCGTTGCCGGCAATCACGATGCTCGCGCCGTCGCCGCACAGGTACGCGTTGGTGGGGGCGATTCCGTCCATCCGCCCGCCCACGCGCTCCCGCGCCACCCCGTATGCCGAGTAGTCCGGAACGAGCGACTCCATCATCGACAGCATCGATTCGTTGAGCGCAACGTCGATGACGCGCTCGTGCAACGCGAGCGCGGCATCCGTTGCGCCTCGGCGCACCTCGCGCTGGAACAGGGCCATCACCGAGCCGAAGGCCGCGTAGAGCCCGGCGATCGAGTCGCCGATCGACACGCCCACCCGCACGGGCGGCCGGTCAGGGTCGCCCACCAGGTCGCGAAAGCCGCCCATCGCCTCGGCGACGGCGGCGAATCCGGGGCGCTGGGACAGCGGCCCGGTCTGCCCGAATGCCGACACCCGCGTGAGAATGAGGTCGGGGTTCACCGCGTTCAGCTGCTCGGGCCCGAGCCCCCATTTCTCGAGCGTGCCGGGTCGAAAGTTCTCCAGCACCACGTCGCAGCGCGCCACGAGTTCGAGCACCGTACGGCGGCCGAGGTCGGTCTTCAGGTCGAGCACGATCGACTTCTTGTTGCGGTTGATCGTGCGAAAAAGCATCGACGTGTCACCGGCGTGCAGCCGCCAGTTGCGCAGCTCGTCGCCGGTGCCGGGGCGTTCCACCTTGATCACCTCGGCACCGAAATCGGCCAGCATCCGCCCCGCCGTGGGTGCAGCAATGAAGTTGCCGAGCTCGAGCACACGCACTCCGGCGAGCGGGGCCACATCAGTCATATCAAGTCCTTTCAAGCGGATGCCGCGGTGAGCTGGCATAACTCCTGCAGATTCTGGGCCGACCACAATATAGCCCCGGAATCACGCGGCAGTCCGGCTAGGCCGCCCCGATTTGCAGGAGTTATGCGCCGGGAGGGAGAAAGAACCTAGTTACCGCCGACGAACTCGTTCGTGTAGGTGGCCTTAAGGTCGATCTCGGCGTCACCCACCTCGGGATTGGCGATGCGCTGCGTGTCAAGCACGGCCTCGGCGCCGGCCTCTGAGTTGCGTCCGTCTTCGGTGAGCTGCGGCTTGAGCTCCTCGATGAGTGCCGCGTAGCGCTCGAGGTCTCCGCCGCTGAAGGTCTCCGGCATCTCGGCCGCGATCTCGGCGCCGGAGTGCTCGGCGATGTACGCAAGGGTCTTGGTGAGCACGTTCGCGAGCTTCTGCGCGGTCTCGGGGTTCTCGGCGAGCCAGTCGCTCTCGGAGTAGAACGACGACGACGGCCACATGTCGGTGTCGTAGTGCTCCTCCACGCCCTCCGGCGAGCGCAGGTCGGCGAGGCTCACGGTCTCGGCGCCGGTGCGTTCGGCAAGCACCGACACGTCGGGTTCGAGCATCACGCCGGCCACGACTCCGCCGGATTCCATGGCGGCCACAGCGGATGACCCGGCCCCCATCGCCACGACGCTCACGCCGTCGGGGTTGAGGCCGGCCTCTTCGAGCAGGAACCTCAGCATGGTGTGGGTAGAGGAGCCCGGCGCGGTCACGCCGACGCTCTTGCCCATCAGGTCTTCGAGGGAGGTGATCTCCTCCGTCGAGCCCGGTGCCACGACGAGCGCGATGGCCGGGGACTTGCCCATCTGCACGAACGAGGTGATGCTCTGGTTTTTCGCCTGCATCTGGATGGTGTGCTCGTAGTACCCGCTCACCACGTTCACGCTGCCGCCGAGCAGCGCGGTGAGGGCCTTCGAGCCGCCCTGCAGGTCTTGCAGGTCAACGTCGAGCCCTTCCTCCTCGTAGTAGCCGAGCTGTTCGGCGAGGGTGGTGGGCAGGTAGGTCAGCAGGGTCTGGCCGCCGATACCGATGGTCACCTGGGGGGTGGCCGCGGCATCCGCTCCGCCGGTTTCGGAGGTGCTCGCGCAGCCGGCGAACAGGGTGGCCGTGAGCAACGCTGCTGCGGCCAGGGTGAGCTTCTTAGGTAATAACACGATGTTCTCTCTCTATATAAGGAATGAAGAATTACGCGCCGGGAACCGGACGCCAGCGCAGCAGGTAGCGTTCGAGCCGGTTCACGCCGAGGTCGACGAAGAGCACGACGATCATCAGAATGAACATGCCCGCGAACACGCCCTCGGTGTCGAACACGCCCTGGGCCTGCGCGATGACGTAGCCCACGCCGGCGGCGGCGCCGAGGTATTCGCCCACGACGGCGCCCACAATGGCGAAGCCCACGCTGATGTGCAGGCTCGAGAAGATCCAGGTGAGAGCGCTCGGCAGCACGACGTGCTGGATGAGGTGGCGTTCGGTGGCGCCGAGCATGCGGGCGTTGTCGAGCAGCACCTTGTCGACGCTCTTCACGCCCTGCAGCACGTTGAAGAACACGATGAAGAACACCAGGGTGACGCCGAAGGCCACCTTCGACTCGATGCCGAGTCCGAACCAGAGCAGGAAGATGGGCGCGAGCACCACGCGGGGCAGGGCATTGAACATCTGCACGAACGGTTCGAAGAGCCGCTCGAGAAAGCGCACCCTGGCGAGCCAGAAGCCGAGCACAAGGCCGAGTGCGGTGCCGATGAGGAAGGCGTAGAGCGCCTCCTGCAGGGTGATCCACAGGTGGGGGAAGATGAACCCTGTCGTGATCCACTCCCACACGGCCACGCCGATGGCGCTCGGCAGCGAGAAGAAGAACGTGTCAATCACGCCGACGCGGCCGAGGATCTCCCACGCGCCGAGCACCACCGCGGTGAGCAGCAGCTGGTACACGCGCATCAGCGCGGCGGGGGTTTCGGTGCGGGCGCGTGCCGGCCCGGTGCGGGGCGTGTGGGGAGCGGATGCGGCGGGTGCGGCATCCGCTCCCTCGGTTGTGGTGGTCATGTCAGGCCGCCTTCGCCGCGTAGGTCTTGGCCACTTCGTCGCGCAGCCTGCCCCAGATCTCGCGATGCAGCTCCACGAACTGTGGGTCGTCGCGAATCTCCAGCAGGTTGCGGGGGCGCGGCAGGGTGATGTCGTAGCGGGCCACCACCTGGCTGGCGGGGCCGGCGCTGAGCAGCACGACCTCGTCGCTGAGGGCGATGGCTTCGTCGAGGTCGTGGGTGATGAAGATCACGGCCTTGCCCGATTCCTGCCAGATGTCGAGCAGCTCGTTCTCCATGATCTGCCGGGTCTGCACGTCGAGCGCGGAGAAGGGTTCGTCCATGAGCAGGATGTCGGGGTTCACGATCCAGGCCTGCGCGATAGAGGTGCGCTTGCGCATGCCGCCGCTGAGCTGGTGCGGGTAGCGGTCTTCGAAGTTGGACAGTCCCACCTTGGCGAGCCAGCGGCGCGCCTCGGCGGCGGCCTCCTTCTTGCCTACTCCGCGCATGATCAGGCCGAGCGACACGTTGTCGAGCACTGTCTTCCACGGCAGCAGGGCGTCTTGCTGAAACATGTAGGAGGCGCGGCGGTTCACCCCCACGACCGGGGCGCCGAAGCTGAGCGCCTCGCCCTCGCTCGGCGCCATCAGCCCAGCGGCCATGTTGAGCACCGTGGATTTGCCGCAGCCGGTGGGGCCCACGATCGACACGAACTTGCCCGGCATCACGGTGAGGTCAATGCCCTTCACCGCGAAATACGAGCCGCCCTGTGGCGTCACGAATTCCTTGGTGCAGCCGTCGAGCTGGATCGCCGGGGCGTGCGCTGTTTCTGGTGACGTCATCGTCATGAGTTCCTTACCGGGCCGGTGTCGAGGTTTCCACTCACATTGTGAGTGAACCACTCGCGATGTGGTTATATGAACCCTAGTGGCGGTTCGCGCCCCACCGCAATGACTACTTAACATGTGACAAGCGGATGCTTCGCCTCGAGCCGCGCACACAAGGAGACCTCGTGACCGAACCGGCTGCCAACCCCGTACTGGTGCTGGGCAAGATTCGTCAGATCATGGACTGCTTCACCGTTGAGGAACCCACGCTCTCGCTCGGCGCCATCCGCAAGCGCGCCGGACTGCCGGAGAGCACCACGCAGCGCCTCGTGCAGAACCTGGTGTCGGAGGGGTTTCTCGACCGCGACGGCAGCGGCTACCGCATCGGGCTCGCCGTGGCGCGCTGGGCGATCAACGCGACGCAGGGCCTCGACGTGATTCAGGCCGCCCGGCCCATCTTGCAGACGCTGCGCGAACAGACCCAGGAGTCGTCGGTGCTCTACGTGCGGTGGCGGCAGTACCGCACCGTGGTGGCCACTGCCCGTTCGCCGCGTGCCATCTCCCGCGTGCTCGAGGTGGGCACCGTGATGCCGCTGCACCTCGGCTCCGCCGGCAAGGTATTTCTGGCCTTCGACGAGTTCGCCCGGCAGGAGCTGCTCACCGTCGCGCCCGAGGAGGCGCTGCCCGCCGAGTTGCTCGAGCAGATCCGCGTGCAGGGCTGGGCCTCATCGTTCGAGGAGCGCGAACCCGAGGTCGCCTCGGTGAGCTCTCCCGTGTTCGACCACCACGGCAACGTCGTGGCCGTGGTCGGCATCGTGGCCCCCTCATCCCGCCTCAACGAGGCGACCGCCGCGCCCGCCTACACGGCCCCGGTCGTGGAGGCCGCCGCCCTGATCTCCGCCGCCCTCGGCTTCGCCCAGTAGCGCCTCCGCTGGTCGAGCCCCACCTACCGCTGGTCGAGCCCCACCTACCGCTGGTCGAGCCCATCCCCGCTGGTCGAGCCCATCCCCGCTGGTCGAGCCCCACCTACCGCTGGTCAAGCCCCACCTACCGCTGGTCGAGCCCATCCCCGCTGGTCGAGCTTGTCAGTGATGATGGTTGCAGGGGGTTGGCCCGGTCTGACTCGGAGCTTGTCTGACGCTTCGGTTGTCTTTGTCTCGATGCGTCGACCGGTGTCCAGCCCCCGCACGCATTGTCGCGTTCGGGAGCACCACCATGACTTAATAGGAGCTTGACTCCAGCCTCTTCACTGACTTGTCTGACGGTGCCCCTGAACACTGACCCTCAAACAGAAGGGCTGTATTCAGCATGACCTATTCCCGCAAGGATCTGATCCTCGGCGTCGATACGCACAAAGATTTTCATCACGCGGCGGTGATCAACCACGTCGGAAAATCGATCGCCGACCGGAAGTTCGACGCCACCTCCGCCGGGTACTCCGACCTCATCGCCTGGGCGACCGGCGTCGGCCGGATCGGCCGCGCCGGCATTGAAGGGACCGGGTCCTACGGCGCCGGCCTCACCCGCGAACTCACCCGCCGTGGCATCCCCGTCATCGACGTCATCGCGCCGGATAAGCAGCTGCGACGGCTGCGCGGCAAGACCGACCAGATCGACGCTTACAACGCGGCCCGCGCCGTCCTCAACGAGCTCGCCACCGCCGTCCCGAAGACCCAGGACGGCTTCGTGGAGGCCCTGCGAGTGCTGCGCACCTCCCGTCGCTTGCTAGTCAAACAGCGCACCGAGAGCATGAATCAGTTGCAATGCCTGATCGTCAGCGCGCCCGCAGACCTGCGCGTGAGCCTCGCGAAACTCAAGGCGAAGAACCTGGCTCTGCGCTGCTCAAAGATCCCCGTGCGCAAGGCCGACGACCTCGTCATGACCGAAACGAAGAATGTCCTCCGCTCCCTCGGCAAACGCTATTTGGAGTTGCTCACAGAAGCCGACCGGCTGATGAAACGCCTCGGCGCCATCGTAAAAGAACACGCCCCGGAACTGCTCGCCGTGCACGGCGTTGGACCGGACGTCGCCGCGACAATGCTGATCGTCGCCGGCGAAAACGTCGACCGCCTCAACAACGAATCCGCCTTCGCACACCTCATCGGCACCGCCCCAATCCAAGCCTCATCCGGCAAGACCAACCGACACCGATTGAACCGCGGCGGCCACCGCCAAGGCAACTCAGCGGCCTACCGAATCGTCATGGTCAGGATGAAATCCCACGAGAAAACCCGCGACTACGTAGTCAAAGCCCTCGCCCGCGGAAAGACCAAACGCGAGGCCATGCGCCTCCTCAAACGCTACGTCGCACGAGAGATATTCCAAATCCTCATCACCATCAGAGAACGCCACCAACAAGCCGCAATCTCAGCTTGACATCTATAGGAGCATCGAGACCCCGCAAGCCGATCCTCAAACCCACCCCGCCTAGCGCGTGTAGTGCGGCCCGTCGTGGCCTTTCGGTGCTGGCACCGGCGGTCGTCCGCCTCTGCGCGGAGTTCTCCTGGGATCGACACTGGCGGGTGGGATGAAGTACACCACGTTGTCTGTCACGACCACGTCCCAGCCCTCGCGGTGGATCCTATGGTGGCACGCACTACAGAGCATCACGCAGTTGGCTTGATTTGTCGGCCCGTCATGCGCTTTGTACCAACGAATGTGGTGACCCTCCGCGTAGCTTGGCGGACGGTTACACCCCGCCGTCGCACACCCGCCGTCTCGTTCGATGGCGGCCAGCTTTTGCGCCGTCGTGAAGAGCCGTTTTCGGAGGCCGAAGTCGAGCACCTCGCTCTTCCCACCGAGGACCATCGGGATCAAACACGCCTCCGCGGCCATCTTTCGGGCCGTTCCGGCGGAGATAGGCTGTTCAACCCCATCCAGTTGCGCTTCACCGAGGCCGGTTTGTAGGGATTCGAGGGTCATCCTGACGATGATCGTCGTGTGATCCAGCGCCCCGAGCCCTTCCTTGCAGGAGAGAGCGTGACGCACGATGTCGACGAAGGCATCGAAGTTCAGTTGCGGCATTGTTCGGCCGTCGCCGATGATCTCGTGGTTGTCGCCGCACCCGTCAGGATCTTCCTTGGCTTCAAACCTGGGTTTGCGCAGTTCCGCGCTGGTCATCCCGTCGATCGCGGTGTCCAGGTACGCCGCTGACACCGGGTCGGCGTCGAGCACGTAGCGTTTCATGCCGTTGGGCAGCACCATCCGCTTCAACCCCCGCCGCGACACCAGCACCTCCTCCCGCGGTTCGACCCCGTCCACGTCGAGGGCGTCCCGGTACCGAATGGACAGCTTCCGCACCGAATCCACCGGGTTGGTTATCGCGAACTCCACCAACTCCTTCTCCGCCGCGTCGAGGTCTTCGGTCGTGGCCCGTGGGGCGGCCTGCTCGAGGTTCGCGGTGATGTACAGCGCCGAATCGACGGTGAGCTCCCCCGCATTGACCGCTCGAGCGACCTCCGAATACTCCGGCGGCAGCTGCTCCCCGATCAGACTCATCCGCGGCTTCGTCGCCTTCCCCACCCTCACCAACCGCCCAGCCTCCGCCATCGAGATGTGACCGATGTCGGTGAGGGCGGCGGCGGCATTTCGGTTGCCGGTCTGGGCGGCGATGCCGGTGTCGTGTTCGAACCTGTCGTTGAGTTCACCCGCTTCCCGAACCAGGAGGGCCTGCCCCAGCCTGACCACCTCGAAGGTCGCCGCCATGCTGGCCATCAGACCCGCGTTGGTCATCCGCTGCAGGTCCGCCCGTGCGTCCGGTTCCTCCTCAATTCGCACACCACCACCCAAGGCGTGAGAGTACGTATCGGCGAGTGCCGCCGTACTCTCGATGAGGTGGTCCGTTGAAGTGGTCATGGCCTAATTTTCCCAGCGACCACTGACATTCACGGGCCCTAAACAGCCCTGATCAAGCCATTTTGTGAAAAACTCCCCAAGAATTATGCCTGTGGAGGAGAACCTTTTCCGCTGGTCGAGGCGCGACGAAGGAGCGATCGAGACCCCGCGACCCGACCCTCGGACCGCACTAGGGTCTGAGGAGCGTCTCGCGTGGCCTCGATCGCTCGTACCTCGCGCCTCGACCGGCGGGAGGGTCGAGGCGCGAGGGTCGACCGGCGGGAGGGTCGAGGCGCGAGGGTCGACCGGCGGGAGGGCGCTTAGGAGCGCAAGCCCTCCTGCCAGGTGACGAGGTTGCCGAGCTTCGACACCAGAACGTCATCCTGAAGTCCGTGCGCCTTGGCCTGAGCCTTGCGAAGCGTGGCCGTTGCACCGGCGTGGTCGCCGGCATCCGCTGCGATCTCCGCGTCGTCGAGGTAGGACGCCAGCTGAGCGGAGAGCTTCTTGTACTTCTGTGACCCGTCGTCCACTCCCGCGAGCACCCTGTCGACCTCACCGAAGGTGACGCAGTCGCCGCCGCCGCTCGCCATGCCGGCGGTCCATTCGATGCCGCCGAGGATGTGGGCGAGGAACATCGGGTCGGAGTAGTTCGCGTCGACGTGTCCGGCGCCTTCGTACCAGGAGCGCCCGCCCTCGAAGTTCTGGCACCACGCGAGGGGGTGGTCGGCACCCATCGCGCCGCTGCCCGGGTTGTAGGTTGACTCGTCGAGGGTGATCAACACGTGCACGTCGTCACGGGGGTTCGCCGTGAAGTTGTACCACTCGTCGAAGAGCTCCCAAGTGGCCGGCAGCATCGACGTGGACGGATGATTCGGGCTCTCGACGTGCAGGGTGGCCGTCTGCTGTGCCGGGTGGCCGAGGAAGCGGGCGCCGCCTCCAGTGAGCTCGCTGTACCAGGGCACAGTGTGCATCGAATCCGTGGCCGCGTGCAGACCGACAAAGCCGCCACCGCCTCGGATGTAGCCCTGGAACGCCCCCAACTCCGCGTCATCGAGGAGCCGCGGACGGAGCGGGTCAAGGTTGTTCGTAGCGTCCACCGGTGAGGCAAAGATGATGGTCGCGTACTGCGACAGGTCCTCGGCCGTCGTGAACGGAGTGGAAGCCATGGTCAGGGTTGGCTGACGCGAGTCCCACACGTCCACGGTGAAACCGTTTTCCTGGCCCAGCTTGGCGACCGCGAGCGTCGTGTCATCGATGTGCGAGTGCCGAAACCCGAGGGTTTCCCCGACGACCAGCACCTTGTACTCGTCATCATCGGCGGCTGCCGGTGCGGCGACGGCGCCCAGGCTGAGCATCAGCCCGACCGCCGAGATTCCGGTCACCAGTCGTTGAACATGCGTTTTCATAGGTCTACTCCTCATTGAGTGCAACCCGACGTGGTTGCTATCGGCCGCTACGCTATATGTTGTGCGCAACGACATATGCCTGATCGATAGCGTATTGGAGAATCAAATCAAAAGTCAATGCGATTGCGTCAATGAGTTACCAGTAGCGCACCTGCGCGGCGACGGCGCAGGGTTGGCCCTGCCGTCGCGAAGCCGGCCGACACACACCCCGTTCCGTCGAAACCACTCCTGGAATCCCCACGGTCTCCGCGCCAAATGATAGTCATGGACGCGTCTTACGCTTCGTCATACAATTGCTTCATGGCAATCGTCAACTTTCGCACGGACGAGCTCACCCAGCAGGCGCTCGACGAACTCACGGCCGACGGCGCAACCGTTTCCGCCGCCATCAGGCAGGCACTTCTCGATGCCGCTCGGCAGCGGCGACGGGATCTCATGCGGCGTGAATCCACAGCGCTGATGAACGACCCCTCGGATGTCGCGGAAAGTCGCGCTGTGCTGCGCGACATGGACGACCTCCGTGCGTGGTGACATTCACCGACTTCGCGCACCTCAAGGCGCGCGCGGCCACGAGCAATCCGGTGCACGATTCGCCGTCATTCTGCAGTCGGACCAGTTAATGCTGTCGACGCTTCTGGTCGCGCCGACCTCACGTTCCGCGCAACCGCAAAGCTTTCGACCGACAATTTCTATCGGCGGCGAAAGCACTCAGGTGCTGGTGGAGCAGACAACGGCCATCGCGCCGGAGCGCCTCGGCATTCTCGTGGGGCATGTCAGTCGCGACGAACTTGACTGTATCGACGACGCCCTGCGCCTGGCCCTGGAGCTCGATTAACGAACCGCACAAATTACGCTGGTCGTGGCGCCCAGAGCTCAGTGCACCACCCGGTACGTCACGTGGGTCACCAGGTCACGCTCCACGGAGCTCACCTGCTCCAGCGTCACGCCGTCGAGCCCCTCCAGCAACGGCTCGCCGGCACGCAGCACCACGGGCGCGACATGCAGCCGCAGCTCCTCGATCAGCCCGGCTGACAGGTATTGCCGCACGGTGGAGGCCCCACCAGCTATCGCCACCGTGCGATCCCCCGCGACCAAACGCGCCTGCTCCATCGCGGACTCGATGCCGTCGGTCACGAACGTGAACGTCGTGCCGCCCTCCATCACGAGCGGCGCGCGCGGGTGGTGCGTGAGCACGAACACCGGCGCGTGGTACGGCGGGTCCTCGCCCCACCAGCCCGTCCACTCGTGGTCCCATTCGCCGCGGCCCGGTCCGAACATGTTGCGGCCCATGACGAACGCGCCCGCGTCCACGATGGCCGCGATCTCCGCGGCGTTCTCGTCGGCGAGCTCCATCATCCAGCGGTGCAGTCGTTCGCCGCCTTCTCCAAGCGGATGCTCCAGGCTCTGATTCGGACCCGCCGCGAAGCCATCGCTCGAGACCGTGATGTCGCAGGTAACTGTCATGTCAGTCGCTCCTCGTCAGTCGGTCACGGCCGTCGACGACGCCTTGCCCGGTACCGGATCGTACCTCAGGGAGCTTCGACTAAACCGGCCACTGCCCGCGGTCAGTGCCCGCAGCTCGATCGCGTATCGCACCAACTCGGCATCCGGAATCTCGGCCCGGATCTCGGTGCGCTCACCGCTCACCGACGTGGTGCCGGTCACGTGGGCCCGCCGGGTGGAGAGGTCGATCATCACCGCTCCCACGTGGGCGTCGGGCACCGTGATCCGCACGGCCGAGACGGGTTCCAGCAGCTGGACGCGGGTCACCGCGGCGGCCTCCCGCAGCGCGAGGGCACCGGCGGCCTGGAACGCGGCATCCGATGAATCGACGCTGTGAGTCTTGCCGCCCGTGAGCGTCACCCGAATGTCCACCAAGGGGAACCCCGCCGCCACGCCACGCTGCATCTGCGCCCGCACGCCCTTCTCGACCGACTCGATGTAGTGCTTGGGCACCGCGCCGCCCACGATCTTGTCTACGAACTCGAACCCGGCGCCGCGTTCGAGCGGTTCCACCTCGATCTCGCAGACCCCGTACTGGCCGTGTCCGCCGGACTGCTTCACGTACCGGCCCCGGGCCGACACCGCCACGGTGAAGGTCTCCCGCAGCGGCGTGATCACGTCGACGGTCTGCACGTTCACGCCCTGGGCGCGCAGCCTGTCGAGCACCACCTCGGCGTGCGCCTCCCCCATGCACCACAGCACGAGCTGGTGCGTTTCGGCGTTGCGCTCCACGCGCAGCGTCGGATCGACGGCCGCCACCTTGCCGAGGTTCTTGGCGAGCGCGTCTTCGTCGCTGTGCGCTGCGCCCTGCACGGCCACCGGCATCAGCGGCTCCGGCATCTGCCACGCGTCCACGAGCACGGGCGCCTCTCGGTCCGAAACGGTGTCGCCGGTCTCGGCGCTCGTCAGCCGGGTGAGCGCGCAGATATCCCCCGCCACGGCAAACGGCACCGGGCGGAGGATGGCCCCCAGCGGTGATTGCAGGTGCGTCACCCGCTCGTCGCTGTCGTGGTCCTGATGGCCCCGGTCGGTGAGCCCGTGGCCGCCCACGTGCACAATGGAGTCCTCCCGAAGCGTGCCGGAGAACACCCGCACCAGGCACACCCGGCCGAGGAACGAGTCGATGGTCGTGCGCACCACCTCGCCCACCAGGGGGCCGTCGGGGTCGCAGCTCAGCGGCCCGGCCGGCTTGCCGTTCAGGTCGGATACCGTGGGCAGCGCCCGTTCCAGCGGTGAGGGGAACGCGCCGGTCAGCAGCTCCAACACCTCGGTCAGTCCCACACCGGTTTCAGCGGATGTCGCCAGCACCGGATACAAAGACCCTCGCGCCACCGCAACCTCCAGATCGGCGATGAGTGTCTCGAGGGCGATGTCTTCGCCGCCGAGGTAGCGCTCCATCAGGGACTCGTCTTCGCTCTCGGCGATGATCCCCTCGATCAGCGCGGCTCGCGCCGATTCGGCCTCGTCGCGTTCGACGTTGGTCGCCGGCCGCACGGCGGGGTCGGCGGCGCCCGCGCGGGAGCCTGACACCGTGCCCGACAGCACGCCGAGCAACCCCGTGATCGCGCCGCCCGCACGGACCGGCGCGTACAGCGGCAGCACCGACACGCCGAACGCGTTCTGGCAGGCCGCGAGCACGGCGTCGTAGTCAGCTCGCGGGTGGTCGATCCGGCTGATCACCACGGCTCGCGGCATGCCGATGCGTTCGCATTCCTCCCACAGGGCTGTGGTGGCCGCGTCGACGCCGTCGACGGCGGAGACCACGAAGAGGGCGGCATCCGCTGCCCGCAGCCCGGCGCGCACGTCGCCGATGAAATCGACGTAGCCCGGGGTGTCGAGCAGGTTCACCTTTACGTCGGCGACCACGAGCGGCAGCACCGAGAGCGTGACGGATCGTTGCTGGTGGATCTCGCTCGGGTCCGAGTCGCTCACCGTGCTGCCGGCGAGGATCGACCCCATGCGCGTGATGACGCCCGTGGCCACGAGCAGCGCTTCGGCGAGCATGGTCTTGCCGGCGCCCGACCGGCCCACCAGTGCCACGTTGCGGATCTTCTCGGGCCGATCCGCCGGCGCCCCCGACCCCGAGGCCCGCCGCTGCTCCGCGCCGCCCCGGCCCGACGCTTTCGGCGTTTCCTGTGCACCCTTACCCGACATGAGCATCTCCCGCCGTGGTCGTCTCGACTTCCCGAGTTGTTGTAGCCGATTTGACACCCAGAACCGGCGCGCGGCAAGGGGCGATCGTGGTGCCGGTTCCAATCCAGCAGCGGATGCCCAACCGTCGCCGCACTTCCACCGAGAGCTCGAGCCCGACAACGGATGCTACGTCTCGCACCGCGCACACAGGCAGTCGTCAGTGCCAGCTACAGAAACTCTCGTGCAGCGACCGAGACATCCCACGACCCCCGCCATCGCCGGAATTGCCCATTGCTTCGGGCTACCGCGTCAGCGGAAACGCGCTCGCCAAACGGGCGAGGGCGACCTCACCAACGATGGGGATGCCGTAGTCCCGGGCTTTTCGGGCCTTGCCGGAGAGTGAATTCGGATCCGCGGCGACCAGAAGCGCAACTTTCTTGGTCACCGCGCTTCGAGGGGCGAAACCACGGCTGAGGAGCTCAGATTCCCAGGCGCTTCGAGGCCGAGCCATATCGCCGGTGAGCACCACGAGATCGCCGAGGTGCAGTTTGAAATGGGCGGTAGTCACGACTATGAGCGACGCTGCCGGCTGATCGAGTGCAGCGTCCAACGCATCCGCTGGAATATCGAGGAGGTTGGCAACGTCGACAAGGTCGGCCATTTCAGCCGTGGTGAGGACGTTGTCGGACCATGCGATTCGAGCGAGGGCGGTGAAGTACTCGCTGTGCAGCACCTCGCACCGATGACGGCTGAGGCCAAGCTCTTCGGCAAGCAGCACGAGGGCCTGGGCTTCATGAGCGGATAGGTGCCGGTCGATCAGGCATCGATCGAGCAGCGCAAGGTATTCCTGGTCTTGGGCCGGGCCAGTAATTTCGGGCAGCCGAGTACTGATCCGCCCCAGAAAAGTCGATGCGGTCTGTTCCTGCGCACCATCGGGTCGTTCGTACCACGAGCGCGGCGCCGCCGACATGGTTGGCCAGCTGTAGTCAGCGGCCAGGGCCAGCGAATCGCCCCAGATGCTCGGATTCGCGGCACTGGCGATGTAACTGGCCAGCAGTTGGGCGGTCGCGTAGGCGTCGACGGAGGCTCGGTGGGCGCCGGTGAGGTCGATGTCGTAGGCGGCACAACAGTCGGCCAGTGAACGACCGGTCCCCGAGAGCAAGTCGCGGGCCAGTTGCATGGTGCAGAGGCTAACCACCGGGTCGGCAACGGGATAGTTGGCGCGGGCAAGTTCGGCCATGAGGAAGCGCGTATCGAAGCCGGCGTTGTGGGCGACGATGACCCGGCCGCTGAGCAGAGAGACGAGTCGCGGCGCAACCTCGGCGAAGGTCGGCGCGTTCATTACGTCCGCGGCACGCACACGGTGAATGTCCTGGCGTCCGAGGTCTCTGCCCGGATTGATGAGTGTTTCCCGTTGGCCCTCGATTTGGCCTTCGGCAGTGACGTGCACCACGGCGACTTCGATGACACGGTCGTGACCGCCCGGAAAGAGACCAGTGGTCTCGAAGTCGATGACGGCGAATCCGGATGCGGGCACGGGGCTCCTGTGCTGAAGGGCGTGATCCTCACACTGTAGCCATGGGGTAGACCGGGCCGCGCTTCGTGGGCGTCAGGGCACCTCAACGCGGGTTTCACTCCATTGCTTGCGGCGTCGGAATTAGACCCCCCAAAGCTCGGGTCGCAAAGTATTCGTAGAGGCTGGTTTCAATTGGGCTCGCGAGGTCTAAGCCTGAATCCACCGGTTGGCCTCTGATGAATTCTTGATTTGGGCGCGATCCTTTTTCGGGGTTTTGGGCTCGGTCGAGCTGTGGGCCTTGATGCCTGGGTGTTCCACTGGGGTTCCTGGTTGCGCCCGGTCGGGCTCGATGGTTAGGTGGCGGCGCGGCCGGGCGGGTTGCAAACGCTGGTGAACAGCGCCGACCAGCCTTCTTCCCAGGGCCAGCTTTCGGGCAGGTGCAATGTGACGCGTCGTGCCGACGTGGATACTCTGGCGGCGACGTTGATGAGTTTGCGGCGAACGGTCGCGGTGACGGCTTTTCCGAGGGCGGGATTGGCGAGGGTGCCGGCGGCGCGGGTGAGATTGAACGTGATGCAGGCCAGCACCAGCCAGGCGGCGTTGGCCGTGAATACGCCGGACGGGAAGTGCGCCATCGCCGACGCTTTCATGTCGGCGTTCAAATTTTCGATGATCGCATGGTGGCGGTGGGTTTTGTCGGCGTCAACGGTGTTCAGGGTGCTGGTGGTGAAGAACGCGTGAAAGCGGAACAGGTCGAAAAGGGTGCCTTGCCCGGCGGCGACGGTCTTGTTCAGTTCCGGGATGCGGCGCACGACGAGGCGTCCAGGGATTTGTTCGCTCTTCTTCTTGGAGCCGAACGCGGTGAAGGGGATTTCGGCGACTTCCGCGTCGGAGATCCACCGCCCGGTGGCGTCGTCGAAGATCGCATTGGTGTATTTGATCGGGGTCCACGCGGTATCGGGGATGGTGCTGATACCCGCTTTCACCAATGAATTCAGGCGTGCCGTGATCGAAACCATCGCCCCGGCACGGAGGGCAGCTTGGATGACGGCGCTGACGTAGTAGGCGCTGTCGGCTCGGAGGAGAAGCATTCCTTTTGCGGTTGGGCTGCGCAGTCGTTTCACGGTCGCGAGGGTGTCGGAGACGAATTTCTTTGCGCCGCGGGCGGAGTTGGTGGGGCCTTTGCGTAGCCGGGAGCTGACGATGATCGGAGCGGCCGATCCGGTGCTGACGATGGCGAGCAGGGCGTTGAGGCCGCGAACACCGGAGTAGCCAAACCCGGCGCCTTGCTTCTTATATCCGTGCACTTCCCTGATGGTGTCGTCAATATCGACCAGGGCGAGGTCGTCGATACCGGTCACGATCGGCGTGACGGCGCCGAGGTTCTGCAGCCACCGGGACGCGGCGGCGTCGAGCTGGCGGACATGGCCAAAAGCGAACGCGCGCAGGAACGATCCCAGGGTCGAGGGCGCATAGGTTCCGGTGAACAATTTCCGGAGAGCGCCGTGCCGGAGCACGGCCATATCGTCGATGGAGTCGGCGCCGGTGAGCATTCCTGCGACCAGTGCCAGCGCTTTCAGGCCGGCATTCGCGCCGAAGTAACCGGGCAGTTTCACCCACTCATCGACCAGCGCGCCGAGGCCTGTTTTCTCGGCCAGAGCCATCGTGGGCACCAGTCCGGCCGACGACACGAGATTGGGGTCGTCGAAGGATGCAGAAAAGGACCGGTGAGTGTGAGAAAGTTGCATCTACGAGATGCCTCCTTGATCGTTGAATAGTTTGTCTAAGTAACAACTATTTTAGCTGATCAGAGGGGTATTCTCGGTTTAACGCGCCGTCAGAATCTGAGGTCGACCGGTGGATTCAGGCTAAGGTCATCGTGACAATATCCAGTGACTTCCCGCAGCCGCCGGAGATTTTTGTTTGCTGAGCGTCCTGGGATGTGGCTCTGCCCATGTAATAGAAGTCGGTACCCTCTGCGTCATCCTTCTTCGCAAAAACATGGAGAGGCAGCCGGTTTTCGACAATCGCTTTCACGTCGGGACTGGCCAGGGTGCGCTGAGGTTTGGAATACCACGTCAACGTCGACGGGTTAAGAAACTCGTCTGGATACTTCGTACTTTCCGACACGTCTGCCCCTTTGTGGTAGGTCACAAATATGGGACAACTATTCGAAATAAAATCAACCTTGTATCCGTACATCGTGCTTTGCTCATTCGACTTCCAATTGAGCAGCCGGCAAACGTCCTTGCGGGAATAGCGTTGACCCACCTCAAGTTCGCCGCTCCATCTGTATCGGTGTCGGGCAAGATACAGCCCTGACGCGAGGACATCTCGCACGTGGTCCTGAAAGACTGGCTCTTTGTTCCAGGCCGTCAAAAACTTCTCGCCCAAGGCGTACGCGCCGTCATGAAGGGTGACCAGAGGAGCGGCACCGTACTTGTCCATTTCGGCTTTTTTGAAGAATGACAGGTTCAGTATGGCCAGCACAGAAGCGAGGGTCTTGGGTTCGGCTGCCAGGCCGCTCGCCTCGAGAATTTCTCTGAAGTCCTCAACGTCTAGTGCGCCAGGCCGCGAGAGAAGTTCTGTGAGAAGCAGGAGCTCATGCGGTCGCTTGCCATTGAGCAGTTCCTCGGAGAGGAACGTTAAGACTGAGTCTTCGTAGGCTCCCGCCGGCTCGTCGATCGCTTTTACCTTGTGGAGAAACCGCCAGTAGTTCCTTTGCTTTGTGGCTATTACGGTGGGATCGACGAGCTCGAGGCGGGCGAAGTCGAGCAACAACGGAGCGCGACCCAGTCGGTTTTGCAGTTCGACGAAGGCCTTCTTGAGGTTCGTCATGCTGTCGAGAGTTGTGGTTGCGAGGGATGCGAAAATTCTCTCTCTCGAGATTGCGTCAAAGTTGACGCTTGAGAGCCCCGCTATCGCACCGGCCTCCTGCGCATCGATTATCTTCTTCCGAATCGAATCCTTGTTCAGGCTGCTGTCACCGAACAAAGCGATCGGAATCAGGTAATTGTTGTCGTAGTTGCCAATGAAGTCGATCACGACCAGATGATCTTTGCCCGCCGCCTTGCGCAGCCCTCGCCCGAGCTGCTGCGTGAATACGATGCTGGAGAGCGTCTGCCGAAGCATGATCACCTGGTTGACCGAGGGGATGTCAATCCCTTCATTGAAGATGTCGACGGTCGCTATGTAGTCCAGTTCGCCGCGCTCCAGCATCTGCACAGCCAGTTCGCGTTCGTCGACCGGGTCGTTACCGCTCAGAGCACGCGTTCGCAGCTGTTTCCCATGAACCTTGCGGAGGTTCAGAAGCACGGAGAGCTCTGCCGCCTCAGCGTTCTTGCTGCAGAAGATCAGTCCACGAACTGGCACTCCGACATGGCCATATCTTTCGATTGTAGAAACGAGATGGTCAACACGCTCAGAGGCGACCAGCCTGCGGAGATCCGCTAGTTCATCGATAACTTCGCCGTTGTCCATCTCGAAGTCGGTGACGCCGTAGTAGTGAAACGGTGCCAGCATGTCCGCTTCCAGAGCCTTCTGCAGACGGATCTCGTACGGAACGTTGTAGTGAAACAGCTCGAACACGTTGAAATCGTCGGTGCGCTCGGGCGTCGCGGTCATCCCCAGTAGGAACGCGGGCTCCAGGTGATCGATGACCCTGCGATAGCTCTCAGCACCTGCTCGGTGCACTTCGTCGATCAGAACGTAGTCGAAGGCATCGGGCTCAATCGCAGCAAGATTCTCTGGCCGGGAGAGGGACTGAATCGAGGCGAACACATAGCGACGATCGATCTCGTGTTTCGCCCCCACGAATTTGCCAAAATCGCTGTCCCGGGCTCCTAATACGCGCTTGAACTCACAGATCGCGCGGTCAAGAATCTGCTCGCGGTGCACGATGAACAACATTCGTTTCGGGGCAGACGTGCGCACGTCGAGCGCCGAGAGAATGGTCTTTCCAGTACCCGTTGCGGAAATCACCACTCCCCGGGTCTCACCCGAGTCCCGTAAAGCCGCAATCTCTGCGAGTGCCTCGATCTGCATGGCGTTGGGCAGGATCTCTCCGCTTGGCGGCAGGTCGACGGACTCCTCAATTGGATTGCCTCCCAACGGAGCCTGCCGGACCCGCGCCGACCAAGTCAGCTCATACTGGTCAATCCACTCCTCCGTGAGTTCTACCGAGGCTTCAATATGCACCCTGGCAGCGCGGTTGAGCTGCTGCACGATGTCGCCGTCAGGAAGTGCCGAAAAGCGCAGATTCCATTCGTGGTTCTGGAGCAAGGCGCGTTCGGTCAGATTTGAGCTGCCCACAATCGCCGTGGTGGTTGCCTCCTGCTCAAAGATGTAACCCTTGGCATGAAATCCGGCAGCAGAGTCGGGATGCACGAACACGCGAATGCCGTCGAGGTTGAGGAGCTCACGAAACGCGCCAGGCGCATTGAATCCCAAATATGTGGAAGTGATAATTGTTCCGGATCCTTGAAAATCGAGGATCGCCTGTTTGAGCATCGCTATCGCACTTGGCGTAATGAATGCGACGGAGAACACGAAGTGCTTCGAGCGCTTGAGCTCATCACGAATCGCTCGGAGCATAGTGTTGCCGTCAGAATTTGAGACGAGCATGGGGTGGAAAACCTGGTCGGCCTTGACCTGGGCGTCCAGAAAACCAAAGGTGGTGTCAATCGTCAGTTGACGAATAGCCGCGCTCACACCCGAAAGTCCTTCATGACTCGCTCCACCGCAGGAATATCGGCCGGAGCCCAATCGAGCTGGTCAAGCTCGGCGGCCTCAACCCACCGAATCTCCGAGTGCTCGGTCAGTCGGGGTTCTGCACCCGTAAGAGAGCAGTAGTAAGTAGTCAGAATCACGATGCCGAAATCGTACTCGTGCTCTGTGGTTTGGACGTGCTCGCCGATCTCTGCCGAGCAGAGCAGCTCTTCTTCAAGTTCACGGATTAGGGCTTGCTCCGGCGACTCGTCGGGCTCAATCTTGCCCCCGGGAAACTCCCACATGCCAGGCAGCGACATGGTCAATCCCCGCCGTGCCGCGAGAATTGTCTGCCCCCTCGTGAGGACAGCACCCACGACGTCTATTCTCTTCTTTGTCAAAAGTTGCACTCCGTTGCTCAGCTGTCCATCCCTAAATCCAGCATAGCCAGCGCCAACCGACCGGTGCTCGCCTCGTCAACATGTCCGAATGATGATGTGGGAGACACACGGTTACGCGGGTGTGGCTGGGTGCGGCCCGGCCAGCAACCGAACCAAATTCCGGCGCGCTGAGCCCGGCGTCGGCTCCATCAGGTCACCACGGCTGTGCCCTTGCACCGCGGATATCCACAGCAACCCAGGAACGGACCGCGTTTGCCCGTGCGCTCGACCATGAACGCACGGCCGCACCTCGGGCAGACGATCGATTCGAGGGCCTCGCCGATGGCGTTGGTGCGCACGATGCCGTGGTCACGAATCAATTCCATCAGGAACGGAGATTCCCTGTTCTTGACGGTGACCAGCAGCACGCCACGCCGAGCTCGTGTCAGGGCCACGTAGAAGAGCCTGCGTTCCTCGGCCCGGCTGAAGTCCTCGGCGACAGGCATCGCTATGCGCAGCACCGGGTCATTCGGGATGGTGCTCGGAAAGCCCCACTTACCCGAGACCATGCCCGGAATCACGATGTAATCGGCTTCGGCGCCTTTCGATGCGTGGATCGTCATAAACGTCACGTCGAGAAGATCCGAGAGGTCGCGGCAGTCCGGCAGGCAATCGATCTGATGGCGGTATCGTCCCAGAACAAAAACTGTGATCCTGAGACCCACAGCCCGGGGAATCGTCCCCCTGGCGATCTGGGCATGCAGTGCTTTCAGGCGGTGATGAATGGCCTTTTTGACGGCTTCATCCGTGTCGACGGATACTGCCCCGATCGTCGGCGGGAATTCCGCAGCGGAGGACACGACCCGCTTGACCAGCTGACTAGGGTTCTGCAGCACGAAATGGCTGGACACATCCGCTACCGACTGAGGAAACCGGAACGTGCGCTCCAGTCGCATCACCTCGCTGGGCCCAAACAAGTCCTCGAAGCCGGTCATCACCGACACGTCAGCACCAGCAAACCGGTTGATGCTTTGCCAGTCGTCACCGACCGCGAACAGGTGACGGCCAGGCTTGGCGACGAGCGCTCGAGCGAGCCTCGCCCTTGCATTGCTGGCGTCCTGGAACTCGTCCACCATCACCAACTCATACGGACTCTCCCAGTCGCCGGCTTCCAGGTGCTCGGCCGACAGATTCAGCATGTCTTCGAAGTCGATGCAACCCTCCGTGGCCAACTTCTCGTCCCATGCGCGTCGAATTGGGGCGAACAGCCGCAGGAACGCCGCATCACGGAATCTCACCTGGCCGTGTGTTTGCTCCTCAAGGCGTTCTCGTAGAGCCTCGTCACTCAAGCAATTGCTCTTGGCGTGTGTGAGAAAGGACCGAAACGTCTGAAGCAGCCGGCCGTAATCTGTGGGTGATTGGCCGGCGAGCAGCCGCTCGGGGTTCGCCCGCAAATGGATGCCGCGCTCGGTCAGCTCCTTCGCCAGGTGACTGAGCCCTTCTCCACTCCACAACTCAGCCATTGTCGTTTCCAGGAGTGTGGTGCCGTGGTGGCGATGTGTTTCCCGCTTCCACTGCATGCCCTCGAGGTACCCGACGAACTCCTCTGGAGCCTGCCCATTCTCATCGACCGCCCAGTGTTCGTGGTACGCGTCTATCTGCGGGTAGTAGAAGTCCGGATGGTACTGCCGGTGCTCTGAATCGGCGGTGTCGACCTCGTACTCGCGTTCGTAGACATACTCGACACCGTTGAAGTACAGCCAGTCGGCGATCATCCGTTCGCCCGTGCTCCTGACCAGCTCACCTTGGGCGGTGCGGAAGGCAGGCGCTTTGGCGGCGGTAACGGGCTCCGCATCAGGGTCGGGATAGTCCCGAGCGAGCACTGCCCGGAAGAAGTCCCAGTGAATGCGAAAGGGCGGGTTGGTCGCGCGGAGAACATCCACGATTCGCCCCAACTGGGCGAGGTCTCCCCCGCCATCTAGCCAAGGCGCCAGCGTTGGTTTGCGGCCCGTGGCCTTTCCAATGATCTCAAGGCCCAAGGCATGGAACGTTTTCGCGACAACGCGGTCCGCGTCAAGTCCCAAGGGCGCCAAACGTTTCTGCGTGCGTGCTCCCAACTCTTTGGCTGCCGCATTGTTGAAGGCCAGCATCAGTATTTTCTCCGGCATGACCAGGTTGCGGTGGAGTGCGAACCCAGCCTTGGCGACCATAGTCGAGGTCTTGCCGGAACCGGCCGAGGCGACCACCAACATCCTGTTGTCAAAGCACACCACAGCGCGGGTTTGCTCAGGCGTAAGCGGGGAGGATTCCACGTTCTGAAAGAAGGCCCCACAGGCTTCGAGCTCGCTGTCGTAGTGACTTTCGTTCTGCGCTGCGATGAACGCCGGCAGGTCGTCCCGCCACATTCTGATGGCCTCGCGCATGACTGCCGAGAGGCCTGCGATGTGCTGCTCGAGATCTGGATTATCGAGCAGGGTGCCGAAGCCCACTGCTGCCTTCCTGGCGACCCAGTGCGCCGAGAATTCCGTCGTCACCAGCCGCTGGTTCTGAGCTGCACCGCGATCGCGATGGCCAAAGCCTCGGTGAACAGGCGCGCCTGATTGGCGGCCCGATCGAATTCGGCGGTTAGGTCAAGAATTCGCTGGGTTTCCTGCGCAGTGATCCGCGCCGCCGTGAAACACCGCGCAAGGACGGATGCGCGGTGGTTCGGGAGGCCTCGTAAGAGGAATGGCCCGTCGGGATGCTCGAGCTCGACGGTCGACCAGATCACGCCTCGGGTGACTGTCAGCCCGCCGCATGACCCGATGGGGAGTCGCAGGGTTTGACCGTCGCGGCTGAGTTGTGCGTGGATGCCCTCGAGAGCGAACATCCATTCACCGGAGTCGGTGAATCTCTTCCCCAGCGCGGATGGCTGCCAGGTCTTGCTCCCCCGCGTCGCGTCAGGCTTGTGCTGCGGCTCTATCGGTTCCGCGTCTTTGACACCACGTGCCATAGTGATCCCCCGATCCTGGTTTGAATCTACTTGCTTTCGCAGACGGGAACCACTGTGACGTTCGAACCGCCTCAGCAACTTCACCGGAGTGTCGTTCACCCAGGTGGGCGCCGACCGGGTGGCTGTCGCGGGCGCGACGGGCGGCATCCGCCCCGACGAACTGAAGGTGACACTCGGCTTCAGCGGCGGCTGGCTCGGCGAGGGGCAAATCAGCTACGCCGGCCCGCGTGCGTTGCAGCGCGCCGAACTCGCTGGGGAGATCGTGGCCGAGCGGCTGCGCGAGGTGCACGGCCTCGCCGCCGAGAACGTCTTCGTGGAATTCATCGGCGCCGGCGCCGCCTTCCGCGGCCTCGACTCCCGCGACGCCCACGAGGTGCGCCTACGCGTCACCGCCCGCGCCGCCAACGCCGAGGCAGCGGATGCCGTGGGCTGGGAAGTCGAGGCCCTCTACACGAACGGCCCCGCGGCCGGCGGCGGCGCCCGCCGCTCGGTCGCCGAGGTGCTGTCGATTCGGTCGTGCCTGATCCCCCGCGCCCTGGTGTCGACCGACGTGCACCTGCTGGAGGTATCGTCATGACCGCGCTCGACCTGCTGGCGGACGTGCGTACCGGCGACAAGGGCTCCACGCTGATCCTCGCGGTACTCCCTCGCGACGACGAGGCATATTCGTATCTACTGTCGCAGCTGACCGGCGAAGTGGTGTCTGCGCACTTCGGTGCCCTGGTGACCGGTTTGGCGCGCCGCACGGCCCTGCCCCAGCTGCCCGGCTTCGTGTTCGAGCTGCCCGGCGTGCTCGGCGGCGGCGTCACCGGCTCGCCGTCCCTCGACGGCCACGGCAAGACCCTCAGTTACCACCTGCTGAGCCTGGAGGTTTAGGCGCAGGCGTTCAGTGCCCCACTACCAGGGTGAAGTGACCAAGTGCGGAGGCCGCTTGCTGCTCCTACTCGGTCCAGCTCAAGCCGAGGGCCTCAAACGCTGCGATGAGTTCCGGAGTCTCAGCGGACAAGGCCATCGAGATGATCTCGGTGAGCAGTGGCGAAATTTCTGAGTCCGTCGACGGTCGTTCGAAGAGTGCCCAGAGCCTGAGGTCATCGCCATGCCGGGAAGCGAACTCGACGCCGTCGATCACTGGTTGGGTCTGCTGGTAGAGCCAATTCGCGATTGTGCGGGTGAGATCGCGTGGGCCCGAGTCCTTCAGAGCCGCTGCATCGAGATCTGAGGATCCCAATCTACGCGCCGTGTCGATGAACAGCGGCCAGAGCACTGCGAGCGTGTCTGCGGAAGTTGCTACACAGAACGTGCCCTGCAAAGTCGCGGTCGACGCGCACCGATCCTCGAGCCAGCGGTAGCTCACCGCGGACGGTTCACGAGCAGGGAATTCGATGGTGTCTGCCGGGTCTTCCTCGATTTGCTCGAGAGCATCGACCAGATGGGTGTCGCGCCGGAACTTGGCTAGGAGCTCCATCAGGCAAGCGAAGAGTGATTCCCCGGCGTAGACGGTTCGGAACTGACCGGCGACGTCATCCCACCGCCCATTGAAGCGCCCCTCGTCCGTTGCGTGCTTCCAGTCACTCCAGGCCCACGGGTCAGGACGGAATCCCACCCGCCAGACCGTTCCCGGGTCGATGCTGAGGACGAGACCGGCTCCAGGCACGCCGACGACTAGCCGAAAGCCACGAATGAACGCGCGGCGGCCAAAACGGCCGGGCCCGCGGTGGCGAGATCTTGTTCAAGTAGCACGCGTGCAGGAGCCCTGTCCTCAAGCTCGGGGTTCATTCCTTGAAACCAGCTCGCTACCGTCGACGCCGACTCACGGTCACGTAGCAACGCCATCACATGGAATGTGACGCGCAGCCTTTGAACGACCTCGGCCGAAGGGGTACGTTCACCATTTGCCCACTCTCGAACTGCGCGCGTTTCGCGAACGCCGCCTATGTCGGCGACCAGCTTCGCGCCCAGGGTGTCTCGCAGCCCCAGAACGATTTCCGCGGGCGTCAGTCGCACTGAGTCCGTATACCCGCGCAGACCGGGCCGTGCTGTCCGAGTACTCATGGCCTCATTTCACTCCGTTTTCCCACAAATAGCAACAGAAACCCCCAAGTTTTACATATGTAATCCCAACCGAGAACACATCTGAAACAACACTAATGATCAACTTCGACACTCGCGGACGTCTCCATAACCATCGAAGTGACCATCCGCCGCAGGGCGCTCCCTGAGACGCGCTCGCTCGAGGAAGATTTTGAGCACAGACATTCACGCACCCGCACCTTTTATGCCAAGCAGTGTTCCATGCGTCTCAAAGAATTCCGCCAGTTTTCTACCCTGGCCGGGCCGCGTGTAACCTTCGGAACCCTCAGAGACTGCCGATTCCTTCTGTGACCACCTGGGCGTAGAGGGGGATTCCCACGAAAACAACCAACGTCGCCACCACCGCGAAGCTGAACAGCGTCCACGAGACGCGCCGCACGCGCGCCGTTCTCACCTCGCGGTCGATCATGGTGAACTGTTCCTTCAGGTTCGGAGTGGGTGGCGACGTGGGTGCACTCCAGGTCGATGGCGCGTCGATAATCGCCGTGAGCTCAACCAGTTCCACTTCGGAAAGTGCAGCGGGTCCTTTCAGCAGCCACCGCCTCAAGTTGTTCGAATCCAAGACCTGGACCGCGTCAGGCTTACTCTTGATCGTGATTTGGCCCGGGCTCACCAGCGCGATCACGGCCTGCGCCGGCGGGAGCTGCGGCATCCGCTCGCAGAGCATTTTTGTGACGCGAGTCGCCTCGAATTTTGAGTTGCGAAGGTGCGCCTGCTTCTGGCCGTTGACCATGAAAGACCGTTCAGCCACCCAGATCTTCTTGCCGCGATGGTGCTTGGTGTTGATGGTGAAGATCCCGCCGGGGCCGATAACCAGATGGTCGATGTCGGCATCGGCCTTTCCGATGGGAAGTGCATGAAAGACGCGCCACTGCGGCGGGAGACGGCTGAGGACTTTGCCCACCTCGATCTCGCCCAAAGCACCGAGATACCAGGCGACGCTGTCGGCGGCCAGCGGGGAGCGGCCCCAGAGCCTGGCCACATGTGAGCGCGGCGGCAACGTTTGCTGTTCACGCAGCAACTCTTCGATCACCGATTGGGCCGCAATCTGCTCGCTCATGTGAAGTGACTGCGTTGTCATGCATCCCCCGATATTTAGTGCCACTCTACCGGCCGCTGCGGCAGACGCTCAGGCCGACGGGACAGACTCGATGCGCCGCTCCTCCATACGCGTGACAGCACGGATCAGCCGCCTCAATACGCCTCACGGAAGGAGCACTGGATCGGCCAAGGCCGCCCCAGGAAGGACGCTCCCACTCATACCGGGCTCTTGAGCGGGCCTGGCGCGAAGATCTGGATTCGTATTCGTGAAACGCCCAAGACGGCCAGATCGAGCACTGCTGTTGTACCGCTAAAGCCGAGCTGAGCCTGGAGGTTTAGGCGGGACTTTCGACGGGTCGGCGAGGGCCGTACACGTCGGCACGGTGGACTATCCGGAGCACGTAGACGATGTTCGCGTGCTCGTCGATCCTGACCAAGACGCGGTAGGCGATGCCGACGTAGCCACTTCGCATGCCTTCAAGTTCGACGCCGAGCGGCTTGGTGACCCGCAGCGGGTTGTCTGCGAGGGGACCGTCACAGAAGCGGAGCACAGCGTCGGCGAGCTTGGCCGGCAACCGCTCGAGGGACCGAACCGCGGGGCCGGTCAACCGGACGTCGAAGGGTTCGTCGGCGGTCACTACCGGCGTGCCAGCTGAGCGCGCACCTCGGCGAGGCTCAACGTGCGACCTTCCGCGATGTCCGCCTCGGCCTCATCGATCTCAGACCGATGGTGAGGATCCGCGAGCCAACTCAGCGTTTCGGTAAGCGATTCCAAATCGTCCGGTGAGAGCAGCACGGCCGCCGGCTTGCCGTGTCGCGTAATAATAACGGCGCCGTGAGTCGCTTCCACGCTTTCGACGAGAGTCGAGAGCGTGTCCTTCGCTTCACTGACCGATACGATTCGCATAGGCAAATTTTAGCCCGATTTTTGGCCAGTTTTCTAGCCGAACTTTCTTCTGGGTTCGTTCGACCAAGCGGCGACCATAGCGGTGCTCTGCGTTCACTCGGCCGGGAGCCGCGCGACCTTCTCGACCAGTTTCTTCCGGTCACGGTGCAGGCTCCACCAGCTGACCGTTCCCCTGACCTGAATCTTTCCGATCTCTTCGAGGGTGGGGAGATTGCGCTCAGCGAGCTCCCGGGACACGACCTCGGCATCCTGCCCAGTGTTCGCTTCGATCACCTCATGTGCCGCCTTCACCGGCTCCGAGGCCAGCGCATGGGCTGCGATCTCTGCGTCAATCGTCGCGATCTTGGTTTCGAGCTCGTGGAGCGATTCTCGGCGGAACATGGGACCTACCTCGACCGCGACGGGGAGGTGCGCGAGCGGAGGGCCACGCCGCCTACGGGAACGACCACCAATCCCGCAGCACAGAGAAGAGCGATCCACTCCCCCGTGGCCAGGCTCGCCCAGAATCCGATGCCCAGGATCACCACGCTGTACACGATTCCGACAGTCCAGATCCACGTGGGCGACGAGCTGACTCGAGCTGTTGACATGAGGCCACCCTATCGGGCGCCCCTCACACGTCGCGGACGGCATCTGCATCGGCCGGCGCTGATGCGCCAGCGACGCCACAGCGATGAGGGAGGCATCGTGGCGATCAAGTCAGATACCCATAAATTGCTTCTTCCCTGCCAGACCTGAAAGCGGTACAATATTCTGTACCACTCTGAGAGTTGAGGTTTCATGGCAATCACCGCTTCCGACGCTCGCGCCCGCTTGTTTCCTCTCATCGAACAGGTCAATGACGACCATGTGCCGGTGGAGATCGTTTCGAAGAAGGGCAGCGCCGTCCTGATGTCCCTGGCCGACTATCAAGCCCTAGAAGAGACCGCACATCTGCTCCGTTCGCCGGCGAACGCGGCCCACCTGCTGGAGAGCATCGCGCAACATCGCGCCGGAAGCGCGACGGCGCATCCGCTGGCCGAGTGAACATCCTCTTCACGGACAAGGCCTGGGCGGACTACCAGTACTGGGTCTCAACCGATCGGGCCATGCTCAAGCGCATCAACCGGCTCATCGAAGAGACACGCCGCACGCCGTTCACAGGCATCGGGAAGCCCGAAGCGCTCAAGCATCAACTCGCCGGCTACTGGTCGCGTCGCATCACGGACGAGCACCGGCTGGTGTACGCCGTCGAGGCGAGCAACCTCGTGATCATCGCCGCTCGGCATCACTATTGACGACATCCGCTGACGAACCCGAAACTTGGCACTCCCCTTGCCCCGGGGCATAACTCCTGCAATTTGCGACGGCGACGGAGAACTGCCGCGAGATTACGGGCATCCGTCGCTGAGACCGCACGAATTGCAAGAGTTATGCCGCGGCCCGAGGTGAGAGGGGGTCAAGCCGGTCTAGATATCTCGGTGCGGCATTTTATGATTTCAAGGCCTATTTCATAAAATGCTTCGAGCATTTTATGAATATTGAAACCGCCTAGCGGACCGACCGGGTGAGCGTGATCGGGCCGTCTTCGGTGATGGCGATGGTGTGTTCCGAGTGGGCCGTGCGGCTTCCGTCCGCGCTGCGCAGCGTCCAGCCGTCGGGGTCCATTTTCAGCTCATCGGTACCGCGCATGAACCACGGCTCGATCGCGATGACGAGCCCCGGCTTGAGCGGAAACCCGCGACCGGGCCGGCCGTTGTTCGGCACGGACGGGTCGCCGTGCATCGTGCGCCCAACGCCGTGTCCGCCGAAGTCCAAGTTCACGGTGAGGCCCGCCTCGTGTGCAACAGTTCCGATCGCGTGGGAGATGTCCCCGATCTTGTTTCCCACCACGGCGGCCGCGATGCCGGCGTCGAGTGCCCGCTCGGTGAGGGCGATGAGTTCGAGGTCTTCGGCCCGAGCGTCGCCGACGACCATACTGATCGCGGAATCGGCCACCCAGCCGTTCACGTTGGTGGCGAAGTCGAGGCTGAGCAGGTCGCCATTCTCGAGCCGGTAGGGGCGAGGCTTTCCGTGCAGAACGGCGTCGTTCACCGAGGTGCACAGCACGTAGCCGAACGGTCCTGAGCCGAACGACGGCGTATAGTCCAGGTAGCAGGACTCGGCGCCCCGCTTACGGATGAGGTCGTGAGCGAACGCATCCAGCTCGAGCAGGCTCACCCCCACCGCGGCGCGTGCTTTCAGCGCCTGCAGTGTGGACGCGACGAAGTCGCCGGCCGCCTGCATCTCGTCAATTTCGCCTGCCGTGCGCAGCTCGATCATCTGGTTCCCTTCGATCCGGTGGTATGACTATACCGGTACTATCATTGGTGCCATGGTACGCGTTCCCCTCACTCCCTCCGAAATCCGACGAGGTCAAGACTTGGGCGCGGCCCTGCGCGCGGCACGCGGCTCCCGAACCATGGTGGACGTCGCTTCACGCGCGTCCATCTCCATGGAGACCTTGCGCAAGATCGAAACCGGACGCAGCCCCACCCCTGAATTCTTCACGATCGTTCGCATCTGCCGGGCGCTGGACATCACAACGGATACCCTCCTGCAGGTCAGCGCAGACGCATCCGCTGGTGTCCCGACCGCGTCATAGCCCCGGCACCCTCGGGCCAGGAGGAGCCCTGTGGCCAGCTCCGCGCCTCCCCGGGCATAACTCCTGCAATTCGCGGCGCCGGCAAAAAGCCGCCGCGAGCTTCCGGGCATCCGTTTCCGAGGCCGCACAGATTGCAGGAGTTATGACGGCCGGAACGTTTCGCGTCTGGCGACGGATGGCCTCGGCCGACAAGTGGCTGCGGGTACACAACGGGCAGGAATGGCCCGACTACTACTACGACGAGGCCAACCGCGCCGCCTCCGGCAGTTGCCCGTGTAGGCCGCCTGACCGAGCGAAAACAGGGGGTGCCCGCACCTCCTCTGGCATAACTCCTGCACTGTGCAGCGGCGACAGAAAAGGTGCCGCGAGATTACGGGCATCCGTCGCGGAGGCCGCACAAATTGCAGGAGTTGTGCCGCGGCTCGGCTGCGTCTCCAGGTATTCGTGGGGCGCAGCTGGGTGCAGCCTGCCAATCTGAACCGTATTCACGCTTCGGGAGTACTGTCCATGACATGAAGCGACTGCTTCTCCCTCCCACTACCGAATCCCTCACGCAGGCGATCAGCGCCGAACGCACGAGGAGGTCAGCGGCGCGCTGGGCTGCCAGCCGGGCAATCTTCTGGCCGGACGCTGCCCGCAGCTCACAAGCGGGCACGCCGGAGCAGGGAGCCGACTCGGATTCCGCTCCGAACGAAAGTCCGTATCCGCTGGCATAACCACACTGCGCCAATCAGGGAGCGGATGCCTGCAGCAGGGCGCGTGCCATACCGCGGGCGAGTTCGATGGGATGCGCGAATGTTTCCATGCCGATAGTGACAATGAAAACCGCCAGAATACAGTCGGGGCGGCCTGCGGCCTCTACTGGTGCCTGCTGCGCCGGGCGGGTAGCACGGCACCTACACGCCTTACTGTTCCTGATCACACCGACGACGGCCCTCACCGGTGCCGTACTGCTGGGCAAGCCACTGACGCTTGTGATGTTGGCCGGGTTCGCGCTGTGCGCCCTGGGCGTTGCCGTCGTGCTGGTCAGCGAGGCGCGCCCACACCGCCGCCGACCGCGGCAGACCTCCCGTGCACGCGCTGCAAGGTCTGATGCGCTGGCCGGGCATCGAACGCGTGTCCGGGGTGCTGGTGCCCGGCCCGATGGGCTGATTTCACCCGTCTCCCACCTGCCTTTGGCGTTTACGGAGGCTTTGCTCAGGTGCGCGTATACACAATGGAGACCCCAGCCAAACCGAAGGGCCCCCTATGAGCAATCTCCAGCGCATTCTGAGCATGGCAGCGAAAGCCCTCGACAAGAAGGGGCAGCAGTCGTCGGGTGGATCCGGAAAGACGGATTGGCGCGAGATGGTGCGCACCGCGGCCGACAAAGTCACCGGAGACAGCAAGCCCCCTGCGTACGGCACGCCGCACGCTCCCCTCACTCGTTCGACCCCGGCGTCTGCGGTGAGCGCGGAGGACCGCGCAGCCATCGCCCGGTACGACTACCTGCTGCAGACGGCACAGCCGCAGCAGCTCGAGCAGGTTCACCGCGACGCGTTCGCGCGGCTGACTCCGGCGCAGCGCGACGAGGTCAACGCTCAGTTGCGCGCCGAACTGCCCGCCAACGAATACCCGGCATCGTCCAGCTCCGATGACCTGGCCCGCTCGGCTACGCGCGGCGAAGCGCAGAATCCCGGATTCATGAAAAAGCTGTTCGCGAAACCGTCGGGCAGAGGCGCCGGTGCTCTGGCTGGAGTAGGCATGGGCGCGGCCGCTGGTGCAGGGATCGGACTTGCCGGCGGGTTGCTCGCCGCAGTCGCCGGCGGCGCGGTGCTCAGCACTGTGGCGGGGCCGCTGCTGGAACAGGCAGCCGGATTCGGCGTCGATTTCGAGAGCCTCGCCGGCGGACTCGAGGGCGTCACTGGGGGCCTCGAAGGCGTCACCGGCGGCCTCGAAGGCGCTGCCTCGGGCCTCACCGAAGGTGCGGGCGAGTACGCGACGGGTCTTGGCGACCAGGTGTCCGAATTGGGATCGAACTTCGAGATTCCCGGACTCGGGGCACTCGGCAACCTGTTTGGCCGCGACTAGGGTCACCGCCTCGCCGCGCCCCCACTAGCAGGGGATCTTGGTGTACCGACGTCCTTGGTTGTCGACCGAGGTACCGTTGCTGCCGTAGGCGCGGCATCCGGTGTACGTGTCGCCGCCTCCACTTGACGGGGGCGCAACATAGGGAACATCGGGCGTGACGTAGGGAGCCGGGGCCGATCGGGCTGCACGCGCCGCTGCGTCCGCTTCGGCTTGGGCTGCGGCACGAACTGCGGCGGCTTGCGCTTCGGCCGCGGCCTGCGCTGCTGCTGCAGCAGCAGCAGCAGCAGCTTGGGCAGCAGCAGCCTCCTGCGCAACCGCTCTCGCCTCGGCCAGTGTCAAGACGGACTGCAAGGCCACCGCTTTCGAGCTGAGCGTTTGGAGGTTCTGCGCGTATTTGAGCTTGGGGGTCTTGAGCATGATGGCCATCGAGATTGAGGGGCCGTCCAAGTCAGCCATGTGCTGAAGCGCCGCGATGGCCGCGACAAGTGCTGCCGAACGAGCCAGCAAAGCCGTGACCTCGGCTGATGGGGCCGTCGCGCTGATCGCAGCGGCCACGGCCGCGAGCTCCACCGTGAGGGGCTTCATCTGGGCCGGAACGGTACATTCGACAGCGTCGGAGTAAAGACCTCGCCTCAGCAGCTCAGCCGTCTTCTGCGCTGCGCGCACGGTCTCGTAGTAGGCAGTGTTGTCGCCAAACTTGACTGCCATTCCGAAACCGTTCTTGGCGATTTCTTCACTCACGAACGTGCCGTCAGCGATAAAAACCGCGGCCAGCATACGACCGTACCGGTCGACTCGGTCGTAATCGTATTTCAGGGTGACCTTGGTTCCTTGGGGCAGCAGCGCTGTGAGGAAAGCGGACGCCTCCGGGCCCAGGCATTCCACCGGCTCGCCGGGATCCTTGGTTTCGGGCGTATCGACATTCAGCAGCCGAACGCGGGTCGCCTTGCCCTTCACCGTCATCACCACGGTGTCGCCGTCGATGACGCGCACGACGACGGCCCGCACGGGCTCCGCTGCACGCGCTGGCGACGTGTTGAGCACAACTCCGACCGTGACAACGAGAGCGAGGACCAGAATCGCGGCGATTACGAAGCGGATGGAGCGCGGTTTCCGACTCGATGATTGAGCTGATGCAACGGTCATTCTTCCCCCAGTTGATGCGGCCAGACCTCTACGACGGTCTATTCTGGTGGCGCCGCTCAAGTCATCAATTCTGATTATGCCGGGTTGGAGCCGACCTTCTGTGCATTTCCTGAGGACACGTTGATCCAGTTCGCGGGTAGACGCAAAGTTGGGCCCTCGGCACGCTCCATCGAGCGACAAGAGGGATGGTCGACCATCCGGTTCCGGAAGCATTTCGCCCCCAGGCGAAGGACATTCCCTTCCTCTAGAAGTCCAACGAACTTATCGGGAATGGCTCCGCTGGCTGTGACCCACGACGAGGATTGCAAGCATGCCTCCGACCTGAAGGTGCACATGCGGCCGGAGAGCCCGGCGTGCCAGGAACGCGCCCAGGGCCACAGCCATTCTCGGACTTCCTCCGGACCGATCCTCCGTGATCGAGATCGAGCAGAAGGGTTCTACGAGGCCGATTCTCTGGCGCCTTCCCGGCCAACGGGCCCGGGCCGCAGCGGCGGGAGGGAAAACGCGTTGGCCACGGGCACCGGCGCATTGGCCGGGGGTGAGTGACGCGAGGGTCGACGTTCCTCCACATCAACCAGCAAGCCAGCGGATATCGCTGGCCCTGTGGATAACTCTGCGCGCTTTCCTGAAACGCTCTACATTGTGGCCATGCGCAAAAGTTCACGTGGATTGCTGGTCGGCTCGGTCGTGCTTATTCCGTTCCTGATGCTCGGGTGCGCGTCGGGGTCCAATCCGCAGTGGACGGGCGGCCCTGCGCCGTCTGCTGCCGCGCCAGTGTTCGCCTCGAACCAAGAGGCCCTGGCCGCCGCGACGAAGGCGTACGAGGACTACCTCGCGATGTCGGACCTGATCGCGAACGAAGGTGGGGCGGAGATCGGGCGTATAGCAGACTTGGTTAGCCCCCACTACGTCAAAGACGTGCAAGCTGTTCTAGCCGACTCGCAGGAGGCTGGAGAAATAGGTTCCGGGGCAACCCATTTTGATACCGTTTCTCTGGTCAGATACTACGACGACACTCAAAATAAAGCGTCGGTGATGGCCTATGTGTGTGTCGACGTGACGGATGTTCGCATTTTTGACAGCTCAGGGGTTCTGATCACCCCGGCGAATCGAGTGAATCGAGTCCCAGTGCAGGCGGGCTTCATTTCCAGTTCAGTCGATCCGACCCATCTTCTCGTCGATAGTGAGGTGCCATGGTCCGGCCAGGACTTCTGCTGACTGTTCTACTCGCCTCAGCCGTAGTTCTGACGCCACTTGCCGTGCCCGCTGCGATGGCGGCCCCGGCGTGCACCGTCCGGCAAATTGCGAAAGGCACATGCCCGTCCCCCCGTGCCGCAATAAAGGGGGACGTGCTCAACCTCTCTGACCAGATGGACACGTCGACGGGAGGCACCGGGGAGCCGTCGACGGGGGACGCGGAGTCGTCGAAGAAGAGTGCGGGTGGGCCTGCTGCCGCCAGCCCGCTGCCGCCTGAGGATTACAAGTGGAAGGGGTTGGCTGGCAACCAGGCGTATTACATCGACAAGACGAAACTCACCTCCACGGCGACGCCCGCCCCGGTCTGCGTCACGTGCGCGGCGCCGGTGGTGTCGAGTGTGAGTGACCTAGTGGGGTTCTCACCGCATCGGCCGTGGCAGGACATGCAACCCAATGGGCTGGCGATCGTGGGGCTGGCGGCTAATTTCGTGGCGACGGCATCCGTTCATGTGGTTTCGGGCATTCTGCTCGGCAACCCTGCCGACGTGCGGTTCACGCCGGTGGCGTTCCGTTGGGACTTCGGCGACGGTGCGAGCGGCACCTCGACATCGGGAGGCGCGTCGTGGGACGACCTCGGAGTTCCAGAATTCTCCGATACCGCCACGAGTCACATTTATGCCATCCGAGGAGACTATGTGGCGCAGTTGACGGTGGACTACGCGGCCGAGTTTCGGGTGGGCGGCGGGCCGTGGCAGCCGGTCTCAGGCACGCTCCCAGCAGACGCGAACCCTCTCGACGTGGCCGCGCGCCACGTGAAGAGCGTGCTCGTAGCCCACGACTGCAACCAGAACCCTGCCGGGGTGGGATGCCCGCCCTCCTGACCTAAAACCACCGAGCGAGCTTCTCCTCCACAGGTAAAAATCTTTGGGAGTTTTTCACAGAATGACCCGATCAGGGCCGTTTAGAGCCCGTGAATGTCAGTGGTCGCTGGGAAAATTGAGCCATGACCACTTCAACGGACCACCTCATCGAGAGTACGGCGGCACTCGCCGACACGTACTCTCACTCCCTGGGTGGTGGTGTGTGCACTGAGGAGGAACCCGACGCCGGGGTGGATGTGCAGCGGATGACGAACGCGGGTTTGCTGGCCAGCATGGCGGCCACGTTTGAGGTGGTCAGGTTGGGGCAGGCTCTGCTGATTCGGGAGGCGGGTGAACTCAATGACAGGTTCGAACACGACACCGGCATCGCCGCTCAAACGGGTAACCGAAACGCCGCCGCCGCCCTGACCGATATCGGGCACATCTCGATGGCGGAGGCCGGGCGGTTGGTGAGGGTGGGGAAGGCGACGAAGCCTCGGACGAGCCTGATCGGTGAGCACCTGCCACCGGAGTACGCGGAGGTCGCTCGAGCGGTCAATGCCGGGGAACTCACCGTGGATTCGGCGCTGTACATCACCGCGAACCTCGAGCAGGCCGCCCCTCGGGCGACGACCGAAGACCTCGACGCGGCGGAGAAAGAGCTGGTGGAGTTCGCGGTAACCAACCCGGTCGATTCGGTGCGGAAGCTCTCCATTCGCTACCGGGACGCCCTCGACGTGGATGGGGTGGAACCCCGTGAAGAGGTACTCGTGTCGCGGCGAGGATTGAAGCGAATGGTGCT
The DNA here is from genome assembly GCF_014200405.1 of Cryobacterium roopkundense. Lineage (NCBI taxonomy): Bacteria > Bacillati > Actinomycetota > Actinomycetes > Micrococcales > Microbacteriaceae > Cryobacterium > Cryobacterium roopkundense. The sequence goes on along the minus strand of NZ_JACHBQ010000001.1, from coordinate 455,478 downwards.
GCCCAACGGCATGAAACGCTACATTCTCGACGCCGACCCGGTGTCAGCGGCGTACCTGGACACCGCGATCGACGGGATGACCAGCGCGGAACTGCGCAAGCCGCGGTTTGAAGCCCAGGACGACCCGGACGGGTGCGGCGACAACCACGAGATCATCGGCGACGGCCGCACGATGCCGCAACTGAACTTCGATGCCTTCATCGACATCGTGCGTCACGCCCTCTCCTGCACGGAGGGGCTCGGGGCGCTGGATCACACGACGATCATCGTGCGGATGACCCTTGAATCCCTGCAGAGCGGTTTGGGTGAAGCCCAGTTGGACGGGATCGAGCAGCCGATCTCCGCCGGAACGGCCCGAAAGATGGCCGCGGAGGCGTGTCTGATCCCGATGGTCCTCGGTGGCAAGAGCGAGGTTCTCGACTTCGGCCTCCGAAAACGGCTCTTTACGACGGCGCAGAAGCTCGCGGCCATCGAGAGGGACGGCGGCTGCGCCACGGCGGGGTGTAACAGGCCGCCGAGCTATGCCGAGGGTCATCACATTCGTTGGTACAAAGCGCATGACGGGCCGACCAATCAAGCCAACTGCGTGATGCTGTGTAGTGCGTGCCATCATCGGATCCACCGCGAAGGCTGGGACGTGGTCGTGAAGGATAACGTGGTGTACTTCATCCCACCGGCCAGTGTCGATCCGAGGAGAACTCCGCGACGAGGCGGGCGACCGCCGGTGCCAGCACCGAAAGGCCACGACGGACCGCACTACAAGCGGTAATGGGCGGCACGAGCAGGGCGCGGGTCCGAGCACGAAGAGGCTGGTATCCCGCTGGTCGAGGCGCGACGAAGGAGCGATCGACACCGGGTGAGCCGAGTTTGAGGGTCGGCTTGCGGGGTCGAGACGCTCGTACCTCGCTCCTCGACCAACGGGATGGGGAACACGATGCGTTTCCCTAGTAGACCGGGCGGGCCGAGTCTGAGAGTCGGGGGCGGCAGCGGGGCCGGCGCCCTGCCTACATGGCCAGCGCAGGCTCCCCCAGCGCTCGCATCACCGCATACAGGTCGGACTTGCCCTCGAACCCGATCCCGGGCAGGTCGGGCATGGTGACAAAGCCGTTCACGACCTCCGCCCCATCTGGGAAGCCACCGAAGGGCTGGAAGAGGTCGGGGTAGCTCTCGTTACCGCCGAGGCCGAGGCCGGCGGCGATGTTGAGCGACATCTGGTGGCCGCCGTGCGGGATGCAACGCGCGCGAGACCATCCGTTGTCGTCGAGCATGTCGAGGGTGCGCAGGTATTCCACGAGGCCGTAGCTCAGCGCGCAGTCGAACTGCAGCCAGTCCTTCTCGGGTCGCAGGCCGCCGTAGCGAATCAGGTTGCGGGCGTCCTGCATGGAGAAGAGGTTCTCTCCGGTGGCGATGGGCTTGTCGTAGGCGGCGGCCACCGCGGCCTGCGCCTCGAAGTCCAGGGGGTCCACGGGCTCCTCGTACCAGAACAGGTCGTACTGCGACAAAGCCTTCGCGTACTCCACGGCGGTGGCCTGGTCGAAGCGACCGTTGGCATCCACGGCAAGGCGCTGGTGCGGCTCGAGCATGCCCAGCACCGCTTCGATGCGCTGCAGATCTTCGGCCAGCGGCGCTCCGCCGATCTTGGCCTTCACCACGGTGTACCCGCGATCGAAGTAGCTCTGCATTTCATCGGTCAGGCCGGTGAGGCCTCGCCCGGGCTGGTAATAGCCGCCAGCGGCGTACACGAACACCTCCCGGTTGGGTGCGCCGGTGCCGAATCGTTCGGCAAGCAGCTGGAACAGCGGCTTCTCTTCGATCTTGGCCACGGCATCCCACACGGCCATGTCAACGGCTCCGACCGCGACCGAGCGTTCACCGTGCCCGCCGGGCTTTTCGTTGATCATCATGGTGTTCCAGATACGCTCCGGATCGAGGTTGTCGCGCAGGGGATCGAGCAGCGACGCGGGATCCGCCTCGAGCAGGCGCGGCAGGAGACGCTCGCGAATGATGGCGCCCTGGCCGTACCGGCCGTTGGAGTTGAAGCCGTAGCCCACCACCGGGCGACCGTCGCGCACCACGTCGGTGACGACGGCGACCACGCTCAGGGTCATTTTGCTGAAGTCGATGAAGGCGTTCCGAATCGGCGAGCTGATAGGCATTGTCGCTTCGCGTACGTCGACGATTCTCATCGCAGCACCGCCTCGGCCGTCACGGTGGCGAAGGCGACTGCGAGAGCGTCGGAGACCTCCTCGGTGGTGGCGCGTCCGCCGAGATCGGGCGTGCGCACATCCGTTTCAACCAGCACATGACCCATGGTGTCCACGAGCGCGGCACCGGCCTCGGGGTGGCCGAGGTGGTCGAGCATCATCGATGCAGCCCAGACCTGACCGAGCGGGTTCGCCTTGCCCTGGCCGGCGATGTCGGGCGCCGACCCGTGCACGGGCTCGAACATCGAGGGGAACTCTCCCTCCGGGTTGAGGTTGGCCGAGGGCGCGATACCGATGCTGCCGATGATGGCCGCCCCGAGGTCGGTGAGAATATCGCCAAACAGGTTCGACGCCACGACCACGTCGAAGCGGCCCGGGTCGAGCACGAACAGCGCCGCGAGCGCATCGATGTGGTACTCCGAGATCTCGAGCTGCGGATGCTGCTGGCCGAGTTCGCGCAGAATCTCGTCCCAGAAGGGCATGGTGTGAATGATGCCGTTGGACTTGGTAGCGCTGGCCAGTCGCCCCTGGCGATGTTCGGCGAGGGTGATGGCGTAGTTCATGGCGCGGGTCACCCCGAAGCGCGTGAAGATCGACTCCTGGATGGCGACCTCCTGCGGCAGCCCGCGATACAGGCGCCCGCCGCTTTCGGAGTACTCGCCTTCGTTGTTCTCGCGCACCACCTGAAAGTCGATCCCGCCTGCTGGCACGTTGCGTAAGGGGCTCTCGATACCCGGGAGCAGCTTGATCGGGCGCAGGTTGATGTATTGCTGGAACGCCCGGCGAATGGGGATGAGCAAGCCCCACAGCGAAACGTGGTCGGGCACACCCGGAAACCCGACGGCACCGAGCAGGATCTGGTCGCACTCGGCGAGCTGCTCAAGTCCGTTGGCTGGCATCATGGCGCCGGTGCGGGCGTAATATTCGCAGCTCCAGTCGAAGGTCTGCCACTCGAACGCGAAGCCGAAACGGTTTCCGGCCAGCTCGAGCAAGCGTTGCGCCGGGGGCATCACTTCGGTGCCGATTCCGTCGCCGGGGATAACCGCGATGCGGTGAGTGCGAATGGACATGGGTAGAGCCTCCAACTAGGTACTGGGTCTGAAGAATGGGCGTGACGCGCCGGGGCAACTACGCGCCGGCGCCCGAGCCGCCCTCGTGCACGCTCACTCTGGGCTCGATGCCATCCGCTCCGACCACCTCACGCCACGCCTCGAAGCCGCCCTGGAAGGCCACGATTCCGGCCTCGGGAAGCGAGATCTCGATCGCCTCCAGAATCTCGGTCGCCGACACCCCGAGATCGAGAGCCACCCTGATGTGGCTCTGGATGTGCCCTTTCGCCGCGCGCATCACCGTGAGGCTCACAATAAAGATGAGCTCCTTGGTGCGCCGATCGAGCGTGCGCTGGTCGAGGTATGCCGCCGACACCAGGTGGTTCGCGGCCTGCAGCACCGGGAAGTCCTGCTTCGCCATCACCTTGTGATAATCGAGCACATAACCACGCTTACGGGCCATCTCGTCGATGTAGTCCTGTGGGTTCTCAGACATGAGCTGCTCCTTCTGGTTCGGACAGTGCTGGTTCGGACAGTGCTGGTTCGGATCGAAGCTCGACCCGATTGACGGTTTCGACGTAGCGCACGACCTCGGTGTGGTCCAGAGGCACGGCGTGCAGCGGGCCGGCGTCACCGAGCACCCGACGGGCCTCAGCGAGCACCCCCACGGTTTTGTCGGTGATCGGCGTCGACAGCCCCGCGCCGAGCGCCTGAGCGATCGCCACGTCTTTGAGCATCAGGTCGAGCGAGAAGCCCGAATCGAACGTGCCGTTGAGCACGTGCTTGGCGTATTTCACCTCGGTGGCCTGGCTGCGCCCGGTGGAGGAATTCACCACGTCGAGCATCACCGCCGCGTCGATGCCGAAGGTGCGCGCCACCGTGAAGATCTCGGCCGCGGCCGTGAGGTTGGTGGCCGAGAGCAGGTTGTTGAGCGCCTTCGCGGCATGACCGGAGCCGCTCGGCCCCACCTGCGTGATGCTCGTTCCGAGGGGCGCCAAGTGCTCCATAGACCGCTCGCGGTCGGCGGCGGCTCCACCGACCATGATCGAGAGCTCCCCCACCCGGGCTTTCGCCACCCCGCCCGATACCGGGGCATCAACAAATGCGATTCCCGCCGCGGCCGCCTCCCCCGCGAGCCGCTGCGTGCTGTGCGGCTCCGACGACCCCATATCGACCACCAGGGCGCCGGGCTCAAGCTGCACGAACAGCAGGCCCACTACGGATTCGACGATGCGACTGTTGGGCAGCATCAGGATCACGGTACGGATGCCCGCGGGCAGGTCGTCAAGGCCGGCCAGCGCCCTACCGCCCACCGCTGCGGCGAGCGAGCCACTCACCGCGGCATCCACGTCGTACAGCAGCACCTCGTGGGTGGGCGCATACCGGCGCACCATCGGGTCGCCCATTTTGCCGAGGCCGATGAACAGTGTGGTCATGATGTCTCCCTTGACAGTGTGTAGAGAAGCAGAGTTCAGGCGACCGGAACCGGGGGCGGAGTCGTTCGGGCGAGCACCACGGCTATGTACCCAGCCACGATCTGCACCGCGCCCACGATGATCCACAGCGCCACCTCGGGCACCGCCGTGTAGAGCAGGCCGAACGCGAGCGGACCGGCGCCGCTGCCAACGTAGGTGCCGATTTGCATGATGCCGGTGGCGCTCGGCGTGGCCGGACCGGCCACCCTGGACACCACAAAGTGGGTGAGCCCAGGCCAGCCCCACCCGATGCCAAGGGCGAGCAGCATGCCCACCACGAACGTCCACTGCGTGTCGACGGCCATCAGCAGCACGCCCGCGCCGCCGACGCACATCATGGTGGCGACGGTCGCGAGCGCGAAACTGCTGTTGGCCCGGTCGGCGATGCGGCCCACCACCACGCGCACGATGACGCTGAGCAGGCCGCCGACGCTCAGCAGGATACCTGCCCACGCCAACGGAAGGCCGCGCTCGATGCCGCTGATCACCGCGTACGCCGTGACGGCACCGGTGGCCGCGGCCGAGAGCGTGGTGACGCTCGTCATGAGCATCAGGTATTTCATCAGCGGCGGAGTCAAGGGAACATGCGAGCCGCCCTGCCGATGCCGCGAGAGCTCCCCGCGCGGCACCGACCACCAGAACAGACCGCCCACGGCGAGCGCGAACAGACTCGCCAGTCCGAACCCCCAGTGCCAGCCCAGAGTGAGCGCGAGGGCAGGCACAGCGAGCCCGGCCAGGAATGCAGAGAACGGTATCGCGGCCTGCTTGATGCCGAACGCCGTCGCGAGCATGCCGCGCCGCACCCGCAAGTTGATCAGCTGGTTCGCCGCCGGATGGCTGATGCCGTTGGACACCCCGCCGACAGCGGCCCACACCAGCAACCAGGGCCAGGACGGCACCAGGAACGCGCCGCCAGCCAGGCTCAGCACACCCACGACCACCCCGAGCAGCGTCGCCGAGCGGATGCCCAACCACGACACCACCCGACCGGCGAGCAACGACATCACCGCGGCCGTGCCCCAGTAGCTGGCTACCGCGGCGCCGAGCACCCACTGCGGAGCCGGCACATCCAGCTGGATCTGCACGAACAGGGCGCCGAGCAGGAACACCGGCAGTCCGCCCGTGATGGTGGCTCCCACCGCGAGCACCACCGCACCGGAGCCCGACTCGCGCCGGCGCATCACTTACGCACGTGAGACAGCGAGAGTTCCGGTGCCCACCGCCACGCCGCCACCAAGTACCGCGGAGTCGCCGAGGTCGGCAACGGATGCGGCGAGCGCATTCGCCGCATCCGCTCCGATCAGCCCTTCCGCCTTCTGCACGATGTCGGCCCATGTCGCCCGGTCGCCCGGCGCCCCCCGGAAGGATTCCTCGCTCTTCTCGATCACGGTTCCGTCGCGAAGTACCACCTGCACCTCGGCCTGCCAGCGCGCCGGGAACGCTGCCTCGAGCGAGTCGCTGCGGTAGCACTCGACCTTCGTCATCCACTCCATCAGCTCGGCTGCCACCGCAGGAGCGTCGTCGAACTGGTCGACCGTGGCGCGCCCGGTCGCGAGCGCGACCGCCGCGCCGAACGGCATGTTGAACTGGGCGTCCACGGGGGTGTTCACCACGAGTTTGCGAGCTGCGGGCTCTGACACGAGCGACGCTCCCGCCTGAATCACACCGACACGAATGCGCGCCACATCGTCGATGGTGAGCGTCGGGTTCTGCTCGCGAATGTGCCGCAGCAGGTCGATGTTGCCGTGCATGTAGCGGCAGCAGGGGTAGAACTTGATCGAGGTGTCGAGAGCGCTGCGCCCAAACTCGAGCGCCAACTCCCTGCCCGCCACGACGCCCGCGCCGTACTGCATCAGGAAGCCGTCCCGACCCTCGATCGCGGTGGCCGGCGCGGTGAATCCAGCGGCGGCGAGCTTGGCTGCACGGATGCCGGTGGCCGCGGCGTGCCCGGCGTTGAGCCGTTTGGTCCACGATCCGTCGGCCAGAAATTCGAGTGAACCCGACGCCATGTTCGCGGCCAATCCCAGCGCGTGCATGGTCTGCTCCACCGTGAGACTGAGCAGGCGGGCAGCGGATGCCGCAGCGCCGACGCACCCGGCCACCCCGGTGGGGTGGAACCCACGCCCGTAACTCTCCCGGGCGCCGAGCAGCACTCCCACCGAGCACATCACGTCGTAGCCTACGATGGCCGCCGCCAGCACCTCGCCGGTAAGTGCCTGCCGGGTGCTGGCGAGCGCAAGCACGGCCGGAAAGATGACCACGCCGGGGTGCAGCGATGACTCCTCGAACGTATCGTCAAGTTCGAGGCCGTGCGCCGTGATGCCGTTCACGAGGGCGGCACTTTCCACGGTGGCGAAGCCGCTCGTTCCGGCGCCGTCCACCCCATGCAGGGCGGCCGGGAAGAAGGCCGTGGCCTGCTCCGAAATCTCGATCGCCGCGCGGGCCGCGACCGCCGAATCGCGGTGGAAACCCCCGCCGGTGATGGCGTGGTAGTCCAGCAGCAACAGCCGCATCCACTCCGCGAGCTCGGGCGACACAGGGTGGTCGGCCACGGTGTGGGCGGCGAGACGGTGCGAGATGGTGCTCATGTCGGTGCCTTTCATAGCGATCCGGTGCGCAGGCGGGTGGGGCTGAGACCCACGAAGGTGCGGTCGTCTTTCTGGAAGAAGTCGTTGCCCTTGTCATCCACCACGAGGAAGGCTGGAAAGTTCTCGACCTCCACGCGGAAGACGGCTTCCATGCCGAGCTCTGCATAGTCGATCACCTCGACAGAGCGGATGCAGTCCTGCGCCAGCCGCGCGGCCGGGCCGCCCACCGAGCCGAGGTAGAACCCGCCATTCGCCTCGCAGGACGCCGTGACGGCCGCCGATCGGTTGCCCTTGGCGAGCATCACGAGCGAGGCGCCGAGCGCCTGGAATTCGGCGACATAGCCGTCCATACGACCGGCCGTCGTGGGCCCGAACGAACCCGACGGCAGCCCCTCTGGAGTTTTCGCGGGACCGGCATAGTAGATGGGGTGCTCGAGCAGGTAGTCCGGCACCCCCTCGCCCCGCGCCACCCGCTCGCGAATCTTCGCGTGCACGATGTCGCGACCCACAATCAGGGTGCCGGTGAGCGAGAGGCGCGTGCTCACGGTGCAGGCGCTCAACTGGGCACGAATCTCGATCATGGGCACCGTGAGGTCGATGGCGACGGATGCCGACGCATCCGTTATCTCCGCCAGCCCGGTGCTCGGAATGAACCGAGCCGGGTCGCGTTCGAGCTCCTCGAGGAACACGCCCTCCGGCGTGATGCGGCCGAGCACCTGACGATCGGCGGAGCACGACACCGCGATCGCGATGGGCAGCGAGCCGCCGTGGCGCGGCAACCGCACCACCCGCACGTCGTGGCAGAAGTACTTGCCGCCGAACTGGGCACCGAAGCCGAGCTGCGTCGTGAGCTCGAACACCTTCTGCTCGAAGTCCTGGTCGCGGTAGCCGTGGCCGGCATCACTGCCCTCCTCCGGCAGGGTGTCGAGGTAGTGGGCCGAGGCGAGCTTGGCGGTCTTCAGGGCGAACTCGGCGCTCGTTCCGCCGATCACCACGGCGAGGTGGTAAGGCGGGCAGGCCGCGGTTCCGATGCTCTCGATCTTCTCTGTGAGGAACGCGAGCATGCGCTCCTCGTCGAGGATCGATTTGGTCTCCTGGTAGAGGAAACTCTTGTTGGCGCTGCCGCCGCCCTTGGCCATGAACAGGAATTCATACTCGAGGCCCTGCCCGAGGCCGATCTCGATCTGCGCGGGCAGGTTGTTCTGGGTGTTCACCTCGGTCCACATGGTCACCGGGGACATCTGCGAGTAGCGCAGGTTGAGGTCCTGGTAGGCCTGGTAGACCCCGTGGCTGAGGCTGCGGGCATCCGTTCCGTCGGTCTGGATGCGGTGGCCGCGCTTGGCGGAGATGATGGCGGTTCCGGTGTCCTGGCACATCGGCAGCACACCGCCGGAAGCGACGTTGGCGTTCTGCAGCAGGTCGAGCGCAACGTACCGGTCGTTCGCTGAGGACTGTGGGTCGTCGATGATGCGGCGCAGCTGCGCGAGGTGGGCGGGACGCAGAAAGTGGGCCAGGTCGCGGAACGCCGCGTCGGCGAGGGCCTCGATGGCAGACTGGTCCACCTCGAGCACGGTCTCGTCGCAACTGCCACGCAGACGGTAGCCGGCCACGTCGAGCCTGCGCATCGGGGTATCGGTGGGGCCGAGGGGCAACTGGTCGACGTAGGTGAACTCGCTCATCGCAGCACCCCCGTGCCGCTGAGCTCGTCAATGGCGGCGGAGCTGTAACCGAGGTCGCCCAGGATCGATCGGGTGTCGGCACCCACGTCGGGCACCCTGTCCATGCGCACAGCTTGCCCCACCACTGTGACGGCCGGCAGCAGCGCCCGCACCGGACCGGCCGAGGTCTCCACCGTGCGCCAGCGATCTCGTGCGGTGAGCTGGGGGTGGGTGAGCACGTCTTTCACCTCGCGCTGCCGAGCGAAGGCCACCTTCGCGTCGGCGAGGCGGCGTTCCATCTCGGCCCCGTCGTGGGAGGCGAAGACCGCATCGACCAGGGCATGCAGCTCGTCCCGGTGCGTCAGGCGCACACTGCTGGTGGCGAAACGGTCGTCGCCGACGAGGTCCGGCCGTTCGAGCACTCCGGTGCAGAACGAGGCCCACTCGCGGTCGTTCTGCACCGAGAGCACCACGTCAACACCGTCTCCGGCGCGGAATGTTCCGTACGGGGCGATCGACGCGTGGCTGGTGCCAGCCCGTGCCGGGGCGGTTCCACCGTATTCGGTGTAATAGAGGGGAAAGCCCATCCACTCCACCACGGAGTCGAACAGGCTCACCTCGACCTCCGAGCCTTCGCCGGTGCGCTCGCGGTGCACCAGCGCGGTGAGGATTCCAGAGAGGGCGTACATGCCGGCGCCGATGTCCGCCGTAGGGATACCGGTCTTCGCGGGGGCATCCGGGGTTCCGGTGATCGCCACCAGGCCGGCTTCGCTCTGGATCAACAGGTCGTAGGCCTTGGCGTCACGGTAGGGGCCGCTGCTGCCGTATCCGCTGATGGAGCAGGTGATCAGTTTCGGGTAACGCTCGCGCAGTTCGGCGGCGCCGAGCCCGAGGCGAGCCGCGGCATCCGGTGCGAGATTTTGCACGAAGACGTCGGCGGTGGCGAGCAGCTCGTGCATGATCTCGATGGCTTCTGGCCGCTTGAGATCCAGAGCGAGGCTCTCCTTGTTGCGGTTGAGCCAGACGAAGTGACTGGAAAGCCCGTTCACGGTCTCGTCGTAGCCGCGGGCGAAATCGCCGGCGCCGGGTCGTTCGATCTTGATCACCCGGGCACCCTGGTCGGCGAGGTGACGCGTGGCCAGCGGTGCGGCGACGGCGTGTTCGCAGGAAACGACCGTGATGCCCTCAAGGGGCAGAGACTGGGACATATTCAACCTTCAACACTGAGGATAAAATGCATGATTCTCTAAACAATGTATCATTTGAGAACGGAGGCATCTACCCCTCGTTCGGTCGATAATGTTCGGATAGAGTGAGGCGTTGAACCGCCGCCCGGGCGAAAAGTGCGAGGAAAGCGGATGGGAATGACTGAGGCTCCCCCGACAAAACGGGACCAGATCGTCGACGAGCTGCGACGCCTGATTCTCAGCGGCGAACTGCCCCGCGGCGCGAAGCTGCCGCAGGATGAACTGGCCCGCCAGTTCAGCAGCAGCATCACCCCCGTGCGTGAGGCGCTGCGCGCCCTCGAGGCCGAAAACCTCGTGGTGAGCGAACCGCGGCGAGGCGTGCGCGTGGCCGGCATCAACTTTGAGCGGGCCAAGGCCACCTACATCATTCGCCGACTCACCGAGAGCTACGCCATGCGGCGCGCGGCCATCCGGCTCTCCCCCCTCGAGCTGCGTCAGGCCGATCTGCTGCTCGACGAGCTGAACGCGGCCACCGCGCGGCACGATTCGGATGCCGCCCGCCAGCTGAACAAGCGCTTCCACTTCTTCTTCTACGAGCGTTGCGGCGTGCCAAGCCTGGTCGACGAGATCGACGCGCTCTGGCGGGTCTTCCCGTGGGACCTGCTGCTGGACTCCCCGCAGCCGGCCGAGGACTCCGAGGCAGAGCACCGGGCAATGCTCGAGGCGGTGCGCGCCGGTGACGCCGAGGCGGCCGGCCTGGCGCTTGAACACCACATCTCGCGCAGCTTCATCGCGCTGAACGCACGTTACACCGGCAAGCCGCCGGCCGACCCGTTCGACATCACCAACGACTGAGCCGCACGCCGGCCTGCTCACGCGGGCACGGGCACTGGCACTGGCACGCAGCGAGCGAGGATGCGCTCGGCCCGGAGCATGACCGGGCGGTCGATCATCTGCCCATCCACCTGGGCGGCACCGCCGGTCGCACCGATAACGCTGTGTGCCCACTCGACCTCGGCCGGGGTCGGGCGAAACGCGGCGGCCACCGGTTCAAGCTGAGCGGGGTGGATGCAGAGCTTGCCACCGAACCCGAACTGCCGAGCCAGCGCGGCGGATTCGGCCACAACCCCGGCGTCACGGATCTGCACGCTGGGTGAGTCCAGGGGCCCTTCGAGGCCGGCCGCACGCGAGGCCACGACGATGGCCGACCTGGCGTAGTCGAGCACGCGGTCACCCGGACCGGCGTCGATGTCGAGCGCATAGTCGATGGCACCGAAGGCCAGCCGTGTAACACCGGGCACCCGGGCCAGCTCCGGCGCGTTCTGCACACCGAGTGCGGACTCGATCAGGGCCACGAGGGCGAGCCCGGTGAACTTGGCCGAGATCTCGCGCAGCAGCTCGGGATTCTCGGCCTTGGGCACGACAAGCCCGAGCAGCCCGTGGCCGGGCCTCGCCGCGAGGTCGCGGAGGGCGGCCAGCTCTGCGGCCAGGGTCGCAGACCGTTCGGCGTTCACGCGCACGAGTGCGTGAACCGTGTCGGGCCCGGGGGCGAGATGCTGCAGGATGGCGGCGAGGGCATCCGCTTTCGCCTCGGGGGCGACAGCGTCTTCGAGGTCGATGATCACTACGTCAGCCGCCGAAGCAATGGCCTTGCGAAAGCGCTCCGGACGGTCGCCGGGAACGAACAGGGCGGTGATGGCTGTGGTGTACATATTTCTTGTTCTCTTCCGTTGGTCGAGCGGCGAGCTGGCGAGCGCTTGGATCGAGATCGAGACCCCGCCAGCCACCTCCCGAGACCGGCTCACGAGGTCTCGACGGGCGCGGGCCAAAAGCGGGCCCGCTGCTCGACCAGCGGAATGGGCGCGAGCGGGCGGGCGAGGGTGGGGTGGGGTGGGCGCGGGCGCGGGCGGGCGCGGGCGGACGGGGGCGGGGTGGGCGCGGGTCAGTACGAGCGAGGTAGGCCGAGAACCTTGGTGGCCACGAAGCTCTTGATCAGGTTGTTGCTCACGGGCGCGGTTTGGAACATGCGCGTCTCGCGAAACTTGCGCTCCACGTCATACTCGTCCACGAACCCGTAGCCCCCGTGGGTGTCGAGGCAGGCGTTCGCGGCGGCCCAGCTCGCCTCCGAGGAGAGGTGTTTGGCCATGTTGGCCTCCGCGCCACACGGGAGGCCCGCGTCGAAGAGACGGGCCGCCTCGTAACGCATGAGATCGGCCGCACGAACCTTCATGTAGGCGTCGGCGATGGGAAACTGCACGCCCTGGTTGCTACCAATTGCGCGACCGAAGACCTCTCGGGTGTTCGCGTAGGCACTGGCCCGGGCACTGAACCAGTAGCCGTCGCCAATGGCTTCGGCCGAGAGCAGGATGCGCTCGGCGTTCCAGCCATCGAGAACGTACCGGAAGCCCCGATCGACGTCGCCGATCACGGCGCTCTTAGGCACGCGCACGCCCCGGTAGTGCACCTGATTGGTGGCGTAGTTGAACATGGTGCGCACCGGAATGGTCTCGAGGGTGTCCGGCTGTTCGGCCCGAACCTGGCGGAGGTCCACGAGGAACAGGGTGAGCCCCACGGTCTTGTCGTCACCCCGGTCGCTCGTGCGGGCGAGCATCATGGCCAGGTCGGAGTCGTTGATGCGGCTCGTCCAGTTCTTGTGGCCGGTAATGACGAAGTCGTCGCCGTCGGCCTCGGCCCGCGTGAGAATGCTCGTGGTGTCGAGCCCCGCAGCGTCTTCAGTGACCGAGAATGCCTGCAGTCTCAGGCGGCCCGCAGCGATCTCGGGCAGGTACTGCTCCTTCTGGGCGGTCGTACCGTGGCGCAGCAGCGCGCCCATGATGTACATCTGGGCGTGGCACGCCGCGGAGTGACCGCCGGAACGGTTGATCTCTTCCATGATCACGCTCGCCTGGGTGAGCGTGTAGCCGAGGCCGCCGTACTCGGTGGGAATGAGGGCGCTGAGCAACCGGGCGCGGGTGAGGGTCTCCACGAACTCCTGCGGGTAGCTCCGGTCGCGGTCGCTCTGGCGCCAGTACTCGTCGGGGAACCCTGCGCAGAGGTCCCTGGTGAACTGGCGGATCTCGTCGACAGACAGTTCCGGCGAAGCCTGCGGGGTGGCCGTTGCGATGTCGAGCAGATCTGGCATGGGGCTCCTTAACGAGTGCCGGGTGAACGGGTCGATACGACCCTACATAATATATTTACCGCGCGCTAGAGGCATCTTTAGGTGTTTCGGTCACTTGACTTTGTCTTATTTCTCGCGGAAACTGACGGGGAAAGATAATATATTCACCGCACGAGGAGACCGACTCATGACCGAGCACACCCTGTCCCCCGATTCCTCCGGCCGCGTCATTGCGGGCTGGACCGGTCGCCTGTGGGAGGACTTCGCGGTCGGTGACATCTACTACCACCCGTTGGGCAAGACCGTCACCGAGGGCGACAACCAGATGTTCACGCTGATGACGCAGAACGTGGCCAAGACGCATATCGACAGCAACTTTGCACTACGCACCGAGTACAAGCTGCCGCTCGTGAACTCCACCTTCATCCTCGCCCTGGTCACCGGGCAGTCGACGATCGACCTGTCGATGAACGTGTTCGCTAATCTCGGCTGGGACGAAGTGCGCATGCCCAGCCCCGTCTTCGAGGGCGACACCATCTACTCTCGCTCCAAGGTGCTGGCCACCCGTGCCTCGAAGTCCCGGCCCAGCCTGGGCCTGGTGACCGTGGCGACAGAGGGCTACAACCAAGACAGCGTCATTGTGATGAGCTACCAGCGCACCTTCATGGTCTACCGCCAGGGACACCTGCCCGACCTCGACGACACCCGCCCCAGCGAGGCGAGCCTGCCGGCGACGCCCGAAGCGAACTAGAGAATGCGCGCGCTACCGCTGGCCGGGCTCACTGTCGTCTCCCTCGAGCAGGCTGTTGCCGCGCCCTTTGCCACCCGCCAGCTGGCCGACCTCGGCGCCCGGGTGATTAAAGTAGAGCGGGACACCGGCGACTTCGCCCGCGGCTACGACGAGACCGTGCACGGCATGTCGAGCTACTTCGTGTGGCTCAATCGCAGTAAAGAGAGCATCGTGCTCGACCTGAAGAGCGAGTCGGGCCTCACTGTGCTGCGTGAGCTCGTCGGCCGCGCGGACGTGCTCGTGCAGAACCTCGCTCCGGGGGCGGTGGAGCGACTCGGCCTGGGGCCCGATGAGGCCCTCGCGCTCAACCCTCGACTCATCCACGCCTCCATCTCGGGCTACGGCCGCGGCGGAAGTTACGAGCAGAAAAAGGCCTACGACCTACTCGTACAGTGCGAGGCCGGCCTGCTCAGCGTCACCGGCACACCCGAGGACCCGGCCAAGGTGGGCGTGTCGATCGCGGATGTCTGCGCCGGCATGTACACCTTCTCCGGAATCCTCACCGCGCTTTTGCAACGCGCGACGACCGGACGCGGCGACGTACTGGAGGTGTCCATGCTCGAGGCGCTGGGCGAGTGGATGCAGCAGCCCTATTTCTTTGCAGAGTACGGCGGCACTCCCCCACAGCGTAACGGCGCACAGCACGCATCGATTGCCCCCTACGGCCCCTTCGACACGGCGGACGGAACCGTATTCTTCGGCATCCAGAACGAGCGCGAATGGGCGGCCTTCTGCACGGACGTGCTCGGAAGCCCGCTCCTCGGGGAGCACCCGGATTTTCGGGGCAATGCCCTACGGGTGCAGAACCGACCCGCGCTGCATGCGGCGATTCTCGAGGTGCTCGGTGGCCTGGACTCCGTGGAAGTGCTCGCCCGACTGGACCGTGCCAATATCGCCAACGCGCAGCTACGCAGCATGCATGACTTCTCCGCGCATCCGCAGCTGGCCGAACGCGGCCGGTGGCAGAACGTCGACTCGCCCGTGGGCCGTGTGCGGAGCCTGATTCCCCCGGTGACGAGCCGCGAGACCGGATTTCGCATGGATCCGGTGCCCGCAATCGGGCAGCACACCGAGCAGATCCTGGCCGAGCTCGGGCTGTCGCTCTAGCTGCACTGCCGTAACTTAGGAGTACCCCTGCCCGAGATTGGACCCGCGATGCCCTCCCGCCGCCCCGCGCCGCGCGCGCGCCCGCAACTGAGCGACGAGGCCTCTGGCTACGTGCGGGGACTGATCATGTCCGGCGAGCTGCCGCCCGGGGCGGCCGTGCGAGCCGAGACGATCGGCGCCGCACTGGGCATCTCCACGACCCCGGCACGCGAGGCGTTGCAGGCATTGCGGGTGGAAGGCTTTCTCGAGCTCGTGCCCCGGCGCGGGTTCCAGGTCGCTGTGCTCACCGGGCAGGACGTGCGAGACCTCTTCACGGTGCAGGCCCTGATCGCCGGCGAGTTGGCCGCACGGGCCGCCGTGGCCGCCACACCCGAGGACATCTCCGAGCTCGAGGCGCTGCACCACGAACTGATCGCGGCCGCGGCGCGCGGCAACCTTGAGCTGCTCGAGGAGAAGAACCATGCCTTCCACCGCGAGATCAACCTGATCGCCGGGGCGCCGAAGATCATCTGGGCGCTCGGGCTCATGACGCGGTATGTGCCGCGGCGGTTCTATTCGAGCATCCAGGGATGGCCGGACGCCACGGCTAACGATCACGCTCAGCTACTGGCGCGCATCCGCTCTCATGACGCGCAGGGCACCCGCGTGGCCATGCAGTCACACGTGGAGCACGCTGGCGAATTGCTGGCCGCCCACTTCGACGAGCGCACGTCCGCCTCGCAGCACGTCGCGCCGGAGCCGCCCGACTAAATCGAACGACCCCGGCGTGACGCCGGCCGGCTAGAGCGCGAAGGTGGAGAGCTGCGGAACGAACGTCACGATGACGAGCGCAATCAACAACACACCGACGCTCGGCAAACACGCCTTGGCCACTCTGAGGATGTTCATTCCCGTGAGCCCACTCGCCACGAACAGGTTGAGCCCGAGCGGTGGAGTCATCATTCCGATCTCCAGGTTCAGCACCATGATGATGCCGAAGTGGATCGGGTCGACGCCGAGTTCCATCGCCACCGGCAGCAGCACCGGAGCGAGAATCAGAATGGCGCTCGAGGTCTCCATGAACATTCCCACCACGAGCAGGAGCACGTTCACCATGATGAGGAACATCACCGGGGTGAGTTCCGAGGCCAGCAGCGCCTCGCTCACCTGGCCCGGGATGCGTTCGGCCGTGAGCACGAAAGAGAACAGGATTCCCGAGGCCACGATGAACATCACCATCGACGATGTCCGCGCAGACGCCATCAGAATCGACGGCATGTCCTTGAGCTTGATCTCCTTGTAAACGAAGATCGACACGATGAGGGCGTAGAACACAGCCATCGCCGCAGCTTCGGTGGGGGTGAAGATGCCGGTGTAGATTCCACCGAGCACGAAGATCGGCAGGAACAGGCTGAGCGAGGCGTCCCGCAGCGCGGTGAAGCGCTCGTACTTGCTCATGCGGATGGCGTTCAGGCCCATGCCGTATTTCTTGCGCCGGGACACGACGACGGCGAGGATCAGCAGCCCGATACCGGCCATGATGCCCGGCCCGATCCCGGCGACGAAGAGGTCACCGATCGACTGCTCTGTGGAGATTCCATAGACGATCAGCGGGATCGACGGCGGAATCAGGATGCCGAGGGAGCCCGACGTGGTGACAAGACCGGTGGAGAAGTCCTTGCCGTAACCGCTCTTGATCATGGCCGGGATGATGAGGGTACCCACGGCAACCACGGTGGCCGGGCTCGAGCCGGAGATGGCCGCGAAGAACATGCACGCCAGAACGGCCGTCATGGCCAGGCCGCCGCGGAACTGCCCGACGAGGGCGTTTGACGCGGCGATCAGGCGCTTGCTGATTCCGCCGCGACTCATGAGGTTGGCCGCCACGATGAAGAACGGGATGGCCATCAACGGGAACGCGTTCAGGGCGTTGAAGAGCCGCTCGGGAACCTGGGTGAGCGGGATGGCGGTGAAGAAATAGAAGTAGATGAATGAGGTGAGACCCATTGCGACCGCGATGGGTGCGGACGTGAGCAATAGGGCAAACAGGATAATCAGGAGGGCAAGCAGTCCTTCGATCACAGTTTCGCCTCCCCTTCATCTAGGCCGAGCGCTTCTTCTTCGCGTTGGAACTCGCTCTTGTCTCCGTCAACGGATGCCGGCAGGCCGCGAATGAGCCGCACCAGGATTTCGATGGCCCGCAACAGCATCAGCGTGAAGCCCAGCGGAACGGCGAATTCGACCACCCACAGCGGCAGCTTGAGCGTGGGGGTGACCGTGGAGGTGGAAAACGGCTCGAACAGCAGCAGCCAGGCGAAAAAGCCCACGATCACGAGGTAGGTGATCGTGACCAGAATGCCGAGGATGTCCATCCGGCGCCGGCCGATTTTGCCGAGGAACGGTTCGAAGACCTTCACGGCGATGTGTTCGTTGTGGCGCAGGGTGATGACGGCGCCGAGGAAGGTGGAGTAGATGATGAGGTAGACGATGGTCTCCTCACCCCACCAGAGGTGAATGTTGAAGATGGCCCTGAGCAGCACCTGGGCGATGGCAACGAGCGTTGCCACCGCCAGACAGGTGCACACCAGGGTATTTTCCACCCGGGTCAAAGCGTGGCTGAACCTGAGAATGGGGGCGTCCTTACGGTCGAAGGTCAGCACGACAAAGCCCGTGCCTGCGGGTGGAAATGCCTGCGGTGAAGAGGAGAGCGCTGACTAGTCGCGGTTGGCGAGCAATTCGGCGATGATCTCCGGGCCCAACACCTCGGAGTATTCTTCCCACACGCTTGGGATGACCGTAGCCATCAGGGCGTCGCGTTCCGCCTCGGTGAGCTGGATGATCTCGGTCGAGCCCTCCGCGATGATCGCCTGCTTGGCCTCCTCGTTCACCTCTGCCGCGATCTCACGGTTGTACGTGCTGGATTCGTCGACAGCGTCGAGAACGAGCTGCTGCAGATCGTCCGGCAGCGACTCGAAGAAGTCGCTGTTGATGGCGGGGATGTAGCCGATGTAGCCGTGGTTGGACTCGGTGATGTAGTCCTGAACCGTGTGCATGCTCTGCGTTTCCATGTTCGACCAGGTGTTCTCCTGACCGTTGATGACACCCTGCTCAAGCGCGCTGTAGACCTCGGCGAAGGCGAGGATCGAGGGGATGGCGCTCCACGTCTCGAACTGGCTGACGAGCACATCGGCGGGCTGAATGCGGAAGCTCAGCCCGGCCATGTCGGCTGCCGAACGGATCGGAACGTTAGCCCCCATTTGCTTGAAGCCGTTGTCCCAGAGGCCCAGCGGCATGATCTTCGCGGCCCGCAGGTCTTCGTTCTCGAAGATGGCCTCACCCACCGACGAGTCGCGGGAGGCGATCTCGGCAATGTCTTCGCTCGTCTCGAACAGGAACGGCAGGTCGAGCAGCTGAAGCTGCGGGGCGAGGGTGGTGAACTTTGCGCTGGCCGGAGCGATCATCTGGATGCTGTTGGACTGCAGCGCCTGCAGTTCATCCTTGTCGCCGTAGAGCGAGGAGTTGGGGTACAGCTCGACCTCGATGCGGCCATCCGAGGAGGCCTCGAGGATCTCCTTGAACTTCTCCGCCGCCGCGCCCTTAGGAGTGTTGGTCGTTGTCACGTGGGAGAACCCGATCGTGTAGACCTCTCCGTCGTCGGAGCCGGCCGCGGAACCGCGGGCGGAGGAGCACGATCCGAGAACGAGGACTGCTCCGAGGGCGAGAGACGCGGCCCCGAGGATTCGGGACGTGCGGATACGTCGTTGCATTGTTTCTTCCTTATCGTCTTTGATTAGGCGGTGCATGACGAACGTCGCATGAAGTCCGTCACACATGACGCTACCAAGAAAAATATGCTCATAACAAAAATAATGCATTATTTTTATAACGAATGCATTGCTTCGTGGTCGTTGACCAAGAGTCTCCGCTCGCTCGGCGGACCACCCTCAGCCGGGGAGGGGCAAGCCCCGGGCCTGCATCACGGCGCGCAGCCGGGTGGGGTGGTCGGTCACGAGGCCGTCCACGCCCAGGTCCATCAGGGTGTGCATGAGGTCGGGGTCACTGACCGTCCAGGGGATGACGGCGAGACCGAGCCCGTGGGCATCCGTCACCATCTGCGCTGTCACGGTGGCGTGGGCCGGGGAGATGGCGTCGTAGCCGCGAAACGCCGCCGCCCGCGCGAGCGACCCGCCATGGTCGTCGATGTCCAGACCGCCGAGGTGCGGGCTGGCTCCGGGCCGGCCGCGTTGGAGCCAGGCGTCGCCGCGGCTGAGCGCGGTGAGACGCAACTGAGGATCCAGCCGCTGAGCCAGATCGAGCGCCGCCCAGTCGAAGCTCTGCAGGCCCGCGCGCTCGCTCAGGCCAGCTGCGCGCACCGCAGTGACCACAGCCCGGGTGAGCTCGTACATGGTCGCTTCGCCGGGTTCGATCACCTTGGTCTCGATGCTCAGCCGCACATCGGACGCACCGCGTTCGGCCACGAGGTCGAGCACCTCGGCGAGCTCTGGCACGGCGCTGCCCGGTTGGTGCGTCTGCTCGGGGTAGCCACCGAGCTGGCGGTAACCGCAGTCGAGCGTCTGAATCTGCCCCAGCGTCAATGCCCGCACGGGGGCGTCGACGTAGGGAAAGGCCGGGTCCCCGACCCAGAGCGGCGCCGTATCCCGACATTTGCCGGCAGTGAGCAGGTTGTCGTGCCACACCACGACGGCGCCGTCGGCGGTGAGGTGGGTGTCGAGTTCCAGGGTCGTCACGCCGAGGTCGAGCGAGTGGGAGAACGCCGCGAGGGTGTTCTCGGTGATCTCCCCGCGTCCGCCGCGGTGTGATTGCAGGTCAAAGGCACCGGATGCCGCGGCGGCGGCATCCGGTGCCCGTCCCGCCCCGAGACTGTCCGCCGAAACGAACGACACCGCTCCCACCAACGTGAGCACGATCCCCCCCGCGGCGGCGAGGGTGAAGCGGGTGAGCATGTCGAGAGTCTCCGGCGGTGTCAGAAGGCACGCCCGCTCCGGAAGCGGAAGGGGCTCTGCATTCTGTTCGGAGGACTCGGCGAAATCGGTGGGTCACCCGGCGAGGATCACCGAACCCGCCGGGGCCGCCGGTTAGAAGGGAAGCCGCTTGCCCCTCAGCTCCATCGCCGCGCGAACCCGACTCTGAGCCAGCCTCGTCGCGGCCTCGTGAGTGGTGAGGTCTTGGCGGCTCGCCTCGTGCAACACGGTCACCGTGTTGGCCCGGAGCTTCTCCGATACGGTCGTGAAGATCCGTTCGGTCTGACGACGAAAGGCGGAGAGTTTGCTATCGACCCCGGCAACAAGACCGTCTAATACCTGCTCTCCGGCAGTGTGGACAGCGCCCCCGATAGAGACCGGTCACCGCCGCAGCGGCCCGATCACCGGTCCGATGGACATATGCCCGCTGGGCAAGCCCTGTTCGACGGCTTCACGGCAGCGCTCACGGAGGTTCGATCCTGAAGCCGTCGAGCACGCCGACTCCACGGCCGCGGTTTCCCCTTTCCGCTGGTCGTGTCTGCTCGGAAAGAACCACGCCCGCTCGCCCCCCTCCGCTGGTCGAGCAGCGGGCCCGCTTTTGGCCCGCGCCCGTCGAGACCCCGTGAGCCGGTCTCGCAAGTTGGCTCGCGAGGTCTCGATCTCGACAAGCCGCCGGATCGAGCTTGTCGAGATCTCGATCCAAGCGCTCCTTCGTCGCCCCTCGACCAGCGAGAAAGGCTTTCCTCCACAGGCAAAGATCTTGGGGAGTTTTTCACAGAATGGCCCGATCAGGGCTGTTTAGGGCCCGTGAATGTCGGTGGTCGCTGGGAAAATTGGGCCATGACCACTTCAACGGACCTTCTCGTGGAGAGTACGGCGGCACTCGCCGATACGTACTCTCACTCCTTGGGTGGTGGAGTCTGTTCGGAGGAGGAACCCAACGCAGGGTTGGACCTGCAGCGGATGACCGACGGGGGTTTGTTGGCCGTGTTGAACTCCAATTTCGAGGTGGTGAGACAGGCGCAGGCCCTTTTGGTTCGAGCAGCGGGTGAGCTGGACGACCGCTTCGACCACGACTCGGGCATCGCCGCTCAAACCGGCAACCGAAATGCCGCCGCGGCCCTCACCGACATCGGTCACATCTCGATGGCGGAGGCTGGGCGGTTGGTTCGGGTGGGGAAGGCGACGAAGCCGCGGATGAGTCTGATCGGTGAGCAGCTGCCGCCGGAGTATTCGGAGGTCGCTCGAGCGGTCAATGCGGGGGAGCTCACCGTGGATTCGGCGCTGTACATCACCGCGAACCTCGAGCAGGCCGCCCCACGGGCCACGACCGAAGACCTCGACGCGGCGGAGAAGGAGTTGGTGGAGTTCGCGGTAACCAACCCGGTCGATTCGGTGCGGAAGCTGTCCATTCGGTACCGGGACGCCCTCGACGTGGACGGGGTGGAACCGCGGGAGGAGGTGCTGGTGTCGCGGCGGGGGTTGAAGCGGATGGTGCTGCCCAACGGCATGAAACGCTACGTGCTCGACGCCGACCCGGTGTCAGCGGCGTACCTGGACACCGCGATCGACGGGATGACCAGCGCGGAACTGCGCAAACCCAGGTTTGAAGCCAAGGAAGATCCTGACGGGTGTGGTGACAACCACGAGATCATCGGCGACGGCCGCACGATGCCGCAAATGAACTTCGATGCCTTCATTGACATCGTGCGTCACGCTCTCTCCTGCAAGGAAGGGCTCGGGGCGCTGGATCACACGACGATCATCGTCAGGATGACCCTCGAATCCCTACAAACCGGCCTCGGTGAAGCGCAACTGGATGGGGTTGAACAGCCGATCTCCGCCGGAACGGCCCGAAGGATGGCGGCGGAGGCGTGTTTGATCCCGATGGTCCTCGGTGGGAAGAGCGAGGTGCTCGACTTCGGCCTCCGAAAACGGCTCTTTACGACGGCGCAGAAGCTCGCGGCCATCGAGAGGGACGGCGGGTGCGCCACGGCGGGCTGTAACAGGCCTCCGAGCTATGCGGAGGGTCATCACATTCGTTGGTACAAAGCGCATGACGGGCCGACAAATCAAGCCAACTGCGTGATGCTCTGTAGTGCGTGCCATCATCGGATCCACCGCGAAGGCTGGGACGTGGTGGTCAGAGACAACGTGGTGTACTTCATCCCTCCCGCCAGTGTCGATCCGAGGAGAACTCCGCGACGAGGCGGCCGGCCGCCGGTCCCGACACTGAAGGGCCACGACGGCCCCCACTACAAGCGATAGAGCCACCCGGCGGCGGCCGTATAGGCCGGTCGCCGCCGGGCCCAGTCACCTCGGCGGCCGCATCACCTCGGCCTCTACTGCGGCGATTGGCGTTGTGGCTGCAACGCGTGAGTCCGCCCCCGCACGCGCTGGCAGGGCTCCGCAGCTTCGGCGTCACAGCAGCCGTGATCGAACCGTGACCATTTCGTGAGAGCGCTCTCTTGACGAAGTCCGCGACCGACCGTTAGTCTCGGACTACTGCTCCTGAGAGCGCTCTCACGCCTTGTTAGAGACGATCACAGACCTTCGCAGCACACACAAAGGAGTGACCGTGAAGAGTTTCCCGCGCACCATTTTTACCGCCGTCGCCGGCGCAGCATCCATTGCCCTCCTGGCAACCGGATGCTCCGCCACCACCGGTTCTACCGACAGCGCAGACGGAAAGGTTGAACTGACCGTCGCCACGTTCAACGAATTCGGTTACGAAGACCTGTTCGGCGCCTACGAGGCAGCCAACCCGAACGTGACCATCGTGCACAAGAAGGCCGCGACCACCAACGAAGCACGTGACAATCTCACCACCCGGCTCGCCGCCGGCAGCGGGCTGAGCGACATCGAAGCCATCGAGGTGGACTGGCTGCCCGAACTGCTGCAGTACCCCGACCAGTTCGTCGACCTTGCGGCCGCCGACGTAGACGACCGCTGGCTGTCGTGGAAGACCGACGCCGCCACCACCGCCGACGGTCAGCTGATCGGCTACGGCACCGACATCGGCCCGGAGGGCGTCTGCTACCGCTCCGACCTGTTCGCCGCCGCCGGCCTGCCCACCGACCGCGCTGCAGTGTCCGACCTGCTCGGCGACAGCTGGGACAGCTACTACGCCGCCGGCGCGCAGTTCGACGCGGCCGGCACCAACGTGCCCTGGTTCGACTCCGCCGGAGCCACCTGGCAGGGCGTCGTGAACCAGATCGAGTTTCCCTACGAAGAGTCCGACGGCACCGTGATCGCCACCGAAAACCCCGAGATCAAGGCCGCATACGCGAGCGTTCTGGGCGCCAGCGCCGACCTGTCCGCTCACCTCCCGCAGTGGAGCAGCGACTGGACCGCCAGCTTCCAGGACAACGGCTTCGCCACCATGCTCTGCCCGGGCTGGATGCTCGGCGTGATCGAGGGCAACGCCGACGGCGTCACCGGCTGGGACATCGCCGACACCTTCCCCGGCGGCGGCGGCAACTGGGGCGGTTCGTACCTCACCGTTCCCACGCAGTCCGCACACCCTGAGGAAGCCCAGAAGCTCGCCGCCTGGCTCACCGCGCCCGAGCAGCAGCTCTCTGCCTTCGCCTCCAAGGGCACCTTCCCGAGCCAGGTCGACGCCCTCGACAGCCCCGACCTGCTGGAGAGCGCCGATGCCTTCTTCAACAACGCCCCTACGGGACAGATTCTCGCTAACCGCGCCGCCGCCGTCGAGGTGACGCCGTTCAAGGGCGAGAAGTACTTCGCCATCAACGACGCCATGCAGCAGGCCCTCACCCGCGTCGAAGACGGTCTGATGACGCCCGACGAGAGCTGGGACAAGTGGGTTTCCGACGTGAACGCACTGGGCTAACTGCACTGGGCTAACTGCACTGGGCTAACTGCACTGGGCTAGCTGCACTGGGCTAACTGCACTGGGCTAGCTGCACTGGGCTAATCGATCTGGGCTGATCGACCTGCCCCGAGCGTAGCGGCTGGTAGTCCGCTCGCACCGTCACCCCTCCGCCGGGTGCAGCCCCGCTGCACCCGGCATTCCCTTCTCCATGCACCACCGGCCGCGAGGAACCCGAATGTCCATTGCGATCAGAGCGGATGCCCGCAGCATCCGTCGTATTGCCTTCAGCCACACCCTGAGTCGGTGGGACGTGCGCTTTTCTCCCTACCTCTATATTTCCCCCTTCTTCATCGTGTTCGCGCTGGTGGGCTTGTTTCCCCTCGCGTACACCGCGTGGGTCTCCCTGCACGACTGGAACCTGATCGGCGGTCAGGGTGACTTCGTGGGTCTGGAGAACTACGGCACAGTGCTCTCCCAGCCGTATTTCTGGACCTCGCTGCGCAACACGTTCAGCATTTTTCTGCTCTCGTCCATTCCGCAGATGGTGCTCGCCCTAGCCATCGCCGCCTTCCTGGACAGCAACCTGCGTGCCAAGACGTTCTGGCGCATGGGCGTGCTGCTGCCTTACGTGGTGGCCCCGGTGGCTGTCGCCCTCATCTTCAGCGACCTGTTCGGCGACCGGTACGGCCTGATCAACGATGTGATCATCGCCCTCGGCGGCGAGCCCGTGCGCTGGCACGTCGACGTGATCCCCAGCCACATCGCGATCGCGACCATGGTGAACTTTCGCTGGACCGGCTACACGGCGCTGATCTTCCTGGCCGCGATGCAGGCGGTACCGCGCGACTATTACGAGGCCGCCACCCTCGACGGCGCCGGCCGGCTGCGCACCTTCTGGTCGATCACAGTTCCGCTGCTGCGCCCCGTGATCATCTTCGTGGTGATCACGTCCACCATCGGCGGACTGCAGATCTTCGACGAGCCGCGCATGTTCGACCAGGCCGGCCAGGGCGGCGCCAACCGACAATGGCAAACCCTCACCCTCTACATCTACGAGCTGGGTTGGGGCCAACGCGACTTCGGCCGCGCATCCGCTGTCGCCTGGCTGCTGTTCCTCATCATCGTGCTGATCGCCCTCGTCAACTTTCTGGTGAGTCGGCGCATCGCCGCCACCACCGAACGGATCGCCAAGATCGTTCCTGTCATACCAACGAAGGGCACCCGATGAGCCGCAAAGTCGGCGGCTATGACCGCCCACCCCGACTGTGGGTCTACGGGGCGCTGCTCGCCGTGCTCGGCGCCTCGTTCTTTCCCGTCTGGTGGTCGTTCCTGATCGGCAGCCAGGATGCCTCCGCCCTGAACCAGCCCGGCTGGCTCTGGCTTCCCGGCGGCAACTTCGTGGCCAATGCCCTGCGCGTGATCGACACGATCCCGTTCTGGACGGCCCTGATGAACAGCATCATCGTCTCCTCAGCCGTGGCCATCAGCGTGGTGATGTTCTCCACACTCGCCGGGTACGCGTTCGCGAAACTCAAGTTTCGCGGCCGGGAGGGACTGCTCATCTTCGTGATCGCGACGATGGCCATCCCCACCCAGCTGGGCGTCGTGCCGCTGTTCATCGTGATGAGCAGGCTCGGCTGGACCGGCAGCCTGTGGGCCGTTATCGTGCCCGGTATGGTGACAGCCTTCGGGGTGTTCTGGATGACGCAGTACCTGCGCGACGCCCTGCCCGACGAACTAATCGAGGCCGTGCGCATGGACGGCGCCAGCATGCTCGGCAGCTTCTGGCATGTCGGCCTGCCTGCCGCCCGGCCGGCCGCCGCCATGCTCGCCCTGTTCACGTTTGTGGGCACCTGGACGAACTTCTTCTGGCCGTTCATCGTTCTCGACCCGGGCAACCCCACCCTGCCGGTGGCCCTGCAACAGCTGCAGGCAGCGTTCTTCGTGGACTACTCGCTTGTGCTTGCCGGGGTCGTGCTGTCGATCATCCCGCTGATCCTCGTGTTCATTTTTCTGGGTAAGCAACTCGTCACCGGCATTATGCAAGGCGCCGTCAAAGGCTGACCCGCCCCCGCTCCCCCCTTTTCCCCGTTAGGACCCCATGACTTCTTCACGTACTTTTCCCCGCGATTTTCTCTTCGGAGCGGCCACCGCCGCCTACCAAATCGAAGGCGCCGCCCATGAAGACGGCCGCACAGACTCCATCTGGGACACCTTCAGCCGCGTTCCCGGCGCCGTCATCAACGCCGACAACGGTGACGTGGCCTGCGACCACTACCACCGCTACCGCGACGACGTTGCCCTGATGCGCGAGCTCGGCCTGCAGACCTATCGCTTCTCCACGTCCTGGGCGCGCGTGCAGCCCGACGGCGGCGCGTTCAACCCGCTCGGCCTGGACTTCTACTCGCGTCTGGTCGACGAACTGATCGAGGCGAACATCAAGCCGTGGCTCACCCTGTACCACTGGGATCTGCCGCAGACCCTCGAAGACCAGGGCGGCTGGGCCAATCGTGACACCGCCGAACGCTTCCGCGACTACGCCCTCGGTGTGCACGACGCCCTCGGCGACCGGGTCGACATCTGGACCACCCTCAACGAACCGTGGTGCTCCTCCTTTCTCAGCTACACGGCCGGGGCTCACGCTCCCGGACGACAGAGCACGGAGGCCGGTCTCGCCGCCGGGCACCACCTGCTCCTCGCCCACGGACTCACCGTCGACGCGCTGCGCCAGCGCGACCCGAACCTCAATCTGGGCATCACCCTCAACCTCACCGTCGCCAAGCCCGTCGACCCGACCCACCCCGGCGATGTCGATGCCGCCCGTCGTATTGACGGACAGTTCAACCGCTTCTTCCTCGACCCGATCTTTCGCGGCGAGTACCCCGCCGACGTTCTCGATGACGTGGCCGAGCTCGGACTCGACGCGGTGATTCGCGACGGCGATCTGGCTCAGATCATGCAGCCGATCGACGCCCTGGGCGTGAACTACTACCACGGTGAGCTGGTGAGCGATCGGCCGGCGCAGCATCCGCTTCCCGGCGAAGCGCCCACCACGCGCGTCATTCGCTCCCCGTTCCCCGCCGCCGACGGCGTCTTTCACCACCCGCAGGGGCTGCCCCTCACCGCGATGGACTGGGAGGTGCAGCCAGCCGGCCTCACCGAATTGCTGCAGCGCGTCGACCGGGAGTACACCGGCGCCCTCGCAACCAGCCTGTACGTCACCGAAAACGGCGCCGCGTACGACGACGTGGTCACCGACGACGGCCGAGTAGCGGATCTTGACCGGACCGACTTTCTCACCGCTCACCTCGGCGCCGTGCTCGACGCCATCGACTCCGGAGTCGACGTGAAGGGCTACTTCTACTGGTCACTGCTGGACAACTACGAGTGGGCCTGGGGATACGCCAAGCGGTTCGGGATCGTACGCGTGGACTACCGCACGCAGCAGCGCACGGTGAAAGACAGTGGTCACGCCTACGCGGCGATCATTCGGAATCGATCGCTTGTGCCTATGCTGACAGAATGACGACCGATCTCGCCCCCGCCTCACGTCTGCCCACCCTGGAAATGGTGGCCGCGGCGGCGGGGGTCTCTCGGGCCACCGTGAGCCGGGTGGTCAACGGCTCGCCCAAGGTACGACCCGACGTGCAGGCCGTGGTGCAATCCGCCATTGACCAGCTGCACTACGTGCCCAATCGGGCAGCCCGGTCCCTCGTCAACCGCCGCACCCAGGTGATCGCGCTCGTCGTTCCCGAAAACCTGGCGATGTTTTTCGGAGACCCGTATTTCGCCGCCATCGTGCAGGGCATCACCCGTCGCCTGGACGCGAGCGATTACACGCTGAACCTGCTCGTCGCCGCGAGCGACCCCGGCAACAAGACCATGCGGTATCTGCGCTCGGGAAACGTTGATGGCGCCCTGATCGTGTCGCACCACACCGGTGACGCCTTCGTTGCCGGCATCGTGGGCGCCCTGCCGCTGGTCTTCGGCGGACGGCCGTCGAGCGAGGCCGCAGCAGACGCCTACTACGTTGACGTCGATAACACCGCCGGGGCGGCGGATGCCACCCGGTATCTCGTCGACGCCGGCCGCCGCCGCATCGGCGCCATCACCGGGCCGCTCGACATGCCCGCCGGGCAAGACCGCTTCGCTGGCTTCACGAACGCGATGGCTGCGGCAGGCCTCGAAACGGATGCCGTTGAACACGCTGACTTCACCGCCGCCGGAGCCGCTCTCGCCACGAACCGGCTGCTCGATCGCGTTCCCGACATCGACTCTCTGTTCGTGGCGAGCGATCTCATGGCCACCGGGGCACTCGAGGTACTGCGCGCTCGGGGACGAGCCGTCCCCGAGGATGTGGCCGTGGTCGGCTTCGACGACAGCCCCTCCGCGGTGTCGGCGAGCGTACCGCTCACCACCATTCGCCAACCTTCAGAGGAGGCGGGCTACCTAATGGCGGACGGTCTGCTGCGCCTGCTCAGCAGTGATCCATCGGTGACCCGGCGCACCATCCTGCCCACCACCTTCGTGCGACGCGCGTCAGCCTGACCTCGCCGCACTGTATGCATTTGCATAGATAATCTGTCCGACGTAGGATCGGAAGGACAGCACATCTAAGGAGTCCGCATGCATCCCACGATCGGCATCCTCGGCGCCGGACGCGTCGGCACCGCCCTCGCCCGGCAGGCCCTCAAGGCCGGCTACCGCGTGCGCATCGCCACCGCCAAGCCCGCCGCCGACAACGCCCTCCTCGTGGATATCGTCACGCCCGGCGCCGAGGCCGTGGAATCCAGCGAGGCCGCGGCATCCGATCTGGTTGTGCTGGCCATCCCTCTTCACAAGTACCGCACGCTGAACCCCGATGATCTGGCGGGCAAGGTTGTCATCGACGCCATGAACTACTGGGCACCCGTCGATGGCGTGTCCGATGATTTCGAGAACGACGCCCGCACCTCAAGCGAGGTCGTGGAGCAGTTTCTCGCGAGCGCCCGCGTCGTGAAGTCGCTCAACCACATCGGGTACCACGAGCTCGAGGAAGACGACAAGCCCGCCACTGATCCGCACCGCCGGGCGTTGGCTGTGGCCGGCGACGACCCTGCCGCGAAAGAACTCGTGATGGGCTTCATCGACCGTCTCGGCTACGATGCCGTCGACGCCGGGACGCTCGCTGCGGGCCGCGCCTTCCAACCGGCCACGGCCATCTTCACCGGCAGTCACACGGCGCCCCAGCTGCGCGCCCTCGTGCATCAGCCCCTCGCGGCATAGTCACACCCGCCACAGCACACACCCGCATCGAACAACGGAGAACACAGTGGAAATCGGCGCCTACAGCTTCGGCGACACCCAGCTCAACCCCGACGGCAGCCAGCGCTCGACCGCCGAGGCCATCAAGAACCTGTTCGACGCCATCGTGCACGCGGACACGGTGGGCCTGGACTACTTCGGAGTGGGGGAACACCACACCCTGTCGATGCCGGCCTCGTCGCCCGGTGCGATCATCGCCGCCGCGGCAGCCGCCACGACGCGCATCAAGCTCGGTAGTGCGGCGAGCATCATCGGAACGGATGACCCGGTGCGGGTCTTCCAGCAGTTCGCCACCGCAGACGCCATCTCAGGCGGCGGCCGTATCGAAATCACCGCAGGACGAGGGTCGTCCGTGGAGACCTTTCCGCTCTTCGGCTTCGACCTGAACGACTATGACGAGCTCTACGCGCAGAAGCTCGACCTGCTGCTGACCCTCAACAACAGCGCCGGAGAGAACGTGACGTGGTCGGGCACCGCCAGGCCGTCGATCCCCGAGCTCGACGTGGTGCCGCGTCCGACGCAGGGCTCGCTGCCTATCTGGATCGCCACCGGCGGAAGCGCGCCGTCATCGGCGCGCGCCGGACGCCTCGGCCTCCCGCTCGCCTACGCCATCATCGGCGGGCAGCCGCACCGCTTCGCGCCGCTCGCCCAGCTGTATCGGCAGTCGGCTGCGCAGGCCGGCCACACCGGCGACAACATCAAGGTCTCGGTGGCGACGTTCGGACTCGTGGCCCCCACCAAGAAGGAAGCTGTGGAGCGCCTGTATCCGGGGTGGGTGAACCTCAACATCGAAATGGGCAAGCTGCGCGGCTGGCCCGCGCCGCAACGCAGCTCCTATCTGGCCCAGGTCGACGCGCCCAACGCGTACTTCGTGGGCCATCCCGACGACGTGGCGGAGCGCATCGTGGCCCTGCATGGCCACCTCGGCCACATGCGCCACTTCTTGCAGGGCGACCACGGCGGACTGCCGCACGAGTACCTGATGGAATCGATCACGTTGCTCGCGACCGAGGTGAAGCCCCGCGTCGAGCGCCTGCTCGCCGCCAAGTAACGACCCCTCCAGTCGAGGCGCGACGAAGGAGCGATCGAGACCTCGCACGCCGACCCTCAGACCGGCTCACCCCGCCCCGACCGACCAGCCGCGGCAAATCCCGGCGATCACACGGCCAAGCCGTCGGCGAGCCGGGCGAGAGTGCCCGCCGTGATCGCCGTGTACAGCGGGATCGCGTCGGGGTAGATGAACTCGTGTCGAGCATGGGCGCCGTGGCCGACCGCGCCCATGCCGCACAGCACCGGAACGCCCAGGGCCGACACGAAGTTGGCGTCGCTGCCGCCACCCACGTCGACGTTTTCGAGCTCGACCCCAAGGTCGGCGGCCGACTGCTGCACGACGGCGAGCAGCCGCTCGCCGGGTGCGGTCAGCGACATGGGCGGACGGTTCCAGCCGTGATCGACCGTGATCGTGACGCGCGGGTCGGCGCTTTCGACAGCGTCGAACGCCGCGTCGACCCTGGCCATTTCTGCCGGATCCTCGATGCGAATGTCGATGTCGGCGACCGCCGTGCCGGCCACCACGTTCGTGCCGGATCCACCGGAGATCAGCCCCACGTTGATCGTCGTGCCACGGTCCGGATCGGCGATGCCACTCACCGCTGTGACGAACGCCGCCAGCGCGTGGATGGCGCTCGCGCCGTCGGCCGGGTTGAGCCCGGCATGCGCCTCCACCCCGGTAGCCGTGGCCTTGAAGATGCCCACTCCCTTGCGTCCCGTCTTCACGGCACCGTCGGAAGTGGGCTCGAGCACGAGCACCGCATCCGCTGCCCGCGCGGCTTCCTCGATGATCGGCCGGGAGACCAGCGAGCCGATCTCCTCGTCACCGTTGAACAGGAACGTCACGGTGGGATAGGCCTTGCCCGACTCGCGCAGCAGCTTCAACGCCCAGATCCCCTGCACGAGGCCCGTCTTCATATCGAAGATGCCGGGGCCGGTTTCGATGGAGCGGCCCGCGGCATCCGTCTGGCTGCTCACCGGCCAGCCCGCGAGCGTGCCGGTGGGCCAGACCGTGTCGTAGTGCGCGATCACCAGAACGGCGCCGCTCCCCGTACCCGGGTAGGTGAGGCGCAGCACGTCGCCGAGGGCGCCGCCGTCGGAGCGGATGCTCTCGCCAGGTTCCCCGAGATGCTTCCGCACGAGGGTATCAATGTGGGCGAGCCCCCGGTCGAGGCCGGACTTGTCGTAGCTGTGCGACTCGATCCCGACGAGGTCGTGCACATCGGTGAGGATGTCGGTTTGGTGGGCTTCTGCGGTGTGGATCAGGTCTGGCATGGGTGGAGTCCTTTGCGTGGATCGTGCGGGTGTTCAGATGCCGAAGGGGATGCCCAGGGCGTACCAAATGAGGAAGAAGGCGATCCAGACCACCCACACCACCATGGCGAGCGGGATGGTGAAGGAGGCAAGCGTGCCGATGCCGGCGGACTTGCGATAGACCTGAATGTACCCCAGGGCCATAACGAAGTAGGGACTCATCGGAGTGACAGAGTTGGTCACCGAATCGGCGATGCGGTACATGGCCTGAGTCGTCTCCGGCGGGATGTCGAGCAGCATGAGCATGGGAACGAAGATCGGTGCGGCGAGGGACCACATGGCCGACCCGCTCGTGATAACGAGGTTCATGAACGAGATGAGGATGGCGATCCCGAGCAGGATGAGCCAGCCAGGAGCGTTCGTGTTGTCGAGAGTGCCCGCTCCGGTAATGGCCAGCACCTCGCCGATGCCGGTCCATTTGAAGTAGGCCAGGAACTGGGAGATGGCGAAGAAGAGCACCAGGATCGGTGCCATGGTCTTGATGCCCTCAACCATGGCCGCGATGGCATCGGCGCTTGACGCGAAGGTGCCCGCCACGCGGCCGTAGACCCAACCGACGATGCCGAAGAAGAGCCCAATAATGAAGGCCATGCCCGCGATCACCGGTGACGCCAGAATGCTGCCGCCCTCACCGCGGAGAACGGAATTTGAGGGAATCATGGCGATCACGATCGCCGCGAGGAACACGATGGAGACGATTCCAGCCACGCGCATGCCCTTGCGCTGGGCCGGCGTGATCTGAAGTTCGGTAAGGCTTGTCGTGGACGGGTTGTTGGCCACGTCCTCTGCAAGGTCGGGGCGCTTGGAGAGAACTTTCTCGACCACGATCGTGATGGTGACTGCAATCAGCACTGACGACGCGAGGCCGAAGAAGTAGTTGGCCAACGGAGTGACCGTGACCGAGGGATCAATGGTGGTTGCGGCCGCGGTCGTGATGGACGAGAGGAGCACGTCGGTCGTCGTGAGCACCGGCGACGCGTCGTAGCCGGCCGAGATCGAGACGAACGCCACAATCGCACCGAGTACCGGGCTCTTGCCCACGGCGCGAAAGACCAAGGCTCCCAGCGGGATCAAGGTGACATAGGCGGCGTCTCCGGCAACGTGGCCGATCATGGCGGCCATGGAGAGCGCGAAGGTGACGTACTTCGTGGGCACCTTGGTGACTGTGTTGCGCAGCACCGCGTCGATAAGCCCGCTGCGCTCCGCGATCGCGATGCCGAGCATCGTGGTGAGGATGGTCGCCAGTGGCGGGAAGTTGGCAAAGTTGGTGACGGCCTGGCCGATCATCACCTGCATGCCCTCGGCGCTCAGGAGGCTGCGCACGGTGACGGTGTCACCGCTCGTCGGGTTCACGGCCGAGACTCCGCTGTACTGCAGGAAGGCGCTCAGCGCGATGAGCAGCCCGGCCAAAATACAGAACAGCCAGAACGGATGCGGAAGCAGGTTGCCGACTCGTTCAATGGCCGCGAAGGTGCGGAAGGCGGCACGAATAGCTTTGGATTGAGGCCTGGCCACGTTTGTTGTCGTCATCAACTACTCCCCGTGTGGTGCATGAAAAAAGCGTTGAGGGACACGCTATTGCAGAATCATTGCGATGTCACGATAATTATCGTGGATTCGTTCAATACTTACGCACTGGAAACAGCGGCGACATATTCACTACCAGAGGGGCTGGCGATCATGTTCGACGATCTCGACCGCACGATTGTCGGTGCTCTACACCTCGCGCCCCGAGCCACCTGGGACGATTTGGCCAGCGCCCTCCCCGTGGACGCGAGCACGCTTTCCCGCCGTTATGCGCGTCTCGCCAACGAGAACGTCTTGCGGATCGTGGGGGAAATCGACTGGGGGCTGTTCTCCACGACTCTGCCGGTTCACCTGCGAATCGAGACGCGCGACAGCACTCCCCTGGCTGTCGCCCAGCGCCTCGAGGGACTCCCCGACGTGCAGCATCTGGGACTCACCTTCGGCCGCTTTCCCCTCTTCGCCACCGTGCACGCGGCGAGCGAAGCGGCCACGCTGGAGCTGCTGATGGAGATATACGCCCTGCCCGGTGTCTCGGCGATCACCACTCTTCCGGTTCTCGCCTATGCGTCGAAGGGCTCAGGGTGGGATCCGCAGGTGCTGTCCGCCGACGAAACACGGCGATTCGCGGAGATCGGCCGACCGCCAGGTGCCGCGCCGGGTTCACCACAAGCGCCGGTGTCTCTCGAGCCGCTTGAGCGGAAGGCGCTTCAGCTCCTGCAGCAAGACGCCCGGCTCCCGGCTTCGAGTCTGGGCAGAACCCTCGGCGTGGCCACATCGACCGCGAGTCGAATGGTGAAGAAGTTCATCGCAGAAGGCTGGTTCCGGGCCAGAGTCGAGATCGACGGAACGTACCTCGGCTATGCCCTGCCGTTCGTCCTGGGTGTGAAAACCGAGTTGAATGCCACCGGGGCCGTGTGCCAGGCCCTGGCCAGGCATCCGGCCACTCGGTTCGTGACGCAGGTAGCCGCTGAGTTCGATGTGCTCTGCACGGGCCTCGCTCGCGACAGGTCACACCTGGCACAGCTCGTGAACGATGAGTTCGGCGCAATTTCCGGCGTGCGCGCCCTCGATGTGGCACCCATGTTGCTGGAATGCAAGCGCTTTTGGATGCTGCGGGGCGAGAACCAGCGGCTCGGAGCCTTCACGCCGCCGTCGCTCGGCGGCTGAGCCGCGAGGGCTTGTAGCATGGCAACATGGGGAAAACGGAGATACCGCAGCCGCACCGAACCGTCAGGATGGCCGGGCTCGGTCTCGGTATCGTGTGCGCCTACGCGCTCGCGGGCGTGCTGCAGGTGCTCGTGTGGAATCCACTCGCGGCGGTTCCGGGGTCGACCCTGGGCCAGATCCGTGCGGACATGGCGCGCGCGAACGAGTCCCTCACCGCAGACTGGGTGATCGGCTGGGGCGCAATCGGCGTGGCACTCGCCGCCGCCGTGTTTCTGACGGCCGCCGCTCGACGCACCAATCGGATCGATCTGGTGGTGGCGGCCTATCTCGTGCTCCTGGTGTTCGCGGCTCCGAGTCACATGTTCGTCGCCTTCGCGCCCGGCATGTCGCTCGCGGACACGTTCATGATTTCGGGCGGGGATCACGCCCCGTGGGGTGTAGTGCTCTATCTGGTCAGCACCGCGGCCATGGTCACCCTCATAGTGCTGATCGTTCGCTCGGCGCGGGCAGCCAGCGCAAACCTGGCCGCAGCCTACGAGCGCACTGACGGAGAGTTCGGGCCGACTGCCTGAGTGGATGCCGCCGGCATCCGATGCGTCGCTGAGGGCCCGGGTTAGGACCCGACCGGGGCCGCCCGGTCGGGAGCAGCCACTGTCACCTGGTCGCGGCCGGCGTGCTTGGCCGTGTAGAGGGCAGCATCCGCTCGCGCCAGCCACGCGGACACCGTTTCGTGCGGCTCGAGCGCCGCTACTCCCACGCTCACCGTGCAGGCCAGACCGGCTGCAAGCGTTTCCCACGGGAAACTGCGCACCGAGGCGAGCAGGCGCTCACAGGCCTGCGCGGCCTCGTCGAGCCCGGTGTCGGAGAAGACTAGGAGGAATTCCTCGCCGCCCACCCGCACGGCGAGGTCAGTGCCGCGGGTGATCGTGCGCAGCATGGAGGCCATGGTCGTGAGCACCTCGTCGCCAATGCCGTGACCGAACCGGTCGTTCACCTGCTTGAAGTGGTCGAAGTCGATCATGGCGGCGCACAACGGCTGCACGCCGGTCTGAGCCAGCCCCATCATCCAGGGAAGTTCGCGGTCGAGGGCGCGACGGTTCGACAGCCGCGTGAGCGGGTCGGTGTGGGCCTGAGCGTCGAGTTCTTCGGCGCGGAGGCGAGCCATCTTGGCTTCCAGCTGGGAGCGTTCGAGTTCATGCCGGGCGTGCTCCATCTCGATCGTGTTGATCAGCATCTGGGACTGCAGCCCGGCAGTCTGCACTGTCGTGCGCAGCAACACGGCGTGTAACTGCTCGTGGTGCCCGAGTGCCTTATCGAACCGGCCGCCTGCCTTGTGCATCTCGTACAGGGAGCGGTGCAGCTTGGCGATCAGCTTGGGTTCCTCCTCGATATCAGGATCGGCAAGCTGGGCTTCCATCATGGAGGTAGCTTCGGCGAACCGTCCGGCCGCCCGCACAAGCTCGGCAAGCTGGGCGTCGATGTCGATTTCGAGGCTCCGATAGCCGTGGGCGCGGCTAAGTATCTTGCCCAGGCGGCCGTGCTCACGGGCCTCGTCATGCTGGCCGAGCTTGATCAGGATGCTCACGAGGTTGGTGCGCGCGAGCGCCTCGTTGAAGGGGTTTCCCTGTTCCTGCGCGAGTGCCGCGGCAGCGCGCATCAGCGTCAGGGCTTCGTTCAGGGGCTCCGTGGCGTCTTCATCGTGGGCCTGCAATGCCTGCGACATCACGAGGTACGTGTCGCCGAGGTTGTTCAGCGCGACAAAGCTGGTCTCCTGGTCATTCAGCGTCTGAGCCACAGCCAGGGCCTGCGTGCCCAAATCCACCGAACGTGCGGCATCACCCATGGCCCCGTGCACGAGCGAGGAGCGGCTGAGCGCCCAGAACTCGGCGACAGGGTTTCCGCACGCGCGCGCCGCGCCGAGCGCGCCGAGAACGTGGCGCAGGGCTGTTTCATTGAGCGAGGTGTCGGTGAAAGCCAATGCGAGCGTGCAGTGCACGTTGGACTGGGCCAGCAGATCACCGGTCTCGGTGAAATACTCGAGCGCGAGGAGCCCCTGCTGCACACAGGCCTGATAATCGCCCAAGCGCAGGCGGTGCAGGGTGAGCAGCTCGCGGGCCTGGGCCCGTTGCAGGGCGGTGGCAGTCGGGGAAGCCAGGGCGTCTTCGGACTGCTCCGCACCGAGCCGATGCTGACCGTCTTCGCTCGAGCGCCGGCTGCACTCGAGCAGCGTGTCGACGGACGTCACGACGTGCTGGTCTACATCGATGTCGGGTCTCATCATTTTCAGCCCCCCAGCTGATCGCGGCTTCTACTGAACCGGGTGAATGTTCGCATCGCTGAGTGTAGCTACGAACGGCCCAACCAAATCAGGCCTTAGGGACAGCATAGGTACCCAAAGGCGGATAGAACGGTCGTTCTGTCGATATTTTTGTACCGATTCACCACACCGAAGCCCCGCGCGTAGGCTGCGGGCATGCGCGCAATCATTGTGACCTCCCCCGGCGGACCCGACGCTCTCACCCTGGCCGACGTTCCGGAGCTCGTGCTCGGGCCCCGGGACATCCGCATCACGGTCGCCGCGGCGGGCGTCAACCGAGCGGATGTCGCACAGCGCCAGGGCCACTATCCCTCGCCCCTCGACGCCCCACAGTGGCCGGGACTCGAGGTATCGGGCGTGGTGATCGAAGTGGGTGACGACGTCACTCGATTCGACGTACACGACCGGGTGTGCGCCCTCCTGGCCGGCGGCGGCTACGCCACGGAGGCCGTGGTGCACGAAGATCTCGTCTTGCTCG
The DNA here is from genome assembly GCF_014200405.1 of Cryobacterium roopkundense. Lineage (NCBI taxonomy): Bacteria > Bacillati > Actinomycetota > Actinomycetes > Micrococcales > Microbacteriaceae > Cryobacterium > Cryobacterium roopkundense. The sequence goes on along the minus strand of NZ_JACHBQ010000001.1, from coordinate 418,346 downwards.
TTCCCCTCACGATGGACCTCGTGGACGCGGCCGCGCTGCCGGAAGCACTGGCAACCGTCTGGTCGAACGTGTTCATGAGCGCTGACCTCATGCCCGGCGAGACGTTGCTCGTGCACGGCGGAGCGAGCGGCATCGGTACCACAGCCATTCAGCTCGCCCGGCTGGTCGGCGCGCGCGTGGCCGTGACCGCCGGGTCGGCTGAGAAGCTCGCCGTCTGCGAGAGCCTCGGCGCAGAGATTCTCATCAACTATCGCGAGCAGGACTTCGTGACCGAGGTGAAGGCTGCCACCGCCGAACACGGTGCCGACGTCATTCTCGACATCATGGGCGGCTCCTACGCCGCCCGCAACGTGGCGGCCCTCGCCACCAACGGACGCATCATGGTGATCGCCAACCAGAGCGGTGAACCTGCCACCTTCAACCCCTTTCACCTCATGCAGAAGCGCGGTCGCTACTGGGGAACCACCCTGCGCTCTCGCCCGCTTGCGGAGAAGGCCGAGATCATTCGGGCTCTCCACGCCGCCGTTTCCCCGTGGGTCGAATCGGGACAGTTTCGCCCGGTGATCGATAGCATCTACTCGTTTGCGGACGCAGCGGAAGCGCATCGGCGGCTCGAGGCATCCGCTCACGTGGGCAAGATCGTGCTTGTGCCGTAGCGACGACCTTGACCGGTGTGGGAGCCGGGCCTACGATCCCAGCACCAGCCTCGGCCTGCTGCGACCGTTTGGAGTGAGGATTCGTGGACGCACCCGTGAGTCTCGAACAACTCATCGTTTCCGCCGGGCACAAGCCCTCGCCCTCCATCGCGCGCTTCGAGCACGACGCGGCTGGCGTGCAGCGGCAGCGCATGCTGGCAGGAGCCAGTGATCGATCGGAGATCACCCGGTCCACCGCCCTGTTCTCGTTGGCGGAACTCGACACGGCGATCGCGGATGCCCTGGCGCTCGCGGGAGTTCCGGTGACCGACCTGGGCTGGACCCTCGGGATCGGAAGCCCGTCACGCACGGTCACGTCGGACCGCCCAGCTCTGGACCCGCAGTTCGCCAACGCCGTGCGCAGCTATCTCAGCTCGCTGGCGCCCGCCGTGATCGGCCTCACTGACCTGGCTGTGGCGATCCTCAGGTCCGCACAGTCGGGGCAGGAGGGGCGTCTGCCTGGTCGCCTCCGCAAACTGGGCTTCGACTACGCGAAGGCACTCTCGGCCCTGGAACGGGACAGTAGCACCCCTCGCAAGCCGAGGTCGGCTCGGAGCGCGTCTCGGGCGAAAACCATGGCCGGCTCCGCGGAACCGGCCTCGGCCGAGCACACCCCACCCCACGACCCCACGGCCCGCGCCGAGGGTGACGTGTTCTCCCGCGGCGTGCGCTTGGCCCGTGACCGTCTCGCGCCTGCGAGCGCGGTGACGGCCGGCGCACTCGCCGCCGAGATCCAGCGCGAACACGGGGACTATGTGGGCGGCCGCTTCGCGCAGGTGAGGCTGAGAGTGCACTCCGGGCCCACGGCATCCGTTGCGGACTGGCTCGAACGCGTGCGTGGGCTTTACGCCGACACGCAAACGGACGTTATTGATGTGATCGACGGGCAGCTTGTCGTGCTCGGGCTCGCGGAGCTCGACGAGGTTCTCGAAGACGCCCTGTCGGCCGGCGGGCTGCTGAGCGCCTGGCGCGCAACGGCTCGGGCACTCCCCCGCAACACAAAAGCCGACCGCACGAAGTGGACCTCCGACACCCCCGCGTCGGACGACCTGCTGGGCCGCCGCTTTCTGGCAGAGGCCCTCGCCACCCGGCTGCGCAGCATGGCCGAAGATGACAGCAACTCGTTCCTTGTACACATCGACGGAGCCTGGGGCTCGGGTAAGAGTTCGCTCTTCACATTTCTGGAAACCGAACTACGGGGCGACTTTCTCATCGTGAAGGTGAACGCCTGGCGTGAGCAGCAGGTGGGCGTGCAGTGGTGGACGCTGCACAACGCCCTGCGGCAGGCCATCGAAACGGATGCCGCGCACGGCATGGCCGCCCGGGCAAGAAGCCACGTCGACGTGATCCGCACCCGGCTCGTGCCCTTTGTGGCCACCGTGGCCGCGCTCATCGCCGTGCTGGTGTTCCTCTTCGTGTTCAACTTCGATGTAACCCTGGGCGGGGAGGTCGCCAACTCGATCGGCAAGATCCTCGGCCTCCTGACGCTGGGGTGGGCGGGCGTGACCGCCGCGTACGGCTTCATAGTGCCGGAATCGCGCCGCTCGGCCGAAGCGTTCGTGGCCAAGAGCGCCAACCCGATGTGGGAGGTGCAGCAGCTTTTCGCACGCACCCTGCTACGCACCGACAAATCCGTCGTGTTTCTCATCGACGACCTCGACCGGTGCGAGGAGCAGTACATCATCGATTTTCTCGAGGTGATGCAGACCCTGGTGCGGGACACTCCGGAGCGACCGCGTGGCCGCCCGTCCACGAAGAAGCGACCGGCTGGCCCCTACGCATTCGTGGCGGCCGACGGGCAGTGGATCCGCTCGAGCTATGAGAGCCACTTCGGCAAGGTGAAGATCACCGATGTGCCGGGCCGGCCGCTCGGCTACCTTTTTCTGGAAAAGATCTTCCAACTGCAGGTGCGCCTGCCCTCGATCACCGAGGAGTCGAAACGCGCGTTCTTCGATGCCCTGCTCACGGGCGCCGCGCAGCCGGCATCCGCCGAACAACGCACCCTGGCGAGGAAGATCACCGAGCAGGTCAATAACGCCACCACGGCTCCCGAGATCTCACAGGCCGCGGAAGAGGCCAGCACGTTGACCGACTCGGACACCCGCATGAAGGTGCTCGGCGCCGCTGCCGTGAAATTCTCCGACCCCACGCTGCAGACCGGAACCCGCCACGAACTTGGGCGCTACTGGAAGCTGCTCGAACCCAACCCGCGCAGCATCAAACTCTTCGTGCACACCTACGGCACCCTGCAGTCCTTGCGCACCCTCGAGGGCATTCCCCTGCAGACCACGCCGCTCGCGCTCTGGACGATCGTGGAGATACGCTGGCCGATGCTCGCCGACCACCTGCGCGCCCACCCCGACGACATCGACCCGAACCACCGTGGCACCCCCGAGCCGATCGCCGCGCTGCTCGCCACCCCCGACGTGAGCGCGGTGGTGGCGAGCCCTGACTGGGGCCCGCTCACCCCCTCCCAGGTGCGCGAGTGCACGGGAATCCGGGTGGGGGCGAGCGCTGACACCGACTGACGGGCCGCCGACAGCGCGAGCGGCGGCCCACGTCTGGGCGTGCGGCCCGTCGAGGGCTAGGCTGCAACGTGTGAAATCTGCAGCGCTTTCCACCTCCACCGACCGGCTGCCCGAGCGCGCGGCCGTGATCGACCTCGACGCGATCCGACACAACGTGCGTCACCTCGCGGCCCTCGCGGCCCCGGCCCGGTTGATGGCCGTCGTGAAAGCGGATGCCTACGGTCACGGGGCCATTCCCGTTGCCCACGCGGCGCTCGAGGCCGGCGCGGACTGGCTCGGCGTGGCGCACATTTCTGAGGCGCTCGCCCTGCGCGCCGCCGCCATCCCCGTGCCGGTGCTCGCCTGGCTGCACACCACTGACAGCGACTTTCACGCCGCCGTCGCCGCCGATATCGACCTCGGATGCTCCGGCTGGGAGCTCGCACACATCGTCGCGGCCGCGCAGCAACTGAGAAAAACCGCACGCATCCACCTGAAGATCGACACCGGTCTCGGCCGCAACGGCAGCACCCCCGAGGATTGGCCCGACCTCGTGGCCGTGGCTCGACAGGCGGAACTCACCGGCGATGTGACCGTGGTGGGCATCTTCTCGCACCTTGCGGTGGCCGACGAACCGTCCCGCGTGGAGACCGACGAGCAGCTCGCGGTGTTCACCACGGCGGTCGCGCAGGCGCAGGCTGCCGGGCTTGACCCTGTCGTGCGACACCTCGCCAACAGCGCCGGCGTGCTCTCCCGGCCCGACACCCACTTCGACCTCGTGCGCGCCGGCCTGGCCATCTACGGGCTCTCCCCGTTCGCCGATAAGACCTCCGCCGACCTCGGGCTGCGCCCCGCGATGAAGCTGCGCACGCTCGTGTCGGTGTGCAAAGACGTACCCGCCGAGCAGGGCGTCTCCTACGGGCTGAGCTACCGCACCACGGCGCCGACGACGCTCGCCCTCATTCCGCTCGGCTATGCCGACGGTATTCCGCGCATCGCCACCGGGGGTCCGGTGCGGGTGAACGGCGTGACGTATCCGGTGGTCGGACGCATCGCGATGGACCAGATGGTGATCGACCTCGGCGAGGCCGCGCTCGTGGCGTCGGGAGCGTCGGTGATCGGGGCCGAAGCGGTGCTGTTCGGCTCTGGGGACGACGGCGAAGCATCCGCTGACGAGTGGGCGGCCGCAGCCGGCACCATCAACTACGAGGTCGTCACGCGCATCAGCCCGCGGGTTCCCCGCGTCTACCGCAACGCCTGAGGGTTGCCCAGAGCAGAGCCAGCTACAGTCGGGGGCGGCCGGCCCAGCGCTCGGCCTTGATCGCGAGGTGCAGCTCGAGACGGACCTGACCACCCAGGGGATCCACGCCGATGAGCGAGCGGATGCGTCCGAGCCGGTTGTAAATGCTGGTGCGGTGCAAATGCAGCTGCTCCGCCACCTCCGCCACTGAACCGTCCTTGTCATAGAGCAGTTCAAGCACCGGGAGCAGCTCCCCGTTACGGTCGAGTTCCCGCAACTCGGAGTAAAGGGTCGACTCCCCCGGCGACACCTCCCGTCCCTCCACGGCGAGGAACTGGTACACCCCGATGGCGCGGAACGACACGAGCGCCCCGAGTTGGGAATCCACCCAGGCCGCCTGCACGGCGCTGCGCGCCTCGGCGTAGGCCCCGGGCAGTCGACGCAGGTCAGCGAAGGGCTCGCTCAGGCCGAGCAGGGCCGGCGCGGCCGGCTGTCCGGCGCGGCGCGACACCTCAAGCCCGAAACGGCGCAGAATCTCGGACTCGTCGACGCCGTCGATCGCGTCTTGCAGCAGCAGAACGGCATGCGTTTCGGTGCCCGCTGAAAACAGCACTCTATTGATTCCGAGCGTGGCATGCAGGGCGGAGAGCCTCTGCAGCAGGCTGCTCTCGACAGGATTGCGCTGGGCGTTGTCCCCGCGTTCCAGCAGCGTGGCGAGGCGCCAGGGCCCCCGGCCATGCACACCAGGCCAGCCGCCCACCGACACGACGGCATCGCGGTCACCGAAACAGGCGGAGAGAAACTGCGCCTCGCGGGCGCGCCGCCCGTCGGAGTCGGCGCTCGTGCGGTTGAGCAGCATCTCGGCGAGGGTGTCCATCTCGGGACGGATGACCCGCAGCTCCTGCACAATGGCATCGGGTTCGCACTCGTCATCCAGCTGCAGCACCCAGAGATACCCGACCCGGAACCCGCGTGCCAGCAGCGGCACGCAGACCCGGCCCAACATGCCGAGCTCGGCATTCGCCGGCACCGGAACCGGTTTTACGGCCGTGGCAATGCCGTGACTGAGCTGCCAGGCGCTGACATCCGGCGGAACGACCTTGCTCAAAAGAAAGTTGGTGCGCACCCGGTCGGCCGTGGCCTGGTGCGCACTGTACGCGAGCAATCCGCCGTCCAGGTCTTCGAGCGAGAGGGCGCGGCCGAGGTGCGCGGCGATGATGGCCACCGCCTGGTCGATATCGGCCGCTTTCATGGTGTCAATCCTACGGAGCCGCATGAACGTCAGGCGACAATCGACGCGGCTTGGCGCAACATTTGTCGAGCCCGGCGTGGCCGGCGGACTCGCGGGCCACGCCAGACTCCGACAAGAAAACTCCCGGAAAAGGGGCAATTCCGGGCCTGCGAGACCGGCTGTGGCACGGGCGGGGCGGCCCGCAACATCCGCTTTCGGCCCGCACTCGACCGGAGTCGGGCGAAAACCGGGGTTTATCGTTTCTACGCTGACCAAAGTCGATCGGCGACGCGCCCACTAGAGCAGGAGTTCCCCATGATCATTGGTGTTCCGACAGAAGTTAAGAACAACGAATTCCGCGTGGCCATCACCGCCGCCGGAGTACACGAAGCCAAACTTCACGGTCACACCGTGCTCGTGCAGGCCGGAGCCGGAGCCGCCTCCGGCTTCTCCGACGCCGATTACGAGGCCGCCGGCGCCGCGATCGTCGAGACCGCCTTCGAGGTCTGGGCGAGCGCCGACATGATCCTCAAGGTGAAAGAGCCGGTCACCGCGGAGTACGTTCACTTCCGCCAGGGTCTGATCCTCTTCACGTACCTGCACCTTGCCGCAGAGCCCGAGCTCGCCACAGCCCTGCTCGAGGCCGGCGTCACCGCCATCGCCTACGAGACCGTGCAGAAGGCCGACCGCTCGCTGCCGCTGCTCGCCCCCATGAGCGAGGTCGCCGGACGTCTGGCCGTTCAGGTCGGCGCTGCGTCGATGACGCGCCCCGGCGGCGGCCCCGGCATCCTGATGGGAGGCGTGCCCGGAGTGCGTGCCGCGAAGGTCACCGTGATCGGCGCCGGCGTCGCCGGCTCCAACGCCGCCGCCATGGCCATTGGCATGGGCGCGGACGTCACGATCCTCGACATCAACATCGACCGCCTGCGCGAGCTCGACGCACAGTACGCCGGACGCCTGAAGACCATCGCCTCCAACGCGTACGAGATCGACCGCTCGCTGGTCGAGGCCGACCTCGTGATCGGTTCAGTGCTGATCCCGGGCGCCAAGGCCCCCAAGCTCGTCACCGATGAGCTCGTGTCGCGCATGAAGCCGGGCTCCGTGCTCGTGGACATCGCGGTGGACCAGGGCGGCTGCTTCGAAGGAACCCACGCCACCACTCACGAGAACCCCACCTTCCCGGTGCACGGCTCGATCTTCTACTGCGTCGCCAACATGCCGGGCGCCGTGCCGCAGACCTCGACCCTCGCGCTCACGAACGTCACCCTGCCCTACGCCCTGTCGATCGCCGACCGTGGAGTGCGCGCCGCGTTCGAGCGTGACGCCGCCCTGGCCGGCGGACTCAATATTGCCGCCGGAAAGGTCGCAAACCGTTCTGTGAGCGTTGCCCTCGATCTGCCTCTCGCGTCGTGGACTGACCTCGTGACCGAGGTCGAGCTCGCCCTCGTCTAAGAGCAGTTCAGAACGGATGCCGGGGGTCGGCCAGGTCATGTCACCGCGCCAGCCCTCGGCATCCGTTCTCGCGTGTGTGGCGCGCTCCGCACACGCTTACACCTACTTCGTCAATCGCCCCTCGACTACAAGGATGTAATTCCGATGTCGCAATTGAAAACCAGCACTCGACCCTCCATCGGGCAGCAGCCGCACCTGGCGCGCTCACTCTCGAACCGGCATATTCAGCTGATCGCCCTCGGCGGCGCGATCGGAACCGGACTCTTCATGGGCTCCGGCAAGACCATCTCGCTCGCCGGGCCCTCCGTGATCTTCGTGTACATGATCATCGGCTCCATGCTGTTCTTCGTGATGCGAGCCATGGGCGAGCTGCTGCTCTCCAACCTCGAATACAAGTCGTTCAGCGACTTTGCCGCCGATCTGCTCGGCCCGTGGGCGGGCTTCTTCACGAGCTGGACCTACTGGCTCTGCTGGATCGTCACCGCCATCGCGGAGCTGATCGCGATCGCCCTGTACACGAGCTTCTGGTGGCCCGACCTTCCACTGTGGATCCCGGCGCTCGGCGCCGTGCTGATTCTGCTCGCGCTCAACCTCACCAGTGTGAAGGCGTTCGGCGAAACCGAGTTCTGGTTCGCGCTGATCAAGATCGTCGCCATCGTGACGCTCATCATCGTGGGTCTCGTGATGGTGTTCACGAAGTTCCAGTCGCCCGGCGGCGCCCCGGCGAGTTTCAGCAACCTGTGGAACGACGGCGGCATGTTCCCGACCGGGCCGATGGGGTTCGTTGCCGGCTTCCAGCTCTCCGTGTTCGCCTTCCTCGGCGTCGAGCTCGTGGGCACGACGGCCGCCGAAGCGAAGAACCCTGAGAAGAACCTTCCCAAGGCAATCAACTCGATCCCCGTACGCATCATGCTGTTCTACGTTCTCGCCCTGATTGTGATCATGGCCGTGACTCCGTGGCGTGAGGTCACCGCCGATGTGAGCCCGTTCGTGGCGATGTTCGCCCTCGCGGGGCTCGGCGCAGCCGCGGCCGTGATCAATTTCGTCGTGCTCACGAGCGCGACATCGTCGGCGAATTCCGGGCTGTATTCAACATCGAGAATGCTCTTCGGACTGTCGGTCGAGGGCACGGCACCGGGGCGTTTTCAGCTCCTGAGCCGCCACAAAGTGCCGGCCAACGCCCTGCTGTTCTCGTGCATGTTTCTGCTCGTATCCTCTGTTCTGCTCTATGCGAGCTCGTCGATCATTGCCGTGTTCACAGTGGTGACAACAATGGCGTCGGTGCTGTTCATCTTCGTGTGGACCATCATCGTGGTCAGCTACATCGTGTACCGCAAGCGCCGTCCGGCACTGCACGCGGCATCGAAGTTCAAGATGCCCGGCGGCGTATACATGTGCTACCTGGTGCTGGCGTTCTTCGTGTTTGTGATCTGGGCGCTCACCCAGAAGACCGACACCCTGCAGGCGCTTCTCGTGACGCCGCTGTGGTTTGTCGGACTCGGCGTCGTGTGGATGTTCCTGCGCCGCCGCCCCGAGCAGGCCGCCCACCACGAGCTGCACCGCGCCAACGTTGCGGCCGACAGGGAAGCGGCGCTCGCCTTCCGCGGCTGATACTGCGCGAGCTCGCTCGCGGGAGCGGACTGTGCGTCGTTTCCCCGGCCCGAAACCGACGCACCGCCCGCTTTCGCGGCTGACGCCGCGGCATCCGCTCTCGCCGCGCCAGCCGTAGCGGCGTTGGTGGGCGGCCGGCAATACCGCTACGGTCGAAGCACCGCATGTTCGCGGTCAGAGGGAGCACCATGACCAGCCGCCCGACACTGCGTCGCCCCTCCCTCTCGATTCTCACCTGGGTTATGCTCGCGGCTTCGGTGCTGCTCGTCGTGCTCGGCACGGCGACGTCCGGCCTGTCGGGCCTGCTGTTGATGACGGGCCTCATTGGGGCACTCACCGCGCTCTACGCTCTCGTCACCGGCCGCAAGTCCTGGGCCACCATCCCGTCTCGCAAGTTCGCGGCCGTGGCCCTCGCAGGGTCATTAGTCGTCACGATCATCGGGGCCTCCGTCGCTCCCGCGACCGTCGAAGACGCTCCCGCCGCCGCCTCGGACGTGTCAACGTCGGTGCCGACTCCCACTCCGGCGCCGACGGATGCCGCCCCGCTCGACCCGGACACGCCTTCAGGTGCGTCCGCCGATCCGTCCGTCGTCGTGGCCGACCCGAGTGCCACGGACCTGGTCGCGACCGCGCTCCTGGCTACCCTCGCTGTGAAGGGACGCGCGGCGAAAACCGGCTACGACCGCACGGAAAGTTTCGGTTCGGCCTGGCTGGATGTCGATCAGAACGGATGCGACACCCGTAACGACATCCTGGCCCGGGACCTGACAAATATCGTGAAGTCCGGAGAATGTCGCGTGCTCACCGGCACGCTGCAGGGTCCGTACACGGGAAAGACCATCAGTTTCATGCGAGGGGAGGACACGTCGTCCCTCGTGCAAATCGACCATGTGGTCGCCCTCTCGAACGCCTGGCAGACCGGCGCGCAGCAGCTCACGCAGGCGGAGCGCGAGTCGCTCGCAAACGATCCGCTCAACCTGCTGGCGGTGGACGGCCCCACCAACTCGAGCAAGGGCGACGGCGACAGCGCTACCTGGCTGCCGCCGCAGAAGTCCTACCGCTGCGCATACGTGGCCCGGCAGATTTCGGTGAAGGCGAGCTACGGGCTATGGGTCACGTCGAGCGAGCAGGATTCGATGACGCGCATTCTCGCGACCTGCCCCGAGCAGCGCGCCGCCACGTCGGGCTTCGCGCCCGCCGAACCCGCCCCCGCTCCCCCTGTGGAGTCCGCGCCAGCGGAGGTGTACTACGAGAATTGCACCGCGGCGCGAGCGGCGGGAGCCGCCCCCGTGCAGGCGGGCGATGCCGGCTACGGGCGACACCTCGACCGCGACGGCGACGGGACCGGCTGCGAGTAGGCGCCAGCGCGCACTTCTCGACCAGCGCTGGGATCGAGCCGGCCGAGAACGAGAGGATGCCTCAGGCTGCGGTCGGATCCTCGGGGCGCTTCATCGACGGGCGGGTGCCCCACGTGGCGGGGTTGTCGATGACCGCAGCGAGTTCCATGCGCTCGATCGGGCGCAGCACCGTGGGAAGGGTTTCGAGCCACACCTGCAGCTCACGGGCGTCGACGACCATTATCTCGGGCGACTTGCCGCGCACGACGATGAACCGGGCGCCGAAGAGCGCGATCACCGGGCGAACCGGTGCCCGCAACGGGATGCGTGCCCGCAGGAGCGCAGTCACCCGGCCGGCCTCGACGACAGCGTCCTGGCTGTACGCCATGCGTCGGCCCGACACGCGGATGGTGTCCTTGTCGACCCACACCCACTCGCCATCGGAATGCCGGGTGTTGATCGTGAAGACCCCACCGGGACCAACCATCAGGTGCTCGGAGACCGGGCCGGCCGGAAAGACCGCCCAATTGACGGGTGGTTCCTGCAGCAGGGCCGCGAGGGCGATTTCGCCCTGGGACCTGAGGTTGCCGCGTGAGGGCACGTGCAGCAGGGGCACGGTCCCTGTGCGCAGGCGCTGCTCGGGGGGTGACGCCGCCGGGTGGCGACGTCTAATGGAGGGTGCATGAGTCATGGTGTACTCCTCGCCGGGTTTCATATCCTGCCACCGCAACAGCTGAAAACACATCCCCCCGACGGAGTATTTTTGGTAAACGGGAGAAGTTTTCGCCTGCGAGACGCGCCGACGCCGCCGAGATGCACTGTGGGAGCGGTGTTTCTCGGCGGCGCGACAGGTCTCGACCGGTTGTCGAGCCTGCCGAGACACGACCAGCGCAGGGGGCGTACCGCAGCACGTTATTCGCTAGTGCGCGTAGTGCGACTCCTGCAGCTCGAAGACCGGGGTCTCGAGCCCTTCCATGCGCGCCTTGATCTGCAGCGCGAGGTAGTTGGAGTAGTGCCGGCTCTGGTGCAGGTTGCCGCCGTGGATCCAGAGCTGCGGCACGTTGGTGGGTTTCCACATGTTGCGCAGCTCCCCCTCCCACGGCCCAGGATCCTTCGGGGTGTCCGAGCCGTAGCCCCAGCAGCGGCCCACCTGGTCGGCGACCTCGGGCGAGACAAGATCGGCGAGCCAGCCGTTCATCGAGCCGTAGCCGGTGGCGTACACGATGAGGTCAGCCGGCAGCGTCGACCCGTCGGCCATCACGACTGAATCGGGCGTGATGGACGCGAGCTGCCCCGACTTCACCGATACCCGGCCATCGATGAGCAGCTGCGAGGCGCCCACATCGATGTAATAGCCCGAGCCGCGGCGCAGGTACTTCAGGAACAGGCCGGAGCCGTCGGTGCCGAAATCGAGGTCGAACCCGACCGCCTCGAGCTGGGAGTAGAACTCGGCGTCGCGCTCGGCCATCTGCTCGTACACCGGGATCTGCGCCGCCGGCAGGATGCGGTACGGCAGCGACGCGAAGAGCAGGTCGGCCTTCTCCGTGGTCACCCCGTTCGCGAGCGCCTGCTCGGAGTACAGCCCGCCGAGGGCGAGGTCCATGAGAGCGTCGCTGCGGGCGATGTGCGTCGAGGAGCGCTGCACCATGGTGACCTCTGCGCCGTTCTCCCACAGGTCGGCGCAAATGTCGTGGGCCGAGTTGTTCGAGCCGATCACGACGGCCTTCTTGCCCGTCCAGTCCCCGCCGCCGGCGTGCTGGGACGAGTGGTGCTGCTGCCCGGTGAACGCGTCGGCACCCTCGAACACCGGGGTGTTCGGATACCCGGAAACCCCGAGCGCGAACACAAGCTGCTTGGGGCGAAGCGTCACCGGCTTGCCCTCCCGCACCACCTGCACGACCCATTCCTGGGCCTCCTCGTCGAACGCCGCCTTCGTGCACTCGGTGCTCGACCAGTAGTTCAGCTCCATGATGCGCGTGTAGTGCTCAAGCCAGTCACCGATCTTGTCTTTCGACGCAAACACCGGCCAGTCCTCGGGGAATTTCATGTAGGGCAGGTGGTCGTACCAGACCGGGTCGTGGAGGTGCAGGGACTTGTACCGGTTGCGCCAGGAGTCACCGGGCCGGGCGTTCTTCTCGATCACGATCGTGGGCACGCCGAGCCGGCGCATCCGGGCGGCGAGCCCGATGCCGCCCTGCCCTCCTCCCACGATCACACAGTACGGCTGCTCCTCGTAGCCGAGCCGCGCCTCGCGCTCCTCCTTTTTCTCGAGCCACGACTTGCGTCCCTTTTCGATCACGTGCGAGACGCCGGTCTCCCTCGTGAAGTTCTTCTTCTCCTCGAAGCCTTTGAGCTCCTGCATCGTGGTGAGGATGGTCCAGCACGTGCCGTTTCGCAGCCGAAGATGCGCGTAGCCGCGGGCCTGCGCGGTCTCGAAGTTCACCCAGGCTTCCGCATCGGCGGCAGTGCCCGTGGCGGGTTCGGCGAGCACCCACCCGCTCGGCTTCACGCTGTCGAGGGTGGCGGTGAGCATCCGCTCGATGTCGGCCTTGCCTTCGAGGGTCTTGAGGTTCCAGGTGAACGAGACGAAGTCCCGCCAGTAGCAGTCGTCGTCGAACAGGTCGAGGGCCGCCGCCACGTCTCCGGCCTGCAGCGTGCGGTCGAGCTCGGTGAGCCAGGCCTGCACGCCATCACTGGCTGATTCGAGCGTGCTGGGTGACTCGGTGCTGGGTGATTCGGTACCGGGTGATTCAGGCATATTCACTCCTTTGTGTGCGCTGATCGCGATCCGCCCGGGCTGCGACGGTACGATTGCCCCGTCGCGCTGATTCGAGCGTGATCCACTACTCACCAGTACACGGCCTCGAGGGTTACATAGGCGTTACACCTTCGCCTTGGCGGCCTCCGTCGAACGTCGAAGGAGACAGGTAATGGCACAGGTCTCGCCCGCGATGCCGCCTGACCTGCGGTTTTCTTCGCCCCTCGAGTACGATCGGATGCTGCGCGCGGCCCACGAAAAAACCCTCGCGGGTGCGCCCCAGCCGGGCATCTCCCCCGCGGTTCAGCAGTCCTGGCAGCGTTCCCTCGCCGCCGGCATCAATCCCGACGCGCACCTGCCGCGGCACCTGCACGAGGTGAGCGAGATCGTGTCGCTGCGTCGGGCGCATATTTTGCAGGCTGTGATGCCGGCTCTGAGCGAGTTGCTCGCCGACGAGAGCACCGACGGGCAGCATCTGCTCGTGATGGCCGACGCCGGCGGGGAGATCCTCTGGCGGGTGGGCAGCGCGAGCGTGCTGCGGCGCGCCGACACCCTCGAATTCGTGGAGGGTGCCGATTGGTCGGAGACCGGCATCGGCACAAACGCCATCAGCGAAGCCGTGATCAACGGGCGCACCGCGCAGCTGTTCTCCGCCGAGCACCTCGTGCGCACGCACCACGCCTGGGTCTGCACGGCCTCGCCCATTCGTGACCCGGCCACAGGGCTCGTGGTGGGGGTGCTCACTGTGTCGGGGCCGCTCAACACCGTATCGGTCGACAGCGTGCGCATGGTGAAGGTGGGGGTGCGCCTCGCCGAGGAGCTGCTTCGATCGCGCCCGCCCGCGGCACGCCCGCGGCCGGCGACCCCGCCCGGGCTCGTGTCCCTCGAACTGCTCGGAGGTTCGCCCACGGTGATTCGCGCCGACGGGCAGCGGATGCCGCTGACCCTGCGTCGCGCGGAGATCCTCGCCCTGCTCGACTCGCGGGCGCGCGGCTTCACCGCGGACGAGCTCGCCTACGAGGTGCACGGCGAGACCGGCGCGGCCTCCACGATTCGGATCGAGATGCATCGCATCCGCTTGATTTTGGGCAGCCTACTCGAGTCGGGACCGTACCGGTTGGCCCCGGCGGCGCAGGGGGTGTCGGACGTGGCGCGCGTGCTGCGCCTCGTGCGCGAGGGCCAGGCGTCGGCAGCGCTCGACGTGTACACCGGGCCGCTGCTCGAGCGCTCGACCGCCCGCGCGATCGAGCCGCTGCGTGCGGAGCTCACTGCCGCGGTCGGTTCCCTCGTGCGGGTGAGCGGGAGCGCCGACCTGATCCGGCGCTGGTGCGCCACCGAGATGGGCTGCGGCGACGCGGAGGCCGTGCGGGAGCTCGGTCGGCTGAGGGGCCTCGCCGACCCCGGATACCTCGCGCTTCGCGCCCGGCTCGAGCGCCTCGATCGTGAGGCCGGCGCCTGACGGGCGCCTCCCCCTGAGACGTGCCCTCTGCCCTCCCGCCCCGCCCAGCTCCGCTCACGAAAACGACGGAGATTTTTAGGCGAAAACAGTGATTTGTCGGCGTGTTTGCGCAGTCCGGGCCGAGATCTCCGTCGATTTCGGGGATGGGGCGGTCAGACGGGTCGGGCAACTACCCAGGCGTAGCGGCGCTGCGGGAGTTATGCCGGCGCGGTCGGGACAACCGCGGAGGCACCAGAATGGTAGTACGACAGCGATGCCCCACCACCACACAAGGAGAATGACGATGAACACCGAAGGCACTCTCGGCAACACCGACCCGGCGGCCGTGCCCGCCTCCGTTCCCGCAGGCAGCATCGTTGTGGGGCACGACGGGTCAGACTGCTCCGACCGCGCTCTCACCGAGGCACTCGAACTCGCCGTGCAGCTGCATACGCCCGTCGTGGTGGTGCGCACCTGGACCATCGACACCGCGCCGCGGCCCGCCGACTGGCAGTTCGGCTATGTGTCGTCCTTCGCCGAGTATGCCGCTTCGGTGGAGGCCAGTCTGCGCAAGGACGTGTCCGCACTCGCAGCCAAGTTCTCCGACGTGTCCGTGGACTACAGGGTGGTGCACTCCGGCGCCGCCAAGGGCCTGATCGAGATCTCGCGCCCGGCGCGGATGCTCGTGGTCGGCTCCCGCGGGCACGGCGGTTTCACCGGCATGCTGCTGGGTTCCGTGAGCGACCAGTGCGTGCGCCACGCGACCTGCCCGGTGCTCGTCGTGCGACCGCGCAAGTAAGATTCACGCCGACTGACCGGCGCGCCCGGCCACGTGCTCCGTCACGTTCTGCGGGGTGGCGTCGGCGCGGCTGAGTTCAGCCACCACGCTGCCCGACCGCACCACGAGGATACGATCGCTCAGTCCGAGCACCTCCTCGAGGTCGGTCGAGACGAGCAGTATCGCCGTTCCCCCGCGACGCAGCTCGGCCAGCTCGCGGTGCATCCGCTGTCTGGCGCCCACGTCGACGCCGCGCGTGGGCTCAACGAGCACGAGCACCGGCGGTGCCAGCTCGCCCCAGCGGGCGAGCGTCACCGACTGCCGGTTGCCCTCGACGAGCGCGGGAATGTCTTCCCGCAACTCCCACGGGGCCCGACGAAGCACCGGGATGTCGGTCTTCACGGCCTGCCGAACCGAGGCCAGCCGCTCCTCCACGGCGGCGCGCACCGCGTCCATGCCGGTGAGCACCACGGGCGGCTCCTCGGCCAGACGAACCGCAAGCGCTTGCTGCTCCCGGCTCTCGGGCATCACTCCGATGCCGTGCCGCACCGCGTCGCGCAGGCCGCGCAGCCGAATCGGCATGCCTCCCCGCAGCAGCCTGCCGCCGCGCACCCGGCGCACACCGGTGAGCAGGCCCGCGAGGGTGGCGGCGCCGCCGCCGACCACTGCCACGATCTCCCCCGCACGAAGGTCGAGGCTGATCGGCCCAAACCCGGAGCCGTCGGTCAGCGCCTCGCCGGCGAGCACGACGGGTCCGGTCACCACGGGCTCGGCGGCCACGGCGCGCGACACCTCGTGTCCGAGCATGTCGGTGGTGACCTGCTCCACGCTCGTCTCCGAGACGCGCCCGTTCCTCACCACTCGACCCGCCCGCAGCACCGTGATGCGGTCGGCGAGACGCCAAATCTCATCGAGCCGATGCGTGATCACCACGACCGCGATCCCGGAGCGCCGCAGCGCGTCGATCACCCGCAGCATGGTCTGGGCTTCGTCAATCGAAACGGATGCCGTGGGCTCATCCAGCACGACGACGCGCGCGTGATCGGCCACCGCCCGGGCAATCTCGAGCAGAAGGTGCTGGCCGCGGCCGAGCGAGCCGAGCGGCGCATCCGTTGGCAGGACAGCGCCGATGACGGCGAGTCGCTCCGCTGCCGAGCGCCGAAGCTGCTGCCGGTCGATGAGGCCCCGGCGCGTGGGCTCCTGGCCGAGCATGAGGTAGTCGGCCACGGTGAGTCGGGGATCGGTGCCGGGAGTCTGGTGGATGATCGCCAGACCGAGCAGGCCGGCCTCGCGGGCGCTGCCGATCGACACGACAGTGCCATTCAGGGTAAGCGTGGCGGAATCCGCGGGATAAACGCCACAGAGAATCTTCACGAGCACGGACTTGCCCGCGCCGTTCGCCCCGACCACGGCGTGTACCTCTCCCGCGCGCAGATCGAGGTGGGCATCATCGAGCGCCTGTACGGAGCCGAAGCGTTTGCTCACGCCGGTGAGACTCAGAATGGCGGGTGTCATGATGTCCCATTGTCGTTCACGGCCGGGGCGCGCGCCACCGTGACGCGGTGTGTCGGTGGTGGCACCTAGGGTGATGAGTCGGGCATCCGCTCGCACAACGACACGGAGGCCACACTCATGATGGGTGCACACCACGCCATGACCGGCGCCGCAGCGTGGATCGCCGTCACGGCCACCGCGGGGCACGGTCTCGGCCTGTTCCCCGTGACACCCACCGGCACGATGGCCGGGGTGCTGCTGTGCGCGGGCGCCGCCCTGCTGCCCGACGCCGACCACGGCTCAGCCACCATCGCGCACTCGGTCCCCGTGCTCGGCAAGTTCGTGACCTCGGGCATCTCCCGCGCCTCCGGCGGGCACCGGCACGGCCTGCACAGCCTGCTCGCGGTGGCCTGCGTGTGGATTCTCGCCACCGGGCTCGGCCTCCTCATCTGGCAGCCGAGCGGATGGCCGCAGCCGATTAGCGTAGGCCCGGCCGTGATGACCGCGGCCACGGTGGCTTTCGCCGCGAAGGCCCTCAAACTGGCTCGGTGGTGGAGTCTGGCGTGGCTGATTGGGCTCGCGGTGGCCGCTTTCATCGCGCTCTACGCGCCGGAACAGCAGGCGTGGTTCGTGATCTGCGTCGCCCTCGGCTACGCCGTGCACCTGCTCGGCGACTTCCTCACCACGGGTGGGCTGCCTCTGCTGTGGCCGTGGGTGCCGAAGCCGCCACGGTTCTGGCGCCGGGTGCCGGTGTTGAAGCGCCTCTGGACGTCCGGCGGCTACCTGGCCCTGCCCGTGCTCGGCAATGCCGGCTCGGTACGCGAATGGATCGTGCTTATTCCGGTGTCCCTGTACGTGGCGTACGGCGTGTTGTTCGCGGCGTTCGCCGCCGCGAATGTGCATCTGCCCTCCCTACTGAGCCTCTAGCCCGCGCGTCTCCAGCCCACGCGCCGCTATCGCGGGGCGCGACCGCTACAGCGGGCGCGCGCGGCCATACCGGCGCGGTCAGGCGCGCGACGCGCCGTTATCGCGGGGCGCGACCGCCGCAGCGGGCGCGCGCGGCCACACCGGCGCGGTCAGGCGGGCGGTGTGCCGGATGGAAGGGTGAGCGTGAAGCCGCCGGGGAGCCCATAGGCGAGGGTACCGCCGTGGGCGCGGGCGAGCGCCCGGGCGATGGGGAGGCCGAGCCCGGACCCGCCGCGGCTGCCGCTGCGCGCCGGATCGAGGCGCACGAAACGCTCGAAGATGCGCTCGCGGTCCGCGGGCGCCACCCCGGCGCCGGAGTCCCCCACCTCGAGCTGAACGCTCCCGTCGCGCACCCGCAACACCACTGAAATGGTGCCATCCGCGTCGGTGGCGTGCCGGGCGTTGTCCAGCAGGTTCGTGACAATCTGGCCAAGCCGTTCGGCGTCGCCGTGCACCCATACCTCGCGCTGCGCGCTCAACGAGATCGAGCGGCCCTCGGCGAGCAGCCGCTGTTCGGCGACCACGCGCTCGGCGAGCGTCGACAGGTTGACGGGCTCGGGCATCCGCTGCTCCCCACCCTGATCGAGGCGTTCGATCAGCAGCAGGTCGTTCACCAGGCGAGCGGCCCTGTGCGTCTGCTGAATCATGCCCACGGTGAGGCGCTCACGCTCGGCCCGGGCTGGATTGGTGCGCAGCAGCGTTTCGGCGCTCGCCTGCAGTCCGGCCTCCGGGGTGCGCAGCTCGTGCGACACATCGGCGAGCAGCCGCCGCATCCGTTCTTCGGCGTCGGCCGCATCATGAGCCGCGTCGCGCGCCGTGGTCTCGGCTGCCTCCAGCGCCTGCAGCATGTCATCGATGGCGGCTGCCGTGCGTCCGATTTCGGTGCGCGGGTTGCTCGGCCGCAGCCGGCCGCCGCGATCGCCGTGCGCGATGCCCACAGCGAGGGCCGTCATGCGCGTGAGCGGGCGCAGCGCCACACCCACCACACCGGTCAGCAGCAGGCCGGTCACGAGCAGCGTCGCCGCCGCCGCGACAATCTCGATGGTGCGCAGCTGGCTTAAGGTCTGGTCGATGCCCGCCTCGCTCGCGCTCAGCGTGAGGGTGCCGCCGGCCACGGTCTGGGTGACCGCCACCTCGTTTCCACGCTGCGTGATCACGGCGCCCGGGGGCGGGCTGGCATGCGGGCCGGACGGTTTTCCGGCACGCGGTGTGGGCTCGACCCTGCCGTACACGGTGTCGCCGCCGAGGGAGAACGCCACCGTCACGTCGTCGCCGGTCAGCTGGTTGGCGAGGGATTGCGCCGACAAGCCCTGCTCGGCGAGAATTTGCGCATACCCGGCCCGGTCCACCAGACGCTGCTGCAGGTCGGCCCGCAGCTGCTCGCCGAGCACGACATTGATCAGGATGCCGACGCACACGAGCACAACGCTCAGCGCGCCGAGAACCGCAGCGATCACCCGAAGCCGCAGCGACGTGGTGCGCATCAGGCCTGCATTCGGTAGCCGATGCCGCGCACCGTCTGAATCAGGCGCGGACCGTTCGCGTCGAGTTTGCGGCGCAAGGCGCTCACGTAGGCCTCCACCAGATTCGGGTCGTAGTCGTCGTACCCCCACACCTGGGTGAGGATCTGCGTCTTAGACATCGTGCGGCCACGGTTGTGCACGAGATAGGTGAGCAGCCGAAACTCGGTGCCGGTGAGCTCGATCGATGCCCCGGCACGAGTCACCCGGGCCGCCGCTTCGTCGAGCACGAGGTCACCGACCTGCATCGTGGGTGATACCAGTCCCCCGGTGCGGCGAAGCACTGCCGTGACGCGTGCCACGAGTTCGGCCAGTATGAAGGGTTTGATGATGTAATCGTCGGCCCCGGCACCGAACGCGGCCAGCCTGTCGTCGACGCCGTCGCGGGCGGTGACGAAGAGCACCGGGGTATTCCCCGCGCTGCGCAGCCGTTGGGCCAGGCGCAGCCCGCTCTCGCCGGGCAATGAGATGTCGAGCACCGCGGCATCCGGTCGAAAGAGCGCGATGCGGGCGGCGAAGTCGGTGCCGTCGGCGGCGGTCTCGACGGTGAAGCCCGCGCCCGCGAGGGCCTGCCCGATCGCCGTGCGCAACGGCTCCTCGTCTTCGACGACGAGAATGCGGGCGGGAGCGGGGGGCATGCTTCAACACTCCTGCTCGAACCTGAACGGATGCTGATGATCTTCTGGGTGTGCATCGGTGCCGGTGAAGATTCAGTTCGTCTTCAGATTCGGTGCTGACCATGAAGAAGAAGCGAAACACCACTCGATAGGAGCCCCCATGAAACGCACCACAGACCTAGCCCGCATCACCTCCCTCGACGCGGCCACCCCTGCTCGTCGCCGGGCGCCGATCATCATCGGTGCTGTCGCCGCCGCCGCGCTCGTGTTCGGCGGCGCCGGAGCGGCGTTTGCTGCCACGGCAGAGTTGACATCGGACTCATCATCCGACTCGGCGACGACCACGACAGAGCGCCCGGCGCACGTGCCGCACATCCACGGCACTGTCGTGTCGGTCTCCGGCGACACTGTCACCGTCACTGACAAGGACGGCTTCACCCGCACCATCGTGACCTCGGGCGATACCGAGTACGGCGATGGCCTGATCGCCGATCTCGCCACAGGCACCGAGATCCACGCCTCCGGCACCGTGAATTCCAACGGCACGAGCCTCGACGCCACCAAGATCAGCACCGCGCCGGCCGCACCCGCCGCCGGCGAAGGCCCCCGCGGTCCCCAGGGTGACCACGGCACACCTCCGACGGATGCCCCGGCGCCGTCAGGCACGCAGGCCCCGGTCGAGTCCTCGAGCACCGACTCCTAACCCGAACGATGTGCGGCCCCGTCTCCGGCGGGGCCGCCGTCGCGTGCGCTACCCGATGCCCAGGTCCGCCAGCAGCGCCGTGATCACCTGAACGACGACCACGATTTCCACTGCGATCGTCACAACCAGCACTGCAGAGCCCCACGAGATCCAGGTGCGGCGGCGGCGGCGGGACACGCGCACATCGCTGTCGAGCTCGGCGAAGCGGGCCATCACGTTGCCTGGATCCACCTGCGGCTGCGCGCCCCAAGTGACCGGGTCATCCACGAGGGTCATGATCTCCATCAGCTCTCGCGGATTCAGCAACGGCGGCAGGCGCAGCAGCCACGAGTTGAGGTGCTTGGCGTCGATCACCTTCACCGCGGCGGGTTTCTCGCGAATGACGACCTCGCGCGGGTCAACGAGGGCGATCACCGGTTGCACGGCGCCGTGCTGCGGCATCCGTTTGCGGAGCACTCGGGTGACGCGTTCGGCCTCAAACTCGGCGTCGCGCAGGTACGGCACGCGGCGTCCCTGCATGACGACCAGACGCTTGAACACCCAGACATTTTTGCCGCGCGGATTGCGCATGGTGATCGTGAAGACGCCGCCCGGACCCACGACCAGGTGGCCGATCTCGGCGCGCACCTGGCCCACAGGAAGCGAATGGAACACGGTCCAGTCGGGGGGAAGTTTGGCGAGCGCGGCACCCACGGCCATGTCGCCCTTGGCCCCGTGATACCAGGACAGGCTGTCGTGATGAAGCGGAGACCGCCCCAACATGCGGCCGATCGGGGAGCGGCTGGGCACGACTCTCTGGTCCATGAGGTCTTCGATGACCGTTTGGGCCGCGAGTCGAGTGCGCATAGCGGGTATTTCGACTGTCACGGGAATGGATCCTCCCTCGAGTTATTAAAAGATACCGAGAGACGCTCACCTATCGAGAGCCCCACAAGGGGCACTGGAACGGTCGGTGTGTTCTACTGCGTCACCGAGCGCCGCCCAGGCCGATCAAGGCCGTGATGAGGTACGGCATGCCGGCCGCCGCCACGATGAGCGCCGCCGAGCCGAACGGCACCCAGAAGAGGCGTTGGGTGCGCGCTGCTCGCACTGACTTCTCGAGCGCGGCGAACTGGGAGACGAGCGCGTCGGGCTCGATGCTGGGAAGGGCGTCCCACGTGTCCGGGCTGTCGATGATATTGGCGGCCTCGATGCGGTCGACAGGCTCCAGCACCGGGGTCCGGGTCAGCAGCCAGGGGCGCAGGTCTTCTGCGTCGATTACCTTCACCTGGGCGGGCTTCTGGTACACAGTGATGCGCCTGGCATCGACGATGGCCACAACCGGGCGCACCGACGCTCGCAGCAGCATCCGCTCGCGAAGGAGTGTGGTCACCCGTGCGGCCTCGAGCTCGGCCTTGCGAATGTAGGGCAGCCTTTCGCCGTCGACGACAACCGTGCGTCCGGCCACCCTCACCCTCTTGCCGCGGTGGAGCTTCGTCTGAATGGTGAACACTCCACCGGGGCCGACGACCAGATGGTCGATCTCGGTGCCCTCTGCGCCCGCCGGGAGCGCATGGAAGATCGTCCACTCCACGGGAAGTTCGGCCAGCAGCATCCCCACGGCGATCTCCGCCTTGGCCCCGCGGTACCAGGCCAGGCTGTCGGCACCGAGCGGCGACCGACCGAAAAACCGCGCAAGCGGCGAGCGGGGCGGAACGAGGCTCTGCTCGAGCAGCAACACCTCGATGACTGATTGCGCGGCAAACCGCTCACGCATGGCAGGAACGTTGGGCGCCACAAATCTCCTCGGGTGTCACCCGAATGTAGCGAGAGCACCGTGGACGAATTAAGCCCCACAAGTGGGCTCAGACAGGCGGATGCGCAACCGCCCACGTTCACACGTAAACTTGACGGACACGCTTTATCTGTACCTTGTTCAAGGGGCAGGCCGGGGGCCCTTTCTACAGAGGACACACAACATGAAGAAGAAAAATGTTTTGATCGCCACGGGCGCCGCCATCGTTGTGGCGCTGGCGGGAGCGGGAATCGCCCTCGGAGTGGCCAACATCGCCGACGACAGCGACACGCTCACCGGAGACACTCTTGAGCGTGCGAGCAATGCGGCCCTCGCCGAGGTAGGACCGGGCACCGTCACGAGCGCCGAGCACACCGACGACGGCGGCCCCGAGTACAACCTCGAAGTTCGCCTTGAAAACGGCGACGAGGTCGATGTGGAGCTCGACGGCTCGTTCACCGTTGTGTACGTTGGCGACCTTGACCAGAACAACCTGGGTGCGACATCCGCGCCGGTGGCCACGGCTTCCGCCCAGCCCACGGCCGATCAGGACGCCGCGAACCGCGCCAGCGCCGAAGCGGCCGCCCTGGCCGCTGTTGGCAGCGGGAGCGTCACCGAGTTCGACCGCAGCGACGACGCGGACCACCTCTATGAGGTGGAGGTCACCCTTCCCGACGGTCGCGATGTGGACGTGGAACTCGACGCCACCTTCCGCGTGACCAAGCTCGACGACGCCGTTCAGTAGCGTTCGCTGCGGCCGCTGACCCCTGATTTGCCAGGGTCAGCGCCGAACGTGGTCAGCGCTCGGTCAGCGCTTAGCGCTCCACGAGGATGCCGTCTTCGTCGCAGAAAATGGTGCGCCCGGGAATGAACGTGACTCCGGCAAACGTGACGACGGCATCGGTGACGCCGCTGCCGGTCTTCGCGCTCTTGCGCGGGTTACTGCCGAGCGCCTTGACCCCGAGATCGAGGTCGGAGATGGCCACCCGGTCACGAATGGCTCCGTTGATCACGACACCGGCCCATCCGTTGGCGACTGCGGAATCGGCGATCATGTCGCCCATCAGGGCGGAGTTGAGCGACCCGCCGCCGTCGACCACTAGCACGGCACCGTCGCCGGGCGTCGCGAGTACCGACTTGACGAGGGCGTTGTCTTCGAGGCAGGTGACGGTGCGGATGGGGCCGCTGAAGCGGGTACGACCACCCATCGTGTGAAACTGCAGCGGAACGGACTGCAGGTCTTCTCCGCGCTCGTCGTACAGGTCAGCGGTCAACAGCGTCATGAGTATCCTCCGAAAGAGTGTGGCACGTGCTCGATCCCTCCAGCGTAGGGGTCCCTCACCGACACGCACGACCGAGCAGGCACCCCTCCACAGACACTAATCACGAAGCGGATGCCCCTTCCCCTGTGGATAACTTCACACGGCTGGCCGATGTGCTCTACATTGACCGCATGCGCATTCCCCTTCGCGGCACCCTCCTCGGCACCCTGGCACTCGCTTCGCTCTGCCTGCTCGGCTGCGCCTCCGCGCCACCGCCGCAAGTGACTCCCTCGCCGCCCGAGACCCCGGCTGCCCCGGTCTTCGCGTCCAACGACGAAGCCCTCGAGGCCGCCACGGCCGCCTACGGCGCGTACGTGGCAATGTCAACAACACTTCTCGCTGAAGGCGGCGCCGACGCCCAGCGCATCTCCGGGTTCGTTAGCGCGGAGTACCTTCCGGACGTCCTGAAGTCATTCGAAGGCATGTTAGACACCGGCCACACCAGCTCGGGGACGGAAACTTTCGACACCGTCTCCCTGATTCGATACGCCGATGAAAAAGGGGACGTCGCCGCCGTCTCAATTTACCTCTGCGACGACGTATCGCAGACGAAAGTAGTCGACCGAGCGGGAATTGATGTAACGCCTAAAACCCGGCTGGCCCGCGTGCCCTTCCAGATTGCGCTCGTGTCGAGCCCGTCCGATCCGAGAGTCTTGTTGATCGACGAGGAGGACGTATGGCCCGGCCAAAACTTCTGCTAGCCATCGCGGTCATTCTCGCGCTGGCCTTTTCTGTCATTACGGCATCGTCGGCGAGTGCGTGCACACGCCAAGAGCGTCGGGAGGGCAAGTGCCCCGACGCGCAGGCGGTGGCCAACGGCGGTCAAGTACAGCTCTCAGCGGGCCGCGACACACTGACAGACGGCGACACCGGATCGACGAACGGCGACGCGGGCGGAGGCACCGGCGGCGGCACAGCGACACCCCCGGTGAACGTCGCGGAGGAGGGGGTCGGCGGCTCCCATGGGGGCGCCGCGCCTGCCCCGGCTGCGCCGCTCCCTGCGTGCCCCACCTGCACGGCACCGATCGCCACGAGCGTGAGCGACCTGGTCGGCTTTTCCCCGCAGCTTCCCACGCAGGGCATGGAACCCAACGGCCTCGCAATCGTCGGGCTCGCCGCGAATTTCGTCGCCGAGGCATCCGCTCACGTTGTTTCCGGCACGCTCCTCGGCAACTCGGCCGAGGTGCGCTTCACACCCACGGCCTTCCGTTGGGACTTTGGTGATGGTGCAGGCGGCACCTCTGCGAACGGCGGAGCATCCTGGGATGACCTCGGTGTTCCCGAATTCACCGACACCGACACGAGCCACATTTACACTGTGCGCGGAGACTACGTGAGCTCCCTGTCAGTGGAATACTCCGCCGAGTTCCGGGTCGGCGGCAGCGGCTGGCAGTCCGTCACGGGAACCCTCGCAGTGGCGGCCAACCCGCTGCCGGTGGTCGTACGCCACGTCAAGAGCGTGCTCGTGGCGCACGACTGCATCCAGAATCCGGCCGGCATCGGCTGCTGAGCATCAGGCCGGGCAACCCCGCCTCACATCACGCTATCCAGAAACGCCCGGGTTCGAGCGTGCTGGGGATCGTCGAGCACCTGTGACGGTGGCCCCGACTCCACGACGACGCCCCCGTCCATGAAGACCACCTCATCCGCAGCGCCGCGGGCAAATCCGATCTCGTGGGTGACCACGATCATGGTCATGCCCTCAGCGGCCAGGGTGCGCATGACATCGAGCACCTCCCCCACCAGTTCGGGGTCGAGGGCGCTGGTCGGTTCATCAAATAACAGGAGTTTGGGGTCCATGGCGAGGGCCCGTGCGATGGCGACTCTCTGTTGTTGACCACCCGAAAGCTGCGCGGGATAGGACTGGGCCAAATCTGCAAGTCCCACCCGATCCAGCAGCTCCTTCCCACGGGCAAGGGCACCCTCTTTGGGCAGTTTGCGCACCCCGATCGGCGCGACGGTGATATTTTCGAGCGCCGTCATGTGAGGAAAGAGGTTGAATCTCTGGAAAACCATGCCAATTCCCCGCCGCTGGCGGGCAACCTCACGCCGATTCATTTCGAAGATGCGATTGTGCCGCTGCGCGTACCCGACGAGTTCGCCGTTCACGGAGATGCGGCCACCGTCAATGCGTTCCAGATGGTTGATACAGCGGAGGAATGTGGACTTCCCCGAGCCGCTGGGGCCGAGGAGACACATGACCTGACCGGCATCAACGGTCAACGAGATTCCCTTCAGCACCTCCACACCGCCGAAGCTCTTGCGCACCCTACGGGCGTTGAGCAGCGGTGGCGCATTCTCCGTGATCCGCGGACGATCTGTGGTCTCGGTCACGAGGCATCCGTTCTCTCAGGGGTTGGCCGGGGCCAGCGGGGGCCGCCTAGAACGGCCCGCACCCGCGCAATCGGGGTGGGCGGCAGGCTGCGGGCATTACCGCGCCCGAAGTGCCGTTCCAGGTAATACTGCGGCACGGACAGGACTGACGTGAGAAAGAGATACCAGCAGCTCACCACGATGAGCAGCTCCACCTGCCGCAGATTTTGCGATGATATCTGCGTGGCGACGGTGTAGATCTCGAGCACGGCGATCACCGAGAGCAGTGAGGTGTTCTTGAGCATCGAGATGGTCTCGTTACCCATGGGTGGAATGATCACCCGCATGGCCTGGGGCAACACGACCTTGAAGAGGGTGAATCCCGGGCTCATGCCCACGGAGTACGCGGCCTCATATTGCCCCTCGTCGACCGAGAGCATGCCGGCCCGCACGATCTCAGCCGAATAGGCTGCCTGGTTCAGGGTGAGCGCGAGCAGGCCAGCCGCAAAGGCGGGAATGAGTGTGTTTGTGTCGACGGTGAAAATCGTGAAGTCGGTGAATGGAATGCCGAGTGAGATCTGGGCATACAGGAGGCCGAGATAGCCCCAGAACACGATCTGGATCAGCAGCGGCGTTCCACGAAAAGCCCAAATGTAGAGCCACGCGAGGGCGCTCATCACCGGATTGTTCGAGAGCCGCATCACCGCGAGGACCACGGCAAGGATCGTGGAGATGATCATCGACACGACGGTCAGCACCAAAGTGAGAACGACCCCATCGAGGATGCGGCGATCAAAGATGAACTCGCTGATGGTCGGGTGATTGACGTTGTCGTTCTGCCAGAGTGACACAGCCAGGGCTGCGAAGCCCCCGGCAAGTACGGCGGCCATCACCCAGCGCCACGGATGTCGCAGGGGTACCGCCGAGATGTCGTCGGAGTCCGTCGCCGCCGGGGCGGCCTCCCGCACTGCGTGCGCTAACGAGGGGTTCATGGCCTTACGAACCGAGGTTGAAGCCGGCTACATCAAGGCCGTAGTCGGAGAGCTCATATTTGGCGAGGATTTGCTGGTAACTTCCATCGTCGATGACGGCTTGGAAGGCCAGCAGGATGGCGTTGCTCAACTCGCTTTTCTCCTTGAGGATTCCGATCCCGGAGTAGACCGGGCTGTATCCGGCGGGGTTGTCAGGGTCGGTCACGACGTCGAACATCTCGCCGTCGCCGGCAGTCTGCGCCGTGTACGCGGCAACGGCCGAGTCGACCACCTCTGCCACCGCACGCCCGGACCGCACCGCGGTCTGCACATCCGTTTCGCCCGGTAGTTCCATCACGTTCACGACACCGGCCCCCGAGGCGATGCAGTCGTCGTCGTAACCGCGCAGAATATCGGCCTGAACCGTGGCCTTCGGCACAGCCACGTTCTTGCCACAGAGGTCGAGCACCCCGCCGATGCCCTCCGGGTTGCCCTTCACAACCAGAATCGTGAACCCGGCATGAAAGTAGTCCACGAAATCCAGCGTCTGCTGACGTTCCTTCGTGTCGTTCATGCCCGACATGATGACGTCGTGTTTTCCGGCCTGGAGGGAGGGAATGGCAGCCGCGAACGATTGCTTCTGCAGCTCGAACTTCACGCCCAGCTTGGCACCGATGGCCTGGGCGAGGTCGTGGTCGAAGCCCGTCACGTTCTGGTCGGCGTCGTACATCTCCATCGGCGGATAGGGAATGTCCGATGCGGCCTTGATGATTCCGGCCGCCTTGATGTCGGCCGGCAGTGCAGCCGCCGCGGCCGCGTCGATGGACCCCACCGGCGCCGCGTCGGCTGTCGGCTGCGGAGCGACAGTCGCGGAACACCCGGTGAGGGCCAGAGCCGCCACCATCCCGATCGACGCCATGATCTTCCAGGTGGAGGTTGTGCGCTGTGTGATCGTCATTCGTTGTCCCCAAATGTGTTTCGGTGAGCGGATGGTCAGAAAGTGATGCTCAGTAGGTGATGCGTGTCGTTGC
The DNA here is from genome assembly GCF_014200405.1 of Cryobacterium roopkundense. Taxonomy (NCBI): domain Bacteria; kingdom Bacillati; phylum Actinomycetota; class Actinomycetes; order Micrococcales; family Microbacteriaceae; genus Cryobacterium; species Cryobacterium roopkundense. The sequence continues at coordinate 390,588 of NZ_JACHBQ010000001.1, read as the reverse complement.
CACTGTCACGCGCTTGAGCACGTCGGGCAGCACCTCGACACCGATGCCGGGGCCCGTGGGCACAGCAAGGTGGCCGTTGTCGAGAACGAAGGGCGCGGTCAGGTCTTCGGCGTAGTACCGGTTGGACGCTGAGGTATCCCCCGGCAGCACGAAGTTGGGCAAACCGGCCAAGGCCACATTGGCTGCCCGCCCGATACCGGTTTCGAGCATGCCGCCGCACCACACCGGCACCCCGTGCGCCGCGGCGACATCGTGAATGCGCCGCGCCTCGAGGTAACCACCGACCCGGGCCGGTTTCACGTTGATGATGCTGCAGGCACCCAGGGTTATCGCCGTTGCGGCGTCACGGGCGGACTCGATCGACTCGTCGAGACAAATCGGCGTCGAAATGAGCTTGGCGAGGTTGGCATGACCCAGCAGGTCATCCTTTTTCATCGGTTGCTCCATCAGGAGCAGGTCGAAGGGGTCAAGCCGGGCGAGGTGACGAGCATCCGCCAGCGTGTACGCGGTGTTCGCATCGACCTGAAGCAGCATGTCATCACCGAATCGTTCACGCACGGCGCGAACGGGGTCGATGTCCCATCCGGGTTCAATCTTGAGTTTGATGCGCAGGTAGCCCTCGGCCAGATAGCCCTCGACAACCTCCAGAAGCTCGTCAATCGAGTCCATGATGCCGACAGAAACGCCCGCCGGCACAGTGTCGTGAACGGCGCCGAGATATCCGCCGAAGGAGACTCCGGTTTCTTTGAGCTGGGCGTCGAGAATTGCCGTCTCGAGAACGGCTTTCGACATGAAGTGACCTTTGACAGGTTCGAGCGCGGTCGCCACCAACTCGGCGGTCAGCCGGTCACCCAGAGCCTGCAAACGCGGAATCAGGTGATCCCGAATCACGAGGTCGCTCGCGTCCAAAAACTCCGAGCTGTACAGCGGGTCGGGCTCGGCAGCGCACTCCGCCCACCCTTCAGCGTTGGCTGTGACCACGCGCACGAGCGTGGTCTCACGTTCCACCGCCGTGCCGAATGACGTGCGGAACGGTCGCACCAGGGGCAGACGCACCCGATGCAACTCGATGTTTTCAATCTTCATGCCTGACCTCCTGAAACGAACCGGTACCAACCGGATCGGGTGACACCACTCGCGACATAGCCAGCGGCGAAAAGTTCCGTGAAGACTGAACGGATGCTGCGTCGCCACTCGGCGGCGAGCGTCGGGTTCTGCGCACGCAGCCGAACGATGTCCTCCGGTACACGGCACCACCACACTCCTGCGTCGTCAATCACCGCAGGGTCACCGTCCGGACCGAGGCTCCGCACCGATTCGACGGGGAAGATTGGAAGCTCCGGCTGTTCGGCGCGCGCTTCGCTGCAGTCCACCGAGCGCTGACGGGCCAGAGGCCACACGGCGATGAGGCGATCGCTGTCGTCATTGGCATTGATCGCGCCGTGCATCGGCCCGTAAAAATCCTGCTCGTACTCCCCGGCGTGCGCGCCGAGCTTGGTGAGGTTGAACCGCGCATTCCGGCTGACCAGAGGATCGAACGTCCACGTCATGGTGGGGATGCCCCGGGCAAGCCCCCAGGCGCGCTGGTGCAGTTTGAGCGCGAATCCCACGCCGCGGTCGGCCGTGCCCGGCAGAACACCGGCGATCAAGGAATACATGGAGGTATCTCCCGGTGAGACGATGGCCACCGCCGCACCCGTCAGCGTGCCGTGCGAGTCGTAGGCGGCAGTGACGTTGCAACCGGCGTGGCTGATGCTTCGTAGCAGTTCCGCCGGGATCGGCGGCTCGCGGGGAGGCAGCCCCCAGACCAGGCTGAAGAGGGCTTCTATGCTCGCAAACCCCGGCAGTTCGCGCTCGTCATGCACGCTCACCCCCGCGGAGCGTGCCGCGTCTGTCGCCGTCAGGTGAGCGTGATCGGCTACCGATCGAAGGTGCGTACTCAGCGTCATTGCCACAGTCTGGTCGAGGCTGTCAACGGTATCTTTAGCGTTCAGCATGAAGATCTGGCTCCTTCTATGTCGAGCAACACAATGAGGGCTAGCGTGGCCTGATGAACACAATCCCATTCGAGGCACCCCGAGTGGCCGTGTCCGAACTCCTCACCACTCTTGAGGGCTCAGGCTTACACCTGGCTTCCAGCGCGGCGAACAGGACTGTGGCACTGACGAGCCCCACCCTGTTCGACTCCATGGTGCCCTTCATCGGCCGGCGAAACGGTATCTTGCTGGGCATCGGCGTACACCCCGAAGCGCCGGATGCCGCGCTCGTTGTGCGCGGTGCGGCCCTACGCGGTTTCGACGCCGTCGTGATCAAGTCGCTCTCCTTGAGCGTGGAAACGCTCGCCGCGGTAGCGGATGCGTCAGGAATCGCCCTTCTCGTGGTGCACGATGACGTTGAGTGGCGGCAGCTGGAGTCGCTCCTCAACTCCACATTGACCTCGGCCGCGGAGCCGGGTTCGGCGACAGGTCTTGCCGTCGGAGACCTCTTCGCCCTGGCCAATGCCATCGCAGCCCTCGTGGGCGGAGCGACGGCAATTGAAGATCTCCAGACTCGGATTCTCGCGTACTCGACCCTGCCGGCCCAGCCAATCGACGTCACGCGGCGGGAGGGAATCCTGGGGCGACAGGTACCTGACGATCCCGACAACGCCAATGCCTACGCATCCGTTTATCGATCACCCGGCGCACTCCGACTCCCCGCGTTGGCACCGGGGATGCCGCGGATGGCAGTGGCGATCCGAGCGGGCACCCAACCACTGGGATCGATCTGGGTGGTCGATGAAAACGGCGCGTTGGACACGGATGCGGCACAGGCTCTGGAACGAGCCGCAGATATTGCCGCCCTGCACATTTTGCGAGCTCGGAGCGCGGCAGATCTGGTGCGGCAGCGCCGCACCGAGCTGGTGCGCAGACTGCTCGAGGGAGGCGAAGACTCCCGGCTGGTAGCCGTGCAGCTGGATCTCGATGCCGGCGGACCGTTTGCGGTCGTCGCGTTTCAACCGGAGTTTGGTGCGAGCGGCGAGGAGCTCAGGCTGAGCCGATTGGTCGACCTGATTGCCACCCAGTGCGAGGCGTACCAACATGGGGCCGAGTGCGCGGTGAACGGCACCACGATCTACGCGGTGTTCTCCGGCGCGTCCGCGGGCGATACGAGCGGGCTGAACTTCATGGCCCATCGCATTGTTGAGCGGGCCGGTGGCGGCCTGCGCGTATCGGTGCGCGCCGCGATCGGTTCCAGCGCGGCCCAGGTCGCCCAGATCAGCCGGTCGCGACGCGATGCGGATCTGGTTCTGATGCTCCAAACGACCCGCACACACACGAGCGTCGTTGCCAGTGCGCACGATATGAGGAGCCGCCTCATGTTCCTCGAACTGGCGCAGGTGTTTCGTGACACGCCACGTTTCATGTCACCGCACGCCAGGCAGGTGCTCGAATCGGATGAGCGTTCGGGTACCGACTACGCCAAGACACTGCGCACGTATCTCGACGGCTCCCGCGATTCCGCCGTGACCGCGGCACGACTCTCGGTGCACCAGAACACTCTGAGATACCGATTGAAGCGATGCCACGAACTCTTCGCAATCGACCTGGACAACGCTGATGACACTCTCGCGCTGTGGCTGAGCCTGCGCGTGATCGAATTCGACTGAACCTGTGTGTTTGCTGAAGTTGGTAACGGAACGGTAACAGGTTGGTGGGTTTCCAAACCTTTTCGAGGGTGGAACCGAACACCAGTCAGACCTCATCACCACCCCACACCATCACAGCACACAGACAAGGAATCCCTCATCATGCGTACATTCGCCAAGTCCACCATCGGTTTCGCTTCCGCCGGAATTCTGATGGCCGTCCTCGCCGGTTGCTCAACCGACGCCGCGACCACGTCCTCCTCCAGCGCCACGAGCTCCTCGAGCTCCAGCTCCGCTACCCCCGAGGCTCCCCTCGCATCCATCCCCAGCCTCTCCGGAGTCGACACGGCCGTTCTCCTGGACGCCGACTTCGCCGCCGCTCTCGGAACCCTCGGCCTGACGCCGGGCGTCATCGGAGGCGCCACCCTCGAAGAGGGCAGCCTGCACTTCCCCATCACCGGCGGAAACGTTGACTACTACGACCCGAACGGCACCGTGCGCCCCTACGTGCAGGGCACCCTCGAGCACGAAGGCTCCGGCTTCTCCCTCACCGCCGGCGACACCGTCGTGGAACTGACCAACTTCACCATCGACCCCGGCACCTCGGAGCTCTTCGGTGACGTGGCCGTGAACGGCGAGTCCGCCGCCACCCAGGTCAAGGTCTTCGACCTCTACGGCGGAACCCTGAAGCCCCTCGAGATGGACGGCGACAACGCCATCCTCACCGGCACCACCGTCCACATCTCCGCCGACGCCGCCGGCCTGCTGAACACCACGTTCGGAACCGACGCCGTCGCCGACCAGCTCCTCGTCGGCATCGCCACCATCACGGTCGCCACGAAGTAACAGCCCTCACCTCGAAACAGAAACGGGCCCGTCGCACACGCGACGGGCCCGTTTCTGCGCACCCGGCCCTAAAACGCACCGTTGGCAGGGGCACGAGCCGAGGGCACAATGGTCACGTGATCCGAAAACATGTGATTGTGCAGGGCCACGTTCAGGGTGTCGGATTTCGCTACTACACCCGGGGCAAGGCGGAGCGATGGGGTTTGACCGGCTACGTGCACAACCTCCCCGACGGTTCGGTGGAGGTCGAAATCGAGGGCGAGCAGGCCGCTGTAGCGCGCATGCTCGCCTGGCTGCAGACCGGTCCGAGTTCCGCCGTCGTCGCCCAGACGCGGGTCAAGGACGTGCCCGTGACCGGCGAAAGTCGCTTCTCCGTGATTCATTGACCGAGTCGCGGAACCCAACCGACCAACCGACCAGAAAGCTGGCGTAGCGTTGATACATTCCCGTGGGCAAGCGGGCGGTCTTTTTCGACGGGAGCAAGCATGCGCAGAAGGTTCGGCACTGCCCGACTTCTGCTGGCGACGCTTGGGATAGTGTCGCTGACCGGGTACTTCAGCTACTCACTCGGCGTGGCGACCTTTGCCATCGCCAATTTCTTCACCTACTTCACTGTGCTGAGCGCTATTGCGGCTGTGCTGGTGCTGCTTGCTGCGGGGGTGACTGCACTGCGTCGCCCCCAGGATCCGGCCTGGCTCGACATGGCCCGGGCTATGATGACGACCTACATTATGGTGTCGGGGGTGGTCTACGCCATCATCGTCTGGCAGTCCGCAAGCGCCAACTATTCGATTGCCGTGCCGTGGTCGAGTCAGATTCTGCACTTCTGGATTCCCGCCCTGGCCCTGATCGACTGGATCGTCGACCCGTTCAAGACCCGAGTGCCGTGGCGCTACCTCGGCTGGGTGATCGTGTTCCCCATCGCCTGGCTTGTCTTCACCCTCGTACGCGGTCCCATGGTGGGCTGGTACCCGTATTTCTTCCTCGATTCCCGCCAAGTGAGCGGACCCGCGGAGACCGTTTTCTACTGCGCCATCATCGTGGTCATCATCACAGGTATCTCGGCGCTCCTGATCACCCTCACACGTATCAAGCGGATGCCGCGGCACCTGCGGTCCGACTGGGGCTCGGGCACGAACACAGCCGCGTCCGAGTCTTCGGAGGCCTCACCGGCAGCGGAGATCGACCCCACGGATGCGGAGCATGCCGAACTACTCCGCGGTGCGGAACGGCTCGAGCGAGTGCAGGGCTGACGCGAGAAATTCTTCGTCGCTCACCTCGGCCAGGCGCACCGCGTTCTCGGCGGCCACCATGCCCATGAGAACCGGTTCGCCCGTGATCGGCAGCATGTTGACCCACACTGGGAAGTCGGAATCGGTTCCCACGACAGTCCACAACGGCGCGGATGTGTCCCAGAAAGGTTCGTCGAAGCGCAGCCAGATCTTGTCGAGTACGCCCACGCCCAGCGCGGCGATGGCGCCCTTATGTGCGAACGGCAGGGCCGGGGAGAACTCCACGGCCCCGTCCTTGAGCACGCCGAGCGGAACCGTCACGATCACGCGGTCGGCGGAGAGGGCCTCCCCCGCGCCGAGTCGCAGGCTCACGCCGGAGTCGGTATAAGCGATGAAGGTGACAACGCTCGACATCGTCACGTCGAGGGCGTCGGCATCCGCTTTCAGGAGCGTGCCGTAGCCGCCCACCACGACGTAGTCGTCGTCTGCTGTGTCCGGACTCGGTGTGTACCAGCCTGATTCCTCGCTGGGGGTGGAGCCCGAATCCATCTTGAGCCGGGTGGAGATCTCGTATTCGAGCCAGTCGGCCTCCGACAGGCCCTCGGCGTTGAGAGAGGCGGAGAGTTGATTCTCGCCCGAATCCACGAGCGCGCGCTCCACGGACACGTCCTGCGGTTGCCCGGCGGCCCAGACAAGCGCTGCGGCCACGGCCTCGGCACCCACCGGGTTGACGGGTACGACCTCACCCGTGCGGGTGCGGGCCTCTGGTACTTGGGAGAACGGCAGGGTGGTCACACCGAGCGCAGTGAATTCGTCGTCGAGCGTGTTCACCGTGGTGTTATGAATGAACGAGGGACCGAGTTCGATCGGCATCGGCCAGTCTTTCGTGACGGTCTCGATGCGCCCGCCCACGCGGTCCCGCGCCTCCACCACGATCACGCTGTACCCGGCGCTGCGCAGTTGGGTCGCCGCGGCGAGCCCGGCGATGCCCGCGCCGATCACCGTGATGCGCTCGCCGCTCTGAGCCACCGACTGCACCTGGTCTGCGGCGCGCAGACCCGACTCTCGGGCTCCCTGCACGGTTCCGGGTTCCGTGGCCGCGGTGGCTTCTCCGGCGAAAAAGACCCGGTCAATGACGGGTACTGCGAGGGCCGCGCGGTGCTCGGGTGTGGCGCCAACGGCGGGGAAGCTGAAGGATCCGCGCGCGAAAGGGTCGACAGACCAGGAGGTGCGCTGCATCGCGACGGGTTGGGGGATCACCGAGGGCGCCGTGGTGGGCACAACTGTGGGCGTGGGCAGGGGCGATGGCGCACCACATGCCGCGAGTACCATCACCGAGAGGCCGGAGGCCGTTCCGAGCAGGAACGTGCGACGTTTCATCACCGGGCGTTCGTCACTATTGCGGGGAGTGTGCACGTTACCGACCCTGCGCCATTCATGGTTCCAAACTACCTCAGCGGATGCCCACCCACATAAAACCGCTGATTTTCGGGCCACGCGGGTCGGGACGCCACGTCACACGGTGTGTCGCGAGAATGACCAATTTTACTTAGTGTGAACCCGGGGCGGCAGCCGGCGCTTCGAGAAACCCGTCGGAGACGAGACCGCGTACCTGTGGAAGCAGCTCCGCGAGCAGGTCGTTCTCGTCGGCTTCGAGCAGTTGGGCCAGTGCGCCCACGATCGCCCCGACCGCCAGCTCTCCGTCGCACGCACCCACGAGCGCGGCAAGCGGCGTGGTCAGCGGCACGGAGCGCCCGAAGCCGCTGCCCTGGTGCAGGCTCATGAGCGTGGGGTCGTCCTGGCCGGGCCAGTAGTGGCGTTCCTCGGTGACATCGGATGCCACGGTGAGCGTTGCGCGGGCGAGCTGGGCGTCATCCGTTGCCGCCTGCCAGTCGTGTGCGGCGAGGCATTGGGCGAGGTGAGCGCCGATTCCGGCGGCGTTGTGCCCGAGGGCGTCGGCCAGCCGCTCCAGCCGGCGCAGCGTATGCTTGTCGGCGACCGGGCGGCGCAGCAGGAGGTAGCCGAAACCCACGCGGGTCACGGTGCGGGCGGCGAAATCCTCGAGCCACGCCTCGTAGAGCCGGTCGAAGTCGGCGGTGTCGGGGCGGGTGCCACCGTCGCGAATCCAGGTTTCGGCGTACTGCGTGGGCTGCTGCACCTCACGCTCGATGATCCACGCGTCGAGCGCATTCTCGCCGAGCCAGGTTTCGAGCCGGTCGAAGGCGTCCGAGTCGCTGCGGTATTCCCAGTTGCCGAGCATCTGTGCCACGCCGCCGGGCGTCAGGTGGTCTACCGCGCCGCGCACCACTGCTTCCACGAGCGCGTCACCCTCCATGCCGCCGTCGCGATACTCGTAGCTCGGCACGCCGGGGGCGCGCGGGGTGATCACGAACGGCGGGTTCGAGATGATGTGGTCGAAGCGCTCCCCCGCCACCGGCTCGTACAGGCTACCGAGCCGAAACTCCACGTTGTCGATGCCGTTGAGGCGCACATTGATCGCCGCAAGCTCGAGGGCGCGGGCAGAGATGTCTGTGGCCACCACCCTGTCGGCGTGCCGGGCCGCGTGCATGGCCTGGATCCCGCAGCCGGTACCAAGGTCGAGCACCGATTCAACGGGGGTGGGCATGATGAGCCCGCTGAGCGTGAGGGAGGCCCCGCCCACGCCGAGCACGTGGTTCTCACCAAGCGGATGCCCGAGGGCCAGCTCCCCGAGATCAGACACGATCCACCAGCTGCCCGCGCCCGCTGCATCAATGAAGCTGTACGGACGCAAATCGAGCAGCGGTCGCACCGCGTCACCGTCGCCGACCGGCACCACGAGTCCGAGTTTTTCGGCGCCGACGGCCCCGAGCAGGGGAAGCGCCGCGTCAAGGTTCTCGCGAGAGACCGGTTCCCCGAGCACGAACAGCCGCGCGAGGGTCGCGGTGGTTTCCTCGCGGCCGAGCGTCTCGCGCAGGGCCACGAGGGCACGGCGGGCCGGTACCCGCTGGTTGCGCCGCAGCGCGGCATCCGCTTCGATGCCCCACAGCCCGGTGAGGGCGCTCACCGAATAGTGAGCGGCGGTGAGGTCGGTGCGGAGCAGGTCGATCAGGGCTGAAGTCACAGTTCCCATTAAAGCCGACGCTGCACGAACCCGATGCGGCTCACAGCCAGCGCATGGTGAACGCGCGGGCGACGAGCGCGCTCGTGGGCGGCACCGCCAGGGTGCGCACGAGCGCGTTGCGGGCCTGCAGGCGAAGGCCGCGCACCGGACGCCCCATGCTCATGTTGAAGCCGGCCTGCCGCATCGCCATACGCGCGGCACGCATGCGCGTTCGGCTATACATCGCCAGAGCGGATGCCGCCGCGTCGCCCTCGGCGACGGCCCGCGCGAGTGCCGGTGCGAGTGCCGCCGCCTCGAGCCAACCGAGGTTCATACCCTGGCCGCCGATCGGGCTGATCTGGTGCGCGGCGTCGCCCACGAGCAGCACCCGCCCGGCGACCATCCGGTTCGTGCGGTGTTGCTGCACCTCGAAGGCGCTTGCCACCCCGCGCGCCTGGCCCACGACAGCGCCGGTGCGGTGACGCACCACGTCGGCGAGGTCGCTGCTCGAGGCATGCTCGGCCAGAAAATCGGTCATCGCGACCCAGCGCCGGGTGCCGTCCGGCAGCGGGAAGGACTCGACCACGCCGCCGCGTTCGAAGTAGAGCACGGCATCGGCGCCGTATATGCCGGTGTCGCCATAATCACACATCAGGTATGTTTCGCGGCCACCCACCGCAAGCCAGGGCAGGCCCGCCGACTCACGCACGCGGCTGCGGGCGCCGTCCGCGCCCACAACGTACCGGGCCTGGAAGGTCTCGCCGGCGTCGGTGACGACTTCCGCGTAGTCGTGCCGTCGCCGAACCTCGCTCACCGAGACTCCCCCGCGTAAACCGCCCGGCCGCAGCTCCTGAAAGCGCTCCCGCAGCAGGGATTCGGTCTCGTATTGCGGCAGCATCGCCACGTAGGGGTAGGGCGTGGGCAGCGCCGAAAATGACAGTCGCCCCAGCGTCCGACCGTCGCAGCGCACGCTGCCCTCCTCCACGTGCGTGGCCCGGCGCACGAGGGCCTCCGCCACACCGACCTGTTCGAGAACGCCGAGCAGCGGAGGGTGAATTCCGATGGCCCGCGACCGCAGCGAGGGCTCTGTGCGCCTCTCGAGCACCTGCACGTCGAGTCCGCGCAAGGCGAGCAAACACCCGAGCATGGTGCCCACCGGTCCGCCGCCCACGATCAGCACATCACGCATCGGAGCCGCCGTGACCCTCGGGCAGCGAGCGTGAATCGGATGCCGCCCCCGATCGGTCCTCGTGGGCTCCCGGTGCGCTCCACTCGAGCACAAGCCGCGAGGGCAACCCGCGGGTCACCCGCCAGCCGGGCGGCGCCGCGACACGAAGTTCGCGTGCGGTGAAGCTGCGCCGAATCGACGTGAGGCCGTCCGGCCTGATGTACGAACGCCGGAAGAACGGCCAGGTGCCGAGGGAGAACCCGAGGTACGCGTGCCGCGAGCGTTCGATGTCGGCGTGCAGCACACGGCCGCGGCAGAGCCGCTCGGAATCCACGAGCAGCGCGCCGAGTTCGGCCGGCCCCAGGTGGTGCAGCATGTGGTTGGACACCACGAAATCGAAGCTCTGTCCCTCGGCCACGAGCTCGGAACTGAACGCGCGCCGGAACGAGATGCCCGGCCGGGCGGGCAGACCCAGGCAGAACGCGTGCGCGCGGGCATCCGGATCGATGCCGAGCACGCTCAGTCGGAGGCCGTCGCGGGCGGCCCAGCGGGCGAGCGACCTGGACAGGTCCCCGCCGCCCGAGCCAATGTCGAGCAGCGTCGTGAGGCGCGTCGTGGAGAGCGCCGGTCGGATCTCCCGGCGGTACACGGTGCCCCAGCCCGAGACGACGGCGTTCACGACACGGAAGTCTGCGTAGGTTCGCGTGAGCATGTCGGGGTCGCAGGGTCCGTCCATGATCTCGACGGCGTCATCCGCGCGCACACGCAGATCGGGCAGGAACAGCGCGCTCACCCCAGGCGCACTGTCATGAGCGCGGATTCCACGGTGAGGCCGGGGCCGAACGCCATGGCGCAGACCCGCTCGCCGTCGGTGCTGGCCGGCTCGTCGAGGATGGCCTTCATCACGAACAGGATCGTGGCGCTGCTCATGTTGCCGTGGTTGCGCAGGGTCTCGCGCGAGGGACGCAGCTGTGTCTCGCTGAGCCCGAGCTTTGCCTCGGTCTTGTCGAGGATGCTGCGACCGCCGGGGTGGATGGCCCAGTGCGCTATCGCGTCGCTCATGGCCGGGGCCACCAGGGTGGCAACCGAGCCGACGAGCACCTCGGCTCCCTCTGCCTCGAGCTCCCGGGTGGCCGTGAATCCGAGGCCGTCGTCGGTGAGCAGCCCCGCAAGCAGCGGATCCCGAGCCATCAGGGGCGCGAGGGCTCCCTCGATGTGTTCGTCGATGATGTGCGGCACGTAGGTGCTGAGCACCATCTCGAAGCCTTCGTCGCCGATTTTCCACGCCATGTCGCCCTCACCGACGGGCGTGATCACGGTCTCGAACAGGTCGAGGTCGAGGGCCTTCTCACCGGGATGCAACGGGCGCGAGCTCACAATCCCGGCGGCGGCGCCGTCGGAGAACAGCGACGAGGCCACGATGGTGTCGGGATCGTTCGAGGTGCGCAGGTGCAGGGAGCAGAGCTCGGCGCTGACCACGAGCACGACAGCGTTGGGGTCGGCCTCCACGAACTGCTTCGCTGTGCGCAACGCGGGCATCGCGGCGTAGCAGCCCATGAATCCGAGGTGGTATCGCTGGGTGGCGGGGCTCAGCCCCAGCTCGCGCACGAGCATGTAGTCGGGCCCTGGCGCGTAGAAACCCGTGCAGGAGACCGTGACAACATGGGTGATGTCAGCAGCCTCGACGCCCGGGCACGCCTCGAGCGCCCGGCGCCCGGCCTCCACGAAGAGCTTCGTGGCCTCGAGAATGTAGAGCTCATTGCGCGCCCGGGTGCCCGGCATCAACAGCCGCTGCTCCACGGGGTCGAAGAATTTCGGGGCTTCGCCGGAGGCGTCGAGGGTGAGCTCCTCGATCACGGTATGTCGAGTCTCGATCCCCGACACGTTGAACGACGTGTTCACGATGCGCTGGGCCAGGCGGCTGAGCCCGGGCTGGGCGGCGAACACGTCGCGCACCTGCTCCTGGTACAGCACGGTGGGCGGAACTGCGGTCTGGATCGCTCTCAGCGTGACGGCCATACGACAGTGTCGCACGCAGCTTCGCTTTTCGCAGGAATTCAAGCCCGCGCCGCGCGGGGGCCGCTCAGGGCAACCGGGCAAACAGACGGATGCCGCAGAGCGCAAGCAGCAGCCCGGAGGTCACAATCGATGCCACTCCGCCGATGTACGCCACGAGCAGGTCGGCCGATTCCCCGAAGTCGAACAGGAATGTGCCCGCGAGCGCGAGCCCGGCGAGCGCCGCGAACGGCAGCAGCACCCAGCGCAACGGTCGCATCACAGCGGATGCCCGTCGCCGCGTGCCTCCGCCGGCTGCCCGGCGCACGGGCGCATCCGCTCCCGCCCACGCGAGGCCCGGCCAGGCGAGCACCGCTCCCCCGACGCAGCCCCAGAACGCCACGCACAGCATCGAGGCGATCACGTCGCTCGGGCGATGCCACTGGTTCGCAAGCGTGGAGACCCCCGCCAGAACGGCGAAGGCGGTGCCTCCCACGGCAAGAACCGGGCGCATCCGCGGACCCGAGACGAGAAAGACCACGAGAGCGGATGCCGCCGCCACCGTTGTGTGCCCCGAGGGGAAAGAATTTCCGGCGTAGCCCGTCACGCCGAGGTCCGGGCGCTGAAGCACGCCGTACTTCAGCAGTTGGGCCGACACCACGGCCGCCGCGGCCACACCGAGCGCCACGAGGAGAGTGCGCCAGTTGCGGCGCTTCAGGGCGATAGCCACGGTTCCGATCAGCCCGAGCACCAACGATACCGTGGGCACGGAATCCAGCAGTTCTGCCGTGAACGGCGTGACGCTGCGACGCCCGAATTGTGCACCGTCGTAGGCCAACTGGTCGGCGTACTGGCCGGCCTGGATCGTGACAAAGAACACGTAGAGGGCGATGAACGCCACCGACACCAGCGCGGCTCCGCCGAGGTATCGCGCGGATTCGTGGGGAAAGGAGAAGCGCACATTCCAGCATGCCACAGCGGCACCAGCCAATCACCGTCAACCCCTTGACATTGGCGAACAAAAGCGTACAACAGAATCATGTTCGGGATACATCGCCGACAGAAGACAGATCAGGCTTCCACGCAGGCCGCGGGCGCCTCGAGCGCCTCGACGAGCTTGCGCAGCCCGCCGAGAACGCCCAAACATCGTGCCGCACCCCCGCCGCCGGCCGAGGAACGCGGATTCACCGGTCTGGAGGGCGATTTCGAGGCGGAGCGGCGACGGGCCGTCGGCGACGAGCGGGCGCGGCCCTACCAGCACGACGATAGGTCGCACCTGCCCGGCGGCTGGTCTGGAGTGACCCACCCGTAGTGCCCCTGACTGGCGCGAGGCACGAGCGCCACTCCCGCTGGTCGAGGCGCGAGGCACGAGCGATCGAGACCGGGTGAGATGCTCCTCAGAGCGCAAGCCACGTCTGAGGATCGGCCTGCGAGGTCTCGATCGCTCCTTCGTCGCGCCTCGACCAGCGTTTTGGGCGCGCCTCTACGAGACGGCGAGCACGATCTTGCCGCGCAGGTGGCCGCCCATCAGACGGGCGTAGGCCTCGCGCACCTGCTCGAGGGGATAGACGCTATCAATGGGCAGCACCACGGCACCGGCCGCGATCAGGGCGGCGAGTTGCGCGAGGTCGGCGAGGCTTGCGGCTTGGCCGCCCACGTCCGTCACGCCCGTTCCCGTTCGGTGGCCGCGCGCGGCGATCGTGTTGATTCGGGCACCCGGAACACCGAGGGTCAGCCCCGCGTCAATCGTCTCCGGTCCGTGGTAATCCAGCACGGCGGTGACCCGGTCACTCACGGCGCGCACCCGGTCGACGAGCCCGGGCCCGTACTCCACCGGAATCACCCCGAGGCCGCGCAGAAAATCGTGCTGCCCGGCGCTCGCGGTGCCGATCACTGTCGCCCCGGCCCGCAGCGCAAGCTGGCACGCGATCACGCCCACGCCGCCAGCTGCTGCGCTCACGAGCACGGTGTCGTCGGCGCCGAGCCCCAGCTGCCGCACGCTCGCCCAGGCGGCACGTCCGGCAATGTCGAGCGCTCCCGCCTGCTCAAACGTGAGCCCATCGGGCAAGCGGATGACCCGGGTCGCGTCGATCACCACCCAGTCGGCTTGGCCCTGCATCCGCTTACCGCCGAACACGGCGTCGCCCACGACGAAGCCCGTGACGCCGTCGCCCACCTCGTCGACGACGCCGGAGAAGTCGTTGCCGTTGCCACACGGCGGAACCGCGTTGTAGCGCACGGCGGCCTCACCGCCGTGCAAGATCTTGTAGTCCACCGGGTTGAGGCCGGCGAAACGTACGCGAACGCGTAGCTCGCCGCGGCCCGCCTCCGGCCGTCCGTCGTGCACAATGTGGAGAACGTCGGGTCCGCCGAATTCGTCGAACATCACATATCGAGCCATGCGGCCAGCATAGGGCTCCCGATATTGCCAAGTTGCGTGGCGTACATCCGCTATTCATCCAGATCTGATCAAATAGTAGTTAGTACCGTGAGTGCGCGCGCGCAGAGTGCGTACCTCCGAACGAATGGAAGCTCCGTGAGCATTCGAACGGCCGAATACCCTCGGCCGGACCATTTCCTGTTACACCTGAGCGATACCCACCTGCTGGCGGGGGGTAATCGCCTCTACGGCAGTGTGGATGTGGACGCTCATCTTCGCGGCCTCTTCGCCGAGGTGGAAGCCTCAGGCGCTCGGCCGGAGGCCATCGTCTTCACGGGTGACCTCGCCGACAAGGGCGAACCGGGCGCCTACGAGCGGCTGCGAGAAATTGTCGATCCCGTCGCCGCGCGCCTCGGCGCTCGGGTGATCTGGGTGATGGGCAATCACGACGACCGGGCGGCCTTCCGCACAGGCCTGCTCGACCAGCCGCCCGGCCAAGCGCCGCTGGACGAGCCGGTGAACCGGGTTTTCGAACTCAACGGCCTGCGCCTGATCACCCTCGACTCGAGCGTGCCCGGCCACCACTATGGGGAGATCTCACCGGAGTCGCTCGCCTGGCTCGCACACGAGCTCAGAGTGCCGGCCCCCGACGGCACCATCCTCGCCATGCACCACCCGCCCGTGCCGAGCGTGCTCGACCTCGCGGTGTCTGTGGAACTGCGCAACCAGCATCCGTTAGCAGAAGTGCTCCGTGGCACCGACGTGCGCAGCATCATCGCCGGCCACCTGCACTACTCCTCCACGGCCACCTTCGCGGGCATCCCGGTGTCGGTCGCATCGGCCACCTGCTACACGCAGGACCTCAACGTGCCGGTCGGAGGCACGCTCGGCCGCGACGGTGCCCGGGCGTTCAACCTGGTACATGTCTTTCCGGACACAGTGCTGCACTCCGTCGTGCCACTCGGCAGTTACCCGACGCTCGACTACATCGATGCCGCCGAAAGCCAGCGCCGCCTGCGCGAGTCGGAGATCGTGGTTACCCCGTCGGGAACCGTGCCTGCATGGCGCGAGCCGCCACTGACCAGGCCGATCCCGGTTCTGAGCTCGTAAAGGCGCTCGAGCGCTCCCAAGGCGCCACGATCGGAAAGTACCGGTCGAGGAAGAGAGTCACGGCCGCGCGGCGCACGTCGGGTGTGATCTCGGGATTGCTGCCGTCGTTGAGGCAGAACATGTCTTGGTCCCGCCGTTTGCGCAGCCGGTTCATCTGCCGAAGCGCCACCCGCAACGTGGTTTCGATGTACATCGACCGGGCCTGGGTCTGCTCGACAGCACGCCCCGTCATCAGCGCGTAGTAGTGGTAGAGCGAGTTCGTCACCGAGATATCGGTCGCCGAGCGGAAGCGGCTCGCCGCCGTGCGGGCGAAGTCCTCAGGGAACTCCTTCTCCAGCTCGAGGAGCACGCTCTTGCGCATCGGTGCGGGGGTGTGCTCGAGGTGACGCGTGGTGACCTTGCCGAAGCGGCCGTGCAGCAGGGCGCGGTTCACGCGCGCGGCGTTCTCGAATCCGCTGCGCGTTGGGTCGTTCTCACCCAGACCGATGCGAGTGGATGCCTCGACAAACTTCGTGATTCCACCGGGTGAGAAGAACATCTCCGGACCGACCGGACGACCGAAGAACATGTCGTCATTGGAGTACAGGAAGTGCTCGGCGAGCCCGGGGATGTGGTGCAGCTGGCTCTCCACAGCGTGCGAGTTGTGGATGGGGAGCACGCTCGTGTCCACGAAAAAGTCTTCGCTGCGCATGATCGTGACGCGCGGGTGGTCGGCGAGCCACACCGGCGCCGCTGAGTCGGTGGCGATGAAGATTCGACGGATCCAGGGCGCGAACATGTACACGCTGCGGAGCGCGTATTTGAGTTCGTCGATCTGGCGGAACCGCGCATCCGAGTCGTCGCCCTCGCCCACTACGTAGCTCTGCATGCGCTTGGCACGCTCGCGCTGGAACTCGTCGGAGGAGCCGTCGACCCAGGAGAAGACGAGGTCGATGTCGAAGCTCACGTCGCTCGCGAGGTCGTCGAACATGTTCTGCAACGTCAGCCAGGTGCGTCCGTAGAGCTCGATAGTGGTTTCGCGCGCTTCCGAACGCGGCAGGCGGGTGCGCATGAGCGCATTCTCCACCGGAGCGATAATCTCCTCGTCGCCGAAGCGCCACAGTTCGAGCTGGAACGCGGTTTCGGCGCCGTAGCGCAGCCGGCCGATCGGCTCGATGCGGGGGCGGTACACCCGAAAGACCGACGATTTGCGCATTGTCGTCAACACGCCGTCGGCCAGCAGCAGCGGGAGCGTCTGGTTGCCGTCGAGCGGCTTGGCGTAGAAGGGTTCGTTGGCGAAGGCCGTGGCGAGGATGCGGGTGATCTGCTTGCGACGCTTGCGATCGACGGCGATCACCGGGCGGTCGTGGTCGCCGCGAACGAGCAGGAAGTCGATGCCGGCTGCCTGCAGGGCATCGTGTACGGCAACGAGGTCTTTCACCATCGATTCGTGCGGGGTGAAGTGACCGTTGATGAGGGCTATTTCACCCTTACGCACGACCAGGTCGTCGCGGTTGAAGCGGCGAGTGCGGGCATCCGGTGTGACGAGCACGAGCTCGGGCTCCGGGTTGAGGAGCGGGGCCGGAATGTGCTCGGCGCCGGATGGGGCGTACTCGGTGTTCGTGGGCAAATCGTCGGGGCTGAGCGAACCGTTGGCGCTGAAGTGCGCGTCCGGTTGTGCGTCCGGAATATCGATTGTCGCCATGGTCCTCCTCGAAAAATGGAGCACTCGATCACGGGGCAACCACGCGCTATGCCTCGGGGAGTGCGCCCTGGTACATCGGCTCGCCACACGCCCTGGATGTTTGCATCGAAAGCGAAGCGGCCGGTGGAACGCGGTGGCGCTGGGTTGATTCTACGCTGCACGGAATGAACGGATGCTGTGTGAATCGTTGTGGAGCGTCGGCGGGGGCCCGGCGCGGGGCCAACGCGGGCTACGCCGCATTGATGCCGAAGAGTCCGATGATCAGGGCCATCAGCAGAATCGTGACGAGCTCGTGTGCCAGGTTGAGCACGGTCAGGCCCGCCGGGCGTCGATCGAAGGCATCGTGGGTGACCATGCGCGCGGCCGTGAACCCTGCCCAGAGAATAACCGAGGTCAGGAGCGTATTCGGCAGGAAGCCGCCGCCATAGAAGTTCTGCGCAATGGCGGCCGCTCCGGCAAGCACGGCTGCGGTGATAAAGCTAACGACAGCCGTAATGACGAGCGGAGCTGCCGAGCCCGACTTAATGCTTTCTTCGTCGTGGCCGACGGCCTTCATCCAGTAGGTTCCGAAGACTCGCTTGGAATACCAGATCGCGCCCACGACCATGCTCGAGGCGGTGGCGAGCAGAACTGCCCAGATGTTGATCTCGGGAACCATGGTGGCGTCCTTTCGTGAATGCTCCGATGGTAGCGCTCGTGCTCCCCACACGGGGGGACATCGGCCGGTCAGCGGGCAGAAAGAGTGTCGAGCTCTGACCCTGTCGTCACGGGCAGAGCGCACACGAAATCCCGGCAGAGGTACGCCGTGGCGGGCGTCGTCGGTGAGATACGGCCCTCGAAGAGCTCGAATCCAGCATCCGCGAACGCCCGGGCCTGTGCTTCGGTGACGCCTGCCACGAGCCCGGTGGCGTGCCGACGTGCCGCGTCGATGAGGCCTCGGCCGGTGCCTTTCGGTTCGGCGTCCGGGAGGCCGGTCACGACCACGAGTTGTTCGGCCGGCGACCCGAGGGCGTTCAACAGCCGGAGGGCGGCTCCATAGGCGAGCGGTCGGTCAGGTGCGAGGGCTGCCACGAGGGCCATGCCTGCCTCGGCAGCGACCCGGTAGCGGTCGTCGGCGGTGAGCAGGTAGAGCAGTTGGGAGGCCTCGGCGGTCGCCGTGAGGCCGGAGGGGTATGCGCCCTCGGAAGGGTCAAGGTCGATGGCGAGTCCCTGAGCGGCGAGCACCGGGTCGGCGCCGTTCGGCACGCGGAACGGAGTGGTGTCAGTGGCCGTGTCTAGTGTGCCGTCTATCAGGCGGCGAGCGGCCACAGCGTAGCTCGCCTCACCCGTTGCCAACGACAGCTCGAGGAGGCCCCGTGCGCCCATGCCGAAGTCCTCCAGCGTGGCCTGGGCAGTCGAGGTGCGGCCGGCCACGCCTCGACCGATGACACCGCGACCGGGGACGGAGGCGCGCACGAGAGTTCCGTCGGGGCGCACGTGACGCGCCAGCAGGTAGTCTGCGGCGCTGCGGGCCGACGCGGTGAACTCTGTGCGGGCGAAGGCGAAGCCGGCACGAGCGAGGGCGGCGATCGCTAGGCCGTTCCACCCGGTGAGCACCTTTTCGTCGAGGGCGGGCGGAACTTCGGCCCGACGGCCGTGCTCGTCGAGCGCGTAGTAGCCTCCTTCTACCCGTTCGCCGCCCACCATGCTTTCGGAATCCTGCGCGCTCGCGAACCCGCCCTCCTGGAGCTGCATCACCTCGGTCAGAAACTCGCCAACGCCCTCGGCGACGCGGGCTGCCCAGCTCTCGCCGGTGAGCTTCCAGGCCTGGGTGTAGAGGTCGAGCAACTGGGCGTTGTCGTAGAGCATTCGCTCGTAGTGCGGGTCGCTCCAGTCGCGGTTGACGGCGTAGCGGAAGAACCCGCCTTCGACCGGGTCGCGCAGCGGAGACGCTCCCATGCGCATGAGCGTGCGCAGGGCGAGGTCCCGGCCGTCGATGCGGCCCAGGAGAAAGCCGAGCGCCGGTGCCACTGGAAACTTCGGCGCTCCCCCGAAGCCGCCGAACCGGGCGTCCTCGGAGGCGGCGAGTTCGGCCACCGCGCGTTCGAACACGGCCTCGGTCGGCAGTGTGCCCGTGGCGCGCGACTGCAGGGCGGACTCCGCGAGGGCCTCGGCAACGCGTGCAGCGCCGGCCGTGACCTCCGGGCGCCGGGTGGCCCACGCATCCGCTACGGCTTCAAGCACCTGTCGAAACGAGGGATGGCCCTGCATCGGCTGCGGCGGAAAATAGGTGCCGGCGTGGAAGGCCCGGCCCTCTGGCGTGACGAACACGTTGAGCGGCCAGCCGAGGCCCTGAACGAAGGCGCTCGCGGCGGCGAGGTAGCTCGCGTCGACATCGGGGTGTTCCTCGCGATCTACCTTGATGCTCACGAAGTGGGCGTTGAGGTACTCGGCCAGCTCGGGATCGCTGAAGCTCTCGCGCGCCATCACGTGGCACCAGTGGCAGGTGGAGTAGCCGATCGACACGAGAACGGGCAGGTCGCGTTCCTGAGCCTCGGCGAAGGCCTCAGCGCCCCAGCCCTGCCAGTTCACCGGGTTGTCGGCGTGCGAGCGCAGGTAGGGGCTGATGGCATCGGCGAGGAGGTTGGGCATGCCTCCATTGTGCTCCGCCGAGTTAGGGAGTGCCGAGCAGCGTCTGGGTGCGGCGGTGCACGCGCGCCCACACGATGAAGCCCACGATGGTGAACGCGCCGTAGAACAGGTAGAGCACGGCGGAGGCGTAGTAACCCGCGCTGATCAGCAGGGGCACACCCACGATGTCGACGGCCACCCAGATCAACCAGAACTCGGTCCAGCCCTTGGCCATGCCGTAGGTGGCGAGAAGCGAACCCGTGAAGATCCAGGCATCCGCCCAGACCGGCTCGAAGGATCCCAGCGCGCGGAAAATCGGTGTGAGCACGAGCGTGCCGGCGACGAGGCCCAGGGCCAACAGGATGCGCGTACGGTTGCCGGCCCAGTGCGGAACCACCGCCACGTGCACGGCGGAGTCCTTACTGCGCTGCCACTGCACCCAGCCGAAGATCGACACCACGATGAACATGATCTGGCGCCCCGCCTGGCCGAGCAGGTTCACCGGGTTCGGGGTACCGAACACCGCGCCGAGGAACACCGTGAACAGCAGCACATTGCCCACGATGCCGACCGGCCACGCCCACACCTTGCGGCGCATACCGCCGACGGCGCTGAGAATGCCGAAACCGTTGCCCACGATCTCCCGCCAGAGTATGGTCTGGGTTCCGATGTGCAGCTGGGCGTCGAACAACCACTCGATCGGATTCATTGTGCTCCCTGGCGGGGCTGCGAACGGGCGTCGCAGCGACTTCTGCTGCCTGTAACGCTACGCCCGTGCGCGTTATGCCCGGCTCGCGCGTGCAACGACGCGTAACCCTACGCCCGCGCGACGCAAACCGGCTCGTGCTTGCGGTAACGCGCCCGCACGAGCCGGTTTCGGGCGCCGGAGGCGCGCCGTGGCGACCGTCCGGCTAGTTGACGTCGTTCGGGTGCGCGGAAACGCGGCCGGCGCGCTCAAGGGAGGAGATCATCGCGACCTCGGTGGAGCTGAGCTCGAAGTCGAACACGTCGAAGTTCTCAATCATGCGCTCGCGTCGGTTCGACTTCGGGAACAAGATGTTTCCGGTCTGCAGGTGCCAGCGGATGACCACCTGGGCGGGCGATTTGCCGTGCTCCTGGGCGGCATCCGCCACAACCAGCTCGTCGAAGAGCGGGTACTTGCCCTGTCCAAGCGGGCCCCACGCCTCGATGTGCACGCCATGCTCGCGGGAGAACTCCGTGACCTCGCGCTGCTGGTGCGCGGGATGCAGTTCGATCTGGTTGACCACGGGAACGATATCGGTCTCACCGAGCAGTCGCTCGAGGTGCGGCACGAGGAAGTTCGAGACTCCGATGGACCGGGCGCGACCGCTCTCGCGGATCTTCTCGAGGGCCTTCCAGCTCTCGACGAACTTGTCGTTCGCGGGAGCCGGCCAGTGGATCAGGTACATGTCGACGTAGTCGAGGCCGAGCTTCTCGAGGCTCTCCTCGAAGGCGGCGAAGGCCGACTCGGTGCCCTGGCGGTCGTTCCAGAGCTTCGTGGTGATGAAGAGGTCATCGCGGGCCACGCCGGACTCGGCGAGCGCCGCACCGACGCCCTCCTCGTTGCCGTAAATCGCTGCGGTGTCGATGTGCCGGTAGCCCACCTCAAGAGCGTCCCGCACGATGCGAGTCGTCTCGGCGGGATCGACCTTGAACACTCCGAAACCGAGCTGCGGAATGGTGTGGCCGTCATTGAGGGTGATCGTGGGTACAGAATTCGTCATCTGAACACTCTAGGCGTCCGACCTGATCAGCAGCCTGACCGGGTGCGCGTCACTCGGTGTCGAGCACGGCCTGGCCGATGGCGTCGGGGTTGTACGCCACCTCCCAGTGATAACCATCGGGATCAGCGAAGTACCCGCTGTATCCACCCCATGCGGCCTGCTTCCCGGCGGCGATCAGGCGGGCGCCGGCCGTGACGGCCTCCGCGAGGATGGTGTCCACCTCGGCCGGGGTGGCCACGTTGTGGGCGAGCATCACCGGGGCGGTACCGCTGCCTCGGTTGATCGGTCCCGCCTCCTGCTCGAACTCCGCTTCGCTCCACAACGAGAGCACGAGCTGCGCGCCCACCGTGATGAACAGCACCTCCCCGGGCACGTACATCTTCGCTTCCCAGCCGAGCCCCTCGATGTAGAAGCGGTACGACACCGCGGTATCGGCAACGGCGAGGGTGATGAGGCTGACGCGTTGTTCCATATGCAAAACCGTACCCCGCCGGGGTTACGGTCGGGAGAAGTACGATAGAAGATCCATGGAACACGTTCAGATCACCTTCCCGCCCGAACTTCCAGTCAGCCAGCGTCGGGAGGACATCGCCCACGCCATCCGCGACAACCAGGTGGTGATCGTGGCCGGCGCCACCGGCTCGGGCAAGACCACCCAGCTGCCCAAGATCTGTCTCGAGCTCGGCCGCAAGAACATCGGCCACACCCAGCCGCGCCGCCTCGCCGCGCGCACCATCGCCGAGCGCATCGCCGAGGAAATGGGCCAGGAAGTCGGCGGCATCGTGGGCTACCAGGTGCGCTTCACCGACCACGTGGGGCCCGATACCCGTATCAAGCTGATGACCGACGGCATCCTGCTCAACGAGATCCACCGCGACCGGATGCTTCGCAAGTACGACACGATCATCATCGACGAGGCGCACGAGCGCAGCCTCAACATCGACTTCCTGCTCGGCTACCTGCGCCAGCTCCTGCCCAAGCGCCCGGAACTCAAGCTCATCATCACCTCCGCCACCATCGACCCGCAGAGCTTCGCGAAGCACTTCGCCGCCGCCGACGGCACCCCGGCACCGGTCGTCGAGGTCTCCGGGCGCACGTTCCCGGTGGAGATCCGCTACCGTGCTCTCGTGGCCGAGCCTGGCGTCGAAGACGACGACACGACGGATGCCGCCCCTCCCGTCGACCGCGACTACATCGAGGGCATTACCGCGGCGCTTGACGAGCTCGAACGCGAGTCGAACGGCGACGTGCTCGTGTTCCTCAGCGGCGAGACGGAGATCCGCGACGCCGCGGACGCCCTGCAGGGCAAGTACGCCCGTTCCGCGAGCACGAACCCCACCGAGGTGCTGCCGCTGTATGGGCGGCTCTCCTCCGCCGATCAGCACAAGGTGTTCCAGCCCTCGAAGGTGGCCGGGGTGCGCCGCCGGATCGTGCTCGCCACGAACGTGGCCGAGACCAGCCTGACCGTTCCGGGCATCCGTTACGTGATCGATGCCGGCACGGCGCGCATCAGTCGCTACAGCGTGCGCTCCAAGGTGCAGCGCCTGCCGATCGAGGCCATCTCGCAGGCGTCGGGCAACCAACGCTCCGGGCGAAGCGGGCGCACGAGCGACGGCATCGCCATTCGGCTGTACTCCGAAGAAGACTTCCTGCGCCGCGACGAGTACACCGAGCCGGAGATTTTGCGCACCAACCTCGCCGCAGTCATCCTGCAGATGATCTCGCTCGGCCTCGGCGACATCGCCTCCTTTCCGTTCCTCACCCCGCCGGATTCCCGCAACATCAAGGACGGCCTCGACCTGCTCGCCGAACTCGGCGCCGTGGAGGCCGCCGGCGCCGGGCGCACCAAGAGCTCCCGCGGGCGCCGCGACGAGGCTGGTGGCCCGAGCTCCGACGTGAGGGCCGGCGACTCCGGTTCCGACCGAGACGGCGCCGGCCCTGCGACGCGCGACGGAACCGGCCAGAAAGCGGATGCCGGCCCTCGCCTCACGCGCATCGGCCAGCAGCTCGCGCAGCTCCCGATCGACCCCCGGTTCGGCCGCATGGTGATCGAGTCGAAGAAGCAGGGCACGAGCCGTGAGGTGATGGCCATCGTGGCCGGCCTCACCATCCAGGATCCGCGCGAGCGCCCGCTCGAACGCCGCGCCCAGGCCGACCAGCTGCACGCGCGTTTCGCCGACCCCACGAGCGACTTCCTCACCCTGCTCAACCTGTGGAACTATCTCGAGAAGCAGCAGAACGAGCTCGGCTCCAGCGCGTTTCGTCGCCTGTGCAAGAACGAGTACCTCAACTACCTGCGGGTGCGCGAGTGGCAGGACGTGCTGCGGCAGT
Source organism: Cryobacterium roopkundense (assembly GCF_014200405.1). NCBI lineage: Bacteria > Bacillati > Actinomycetota > Actinomycetes > Micrococcales > Microbacteriaceae > Cryobacterium > Cryobacterium roopkundense. The sequence goes on along the minus strand of NZ_JACHBQ010000001.1, from coordinate 366,777 downwards.
TGCGCCAACTCGCCAAACCGCTCGGCCTGCACCTCGGCGAGCCGAGCACGAACCCCGACGGCGTGCACCGCTCCCTGCTGGCCGGGCTGCTCTCGCACATCGGGCTGAAGGACGTGGCCAAGAAGGATTATGTGGGCGCCCGCCAGCAGCGTTTCGTGCTGTTCCCCGGCTCGACGCTCGCCAAGAAGCAGCCGCAGTCAGTGATGAGCGCAGAGCTCGTGGAGACGAGCCGGCTGTTCGCGCGCATGAACGCCGTCGTCGACCCCGCCTGGGCCGAGCCCCTCGCCGGTGACCTCTGCAAGCGCAGCTACTCCGAACCGCATTGGGAGATGAAGCAGGGCGCCGCCGTGGTCTACGAACGCGTCACGCTGTATGGCGTGCCGATCGTGGCGCGCCGCCGCGTGCAGTTCTCCCGCATCGACCCGGCCTATGCCCGCGAGCTGTTCATCAGGCACGCGCTCGTCGAGGGCGAGTGGGACCGCGCGTCCGGTGCCCGCCGTCCGCTGGTCGAGCTTGTCGAGACCCCGGCCGACACCGAAGCAGACCGCGGCGGACGCGGTCCCTCGCGCAACGAACGTGTGTCGATTTCGGCCGACGGCGGCGAAGCATCCGCTGGCCGCGGCCAGGGCGTCGGGTCGGCCGCCGCTCGGGGCGGCCGGCCCGGACAGACCGGCGACCCTGGAATGTGGGCGTTCGAGCGCGCCAACGCGCAGCTGCGCGCGGAGCTCGCCGAGCTCGAGGAACGCACCCGCCGCCGCGACATCCTCTTCGACGACGAGGCAGTGTTCGAGTTCTACCAGCGGCGCATCCCCGCCGACGTCTCGTCGACCAAGAGCTTCGAGGGCTGGTGGCGCAAGGCCAGGCTCGAGACTCCTCAGCTGCTCACCATGACAGCGGATGCCCTCGTGGCCGAGGACTCCCCCGAGATCGACGAGGGCGTGTTCCCGCCGAGCTGGCAGCAGGGCGACCAGCGGCTGTCACTGAGCTACCGCTTCGAACCGGGCGAGGACGACGACGGCGTGACGGTGCAGGTTCCGCTCGCGCTGCTGGCCCGCCTCTCCCCCACGGGCTTCGACTGGCAGGTTCCGGGGCTGCGCAGCGAGCTCGTGGCCGCGATGATCAAGTCGTTGCCGAAGAGCATCCGTCGTAACGTCGTTCCGGCGGCGGACTGGGCGGCGCGCCTTGTGAACGAGCTTCCCGCCCAGCCGGGCCTCGTGGACGCGGCGCAGGTGTCGGCTCCCGAAGACTCGTTCGCGACGACGCTCGCGGCGCTCATTCAGAAGCTCACCTACGTACCGGTGAAGGCCTCGGATTTCGAGCTCGACAGGGTTCCCTCGCACCTGCGCATGACTTTCGTGGTGGCCGACGAGCGCGGCCGTACGGTCGCCGCCGGCAAGGACCTCTCCGAGTTGCAGCGGCGGCTCGGCAGCCGGGCGCGCGAAAGCGTGGCCGCGGTATCCGCTTCGATCCCCAAGAACGCGATCGAGCGCGCCGGGCTCACCACGTGGGACCTCGGCGAGCTCCCCCGTTTTCTCGACACGAAGCAGGGCGACAACACTATTCGGGGCTACCCGACTCTCATCGACGACGGCACGTCGGTGTCGATTCGCATGATGAGCACCGAGGCCGAGCAGGCGCGCACGCTGCCGGCCGGGGTGCGGCGCCTGCTGCTGCTCGCCACGCCCTCGCCCTCCGCGTACGTGCAGAACCACCTCACCGGTGCCGAGAAGATGAGCCTGGCCACGAGCCCGTACCGGGGCACCCAGGCGCTGTTCGAGGACTGCCTCGCGGCGTGCGTCGACGACGTGCTCTACAGGGTGCGGCCCGACGGGCAGGTGTTCATGAAGGCTGAGTTCGACACCATCCGCGACAGGGTCTCCGGCGTGGTTATGGACTCGATGTTCGAGACCGTGGGCCTCGTGGCCCGGGTGCTCACCGCGAGCCGGGCCACCGACAAGGCGCTTAAGGCCGCCACGAGTATGGCGCTGCTGCCGGCGCTGAGCGACGCGCGCGCCCAGCTCGCGGGCCTCGTGTACCCGGGGTTCGTGCTGGCCACTGGTCTGCCGCAGCTGCGTCACGTGCCGCGCTACCTCGCCGGCATCACCGCGCGCATCCCGAAGCTCGTCGACAACCCGGGTCGCGACAGGGTCTGGATGAACGAGACCCAGGCCGCCACGACCCGGTTCGAGAATGCCGGCGGCACGATTCCCCTGGCAGCGGATGCCGCGGCCAACCTCGTGCGTGCCCGCTGGATGATCGAGGAGCTGCGCATCAGCCTCTTCGCCCAAGAACTGAAGGCCGCCGAGTCGGTCTCCCTGCAGCGCATCCAAAAGGTCCTCGCCACCTAGCACCCTGCACGGGGCCCGGGCCCGGAACCTGGGCCCAGTCTATAAACTGGGCCCGTGTTCCGGGCCTGGGCCCGGAACACGTCGTGGTCACCCGGGCCCGGCACCCTTCGTGGCGCCCACGCCCGGCGCCCGGCACCCGGCACCCGGCACCCGGCACCCGGCACCCGGCACCCGGGCCTACCTTACAAACGTGGGCCCAGTCTATAAACTGGGCCCGCGTTCGGGGCCCGGGCCCCGTGCAGAAGGAGGTGCTACAGGACCTTGGAGAGGAAGGCCTGGGTGCGTGCGTGTTGGGGGTTCGCTAGCACCTCGGTGGGCACTCCGGACTCCACGACCACGCCGCCGTCCATGAACACGAGCGAGTCGGCCACCTCGCGGGCGAAGCCCATCTCGTGCGTGACCACGATCATGGTCATTCCCGACGCGGCGAGGCCCTGCATCACGTCGAGCACCTCACCCACCAGCTCGGGGTCGAGCGCGCTCGTCGGCTCGTCGAAGAGCATGAGCTTGGGCTCCATCGCGAGCGCGCGGGCAATCGCCACACGCTGCTGCTGACCGCCCGAGAGGTGCGCCGGGTAGTAGTCGGCACGCTCGGCGAGCCCGACCCGGGCCAGCAGGGCACGGGCCGAGGCCTCAACCTTGGCCTTCGACTGGCGCTTCACCCGGATGGGCGCTTCCATCACGTTCTCGAGCGCCGTCATGTGCGGAAACAGGTTGAAGCGCTGGAACACCATGCCGATGTCCCTGCGCTGCAGGGCCGCTTGCTTCGGGTGCATCTCATAGAGCTTGCCGTTGGCCTCGTGGTAACCGATCAGGTCACCATCCACGCTCAACCGCCCCGACGACACGACCTCGAGGTGGTTGATGCATCGCAAAAACGTGGACTTTCCCGAACCTGACGGCCCGACGAGACACATCACCTCGCCGCGCTTCACCTCGAGGGAGATGCTCTTGAGCACCTCGTTGGTGCCGAAACTCTTCGACACGGCTTCGGCGAGCACCATCGGTACAGCGGATGCCGCCCCGCTCACGTTCACTGTCACGCTCTGCTCACTCACTGCGCTCCTCCGGTCGGCGGTTTCGGTGGTTCCGTGCCGGCCGGCGGCAGAATCACGGTGGCCTGGCCCGCTCCGACGACGGGAACGATGCCGGTGAAGGCGCCGGTGGCGTCGTCGGCCTTGCGGTCGGGGCGTCGGTCGCCCACACCGCGGGCGAAGCGCTTCTCGAGGAAGTACTGGCCGATCATGAGCACGGAGGTGAAGAACAGGTACCAGATCGACGCCACGATCAGCAATGGGATGGGGTTAAACGTCTCCGCGGAGATGTCCCGCGACCGGGTGTAGAGGTCAAAGCTGTACGGCACGGCGGTCACGAGCGACGTGGTCTTCAGCATCGAGATCACCTCGTTGCCGGTCGGCGGAATGATCACCCGCATCGACTGCGGCAGGATGACCCGCCACATGGTCTGCAGCCAGCTCATGCCGAGCGCCGTCGCGGCCTCTTCCTGACCCTTGTCGACCGACAGCAACCCGGCACGCACGATTTCAGCCATATAGGCGGCTTCATTGAGCGCCAGGCCGATGATGGCGAGGGTGAACGTGCTCAGCGCCGCGTTCGTCTGGAACGAGAACCACGGCTCCATGAACGGGATTCCGATGTCAATCGACTGATAGATGATCGACAGCAGGCCCCAGAACACGAGCTGCACGTAGACAGGAGTGCCACGGAATACCCAGAGGTAGAACCAGGCCAAGCTTTTCACGACCACGTTCGGCGAGAGCCGCATCACGGCGAGCGTGACGCCCAGAATGATAGCGATCACCATGGAGTAGATCGTGAGTTGCAGGGTGTTCAGGGCGGCCTCGGAAATGCGCCGGTCGAACACGTACTTGCCGACGGACTCCCAGTCATAGGCCGGTCGCTGCGCCGCGTCCACGATGAAGAACGCGAAGAACAGCACGAGCACGACGGCAAAAACGTTGCGCAGCGGATGCCGCAGCCTGATGGCCTTAATGGGCGGCGCGGAGGCCGTCCCCTCGGGTGCACCACTCATGGCTTAACCGTTCGCAGCGGCGTTGATCGTGACAGTGTCGATGCCGCCGTCTGCGACACCCCACTTGTCGAGGATCTCCTGGTAGGACCCGTCGTCGATCATCGACTGCAGTGCGAACTGAACAGCCTCACCCATTCCGCCGTCCTTTGCCACGGCGATGCCGTACGGCGCCACCTCGAAGGCCTCACCGGCGGACTGCATTTTGCCGTCGCTCTGCGCGATCGCGTAGAGCGTCACTGGAGAGTCGGCGCTCATCGCGTCGGCGCTGCCAAGGATGACGGCCTGGGCTACGAAGTCCTGGGTGTCGTAGGGCACCTTGTTGATGGGCGGCTTGCCGGCGGCGACGCAGGCCTCGCTCTTGGCGGGCACCTCGTCGGTGTCCTGGTAGGTGGTGGCTTGCACGGCGACGGTGAGCCCGCACGCGTCGTTGGGGTCGACCGTCGTACCTGCCGCGGAGGCCCAGAGGATTCCAGCGGTGTAATAGCTCACGAAGTCGACCTGCTTCTCGCGCTCGATCGTGTCGGTAAAGGAGGACTCACCGATGTCGACCTTGCCGCCCATGATGCTCGGGATGATGTTGTCGAACTTGGAGATCTGGTAGTCCGGCTCCAGGCCGAGCTTTGCGGCGATCGCACTGGCGATCTCGATTCCCCAGCCGATCGGCTTGCCCTCAGCGTCTTTGAACTCGTTGGGCGGATAGGCGGCGTCCGTGCCCACGATGAGCTTGCCGGAGGAAGCGACAGCGTCGGGCAGCAGGGCGGCCGCCGCGTCGTCTTTCGTGACGCTCGAGCCCGAATCCGTCGACCCGGTGGAGGGAGTGGAGTTGTCGACACAACCGGTGAGCAGGAGGGCGGCCACGGCAGCGAATGCCGGGATTACGTATCTGGCGCGCATTGGGAGTCCTTCGTTGTGATCTGGAGGTGGGTTCGTCATTGAAGCCGTGTACGAGATACGACAGGGACGAGCCTATAGCACCGGCGTACGACGATTTCTTGCGTCGCAAGCAGGTTTGAACCCACTTTACGAGCGTCATGATCGGAATGTTGCGCGAGATTGAGCGTTTGTCGGCGAGGAAACGAACCAGAGGGGCGAACCTGAGAAGCGAGTCGCAGACACGTGGCCACGCGACGCCGCCGCCTTATTTTGCCACTGATTACGATTCCTCGTCGACGGGCGCGCGCTAGTGCCCATGATCGACGTGAAGGATTCCGGCGCTACTGCGCGTCGGCCGCCGCGGTGGCCGTGGAGAGCAGCGCCACGTAGTCATCCAGGCCCCAGAGCAGGGACAGTGCGTTCGGCGGTGAGACCGAGGCTGTGAAAGCCTCCCCGATCGGCGACGCGACGGCTCCGCCGGTGACCTGCGGCAACACCTGGGCATAGCCGGCACCGAGGAAGGCGTCGGCCATCTCCTGGGTCGTACCGAAGTTCACCAGAACGTCACTCGTGAGCTTGTCGAGTTCTTCGTAGCTGAGCGTATAGGAGAACGCGGCCGGGTCCGTCGCGAGCTCGGTCACGCTCGGGGCGTTCACGAATCCGAGGTCGAGGGTGAAGTCCACGCGGGGGTCCGACGGGGTATATACGTAGAAGGTGTCCGTGGTGTCGGCTGTCATGGCGATACTCTTGCCGGCGAACTCGGGGTGGGCGGCCGCCTGCGCGGCGAGCTCGGTGTCGATGTCGGCGAGCACGGTGTCTGCCTCGTCGGTCTTGCCGAGGGCCGTTCCGGTGATCTCGATCAGTTCGCGCCAGTCGGTGCCCCAGGCCGCGCCGGGGTAGGCGACGACGGGGGCGATCTCGCTCAGCAGGTCGTACTGCTCCTGCGTGATGCCGGAGTAGGCCGCGAGAATCACGTCGGGCGCCGCCGCGGCGATCTCCTCGTAGGGCGGCTCCTCCGAGGCCGGTAGCATGATCGGGAGCTCGGCGCCCATCTCGTCGAGGGCCTCGCCGATCCACGGCAGAACGCCGTCTTCGTCGCCGCCGTATTCCTGGAACGGCATCGCCACCGGAACGACGCCGAGGGCGATCGCGTCGTCGGCGCTCCCCCAGCCCCAGGTGGCCACGCGCTCGGGCTGTGCCTCGATCGTGGTTTCACCGAAGGCGTGCTCCATCGTGACGGGGAAGCTGCCGGACGCCGCGGCATCCGCTGTGTCGTCGGTGCCAGAAGCCGAGCAGCCGCTGAGGGCGAGAGCGAGGGTGATCGCCGCTGCGGCGAGGGTAAGGGTGGTGCGTCGTGACACAGGGTCTCCTGTCGAAGGGTTGTTAGGATAGCCTATCCTAATAAACTGATGCCTAGAGAACGGATGCGGCGGCGCCGTGAAAGCGTCCCCGCGGCACGACCATGGGCGAGCCGCAGAGCGGATCCGGCGCGATCGTGGCCGCGAGGCCGAAGGCCTCCTGCACGAGGCCGCTCGTGAGGGTGTCGGCCGGCGAGCCGTTCGCGCGGATGCTGCCCTCTTTCATGACCACGAGGTGGTCGGCGTAGCGGGCAGCGAGGTTGAGGTCGTGCAGCACCATGACGATGGTCGTGCCGCGCGTGCGGTTAAGCTCGAAGAGCAGGTCGAGCACGTCCACCTGGTGGGCCACGTCGAGGAAGGTCGTGGGCTCGTCGAGCAGCAGGATGTCGGCGTTCTGGGCGAGGGCCATGGCGATCCAGACCCGCTGGCGCTGGCCGCCGGAGAGGTCTTCGAGGCGGCGCTCGGCAAGCTCGATCGTGTTCGTCGCCTCCATCGCGTCGGCGACGATCTCGTCGTCGGTGCTCATCCACGTGCGAAACCAGCCCTGGTGCGGGTAGCGGCCGCGGCCCACGAGGTCGGCCACCGTGATGCCCTCGGGGGCGACAGGCTGCTGGGGCAGGAGCCCCACAATGGTGGCCACCTCCTTACTCGGCCGGGCGGCGATGTCGCGGCCGTCGAGGCTCACGAGGCCCGCCTGCGGCTTGAGCAGCCGGGCCATGCCGCGCAGCAGCGTGGACTTGCCCGAGGCGTTCGCGCCCACGATCACCGTGATGGCGCCGGCGACCACGGTGAGGGAGAGCCCGTCGACGATCGTGGTGCCGTCGTAGCCGAGGGTAAGCGACTCGGCTTTGAAGTCGTGGGCGGCGACGCGATCAGCGGATGCGCTGGTGGGACGTGGCATCAGGCTCCCTTTCCGGATTTGTTGGAGGTGGCGAGCAGCCAGAGCAGATAGGGCGCGCCGATCGCGCCGGTGACGATGCCGGCGGGCAGTTGGAGGGCACCGGGCAGCAGGTGTTGGGCAGCGAAGTCCGCCACCGTGGTGATGAGTGCGCCCACGAGCGCGGCTGGCAGGAGCGCGAGCCCGCCGGTGCGCGTGATGCGGCGCGCGATTGGCGCCGCCACGAAGGCCACGAAGGCGAGCGGGCCGACCGCGGCCGTGGCGACGGCGGCGAGGGCTACCGCCAGCGCGAGCAGGGCGAGACGCGAGCTTTCGACTCTCACCCCAAGGCTTCGTGCCGTGTCGTCGCCGAGTTGCAGGGTGCGCAGCCGACCGGAGAGTACCCAGAGCACTGGCAGGAGCACGGCGAGGAGCGCCGCGACCACACCGATGTCAACCCAGCGGGCGCCGCTCACGCTGCCGACGAGCCAGACAAGCGCGTCCTGCGCGTCACGGAGGTCGGCGCGCGAAAGCAGGTACGCGAGCAGCCCCTGCACCATGAAGGCCACGCCCACCCCGATGAGCACGAAGCGGTACCCGACCACTCCCCCACGCCAGGCGAGCAGGTAGATGGCCGCGGCCACCACGACAGCGCCGCCGAAGGCTGCGAACGAGGTGGCGAGGCCGCCGAAGCCGAGCATGAGCATGCCGAACACGGCGGCCGCGCTCGCTCCGCCAGTGACCCCGATGATGTCCGGGCTCGCGAGCGGGTTGCGCAGCACACTCTGGAACACCGCGCCGGCCAGGGAGAAGGCCACGCCCACGAGCACGGCGAGCACGAACCGCGGCATCCGCAGCGTGAAGACGATGAAATTCTCGCTGCGCGAGCCCTGGCCCGTAAGGGTGCGCAGGAGGTCGGCGACGCTGAGCGAGTACGCGCCGACGGCGAGGCTCAACGCCGCCACCACGACGACCGCGGCCGCGAGCACGAGCACGACGCGCAGTTCGCGGCGGCGCCGCCGGGCGCGCTCCACGGCGAGGTTACCCCCGGGCCGTGCTCTCACAACGGATGCCGTCGGCCCGGCGGGCGCGCCGGAACCGCGCGGCGAGGCTGTCGCGGTTTGACTGCGGGCGCCGGCCGGCGCTTCGCGCACGGGCCCGCTCACAGTCCGGCCGGCTTCGCGCGGCGCACGAGCGCGATGAGCACGGGGGCTCCGAGGAAGGCCACCACGAGACCCGCCTCGATTTCGCCGGGGCGGCCGATGACGCGGCCCACAACATCCGCTGCGAGGAGAAGGGTGGGGCCAAGGATCGCGGAGAACAGCAGGATGAGGCGGTAGTCGGGGCCGGTGAACCAGCGCGCGAGGTGCGGCACGGCGAGGCCGACGAACACGATGGGGCCGGCCATGGCGGTGGCCGAGCCGCACAGCAGCACGATGGCGACGGCGCACACGATACGGGCGGTGACGAGGTTCTGGCCGAGGCCGCGGGCGAGGTCGTCGCCGAGGGCCAGCGCGTTGAGCATGCGTGCGGCGGCCACGGCCAGCACAACGCCGATCGCGATGAAGGGAACGAGGGGCAGCGTCGAGTCGAGGCCGCGGGCCACGAGCGAGCCGGCGGCCCAGAAACGGTAGCGGTCGAAGGCCTCGCTGTTGCTCAGCAGCACGATGGTGATGAGGGAGGTGAGGGCAGCCGTGAGGGCCGTGCCGGCGAGGGCTAGTTTCACGGGAGTGGCGCCCTCGCGGCCGAGGGACCCGATGACGTAGACGACGACCGCGGCGACGGCCGCGCCGGCGAAAGCGAACCAGACGTAGCCGAGCGCGGAGGTGACACCGAACCAGGCGATGCCGGCCACGACGAAGAGCGAGGCGCCGGCGTTGACGCCGAGCAGGCCGGGGTCGGCCAGTGGGTTGCGGGTGACGCCCTGCATGAGTGCGCCGGCGAGACCGAGGGCGAGACCGGCGAGCAGGCCCACCACGGTGCGCGGAATGCGCAGGTCGCGCACGACCACGTGGTCGGTGACGGCGGGGTCGGGGCGGAACAGGGCATCAATCACCGTGACCAGGCTCACGTCGCGGGTGCCGATGGCGAGGGAGGCCGCGATGGCGAGGGCCAGCAGGAGCACCGCCACGAGGAGGCCCGCGACCATACGTCGACGGCGGGCGGCGGGCGGCTGTTCCCGCGCGGATCGGCTGTGCTGGAGGGAAACTGTACCGAATAGCGTCGTCCGGGTCACTGTGCTTCGGCCCGGCCGCGGCGCCAGTAGCCCATGAAGGCCACGCGGCGGCGGTCGATGCCTGTCTCGGTCACGAGGAACCGGCGCAGCAGCTTGATGGACGCGGCCTCTCCGGCGAGCCAGGCGTAGAAGTCTCCGTCGGGCGCGGTGCCGGGGGAATCCCAGAGCAGGTCGCGGTCCACGTCGATGTCGCCGAGGGGTGCGCTCGGCGCGACGGCGAGCCGGTGCGGGTTGCGGGCCACCCAGCCGCGCACGGCGGCGTCGAGGAGGGTGCCGTGCGGCGCGGAGCCGCGGGCCAGCCACGTGATCTCGCAACCGGCCGGAATCACAGGGCGGGCGGCATCCGTTTCGGCGGGCAACTCGATGAACGCGTGGGCACGGCTGTGCGAGGGCAGGCTTTCGAGGATGCTGCAGATGGCGGGGGCGGCGGTCTCATCGCCGGCGAGCAGCAACACGGTGGCGCAGCCGGGGTGCCAGTCGAGGCCCGTGGCGGCGTGGGCGCTGCGGGCATCGGGGCCGATGATCACGAGCTGGTCGCGGAGCGCGACGCTGCGCAGCCAGCGCGCCGCCGGGCCGGCGTCGTCGGTGCCGTCGGCGTGGGCATGCATGACGAAGTCGACGTCCACCTCGCGGTCCGCGGGCCGCACCGCGCGGATCGTGTAGGTACGGAACGGGTTGCGGGCGGCGTCGGGCAGGGCTCGCCAGCGGGCGTACCAAGAGCCGTCGTCGATCGTGGCCGGGTCGCTCGCGCCGATATCGCTCACGCCGATGCCGGGAAGCGGGAAGACGATCTTGATGCGCTGGTCGAGTCCGGATGTGCCGAAGGTCGCGAAGTCCGCCCCCGTGAACGTCACCCGGGTGGAGTGTTCGCCGAGGGTGCGAATGCCAGCCACCTGCGCGGCGTACGGGCGGTAGGCCGGGCGATCCGAGGGCATCCGTTCGATTACTACGACCGGCGGGACCGCCGCATTCTCAACCAAGGTAAGCATTACCTTAGTATGGCATGCCTTACCTCACTTCCGTCAAGCCGGCTGACACGCGCAGGGCCGGTTCAGGGGACGGCCCTAGGGTGTGTTTATGAGCGAATCCTTCCGTCAGATGCTGCGCGCGCTGCCCGATTTCGGCAACGGGCTCCCCCGGTTCGATCCGGCCACGGCCGACGCCGACCCCACGGTCCTGTTTCGCCAGTGGCTCGACGGCGCGCTGGCCGCGGGGGTGCCCCAGCCGCACGCGTTCAGCCTCGCCACGAGCACGGCCGCCGGGAATGTGTCGTCCCGAATGCTGATCCTGAAAGACATCGACGACGGATGGCAGTTCGCCACCTCGAGGCTCTCCCGCAAGGGCCGCGAACTGAGCGAGAATCCTCGGGCGGCGATGAATTTCTACTGGTCGGCGCTCGGCCGCCAGGTGCGCGTGTGCGGGGTCGTTCGGGAGCTCTCGGCCGAGGCATCCGCCGCCGACTGGGATGCCCGGCCGGCGACCGACGGCTCGGCCAACCCTGCCTGGCAGCTCTACGCGCTACGCCCCACCGAAGTTGAGTTCTGGCAGGCGAGCGCCGACCGGCACCATGTGAGGCACCGTTACGAGTTCTAGTCTCCGGTGGCGACGGGCCGGTCGGGCAGATTCGACCATTGCGACCAGGACCCCGGGTACAGCGCGGGTGTGAATCCGGCAATGGCGAGGGCAGCCGCGGTGTGCGCGGCCGTGACGCCCGACCCGCAGTAGACGCCCACGGCATCCGTTGCCCCGAGTCGAATAAAGTGGGCACGCAAGCGTTCCACCGGGAGGAAGCAATCCTCGGCGTCGAGCAAATCGCCCCCCGGGGCGCTGATGGCGCCGGGAATGTGGCCGGCCCGTGGGTCGATCGGTTCGACGTCGCCGCGAAAGCGCGCGGCCGCACGCGCGTCGAGCAGTATTCCCGTGCGGGCCAGGTGCGCGGCCGAGTCGGCGTCGAGCGTGGGCAGGCCCCCGTACCCCAGTGACACGGTGCCCGGTGCGGGCAGTGCGTCGCCGGTCTCGAGCGGCAGCCCGGCGCGGCGCCAGGCCGCGAGAGCGCCGTCTAGCAGCAGCACCTTCTCGACCCCCGCATGACGCAGCAGCCACCAGGCCCGCGCGGCCGATTGGTTGCCGAGATCGTCGTAGACCACCACGGTGTCGCCCGGGTTGATTCCCCACGAGCGGGCGGCGGCCTGCAGAACATCGATCGGAGGCAGCGGATGCCGACCCTCGGTCGGTGCGCCGTGCCCGGCCAGCTCCCGCTCGAGATCGACGTATGCGGCTCCAGGAATATGGCCGGAGCGATAGTCGTGGAATCCGGGAGGAGCGCCGAGCTTCCAGCGCACGTCCAGCACGCGGAGATCGCTGCGGGCGTCGAGTTCGCGGGCCAAGTCGTGGGGCGAGATCAATGTCGTCACCCTCTCACCGTACTCCGAAGCCGCCCCGACCGACCCGCACAGCACCCGCCCCCGCCGCAGGGGGCAGACACCTAGACTTGCACCGTGAGCAGTTATGTGAGTCTTCTGAAAACGCCGGGCGTGGCACGCCTGATCGGCGCACAGTTGACGGCTCGATTCCCATTCGGCATGCTCTCGCTCGCCTTCCTCATTCATATCGAGCAGATTTTCGACTCCTACGCCGCCGCTGGCCTTGTGCTCGGCGCCATGAGCATCGGCCAGGCCGTCGCAGGGCCGCTCACGAGTCGCCTGATGGGCCGCTGGGGCATCCGCCCGGTGATCATCGTCACCCTGGTGATTTGCGCCACGTCGATCATCTCGATGGCCCTGTTGCCCTTATCGATCCCCTCGCTAATGATCATCGGGCTGATCGCCGGGTTGTCGACCCCGCCCATCCAGCCTGCCGTGCGCACGATCTACCCCAAGATCGTCAACTCGCGCCAGCTCACCCCGCTCTTCTCGCTAGACGCCTCCGCGCAGGAGATCATCTGGGTGCTCGGCCCGGTGATCGCCACCTTCGTGGCCATCCAGGTGAGCACCGTCGCAGGCATCCTGCTCGCGGCCGTGTTCCTCATCGGCGGCGGCATCTGGTTTCTGGTGCTGCCCGAGGTGGGCCGAGTGCGCATCCCCCGCAGCCGCCGCAAACTCGGCGTGGTTCTCAAACGCCCGGCCGTGCTGCTCAGCACGATCGTCGGCTTCATGCTCGTTGCGGCATGCGCCGCTCTCGAGGCCGGCATCGTCGCCGCGTTCGGCCACGGCAGCGCCAACTCCGGCTGGATCCTGTGCATCTTCGCCCTCGGCTCCCTCGTGGGAGGGCTCGCCCTCGGCCACGCGCCCATCGGCCCGTGGGCGCTCGCGAGCCGCATGCTCATCGTGGCCGTTGGCATGGCCCTTGCCGGCATCTGGCTGAACTTCGCCTGGCTCGCAGCCACGCTCTTTCTGGCCGGCATCGGCATCGCGCCGGCGTTCGCGGTGCTGTTCGGCATAGTCTCGGCGAGCGTGAAGTTCAGCGACACCGCCGAGGCCTACGGTTGGATCGGCACCGGCCAGCTGATAGGCGCCGCGATGGGGTCGGCCCTCGCGGGGTTCGCCATCGACCACTCCGGCGCCGCGTCGGCGATCTTCCTCGCTGCTGGCTTCGCCGGGCTCGGCTGCATCATCCCCGCGCTCGGTCGGCGCTGGCACCCCGACCTGCGAGGGCGCGACCCGAGCCCCATCCCCGACACCGAGCCGATCCAGGTGATGGTCTCCTAAAACGCGCCGGGGCATCCGCTCCCCCGTTCGACCCGCAGCCCTGTGGTCAGTTCAGGAAATCTAAGCGAGACGGGCCGGCCCCGCCGGTGCCTGTGGGGCACCGACCGGCAACAGGGCTCGGATAGCCTGCATTGGCCACGACGCCGACCGGGTTAAATAGGAGAATGACTTCTTCCCCGCTCCTTGCTCTCAACGACGGACACTCGATCCCACAGCTCGGCCTCGGCGTCTACAAGATCGCCGACGATCTCGCAGCGGATGCCGTGGCCGTGGCCCTCGAGGCCGGCTACCGACGTGTGGACACCGCCGCACTCTACGAGAACGAGAAGGGCGTGGGCGTTGGCCTCTCCCGCGCCGGTCTCCCCCGGGAGGATGTCTTCGTCACGACCAAGGTCTGGAACGACCAGCACGGCTACGACCAGACCCTGCGCGCGTTCGACGAGAGCCTCGGCAAGCTCGGCCTCGACTACGTGGACCTGTACCTCATCCACTGGCCGGCCCCGCGGCAGGACCGGTACGTCGACACCTACCGGGCCCTCGAGACCCTGCGCGCCGACGGCCGCGCACGCTCGATCGGAGTGTCGAATTTCCACACGCACCACCTCGACCGCCTGCTCGCCGAGACCGCGGTCGTGCCGGCGATCAACCAGGTAGAGCTGCACCCGTGGCTGCAGCAGGCCGATGTGAGGGAGTACGACGCGGGCCACGGCATCCTCACCGAGGCCTGGTCGCCGCTCGCCCGCGGTCGCGCGATCGGTAACGAGACGCTCGACGGCATCGGGGCACGTTACGGCAAGTCCGCGGCGCAGGTCGTCATCCGGTGGCACCTGCAGCTGGGCAACGTGGTGATTCCCAAGTCAGTGACGCCGCAGCGCATCCGCGACAACATCGACGTGTTCGACTTTGTGCTGGACGCCGCCGACCTGACCGCGATCGCGGCGCTCGACTCCGGCGAGCGCACCGGCAAGGACCCCGACGACCTGGGCTGACCCCAGCGGTGCGGGCATCCGCGCCGCTATCGCGGCCCGCTGCCGCCACAGCGGCAGCATGCGGCCGCAGCGGCGCGCCGGTATGACGCACGCGCCGCTACCGCGTGGCGCGGCCGCCACAGCGGCAGCGCGCGGCCACAGGGGCGCGCGCCGCCGGCTACCAGCGCGGGTGGATCGCGTCGCGCAGTAAGCGGTCGTAGATGTCCTGCACGCCCTCGTTGAACTCGAGGCTGAGTTCCTCGGCCACCCCGGCGGTCGCGTTGCCCTGCGCCTGCGCCACCGAACGCGCGCCAGGGATCACGGCGCTTACGCCATCGATCTGCGCGACCCACGACAAGGCTGCCTGTGTGGCGGTGACTCCGGCGGGCGCGAGCGCAGCGAACTCCGTGGCCGCCTGCAGCCCTACCTCGAAGTCCACGCCCGAGAAGGTCTCTCCCACGTCGAAGTGGCTGCCGTCGCGGTTGAAGTTGCGGTGATCGGACTCCGCAAACACGGTGGCGGTCGTGTACTTGCCGGTGAGCAGGCCACTCGCGAGCGGAACCCGGGCAATAATGCCCACTCCGGCTTCGCGGGCCGCCGGCACCACGGCGTCGAGCGGCTTGAGCCTGAACGCATTGAACACGATCTGTACGGTGGCCACGCCGGGCCGCGCGATGGCGGCGAGCGCCTGCTCGCACGTCTCCACGCTCACACCGTAGCTCTCGATCACCTGCTCGGCCACCAGGGTGTCGAGGGCGTCGTACACCTCGTCGGATTCCAGCACGGCGCTCGGCGGGCAGTGCACCTGCACGAGGTCGAGCGTTTCGGTGCGCAAGTTGCGGCGTGAGCGGTCTGTCCACTCTCGAAAGTTCGCGAGAACGTAGTTCTCCGGCACCTGAGCCAGTCGACGCCCCATCTTCGTGGCCACGGTGATCTCTTCACCTTGCGCGTCATTGGCAAGAAAATCCCCGATCAGACGCTCACTGCGCCCGTCACCGTAGACGTCGGCGGTGTCGAAGAAGGTGACGCCGGCGTCAACGGATGCCGCGAGCACGCCGAGCGCATCAGCATCAGTGACGGCTCCCCAATCTCCGCCGAGCTGCCAGGTACCCAGGCCCATCACGGAGACTGCGCGGCCGGTACGTCCCAGGATTCTTGTCTGCATGCAGCAAGTTTATTATTCTGCGCCCCACTGAGTCGCAGTGAACCTGAGTGTAAAGGACCTCAATCGTTCACACCGGCGAGATTTTTACGCCGGCCCGGTGCCTTCTTCCGGTTTGTCTTCCCTCGCCTGCACGATGCCGTCCCGCACCGCCGCGCGCACCACGAGGTAAAAAACGTAGAAGCCCCCGGCCGCACTCACAACCGCCAGCGCACCTGTCGTCACCACTGAACCATCCATGGCTGAATCCTACGGCCCGCCAAGCAGAGGCCCTCCGGCCGCGCCCCATCCGGCCCAGGGCAGAACCGCCGAACCACGCAGCCGTGAATATGCCGCGCGAGTTCGACTTCGACCGGTCGAGAGAGTTGGATAGTCGACACACCAAACGAATACGGGAGAACTCATGGCACGCGAGCTGGCGGACATCGTGGTCCCAGACCTCACCGGAAAACTGGCCGTCGTCACCGGCGCCAACAGCGGCCTCGGCTTCGGCCTCACCGGCCGGCTTGCGAAGGCGGGCGCCGAGGTGATCCTCGCCATTCGCAACCAGGCAAAGGGTGAGGCAGCGATCGAGCGCATCCTCGCGCAGGTGCCGGGTGCGAAGCTCAGCATCCGCCATCTCGACCTCGCGTCGCTGAAGACGGTCACCGCGCTCGGCGAGCAGCTCGCTGCCGAGGGGCGACCGATTGACATCCTCATCAACAATGCGGGCATCATGATGACGCCGAAGCGCGATGTGACCGAAGACGGCTTCGAGCTGCAGTTCGGCAGTAATCACCTCGGCCACTTTGCGCTGACCGCGCATCTGCTGCCGCTGCTGCAGGCGGCCGGCGACGCGCGCGTCGTGAGCCTGAGCAGCTTGATCGCCCGCACCGGACGCCTGGACTTCGACGATCTGCAAGGCAAGAACTACCGGCCGACCCGCGCCTACGGGCTGTCCAAGCTCGCGACGCTTATGTTCGCCCGCGAACTCAATCGTCGCAGCGTCGCGGCGGGCTGGGGTATCCGCAGCGTGGCCGCGCATCCCGGCGCCACGGTCACCAACCTGCAGATCACCGGCCCGACCCACGGCGGGGCCTCGGCCAAGGCCATGCTCACCATCACCGAGGCGACCCAGCGCATCGGCTGGTTGTGGCAGCAGATTCCCCAGGGAATCCTGCCCGCACTCTTCGCGGCAACGAGTCCACAGGCGGCCGGCGGCGGCTACTACGGGCCCGACGGGTTCGGCGAGCTCACCGGTGGCCCCTCACCTGCACGCCTGCCCGTACGCGCGCTCAACGATGCCGACGCAGAACGACTGTGGCGCGTGTCGGAGCAGCTCACGACGGCAGCATTCCCCAGCGCCGTTCCGGCCTGAACTACGCGCCCGCGCCGGTCGATTCGGCGGCGGCGCGCAGCCGGACCGACGAGTGCAGGTAGGCCACCGCGATCAGCGCGTTCAGCGCCGCGACTGCCAGAGCCGAGCCGTCGTCGGGCCTCCGGCCGGACGTGATGGCGAGATACGCCTGGGCCACAAAGACCGTCGCCAAAACGAAGCCGCTCGGCGGCCTGGCCGTCATGCGCCACCATGCGCGCGGAGCAGCGAGAGACTCGTTGTCTCCCCGAAACGTGCGCGCGGCGAGGCCGACCCAGACCAGCAGGTAGATCCCCCAACCCAAGGATGCTGCGGGCCCCTCCACGGTGACGGCGAGGGCCATCGCCGCAAATACGCCGAAAACAAGTCCCACAATGACGTAGCCGGCCTTGCCCTGCGCTGATTCGATGCGAGTCGGCATCCGCTCTCCCCTGTGTGCGACGGTGCCCCGATCGTAGCCTCACCTCGCGGACCCGCGCGTGGCTAAATCAGGAGATCCTCCGCTGCGGATGCCACCTGCCGCAGCTCAGGGGGCAGCCAGGCCAGCCCGGCGTGGTTTTCCTGAATTCGCCACGGCAACACGGCGCCCCAGCCCGGGAATAGGCGGGCCCCGCGCACGCTACAGCCAGCATGAAGCGCATCGGATTTCTCTCTTTCGGCCATTACCAGCCCGTGCCCGGCTCGGCGGCCCGCACCGCGAGCGACGCACTGCTGCAGGCCATCGAGCTCGCCGTGGCGGCCGAAGAACTCGGCATCGACGGTGCCTACCTGAGGGTGCACCACTTCGCGCGCCAGTTTGCGTCGCCGTTCCCGCTGCTCGCGGCGATGGCCGCGCGCACCAGCCGCATCGAACTCGGCACCGGCGTTATCGACATGCGCTACGAAAATCCCCTGTACATGGCCGAGGAGGCGGCGATCACCGACCTCATCAGCAACGGCCGCCTGCAGCTCGGCCTCAGCCGCGGGTCGCCCGAGACTGCGCTGCGCGGCTACGAAGCCTTCGGGTATGTACCCGCAGTGGGCCGTACCGATGCCGATGACGCCCGCGACCGCACGGCCGTCTTCCGCGCCGCCATCGGCGGATCCGGAATGGCCGCGGCTAACCCGCAGATGACCGGCCACTCCCGCCTCCTCGCCATCGAACCGCAGTCCCCCGGGCTGAGCGGGCGCATCTGGTGGGGCGCCGGCACCCGCAAGACGGCCAAGTGGGTCGGCGAACAGGGCATGAACCTGATGAGCTCGACCCTGCTCACCGAAGACACCGGTGTGGCGTTCGGTGACCTGCAGGCCGAACAAATCAGCATCTACCGGCAGGCCTGGACCGACGCCGGGCACGCCGGTACTCCGCGGGTCTCGGTGAGCCGCAGCATCATGCCCATCGTCAACGACCTCGACCGTGCCTACTTCGGCCGCGCGGCGGAGGCCGGCAGCGAGGACCAGGTAGGTCACCTCGACGGCGGCCTCGCCCGCTTCGGCAAGAGTTACGTGGGCGAGCCCGCCGCCATCGTGACGCAACTCGAAACGGATGCCGCGGTGCACGCCGCCGACACCGTGCTCGTCACCATCCCCAACCAGCTCGGCGTGGACTACAACGCGCACCTGCTCGGCACGATCGTGCAGCAGGTCGCCCCCGCCCTCGGCTGGCGCTAGCAGTGGCCCAGGCCGCCGATAGGGTGGAACGCATGGAGAGCGATCGCAACCCCACGGGCGCGGGCGGGTTCTATGCCCCTGCGCCACCGGACGCTGACACCTACACACAACTCGGGACCGTCACAGTGGATGGCGAGACTTTCTTTGTGCGCACGCGCGACAACGATGGTTCGACGCACTATGACTGGATCTCGGGGCCCAATGACGGCTATGGGTTCAGCGAATCCGGCGGCCGGGGGCCGCGCAGTCCTGAACGGCACGTGGACGCTATCCGTGACTTCCTCGCGGGGATCGACCCCGCAACCGGGTATCTCTCCGACCCGTAGAAAATCACCAGCTGATGTCAGCGAGATCCGGATGCGGCGGGCTCGGCGGGCGCCGCGCCATCCGCTTCGATGACCCGCACGAGCACGCGTGCGAGGCCCCGTCGAATGATGTGGTCGTTGGCCTCGACGCGGTGCATGGTGACGTGGCGCATCCGCTCGATCACTGTCATGCTGCCCGGTGCGATGAACTGGTCGAGCGCGCCGTAGATCACGTCGATCGGCACGTGCAGGCTCGCGATGTCGCTCACCACGGTCTGCGATTCGATGCAGTGCTCGAGGGACTTGACGAATGGCGTCCAGTTGTCCGTGGTGATCTCGAAGATTCCCTTGGGCAGCAGCCGGGAGATGATGCCGGCGTTGGCGAGGGTGAAGTCCTTGTTCGTGCGCAGGTAGTCGTAGGCACGCAGGTACGCGGCCACCCGGGCACGCACGCGCGGATCACCGATGTCTTGGGGTGAGAGGTAGACCGGCGGTCCCACGAGCACGACCCTGGAGACGCCGCCGTGGCGAGTGAGTCGATTCCAGAGGCCCCGCAGGGTGCCGCGGCGGTTGAGCGCGGCGTAGCGGGTGCCGATCAGGCTCCCGAGGGAGTGGCCCACCAGAACGAACGGCTCTCGCAAATCAAGAGAGCGGATCGTGACGGCGAGCGAGGAAACATGATCCTCGAGCAGGTACTCGCAACCGTCCGGAGCGGGCGATTGCCCGAAACCCAGAATATCGATGGCGATCACGCGGTGCCGGGGCGTCAGGAGGGGAATGACCTCCTGGAATGTCACCGACGACGACGCGATCCCATGCACGAGAATGACGACCGGACCGGACCCCTCATCTGCGGCGATGTGCAGGAGGGGTGGACGACGGAGTCGGCTCTGCCGATTGCCCGTCGCCCACCACGTCATACCTCAATTATGGTCGCGCAACTCTTCCTTGTAGTCGTTCTTGGCCTTGGTGGCGTCGCGCTCGGCCTCGGCGTGCTTCACCTTGGCGTCGGCCTGTGCCTCGTCGACCTTGTCGGAGACCTTCTCACGGGCATCGTCAACCGCTCGTGAGATTTTTTCTCCGGTTGCGCTCAGTGCGTCCTTGGCGTCGTCTGTGATTCCCATATATTCCTCCAGCTGAACGAATTGTGATGGCGTCGACCACGTGGATGGTGGCCCGATCACCCGACACTACTTCGAGCGGCTCAATCGAGTCTGAATTGTGATGCGTCTCCCAGAAATCGGGCAGACAGAGTGGCGGGCACGGAGAATACTGTGAAACATGAATCGTTTACGGGGCCGCACACCGGCGACGTTGGCCGCGGTCGTGCTGACGTGCTTGCTGCTGGCGGGCTGCACCATGGGCAGCGGCGGAGCCGCCAGCAGCACCGACAGCCAGGGCGTCCCCACTGGCGTGACCGAACCTGGAGCCGGCGACAGGTCCGCGGACTTCTCGGTCGACGGCACCACGACCGAGGTGAACACGGCGAACCGCGACGTGGTCACCACGGGCTCGGTGTCGATCACGGCAGTCGACCCGATCACAACAGCGCAGGAGGCCGCGACGATCACCGAACGGGCCAACGGCCGAGTCGACAGCCGCAACGAAACCCCCGCCACAGATACTCAGGCGGCGAGCGCTTCCCTCACCCTGCGCATCCCCTCTGACGAACTCGACCGCACGCTCGGCGAACTCAAGGGGCTCGGTACGGTGAATTTCGTCTCCCTCAACGCAACGGATGTGACGCAGCAGAGCCAAGACCTCGATGCCCGCATCACGGCTCTCCAGACCTCGGTCGACCGTCTGCTCTCCCTCATGAGCACGGCGACCACCACGACAGACCTGATCGCAATCGAGGGCGCCCTGTCAACGCGCCAGGCCGAGCTCGAGGCTCTGCGCAGCCAGCGCGATTACCTGGCCGACCAAATCGACTTCTCCACGATCACGCTGGAAATCTACGAAGACGGCACCGTCGCCCCCGGCGCACCGGACGACTTCTGGGCCGGGCTCGTCGCCGGATGGAACGCCCTCCTGGCAACCCTCGGCGGGATCGTCGTGGCCATCGGCGTGGCCGTCCCGTGGATCGGCGCAATCGCCGTTCTCGGGCTCGGTGTGCTCCTGATAGTTCGGCTGTTCACACGCAGGCGCAAGGGTCACGTAAACTCGGGAAGTGATCGCGTTTCTTCCTGATAGCCCCCTGCCCAGATGAATGACCTCACAGGGGCAATCCCGCTCGATCACGCCGCCTATACACGCGCGGTTCTCGACCTCACAATGCGCCTCGCGGAGGTCATTTTCACGGCCGGCGCCGGCGCGGAAGACGCCACTGCCGCGATGGAAGCGCTCACGCGTGCCTACGGGCTCAAGGGCACCGAGGCGAACATCACGCACACGATCATCACCCTCACGCAGGAGGACCAGGCCACCCACGAGTCCATCACGCGTAGCCGTAACGTGAAGTACCGCACCCTGGACTACACGAAGCTCACCCTCACGTCTGAGCTGATCGCCGAACTCATCGAGCACCCTGTAGACATCGCCGAGGCGCGGAAGCGCTTGGCCATCATCGTGAGTTCCAAGCCGCAGGTGACCGTGCGCTTCCGTCGTCTGGGGTGGAGCCTCGTGGGCGCCGGCGCTGCCGTACTGATCGGCGGCGGGCCCGTCGTCATGATGGCCGCGTTCATCGCGACCTACCTCATCGACCTGATCACGACAACCCTTGACCACCGCCAGGTTCCCCTCTTCTACCAGACCGTGGTCGGCGGCGCCATGGGGCCACTCGCCGCCGCGATCGTGCACATCATCGATCCCACGGTCAACCCGTCCATCGTCGTGGTCGCGACCATCATCATGCTGCTCGCCGGGGTGACCACGTTCGGCGCGGTGCATGACACACTCTCAGGGTTCTACCTCACCGGCACCGCCCGCATGGTGGAGGCCGTGCTCATTACCGGCGGCCTCGTCACCGGTGTCGCTGGCGCCACCCTGTTCGTGAGCCGATTCGGACTCGATCTCACCGTGCAGTCGCGGTGGGTGCCGACTCTGCTCGATCTGCCGTTGCTTCTTGCGGCATCCGTTGTGATCGTCATTGGCTTCAGCCTGGCCGTGCAGGTGCCGTGGCGGGCGTGGTGGGTGGTGTGCTTGCTGGGCGCCCTCGCCGAGTTCCTCTACCTGATCGGCGACCTGGCCGGCCTCGGGCTGGTCTGGGCCTCGGGCATGAGCGCCATCGGCGTGGGCCTCGCGGCGTCCGTGGCGGCCCGCATCGTGCGAACCCCGCCCCTCGTGATCATGGTCACCGCTCTCGTGCCGCTCGTGCCGGGGCTCATCCTGTTCCGCGGGCTGCTGCAACTCTCGAACGGCGATATTAACGGCCTCCTCAACCTGCTGACCGCGGCCGCGGTGGCGCTCGCACTCGCTGCCGGCGCCATCCTGGCCCAGTATGTTGTGCAGTACGTCTGGGGCCCCGCGCGCCGGCTGCAGCGACGCTTCGTGGGGCCCCTCATGGCGCTGCCCGTGCGCCTGGGCCGCGGCAGCACGAAACGCATCTAGCCTCCGCGGCAGGGCGGAGCCAGCCCAACTCGACAACGCTCTCAGGCTCCACAGGGGACGATGAGCTAACGTTCAACATAAGACTTGGGTGCCTCCGACCGCGCAGGTATCAACACATGGCGGAGCTTCTCCCCCCTGCAGCGGGCCACCACGACGGTGCGCCTGTCCACCCGTCGACTGGCGAAGGCACCGTCGTGCCTGCGCCCTGTTCCATTTTCCACACCCCCGCAAGGATTCTTTCAATGCTTTTCCTCTCTCCTCCGCACGTCAGTCACCCCGCGGCCTTGCGTGGATAGCGCCGGCTCACCGACGATGTCTCGGCGAGACCTTCGTGCGCTCGAGAACCGGGTGCGCGCGAGCCGATCCCTTCCGCGTCAGCCGAGGCCCGCGCGAACCGCGACGAAACGGGCCTCGATTCGCAGCCGGGCGGCTGCCGTTGGCGCCATGGCGATGATCGCCCTCTTCACCGTGAGCGCAACCCTGCCCGCCCTGGCGGTGAACCCGGGTACGGCGCTGACGGCCATGCCCACGGCGGCCGACTCCGCAGACACGCAAAGCCTCACCTTCTCCCAGGCGCAGTCGTCTCCCCTCGAACGCGATGGCTTCACGGTGACCGACATTCCCAAGCCCACGCCGACGCCCGCGTCGTTCACCGAGATCGCCGACAACGGACAGTGGGCCAGTCTCGATCAGAGCCAGCTCACAGACCAGGGTTGGGCCTTGCCCGCGCTCGGCCGCATCACGAGCACCTTCGGTCCTCGCCCGGACAAGCCGGTCGAAGGCGTCGGGGACCACCACAACGGAACCGACATCGCCGCCCCTTGCGGCCAGCCCGTGTTCGCCGCGACGGGAGGAACCGTTGTGGAGTCAGGTTATCGGGGGTCCTACGGTCAGTGGATCCTCATCGACCACGGCGATGGCGTGGAGTCCGGATACGCCCACAGCAGCGAACTCCTCGTCGACACTGGGCAAAGCGTCGCCGCCGGCCAGGTCATCGCTTTGGTGGGTTCCACCGGATCCTCAAGCGGATGCCACGTGCACTTTGAGATCCGAGTGGACGGAACCATGCTCAACCCCGAGACGTTCATGAGTTCCCGCGGAGTTTATCTGGGCTGAGCACCGCGCTAATACCCCCCACGGGTATAATATGGCGGCGACGGAGTCGACGAAGGGGCGAGCTGATGATGTGGGGCCTGGGAACGATGGGCTGGTCGTGGGTCTTCGGATTGCTCGCGATCGCGGGCCTAGCGGTGATTATGTACGTCGTCGTTCGTCTTCTCGCGAACACGGGCGCACCACCCCCCTCGGTCCCCAATTCGCCAGAGCCGACCGGTGCCCGACGCATCCTGGATGAGCGTTTCGCGCGAGGGGAGCTGACCGCCGAGCAATATCGCGACCACCTGCGGATGCTCGACGAGGGTAGATAGTGCGCCCGCTCACCCGGCGCAATGCCCTGATTCTGGGCGGCGTGGGGCTTGCAGGTGTGGCCGTCGGCGGAACGGGCCTGCTTGTCACCCAAAAAGTCTCGTCCCCTCCAACGGCCGCGTCCGCGAGCGGCACCGAACTCCTGGAACCTCTCGAGCTACACAGCACGGATGGCGCCCTGGCCGTCACCCTCAACGCCGCAGCCCGACAGGTGACCCTCGCCGGGCGCTCGGTGCGCGCGCTCACCTACAACGACGGGGTGCCCGGACCGACGCTGCGCCTTCGCGCGGGCGATGCCCTGGGTGTGAGTCTGCGCAACGATCTCACGGACCCGAGCAACCTTCACGTGCACGGCCTACACGTCTCCCCCGAAGGCAACGGCGACAACATGTTCGTCACTGTCCCGGGCGGAGACTCCTTCGACTATCGATACGAGCTGCCGGCGAACCATCCCCCCGGCGTGTACTGGTATCACCCTCACCATCACGGGTTGGTCGCCGACCAGGTGTTCGGCGGCCTGTACGGAGCAATCGTTGTCGAAGATCCGATTCCGATCCCCGCGAGCAGGGATCGCCTGCTCGTGATCTCCGACATCACCGTCGACTCGACAGGAGCACCGGCCGCAGCACGGGCGACGGAGAAGATGTCAGGTCGTGAGGGAGCTCTGGTTCTGATCAACGGGCAGCTCGGGCCCACCATGACGGCCCGCCCCGGCGAACGTGAACGATGGCGCATCGTCAACGCCTGCGTGTCCCGATATCTGCGGTTGCGTCTCGACGGGCACGAGCTGGCGCTCCTCGGTCTGGACTCCGGACGTTTCGCATCCGCTCGCCCAGTGACCGAGATCGTGCTCGCGCCCGGAAATCGCGCCGACCTCCTGGTGACCGTCACCGGCGGTGACGCTGCGCTTCGCGCCCTCAACTACGACCGCGGAACAGCCGGAGGCATGATGGGCGGCGGTATATCCCCGGCCGGCGGCGACATGTCCCTGGCCACGTTCAGGGTCGCGGGCGAGACCGTCGCAGCAGCGGCCGCCGTGCCCGCCCAGCCGACTCCACGCGACCTGCGTACCGCCACCGTGACCGCGCGACGGGAGCTTGTCTTCTCGATGGGGATGGGCGGCATGGGGGGTGCCATGATGGCACCCACCATCAACGGCCGCGCGTTCGATGCGGCCAGGATCGACGAGACGGTGCAGCTCGGAAGCGTAGAAGACTGGCTCCTCACGAACACCAGCACGCTGGATCACCCCCTGCACCTGCACGTGTGGCCGATGCAAATTGTCGAGGAGGGCGGCCAGCCCGTCGACACCGTGATCTGGCAGGACGTCGTCAACATCCCGGCACGCAGCACGACGCGTGTTCGGATCGCGTTCAGCGATTTCAGCGGACGAACCGTTTATCACTGCCACATTCTCGATCACGAGGATGCCGGCATGATGGGCGTCGTAGAGGCGCGCTGAGTCAGCCGACCAGATCCTTGCGAAACCAGTGGTTCGCGTATGGGTCGGCGTTGTGCGCCTCCCCTTCGAGGTAGCCGAGAGAGGAGTAGAGGCCGCGCGCTTCGACGAGATCGGTTCGGGTGTCCAGGCGGAGAGCCTGCAGCCCCAGAACCCGCGCCTCGCGTTCGAGCTCCCGCATGAGCAGCCGTGCCACGCCCTGCCCACGTGCGGTCGGCAGCACGAATACTCGCGTCACCTCGCCGACCCCGCCGGCACACACCCGTAGTCCCGCACAGCCAAGCACGCCAGCTCCCCGATGGGCAAGGAGCAGCAATCCCGTCGGGGCCGCGAGCACATCACCGGGATACTCGCGCTGGGCGTCGAGAATCTCTTTTCAGGAAGCGGAACGCCCATGATAGCGCCCCACGAGTTCCTCGTAGTAGCGAAACGATATGTCGAGCGCGTCAGCGGATGTCGGCGACGTCACGGAAACGATAACGGGTAGGGCGGGCACCATGAACTACACCCTACGTGCCGCGCGCTGGCGACCGTCCGCCGCAAACTCCGACGACGGGACGACTAGTTGGGCACGTCGGGTTCGGCCTGGCCCGAAAGCTCTTCGTCCACCTCTTCGAAAAATCGGTACGGCACGGGCTCCTCGGTTTCGTGACCGCGACGATAGCTGCGCATGATCACGATGCCCTCGTCGACGGCCTCGAGCACGACGGTGTCCTGGTACTCGCCGTCCACGAATTCCAGGTCGAGTTCCATGCCGGAAGCCATGGGGTTCGGGCCGAAAAGAACGGCCTTGTATGTGGCGATACCAGTCATGTGTGCGACCTCCCTGTCGTGCCCCCGGTCAGGATGACGCGGGCGGCGTGTGTGCACCGCCAGCATACGGCCGCAGCGAGCAGATGCACAGGGTCGCTGCGGCACAGCCGCTTCTTCGGAGGTGATTCAGGGGGTTTCATCAGTACTTTCTTGCGGCGGGGGTGGTGCTCGGGCGGCGGATACCGCGTATTCTTCAAGGGACGGGGCCGGCAAGGCTCACTGCGAAGGAGTGCACATGGCTGACAAATCACCCAAGAAGGACGCAACCAAGAAGGTTGCCGACAAGTCGCTCAAGGAGAAGAGGGCCGACAAGAAGGCCAAGTCTGAAGAAAGCGCCTCCAGGGCTCGCAAGAGCTAGGCTCCTCTCCCTGACATAGCATCGAAGGTGTCGCCACTGTTGTGGCGGCACCTTTTTTTCGTTCACGCCCGCACACTGTGAAAGGCCCGCACCACATGAGCTATCCCGTCGAAGACACCCTCGTCACCTACCCGGCCGGAGCCCTCGAAACCGAGGCCACCGTGCTTCATGTGGAGGCACTGCCCGACGGCCGTCTCGCCGTGCTGCTCAACGCCACGAGCGTGCACCCTGTCGATGCCGGCTGGCCCGACCAGGGCGCCGATCACGCCGCCCTCCGCGTCGAGGCGGTCGATATCCCGGTGCTCGACTGTATCGTGGGCGCGACCGACGGCACGTCCCTGCACCTCGGGCGCGCGATCCGCGTGCCGAAGGGCACGGCGGGGTGGGCCTTCGTGGCGGTGCACATCGTTGCCGACGATGCCGCCCTTGCCGAGGGCGACCGCGCCACGGTCACGGTCGACGCCGGCTTCCGGGCGCGCACCTCCGCCGGCCACACGGCCTGCCACCTGGCTTCGCTCGCGCTCAACCTCGCCGTCGCCGACCGGTGGAAGAAGGAGCCCCGCGCCGATGCGCTCGGCTCGCCCGATTTCGACGGTACCGCGATCGATGTGTCTCTCATTACCGAAAACGCTTCCACCGACACCTATCGGCTCGGCAAGTCCCTGCGCAAGAAGGGCTTCGTGACGGAGGGATTCGACGACGCCTTGCCCGCACTCACGGAAGCCATCAACGCCACCCTCGCCGCGTGGGTCGAAACGGATGCCGCCGTGCACATCGACCGCGACGGCGACCGCCTCACGGACCGTCGCTACTGGGCGTGCGCCCTTCCCGGTGAGCCCGCGCGCATCCCCTGCGGCGGCACACACGTGTCCGCCCTCGGCGAGCTGGGCTCCGTGCGGGTACACCTTGCCACGAGCGACGTGGATGGCACGAGCGTGCTCACCATGGTGACGACTGTCAGCTAGTCGGCATCCGTTTGCTGAGGATCGGCGGGCAGGGGCGCGCTGCGAGCGGATGCCGGCAGCGCGTTCGCGCGCACGTCCGGCATCCACAGCGCGGCCGCGAGAACCCCCACGGCGGCAATCACAATGGCGATGAACACACTTGTGGAGGCCGCCTCGACCGCGGCCGGCGTGGGTGTTCCTGTTCCGGCGGCGGCGAAGATGACATTGGCGACGGCACCGAAAATGGCCACTCCCACGGCGCTGCCGATCGAGCGAGAGAAGAGGTTCGTACCCGTTACCACACCGCGCTCGTTCCACGGCACGCTCGACTGCGCCGCCACGAGGCTGGGCGTGGCGACGAGCCCGAGGCCGAGCCCCACCACGAAGCACCCCAGGCCCACGATCACGAGGTTGGGTCGGCCGCCGAAGGCCGCGAGCAGGCTCGCGCCGGCGATGACGAGCACCATGCCCAGCAGCACGGTGGTGCGAAACCCGAACCGCAGGTAGACCCTGCCGGAGAGCGTGGCCGAAATCGGCCAGCCGATCGTGAGCGTGGCGAGGGCAAGCCCGGCCACGAGCGGCGATGTGCCGAGGGACCCCTGCAGGTAGGTGGGAACGTAGGAGGTGAGGCCGATCAGGATCGCGCCGACTCCGAGCCCGATGAGCGAGGTGGAGAGCAGCAGCCGCCGCGAGATCACCCAGAGTGGCAGCACCGGTTCGGCGGCCCGGGTCTCGGCCCACACGAAACCGGCCAGGAGCAGGCCACCACCCGCGAAGGCTCCGATTGACTGCGGGGAGTTCCATGCCCAGGACTGCCCGCCTTCGAGCACGGCGAGAATCAGCAGGGTGAGCGAGAGTGTGAGCAGCGCGGCGCCCAGGTAGTCAACGCGGTGCCGGCGCTTCTCGATCTTCTCGTGGAAGCTGCGGGCGAGCAGCCAGGCGGCGAGCAGACACAGCGGAATGTTCACGAAGAAGATCCATCGCCACGACAGAAACTCCGAAAAGAGGCCGCCAAGAGTCGGGCCCACGACGGCGGAGATCGCCCAGACGCTCGCGAGGTAGCCCTGCACCCTGGCACGTTCGGCAACTGTGTAGATGTCGCCGGCGATCGTGACGGCCATCGGCTGCACCGCGCCCGCGCCGAGGCCCTGCACCGCACGGAACGCGATCAGCGCGGGCATGCTCCAGGCCAGGGCGCACAGAATCGAGCCGAGCAGGAAGAGGGCGATGCCCACGAGGATGATGGGCTTGCGGCCCACCGTGTCGGAGAGTTTGGCGTAGAGCGGCACCGACACCGCCTGCGCGAGCAGGTACACCGAGAACAGCCACGGAAACTGCGCGAACCCGCCGAGGTCGTTCACGATCGTGGGCACCGCGGTGGCCAGGATCGTGGCGTCGATCGCGACAAGCCCGGTCGTGACCATGAGGGAGATGAGGATGGGACCGCGCTGGGAGCGAAAACCCACGTCATTCATTCCCACAGCCTAGGTCAGGCTCGCCTCCGACTGGGCCACAATGAATTGAGCCGATCACAGGAGGAACCAACGATGAGCAACGACGCCACGGGAACCGAAACCACAGACGACCCCTGGGTGCTGCGCACTCCGCCCGGCACCTCCGAGTACCTCATGTACCGCAACGAAGAGGCCGACCCACCTGCTCTCGTGTGCGTGGTCGGCACGACCGCGCACCAGTACCGGCTGCGCTGCCTCAACGACTTGCACGCCATGCTCGTTGCCGTCGGCGACTGGGTGGACCTCGGCAGCGCCGACGAACAGGAGCCGGCTAAGGACGGCACCGTCGAGGCCTGGGGCCGATCGGACACCAACCCGGTCGGCGGCTGGTACGGTCTGAAGAAGGGGTTGCGGGGACGCTTCGGCATGTACATTCCGCCGCTCATGGAGGCGCTCGGCCTCGCCGAACTCGAGCACAATGCCCGAAACAACCGCATGCGCGCGCTCTAACGTTTGGCCCCACCCCATGATCAAGCTGCTGTCCCACCTCTTGCATGTGCGACTGGCGGCAGCGGATGTGGCGGCATCCGTTGCCTTCTATCGGCAGCGGTTGGGCATGCACGAGGCACACCGCGACGCGTCTGCGGTGTACCTGCGCACGAGCGACGACTACTACCTCTACAGCCTGGTGATCGAGCGCGGTCCGGAACCCGCTCTCGTGAGCATGGCCTGGCGCACGGTGAGCGACGCCTCCCTCACCGAAGCCGCCCACCGAGTCGAGGCGGCCGGGGTACAGGGCAGGTGGCACGAGCGGAGTTTCGGGCACGGCCGCTCGTTTTCGTTCACCGGACCGTGGGGGCACACCATGGAGCTCTTCTCACAGGGCAACAAGTTTCATGCACCAGAGCCCCTACCGGAGACCGACTCAGACGCCGACGCGGATTCCGCGCCTGCCACGCCATCTCCAGCGATCGAGGTGCGCCAGCTCGATCACGTCTCGGTGGCGGCGCCCGATGTTTCTGCCTTCCTGGCCTGGCACGAAGACGTTCTCGGCCTGCAGGTGCAGCAGCGAACCGTGCTCGACCAGGAGCGCACCACGGTCTTTGCCGTACTCGGCACGACCGACACGGCTCACGACCTCGGGGTGTTGCTCGACAGCTCCGACCGTCCCGGTCGAATGAACCACATGGCCTACCGGGTGGACACCCGCGCTGAGTTGTTCAGGGCGGCCCCTGCGCTCGATTCGGTGGGCGTGCGCATCGAACACGGCCCGAGCACACACCTGGAATTCGGCGCGAGCATGCACGCCATCGGCGAACAGAACTACCTGTACCTTCGCGACCCGAGCGGCATGCGCGTCGAGATCAACACGGGTGGATTCTTGCGCGCGGTGCCCGACGCCACTCCGGCGTTCTGGCGACCCGGGCCCGGCCTCTATTACCGGAACGCGCGAATGCCGCTCTCCATGACGGAGAGTTTTCCACCGGATGCCGCCCCCAGCGCAACCGAGGAAGGCCTGGTTTTCGGAACCGAGGCGCGTCTGATTACCCCCGCTATCGCCCGCCACACACGTTAGGCCCGTCGCCCCGAGTTCTTGACTTGCGCCGTGCGCCGCCCGATTCTAAGATTCTTCTCACGAGAGCCGGTCCCCGTTCTCGCCGTCGAGACTCACCGGAACAGCAATGTATCGAACGAAGCGAGCGGATGTCGCTGCGGTGCCGAGAACGACGCCACCGGCATCCGTTTCGGTCACGATGCGCGCCACGAAGTCCGGGTCTTCGAGGCGAAGGTCCACCTGCCCGCCGGGCGTCAACGCGGCTTCGCCGTCGATGATGGCGAGCGTCGTCTCGTTGGTGGCGGGCCGCAGACGCTGGACCACGGCCGAGAGCGCCGCGTTCAGCGGCCAGGCCGGACGCGGCCAGACCGATGCCAGCCGCGAGAAGTATCGAGGCGAGAATGCGCACGCGAACCGACAGCACCGGCCGCCACCGCGGCTGAGGGTATCGCGTCGCGTCGGACATATGCTCATTATCGGGGCACCCGCGCCCTCCCTGGCTCGGTCGGGATGAGAATTCCCTTATGTTGCACGACGAACCGGATCCGTCATTTCTCTTGTAATGATTGTTGAACAATCGTAGGCTGTCACAAAACAATCGGTGATCGCAGGCGCTGATTCCCCCAAGCAGACAGCGAGCGCACCATGTCACCCACGGTTTCACCAACGACGGTCAAGCCCCGCAAGCTCAAGAACAAACACCGCAGCGCCCTGCTCGGAGCCATGTTCCTCATGGCGACGAGCGCGGTGGGCCCCGGGTTCATCGTTCAAACGACAAACTTCACGGTTCAACTCGGCGCGGCATTCGCCTTCGCGATCCTCGTCTCGATCCTCGTGGACATCGCCGTGCAGCTGAATGTGTGGCGCGTCATCGGCGTGAGCGGAAAGCGCGCCCAGGAACTCGCCAACACTGTGCTTCCCGGCGCCGGCTGGTTCCTCGCGGCTCTCATCTGCCTCGGCGGCCTGGTCTTCAATGTGGGCAATGTCGCTGGCGCCGGACTCGGCCTCAACGTGCTGCTGGGCATCGATCCTCGGCTGGGCGGCATCCTTTCGGCGTCCGTGGCCATCGCCATCTTCCTGAGCAAGCGGGCCGGCATCGCCCTCGACAAGATCGTGGTCGTGCTTGGCGCCCTGATGATCATCCTGATCGGCTACGTGGCGATCGTGTCGCAGCCGCCGCTCGGCGACGCCATCAAGAACGCCGTCATCCCCGACAGCATCGACTTCCTCATCATCACCACGCTCATCGGCGGCACCATCGGCGGCTACATCACCTACGCCGGCGCGCACCGCATGATCGACGCCGGGGTCTCCGGCCCGGAAAATGTCGGCGAGATCACCCGCAGCTCCATCATGGGAATCGTCATCACGGGCGTCATCCGCGTTCTCCTGTTCCTCGCTATCCTCGGCGTCGTCGCCGGCGGTGTGGCCCTCACGAGCGACAACCTCGCGGCCGAGGCCTTCCAGTCGGCGGCCGGCGAGCTCGGCTTCCGCCTCTTCGGCGTGATCCTCTGGGCGGCCTCGATCACCTCCGTGATCGGCGCAGCATACACGTCGATCTCCTTCATCACCACGCCGAAGACCTCTCCGCGCAAGCGCAGCATCGCCACGTGCGTCTTCATCGCGGTGTCGACGATCGTCTTCAGCTTCATCGGCCAGGCCCCGGCCACGCTGCTCATCATGGCCGGCGCCGTCAACGGTCTGATCCTGCCGGTCGGCTTCGCCGTGATCATCTGGGTGGCCTGGCGCCGTCGGGACCTGCTCGGCGGCTACGTGTACCCCAAGTGGCTGCTCATCGTCGGCGTGCTCGCGTGGCTGCTCACCCTATTCCTCGGTTACCAGTCCCTCGGCGGCCTCGCCAAGCTGTGGGTCTAGCGCCCGTGGCTGCTTCCGCAGTTCCGGCCGACCCCGCCGCCGTCATCCCCGCGGAGGCCCGCGCGCTGTTCCGCGAGGGCCTGGCCACGCCGACGGCGGGCTGGTCGGCCGGGTTCACGCAGGCGAACCTCATCATCGTGCCGCGGGCGCAGGCCTTCGACGTGCTGCTGTTCGCCACTCGCAACCCAAAGGCGTGCCCTATTCTGGGCGTACTGGATGCCGGCGAGACGAGCGGTCCGCTGTTGGCGGGCGGGGACATCCGCTCGGATGTCGGCCGTTACACAGTGTACGAAAACGGTGTCCTGGTGGCCGAGCCGACCGACCTCGCCGACTGGTGGCGCCCCGACCTCGTGACGTTTATCGTGGGGTGC
This sequence comes from Cryobacterium roopkundense, assembly GCF_014200405.1. NCBI lineage: Bacteria > Bacillati > Actinomycetota > Actinomycetes > Micrococcales > Microbacteriaceae > Cryobacterium > Cryobacterium roopkundense. Next base: position 334,083 of record NZ_JACHBQ010000001.1, on the reverse strand, counting down.
AGCTTCACGTTTGAGGCAGCCCTGCAGGAGGCCGGCATCGCGATCGCGCACATCGAGCAAGGCACGAACGTGCCCATGTACCGCACCAACGTGCGGTGCGCGCCGGCGGGCGCGCTCTCGGGCCCGCTCGTGGTATCGATGCGGCCGATTCCGGCCGATCGGGTAGCGGATGCCGTGCGCATCACGTCTCACTACCCTGCCGTGCACGGCGCCCCGGTGCACGTGGGCGACCCCGCTGCGCTCGGCATCGACCTCGATCGGCCGGATTTCGGCGACGCCGTCGTCGTGCGGCCAGGCGAGGTGCCGGTGTTCTGGGCCTGCGGCGTCACCCCGCAGGCCGCAGTGATGGAGTCACGCCCCACCCTCGCGATCGGTCACGCTCCCGGCCACATGCTCATCACCGACGCCCGAGACTCCGACTACCTGGTCTCCCCCGCCTAAACCCAAGATCTCGACAAGCCGCCGGATCGAGCCTTTCGAGATCTCGATCCAAGCGCCGGTTGAAACGCGGGAACCGCTGGTCGAGGCGCGAGGCACGAGCGATCGAGGCCTGGCGAGGTGCTGCTCAGACCCAAGCCCGGTCCGAGGGTCGGCTCGCGGGATCTCGATCGCTCCTCCGTCGCGCCTCGACCGGCGGTGGCCGAGCCGATCCCCCAGCAGGTAATCCAGCAGGTAATCCAGCAGGTCCCATTATATCGATGGATATCAATACATTCCGAGGCGGGATGTCCGTCAGGTGCACGGGTGGGCGACCGCGGCGAGGAGCTGGGACTCGGCGCGGTGCAGGTACTCCGTCATTAGCTCGGCGGCCTCGGTGCGAAATCCGGCGTCGAGGAGGTCGAGCATGCGGGCGTTCCGCTCGATGTAGGGCGCGTGAAAGCCACCGTCGGCGACCATGGAGTGGAACACGAGCCGCATTTCGGCGAGCACCTGCGTCATCTGCAGCACGAGCCGCTCACTGCCCGTGAGTGCCACGAGCGCCGCATGGAACTTCTGGTTCGCATCGGCCATCTCCGACACCGAGCCGGCTTCCCGTGCCTCGCGAGCACGCGCCACGGCGGCATGCAGTGGGGCGGTATCCCCCGCCGGTGACCACAGGAGGGCGGCCGGCTCGAGAAATCTCCGCACGCGATACATCTCGCGGATGTCGTCCGCCGACGGACGCGCCACATAGACGCCACGGTTCGGGATTCGCACAACCACGTGCTCGGACGCGAGGGTGGAGAAGGCCTCCCGCAGTGTGTTGCGCGAGACGCTCAGAACCTCGCTGAGCGCCTGCTCAGAGAGCTTGGCGCCCGGGGCCAGCTGGCCGGCCGCGATCCGGTCCCTCAGCACGGCGGCGACCCAAATTCCGGTCTCGGCATGCTTAGGGTCTGAACTCTGTCGACGCAGGTCCTGCAGGATATCGTCGAGAGTCATAGTCCCAACCTATGGGGTCGGTGGCCTCGTCAATCCACAACGGAGGCGACGGTCGCGTGTGCGACGACAGCGTCGCCGACCTGAACGAGCTTGCCGGTGAGCGCACCGCTGCGATGAGCCACTACGACGGACTCCATCTTCATCGCCTCGAGCACGAGAACGGCTTCGCCCTCGGCTACGGGCTCGCCCGCCTCCACGAGCCACTTCACGACGGTGCCGCTCATCGTGGAGCGCAGCGAGGTGGGGTCCACGGTTTCTTCGGCGGCGGGGTCCGCATCGGGAGCCGCACCCGGCGCGGCACCTCGCGCGAGGCCCGCGAGCAGTGCGGCGGGCAGCCCGAGGGACATCCGCTTGCCGTCGAGGTCGATGGAGATCGTGCGGCGCTCCGAATCGGGGGCCATTGGATGGAACGACGGGTCGGTCTGGATGGTCTCCGCGAAGTCACCTTCGATCCAGCCCGTGTGCACCCCGAGGCGGTCGGTGCCGCCGAAGGCCTCGGTTTCGACCACGGCGCGGTGGAACGGCAGAACCGTGGGCAGCCCCTCGATCTCGAAGGCCTTGAGGGCGCGACGGGCACGGCGCAGCGCCTGCTGGCGGTCCGCGCCGGTCACGATGAGCTTGGCAAGGAGAGAGTCGAACTGGGCGGGCACGGTGCCGCCTTCGCGCACCCCGGAGTCGACGCGAATGCCGGGTCCGGTCGGCGTGACGAACCGGGTGACCGTGCCGGGCGAGGGCAGGAAGCCGCGTCCCGGATCCTCGGCGTTAATGCGGAATTCGAAGGCGTGACCGTGGGGCTCAGGGTCCTCCTGCACCGGGAGGGGGCCGCCGGCGGCGATCTGCAGTTGGGCGAGCACGAGGTCGACACCGGAGGTCTGTTCGGTGATCGGGTGCTCCACCTGCAGTCGAGTGTTCACCTCGAGGAAAGACACGCTGCCGTCCTGGCCGAGCAGGTATTCCACGGTGCCGGCGCCGGTGTAGCCGGCCTCGCGACAGATGGCCTTGGCCGAGGTGTAGATCTGTTCGCGCTGCTCCGGCGTGAGGAACGGCGCGGGCGCCTCTTCGACGAGCTTCTGGTTGCGGCGCTGCAGCGAGCAGTCTCGGGTGCCGACCACGATCACGTTGGCGGCTCCGTCTGCGAGGATCTGCGCCTCCACATGGCGCGGCTCGTGCAGGAACCGCTCCACGAAGCACTCCCCCCGGCCGAACGCGGCCTGGGATTCGCGCACGGCAGAGTCGAAGGCCTCCTCCACCTCGTCGAGCTTCCAGACCACCTTCATGCCTCGACCGCCGCCGCCGAATGCGGCCTTGATGGCCACGGGCAGGCCGTGCTGTTCGGCGAATGCGCGCACCTCGGCGCCGGATTCGACAGTTCCTTCCGATCCAGCCACGAGGGGGGCGCCCACGCGGATGGCGATCTCGCGGGCAGAGACCTTGTTGCCCAGCACCCGGATGCTCTCCGGCGTCGGGCCGATCCACACGAGTCCGGCGTCGAGCACGGCCTGGGCGAAGTCGGCATTTTCGGAGAGAAACCCATAGCCGGGGTGCACAGCATCGGCGCCGGAGCGCATGGCGATGCCGAGCAGCTTGTTCACGTTGAGGTAGGTGTCTGCCGGGCTATTGCCGTCGAGGGCATACGCCTCGGTGGCCTCAGACACGTGCAGGGCATGCGCGTCCACGTCGGCGTACACGGCCACAGACTCAAGGCCGGCGTCATCGCAGGCTCTCATGATGCGCACGGCGATCTCGCCGCGGTTGGCGATCAATACTTTCTGCACGGTGTCAGCTCTCTACTGTCTGTTCTTGCACGGGCCGGACCTCGGAAACGGGTGTGAAGCGGATGCGCGCGCCCGCGTGAAGCTGCGCCGCGAGGTCAAGGTCGCTGGCCACTACAACGCCGACGACGGGGTATCCGCCGGTGACGGGATGATCGGCGAGGAACAGCACAGGAAGTCCGGAGGCCGGCACCTGGATCGCTCCCGCGACGGTGCCCTCACTGGCCAGTTCACCGGAGCGGGTTCGCTCAAGCGGCACGCCATCGAGTCGCAGCCCGATGCGGTTGGACTGCGCTGTCACGGTCCACTCGGTGGACCTCAACTGCCCCAGGGACTCGGCGCTGAACCAGTCGGCCCGCGGGCCGGGTACGAACCGAACCTCAGTGACCTCGGCGGGCTCCACCGGCGACGGCTCGGGGTTGCCGACCACGCTTGTGGGCGGTGCCTCAAGAACGGCAAGAGTGTCGCCGTGACTGAGCAGCGAGCCGCCTATGCCCGAGAGAGTGTCCATGGAGCGGCTGCCGAGCACGAGGGGCGTGTCGATGCCGCCGCGCACCGCGAGGTAGCTGCGAACGCCCCACGCGGGGGCGTCGAGCGTGAGGCGTTCGCCGGCGAGCAGGGCGAAGGGCGCGTCCCTCGGCACCTGCCGGTCGGCGGACGCGCTTGGGGCGGTGCCTGGGGTGCATGCCACGCCGGCGACGCTGAGCTCTCCCCCGGCACCGCTCACCGCGATCACCTGGTCGGTGACGGCCTCGAGGCACAGTCCGCCGAGCGCGTTTTCGAGCACCGCGGCATCCGCTTCGTTGCCCACCAGACGGTTGGCGCGACGCAGCGCGCCGCGATCGAGCGCCCCGCCGCCGGTGACGCCGAGGTGAGCGTGGCCGGGGCGACCGAGGTCCTGAATGGTGGTCTGCACGCCGGGATCCACGACGAGAAGTCCGCCGTCGCAGGCCGCCCCGGGCTCGCCAGACACGACAGCCGCGCGCACGAGCTCCCGCACGGCGCGGAACTGCACGCGGTTGCCGGGCTGCACGAGGGCAGGTTGCTCCCGGTCGAGGTTCCAGAGCGCAGCGTCGGTGCGGCCGATCAGTTGCCAGCCACCGGGGCTCTGCCGGGGGTACACCGCCGAATAGTTGTCGGCGAGCGCGACGGACCCCGCGGGAACCGCCTTGCGCGGGGTGTCGCGGCGGGGCACCGTGAGGGTCTCGTTCGCGCCCACGAGGTAGGCGAACCCTGGAGCGAAACCGCCGAAGGCCGCCGTCCACACCTGCCCGGTGTGCGCGGCGACCACGGCGTCACGGCTGAGCGAGGTGGCCGCGGCCACGTCGTCGAGGTCTTCACCGTCGTACATCACGTCGAGGGTCACAAGGGTGTCGGCGGCGACGGCCTCGGTGCCGAGCTCGAGCCCTCGCAGCGCGGCGGGGAAACGGCGCGCGGCGCGGGCGGAGTCCCCTGTCACTAGAACGGTACGCGCGGCCGCAACCACGTCGACCTGTCCCTCGAGCGGATGCTGCCCGAGCGCGTGCCGCAGGCGCAGCACGTCACTGAGGCTGCCGAGCTGCACCAGCACGGCGCGGTCTCCGGCGAGCCGGATCTCCTGAATCTGGTGGGACATCCGCTTAGGCGAAACTGACGATCGTGACGCCGGAGTCGACGAGGGCGGCGCGCACGGCTGCGGCGAGTCGCACGGAGTCGGGGGTGTCCCCATGCAGGCAGATACTGTCCACCTCGACGCTGATGAGGGAGCCATCGACGGCACGCACCTGGCCGTCACCCACCAGACGCAGTACGTGCTCGGTGACGGCATCGACGGAGTGCAGTACGGCACCCGGGAGCGCGCGCGATACAAGAGTACCGTCGGGGTTATAGGCGCGGTCAGCGAATCCTTCCGCCACGGTGCGCAGCCCGGCGGCGCGGGCGGCGCGCTCGATCTCGGACTTCGGCAGCACCATCACGGGCAGTCCGGGGTCGACGGCGAGCACGGCCTCCACCACGGCGCGGGCCTGTGCGGGGTGGTGCACGATGGAGTTGTAGAGGGCTCCGTGGGGCTTCACGTAGCGAACCTCGGTGCCGGCCACGCGGGCGAGCGCCTGAACGGCGCCGATCTGGTAGACCACGTCGTTGGTGAGTTCTGCGGGGTTCATATCGATGAACCGGCGCCCGAAGCCGGCTAGATCACGATAACCGGGGTGCGCGCCCACAGTCACGCCGGCCTCGGCGGCCGCCTTGCACGTTGCCCGGATGGTGCTGGGGTCGCCGGCGTGAAAGCCGCAGGCCACGTTGATGCTCGAGACCGAGGCGATGATGGCGGCGTCGTCACCGAAGGTCCAATTGCCGAAGGACTCCCCCACGTCACTATTGAGGTCAATACTTGTGGTGGGCATCGTCGCCTTCCCGCTCGAGAAATTTTGTTCCCTCAAGAATGCCCTACTGGGCCAGATTGTTCAACAATCCGGCCCATATTGCCTCACGGAACCGAGCAGCGGATGCCCCACCGGCCGCCTACACAGCCTCGAGCACGCTCACGTAGTTGGCCACGCCTACCCCGCCCATGTTCTGCACGACGGCGCGGCGCGGGTTCGGCAGCTGCATCGCGCCGGCCGTTCCGGTGAGCTGCATCGCCGAGATCACGTGCTGCGAGACCCCGGTGGCACCGACAGGGTGTCCCTTCGCCTTGAGGCCGCCCGACACGTTCACGGGAAGCTTGCCCTCGGGGTAGACCCAGCCCTCCTCGACGGCGCGGCGCCCCTCGCCGGGAGCGGTGAGCCCCATCACCTCGTACATGATGAGCTCGGCGATGGTGAAGCAGTCGTGCACCTCCGCGAAGTCCAGGTCGCCGAGGCCCACGCCCGCCATGGCGAGCGCCCGCTCGAACGACACGCGCGTGGCCGCGAAAGCCGTGGGATCGCGACGAGCCGCGGGCAGAAAGTCGTTCGCCTGCCCGAAACCTGCGAGGCGCACGGGGTCGGTGGCTGCGGCATCCGTTCTGAAATCAGCCGAGGTGAGCACCACAGCGGCCGCGCCGTCGGAGACCGGCGAGCAGTCCGTGCGGCGAAGGGGGTCGGAGACCAGGGGGTTCTTCTCCGACACGGTCTGGCAGAACTCCTCGCCGAGGTCCTTGCGCAGCTGGGCATAGGGGTTGGCCACGCCGTTGCGGTGGTTCTTAGCGGCGATCGAGCCGAGCACGTCGCCGATCGCGCCGTAGCGCCCCTCGTACTCGCGGGCCACGTGCGCGAACAGCCCGGTGAACCCCGCGGTGGAGTGCTTGCCGGCCATGTCGTAGTCGGCGCCGAGCAGCGCCGAACCAACGAGCTCGGGCGGGGCGTGCGTCATCTTCTCCGCGCCGATCACGAGCACGGTACGCGCGGTGCCGGCGAGGATCGACTTCACGCCCTGCTGCAGCGCGGCCGAACCCGACGCGCAGGCGTTCTCCACTCGGGTCGCCGGCACGTTCACCAGGCCGGCATCGGCCTGCAGTACGAGCGACGACGGAAACCCGAGCGGCACGAGCCCCGAGTTGAACTGTCCGAGGTAAATCTCGTCGATAGCGGATGCTTCGACGCCCGCGTTCGTCATCGCTTCCGTGGCCACCTGCACGATGAGGGTCTCGAGGGTGTCGTCTACGAGCTTGCCGAAGCGGCTGTGTCCCCAGCCGGTGAGCAGAACGTCACGGCCGAACTGTTCGCGCAGGCTCATGCGAAGACCTCCACCAGATCGGCGGCAACCGCGAACGCTGCCTCGGTCTTTTCGGTGATGTCGGCCACGGTCACGCCGGGCGCGAGGCGCTGCAGCACGAGGCCGTCGAGGGTCACGTCGAAGACGGCGAGGTCGGAGATGATGCGGTCGACCACGCCGAGGCCGGTGAGTGGCAGGGTGCACTCGGTGACGATCTTGGCGGAGCCGTCGCGGGCCACGTGCTCGGTGAGCACGACCACGCGAGGGGTACCGGCCACGAGGTCCATCGCGCCACCCATGCCCTTCACCATTTTGCCGGGGATGGTCCAGTTGGCGAGGTCGCCGTTGCCTGCCACCTGCATGGCCCCGAGGATGGCGACCTTCACGTGCCCGCCGCGGATCATGCCGAACGAGGTGGCCGAGTCGAAGATCGAGCCGCCGGGCAGCACAGTGACGGTCTGCTTGCCGGCGTTGATGAGGTCGGCGTCTTCCTCGCCCTCGAAGGGGAACGGACCCATGCCGAGCAGGCCGTTCTCGCTCTGCAGCGTCACGGAGATGCCCTCCGGCAGATTGTTGGCCACGAGGGTCGGGATGCCGATCCCCAGGTTCACGTAGTCGCCGTCGGAGAGTTCTTCGGCCGCGATCGCGGCCATTTCGTCTCGTGTCCAGGTCATGTCAACTCTCCTTATGCCGTTGCGGCTGCTGTCATGAACGCAGCCGGGCGGGTGCGCACGGTGCGTTGTTCGATGTCCTTGGTGCGGTTGGCTGACTGCACGAGTCTCTGCACATAGACCCCGGGCGTCACCACGTGGTCGGGCTCGATCTCGCCTGGCTCGACGATGCGTTCGGCCTCGGCGATCGTCACGAGGCCCGCGGTCGCGACCACGGGGTTGAAATTGCGCGCCGTGTAGCGGTAGACGAGGTTGCCTCTGGTATCGGCGAGATAGGCCTTCACGAGTGCGACATCCGCTACGATTCCGCGTTCCTGCACGTAGGTGACGCCGTCGAAGTCGGCGAGTGGCTTGCCCTCGGCGATGAGCGTGCCCACGCCGGTCTTCGTGTAGAAAGCGGGGATGCCCGCGCCGCCTGCCCGCAGGCGCTCGGCGAGGGTGCCCTGGGGGCTGAACTCCACCTCGAGCGCCCCGGCGAGGAACTGCTCGGCGAAGAGCTTGTTCTCGCCCACGTAGGAGGCGATCACCTTGCGCACCTGGCCGGCTTCGAGCAGCACGCCGAGGCCCTTGCCGTCGATGCCCATGTTGTTGGAGACCACGGTGAGGTCTTTCACACCGGATGCCCGCACCGCGTCGATCAGGTCGGCCGGAATGCCGCTGAGGCCGAAGCCCCCTACCGCGAGCACCATGCCGTCTGTGAGAACGTCGGCGAGGGCCTCTGCCGCGCTTGTGTGCACCTTGGTCACTGGATCTCCTCATTGAGTGGACTGTGGGCCGTGTCCACTTTGTGGACCCGGCTGGTATCCCTCTACACAACCGTGATTACGGCCCCTGTGTCAATGGATCGAGAGGTGCATTCCCGTGAACCATCCACGGCGTGAGCGCGGCCGCACCTCATGTCCATATTATGGACACAAGGCGTTCCACCGAGGGAAAGCGGGCACCGTGGCCACCCAGACACATACCGGTTCACCACGCCCCGTTCAGGGCGCCCAGGTCGTGAGCCGGGTAGCCCTGCTGCTGCGCCTGGTCGGCCAGAACCCCGCCGGCGTGCCGCTGGCCCAGATCGTGCGCGAATGCGGGCTCACCCGGCCCACGGTTCACCGGTTGCTCGCGTCCCTTGTCGCTGAGGGACTGCTCGACCACGACCCGACCGCCGGCACGTGGCGCTACGGCCCGGAGATCTTCGTCATGGGCACCGTGGCCGCCCAGTCGTACCCCATCGAAGACCTCGCCCGCCCGAGCCTGCATCGCCTGGCCGAAGAGACGGGCGAGAGCGCCTTCCTCTCCATCCGGAGAGGCGCCGAGACAATCTGCCTGCTGCGCGAGGAGGGCAGCTTTCCCATTCGCTCGTTCGTGCTGCACGAGGGAGTGCGCTTTCCGCTCGGCGTCGCATCCGCTGGCCTGGCCATCATGGCCTACCTGTCCACCGAGGAAGTCGACGGCCTGCTCGTGCAGGATGAGGCCTTCATCGAGCGCTGGGGCGAGCAGCACTCACCCGACGCCATTCGAGCGCACATCGAACAGACACGGGCCACGGGCTACGCGGTCAACCCCGAACTCATCCTCGAGGGCAGCTGGGGCATGGGCGCGGCCATCTTCGACCGTGCCGGCCGCCCCACCTGGGCACTTTCCCTCACCGGCATCGAGCCGCGATTCCGGGCGGGGCGTCAACCATACCTCGGGCAGATGCTCCTCGATGAGGCCCACAGGATCACGCAGAAGTTGCAACACCCCGCGCGCTAGCGATGCACCACCGAGCGGAAGCTGAGGCGACACCGAACTCAACACACACGAAGGGCCGACATCCTCTTGGATGTCGGCCCTTCGTGTGTTTACAGTGGTGGAGCTAAGGAGATTCGAACTCCTGACCTTCTCATTGCGAACGAGACGCGCTACCAACTGCGCCATAGCCCCTGACTGCCTATGCAGAATATCACGGCCGGGCACCCTGCCGGTGCCACGTGCGCCCGAAAGCTGCACGGGCGCCCGCGATACCGCCAGCCCGTGCAGCTTTGCGGCGCACGAGGGCAGTCGCCGCCTCAGGAAGACGGCTGAAGCGGATGCCGCGGGTCGAGCCCCTAACCGACGGCGCGACGGCGACGCAACACGGCGTCGAGGTCGGTCATGCCGGGCTCGGTCTCGCCCACGATACCCATCGCGGCAAAACGGCTGTCCGCAGCGGGCTTGGCAACCGGCAGAGAGCGCGGCGCCGGAGCGGCGGCAGCGCTGATCTGCGATGCCCGACGTTCGATGTCTGCCTCGGCTGCTACCCGGCGCAGCTGGGCCGCGGCATCCACCGAGGCCATGGCGGTCTGCGCGATCGACCCACGCGAAAGGTGCATCGGCCGGGGAAGGGGCTGGGGAGTCCAGGTCTGCACCACGACGGGAACATCTTCGAACTGAACGGGCTCGAAGGTTTGACCGGTGAGCCGAACGCGCTCGGGCACCGACACGTGCACGACGCGGGCGGTGCGCGCCACCCGCGCCAGCCTGGAGAGCGTGAGGAAAGCGGCCACAATCGTGGCCACCCCCATTCCGAGCAGAAACCAGGATCCGGTCGCCACGATCGGCACGATGCCGCCGAGAGTGCAGAGCAGCCCGGTGAGCAAGACGAGCGAACTGAGGGCACGTCCACGACGCAGCCGTCGCATGATCTTGGCCGGCGACACCGGCACGGGCACCCGGTTGGCCGCCTCGATGGCGGCGACAACACCGCGCGCTGCGGCCTCGGCATCCGCTTCGGCGGCTTTCGCCTCGGCATCCGACTTTACCTGCGCCTTCGCCAGGGCGCGGGCAGTGTTGCGCGCGGCCTCCTCGCTCTGCGCGAGGATCTTTTGTTGTTCGGCCACGGTGCGGGCATTCGCCTCAAGGCGAACCTGCTGCGGAACCTCGGCGGTTTCGGCCAGAATGCGCAGAGTCTGCTGCAAGCGCACCGCATTTCGCTCGGTGGCGAGGTACTCCCTGCGGCGCGACCAGGTGGGCATCAGATACGCCACCCAGAGCACAGCAGCCACCGCTACCATCACCCCACCACCCAGAGCCTCACCAGTCATGTTGACAACGGTAAGAGTCAGCGGGCGATCCGGGCATGATTACGGGTGGTGTGTCCTCGATATTTGACATAATTTGTACCTGTACAAGAATTATCGGGTCTTGATGTCCAGCGGATGCGCCGAGCGCTCTCGGTCCGCCTCGGACACGACGGCGGCGTCGGCCGGCACCCGGCCGTCTTTCCACCGCCGCATCACGCCCTGGTCGAGCTCTTCGGCCACAAGCCCGAAACAGAAGTGGTCGCGCCAGTCCCCATTGATGTGGATGAATCGGCGACGCAGACCTTCGTAGCGAAACCCGAGTTTCTCGACCACCCGCAACGACGGCGCGTTCTCGGGGCGGATACAGATTTCCATGCGGTGCAGCCCGAGCTGGTAGAAGCAATAGTCGGTGGCCAGGGCCACGGCCGTGGGCGTAACCGACTTGCCGGCGAACTTCTCGCCGACCCAATAGCCCATGCTCGCCGACGACAACGAACCCCAGGCGATCGACGAGACGTTGAGCTGCCCGGCCAGCTGCCCGTCGTACTCCACAATGAACGGCAGCCCGTTGCCGGCCCGCGAGTGGGACAGCAGACCACGAATGCTCGCCCGCGAGTCGAAAGACATCGGCGCGTAGGGGTTGGTCGCCTCCCATTTGCGCAGCCAGGAGCGGTTGTCGAGAAGTTCACCCTCGAGGGCCTTCGCGTCCCGCAAGCGCACCGGGCGCAGAGTAACGAGGCCCTCCCGGAGGGTGGGAATGGCGAGTGGCACGTGTGACCTGTCTGTCTGCGGGGCTGGGGTGGGCGTTCGTCTGGGAAAAGCCTACTTGTCGAGCGTGCCCACGAAGTCGTGCAGCCACGGGCGCAGGTCCGGCCCGAGGTCTTCACGGTCCACGGCAAGCTGCACGATGGCCTTGATGTAGTCGAGTCGGTCCCCGGTGTCGTACCGACGGCCGCGGAAGATCACGCCGTACACCCCACCGGTCTCCTCGGGGTTGATGGCCATCTCCTGCAGCGCGTCGGTGAGCTGGATCTCGTTACCCTTGCCCGGCGCCGTGTGCTCGAGGATGTCGAAGATCTCGGGGCGCAGCACGTAGCGGCCGATGATGGCGAGGTTGGAGGGGGCATCCGCTGCGCTGGGCTTTTCCACCAGGCCGGTGATGCGCACGACGTCTGGGTCATCGGTGGGCTCGATCGCCGCAGCGCCGTACATGTGAATCTGGGAGGGGTCGACTTCCATCAGGGCGACGATAGTGGTGTTGCGCTTCACCTGTTCATCGAGCATCTGGGTGAGGAGAGTGTCGCGGGCGTCGATGATGTCATCACCGAGGAGCACGGCGAAGGGTTCGTGGTTCACGTGCATGCGAGCGCGGAGCACGGCATGGCCGAGTCCGCGCGGGTCTCCCTGGCGCACGTAATGGATGTCGGCGAGCTCGTTGGACTCGCGTACCTTGGTGAGACGGGAGTGGTCACCCTTGCGCTCGAGGATGGCTTCAAGTTCCGTCATGCGGTCGAAGTGGTTCTCGAGGGCGTTCTTGTTGCGTCCCGTCACCATCAGGATGTCGCTCAGCCCGGCCGCCACGGCCTCCTCAACGACGTACTGGATGGCGGGTTTGTCCACCACGGGGAGCATCTCCTTGGGCATCGCCTTGGTTGCGGGCAAGAATCGTGTGCCGAGACCTGCTGCTGGAATGACGGCCTTCGTAATTTGGGTTCCCATGGCCCCTACGTTAGCGGCATCTAGAATGTCTTGTATGGACTCAGACATCGCTCACCAGAAGAGAGCGCTCCGGGCTGAGCTACGGGAACGCCGCCGCAATCTCACCTCACTCGAGCGCGAAGACGCCTCGGCCGGTTTCACCGAGAACCTGCAACGGCTCGTTGCCGAGGTGTCCGCCCAATCGATCTCCTGCTACCTCTCCTCGAACAACGAGCCGAACACTCGTCCCTTCGTGAACTGGGCAGCGGAGCAGGGCATACGCGTGCTCTTCCCCATTTCGAGGGAGGACGGACTGCTCGACTGGACCGTCGGCAACAACGAAGACGAGATCGAAGGTCTCGCCGGAGTGCCGGAAGCCGTGGGTGAGCTGCTCGGTCCGATCGCCATCAACGACGTTGACCTCATCATCGTGCCGGCTGCGGCAGTGGATGCGTCGGGGTTGCGCATGGGTTGGGGTCGAGGGTATTTCGACAAGACACTGGGTTCCATGGAAAAATGTCCCCCGGTATACGCCGTCGTCTTCGACAGCGAGTACCTGGAGGAAGTGCCCCGCGAGGTGCACGACCAGCCGGTCAACGGCCTGGTCACCCCCACCCGCATCATCGCGTTCTGATTCTGATCCACCCGGCAGACAATCGCCTGCCGCGCCTTACCAGCTGGAGATTTCGTGCCTACCTATTCCTACCGTTGCACCGAGTGCGACACCGCCTTCGACATCCAGCAGGCCTTCACCGACCACTCGCTCACGGTGTGCCCCACCTGCCAGGGAAAGCTCCGCAAGGTGTTCTCCTCTATTGGGGTGACGTTCAGCGGGTCCGGATTCTATAGCAACGATTCGAAGTCGGACTCGAAGCGGTCCAACACCAATCTCGATCGCAAGCCGAGCGAGAAGTCTGAGTCCGCCTCCCCCACCAAGTCGGAGAGCACCCCCAGTTCGACCGCGAAGAAGGAAACATCGTCTCCAGCCGCGAAGCCGTCCTCCGGTTCCACTACCAGCTCAAGCTCGAGCGCCGCTACGGCGTCCTAATTCTTACCTGATCGGGAGCACCACCATGCTTAATGGCTTCAAAGAATTCATCATGCGCGGCAACGTCATCGACCTCGCCGTTGCCTTCGTCATCGGTGTCGCGTTCACCGCTGTCGTGCAGGCCGTCGTCAACGGAATCTTCAACCCGCTGATCGCTGCAGTATTCAATGCCGACAGCCTGGCGGGAGCCATGACTGTCGCCCTGCCCGGAGGTTCCACGCTGTCTTTCGGCATGGTGCTCGCGGCCCTCATCACGTTCGTGCTCACCGCCGCCGTGGTGTACTTCGTCTTCGTGATGCCCCTCAACAAGCTCAAGGAGTCCCAGGACCGCCGCCGCAACGCCGGCATTCCCGCCGCCGCCGTGGTGGACCCCACGACCGAGCTCGACCTCCTCACCGAGATCCGCGACCTGCTCGCGCAGAACGCCGCCCAGCGCCCCAAGCTCTAGGTCCGTTCGCACACCAGACCGCACCCTCAGCGAGGGTGCGGTCCTTTTTTTGCGCGTCCACATTCGCATTCCTTGGCAGAATGTCCTAACATAATGACTGAGGCACCCAGAGCCGCACGATCACTCGATCAGCAGCCACAGACGCAACGGAGCGTGTCAGTCACATTCAGAAAACACTGGTTTCCCTCAGCACCTGACACCAGCGGCTGACCGAAATCCCCCACTCAACGGGAATCCCGGCGTGAGCTCTCACGCCTCCGGCCCGGCGCGATACGCGACCACGGGCATCCGCCGGAGTACCTGCCCGCATCACGCTGAAAGGAACAACGTGTCACTCGGTGGCCCCATCACCAATGCGATAAGTCTCAAGCTGCCCCCGCTCGCGGACGGCCCCTACAACAGGAGGCTCGGCCTCGTGGCCGTGATCGCCACCTTCGGCGGCCTGCTCTTCGGCTACGACACCGGAGTACTCAACGGCGCCCTGTCGTTCATGATGGAGTACTTCAGCCTCAACCCGGTGCAGGAAGGACTCATTACCTTCACGCTGTTGATCGGTGCCGCCCTCGGCGCCCTCCTCGGCGGACGCCTCTCCGACTACACCGGTCGCCGCAAGAACATCCTGCTGCTCGCCGTGATCTTCTTCATCGGAGCTGCGGGCTGCGTGATCGCCCCCACCTACGAGATCCTGCTCGGGTTCCGCTTCATCCTCGGAGTCGCCGTCGGTGGCGCATCCGTTACGGTGCCCGTGTACCTCGCGGAGATCGCGCCGTTTGAGCGCCGTGGGAGCCTGGTCTCCCGTAACGAACTCATGATCGTGATGGGCCAGTTCCTCGCTTTCGCGATCAACGCCATCATCGGCAACGTCTGGGGCGCAAACGAAGACGTGTGGCGCTACATGCTCTCGGTGGCGGTGCTCCCCGCATTCGTGCTGTTCTTCGGCATGCTGCGGATGCCGGAAAGCCCCCGCTGGCTGCTCTCCAAGGGCCGGCACGAAGAAGCCCTCGCCGTGCTCATGCAGGTGCGCCCCGAAGGCCGCGCCGTCGCCGAAATGACCGAGGTGCGCCTTCTCAATGCCGAGCAAGCGGATGAGCGCTCCGGCGGCTGGTCAGACATCATCCGTCAGCCGTGGATGCGCCGCCTGCTGTTCATCGGCATCGGCCTGGCCGCGTACCAGCAGCTCACCGGCATCAACTCGATGATGTACTACGGCACCCAGGTACTCGAGCAGGCCGGCTTCACTCGGGATGCCGCGTTGAGCTTCAATGTGCTCAACGGCGTGATCTCGGTGTGTGCCGTGCTCGTGGCGCTCAACATCATCAACAAGTTCAACCGACGCAGCCTGCTGCTGTTCGGCTTCATCGGCACGACGACCATGCACCTGTTCGTGGGCACTATCGGCGTGGCGATGCCCGAAGACAACCCGCTGCGCCCGTGGCTGCTGCTCGTGGGCATCCTGCTGTTCGTCGGTATTATGCAGGGCACCATCGGCCCGCTCGTGTGGCTGATGATCGCTGAGATCTTCCCGCTCAAGATGCGCGGCCTGATGATCGGCATCACGGTACTTGTGCTGTGGCTCACGAACGCGATCGTGTCGCTCGTCTTCCCGTCCCTCGTGGCGTCGATGGGGTTCGCGACCTTCCTGCTCTTCGCGGCGGTGGGGTTCTTGGCCATCCTGTTCGTGGCCACGAGCGTTCCGGAGACTCGCGGCAAGACCCTCGAAGAGCTCGAGGAACACTTCAAGGTGCAGTACAAGACCTTCTAGTCTCCTCCACCGCTAACTCGGTCTTCTCCTCCTCGAGGACGGGTGGTTCGTCGGCTGCACACGCTTCAACCGACGAACCACCCGCCCTTGCGGTAAGGAGGGGCGCCGTGCTACCAGTGGGGCGGGCGGTCCTGGCGCAGTCGGGCATCGTTGGCGCTCGGGGCTCCGCCGCCGTGCGCCACGCCGCCCTCTTCACGCAAGACCGCCGGCTTCGGGTTGGGGTCTGTGTCCGGGGCCGGCAGCAGCTTCGCGCGACGCGCTTTGCCCGGTTGCCGAATGATGGGCTGTCGCGGCGTTCCCAGACGCTCCGACGGAGTCTCCTCGACCACTAGACCGAGGGACGCTTCGCGTCGACCGGACCGGTGTTGCCGCTCTCGGTCGCAACGCGCTGCACGCCGGCGATCGAGGCCACCCGGGCCGCCACGGCGTCGGGGTTGCTGAACAACTCGAAGCTGTGCACGCGCAGGTAGTGCCAGCCCAGTCGGCGCAGCACCTCCGGGCGTAGGCGCAGCGACTCGCGCAGACTCGAGCGCCCGACCACGGCATCCGTTTCGACCACGATTGCGCGCCCGTTGTGCGACGCCGCGAGGGCGAGCTTTCCGCGGTGGCCGAGGGCAACCGTGAGGCCGAGGCGCTCGAGGCGGCCGGCGAGATCGACGAGCATGGACTCTGTCGCGTCGGGAACCTGCACCTCCACGCTGCGGGCCTCCGTTTCGCTGAGCACCTGGGCCAACGCCAGGATGCCGTGGCGCTGCCGGTCCACCTCGATGTCGGAGGGACGGAAGCACGAGACGATGTCCATCGAACGCCGGGCGCGCGTCATGCCGATGGCGAGCAGGCGTTCACCGCCGGGTTCGCCGAGCGAGCCGAAGTTGGAGAGCAGCCGCCCGTGCGGGGTGCGCCCGTAGCCGATCGAAAAGATCACCCGGTCGCGGCTCTGCGCCACGGCCTGCTCCAGAGTGAGTACCGTGAAAGGCTCTGCGCGGTCTTTCAGGATGAAGTCCGAGAGGTCGGTGCGCTTCGCGAATGCCGACAGCACGGCCTGATGCACGCGCACGGAGTGCCGGGCACTCGCCGTGATCACCATGAGCGACTCGCGCGGGCGCTGCATCGCGTGGTCAATCACGAGCTCGACAACCTTCACGACCTCGGCGTCGACACTTTCTATCGCGCCGCTGTCGGCGTCGGGCATGCCACGTCCACCGGCCACGTAGTTGATGCTGAGGCTGCCGTGCCCGAGATAGCTGCCGGCCCACGGCAGAGAGTCGATGCGCCCGCCGTAGAAGCGGTGGTTCACGAGCTCGGCGAGGTCTTCGCCACCGGCGCGATAACTGCGCGTGAGGGTGAGCGTGGGCAGCAGCTCGCCGAGGCGGGCGAGCGCCGAATCGGCGTGCATCGCGTCGACGGTCACGGCGGGAGCGGCGCCGGCCGGCTCCGCGGCCTCTGACGCATCCCGAATGCCGGTCTCGAAGGCCGACGGCGTCTGTGTGACCGGGTCACCGAACGCCACGATCTGCTTGCCGCGGCGAATAGCACCCACGTTTTCGGCCAGGGTGGTGGCGCCGGCGTCCACGAGCAACACGGTGTCGAAGGCGATGCGGTCGGAAATTCCCGCCATCTCGTACGGCGAGGCGAGCCACACCGGCGCGAGCACGCGCCCGAGGTGCGGCGCCACATCATTGAGGCGCTCTGGCGTTGCGCGATCGGCGCGCAGCAGGCGGCGCAGCTGGTCGGCTTCTTCGGGCCAGTCGACCACGCCGATCTTCCACGTTTCGGCGAGCAGCCACGCCAACAGCTGGCCGGTAGCGGATGCGTGAGCCTCGTCGACGAGTTTGAAGTCGGCCTCAAGGCGGTCAAGCACCTGGGTGTTCGCGTTGAGCAACGCCTTGTCGCCGCTGAGCATGGTCTCGAGCACGGACTGCCACCACGCGAGCTCGAGTTCGGCCGCCACGTTCTTCTCGGACACGTGGCGCTGCGACAGGTCGGTCATCAGCGGGTCGAGGTTGTTCTCTCGCAGCGTCGCGAGCAGGGCTGTGCGCTCGTGCAGGTTGGCGAGCACCTCGCTCTCCGCGGCGAGGCCGGCGATCGTGTAGATGAGTTCCTTGATCGGCCGCGACACGAGGGCACGCGTGGTGCCAGCCGCGCCGAGGGGAACATCGAGCAGGCTGAGGTCTTCGGAGACACGCTGGTAAGCCACGTGCACGTCGTTGATCCCCACCGGCACCTCGGGCGTCACGCCGGCCGCAGCGTAGCGCTGCCACAGGGTGCGCTGCTGCTGGATGCGCCGCAGGCTCTCGTTCATGTCGCTCACGCGCACGCCGGGACGCTGGTACTCCTCGGCAAGCTTGCGCAACCGGCGACGGTTGGCGCCGGTCATCTCGCTGGATTCGCGGCGAGACGAGGTGGCCGCGATGAGCTCGGTGAGGGACCGGTCGTACACGGCGGGCTGAAACTTGTCGAGCGTCTCGCGAATGTCGAGCAGCAGGCGCAGGTACACGCCGAGTTCCGCGATCGTCTCGAACGGGCGCAGTCGGGTCTGGCCCACCAGGCCCGCGGCGCGTTCCAGCAGGCGCGGAAGTTCGATCTGGTTCACACGCTTGGCGAGTTGGTGGGCACCGCCGGCATCCGCTGTCGAGGTGAACGAGGCGCCGTACCAGGGCGAGTCGCCGGGACCGTAGCGGAATTCGCCGAGCGCGGCGGCCTTGATGAGCGTGGCTGCGGCGGCCGGACGCGAGTGTGCGAGCAGTTCGAGCGCGTGCCGGTCGAGTCGCGCTGTCGTGGAGGGCGGGGGCGAGAGCTGCGCGAGGCGAGCCAGCTCGCCGAGGGCATCGAGCACGGACACTCCGAGGGCCGAGTCGCGGCGGGTGAGCGCCCCGCGGTAGTCGAGCAGCACCTTGCGCAGGCGCACGAGGGCATCGTCCACGTCGCCGACGCGCGGTTGGCTGGCCTTTTCGTTGCGCGTGATCGACTCGATCAGGTTGCGCCGCAGTGTGCGCGGGGTCACCGCCACGCCCGGCAGGCCCACCTGCACGAGGCGGTGCGCGATGCCGTCGAGGCTGGAGCGGCGGGCGCTCACCACGAGCACGCGCTTGTGCTGCGCGATGAGCGAGCCGAGCGCGTTCACGATGGTCTGCGTGCCACCGGTGCCTGGAAGCGTTTTCACCACGAGGGAGTTGCCGGCGGCTATCTGCGCCACCACGTTCTCCTGCTCGGGGTCGGCGTCGAGCAGCAGCACATCGGTGGCTGGCGGGCGAGCGTCCTGGCCAATGGGCACCACGGGGTTGTAGGCACTCTCGATATTGCGCCGGGCGGTCTGGTTTCCGGCCATCGCGTCAAGAAGCGGATGCTCCAGCTTGCTCGCATCGGCGGCCAGCGCCCGTCCCACGTCGGCGAACGACGACACCACGAGGCGGGGAGTTACCTGAAACCAGGGAAGGTGCGAGGTGAGGCCGCGAAGGCGATCGATCACGGGCTGGGGCTTGAATGCGCCGTTGGTGATGGCGAGCGCCACAAAGGCGTCGGCGTCGAGGGTAATCTGGAACTGGTCGTGCAGGGCGCGCGCGAGCTCGGGGTTGAGAAACGGCTGGCCCTTGAGCTTGAGCTCGTAGTCGCGACCGTAGCGGCGGATGGCGAGCGGGCGCAGCAGCACCGGCGCGAGGAAGTCCACGTCGTTGTAGCGCCACTCGGCGAGCCCGATTCCGAGGTTCACGGACTCGATGCCGCGCATCGAGCGCAGTTCTATGCCCTTCTGGGTGATCTCGTTCGCCGCGAGGCGCGCATTGCGCAGCGCGAGCTCGTCGCGGATCAGGTTGGAGAGCAGCGTGGTCTTGCCGGAGATGAACTGCGGCAGGCCGCCGGGGTGCGTGGCGCTGAGCTCGATGCGCGTGCGTGGGCTGTCGGCGAAGTGCAGCAGCGGGGAACGCCCGCCGAGCTCCGCGATTTCGTCGCGCCAGCGCTGCCAGGCAGGCTCCGCGATGTTGCCGGCCACAAGCGACGGGTCACCCAGGCTGAGTGCGTGCGGGCTGGTCGCGTTTTGTGGGTCGGGTGAGGAGCCGTCCGCTGAGGAGACGTCCGAGTACTTCGACAGCACATCGTCGTCGTCTTGTTTTCTATCGAGGTGCCACACAGGGCCTACCCTAATTTACGCAAGTGTGAAATGCCCTGAGGCGGGCGGGGTTTCGCGCGTTTTGGTCGGCGCGCCGCCGCCGTGCCGCCGCGCCGCCGCGCCGCCGCGCCGCCGCGCCCGTGTGGCCACGCGCTACCGCCGCAGCGACCGCGCGCCGCCGTACCGGCGCGGCCCGCGCCACCGCCGCGCCCGTGTGGCCACGCGCTACCGCCGCAGCGACCGCGCGCCGCCACAGCGGCCGCAGGCCTCGGGCCTCGGGCCTCGGGGCCGGGCCTCGGGCCTCGGGCCTCGGGGCCGGGGCCGGGGCCGCTGTGGGGGCGGGGGCCGCGCGACTACAGCCAGTTGCGCTTCTTGAAGACGCGGTAGAGCGTGAAGCCCATCGCGAGCATGAGGGCGAGCGCGAAGGGATAGCCGTACGCCCAGTCCAGCTCGGGCATATACGTGAAGTTCATGCCGTAGATCGTCCCCACGAGGGCCGGCGCGAACAGGATCGCGGCCCAGCTCGAGATCTTCTTCACCTCTTCACTCTGCGCAAGGCTCGTCTCGGAGAGGCGCCGCATCTCGTCATTCTGAGTCTGGGCCACGAGGGTGCTCTGGGTGGTGAGGGCGTTCTGCAGCAGCTGGCGGAACGCATCCGCTCGCTCCACGACCCGCAGGGAGTGATCGAGCACGTCGCGCAGGTGGCGGTGCAGCTCGAGGTCCACGTTGTATTTGTCGAAGCCGCGCTGAAGCGACTCGAACATGGGCACGAGCGGCTGGGTGGCCCGCTGAAACTCGATCACCTCACGGGAGAGCGCGTAGATACGGCGGGACACCTCGGGGTCGCCGTCGAAGAGCTGGTCCTCGATCTCGTCGATGTCGTTCTCGAGCCCGGCGACGACGGGCGCGTACTCGTCGACGACCTGGTCGAGGATGGCGTAGAGCACCGCCTCCGGGCCGAGGGCGAGCAGGTGCGGGGTCTCTTCCATGCGGTGGCGCACCCTGGCGAGGTCGGGCGATTCGGCATGCCGAATGGTCACCACGAAGTCCGGGCCCACAAAGATATGCAGCTCGCCGAACTCGACCCGCTCGTCCGAGTCGATGTAGCGCGCCGGGCGCAGCACAATAAACAGAGTGTCGGAGTACCGCTCGATCTTGGCCCGCTGATGCCCCGCGAGGGTGTCCTCCACCGCGAGGTGGTGCAGGCTGAACTCGTTCGCGACCTGGCGTACCTCGGCCTCGCTCGGCCTATACAAACCGATCCACGCGAAGCCGTTGTGGGCCTTCATCGCCTCGAACGTCTCGTCGAGTGTGTTGTGGGTCGCGACTCGGTGCCCGTCCACGTAGATCGCGTTATCGATCAGCGCCATTGCTCTCCTTGGTTCGGGGGCCAGTCTGCCACTCTCGGCCTAGGCTCAAGGGGTGAACACGCAGCGAAAGGATGTCTCGGTGTTCGTTCGCACGCACGCCACGGACAAAACGGCCGACTACGCCTTCCTCGCCGAGGCCGTGGCCCGGGTCACCGGCGTGCCGATCGTGCAGCTCGGCCGGCGTTGTTCACACTGCGGCGCGGAATCGCACGGGCAGGTGTTTGTGTCGTCTCCCGCAGAGGCCGCTTCGGCTGCGCACGTGTCCCTGGCCCGGGCCGGCGGGCTCGTCGCGTGTGCCGTCTCCCTGGACGGGCCGGTCGGGATCGACATCGAGGAGCTCTCCGCGGTGCGCCGCGCCGGCTTCGACGATGTCGCGTTCAACGCCGACGAACTGACGGCGCTGCGTCCGGTGTCAGGAGTCGAGGCAGACCGAGCGCGCGCCGTGATCTGGACCAGCAAGGAGGCCGTGCTCAAGCTCACGGGTGAGGGGTTGCGCGCGGACCCCCGGGGGCTGACGGTCAGGCTCGACGGAGCCGCGGCAGCCGTTTCGGGCCGTTCCGGCATTCACCTGCTCGGCTTCGAACCGGGTCCGGGCCTCGTGGGCACTGTCGCGGTGCGCACCATCGCTCCCCCGCGCCTCACCCTGCGCTGACCAGGCCCGTTACAGGCTGGGGAGTGCTGACTGCATGATCCAGCGGTCGATGAACTTGCCGATCGCCCGACTTCCGGTGTGCTCCGCAAAAAAGGCGACAAAGGCATCCGTCGTGACGTGCCCGTGCCGAAACGCGAGGGTGTAGGCCCGGAGAGCTGAGAAGAACGCCTCGTCGCCCAGCGACCGGCGGATGGCATGCAGCGCGAGCGCCCCGCGCTTGTAGACCCTGTCGTCGAACATGCTGTGCGGCCCGGGATCGCCCACCACGAGGTCTTTCGGAAGCTTATTGAGCTCGTTGCGGAACGCGTGCGCGCTCTGGTCGGCGGTGAGTCCGCCGCGCTGCTCCTCCCACAGCCACTCGGCGTAGCAGGCGAAGCCCTCCTGCAGCCAGATGTCTTGCCAGCGCGACACCGTGAGGCTGTTGCCATACCATTGGTGGGCCAGTTCATGGGCGATCAGCCGGTCACTGCCGTGCACTCCGTCGGCGTGGTTGCGGCCGAACACCGCCAGGCCGTGCGCCTCGAGCGGAATCTCCAGCTCATCGTCCGTGACCACGACGGAGTAGGCCGAGAACGGATACGGCCCGAACTTCTCACCGAAGAACGTGATCATCTCACCGAGCCGTCCGAAGTCGGTGGCCACCGCCGGCGACATGTCCGCGGGAAAGAACAGGCTTTGGGCCACCGGCGAGGCGGCGAGGTCGCGGCGGCGGTACCGGCCGATGGAGACCGTGGCGAGATAGGTCGCCATCGGTTCATGCACGTCGTAGGTCCAGCTCGTGCGCCCGGAGCGCGCGGACTGCGAGACGAGGGTGCCGTTCGAGATCACGGTGTAGCCCGACTCGCAGCTCACCCCGATGCGGTACGTCGCCTTGTTGCTCGGGTGGTCGTTGCAGGGAAACCAGGTCTGGGCGCCGCAGGGCTGGCCCGACACGAGCACGCCGTCGTCGAGCTCTTCCCAGCCCACCTCGCCCCAGGCGCTGCGCACCGGGTGGGGCGCGCCCCGGTAACGCACCAGAATCTCAAACCGCGCGCCGGCCTCGATAGTACCCGGCACCGTGATGAACACCTTGCGAGCCACGTGCGAAACCTTGCGCGCGGGCACACCGTTCACGGTGACCTTGTCGATGCTGAGGCCCGCACAATCGAGGCTGAAGCGGTCAAGCGCCGTGAGCGCCCGCGCGGTGATGATGGCCGTGGCACTCAGCCGGTTGGTGGCCACCCTGTAGTCGAGCGCGAGATCGTAGTGCTCGGCGAGGTACCCGCCGTTTCCGCTCGTGGGAATGTACGGATCACCGGCAGTCGCGGCGCCATAGTGGGCGGAGGAAGTGTGAGGCATAACACCCTCAACTATTCCATGGCGGCGAGTGCCACGGTGAAATGGGGTTTCCAGACCACAGCGACCCGGTGGGAACCCGCTCGCCGCGCATCACCAGCGAGGCTGGCCCCACCGTCGAGCCCTCGTCGACGGATGCCGCGGGAAGGATCACGCTGTGCGGCCCGAGTGTCGAGCCCGAGGCCATCGTCACGGTGTCGAGCTGCATGATGCGGTCATGAAAGAGGTGGGTCTGCACGACGCAGCCGCGATTCACGGTGACGCCGTCGCCGAGGTTCACGAGGTCGGCTTCTGGCAGCCAGTAGGACTCGCACCACACGCCCCTCCCGATCTTCGCACCGAGGGTGCGCAGCCACACGGCAAGCGCGGGCGTGCCGGCAGCCTTGGCCGCAAACCAGGGCCGCGCCACGATCTCGACGAAGCTGTCAGACACCTCATTGCGCCAGATGAACGACGACCACAGCGGATGCTCAGTGGCCGCTATCCGCCCCACCAACACCCACTTGGCCACTGTCGTCACGAGCGCGGCGGTCGCGCCCGCCGCGAGCAGCACCACTCCCGACAGGGCTACCGCCCATCCGAGGCCGAGGTCGAGCCACAACCACTCCAGACCGCCGAGCACGCCGAGCGCCACCCAGCCTGCCACGACCGCGGGCACCAGGCGCAGCAGCTCCCACAGGGCGCGCGCCACCTTGAGCCGCACGGGAGGGTCGAAGGTGCGGGCCTCGTCGGCATCCGTTACCGTGCGCCGCAGGCGGGTCGCGGGGTTGCCGAGCCAGCTTGAGCCGCGCTTGGCCTTGCGCGGCGTGGACGAGAGCACCGCCACGAGTCCGTTGCGCGGAACCGTGCGTCCGGGCCCCGCCATTCCGCTATTGCCGAGGAACGCCCGGCGCCCCACCTTGGCCGGGGCGATGTGCAGCCAGCCGCCGCCGAGCTCGTAACAGGCCACCATGGTGTCGTCGGCGAGGAAGGCGTCGGGGGCGATTGTGGTGAGCGCGGGAATGAGCAGCACCGTCGACGCCTCGACGCCAGGGCCCACCTTGGCGCCGAGCAGACGCAGCCACACCGGCGTGAACAGGCTCGCGAACACCGGAAAGAGCACGTCGCGGCTGCCGTCGAGCAGGCGTTCGGTCATCCAGACCTGCCAGCCGATGCGGCTGCGCACGGGGTAGTAGCCCTCGCGCAGGCTCACGCCGAGGGCCCGCACCGAGGCGATCACGAGCAGCGCGTAGAACACCCCGCCGGCCACGACGGCGAGCGGCATCATGAGCGCGGCGCGCAGCAGGGCAACTCCGAGAGTGCTTGCATCGCCGATCGCTACGCCGAGCAACAGCGCGCCGAGGCCGATCGCGAGCGCGGGGATGCCCGTCATCGCGATCGAACCGGCCGCGAACAGGGCGAGCCAGCGGCGCGAGTTCGCCGGACGCTCGGCCGGCCAGGACTCCTTCGCCGAGCCGACGCGGGTGGCAGGAGAGCCGGCCCACCGTTCCCCGGCCGGCACCGCCTCCGATACCGCGGCACCGGGTTCGAGCTGGGCGCCATTGCCGATGTGCGCGCCGCCGAGCAGAGTGCTGCGGGAGCCGATCTTCGAATCGGCGCCGATGTGCACGTGGCCGATGCGCAGCACGTCGCCGTCTACCCAGTAGCCGGCGAGGTCGGTTTCAGGTTCGATCGCGGCCTGCGAGCCGATCGAGAGCATGCCTGTCACGGGTGGAAGCGTGTGCAGGTCAACGTCGCGGCCGATTTGGGCGCCGAGGGCCCGGGCGTAGTAACTGATCCACGGCGCTCCCGAAAGGCTCGCGGCGTCGACGAGCAGGGCCACCTGCTCGGCGAGCCACAGGCGCAGGTGCACGGAACCGCCCCGGGGATAGTTGCCGGGTTTCAGGCCGAGCAGCAGCATCCGCGCGGCGATCACCGAGATCGCCATCTTGCCGGGCGGTGTTACGAAGAGAACGAAACCCGCGGCCACTACCCACCAGGACACGGTTGGCACGAAAACGGATGCACCCCAAACCGCGAGCAGGTTGTTAGCGATGGCGAGGTACACGAGCCAGCGGGTGCCGACGAGCACGTGCAGCGGGATGCCGAGCAGGGTCTGCGCGATCTGGCTGCGCCGCGGTGTGGGCAGCACCTGCCGGGTGACGACGGGTTCGTCGGGGGTACGGGCGTCGAGTTCGTCGGCGAGGGAGCCGATGCGCGGGTAGTCGTAGATGTCGGCGACGGTGGTCTCGGCGAAGCGTTCGCGAAGCGCGGAGACGAACTGGGCCGCGGAGAGCGAGCCGCCTCCGTGGGCGAAGAAATCGTCGTCGGGACCGGAGACGGGCACGCCGAGGATGGCGGCCCATTTCTCGGCGAGCCACACGGCGGTGGGGCTCAGTTCGCCGGCGGCCGACTCGTCGCCGGTGGCGGGCAGCGGCCAGGGCAGTGCGGCTCTGTCCACCTTGCCCGACGTGCGGGTGGGCAGCTCGTCGACGATCGCCAGCAGGGGAACGAGGGCGGCGGGGAGTTCTTCGCGCAGGCGGTCCATGGCCAGGCTGCGGTCGAAGGTCGCGGCATCCGTCGTGGTGAGGGCGATGTAGCCCACGAGAACGTGGTTGCCGGCCGGGGTGGTCTGCACGACGGCGGCGCCGCCGGCGACCCCGCGCAGGGACTGCAGGGCCGCGTCGACCTCGCCCAGTTCGATACGACGGCCGCCGAGTTTCACCTGGTCGTCGGCGCGGCCCATGAACACCAGGCCGGCTTCTTCGAAGCGCACGAGGTCGCCGCTGCGGTAGGCGCGGTCCCAGCCGAGCTCGGCGTGCGGGGCGTACTTCTCGGCGTCTTTCTCGGCGTCGAGGTAGCGGGCCAGCCCGACGCCGCCGATGATGAGCTCGCCCACTTCGCCCTCGGCCACGCGGTGGCCAGACTTGTCGACCACGGCGAGGTTCCAGCCGTCGAGAGGGAGGCCGATGCGCACGAGGGCTTCGCCGCCGAGCAGCGCGGCGCACGCCACGACGGTGGCTTCCGTGGGCCCGTAGGTGTTCCACACCTCACGCTCGCGGGCGACGATGCGCGCCACCAGGTCGGGCGGGCAGGCCTCACCGCCGAAGATCACCAGGCGCACGCGTTCAAGGGCGTCTTCCGGCCAGAGGGCGGCAAGTGTGGGCACCGTGGAGACCACTGTGATTCCGTGGGCGATGAGCCAGGGGCCGAGGTCGGCGCCCGAGCGCACGAGCGAACGCGGGGCAGGCACGAGGCAGGCGCCGTTGCGCCAGGCCAGCCACATCTCTTCGCAGCTCGCGTCGAAGGCTACGGAGAGCCCGGCGAGCACGCGGTCGCCGGTGCCGATCGGCTCGTCGCGCAAGAACAGGCCGGCCTCGGCGTCGACGAAGGCCGCCGCCGAGCGATGCGTCACGGCGACACCCTTGGGCACGCCGGTCGATCCGGAGGTGAAGATCACCCACGCGTCATCGTCGGGGGTGGGAATGACGGCAGGAGGGAAGACCAGAGTGGGGTCCTCGTCGGCGGGCAGGCCGCGCGCGGCGAGGGCGGCAGCATCGAGAGTGTCGCGCACGGCGAAGACAGCTCTCGGCCCGATGATGCCCACGACTCCGGCTTCGGAGAACACGAGCTGCGCCCGTTCCTCAGGATCGTCGGCGTCGACGGGCACGTAGGCCGCACCCACGAGCAGCGTCGCGAGGATGGAAACGTACAGGTCTCGGGTGCCGGAGGGGATGCGGATTCCCACTTTGTCGCCGCGGCGCACGCCGCTGCGGCTCAGGTGCGTGGCCTGGTCGTTCACGAGGCGGAGCAGGCCCCGATAGCTGATGCCGCCGGCCGCGTCTTCGAGGGCGAGCGCCTCGGGGTGCAGCTCGGCAGTGGCCGCGAGGATGTCGGCGAGCGTGCGGGCCGACGTAGTGCGCGACTCGGCCTCGAGCACGCCCTGGTCGATGTTGGTGCGGCCGTTCTCGCTGTCGCCGGTCTCGCTGTCGCTCACGCGCACTCCCCTGTTTCGCGTGCCCTGGATCGGCCGCGCAAGCCCTCAGTTTAGAGGTCCGAGGTTACGCGCAGGGACGGCGCGACCACCTCATGAGAACGACAGTATTATGTTCTCGCGGATGACCTCATGACGCGCACCCGGGCATTCGCTTTTCTGCGGCCAATTCTCGCCCTCGCAGGCTACCTCAGGGACGCGCGGCTCAAGACCCACCAATCACGACGATCTGGAAGTAGGGGTTTTCTCCCGGGTGGCGCACTGATTGACTGGGCGAACCGTCACACGCAACTAGAAGGAGCCCCATGGAGTACTCGGCCACGATCGTCGCCCAGACATACCAGACCAAGCCGGAGGCCCTCGCGATCATCGCCGCCGCCTTGGCGCTTCCGGTGACGGGCACCGCCACCGCTCACTCCTATATATCTCTCGCGCGCGGCGGTCGGGTCGAGGTAGAGATTCCCAAGTTCGGCGAGTCCCTCCCGCTCGCCATCGACGTCTACAGCCGTCGGAGCGCCGCAGAGGCGCGCACCTCTGCCCAAAACGTGCTCGAAATTCTCACCACAGCCACCGGCTGGCAGATCGAGCACCTGCACGATTGAAGGAGCGGATGCCGCCGGCGCTCAGCCCCAGATGTTGGCCTGATAGGCCATCGACACGGCGATGAGCTCCAGCGCCAGCACGACGTATCCAACCACGAGGGCCCCGGCCGCCAATCCTCGCCCGGCGACGAGACCCCGTGCGATGCGATCGAGGCTGACGTGGCCCAACACGATGCCTGCGGGAGGAACCACGACCGCGAGCACGACGCTCGCGAGAGGCAGCGTTCTCGTGGCCCCGGCCACGGGAACGACTCCGCGCGCCCTGTCGTTCTGCCGCATCGCGTAGCGAATCAGGCGCACGCCTCCTGCCAGAGCCGGGTGAGCACATCCGCTGCAGGCTCCGCGGTGGCGGAACGGTAGCCGGTACCGGCCCAGAGGGCCAGACCCTCGGGGTCGCCGCGACGGCCGGCATCCGCTCGAAGAACCGCCGTGAGGTGGTGCACCTGCGGGTATGCCCACGGTGCCCCCGCGTCGTGTTCGGTGATAAACGCGTTGAGCAAACCGCGGGCGGCGCGGCCGGAGAATGCCCGGGTGATCACGGTGCTGGTGAACCTCGGGTCGGCGAGGGCATCTTTGTGGGCATGCTGCGCGCCCGATTCGTCGGTGCGCAGAAACGCCGTGCCCAGCTGCACGGCGGTCGCCCCGCCGGCGAGCAGCTCCGCAATCTGCTCGCCAGAGCGGATGCCTCCGGCCGCCACAATCGGCAACGTCACACTGTCGAGAACGGCTGCCACGAGCACCGGCAGCGGAATACTTTCAGGCTTGTCGGATGTGTTGAAGGTGCCGCGGTGCCCGCCGGCGTCGGGTCCCTGCACGCACAGCGCGTCGACGCCGCGGCTCTCGGACTGGATCGCCTCGTCGACAGAGGTGACCGTGGCGACCACGCTCGTGCCCACGCTGTGCAGGCGGGCGACGACGTCGGCCGACGGCAACCCAAACGTGAACGACACCACGGGCACGCGCAGGCCGACCAGGAGGTCGACCTTCTCGGCGAACCAGTCGTCGTCGACGCGGGTGGGCGGCAGCGTGACACCGCGGGCCAGCGCGGCGGGCTCGAGCGCCCGACGGTACCGCTCGACGCCGGCCAGATCGGTGGGCGGTGCCTGCGGCAGGAACACATTGACCCCAAACGGATGCCGGCTGTCGCCGCGCACGGCGGCGATCTGCCGCTCGAGCACGTCCGGTGTCTTGTAGCCGGCGGCCAGGAAGCCGAGGCCACCCTCATGGCCGACGGCGACAACCAGGTGTGGAGTGGATGTGCCCCCGGCCATGGGTGCCGCAATCACGGGAATTCGCAGGTCTGCCAGGGTGAACATGGGGCTCCTCAGAGTCGATGCGAACGCGCCGACACTCCCATGCTGGCAGTCCGCGCGTCGGGAAGATACAGCACGGGGCAGGTTGGTCCGATTCTCCGTACCGCGCGCGGGTGCCCGCGGCACACCGAGGGGCACCCGGGCGGACACAGCCCGAGGTTGGACGCGCCCGTTATAGTGAAAAAATGCTCTCGCGCCTGCTTCTGATCTCCCGACCGGTGCTCTGGGTGAACACCATCGGCACGACGGTGGTCGGCATGTGGCTGGTCGGGGACCTGTGGCGCTGGGACGTGGTTCCACTACTGCTCTGGGCGACGCTCCCGTTCAACCTGCTGATCTACGGTGTGAACGACATCTTCGACCAGGAAACCGACGCTCAGAACAGCCGAAAGGGCGGTCTCGAGGGAGCCCGCATCGCTCGTTCCGAGTCACGACCCATTCTCCTCGGTGTCGCGCTGACCAACATTCCGTTTGTCGCATACTTCCTGTTCGTGTTGCCGGCGCCCGCACTGGCCTGGATCGCCGCCTACATTCTGATCTTCATCTTCTACTCTGCTCCCCCGCTGCGCTTCAAAGCCCGACGCTACCTGGACTCGCTCAGCAATGCCGCCTACGCGTTCCCCCTCGTCTTCGTTCCTCTGGCCTTCGGCGAGAAACCGGTCTGGGCCGCAGCGATCGGCCTGATGACGTGGAGCGTAGCCAAGCACACCTTCGACGCGGTGCAGGACATCGAAGAAGACCGCGACGCCGGCATCGTCACCACGGCGGTGCATCTCGGACCGCGCGGCGCGGCCGTGTGGAGTGGGGCGTGGTGGGTGCTCTCCACCGCGTGCTTCGCCCTCGTCAGCCTGCCGGTCGCCGCCGTGAACGCGGCCATTGCCGGCTGGCTCGTTGTTTCGCTCTACCGTGCGCCACGACCGGCCACGGGGCGTCGACTGTACCGATACTCCATCGCGTTCCCCTACGTCGCCGGATCCGTCGCCGGCGCCCAGCTCGTCGTTTCCCTCGTTCTAGGAGAGTTCTCATGACCCCATCCGTCGCCGCGAAGCGAATCGTCGTGCTGGGCGCGGGTTTGGGCGGGCTCGCCGCCGCCGCGCTGCTCGCGAGCGCCGGCCACACCGTCACCGTTCTCGAGGGGCAAGAGCACGTGGGCGGCAAGAGCCGTCGCATCCATGTCAACGGCCAGCGCATCGACACCGGACCCTCGCTCGTGACGTTCCCGCAAATCTGGCAGGAGCTCCTGCGCCGCTGCGACACCCTGGCCGCGGCGGCCGGAACCGCAACGGCGACGGATGCCGCGGCCCTCACCGCCATCTCGCTGCAGCGCCTGCCCGAGGTGGGGCGCTACGTCTTCCGCGGCGAGACGGCCACCCTTCCGGTGCCGGAAGGCCACCCGTGGCGGGCGGCCTGGGTGCGGTTCGAACGCGAGCACGGCGGACTTGGGGCGAGCATGGCCACCTTGCTTACGGCAGACCCGGCCGACCCGAAGTCCCTCCCCGCCGTGCGCGACGTCTTTCGCCGCTACGGTGCGCGACTGACGACCCGGCGCTTTCTCGACGGGCTGACGTGGATGCCCGCCGGATTACGCGAGATCATCGCGATTCACACCCTGAACGCCGGCGTCTCGCCGCGGCACACGCTCGCGCTCTACGCCAGCATGCCCGCGGTCATGGCCCGCGACGGCGTCTTCGTGCCGAACGGCGGCGTGCACGAGCTGCCGCTCGCCCTCGAACGCCTGGCGAGGGGGGCCGGCGCCCGGATTCAGCTCGGGGAGCCCGTTCTGTCGGTCGCGCCGGGGGTCGTGCGCACGGCCGTGGCCGAGTATCGAGCCGACGTGGTTGTCAGCGGACTCGATTCCGGCGTTCTGGATATCCTGCTGGACGACGGTGTTCCGCGCACACCGGCGGCGTTGTCCTGCTCGGGCGTGGCGATTTACGGCGTGCTCAGGGAACTCCTTCCCGCGGAAACGGCCACGCATTCAGTGGTGCTTCCCGACGATCCGGCGGCGCTGCACCGCAGCCTCGAGGCCGGATCCACCCCCGACCAGACGATGGCGTTCGTCAACTACTACCGCCCCCACGAGATCTATCCCAATGAACAGGCCACCGTGGCCGTGTTGCTCACCGCCCCGGCCGACGGACGCGCGTACACCCTCGACGACGAATTCGTGCGGCGGGAAGTCGAGCGGGTCAGCGCCGCCGTGGGGCTCTCCCGTCCCATCACCGAGCTGATGAGCGGCTACGAGATCCTCGATCCCGGGCACTTCTCCACGTGGGGTTCGACCGGCGGCGCCCTGTACGGCGCGAGGCGCCCCCTCTGGAAGAGCGGGCCGTTCCACCGCCCGGGCTACACGAGCCGGAAGCGTCCGTGGTTGTGGCGCGTGGGTGCATCAGTGCATCCCGGCGGCGGTATCCCCGCTGTGCTCGGTGGCGCCATGACCTCGGTCGACAAGCTGCTCAGGTCGCTCGACGCCTCCTGACCCGAGCGAGACGACTCAGGCCGCGAGGCCCTTGAGGTACCGGGCGAGGGCAAACGGAGCCGAGCGCGGGGCCTCGGCCTCCACGACGGCGTTGTAGTTCGTGTTGGTGTTCACGTCGTACGTGAGCACGCGGCCGTCTTCGGCTTCGATGAATTCGATGCCGCAGACTTCGAGCCCGTTGCGGCGCGCGAACTCGAGGTACTTGTCGATGATCGAGTGGTCGAAGTCCTCGCGCAGGCTGAACAGCTGCTGACCGGCCACGGGGGCAATGGTGGCTCCGGGCGGCATGATCGGCTGGAGGGTGATCGGGTCGATGGCGCAGGCATCCGCTGGGCAGAGTTGGAAGCCGCCGCGCGCGGTATCGGCCTTCACGGCGTACATGAACTCGCCGCCCACGATCTCGACCCGGGTGATGAACGGTTCCTTCGCCTGGATGTACTCCTGAATGAGCGTGATGCCGTCCTGTGGCTCCTCAAACTCGTCGCTCGCCACGTAGTCGGCGAGCTCGGCGTGGCTGGTGAACTTGCGCACGCCCAGACCCTTGCCGCCCTGGTTGTGCTTGGTCATGAATGGGGTCGGAAAGTCGTGCGCGGCGGCGAGAATCTGCTCGCGGCCAACCGCTGCCACCGTGCGCGGGGTGTCGATGCCGGCGGCCTTGAGCGCCATCAGCTGCTCGACCTTGCTCATCTCCAGTTCGAGTACGCGCCGACCGTTCACGGTGCGACGACCGTGCGCCTCCAGCCAGGCCAGCACGGCACGCGCGTAATCTTTCGACAGTCCGTGGTCGCGGGTGTGAGCGGATGCGCTGATGCGCGACCAGAAGACGCCCTCCGGCGGTACCGCATCCAAGTCCAGAACACCGTCGGTGAGCAGCCATTCCTCCACCTCCATGCCCTCGGCTTCGAAGGCCCTCGTGAACGGCGGAAACCACTCCGGGTTCTCATGCAGGGCGTAGATCTTCGGCGGGGCAGAACTCATGGAGATATTTCCTTTCGGGTTGCACTGACTCAAAGGAGACGGCGGTGCGCAGTATTCCTGCGCCAAGTCCTACTGCGGGATCATGATGCCGTTGCCCGGGCCCATCGGGAGGTCGAGGAAGTAGAAGACGCTCAGCACTGCGACCCAGGCGATCCAGAACGTCACCGCGAACGGCAGCATGCGCGCGATCACGGTACCGAGCCCGGCCTGCGGCTCGTACTTGCGCAGCATGGTGAGCAGCACGATCATGTAGGGGTTCAGCGGAGTGAGCACCTGAGTGGCCGAGTCCCCCACCCGAAAGGCTCCCTGAATGAACGCGGGTTCGTAGCCGAGCAGCACGAACAGCGGCACGAATACGGCGGCCATCAGAGTCCACATTGCCGACCCCGAGATGATGAAGAGGTTCAGCAGTGACGCCAGCAGCACGAACCCGAGGATCGCCGGGAAACCGGTGAGGCCGATCGCCTCGAGGCCGCCCGCCCCGGCGACGGCGATCCAGCTGCCGATTCCGGAGAAGTTGAAGAGGGCGATGAACTGGCCGAGAATAAACGCGAGTACCAGGAACCCGCTCATGTCTTTCACCGCCTGGCCCATCACTCGCGGCACGTCACTCCCCTTCGCGATGGTGCCGGTGATCTTGCCGTACACCAACCCGGGAATCACGAACATGGCGAAGACGATGAAGACAATCGAGCTCAGCAGTGGCGACCTCGGCAGAAACCCCCCGTCTTCGTTGCGCCACGGCGAGTCGGGCAGGAGCACGCCGGCGAGAATCACCGCGGCAACGATCAGCCCGGTCACGAAAGACCAGCGCAGGCCGCGCAGTTCGGTGGCTGTCAGCGTGGTGCTCAGAGCGGTGTCGGTCGAGGGAGCGTCATCGTCGACCAGCTCGTCGCGGGAGATGCCGATGCGGCCGATGCGGGGTTCGAGCACCTTGTCGATGATGAAGCCCGCGAGGGCAACGAGCACCAACGATGAGACCACGTTGAAGAAGTAATTCGACACGGGGGTCACGGCCGATCCCGCGTTCGGCAGATTCACCGTAACCGAGGTCGTGATACCGGCAAAGAGCGCATCGAGGCTGGTCACGAACATCGACGTGGAGTAGCCCGCGCCCACGGCAGCGAACCCTCCCAGCAGACCGGCCACGGGATGTCGGCCAGCGGCCTTGAAGACAAGGGCGGCGAGCGGGGGAATCACCACGAAGGCGGCGTCGGACATGATCGATCCCATGACCCCCACAAATGCCACGGCGTACGGGAGCGACCAGCGCGGAGCGGAGCCGAACGCCCGGCGAATGAGCGCCGCGAGCAAACCAGACTTCTCGGCGACGCCGACCGCGAGGAGGATGGGCAGCACGGTCGCCAGCGGCGGGAAGCCGAGGTAGTTAGCCCCAATGTTCTGGGTGAACCAGGTGAGCCCCTCTGCGGTGAAGAATCCCTTGATCTCGGCGACCTCGTCACTTCCGGGCACCTGCACGGAGACGTCGGCCCACGCCATCGCCGTGGAAGCCACGGCGGTGAGCGCGAACAGAATCAGGAACAACATGAACGGGTCCGGCAGCTTATTGCCCACCCGCTCGATGCCGCCCAGCAGGCGATCGATCACGACAGTGCGACGGGTGAGCGGCGGAGCTGAAGACGGTGCTACTGATGACATGGAACCTACCTTGCTGGGGACCTTGCTATGGATCGAGCCGGACGGTCGGTGAGTCAGGAGATCGGTGCTGGTGACCCGCGAGAAACGTCAGTCGAAGAAATGCGGCACGTCGACCGGGCCGCCCTGCGCCGCGAACTCGTCTGCCACGCTCCGGCGCAGCTCGGCGTCGCAGAGAAAGTCGAGGGCAGTCAGGGCCAGGCCGCTGGCGCCGTCGAGGGCACCGAGCTCAGCGGCATCCGTTGCTGCGGCCGCCGCGAATTCGTGGGTGTGCAGGGCCACATCGGATGCGGCGATCTTGATCAGCGGGTGGATGCCCGGAATACGGTGGCTCACGTTGCCGAAGTCCGTCGAGGCGGCGATGGTCTCGGAGACCACGCCGAGCGGCAGCGGGCTGCGACCGCGGCGCTGCTGCGCGGCGACCCAGCGCCCGGTGAGCGCGTTGTTCGTGCGCACCGGCAGGGAGGGGGCATGTTCGTCCCAATCAATCTCGACGCTTGTGCCGGTCATCAGTGCGGCACCGTCGGCGATGTCGTTCAGGCGGGCGCTGAGGTCTTTGAGGGTCTCTGCGAACTTCGATCGCGCGTAGATTTTGAGCACGGCCCGCTCGGGAATGATGCTCGGCCTGGTGCCGCCCTCGGCAATGACCGCGTGAACTCTGTCGACCGGCGGCAGCTGTTGGCGTAACAGGCCGATCGCCTGGTACGCGAGCGTGGCGGCATCGAGGGCGTTGCGTCCCATGAAGGGCTGAGCGGATGCGTGTGCCGCCACACCCCTGAAGGTTACGGTCAGCACGCGGCGGCCGAGCCACACCTGATCGGCGAGGTCGTAGCCGTACGGGTGAACCATGATGGCGGCGTCGAGCCCGTCGAAGGCGCCGTTCCGGGCCATGACTTCTTTACCGGAAGACCCCTCCTCGGCGGGAGTGCCAAGAAACACGACCCGGCCGTCGAAGGCGTCGGGGTTGTGCTTGAGAGTGTTGGCGAGCGCGAGGAAGGCTCCGAGGCCCGTCGCGGCGATCACATTGTGGCCACACCCATGGCCCACGTCGGGAAGCGCGTCGTACTCGCTGAGAATGCCGATAGCCGGGCCGCTCTGCGAACGAGCGTCCGAACCGATCTCGGCGCGGATCGCAGTGTCGAGCCCGTGCACGCCGAGCTGTGCGTCGATGCCGTGGCTGGCGAGCACCTGCACGAGGAATGCTGCGCTGCGGTGCTCTGCGAAGGCGGTCTCAGGGTCGGCGTGCAGGGTGTGCACGATGTCGTGCAGGTCGGCCGCGAGGGCGTTCACCTCCGCCTCGACGGCCGTGGCGAGCGGGGCTGGTGCTCCGGCGAAGCGCGACGGCACCGACTCATAGGTCTGCATCTTTCGAGCCGTTTCGGCCTCAAGCTTTTGCAGGTACGTCGTGCTCGGTGCGTTCGAAAAGCTCATATATACACACTAGTCAGGCAAATTTTGATGCCACGACGCATCCGCTCCTTCTTAATGTGCTCGTAACGCGACGGTCGCCACCGCCGGCCGGGGCGCGACGACGGCGCAATCGAGACTCCGCAACCCGATCCTCAGACCGGGCTTGCGCCGTAAGGCGGGTCGCTGAAACTCCGGTTTACGAGCGGATACGCGTGCCGTTTCTAACCGACGGCCCTCTTCAGCAATTCCACCAGCTGCTTCTGATCGGCGGCGGTGAGCTGGGTCACAGCAAAGGAGGTCGGCCAGAAGGTGCCCTCATCGAGTTTCGCGTCGGGCTGAAACCCGATCGTGGCATATCGAACCTTGAACTTAGCGGCACTCTGGAAGAAGGTCACCACCTTGCCGTCGTTGTTGGCGTAGGCGGGCATGCCGTACCACGTCTTCGCCGCCAGGCTGGTGTGGGTCGTGACCAGCTGGTGAAATGTCTCCGCCAATTCTTTGTCTGTGCCAGACAGCTCGGCGATCGCTGCGAGGCAGGCCGCCTCCAGGTCGGCCCCTGCTTTTGCAGCCTTGGCTTCGGCAGCCGCCGCCCTCATCGCGGCTTTTTCCTCTTTGCTGAAGGTGTCGCTCACGGTATCCCCGTTCGGTGGTGTGATCCAAGACGCCCAGCATAGTGCACAGCGTTCGAGGGAGATACGGAAGCGCCGGCCCCAGGGAGGAGGCTGTCCAGGCGCTGAGGCTACCTAAAACCGGCGATTTTTCTGACAGACCGGGTGCATCGGCCGACCTTCCAGCCGTGTCTCAGAAGCTCCGGTTGTGCGCCGAGCCGTGCCGGATGCTGACGTGGTGCCCCTGGAGGGATTCGAACCCCCAACCGTTTCCTTAGGACGGAACTGCTCTTCCGTTGAGCTACAGAGGCTGGTGCAGCAAGTTTAGCCGCTCACAACGCTCGGCTCGCTCACTCAAGGCGCGCGAGTGACGCGTGGCACCCGCCGCTGACGAGATCCGCGGTGGGGTGAGGGGCGGCTAATCGGCCATGTGCACGATTTGGATCAGGTTGCCGCAGGTGTCATCGAGCACGGCGGTGGTCACCGGTCCCATAACCGTGGGCTCTTGCGTGAAGCGCACGCCGAGTGCGCGCATCCGCTCATACTCGGCAGTGACGTCGTCGACGGCAAACTGCGTGAACGGGATACCGTCGGCCACCAGGGCGTCCTTGAACGGCTTCGCTGCGGGGTGGCCGCTGGGCTCGAGGAGCAGCTCGGTGCCCTCGAGGTTCTCCGGCGATACCACGGTCAGCCATCGGTCCTCGCCGCCCAGGGGAATGTCATGCTTCTTCACAAAACCCAGCACGTCGGTGTAGAACCGCAGCGCCTTGTCCTGATCGTCGACGAGCACGCTGGTGATGTTGATTCTCATGTCGGTTCCCTCCGGCGTGCTGTTGGTCGGGCTGGGGAGCCCGCACGCTAACGATACGCGGATCGGGCGCCGCTCTCGCGGGGCGCTAACGCTCGAGCGAGCGCGCGCCGCCATACGGGCGCGCGTCGGTGGGCCCGGCGCCGTTAGCGCGGGGCGCTAACGCTGTAGCGGGCGCGCCCGACCGTTCGGGCGCGCGCCGCCGGCGCGGCGTAGACGGAGGGCGGGCTACGCGGCTGCGGTGGCCAGGTATTCGTCCCACTGCTCGAGCGGATGCTCCACGCCGCGCACGACCCAGGTCGCGCCCTGCGGCATCCGTGGGAGAAAACGCAGGCTCCAGCCCATCTCGGCCGGAGTGTGGTCGCTCTTGGAGTTGTTGCACGTGAGACAGCAGGCGGCGAGGTTGTCCCAGGTATCGCGCCCGCCGCGCGAGCGCGGCAGGATGTGGTCGATGGTGGCGGCGGACTTACCGCAGTAGCAGCAGCGGTGATTGTCGCGGCGCAGCACGCCGCGCCGGCTCACCGGCACGATCCGTCCGCGGGGAAGTCGCACGTAGCGGGTGAGCAGAATAACGCTCGGCCGATCCCAGGAGCCCGAGGAGGCGAAGACCGGATGCCCCCGATCGGACTGCACGATCGTCGCCTTCTGGTTCATCACCAGAATCAGTGCCCGCTTGTAGCTCACCACGGCGAGGGGCTCGTACCCCGCGTTGAGGACCAGTGTTCGCATGCGCTCCCTTTCGAAGGAGACTGGACGGCTTCCAGCCATTCGAACTGCTTTTCTGTCGTAAGCAGGTGGGAACGAGCGATCAAACAAAAAAAGACGCTGTCACGAATGACAACGCCTTTCAGGCCACGGAGTGGCTCGTTACTGTCTGACAACTATGACGACGCACAGAATCGACGCGCTGATCCATGGTGTGGATCGTGCGTAGCTCGTGCATCATCTCTCCCAAGCCTGAAAACAACCGAAACATCAGGTTAACGCACAAGTGGCGTCCCGCGATAGACGGGACGCCACTGTGTTACACAATGTTCATATCTGGCGGTTCTTAGATTCCGATGCGCACGATGTAGTAGTCGTCGGACCAGATGGGCTGGATGCGCACGTTCTGGCCGGTGTAGGGCGCGTGCAGGATATTGCCGTTGCCGGCGTAGAAACCGTCGTGGCCTGGCATGATCACGAGGTCACCGGGAAGGGCGTCCTCCTCGGCGATGCGCGTGCCCATGGCACCCTGGCCGGTGGACGAGTGCGGCATGCTGATGCCGAACTGGGCGTAGACGTACATGATGAAGCCGGAGCAGTCGAAACCGGCCGGAGTCGCTCCGCCATAGACGTAGGGAACGCCCTGATACTCGGAGGCCTTGTTGAACACGGCCTGCAGGTCGAACGCCGGGTGACTCGGGTTCGCGAGGAAGTCGGCTGCGGAGGGACCCGTGTACGCGCTTGCATAGCTGGTGCGCTGCGAGGCCACCGCGACGCGGCGGGCCTCCGCGGCGGCGGCGGTTGCGGCGGCCTGAATCTCTTCGGGCGTTGTGGCGGTGAAGCCCTCACGGGCCACACTCACGGTTGCTGCCTGGGCGTCGACCTCGACGGCCTGTGCGCCGGCCTTGGTCGCCTGCGTCGAGGCGGACGCCTCGAACGTGGCCTCATTGGATCCCGGCGCGAACGCGTAGGCGGGCAAGGCCATCGTGGCAACGAGGCCGCTGGCGAGAGTCATGATGACGATGTTGCTGACGCCACCGCGTCGTGCTCGCTTCGGGGCGGCACGGCGTCCGGTGTGACGATCGACCGACGTGTTCACTTTTTCGAGTGAATCGGGTGTCGGCGTCGTCCCACGACGGGACCTTCTCATTCCTAATGCGGCCAAAGTTATCCTCCGACGCCTCGACAACACTAGGTAGTTGCCCCGTCCACTTCGCTAGTCGCGGGTGTGTACCGCAGCAAGAGACGGGTGAGTCTGGCGTCTTGCCGAGGGCCCTTCGACCGATTTCCGGTCTGTGGGACATCCCCGAGGTTACGTGACACCGGTCTGTTTGTCACTCTGAGGGCAACTTTTCTAACGAATTGGTAACGGGGCGCACGCGGCAACGGGACGATTGGGACCGCCCGGCCCGCGGCATCCGTCGTCCCATTCAGGGGCGGAAAGGCCGTGATTACGCGGATGCGACGGGCGTCGTCACGAAGATGTGACCGGCCATTTCGTTCGGCAGCTCCAGGCCATTCCCGAAACCTTCGACCTTTACCAGAACGTACGACCCAACGGCCGAAAACATACCCGTTGCTCCCGGCATGACTCCGGACTGCTTGAGCTGGAGCAAAAGTTCGGGGTCGAACTGAACCGGTTCCCCCAGGCGACGGATTACCGCGGTCACCGGTTCGGGCGAGCTCGCCACGAGGGTTAGGAGGTTGGTGACACCGGCCATGAACGCCACGGCAGGCGAATCGCCGAACTCATCGAGCCCGGGAATGGGGTTGCCGTACGGGGACTCCGTGGGGTGTCCGAGAATCTCCAGGATCTTGCGTTCGACCTGCTCGCTCATCACGTGTTCCCAGCGACAGGCCTCGTCGTGCACGAACTCCCACTCAAGTCCGATCACGTCGCTGAGCAGGCGCTCGGCGAGACGGTGCTTGCGCATCACGTGCACGGCCTTCAGGCGGCCTTCCCCGGTGAGCTCGAGGTGGCGATCATTCGACACCACCACGAGTCCGTCGCGCTCCATGCGACCCACGGTCTGCGACACCGTGGGGCCGGAGTGACCGAGGCGCTCTGAGATTCGGGCGCGTAGGGGAACGATTTGCTCTTCCTCGAGGTCCAGAATGGTGCGCAAGTACATCTCGGTGGTGTCGATCAAATCAGTCATTCGCAGCCTCTCTCTGGGCCGCTGCACGGCCGGTATCCGGTGTCACAAGACTACCCGCCGCTACGCGCGCCGCTAGAATCGCCTCATGCCGGACCTGATGATTCCCACTGAACTGCTGCCCCTCGACGGACGATTCGGCTGCGGCCCATCGAAAATCCGCCGCGAACAACTCGACCACCTGATCGGATTCGCGACCGGAATTCTGGGCACAAGCCACCGCCAGCCCCCCGTGAAAGACCTCGTCGGCCGCGTGCGCGCCGGGCTCGCCGAGCTCTTCGACATTCCCGAAGGCTATGAGGTTGTGCTCGGCAACGGCGGATCCACCGCCTTCTGGGACGCCGCCGTCTTCTCCCTGATCGAAAAGCGCAGCCAGCACCTCGTCTTCGGTGAGTTCGGCGGCAAGTTCGCCAAGGCCGCCGCCGCACCGTTCCTCGAAGCCCCCGACGTGGTGAGCGCCCCCACCGGGTCGCGCAGCGAGTTCGTCGCCCGCGAGGGCGTCGACGTGTATGCCTGGCCCCAGAACGAAACGTCGACCGGGGTCATGGCCCCCGTCAGGCGCGTCGTCGCCGACGAGGGCGCCCTCACCGTAATTGACGCCACGAGCGCCGCCGCGGGCATCGACTTCGCCGCCGACCAAGCGGATGTCTACTACTTCGCCCCGCAGAAGAACCTCGCCTCCGACGGCGGCCTCTGGCTCGCCCTCTTCTCCCCCGCGGCGATCGAACGCGTCGAGCGCATCCACGCGAGCGGACGCTACATCCCGGAATTCCTGAGTCTGAAGAACGCAATCGACAACTCGCGTCTCAACCAGACCCTCAACACCCCGGCCCTCACGACCCTCCTGCTGCTCGAAAGCCAGATCGACTGGATCAACACAAGCGGCGGGCTGTCGTGGGCCTCTGCGCGCACGCAGGAATCGTCATCCGTTCTGTACGACTGGGCCGAGAGCGTCGACTACGCCACGCCTTTCGTGGCCGACCCGACCCACCGCTCGCAGGTCGTCGCCACGATCGACTTCGTCGACTCCGTCGATGCCTCGGCCGTGAGCAAGATCCTGCGTGCCAACGGCATTCTCGACACCGAGCCGTACCGCAAGCTCGGCCGCAACCAGCTGCGCGTGGCCACCTTCACGGCGATCGACCCCCATGACGTGCGCAAGCTCGTCGCGTCCATCGAGCACGTCGTGGGACACCTCGGAAACTAGCGAATTCTCACGGAAGCGGGTCGGGTATGCGTCTCTGGTTGAAAGACAGCGAACGTCGGCCTGACCCGCTTCCCGCACGCACGGATGCCCGCAAGGCTTACCTGGCGGGCACCGTCGTGTGGGTTCTCGCGCTCGTCGCGGCGCTGATCTGGCGCGACCAGATCACCGCCGCCGGCCTGGCCTGGTGGATCTGGTGCGCCGTGATCGGCGTGGGACTGGGGCTATTCGGACTTGTCTGGGTGCAGGTGCGGCGCCGCTAGCGCCTCGTCGAAGTCGATGCCGTCGAGATGATCGTCGGCGCGGTCTGCGTCGAAGCCGTCGTCGGGCTCGTCGTCGTCTTCATCGTCGTCGTCGTCCGACTCGTCGTCGCTGCCGTCCTCGGACTCATCGTCGGGGTCGGACTCGTCGTCGTCATCGGATTCGTCGTCGCTGTCGTCGTCCGACTCATCGTCGCCTTCGCCGTCCATCAGGCGGTCCGACCACGGCACCCAGTCGGGCGCCGTCAAGGCATACTCGCCCGGCATGAGTTCGGTTTCGAGCACGGTCGGTTCGGCGTTCTCATCGGTGCGCGCCAGGGTCACCGTCCACTGCCAGCCCGGGTAACCCGGCAGCGTGCAGTCAAAGAGCAGCGACACAACACGCTCGCCCTCCACGATGTGGCCGAGCAGCCGGCCGATCGAATCCGCCGGAGTGATCTCTTCGAGCGCGGCGCGCGCCACGTCCACCGCGGCGAGCAGAACCTCGTCGACGACCGGAACGACCTCAGCCGGCAGGATGTCAGCCGGTACAACCTGAGCACTGGCGTCGGCGTGCAGCATGCTGTCTTCGGGATCAGGCATCCAGTTCTTCTGCAACTTTCCGCAGCATCGCTGCAATCTTGTGGCTGTGCGAGCTCTCGGGGTAGCGGCCGCGACGCAGGTTCGCGCCAATCCCGTCGAGCAACTTCACGAGATCTTCGACGATGATCGCCATGTCGTCGGCCGGCTTGCGGTTGAGCTTGGACATGCTCGGCGGCGCTTCGATCACGCGCACGGACAGCGCCTGTGCGCCGCGCTTGCCGTCGGCGATGCCGAACTCCAGTTTCGCGCCGGCCTTCACCGTGGTTCCGGCGGGCAGCGCAGAGGCGTGGAGAAAGACCTCGTGACCGTCATCGGAGGTGATGAAGCCGAACCCTTTTTCTTCGTCGTAGAACTTGACCTTACCGGTGGGCATCTAGACCTCGCTGTGGTTTAGGTGTGGGGCGCGCAGGACAGCGCGACGTGCGCGTCCAGCATATTCCGTTCCCGCTGCCTCCGCCCCGTATCCTTGGAGTGTGACCAATCAAAATCCACCCTCCACCGGCCGGTTCGAGCGCATCCTTGCCTACATGGTGGCCGGTGTTGTGGGGCTGTCCATCCTGTGTTTCATCGCCATGATCGCCGGCACGGCACTCGGCGTCGGCAACAACGACGGCTTCAGCAAGGGCCTGTGGCCGGTCGTCATCACGCTTCCGCTTTTCGGACTGCCCCTCGGATTCCTGCTCACCATCGGCCTCATCGTCTTCGTGGCCATCCGCCGCAAGCGCGACTCCACAGCAAACCCGAGCTAAGCGGATGCTGTCACTCGCCACACGCCTGCGCGCTTTCGATGACGCCTCCCTGCGCCGTGCCATCGAGGCCCGTGCCGTCGCGCCCGCCGGTATCCGCGACTTCTTCGACCTCGCCGACGCCCTACTCGAGCCCGCCGCTATTCAGCGCAGCCTGGCGCACCTCGACCGGGCCACCCTCTCCGTGCTGGCCGCCGCCGGGGAGCTCGCGGCGGCATCCGTTGCCTCGGCGGCACGCCGCACGGCCGCCGACCCGGCCGCCGCCGACCTGAGCGAAGCCCTTCCGGCTCCCACGATCACCGAGATCGCCGCCCACCTCACCGACTCGAGCGGCTTCGCGGTGTCGGAAGGCCACGTGCTCTCCCGAGCCGCCGAGCTGGATGCGCTGCTGCTCTGCCTCGTCGCAGACGGCCGGCTGGGCCCGTATGCCGCCGTCTCGACCCAACTGCACCTCTGGCCGGCCCAGGGCCTGCCGAGCGCACTCGAGCTGGCCGCTACGCCCGCGCCGCCCGCCCTCGCGCCTCCGGAAAGCCTCGACGTGAGCTTCACGGACCGGCTCGCCGCCGAACGCGCGTTTGCCTGCGTGTCGTCGATCGCCGAACTCGTGAGCGAACTCGCCCGCGACCCCGCCCGCGAACTCAGCCGTGGCGGCCTCGGCCTGCCCGACACCAAGCGGCTTGCCCTCGTGATGGGCGTCGAAATCGAGGCTGTCGCGCCGCTCGTGACCATCGCCGCGCGCGCCGAGCTCATCGCGCACTCCGAGGGCTACTGGATGGAAACCGAGGCCGGTGAAGGCTGGCTGATCGAACCCACCACCGCACGCTGGGCCCGCCTCGCGCAGGCCTGGCACGACGCCCTGCCGAACTCCGTGCGCGACATTCTCCCCCGCGAGGCAGGAGTGTCCTGGGGCCAGGGCCTTCATGGCTTCGTGGACTGGCTCTACCCCGCCGGCGGCGACTGGATGGAGTCTCAGGTCGCCGAGTTCGCCCGCGACGCCGAGGTCATCGGCGTGACGGCGCACGAGACCACGAGCTCCGCCGGGGCGCGTCTGCTGTCCCATGACCTGCCCGCAGCGATCGACACCATGACCGCGGCACTCCCTGCCGAGGTCGGTGCCGTCTACCTGCAGCACGACCTCTCCATCGTGGCCCCCGGACCGCTGGCGCCGTCGATCGAC
Organism: Cryobacterium roopkundense; assembly: GCF_014200405.1. NCBI lineage: Bacteria > Bacillati > Actinomycetota > Actinomycetes > Micrococcales > Microbacteriaceae > Cryobacterium > Cryobacterium roopkundense. The sequence goes on along the minus strand of NZ_JACHBQ010000001.1, from coordinate 290,436 downwards.
GCGCGACTCCGGGCGCTGGCGGATGTGGAGAGCAGGGAACTCGCGTCGAGCTATCGCATCACCGCGGCATCCGTGAATCGTGCGCTGGCCGCCGGCGAAAACGCGGAGTCGCTGCTGACCTTTCTCGGCACCATTTCGCTCACCGGCATTCCCCAGCCCGTGCAGTATCTGATCGAGGAGTCAGCCGGCCGTTACGGCCGCGTGCGCGTGGGCAGCGCCGCGCCAGGCTCTGCACCCATGCAGAGCTACGTGCGCTCCGACGACGCCGGACTTCTCGGCACTATCGCCGTCGACCAGACGCTCTCCGCTCTGGGCCTCGACCCCGCCGGCAACCGACTCACGAGCCGTTTCGCCGCCGAACTCGTGTTCTGGGCGCTCAGCGACGCCCGTTATCCGGTGGCCGCCGAAAACTCAGATGGCGAAATCGTGCACCTGCGCCGGCACCAGATCGCGCGGGTGATTCCGGCGACGCCTGTCGACCCGGCCCAGACCCTCGTGGAGAAGCTGCGCGCGGGGGACGGCGGCGAGGTCGTGGCAGCGGATGCCTGGCTCGCTCGCCAGCTCGACACCGCCATCCGCTCCAAACAGACCGTCACGGTGACCATCAGCATGCCCGGCGGCGTGCTCGTGGATTACCTGCTCGAACCGGCCAGCGTGGGCGGCGGGCGCTTTCGGGCGCGCGACCGGCGGGCCGACATCGAGCGCACGCTCCCCATCTCGAGCATCATCAGTATTACGCCGGCACCGTAGAGCGTGCCGTCGTGTTCACCCAACGGGCGTAGGCTTGCTGGCTATGTCTGATGGCCCGCTGATCGTCCAAAGTGACCGCACCGTATTGCTCGAGGTCGCGCACCCTCTCGCCGAGGATGCGCGGCACGATCTCGCCGTATTCGCCGAGCTTGAGCGCGCTCCCGAACACATCCACACCTACCGCATCACGCGGCTCGGCCTGTGGAACGCCCGCGCGGCCGGGCACGACGCTCCCGACATGCTCGCGACGCTCGAAAAATACTCCAAGTTCGCTATTCCGCAGACCGTCTCCGTGGACATCACCGAGACCGTCGGCCGCTACGGCCGCCTCGTCATCGAGCGCGACGCCGAGGGCGCGCTCGTGCTGCAGAGCACCGACCAGGCCGTGCTCATGGAGATCGCTGGCGCCAAGCGCATCGCGCCGCTCCTGATCGGCCAGCCCTCGCCGTCATCCTTCCTCGTTGAGCCGTGGGCGCGGGGGCAGCTCAAGCAGGAGCTCGTGAAGCTCGGCTGGCCCGCCGAAGACCTCGCCGGGTACACCCCCGGCACCCCGCACGAGATCGCCTTGCGCGAAGACGGCTGGGCGCTACGGGACTACCAGAACAAGGCGGTCTCGAGCTTCTTCGACGGCGGCTCCGGCGTTGTCGTGCTGCCCTGCGGTGCGGGCAAGACCCTCGTGGGCGCGGGTGCGATGGCCACCGCGAAGACGAACACTCTCATCCTCGTGACCAACACGGTGTCAGCGCGACAGTGGCGTGACGAGCTGCTCAAGCGCACCACACTCACGCCCGACGAGATCGGCGAATACTCCGGCCAGGTGAAAGAAGTCAAGCCGGTGACGATCGCCACGTACCAGATCCTCACGGCCAAGCGGAAAGGCGAGTACGCGCACCTCGAACTGCTCGACGCCATGGACTGGGGCCTCGTGATCTACGACGAAGTGCACCTGCTCCCGGCCCCGGTGTTCAAGCTCACCGCCGAGTTACAAGCACGCCGCCGGCTCGGCCTGACCGCCACTCTCGTTCGTGAAGACGGCCGCGAGGGCGACGTGTTCAGCCTCATCGGCCCCAAGCGCTTCGACGCGCCGTGGAAGGAGATCGAGGCCCAGGGCTTCATCTCCCCCGCCAACTGCTACGAGGTGCGCATCGACCTGCCACAGTCCGAACGCCTCACCTATGCCGCCGCCGCCGACGACGAGCGCTACCGCCTCGCCGCCACGGCACCGGCCAAACTCGGCGTCGTACAGGCCCTCATCGCCAAGCACGAGGGCGAACGCATCCTCGTGATCGGGCAGTACCTCGACCAGATCGACGAACTCGCCGAGGTCTTGAACGCGCCGCAGCTCACGGGGGCCACACCGATCGACGAGCGCGAGCGTCTCTACCAGGCTTTCAGGGTGGGAGAGGTGAAGGTGCTCGTGGTCTCCAAGGTCGCGAATTTCTCCGTCGATCTGCCCGAGGCGACCGTGGCCATCCAGGTGTCGGGCTCGTACGGCTCCCGCCAGGAGGAGGCCCAGCGCCTCGGTCGCCTACTGCGACCGAAGGAGTCCGGCCTCTCGGCGAACTTCTACACGCTCGTGGCCCGCGACACCGTTGACCAGGATTTCGCGCAGAACCGCCAGCGCTTCCTGGCCGAGCAGGGCTACAGCTACACGATCCTCGACTCCCAAAGCCTCGAGGCTGCCTAGCCCTTTCCGTTCGGGGCCCGGGCCCCGAGCGTGGGCGCAGCTTAGAAACTGGGCCCGCGTTCATAGGGTGGGCCCGGTCTGTCTGCGGTCAGCTCGCCCTGCGGGCATAGCGCAGAAACAGCATGTCGCCGGCACGCAAAACGTTCACGAGCTCCAGGTCACGGGTCGCCGCGGAGGCACCGACAGTGATGCGACCGGCCGAGCCGCCCTCGAGCACCGGACTCAGGCTCAGACACAGCTCGTCCACGCAATCCGCCTCGATCAGCGCGCCAAACAGGCTCGGCCCGCCCTCGCAGAGAATCTGGCTCAGCCCACGTTCGGCGAGCGCCGCCACCATGAGCCTCGCATCAATCTCGGCCTGCCCGCACACGAGCACGTCGGCCACCTCCCCCAGAGCCTCCCGCGCCTCCGCCGGCGACCCCGCGTGCGTCACGACGAGCGGGCGGGCCACGGCCTCTGTGAAGAGCGGATGCCGCGGGTCGAGGTCGAGCCGCCCCGACACTATCGCGACGGGCGGCTGAGCAGCCCATCCCTTCGCTACTCGCCACTTCGCATCCGCTGGTGACACGCCCACGCCAGCGTAGCCCTCTGCCCGCACGGTTCCGGCGCCCACGAGAATCACGTCGCACAGCACACGCAGCGTGTCGAAGACAAGTTTGTCGTCAGCGTTATTGAGCCCGCCGCTCAGACCATCGAGAGTCGCGGCGCCGTCGATGCTCGAGATGAAATTCACCCGCACCTGGGGCGTGCCCCTTTCGACGATGCGGTAGCTCTCTCGGAGCGATTCGGAGGTGAACACAAGAACCTCTCAGGCCTGGTTGTGACGCAGGTAGGCGGGCTGACGAAATCCGAGGATGGCCTCGGTCATGCGCGCGGCATCGACGGCCGCACGCACGTTGTGCATACGGACGATCCGCGCGCCCTGCAGAATGCTGAAGACCATCGCGGCGAGCGACCCCTCCACGCGGTCGCCACGCTCCCGGTCGAGGGTCTCTCCCACGAAATCCTTGTTCGACACGGCCACCAGGGTGGGCAGACCGAGCGCGGTGATTTCGCCGAGCCGTCGGGTGATGTCGAGTGAGTGCAGTGTGTTCTTGTTGAGGTCGTGTCCGGGGTCGACCACCAGACGGTCACGGGGAATCCCGTGCGCAACGGCGAGCTCGACCCTGGCCTGCAGAAAGTCGATGACCTCGCGAACGACGTCCCCGTAGGTGGGCGCTGGATAGGCCGTGCGGGGTTCCGCGAGACTGTGCGTGATCACGAGCGTCGCATCACTGTCGGCCACGACATGGGCCATCGCCGGGTCGTGCAGGCCGGTGGTGTCATTGATCACGTGTGCGCCGGCGCGCAGGGCGGCGCGCGCCACGTCCGAGTGGAAGGTGTCCACCGAGATCACGACACCCGATCCCTGCAGGGCCTCGACCACGGGAACGACCCGGTTGATCTCTTCCTCGATCGGGACCGCCGGGCCGGGGGCGAACTTGGCCCCGCCGATGTCGACCCAGTCCGCGCCGTCCGCTATCGCCCGCCGGGCCGCGGCAACGGATGCGTCGAGCGCGAACGTTGCCCCGCGGTCGTAGAAGGAATCGGGGGTGCGGTTGATGATCGCCATCACGGCGACCTCGCGGGAGAAATCGAACGTCCGCCCGTTCATGAGGCGCCGTGGGGCGTCGATCGTGGGCATCCGGTGCTCGGTGCGTGTGTTCGCCGTATGCATGCCGCTCCCTGAGTTTGTGGGCACTGCGCCCTCTCCAAAGGTACCGAGCAACCACCGCACACCGCCTACTTTCAGTAAACCTCCAGCTAACGCGCAGAGAATGGTCACATGACTGATGGCCCCCGCATTCTCATTGTTGATGACGAACCGAACATCCGCGACCTGCTCACGACCAGCCTGCGCTTCGCCGGCTTCGCCGTGCGTGCCGTCGGAAACGGTGCCCAAGCGATCTCTGCCGTGCTCGAGGAGGAACCCGACCTCATCATTCTCGACGTCATGCTGCCCGACATGAACGGCTTCGGGGTGACCAAGCGCCTCCGCAGCGCCGGGTACACCGCTCCGATCCTGTTCCTCACGGCCAAGGACGACACCGAAGACAAGATCACCGGCCTCACCGTGGGCGGCGACGACTATGTCACGAAGCCGTTCAGCCTGGACGAGATTGTGGCGCGCATCAAGGCGATCCTGCGTCGCACGATGCATGCAGACGAAGACGCCGTCATCCGCGCCGGCGAGCTGACCATGGACCAGGACACGCACGAGGTTCTCGTGGGCAGCGAGCCGATCGAGCTCAGCCCGACCGAGTTCAAGCTGCTGCGTTACCTGATGCTGAACCCGAACCGGGTGCTGTCGAAGGCGCAGATTCTCGATCACGTGTGGGAGTACGACTTCAACGGTGACGCCGGAATCGTGGAGTCGTACATCTCGTATCTGCGCCGCAAGGTCGACGTGCACTCCAGCGAGCCGCTCATCCAGACCAAGCGCGGCTTCGGGTACATGCTCAAGGCCGCCAAGGCATAGTCCCAGCCACGGTTGCTTAGACTGGAGCTCTCATGCATCAGTCACTGACGGAACGATGGAACCGCGTCTCGCTGCGGTCCAAGATCACCGGCGTGACCGTGCTCATGCTTACGCTCGGCCTGCTCGTCTCGGGCATCGGCACGATGGCGATGCTCAAGCAGTACGTCGTCGAGCAGGTCGACACGCAACTTCGCGCCGAGATCCAGACCACGCTCAACGCGTCGTCGTCGAGTGCGCTGTCCCAGAACGGCGCCGAAGGCGTTCCCTCGAACTACTTCGCGGCGCTCTACGACGCCGACGGCGGACTACTCACCCGCACCTGGCGCGACCACGACCACGCCGAGCTCCCCATCGTGGGCATGCCACTCGACCTCGCACGAGCGGCCCAGCTGGACGGCCGCACGCAGACCCTCTACGACGCGTCCCACGACACGGCCTTCCTCGCCGTGGCTGTGCCCGTGGTGATCAGCCCGCAGGGCACCTACGGAACTCTCCTGATGGCGGTGTCGCTGCGTCCCACCGAGAACACCATGGCCACCTACCTCACCATTTTTCTGGGGTTCGGAGCCGGTGTCGTGCTCATCGGAGCCATGCTCACGCGCCTGCTGGTCACGACCACGTTCGCGCCCCTGCGCGAGGCCGAGCGCACGGCCGCGGCCATCGCCGACGGGGATTTCAGCCAGCGACTTGGCGGAGCCACCCCCAACACCGAGGTCGGCCGCCTCAACCGTTCGCTCAACATCATGTTGAACCGCATCGACCGGGCGTTCAAGGACCGCGCTCGCACGATCGACCAGATGCGCCGTTTCGTCGGCGACGCCAGTCACGAGCTGCGCACCCCGCTCGTCTCGGTACGCGGCTACGCGGAGCTGTACCGCATGGGTGCCCTCCAGACCCCGGAAGACGTGGCCCAGGCCATGCAGCGCATCGAAAAGGAAGCCATCCGCATGGGCGGACTGGTCGAGGACCTGCTCGAACTCGCCCGCCTCGACGAGACCAAGCCACTTGCCCTGACCGCGGTCGACCTCGTTCCGCTGGCCCGCGACGCCGCCCTCGATGCAATGGCATCCTCCCCGGCACGCCCGGTGACGGTCCTCACGCCATTGCCGACCACACTGGCGCCTGCGGCATCCGCTGACACGGGCGCCGAGACGGCCGAACTCGAAACCGGAGACGCCCCCGCTACCGACGCGCAGGGCGCACCCGCTACGAGCTCTTTCGCGTCGACCTTCGCTCGGCTACGCACCCGCAAACCACGCAAAACGGATGCCGCGGTGCCCGCCGCGACGCCGTCGACCCCGGCCAGGGACATCGCCGTTCCCGCCATCGTGATGGCGGAGGAAAACAAGATCCGCCAGGTCATCACCAATCTGATGGGCAACGCGATGCGTTTCACCTCGGAGGACAGCCCCATCGAGCTCGAAGTCGCCGTGGACCCGGCGGCCCAGCGGGCATCCATCGCGATCATCGACCACGGCGAGGGGATTCCGCCGCAGATTCGCGAGAAGATCTTCCAGCGCTTCTGGCGCGCTGATTCGTCCCGCGCCCGGGAGACCGGCGGCAGTGGTCTCGGACTCGCGATCGTCGCGGCCATCGTTTCTTCCCATAACGGCACGGTTGACGTAGTCGACACCCCCGGCGGTGGAGCCACCTTCCGGGTGTCGCTTCCCCTCGCGGGCAGCCCGAGCGCCCCACAGAAATCTGAGCCCGTCATCCCCTGACGTTCTCCTCCCCCGCACGCCGGCCCGGTGTGTTGTGCACCAACCTGCGCCTACGACCCCACGCCGCCGTGTCGCAGCCCTACTGTCGAGGCACACACCTCACGGAAGGGCACACCATGACCAGCTACCAGGTAGACAGCGAAGCAGTACTCGCCGCGACGGGCACCATGCGCGGCACGATCGGCCGAATAGAGGCCGAGGTCGCGGGCCTGCACAGCCAGCTCCTGAACCTCGAAGGGTCTTGGACCGGCCAGGCCTCGATCGCGTTCCAGGGCGCGGTCGCCGATTGGAAGGCCATGCAACAGCGCCTCGAAGAGAGCCTCGCAAGCCTCAACCAGGCACTCGCGGCGGCCGGGCAGCAGTACGCCGACATCGAGCAGGCCAACACCCGCCTTTTCGCCCGCTGACCGGGCTCCGACGGCCCCGAGGGGGGCATTTGTTAGACTTGTTGGCTTCGCGACAAACAAGCCACAACCCGGTCGCCACCGCGACCCCGTCAGACGAGACGTCACACCGAGCACCAAGGATGAGATGCCCCCCTCTGAAGTAGAAACACCGCTGTCAGCAACACCCGCACCCGAAACATTCGCTCCAGAGAGCACGACCCGAGTCAACAAGACAGTCTTCATCGGATCCGCGACTGGAATCATCGCGATCGCCCTCTGGTCAATCCTCGCCCCCGGCAACGCGAGCGACGTGATCGGCTCCATCGTGGGCTGGGTCTCCACCAACCTCGGTTGGTACTACTTCGTCATCGTCACGCTCGTGCTGCTGTTCGTGATCTACATTGCCGTCTCCCGCGTGGGAAAGACCAGACTCGGCCCCGACCACTCCCGACCGCAGTTCAGCCTCTTTACCTGGACCTCCATGCTGTTCGCCGCAGGAATCGGCATCGACCTGATGTTCTTCTCGGTCTCCGAGCCCATCACGCAGTACCTCGCTCCGCCCACCGGAGACGGCAGTACGGTCGAGGCTGCCCGTCAGGCCATGGTCTGGACGCTCTTTCACTACGGCATCACCGGCTGGGCGCTCTACGCCCTGATGGGTCTCGCCCTCGGGTATTTCGCGTACCGGCAGAACCTGCCGCTCAGCATCCGCTCGGCGCTGTACCCCATCTTCGGAAAGAAGATCTACGGCCCCATCGGCGACGTCGTGGACATCGCCGCCATTCTCGGCACGATCTTCGGTATCGCCACGAGCCTCGGCATCGGAGTGGCGCAGCTCAACTACGGGCTGACCTTCATGTTCGGCACACCGCAGACCCTCTTCGTGCAGGGCTCGCTCATTGCCCTGTCGGTCGTGATGGCCACCATCTCCGCCGTCACCGGCGTGGAAAAGGGCATCCGCCGGCTGTCCGAGCTCAACGTGCTGCTGTCGGTGGCGCTCATGCTCTTCGTGCTGATCGCCGGCAACACCTCGTTCCTGCTCGACGCGATCGTGCAGAACGTCGGCGATACCCTCAGCCGTTTCCCGGGCATGACCCTCGATACCTTCGCCTACGACAGGCCCGACGCGTGGATGAACGCGTGGACGCTGTTCTTCTGGGCCTGGTGGATCGCCTGGGCGCCCTTCGTGGGTCTGTTCCTGGCTCGCATCTCTCGTGGCCGCACCATCCGCGAGTTCGTCGCCGGCGTTCTCGTGGTGCCGTTCGCCTTCATCCTGATCTGGATCGCCGTCTTCGGCAACAGCGCCCTCGCCATCGTGATCGGTGGTGACGCAGGCTTCGGGGAGATCGCCATGAACTCGCCGGAGAAGGCGTTCTACTCGCTGCTCGCCGAGTTCCCGCTGGCACCGCTCAGCGCCGCGGTCGCAACCTTCACCGGCCTGCTGTTCTACGTCACCTCGGCCGATTCCGGCGCCCTCGTGATGGCCAACTTCACCTCGCACCTGAAAGACGCCGAGTCCGACGGGCCCAAGTGGCTCCGAGTGTTCTGGGCCGTCACCACCGGCGTACTGACCATGGCCATGCTGCTCGTGGGAGGGATCCCCAACCTGCAGAATGCCACTATCATCATGGGGTTGCCGTTCTCAGCGGTGCTCCTACTCATCATGCTGGGGTTGTACAAGGCCCTCCGGGTTGAGCAGTCCCTGAGCGACAGTTACCGGGTGAGCCTGCCCGGACTGCTCTCCGGGCGCAGCGGCGACCCGGCACGCGTGCGCAACTGGCGCCAGCGCCTCTCCCGCGCCATGAGCTACCCCGGCCCGAAGCAGGCCGAGCGATTCGTGGCCCTCGTCGCCCTCCCCGCACTGCAGGAAGTACACGACGAGCTCGCGTCGAAGGGCGCAGACGTCACCCTGAGCGAGGGCGTCGTTGACGGCCTGCAGATTCCGCACGTGGACCTGCTCGTGTCGATGGGCGAGGAACGCGGATTCAAGTATCAGATCTACCCCGTGCAGTTCGACACCCCGTCGTATGCCGTGCGCTCTGCCTCGTCCGCGAGCAAGTATTACCGCATGGAGGTCTTCTCCCTCGAAGGCAGCCACGGCTACGACCTGATGGGGTACAGCAAAGAGCAGGTCATCACCGACGTGCTCGACCACTACGAAACGCACCTGGACTTCCTGCACCTCAACCGGCTTGAGCAACCGGGCAACACCGCCTTCGCCGAAGACCAGGTGGCCAAAGACAATTGGGAAGCCGATTTCGAATCAGATGAGGTAAAGCAATGAGCGCAGTAACCACCACCGTGCCGACCAGCACCGACACCACCTCTGCCACGCTGTTCATCGGCGGCACCTGGGTGTCGGCGAGCGACGCGGGCACCCGGGCCATCCATAACCCGGCCGACCGACAGCTCGTCGGCCTCGTGTCCGAAGCCACGACAGCGGATGCCGAGGCCGCCATCCACGCGGCCCGCACCGCCTTCGACAGCCAGGTCTGGTCATCCGTTCCCGCACCGGAGCGCGGCGACTTTCTGCTGCGAGTGGCCGCGGAACTGCGGGTACGCACAGCGCAATTCGCCCGCGCCGAAACCCTCGATACGGGCAAGCGCCTGGTCGAGAGTGAAATCGACATGGACGACATCGCAAACTGCTTCGCCTACTTCGGCAAGATTGCGGGTCAGGATTCCGGACGCATCGTGGATGCCGGCGATGCCAACGTGGTCAGCCGCATCGTGCACGAGCCCGTGGGAGTGTGCGGCCTGATCGCGCCGTGGAACTACCCGCTGCTTCAAGCGGCCTGGAAGATCGCGCCGGCCCTCGCCGCCGGCAACTCCTTCATCCTCAAGCCGAGCGAGCTCACCCCACACACGAGCATCCTCATGATGGAATTGCTCGACGACCTCGGCCTGCCAGCCGGCGTCGCCAACCTCGTGCTCGGCGCGGGCGCCGTGGCGGGAGCCCCGCTGTCCAGCCACCCCGACGTCGACCTCGTCTCCTTCACTGGCGGGCTCGAAACCGGCAAGAAGATCGCCGCGGCCGCGGCTGGAACCGTGAAGAAGGTCGCCCTCGAACTCGGTGGCAAGAACCCCAATGTGATCTTCGCCGACGCCGACTTCGATGCCGCCGTCGACAACGCCCTCAACGGCGCGTTCGTGCACTCTGGCCAGGTCTGCTCCGCAGGCGCTCGCATCGTGGTGGAAGCATCCGTTGCCGAACGCTTCGTCGATGAGCTGGTACGCCGCGCGAACCAGATACGCCTCGGCGGTCCGTTCGACCCCGAAGCCGAGACAGGACCCCTGATCAGCGCGGCCCACCGCGACAAGGTCACCGCGTACGTGCAGAAGGGGCTCGCCGAGGGCGCCCGCCTGCGCTGCGGAGGGACCTGGGGAGAGGGCGACCTCGAGCAGGGCTATTACTACACCCCGACCGTGCTGGACCGGGTGCACTCCGGCATGTCCGTTGTGGTCGACGAGGCCTTCGGCCCCGTCGTCACGATCGAGACCTTCGAGACCGAGGCAGAGGCCGTGCGCATCGCCAACGATACGGTCTACGGCCTCGCCGGTGCCGTCTGGACGCAGGACGCCGGCAAGGCCCAGCGGGTGGCCCAGGCGCTCCGTCACGGCACCGTGTGGATCAATGACTTCCACCCCTACCTGCCGCAGGCGGAGTGGGGCGGCTACGGGCAGTCGGGCATCGGGCGCGAGCTCGGCCCGATGGGCCTCGGCGAGTATCAGGAAACCAAGCACATCTACCAGAACACGGCACCCGCGGTGACCGGCTGGTTCGCGGCGCGCTGAGCGCCGGTTGAGGACGCAGAACATGAATTCGACAGACTTTGACTACATCATCATCGGTGGCGGATCGGCGGGAGCCGCGGTTGCCGCTCGGCTGAGCGAAGACCCCGAGATCGAGGTGGCGCTCGTAGAGGCCGGACCCGACGACCAGGGCATCGACGTGATCCTGCAGTTGGACCGGTGGATGGAACTACTCGAGAGCGGCTATGACTGGGATTACCCGATCGAGCCGCAGGAGCACGGTAATTCGTTCATGCGCCACGCGCGCGCCAAGGTGCTCGGCGGCTGCTCGAGCCACAACTCCTGCATCGCCTTCTGGGCGCCCGCCGAAGACCTGAACGACTGGGCAACGCTCCACGGAGCAACCGGCTGGGGCGCGGCCAACACGTTCCCGCTCTACAAGCGCCTCGAAACCAACGAGGACCAGGGCGAGCACCACGGCCAGGACGGCCCCGTGCACCTGATGAATGTTCCGGCGGCCGACCCGTGCGGCGTCGCCCTTCTCGACGCGTGCGAGCAAACCGGAATCCCCCGCGCCACGTTCAACTCCGGAACGACAGTCGTCAACGGCGCGAACTTCTTCCAGATCAACCGGCAGGCCGACGGCACCCGGGCCTCCAGCTCTGTGTCGTACATCCACCCGATCCGCGAGCGGGCGAACTTCACGCTGCTCACCGGTATGCGGGCCCGAAAGCTCACGTTCGATGCGAACAAGAGCTGCACCGGCGTGCAGGTCGTCGACGCGAGCTTCGGCAAAACGCACCAGCTCACCGCGCGGCTCGAGGTCGTGCTGTCCGCGGGCGCGATCGATTCCCCCAAACTGCTCATGCTCTCCGGCGTCGGACCGGCCGCGCAGCTTGAGGAGTTCGGCATCGAGGTGCTCGCGGACTCCCCCGGCGTCGGCGAGAACCTGCAGGACCACCCTGAGGGCGTCATCCAGTGGGAGGCGAAGCAGCCCATGCCCGTGACCTCCACGCAGTGGTGGGAGGCTGGCATCTTCACGACCACCGAGGAGGGCCTCGACCGGCCTGACCTCATGTTTCACTACGGTTCGGTGCCCTTCGACATGCACACGGTACGCCAGGGTTACCCCACCACGGAGAACGGCTTCTGCCTCACGCCCAACGTCACGAGGGCTCGGTCGCGCGGCACGGTGAAACTGCGCAGCAACGACTATCGAGACAAGCCCATGGTCGATCCGCGCTACTTCACCGACCCGCACGACATGCGCGTGATGGTGGCGGGCATCCGCAAGGCCCGCGAGATCGTGGCCCAGCCTGCCATGGCCGAGTGGGCGGGTACCGAGCTGTACCCGGGGGCAGCCGTTCAGACGGATGCCGAGATCACCTCGTACATCGAGAAGACCCACAACACTGTGTATCACCCCGCCGGAACCGTGCGCATGGGCGCCGTCGACGACGTGCTCAGTCCGCTTGATCCCGAGCTGCGCGTGAAGGGCGTCACGGGCCTGCGAGTAGCGGATGCCTCGGTCATGCCGGTTCTCGTGACCGTCAACCCGAACATCACCACCATGATGATCGGGGAACGCTGCGCCGACCTCGTGAAGTCGGCCCGCGGCATCCGCTAGCTCGGGAATGCACAAAAAAGTGGGCGCCTCCCGAAGGAGGCGCCCACTTTTCAGTGTGCTACAGGCGGGACTTAGAAGTCCATGCCACCCGAGGGGTCACCGGCCGGAGCCGAGTTCTTCTCGGGCTTGTCGGCAACGACGGCCTCGGTGGTGAGGAACAGACCGGCGATCGACGATGCGTTCAGCAGCGCGGAACGGGTGACCTTCACCGGGTCATTGATGCCGGCAGCGATCATGTCAACGTACTCGCCGGTTGCGGCGTTCAGGCCGAACCCAACGGGCAGGTTGCGCACCTTGTCGGCGACAACGCCAGGCTCCATGCCGGCGTTGAGGGCGATCTGCTTCAGCGGAGCGTCGATGGCGACGCGCACGATGTTCGCGCCCGTAGCCTCGTCGCCGACGAGGTCAAGGATTGCCTTGCTCTCGAATGCGGTCTTGCCGGCCTGGATGAGCGCAACGCCACCACCGGCGACGATGCCCTCTTCAACGGCTGCCTTCGCGTTGCGAACGGCGTCCTCGATGCGGTGCTTGCGCTCCTTGAGCTCAACCTCCGTCGCGGCGCCGGCCTTGATGACTGCAACGCCACCGGCCAGCTTCGCGAGACGCTCCTGGAGCTTCTCGCGGTCGTAGTCGCTGTCGGTGTTCTCGATCTCGTTGCGGATCTGCTGAACGCGTCCGGCAATCGCCTCGACGTCTCCGGCACCCTCGACGATAGTCGTCTCGTCCTTGGTGATGACGACCTTGCGGGCGTTACCAAGCAGGTCGAGCGTGACGTTCTCGAGCTTGAGGCCGACCTCTTCAGAGATGACCTGTCCACCGGTGAGGATGGCGATGTCCTGAAGCTGAGCCTTGCGACGGTCTCCGAAGCCGGGAGCCTTGACGGCGACCGACTTGAAGATGCCGCGGATCTTGTTCACAACGAGCGTGGCCAGGGCCTCGCCGTCGACGTCTTCCGCGATGATGAGGAGCTGCTTGCCGGTCTGGATGACCTTGTCCACGATGGGGAGCAGGTCCTTGATGTTGGAGACCTTGGAGTTGACGATCAGGATGTAGGGGTCTTCGAAGACCGCTTCCTGACGGTCGGGGTCGGTCACGAAGTATGCCGACAGGAAACCCTTGTCGAAGCGCATGCCCTCGGTGAGCTCAAGTTCGGTGCCGAAGGTGTTCGACTCCTCGACGGTGACAACACCCTCCTTGCCGACCTTGTCGATGGCCTCGGCGATGATCGCGCCGATTTCGGTGTCGCCGGCGGAGATGGAGGCGGTGGCCGCGATCTCTTCCTTGGTTTCGATTTCCTTGGCGCTGGCGATGAGCTCGGCGATGACCGCTGCGGTGGCCTTCTCGATGCCGCGCTTGAGGCTGATCGGGTCCGCTCCGGCCGCGACGTTGCGCAGGCCTTCGCGCACCAGTGCCTGGGCGAGGACGGTTGCCGTGGTGGTACCGTCGCCGGCAACGTCATCCGTCTTCTTGGCTACCTCTTTGACGAGCTCCGCACCGATCTTCTCGTACGGGTCGTCGAGCTCGATCTCCTTGGCGATGGAGACGCCGTCGTTGGTGATCGTGGGGGCGCCCCACTTCTTCTCCAGAACGACGTTGCGGCCGCGCGGGCCGAGGGTGACCTTGACAGTGTCGGCGAGAATGTTCAGGCCGCGCTCAAGCCCACGACGGGCCTCTTCATTGAATGCAATGATTTTTGCCATATGTGTAACTCGTCCCTCCCGGACGTTCCAAAAGACTGATGGGTTAGCACTCAAAACCTCAGAGTGCTAAGTCGATTCTGGCACTCTGGGGTCGAGAGTGCAAGCGAACACCGCGGGGCACGGATTCTGTCAGGGCAGGAGTTCGATCGAGCCCTGAGCCGTGGGCACCAACTCGATCCAGGTGTTCCCGGGCGCCAGTCGAACCGTGACACCGTTAGCGTCGGTCAGACGGATCGGCGCGGCCTGGGAGTCCTTCACCCAGGTAGCGTTCAGGGTCTGTCCGCCGGAAGAAACGGAGGCTTCGCCCGAGCCGATCATCGTGGTCTTGGGGATGGCACCGTACTTGTTGTCGATGTCTACGCGCAGGGTCACCACGTTGGTCGCGGTGAGCTGCGCACCGTTGCCGTCGAGGTCGGGAGCGCCCTCCTGCAAACGGAGGTACACCGCTGCCGCGGCGTCCCAGGTCCAGCCGGGCCACCGTGAGGTGGAGAAACGGGTGTTGATCGCGCTGATCGGCGTTCCATCGACCATGGCGGATGACGCGGCAACCGACGGCGCGTAGGCGAACTGCTGCGCGGGTGCGGGCAGGTCGGTGTGTTGCCCCACGACCTCCTTCGCCTGGAGCAGCACGTTGTGCGGCGCGGACTTCGTACTCGTGCGGGTGAATATTCCCGTGTTGTCGTAGTCGAAGATGACGCTGAACACCGGGGCCGCCTTGATCAGGTCGAGGAAGGCCTGGGCGCCGCCGGAATAGGCTGCAATGCCTCCAAACGGTGCCATGATGTCGGGATCCATCGGTCGGATCGAGCGCACGGGCCCCACCTCGTCGGGAACATCGGAGTGCCACACGGCGACATAGCGGGTGATTCCGCCCTCGACGAGCTCCTCAAAGACGATGTCGGCTCGTTCCAGGCCGGCCTGCGGGCGGGCGGCCTCGTGGTTGTCGATCTTCGCGGCGAGCGACGGATGAGCCAGTGCTGCCGCCGACACCTCGGTACCCCGGAGCGGCGCCAGCACGACGGGGTCGGGCTCGGCATAGCTGGATTCCCAACCGGACGCACTCGGAGTGGGGGTCGGTGCCGGGGCCGCGCCGGAGCATGCGGTCAGCAACAACGCCGGGATGAGCACCGCGACGATGCGACCGAACCTGCGGGGCGATGCGGCCCGTGTCTGTATTACCTTCACCTCGACACACTAACGCCGCCCGTAGCACCGGGCGGCGTTAGTCGGGGGTGTGCCTTGAAATTGGACCCTTAGGCCGGACGAACCGACTCGGCCTGGGGGCCTTTGGCTCCCGCACCGACCTCGAAGACGACCTGCTGGCCTTCCTCCAGAACCTTGTATCCGCTCATGTCGATGGCGGAGTAGTGGACGAAAACGTCTTGCCCTCCCCCATCAACGGTGATGAAGCCGAAACCCTTTTCAGCGTTGAACCACTTCACGGTTCCGTTCGCCATGTGTTACTCCTTGGTGCTGTGATTGCGTCGGCAACTGCCCATTGGCCGTACCGGGCCTGCCGCAGAAGCTGCGATCATTCAGCTCGCGTGCCCTGCCCTCTCGCGAGAGCTGTGTGCGCGAATTAAACGTTTGACCACACCAGATAGTAGCGAAGCGGCGAGAGAAGAAAAGGGGGTTGACGCGGGCACATATCGTCGCTAGTAGAACGATCGGTCTGCGCCCGGGATCATGCGGATCTTCGGGTGAAACCTACTCCGGGGGAGCCACATAATCGTTCCCGATGACCACGGTCAGGTCTGCACCGGAGTCGACGAAATCGTCGGCGAGCAGAATGGTCGCACCGGGCAGTGACTGCACCACTCCGAGAGCCGCGCCTTCAAGTGACGCGTCCGCGTAGTAGATGATGGTCGCGGGCTGGTCCTGGGAGTTCGCGTTGCTCGTGGCGCCCACGGTCCAACCGGCTTCTTCGAGGGTGCCCGCAGCGGATGCCGCCACCCCGTTCGATGACGATCCGTTGAGCACCGTCACGCTGAGAGCGGGATCCACCGTGGCCACGGGCGTCGGCTCCGCTGACGGCTCTGCGGAGGCACTGGGATCGGCGGAGGCCGAGATGCCGGGAATGCTGATGTTCAGCCTGTCGTTGAGGGACAAGATTCCGAACACTCCGGCGGCAATCAGGGCGATGGTTGCGCCCAGAGCCCACCAGAACGCCACCCAGCCTCGCCCCTTGCGTCCGGGAGCACGGTGTGCGCCCACGCGATGGAGATCGTGCGGAAGGTGGTCGAATCTGTCGCGTACGTCATGAGTGGGCATCGTAGGTCTGGTTCGGTCCTTGGTCGGGGTCTCGATGTGAAGGGATGAGGATCAGTCGCGCAGGGTGAGGGAGCGCCCGGCTCTCGCTACGGCGCGAGCTTCCCGCATCCGTTGCAGACGCTTGACCAGCATGGGATCGTAAGCCAGCGCGAGCGGCGAATCGATCAACACGGCCAGAAGCTGATAATAGCGGGCCGCCGAAAGCGAGAATTCCAGCCGAATGGCTTCCTCCTTGGCGCCGGGGCTTCTCCACCAGCGGCCTTCGAAGGCGAGGATCGCCGTGTCGCGTTCCGCCAGCTGCGGGGTCTCGCCGCTGCCGGGGGAAGTCGGTTCACGCGCACCGTCCACGTGACACCTCCTCATCCGGCCCTGCGAGGCACGGGGATCGTGCAACACCGTCATCCTATTCAGCCCGGCTGGTTGTTGGCCGCACCGAGCCGGGCGGGCCGCGTTTCGCCTGACGATTCGCCTGAACCTGCCCGAAAGCGGAATGCCGCCGAGGCCCCATGAGTTTAGTCTGGAGTAGATCAATTTGAGAGAGTGGTCACGCGTTTGCGGGACCTGCGTAACGAAGGGAATCACCATGGACCACGAGGTCACGAAGTCAGACGCTCAATGGCGCGAGGAACTCTCCCCCGAGAAGTATGCGGTTCTGCGCGAAGCGGGCACCGAACGTCCGTGGACCGGTGAGCTGCTCGACGAATCTCGCTCGGGCATTTACACGTGCGGCGCGTGCAACGCCGAGCTGTTCCAGAGCGGCACGAAATTCGACTCCGGGTGCGGCTGGCCCAGCTTTTACGAGTCGGTGCGCCCGGAAGCCGTGAAGCTCATCGAAGACCGCTCCCTTGGCACCGTGCGCACCGAAGTTCGTTGCGCGAACTGCGACTCGCACCTCGGCCACGTCTTCGACGACGGTTTCGGCACGCCCACCGGCGACCGGTACTGCATGAACTCAATTTCGCTCAACTTCACGGCTGCAGAATAACGATGCCGAGCGACGGCCACGAATCGGGGGTTCTCGCGGCCGTCGCGAATCGCCGATCTCATTCCCAGGTGACCGCAGAGGCTCCCACCCAGGCCGAGCTGCTGCCCCTCGTAGCCGCGGCCGCGCGGGCAGCGGACCACGCGTCTCTGCGTCCCTGGCGTTTAATCGAGCTGCGAGGCGAGGCGCGCGAGCGCCTGGGCGACGCGTTCGTCACGGCATCTGTCTGCACGGACGAAGACGCCGCCAAGCTACGACGGAAACCGCTCCGAGCTCCGCTGCTCGTGGCGATCGTGGCCTGCCGCCGCGACGACACCCCGGTACAGGTCTGGGAGCAAGACGCCGCGGCCGCCGGGGTCGCGCATCTGCTCAGCCTGCTGTTGGGCGCCGCCGGCTGGGGCGTGATGTGGCGCACCGGGCCGCTCGTGCGTGCCAAGTCGGTGCGCCTGGTGCATGCCCTCGCCCCGTCGGAGGAGCTGCTCGGCTGGCTCTACGTGGGCGGCGTACCCGCCGACTGCACGGCGGGTAATCGCGCCGTGATCGACCCCTGCGACTACCTCAGCGCGCTCTGACTCCCGACCCGCTTTAGCGTCGGCGTCCGACCAGCCGCCAGCGGAATCCCACGATGACCACGGCGGCGAGCGCGAGCGCCGTTCCCCCGACGGTCGTGAGGCCCAGCGGGTGCCCGGACGTGGGCGCGATCAGGTCGATGGCGAGGGCGCAGAGCAGTTGGCCCGCCACGATGGACAGCCCGAGCAGCAGCACGCCCGTGGTGCGCACCACGACGGCGGCGCCGGCGATGAAGATGCAGCCGATGGCCCCGCCGAGGTACAGCCACGGGGACGTCGGCAGGGCGGTGGGGAAGCCCACGGCAAGGCCGTGCAGCACGGCCGCAAGAAATAGCGCGATCGTTCCGGTGAGAAAGTTGAGGAAAGTCGCGGTGAGGGCGCTGCGGGCCAGGATGCGCACGTGCCCGTTTACGGCCTGCTGCCAGCCCTGCGCGATGCCGGCCGCGAGCGGCAGCCAGAGCAACCACAGGGGAACGTCGCTCTTCAGCTGGCCGGAGACCGTCCACGCCACAGCCGCCAGCGCCACGAGGACTCCAATGACCTTGGTCGCGGTGAGGGGCCGTTTGCCTCCGGGGCCGACCCCGAATTGGTCCATGAGCAACCCACTGATCGTCTGGCCGGCCACGATGGCCACCGAGAAGAGAGCGAGTCCCAGGAGGGAGGCTGCCAGCCCCTGCGACAGCACGAAGAGCGCGCCAGACACCCCGCCGAACAGGTGCCACCAGGAGAGTTCCCCGCCGCGCACGGCCTCGCCCACCCGGGTGAGTCCCCGCCGACCGGTGGGCCACAACAGCATGGCGACGGAGAGCAGCACGAGGCCGGAGCCGAAGGAGATCACTGCCGCCGTGAATCCGTCGCCGATCCGAACGCCGAGCTCGCCGTTCACGCGAGACTGCACGGCATACATCGCGCCGATCAGCACCGAGAAGACCACGGCGAGCCATACCGGAAGTACTGACCGGGTCGACACAGCGGGATCGCTCACAGCGTGGTGGGTTCGCAGTTCTGTCACTCAGGTAATCCTAGAGGGAGACGGATGCCGCCGGCTCGGCGCCGACATCCGCTCGCCCCGCCGATGCCACGCGTGTGCCGCGCAGGTGGCGCATTCAGGACATTTTCCGCGCAGGGTAGCTGCCACCCCGAAGTGCTGCGGGACGTCGGTCTCGGTGGTGAGGATGTCTTGAATTCGCCACCGACGACGAGGAGTCGGCGCGGTCAGGCGGCGTAGATGCGCGCCCCCGTTGTCACACCACGGTGCACCCGTTGCGGGGTCGATGCGACGGCGGGCGGTCCGGGGCGTTCCTCCAGATGGATGCCGGCGATCATGCACCGCACGGATCCGCCGGCGAGCTCGATGGTCGGAACATCGAGCGGAACCACGGCGGCACTCGACTCGATTACGCCGAGCTGCCTCGGCGTGAGCGCGTTCAGTGCCCGGCGGGAGAGCGCGAGAACGCGCCCGGCCGACCCACGCAGCTCGATGGCGTTGCCCACAAAGTTGCGAATCTGCGCATGGCTGAGGTCGAGCACGGTTCGGCCGGGTGCCGCGAGCCGCTCGGAAACTTCCTGGCGGCGGGCAGGCGAGGTGATCATGTCGAGACTAATCAGGGCGAAATCGGTGGCGATGCACATCATCACGTTGGTGTGATAACAGGCCGTGCCCGACTCGTCGACGGCGTCGAAGGCCATCGGTTCATAGCCGAAGTTGGTGCAGAACCGCTCGAGGGCGATCGGGTCGGCTCTGTGCGAGCGAGCCACGTAGGCCACCCGGCTCACGTGGTCGAGCACCATGGCGCCGGTGCCTTCGAGGTAGATGCCGTCGTGCTCGAGGCCGGAGTAGTCGATGACGTCCTGAACGCGGTAGCGCTCCTTGAGCAGTTCGACGATGTCGGAACGACGCTCGCTGCGACGATTCGGGGCGTACATCGGGTAGAGGGCAACGTGCCCGCCGGCATGCGTCGAAAACCAGTTGTTCGGGAAGACGCTGTCGGGTGTCACGTCCCGGTCGTCGTCGAAGAGGTGCACGGTGACGCCGTGCGCCTGCAGGACGGCGGCCGCGGCCGTGACTTCGTCGAAGGCACGAGCCGCGAGCGTGGCGTCGGCGCCGGACACGACCGCGGACTGGAAGGAGTTGTCGGCCTGGGTCTGCGGATTGGGATGGAAGTGGTGCGGACGAACGAGAACGGCCGCGCGCGGAGCCTGTGCCGACATGTTCGCCAGGGCTTAGACGAGCGCCGGAACGGCCGCTGCCACGAGGCCGAAGAGGTCCTTGGGGTTGACGGGGTTGGCGATCAGGTCGACCTCCTCGAAGAAGCGGGTTCCATCGACGGCGTCGCGCACGTAGCGCAGGGCGGAGAAGTCCTCGATGGCGAAGCCGACGGAATCGAAGACCGTCACCTGTTCGGCCGAGGTACGGCCGGCGGCCTGGCCGGCGAGCACTTGCCAGATCTCGGTGATCGGGGAGTCGGCTTCCAGCTGCTGAATCTCGCCTTCGATGCGGGTCTGCGGAGGGAACTCCACGAAAACGGTGCCGCGGCGCAGGATCTCGGCGTCGAGTTCGGTCTTGCCGGGGCAGTCTCCGCCGATCGCATTCAAGTGCATGCCGGGCTCGATCATGTCGGCTGTGAGGATGGTGGCGTTTGCCTTGTCGGCGGTGCAGGTGGTCACGATGTCGGCGCCGCGAACGGCGTCACGGGCATCCGTTGCCACGACCACGTCGAAGCCGAGGGGTTCGACGTTGCGAACGAACTTCTCGATCGCGGCGGGGTCGGTGTCCCAGATACGCAGCCGGGTGATGCCGAGGATGGCGCGGAAGGCCAGAGCCTGGAATTCGGACTGGGTGCCGGCGCCGATGAGGGCCATCGTGGTGGCGCCGGGCCTGGCGAGGAGCTTGGCGACCATGGCGCTCGTAGCGCCAGTGCGGAGGGCTGTGAGCAGGGTCATCTCCGACCAGAACGTGGGGTAGCCGTTAGAGACGTTCGCGAGTACGCCGAAGGCTGTCACCGTCTGGAAGCCATTGCTCGGGTTCAGGGGGTGGCCGTTGACATACTTGAACGCGTAGGTTTCGTCGTCGCTCGTGGGCATCAGCTCGATCACGCCGGACGGGGAGTGGCTCGGCACCCGCGAGGTCTTATCGAAGCTCTCCCAGCGCAGAAAGTCTCGTTCGAGGTAGTCGACCATGCCCGTGATGATGGGCTCGACGCCCTGCTCGGCGATCCATTTGGTCATGTTGGCTACATCTACGAAGCGCACCACGGGCGCCCCCTCTCTCGTTGGTACTTCTACGCTACGGATAGGCGATGTGCGACCGCCATGTCGGATGAGCATTGTTTTGCTCAGCAAATCGCGCAGTTTGCTGACTACGACCGTACAGTTAGTGCAATGACGACCCTGGACGATCTTGACCGCCGACTACTGGCCTTGCTTCGCGTGAACGCACGGGAATCCGTGGCGAGCCTCGCCCGCGAGCTTGAAGTGACCCGCTCGACTGTGACGGCTCGGCTCGACCGCCTGGTGCATTCCGGAACCGTCGTGGGGTTCTCGGTTCGTGTGCGCGAAGATCGCGACCCGTCATCGATTCGGGCAATCGCGCTGCTCGAGGTGGAGGGGCGCTCGACAGACGCCGTGATCCGCAAGCTGCGTGGGTTCTCGGAAGTGCACGCGCTGCACACGACTAATGGCGGCTGGGACCTCGTGGCGGAGCTGCGTACGGACTCGCTGGGCAATTTCGACCGACTGCTGGGCCGCATCCGCTCGGTCGACGGCATTGTGAACAGCGAAACAAGTCTGCTGCTCAGTTCAGTGTTGGTCTGAGGCGCCCGTCCCGCGGCACTCGTGGCCGATCTGCCGCGGAAAATGGGGCCGGCCACGGGACTTGAACCCGTAACCCCCACTTTACAAGAGTGGTGCGCTACCAATTGCGCCAGGCCGGCATGAGGCGTTTCCGCCTCAAGCAACCATCCTAGGCTATCCAGCCGGAGTCGCCGAGGGGGTGGGTGTCGACGTGGAGTAGCTTTCCCCCACCGACTGCAGAACGAAGGCCGCAAATTCCTTCGGGTCACCGAGGCTGCCCTGATACTGCTTGCCGTCCACGAGCACCGTAGGCGTCTGGGCGATTGCCTCCAGCGGCGAATTAGCAATCGGCCCCCCGGTCGCCCGGTCGGTGGCCGCGATTACCCAGGACTTGTAGGTCTCGTCCGTGATACACGTGTCGATCTGACTGAGCGACGTGCTGACACCGGAGTTCTTCACCAGCTCCTGCAGGTCAGCGTCGCTGCGCCCCACAGTGTTTTCTTCCGGCTGGTCGACGAACATCGCCGAGTTGAAGGCGTAGAAGTCGTCGGGCGAGTAGTTCGCCACGCAGGCCGCGGCATTCGCGGCTCGCAGCGAGTACTGACTGCCGGCGGAGCGCCCGGTCAGGATGGCGATCGGATGAATCTCCACTGTGGCAGCGCCCGACTCAACCCACTTCGCAATCTGCTCGCCGTTGGTGGTTTCGAAGTCGCCGCAGAACGGGCAGAGGTAGTCGACGTAGACCCGAATGTTGGCTACGGTTCCCGTCGCGTCAGGCTTGGACGCCACGGGGGTGGCCTCCGGCTGGAGGGCACTCGTCGTGACCGCCGTCATTCCCTCGCCGAGGAGAATCCCGTCGCTCGCCATATTCGCCGGGCCGGGAACGGCCGGGCGAATTGAGTTCATGATCACGAGGGCCACGACGACGACGATGCCGATCGCCGCGAGGCCGACGCCGCCCTGCAGCAGCACCTTGTTGCGGCGCTCTTTCTTCTTCTGGTCGACGCGGAACTGCTTGGCCTTCTCCCGAGCCGCATCCCGTCGCTGGTTCTTGGAGGGACGCTTGTCACTCAGTCCGCCGGTTGTCATGAAATCCTAGCTCCGCACGATTAAGGTTTATCCCCCCAGTTTTAATGCTGGTACCCGTGCAAATAATACGGCCCCACACTGGGAATCGTCCAAACGGACAGCCGCCGGGTCTGTCCCCCCTGTTCGGGCCGGCCACACGGACCACCGTGGGCCCTATGCCATAATGGAAAGGTTCGGCACTTTCAACGATGCAGGCTCCGGACTGACAAATCCTATTCACAACGGATCGTCCGGCACGTTCCTGCCGGTGAAGGAGATTAATAACCATGGCTTCAGTCACGTTTGACAAGGCAACCCGGCTTTACCCGGGTTCCACTCGCCCCGCAGTTGACCAGCTCGACCTGCAGGTCGCCGACGGCGAGTTTCTCGTTCTCGTCGGTCCCTCCGGCTGCGGAAAGTCGACGTCCCTGCGCATGCTCGCCGGCCTCGAAGAGGTCAACGACGGCAACATCTTCATCGGTGAGCGCAACGTGACGGATGTTCCGCCAAAAGACCGCGACATCGCCATGGTTTTCCAGAACTACGCTCTCTACCCGCACATGACCGTTGCCGAGAACATGGGCTTCGCCCTGAAGATTGCCGGCATCAACAAGGACGAGCGCGCCGCCCGCGTGCTCGAAGCCGCCAAGCTGCTCGACCTCGAGCCCTACCTGAGCCGCAAGCCCAAGGCGCTCTCCGGTGGCCAGCGTCAGCGCGTGGCCATGGGTCGCGCCATCGTGCGTCAGCCTCAGGTGTTTCTGATGGATGAGCCGCTGTCCAACCTCGACGCCAAACTGCGCGTGCAGACCCGTACGCAGATCGCGAGCCTGCAGCGTCGCCTCGGTGTCACTACGGTCTACGTGACCCACGACCAGACGGAGGCGCTCACCATGGGTGACCGGATCGCCGTTCTGAAGGATGGCATCCTGCAGCAGGTCGGCACGCCCCGCGACCTGTACGCGAAGCCGCAGAACGTGTTCGTGGCCGGTTTCATCGGCAGCCCCGCAATGAACCTGTTCCTCGCGGACACCGTCGACGGTGGCATCAAGTTCGGCACCTCGACGATCCCCGTGCAGCGCGACACTCTCGCGAGTGTCGCCGGCAAGAAGGTCACCGTGGGTGTTCGTCCCGAGGACATCCAGATGTCGACGACCGCTGGCGACGGCCTGCAGATCGAGGTCGACCTAGTGGAGGAGCTCGGCGCCGACGGCTACCTCTACGGCCACTCCACCATCGAGGGCAAGCGCACCGACATCGTCGCCCGCGTCGACGGCCGTTCGCACCCGAACGCCGGCGAGACGGTGTACCTCACCGCTACGCCGAACCACCTGCACGTGTTCGACTCCGAGAGCGGCCTCCGTCTCGGCGGCGCCGTCACTGACTAGGCAGCCCCGTCTCACACAACCTAATCCGGCCGGATGGAGCATCGCTCCATCCGGCCGTTTGTGCAACAGTTAGGCTCTTTTCATGAGTGGCTCCCTCAATATCACCTCGGCCATCGCCGACCCCGCACTGCTCGACCTTCCGTGGCAGCTTCCCCTCGACGCCTGGCCGAATGAGACCATCGCCTCACTCCCGAAGGGTTTGTCCCGGCACCTTGTGCGCTTTGCTCACCTGAGCGGCCGGGTCGTGGCCATCAAGGAGACCACGAGCGACATGGCGCGCGGCGAGTACGACATGCTGCGCAACCTGCAGGGTCTCGAGGTGCCGTGCGTGGAACCGGTGGCCGTGATAACGAATCGAACGGATGACGACGGCGACCCCTTGAGATCGGTCCTCGTCACCCGGCACCTCAAGTTCTCCCTGCCCTACCGCGCCCTGTACTCGCACACCCTGCGCCCCGACACGGCCACCCGCCTCGTGGACGCCCTCGCAGTGCTGCTCGTGCGTGTGCATATGGTGGGCTTCTTCTGGGGCGACGTGTCGCTCTCCAACACGCTCTTCCGCCGTGATGCCGGAGCGTTCGCCGCCTACCTGGTGGACGCCGAGACCGGCCAGCTCTATGCCGGCGGCCTCTCGAACGGCCAGCGCGAGAACGACCTCGAGATCGCGCGTGTCAATATCGCCGGCGAACTGATGGACCTCGAGGCTGGCGGTCGCGTCGCCGACGAGCTCGACCCCATCCGGGTCAGCAACGGAATCGTCGCCGCCTACCGGTCGCTGTGGAAGGAACTCACCGGCTCCGAGTCCTTCGCAAGTTCGGAGCGCTGGCGCATCACCCAGCGGGTTGAGAGACTCAACGACCTGGGCTTCGACATCGAAGAACTCACCATCAAGACAGATTCCGATGGCACCAAGGTGCGTATCCAACCCAAGGTCGTCGATGCCGGGCACCACCAGCGTCGTCTGCTGCGCCTCACCGGGCTTGATGCCGAGGAGAACCAGGCGCGTCGCCTCCTCAATGACCTCGACTCGTATCGCGCGGCCTACGGAAAGGCCGACGCCGACGAAGAGATGGTCGCCCACGAGTGGCTCGTGCGCGTCTTCGAGCCGGTCGTGCGCGCCATTCCCATGGAACTGCGCGGCAAGCTCGAGCGCGCCGAGGTCTTCCACCAGCTGCTCGACCACCGCTGGTACATGGCGCAGAACCAGTCACGCGATATTCCACTCGCGGAAGCCGTGAGTTCCTACGTGCAGGATGTGCTGCGCCACCGCCGCGACGAGGCCACCATGATGGACCCGCCCACGGGCTCAATCACGCTGCCCATTCAGGTCATCCGCTCGGACGACGCCCCCGAAGATGCGGGAACCGACCCCGACGACGCCACCGATTGGAAGCTCAAGGTCTAACCACCCCTCCCCCTCCCCCTCCCCCTGCGTTCGGGGCCCGGGCCCCGAACGCAGGCCCAGTCTATAAACTAGGCCCGCGCACATAAGGTGGGCCCACGGGGTATCTGGTAGCGGAAATCACACCGCGGCCGCTCACGGATCTGGTGGTGATGCGCTACCCTCTCATGCGCGCGGAACCTGGTGTTCGACCAAGAACTCGTAAAAACGTCGGGGCGAGTGCGCGGTGTCCCAGTCCCAACGGTCGAAGCTGTTGACGTGCGGTCTGAGCAGGTTCTCGCGATCCTTCTCGGCGACGACAACGTCGCCCGGGTGACGGTCGCCGAGTATCACGCCGCGGGTGTACTTGACTTTGCCGTCGAACTCGCCGATCTTGCGCACGCCCCGCCAGAAGAAATCGACCCAATATTCTTGCCCGTGCACGACGAAGCGGACCTGCAGTTCGGGCACCTCGAAGCCCAGTTCGGCTATGCGCACCCGGCTGAGCGACTCGCCCGGGTTGGCGGCAAGCGGATTCGCGAAATCGATGGCGCGGCGTGCTTGCGCTCTTCCCGTTCGCGGTTGAACGGTCGCGAGTTCACCGTACAGCTCATCTTTCGAGAGGGCAGGAGTACCGCTAATTCCCCGCCGGTGTTCTCCCTGTACACGCTCCTGCTCGACTCGCAGGGCGTGGTCCATCATGGTGACGCCGACGAGAAAGCTCGCACTGGCCGCCACATCGATGAGAGTGCGTGTGAGAGTGGTGGCGGAGCATCCGCTCAACGCGATGGATTCGGGCTCGACTACGCTTCGATGACTCGTCGTGAACCGGGCGCTGCTCCCGCCAGTCGCATCATTATTGATCGCGTGCACGACCTTTGGCCAGGGTCCGATGATCGGCAGATTGTGCAACGCCGCCGCGGAATGGTGTGAGAGGAGGAGCGGTTGCTCCGCCGCGAGCACGGTGGCGCGAACGAACAGGCGATATCGGTCATCGGTCTCAGCCCGGCGCCACGTATCACCCAGGGCATAAATTCCGCGCCGGATGCGCACGAGCTCACCGCTGGCAAGCATCGCGCGCACCGCGCGGGTAGTCAGACCCGACGCCCAGAGGGATGCGGCGAGAATAAGGCCTTCAGGGGAGGCACTGGGCACTTCCAGATTCTCAAGCATGGCCAATTGTCACCATACCCGGGAGCGAAATCCTGAGTTGTGTGCAAAGTTGTGAAATTCGGGCCACAGGTATTTTCTGTGGAGGACGGACACAGTTCTGAAGCCGGAGGTTCTCCCTTTTTCAACCCCGAACTGTCACCAACCTGTCGGCTCAGTACACCTAGAGCGTGGCGGACGCTGGGCCCACCCTCTGAACGTGGGCCCAGTTTATAGACTGGGCCCGCGCCCCGGGCCCGCGCCCCGTGCAGGGCGGGCGGGGCCCGCCCTCGGCGCGCGCGACCAACGTGGGACGGCCGATGGCCATCCGGCGCAATGGCCCTGGCCCACCATATGTGCGTGGGCCCAGTTTATAGACTGGGCCCGCGCCCCGGGCCCGCGCCCCGTGCAGGGGCGGGGGCTAGTTGGCCAGTTTGGCTTGCTTGATTTGGGCTCGGAGGCGGGAGACCTCGTAAAGGGTCACGCCCACGGCGATTCCGGCGTTGAGCGACTCGGTGTCGGCGCTGATCGGAATCGAGACGATGGCGTCGCAGGTCTCGGTGACGAGGCGGGACAGGCCCTTGCCCTCGCTGCCGACGACGATCACGATTGGACGCTCGGCGAAGCCCAAGCCGAGCTCCGGCAGCTGCACGTCTCCGCCGCCGTCGAGGCCGAGCACGAACACGCCCTGTTCCTTGAGTGCCTTGAGCGTCTGGGTGAGGTTGCTCGCCATGGCGACGGGCGTGCGGGCGGCGGCGCCGGCCGAGGTCTTCCACGCCGAAGCTGTGACCCCCACCGAGCGACGCTGCGGCACAATCACGCCGTGTCCGCCGAATGCGGCGGTCGAGCGGATGATGGCACCCAGGTTGCGCGGGTCAGTGATGCCGTCGAGGGCCACGAACAACGGCTTGTGGCCGCGGCTGATCGTGAGCTGCAGCAGCTCCATCGGGTGCGCGTATTCGTACGCCGGAACCTTGAGGGCGAGGCCCTGGTGCACTGAGTCACGGCCGGCGAGGCGGTCGAGCTCGGGGCGCATGACCTCGAGGATCGGGATGTTGCGGCTCGTCGCCATGAGGAGAACCTCTTTGACGCGCTCATCCATCTCGATACGCGACGCAATGTACAGGGCGCTCGCGGGAATCTTGGCGCGGAGCGCCTCGACGACCGAGTTGCGGCCGGTGACGATTTCGTGCTCGTCGACCTGCTTGGCGCGACGCGTGGACGCGCCGCCGCCGCCGGAGTTGCCGGTGCTGCGTTGGGGGGTCTGCGGGCGTCCGCTGGACGAACCGCCACGAGAGCCGCCGCGCGCCCCGCCGCGCGGGCCACTCTCGTTGCTCGCATCTTTGCTGGGGCGCGACGCGAAACCGCCGGCCGCAGCGAAGCGCTCCTTGGCGGCCTTCTTCTTGCCGGCGGGGTGGTACGGACGGTCTTCGGCCTTGGGCGTGGGCTTCTTGCCCTCGAGGGCCTGGCGGCCTTGGCCGCCCGAACCCACCTGGCCGCCGCGGCTGCCCTTGCGCACGGACCCGGTGCGTGCCTTGCGGTCTGTGTTCTTCATCAGTCAAAACTCCAATGGGCACCCGAGGGTGTGTCTTCGATGGTTATTCCGGCGACGACGAGTTCGTCCCGGATACGGTCTGCGGCCTGGTAGTCGCGGGTATCCCGCGCGGTCTCACGATCCTTGAGCAGGCGCTCAACGAGGGCGGTGAGCGCGACCATGGCCGGCTCATCCGTTGCGACCGACCAGCCGGTGGACAACGGATTAATTCCGAGCACCTCGCTCATGGCCAGTACTTCACCGCGAGCGGATGCCGCGGCGTGCAGGTCTTCGGCGTCGAGCGCCGCGTTGCCGGCGCGAACGGTGTCGTGCAGCACCCCGAGGGCCTGCGGCACGGCGAGGTCGTCGTCCATGGCCTCGGCGAATTCGGTCGGCACGACGAGTGCGCCGGAGCCCGCGAAGCGGGTGTCGGCCAGTCGGCGTTCGGCACGGTCGAGAAAGCTTTCGACGCGTTCGAGGGCGGCTTCGGCCTCGATCAACGCACCGTCGTGGTAGTCGATCGTGGAGCGATAGTGCGCGGCGCCGAGGTAGTAACGTACGACGATGGCACGGGCCTGGTCGAGCAACTCGGCGGCGTAAATGGAGTTGCCGAGTGACTTGGACATCTTCTGCCCGTTCACGTGCACGAGACCGTTGTGCATCCAGAACTGGGCGAAGGCGTCGCCGGCGGCACTGGACTGCGCGAGCTCGTTCTCGTGGTGCGGAAAACGCAGGTCGAGGCCGCCGCCGTGGATGTCGAATTCAGCACCGAGGTAGCGGCTGGCCATGGCCGAGCATTCGATGTGCCAGCCCGGGCGGCCAGCGCCCCAGGGCGAGGCCCACGCGGCGGACTCGGGCTCGTCGTCCTTGCGGCCCTTCCACAGGGCGAAGTCGCGCGGGTCGCGCTTGCCGCGCGGGTCGGCATCTGCCGCGGCTTCCATATCGCCCTGCCCCTGCCGAGTGAGGTCGCCGTAGGAGGGCCAGCTCGCGGTGTCGAAGTACACGTCGCCGGACTCGTCGTCGGCCGGGTAGGCGTGGTCTTTCTCAATCAGGCGCGAGATCAGGTTCTGCATCTCCTGGATGCTCGCGGTGGCGCGCGGTTCGTAGGTGGGGGCCAGGATGCCCAGGCGCTGGTAGCCGGCCGTGAATTCGAGCTCGTAGCGGTAGGCGAGTGCCCACCATTCCTCGCTGGAACCCTGCGCGTTCACGAGAATCTTGTCGTCAATATCGGTGACGTTGCGAATGAACGTGACGGTCAGCCCGCGGTAGCTCAGCCAGCGCCTCAGCTGGTCGTAGACGAGGGCGCTGCGCAGGTGTCCGATGTGCGGGGACGACTGCACGGTGGGACCGCAGACGTAGATTCCGACCTTGCCCGCCTCGAGGGGCACAAAATCGCGCAGAGCCTGGGCCTTGGAATCGTAGAGTCGCATGGTCACACGTCCAAGCTTAGGACAGGGGGCTCTGCGAGCGACGGGGCAGCGAGAACGAGCGGCACCAGCAACGCCGTCGCCGAGGCGGCGATACCCTCGCCGCGGCCGGTGAAGCCGAGGGCGTCCGTGGTTGTCGCGGCGATATTCACCGGGGCGCGCAGAATGCTGGCGAGCAGCGCTTCGGCCTCGGCCCGGCGGGGAGCGAAGCGGGGCCGATTGCCGATGATCTGCAGCGACACGTTGCCCACGCCGAAACCGGCGGCGGTCACGAGGCGCAGGGTTTCTTCGAGGAAGACATCGCCGTGCGCCCCGGCGAATCGTGAGTCACTCGTGCCGAAGACGCCACCCACGTCGCCGAGTCCGGCGGCTCCCAGTAGGGCGTCACAGACCGCGTGCACGGCCACGTCGCCGTCGCTGTGGCCGGACAGGCCGCGCTCCCCCGGCCAGAACAGGCCCGCGAGCCACAGCTCGGACTCGTCGTCGAAGGCGTGCACATCCAGGCCGGTGCCGACCCGCGGCAGAACGACGGCAGGGGCCGGGTTGCGAACGCCCAGCACCAGTTCCGCGCGCTCGAGGTCGTGCGGCGTCGTGATCTTGAACGCGCGGGCGTCTCCGGTGACCACGTGTACGCGGTGGCCGGCGGCGGCCACGAGCGCCGCGTCATCCGTTGCCTCGTCAGCGAGCGAGTCGTGAGCCGCCACGAGCAGGTTGCGGGGAAAACCCTGAGGGGTCTGCACCGCCGAGAGTTCGGAACGGTCGACGGTGCCGAGGATGCCGCCGCTGACGTCGACGCGTTTGATAGTGTCCACCACCGGCAGCCCCGGGATGACGCCGACACCAGTGTCACGCACCGCCCCCACGACCCGCTCAAAGAGTGCGGGGGGCGTGAGCGCGCGCGCCGCGTCGTGCACGAGCACGATTTCGACGCCGTCGCGCAGCACGGCGAGACCATAACGAACGGATTCTTGGCGGGTGGCACCTCCGGCCACGACCTCGACGGTCTCTGCCGGGGCAGCGTGGCCCAGGGCGGCGGATGCTGCGGCGGCGTCGGCCGCGATGGCGCGCGCCTCCGACACCCGGTCTTCCGGGGCAACGACGATCACCTGAACGGGCTCGCTCAGCGCGAACACCGCCCGGAGGGCGTGCTCGAGCAGGGTACTTCCGCCGAGGTGCACGAAGGCCTTCGGGTGCGAGCGCCCGAGGCGGGTGCCACTGCCGGCGGCGACCACAATGACCGCGACCACGGGGGTGGGGCAATCAGTCATGTCAGAACACCATCTATTGGAGTTTTTGCGGTCGGAACGTGCCCCAGAACGGGGCATGAGAAAGGCGGCACCTCACGGCGCCGCCTGTCGCGGGGAATGAAGCGTTAGGACGCGAGAACCTCGTCGAGAACGGTGGAAGCTTTCTCTTCGTCGGTCTTCTCTGCGAGCGCGAGCTCGCTGACCAGGATCTGACGAGCCTTGGCCAGCATGCGCTTCTCGCCGGCGGAAAGGCCACGGTCCTGGTCGCGGCGCCACAGGTCACGCACGACCTCTGAGACCTTGATCACGTCACCGGACGCGAGCTTCTCGAGGTTGGCCTTATAGCGTCGTGACCAGTTCGTGGGCTCCTCGGTGAACGGCGCGCGCAGCACCTCGAACACCTTGTCGAGTCCCTCTCGGCCGATCACGTCGCGAACGCCGACGAGGTCGACGTTCTCGGCGGGAACCTCAATGGTGAGGTCACCCTGCGTCACGTTCAGTTTCAGGTACAGCTTTTCTTCACCCTTGATGATTCTCGTCTTGACCTCTGTGATCATCGCGGCACCATGGTGGGGATAAACGACAGTTTCGCCAACCTCAAAAAGCATGTATGTGTATCCCTTCAGCAACGTCTAGGATACCACAGCACCCAGTGGTAAGGTGCGGCAGGTTTGAGACACCGTACCGCCCGGCGCGCCCGCGCCGCTAAGCTGATCTCATCGCGAAGTTTTGCAGCGCCGTGCCAATCCGCCCGGCCGCTGCCTTGATTGTGGAG
This sequence comes from Cryobacterium roopkundense, assembly GCF_014200405.1. Taxonomy (NCBI): domain Bacteria; kingdom Bacillati; phylum Actinomycetota; class Actinomycetes; order Micrococcales; family Microbacteriaceae; genus Cryobacterium; species Cryobacterium roopkundense. The sequence goes on along the minus strand of NZ_JACHBQ010000001.1, from coordinate 258,714 downwards.
GTCTTGTGAGTGCGCGCATAGTTGCATCGGTTTTTCTAGCGGCCGGCATCCTGCTGGGAACGAGCGCCTGCGGGTTCTACGCTCCTCAGGCCACGCTCATTCAGTACGACCCCAGTGACGGAGTGAGTGGCGACGTGGGCGAGATCGCCTTCCGCAACGCCATGCTGCTCTCCGAAGACGGCTCCACCGCGAGCCTCCTCGTCACAGCCGTCAACAAGGGCGACTCTGCCCAGAGCGTCACCGTGCAGTACGAGGCCGGCGGCCAGAAGGTCACGGAGAACGTCACCATTCGCGCCAACTCGAGCGTCACAATCGGCACAGAAGACCGTCCGAGCGTGCTCTTGGAGAACCTCGACGCCGCTCCCGGCGATCTGTTCCCGGTCTTCTTCCAGTACGGCGAGGAGACCGGCGTGCAACTGCTGCTGCCGATTCTCGACGGCACGACAGGCGTCGAATATGCGGACCTGATCCCCACGGCGACGCCTGCCGCCTGATCCAGCACCCCACGGATGCCCCCGGCCCGCTCAGGCGGCCGGGGGCATCGGTGTATCCGCTTCCGCAGTCTCCGTCGCCGCCGGGTCAAGCCTCGAAGCGGTAGCCCAGCCCTCGCACGGTCACGAGCATCGTCGGGTCTGACGGGGTGGCTTCGATGCGCGAGCGGATGCGCTTGATGTGCACGTCAAGCGTCTTGGTGTCCCCGAAGTAGTCGGTGCCCCACACCCGGTCGATGAGCTGCCCACGGGTGAGCACGCGTCCGGCATTGCGCAGCAGGAACTCGAGCAGCTCGAATTCCTTCAACGGCATATTCACGACCTCGCCAGACACCGCCACGGTGTGGCGCTCGATATCCATCCGCACGGTGCCCGCCTCGAGCACTCCTTCGTCGTCGACGTCGTCCTGTTCGGTGTGGCGGCGCATGACCGCCCGGATGCGCGCGAGCAACTCCCTGGTCGAGTACGGCTTGGTCACGTAGTCGTCGGCCCCGAGTTCGAGCCCCACGACGATGTCGACCTCGGAGTCCTTCGCGGTGACCATGATGATGGGAACCGTGGAGCGCACCCGGATCTCGCGGCACACTTCGGTGCCGGGAATCCCGGGCAACATGAGGTCGAGCAGAATCAGGTCGGTGCCGTTGCGGTCGAACTCGGCGAGGGCGCTCGGGCCGTCCTCCGCCACGGTGATCTCGTAGCCCTCGCGTTCCAGCAGGAAGCTCAGCGGCTCGCTGAGCGCGCTCTCGTCTTCGACCAAAAGAATTCGTGTCACTGGATGTCTCCTGTCGCCGCGTTCGCGGTGGGGGTGATGGCAGCGGGAGTCGCCGCCTCGGGAAGCCGGATGGTGAAGGTGGAGCCGCTGCCGGGTTGTGACCACACGCGAATGTCGCCGCCGTGGTTCTGCACCACGTGCTTGACGATCGACAGTCCGAGGCCCGTGCCTCCGGTGTGCCGCGAGCGGGCCTGGTCCACCCTAAAGAAGCGCTCGAACACTCGGTCGATGTCCGCCTCGGCGATACCGATACCCTGGTCGGTTACGGTGATCTCGACGACGTTCTTCTGTCTGCGCACGCCCACTCCCACCCGGGAACCGGGCTGCGAGTAATTGACGGCATTGGAGACCAGGTTATGCACGGCCACGACGAGTAGTTTCTCGTCGCCGTAGACCCGCGCGCCGGATTTCTTGCCGACTGCGAGGGTGATGTTCTGGGCTTCGGCCACGACACGGCTCTGGTCCACCGCGGCTGCGACGAGGGCATCCACGTCGAGGTACTCCGGAGTCGCGAGCGCGTCCTGCGCCTGCAGACGCGACAGCTCGATGATCTCCTGTGTGAGCCGGCCAAGCCGGGCGGATTCGGTCGTCAGCCGGTTGGCGAAGCGCCGCACTTGCACGGGTTCGTCTGCTGCCTGATCCAGGGCCTCCGCGAGCAGACTCACGGAAGCGATCGGCGTCTTGAGCTCGTGGCTGATGTTCGCCACGAAGTCACGGCGCACCTCGTCGAGGCGGAATGATTCCGTGCGGTCTTCGGCGAGGATCAGCACGTACCGCGTTCCGAGCCGGGCGAGCCGCACCCGGTACCGCAGGCTCGCGTCGTTGAAGGGCCCCCTGGACAGCACAAGGTCCTGCGAGATGGCCTCGCCGCTGCGCCGCACCTGTCGGGCCAGCTCGATGAGTTCGGCATGAACGAGCTGCTGGCTGAACACGAGGCCCATGGTGAGGGCGGCAGCGGATGTCTTGATCACGTTGTTCGACGGGTCCAGCACGATTCCGGCGGACTCCAGTGCGTCCAGCACCTGGTCGATTCCGTCGGGCACCACGGGGTTGACCACTTCGGCGGCGCGGCGGCCGTGGTGCTCCGCCAATTGCAGCAGCGCCATAAAGCCGGCACCGACCCCCAGCCCGAGTGCCAGTGACACCAGCACGAGCCATGTCGATTGCATAGACCTAGATTACTGAGGTTTCGCGGGTGTCCAACGCAGCAAGACGGCTGCATACCCTGTACTTTAGTAACTGTTCAATTCCCCGGCATCTGCTGTTCACTTTGGTGCGGCACAATTTGACGGGGCCAATGCGGGTCTAAGACGCGGCGCCGCGCGCCTGAGAAAGGACCACACACCCATGCGTGAAGTATTTCAATCGGAACTTGCCGAGGTGCAGTCGCGCCTTGTGGAGATTTCCCGTCTCGTCGCTATTTCGATCGACAAGGCCACCCGTGCATTCAACGAGTCGGATGTCGGCCTCGCCGAAGAGGCAATCACCGAAGACGAGAAAATCGACGAGCTGACCGTAGAGCTGGACGAGCTCGCCATCACCATCCTCGCCCGCCAGCAGCCGGTGGCCAGGGACCTGCGCATTGTGGTGAGCGCCCTGCGGATCAGTGCATCGCTCGAGCGAATGGGTGACTTGTCGACCCACATCGCCCAGCTCGCCCGCTACCGTTTTCCCGACAAAGTCATCCCCCAGGGCCTGCGCAGCACCTTCGCCCAGATGGGAGCACTTGACGTGGTCATCTCGAAGATGCTCACCGACCTGCTGACGTCCGAGGACATGAAGCTCGCCGAGGCCATCCGAAACGAAGACGACAAGGTAGACGCGCTGCACCTCAGCGTCTTCGAAGCCGTTCTCGGTGACAGCTGGAAGGGCCAGGCCGCCGACACCGTCGACGCCACCCTCGCAAGCCGTTACCACGAACGCTTCGCCGACCACGCCGTGTCCATCGCCAAGAAGGTGCAGTACCTCGGCACCGGCGCCTGGCACCAGGACATCAACGCGTAACCGTCCACGCGCGAAAAAGGCCCCGTCACCTCGTGCTGACGGGGCCTTTTCGTGATCGGGTCGCTACTTCTTGTTGCCCTGTGCTGCTACGGCGGCGGCACCGGCGGCGGCGGCCTCCGGGTCGAGGTATTCGCCGGGGCCGAGCGGCATCATGTCGTCGCCGAGCTTGTAGACGAGCGGGATACCGGTGGGGATGTTGAGTTCGGCGATGGCGTCATCTGAGATGCCGTCGAGGTGCTTCACGAGGGCGCGCAGCGAGTTGCCGTGCGCGGTCACGAGCACGGTCTGGCCCGTGCGCAGGTCGGGCGCGATGTCGGACTCCCAGTAGGGCAGCATCCGCTCGACGACGTCCTTGAGGCACTCGGTGCGCGGCAGGTCGTCGCCGAGGCCGGCGTAGCGCGGGTCTTTCGCCTGGGACCACTCGTTGTCGTCGGCCAGCACGGGCGGCGGAGTGTCGAAGGAGCGTCGCCACAGCATGAACTGCTCCTGGCCGTAGGTGGCCAGGGTCTCGGCCTTGTCGAGTCCCTGCAGGGCGCCGTAGTGGCGCTCATTGAGGCGCCAGGAGCGCTTGACGGGGACCCAGAGGCGGTCGGCCTCCTCGAGCGCGAGGTTCGCGGTCTGAATGGCACGGCTCAGCAGGCTCGTGTGCAGCACGTCGGGCAGCAGGCCGGCTTCTTTCAGCAGCTCGCCGGCGCGCGTGGCTTCGGTGACGCCCTGCTCGCTGAGGCGAACGTCCACCCATCCGGTGAACAGGTTCTGCTGGTTCCAGGTGCTTTGGCCGTGGCGGAGGAGGACGAGGGTATAGGGGGCAGACATGCACCCTACTCTAGCGAGTGGGGCCGCCGCCACGGGTCAGTGGCCGGGGGTGCGGGCGCCCAGCCGGGGCAGCCGGGGAATGTCGGCCACCGAACCAGCGGACTGCGGCACGATCACCTGTTGGCTGGCCGAGATCGACACGTCCTGCGACTGCACGAACAGGGTCGACGTGTCGGGCACCGTGCGCTTGACCACGGCGAGGGCGATCGGACCGAGCTCGTAGTGGATGGCGCTCGAGGTGATGGTACCGATCGTGACACGCTCGGTCTCTGTTGCTGCGGCCGGATCAGCAGGCGGGCCCCTGCGCACCCGATCGGCCTGCACCTCGTCGCCGTGGGCCGGCAGCACCCCCTCGGAACCATCGAGATGCAACATCACGAGGCGCCGCGGCGGGTGGCCCAGGTTGTGCACCTTGGCCACGGTCTCCTGTCCGCGGTAGCACCCCTTGTTCAGGTGCACGGCGGTGCGCAGCCAGTCCAGCTCATGCGGCAGGGTCTTCTCATCCACTTCCCGCGCGCGCCGAGGTCGCCAGGCGGCAATCCGGAGCGCCTCGAGGGCGATCAGCCCGGCCGGCACGACCACGGGATGCGCTCCCATTTTGTCGCGCAACAGCGGCAGCTCCGGGCGTGCCACGAGCATCTCGGTCCAGCGCCAGGAGGTTCCCGGGTGTTCTACAATCTCGGCGTACTGATAACCGCCGCGAGACACGCCCACCCAGGGGTCGTGCCAGGCAAGCGGGACCCCGTTGGGGCTCGACACTTCGAGGCCCACACTGCCGAGCACATCCGCCGGCGAAACGGCCATCGACCCGACCGTGGCGTAGCTCAGGGTGAAGTCCACGACCTGCACTCGCAGGGTGAACCTCATCCGGTCGAGGAAGGCCTGCAGGCCAGGCAGCTCGGCGGCTTCCACTAGCAACCACGCCTGCACACCGTCATCCATCACGCGAATGGCATATTCGAGGTGCCCGGACGGGTCGAGTAACAGGGTCTCCGTCGATTCCCCCACCGCGAGGCTGCGCAGCTCCTGGCTCGCGATCGAGTTGAGCCAGGTGAGGCGATCGGGGCCGGACACCGCGAGCACTCCGTGGTGCGACAGGTCGACCACTGCGCGGCCGGCGAGCAGGGATCGCTGTTCGATCATCGGGTTGCCGTAGTGCGCCGCGACACCCGCGTCGATGCCCTCGGCCTCCACGGCACCGTCGAGTTCGAGCAGAGGGGACTTCGTCATGTGAGTCATCTCTTCCACTGTATTACCACCCGCTGCGCGCGGGCAGGGGGCGGTCGCTATTCGATGTGCGCGAGCCGACCGGACGCGTGCGTTCGCAGTTTCTGACCCAGGGCCGCAATGTCCCACGCCCACAGCAGATGGTTGTCAACGAGACCGTAAAGGCGGGTGGCAGCAGCGTAGGGTTTGGCGCCCGCAGTGCGCACGACGGCGTCGGTCGCGAGATCGATTCTCGGGCCCGTGACCTGGCCGAGGTAGAGCTCGGCCACCCCGGCTGGGTGCGCGAGCACGACCTCGATGTCGAAGCCCCCGGCCGCGTTGCGCAGGGTCTCCACGGCCTCGGTGGTGTTGAAGGGACGTTCGCCCTCGCCGGGCAGCAGACCGGGGCCAGGGTCACCGCTGGTCTGCGGGCGACTGAGGCGCCAATAACCAGTCTCGGTGGCGAGCGGAATCTTGTCGTCGCTCTCTGACCCGAATTCCGGCTCAAGCCAGGTGTACGAGCTGTAGTTCAAATAGGGCAGGCCGTCGTGACTGAAGCTCAGGCGATGCCCAAAGGTACGACTGACCGATTCCTCGCCGATCTGGTATTCCAGCACGCCGGACCCTTCCCAGACACCAAGCAGCCACGAGAGCGGCACGAGCTCGGAGGGCAGGCCAACCGGAATCTCACGCATGGAGGCTAACGCTGCCCCCGGAAGAGCTTGAAGACGACCAACCCGGAAACCCAGGCGATCGACAGGCTGGCGAGACCCAGGAGGCCCAGGAAGAAGAGTTCGATTGCAAGCAGCGACATGCCCACAGTCTAGTGCTCGGCAGGGAGGAGGCCGGTTCCGGCGTGTGCCCCCAGTTCAGACCGGGCGCGGGTTAGGCGAGGCCGACCGCGGCGAACACGACGGTAGCAGTGCTTAGCACAATCACCGCGCCGACGATGCTGGCGGTCACCCGAATGACGTAGCCCTCTTTGCGCCCGGTGGCGAGTTGCAGGCACAGGGTGATGAGCGTGCACCCGGCCAGGGTGAGACCGACGCCGGCGAGAGTTTCACCCGCACGTGCGAACGCTCCGGTGAGGGTGGCGCCCACGACGGCGAGCACCCAGACTGCCACGATGGAATTCCACTGCCCGCTCACCGTTCCATTCTGCCCTGCTCCGGGACAATTCACGTGCACGGTAAGATAAGCCGCACGATACTTGGAGGCCTCGTTTGCAGTTGTTGATCCTGACCTCGGCGGTCAACAATGATGTTCTCCCGGCCTTGGCCCTACTGTCTCACAGCACGCGCGTCATTCCGGCCCAGCCGGACCAGCTGATCAGCGCGCCGGATTCTGACATTGTTGTTGTGGACGCACGCACCAATCTCGCGGCGGCAAAGTCCCTGTGCCAGATCCTGCGCACCACGGGCCTCTCGGTTCCCCTGCTCCTCGTCATTACGGAGGGCGGCCTCGCTGCGGTCAGCCCAGACTGGGGTGTGGACGACGTCATCCTCGACTCGGCAGGGCCTGCGGAGGTCGATGCCCGCATCCGCTTGAACGCCGGGCGAGTGTCCCGCAACGAGCCCTCCCCCACCATCCGCGCGGCCGGTGTCGTCATCGACGAGGCCAGCTACTCGGCCAAGGTGCACGGGAAACCACTCGACCTCACGTACAAGGAGTTCGAGCTTCTGCGTTTCCTCGCCGCGCATCCGAGCCGGGTGTTCACGCGCGAGCAACTCCTGAGCGAGGTGTGGGGCTACGACTACTTCGGCGGCACCCGAACTGTCGACGTGCACGTGCGGCGGTTGCGGGCGAAGCTCGGCGATCAGGAATCACTCATCGGTACCGTGCGCAACGTGGGCTACCGATTCAACGTGCATGAGGACGACGATGAACGCGTACCCAACTCCCTCCGCGGCTGACCAGGCCAACACCCGAATTCAGCGGATCCAGCCAGCGGATGCCGTCGGGCTCGCGGAATTCGACCGGGTGACCGCCGAAGCTACGACAGCCGACGGGTACGCGCCCTTCAACGAGCAGGCGCTACTCGACCTGCGGGCAGCGCGGCGCGCCGCGTATCTGGTGCGCGAGGTCGAGGGACACACGGTCGGGGCTGCCCTCACGGGGCTCGGCGAACTGGATCTGGTGATCTCTCCGGAATATCGTCGCCGCGGCCACGGCGGGGCCGCCCTCGCTACGCTACTGGGCGAGGAAGCGGGCGAGCTTTCTGCCTGGTCGCATGGCGACCACCCCACGGCGCGGGCTCTTGCCGTCCAGTGGGGGTTCGTGGCCGTTCGAACCCTACTTGAACTGCGCCTGCCGCTGCACGACGAGTCCGACGGACCGGATCTCCCCGGTACACCAGACCACCCCGGTACACCAGAGGGATTCGTTATCGACACCTTCCGCACCGGGGTCGACGAATCCGAGTGGGTCGCGTTGAATGCGCTCATTTTCGCCGCCCACCCCGAGCAGGGTGCCGTCACGGAGAGCGATCTGCGGGACCGACAGCGCGAGCACTGGTTCGCCGCAGCCGACTTTCTCGTGATCCGCGACGCCGAGGGTCGAATGCGGGGGTATAACTGGCTCAAGGTGGAGGCGCATGTTGGCGAAATCTATGTAATCGGAGTGCATCCCGACGCAGCGGGTGTCGGCCTCGGCCGCGCTCTGATGAAGGTCGGCCTGGAGCACTTGCGTGAGCGGGGCTGCACAACGGCCGCGCTCTATGTGGAAGCCGACAGCGCCGGCCCCGTCCACCTCTATCGATCGCTCGGCTTCACCGACCACACCATCGACGTGCAGTACCGCCGTATGCACCCACACCTGCAAAACTGACCGCTTTACGAAATGTTCACCCCGGATCGTCGACCGGGCGGCTGTGAAGCTGGAAGGATAGTGAAATGGATGGCGAAATTACCCAGGCGGATTCCGGTCTCGGCAGCGACTTTGACGATGACTTCGATCCCCTCTTCGGCAAGACCGACCCGGCACTGCCCAGCGACAGGTACCTCGACCGTGAACTGAGCTGGCTCGCGTTTAACCAGCGCGTGCTCGAACTCGCCGAGGACCCCACGCTGCCCGTGTTGGAACGCACAAACTTTCTGGCCATCTTCGCGAGCAACCTCGACGAGTTCTTCATGGTTCGCGTTGCCGGTCTCAAACGTCGCATCCTCACCGGACTTGCCGTTCCCACCAACGTGGGACGTGCCGCCCAGGACGTGCTGAGCGACATCTCCACGACGGCCCATGCCCTGCAGGCACGGCACGCTCTCGCATTCCAGGAGCTCGTGCGCCCGGCTCTCGCGGAATCCGGCGTGGACGTCGTCGACTGGCAGAGCCTCGGAGACGACGACCGCCGGTCGCTGCGCACGTATTTCTCCAACCAGATCTTTCCCGTGCTGATGCCCCTCGCGGTCGACCCGGCGCATCCGTTCCCCTACATCTCCGGACTCTCGCTCAACCTCGCCGTGCGCGTTCGCAACACCAAGACCGGCAAGCAGGAATTCGCCAGGCTCAAGGTGCCACCGATGCTGCCGCGTTTCGTGCGCGTGGACCGCAACGAGTCGGTCGACCGCATCCGCTTCATCGCGCTCGAAGACCTGATCGCCAACCAGCTCGGCGATCTGTTCCCCGGTATGGAGATCCTCGAGCATCACGTGTTCAGGGTCACCCGCAACGAAGACGTGGAAATAGACGAGGACGAAACCGAGAACCTGATCAAGGCCCTCGAGAAGGAGCTGCTGCGCCGCCGCTTCGGCCCGCCCATCCGGCTCGAGATCACCGAAGACATGGACGACGTGACGCTCGGCCTGCTGGTGCGCGAGCTCGACGTGACCGAGCAGGAGGTCTACCACCTGCCGGCGCCACTCGACCTCGGCGGCCTCTTTGACCTGCGCATCGACCGCCCGGACCTGCACTTTCCGAAACATGTTCCCACCACGGCGGCCGCCCTGTTGCCAGCCGAGACGAACGCCGAACCCGATATCTTCAGCGCAATCGCCCACCAGGACGTGCTGCTGCACCACCCCTATGAGTCCTTCGCCACGAGCGTGCAGGCCTTTCTGGAGCAGGCCGCTGCCGACCCCAATGTGCTCGCCATCAAGCAGACCCTGTACCGCACGTCCGGCGACAGCCCGATCGTCGAGGCGCTCATCGCGGCCGCCGACTCTGGCAAGCAGGTTCTGGCCCTCGTGGAGATCAAGGCGCGATTCGACGAGCAGGCAAACATCACCTGGGCACGCAAGCTTGAGAAGGCCGGTGTGCACGTCGTCTACGGTCTCGTCGGCCTCAAGACGCACTGCAAGCTCGCCCTCGTGGTGCGCTATGAAAAGGGCGTTCTGCGACACTACAGCCACATCGGCACGGGTAACTACAACCCGAAAACCAGCCGCATGTACGAAGACCTCGGTCTGCTCACCGCCGACCCCCAGGTGGGCAAGGACCTCACCAGGCTCTTCAACGAGCTTTCGGGCTACGCCATCGAGAAGAAGTTCAAGCGTCTTCTCGTGGCGCCGCTGCACCTGCGCAAGGCGCTGCTCAAGCACATCGCCACCGAGACGGAGAACGCGCTCGCGGGCGCGACCAGCGGCATCCGGATCAAGGTGAACTCCATGGTGGACGAGGACATCATCGACGCCCTCTACCGCGCCAGCCAGTCGGGGGTGCACGTTGACATGTGGGTGCGTGGCATCTGCAGCCTCAAGCCCGGAGTTCCCGGGATGAGCGAGAACATCAAGGTTCGGTCGATTCTCGGCCGCTACCTCGAGCATTCCCGCATCTTCTCCTTCCACAACCTCGGCGACACCCAGGTCTACATCGGCAGCGCCGACATGATGCACCGCAACCTCGACCGCCGGGTCGAGGCGCTCGTGCGACTCGTCGACCCCGCGCACCAGATGGAGATCGAGAGCCTGTTCGAGCGAGCCATGAGCGACCGCACGTCATCGTGGTGGCTCGACGAGACCGGCCACTGGACGCGCCACGACCGCGACGCCGCGGGGGTGCCCCTCGACGACATGCAGAACCGCCTCATGCTGCAGATCAGCCAGCGCAAGCGCCCGGGCACCCGTCGATGAGCGCAGCGACCGCGGCCGACCTGGCAATTTATGCGGCCGGTGCCGTGTGCTGGCGACTCATCGAGGGCCGCATGCACGTGCTCCTCATCCACCGCACCGTGCACGGTGACGTCACCATCCCCAAGGGCAAGGTCGACCCCGGCGAGTCCCTGCCGCGCACCGCGGTTCGCGAAGTGCAGGAAGAGACCGGCCTCACCGTCTCGCTCGGCGTGCCGCTGGGCATATCCCACTACGACATGCCCGACGGCCGCACCAAGATCGTGCACTACTGGGCGGCGGAAATCACTCCGGAGGCCATCCAGCGTTCCACCTTCGTGCCCAACGGCGAGGTCGCGGCCATCGAATGGGTCACCATCAAGAAAGCCCGCACGTACCTGAGCTACCCCGCCGACGTCGACATTCTCGAAGCATTTTCCGCTCTGGTTGATGCCGGCATCACACGCACGTTCGCGCTGATCGCCCTGCGCCACGGCAAGGCGGTTCCGCGCACCGGCGACGGCCCCGACAGCAAGCGCCCGCTCACCGCGCGCGGCGTGCGGCAGGCGGCAGGCGTCGTGGACACTCTGATGGCCTGGCGGCCCCAGCGCATCATCTCGAGTACGGCAACACGCTGCGTGACGACCGTCGCTCCGCTCGCGGCGGCCACGGGCATCCCGATCAAGCAGACCGACCTGATCAGCCAGGATGCCCTCGAAAACGGCGAAGCGGATGTGCGCAGCGTGATCGGCAAGCGCGTCCGGAGCCGCAAGACAGCAGTTCTGTGCAGCCATGGCCCCGTTCTACCCGAGATCCTGCGGGAGATCGGTCTCGCCACCGGCAGTACCCTGAACGGCGCGCTGTCGGATGCGGCGAACCTCGAGACCGGTGCGTTCTCGATCGTGCATCTGTCGGCCGAGAACCCGAGCGCCGGCATCGTCGCCATCGAGAGGCATGCGCCCCTCATCTAGGCGTCAGCGTTCATCTCCCGTTCACCTTGCAGAGGGTGTCCCGTTAATGAGAATGAATATGTTCACGTATGGGTCGGCACCGGCCTGCATCTCAGCACAGATTCGATTTAACCCTGAAAGGGATCCTCGTGAACTTTAAGCGTTATGGCCGACCCGCGGTCATCGCCATCGTCGCAGCACTCGCTCTCTCTTCCTGCGCGGCCAACGAAGGTGGAACAGCATCCACCGGCGATGCATCCGCCAGCACCCTGACCGGCACGCTCAACGCCGCCGGCGCCTCGTCGATGGCAGCAGCCCAGGAAGCCTGGATCGCCGGCTTCCAGATTGCCAACCCCGACGTCACGATCAACTATGACCCGTCCGGTTCCGGCGCGGGCCGCGAAGCCTTCATCTCGGGCGGCACCGCATTCGCCGGCTCCGACTCCTACCTCAGCGACGACGAGCTCGCCGGAACGTTTGCTTCCTGCGCGCCGACCTCCAAGGCCGTCGACCTGCCCGTGTACATCTCGCCCATCGCCGTTATCTTCAACGTCGAGGGAGTGGACGACCTGAACGTCGACTCCGACACCCTGGCGAAGATCTTCGCCGGCGAGATCAGCACCTGGGATGACGCCGCTCTCGTGGCCCTGAACCCGGATGCCACACTTCCTTCCGCCCCGATCACGGCCGTGCACCGCTCGGACGACTCGGGTACCACGAAGAACTTCTCCGACTACCTCTTCCAGACCGCACCCGACGTGTGGACCGAGAAAGCCTCCGACACGTTCCCGTTCTCCGGTGGTGAGGGCGCCCAGGGCACCTCCGGTGTCGTCTCCGCTGTGACCAACGGTGTAGGCACCATCGGCTACGCCGACGCTTCCCAGGCCGGCGAGCTCGGTACCGCCAAGCTCAAGGTCGGCGACGAGTTCGTCGCTTACACGCCTGAAGCCGCAGCCGAAGTTGTTGCCGGTTCCCCGCTCGTCGAGGGCCGTGCAGCTGACGACCTCGCGCTCGACCTGAACCGCAAGACCACCAACCCGGCCGAGTACCCGCTCGTTCTCGTGAGCTACGCTCTCGTGTGCAACGAGTACGCCGACGCCGAGCAGGGAGCCCTCGTGAAGGCCTATGTCGAGTACATCGCCAGCGCTGCCGGCCAGACCGTCGCCGAGGAGTCCGCAGGCGTCGCACCGCTGACGGCCGAGCTCGAGGCCAACGTCGCCGAGGTTCTCGCAACCGTCAAGTAACACAGCCCGGCACAGTCGCCCGATTCGGCATCCGCTCACCTGCGGGCGCCGAATCGGGCACACTGGGTAAACCGCTTGTTTAACACCACGCGTCGCAGTCCTCACCATCGCATTCAGCCCAACCACTTCAGGAGATGCCCGGCATGACGACAACTGTTGCCGCCACTACGATCAAGGCACGGCAACGACCCGGCGACCGGATATTCTCCGGCGCAACCGTCATTTCGGGCGGACTCATCCTCGCGGTGCTGGCCGCGGTCGCAATCTTCCTGCTCGTGGAAAGCGTGCCGGCCTTTGTGGCGCCAGCGGATGCCTTCAGCGGGGACACCACCAATTTCTGGTCGTACGTGGGCCCACTGGTGTTCGGCACCGTCTGGGCAGCCATCCTGGCGCTGATCATGGCCGTTCCCGTGGCGATCGGCATCGCCCTCTTCATCTCGCACTTCGCGCCGCGCGAACTCGCGCAGGGCCTCGGGTACATCATTGATCTGCTGGCCGCCGTGCCCTCAGTGGTTTTCGGCCTGTGGGGCATCACGGTACTCGCGCCGCTTGTTCAGCCCTTTTACTCCACGATCGTGGAGTGGTTCGGCTGGATCCCGCTGTTCGCCGGGCCTGTCTCCGGTACCGGCCGTACCATCCTCACGGTGGCCATCGTGCTCGCGGTCATGATTCTGCCCATTATCACCGCCATCTGCCGGGAGATATTCCTGCAGACCCCGCTGCTGCACGAGGAAGCCGCGCTCGCCCTCGGGGCCACTCGCTGGGAAATGATCCGCATGGCGGTGCTGCCATTCGGGCTTCCCGGAATTATCTCGGCTTCCATGCTGGGGCTCGGCCGCGCCCTCGGTGAAACCATGGCCGTCGCCATGGTGCTCTCCCCGAGCGCAGTGGTGAGCTTCGTTCTTCTCACCTCCGAGAACCCCACCACCATCGCCGCCAATATCGCGCTGAACTTCCCCGAGGCCCACGGCATCGGAGTCAACATTCTGCTGGCCACCGGCCTCATCCTCTTCGTGGTCACCCTCATCGTCAACATGATCGCGCGCGTCATAATCAACAGCCGTAAGGCATTCTCAGGAGCGAACTGATGACATCCGTCATAGAGGCGGCGCCTCTCACCAACTCGCTTACCGCCGGCAAGCTTCCCAAGCGTTCGTCGCTGTGGATACTGCTGGCAAGCTGGGCAGTCACGGCGGCATTCTTCGTCGTGCTCAATCTGGCCGGTGCGGTCGACGGCTTCAACGTCGTGGGTACAGTGTTCTTCGGAACCGTGCTCTATTGCATCGCCATCTACGTGTTCTCCAGGGCAGTCGAAGGTTCCCGCAAGGCCACCGACCGACTCATGACGGCGCTCGTGACGGCCGCGTTCGTGATCGCGCTTCTGCCGCTAATTTCGATCATCTACACGACAGTCGTCAACGGGTTGCCCGCGTTCCTCACACCCACGTTCTTCACCTCGTCGCAGCGCAACATCGTCGGCGAGGGCGGCGGGGTGCTGCACGCCATCATGGGCACCTTGCTCATCACCGGCATGGCGACCCTCATTTCAGTTCCGATCGGGCTGCTGACGGCGCTTTACCTCGTGGAGTACGGGCGCGGCAAGCTGGCCCGCGCAATCACCTTCTTCGTGGACGTGATGACAGGCATCCCCTCGATCGTCGCCGGGCTGTTCGCGTTCGCGCTATTCGCCCTCCTGTTCGACGACCCGGGCATCCGCTTCGGGTTCGGCGGCGCGATTGCCCTCTCGGTGCTCATGATCCCCGTCGTCGTGCGCTCGAGCGAGGAAATGCTCAAGCTCGTTCCCAACGAACTGCGCGAGGCCGCCTATGCCCTCGGTGTGCCGAAATGGCTCACGATCGTGAAGGTCGTGCTGCCGACGTCGATTGCCGGCATCGTGACCGGAATCATGCTCTCGATTGCCCGTGTCATCGGCGAGACCGCCCCCCTGCTGATCATCGCAGGCTTCACGGCCAGCATGAATTACGACCTCTTCAGCGAGCGCATGATGACGCTTCCCGTGTTCGTGTACAACCAGTACGCCAGCCAGGGAGCAGACGCCCAAGCCTATGTTGACCGGGCCTGGGCGGGGGCACTCACGCTCATTCTGATCGTGATGCTTCTCAACCTCATCGCCCGAATCATCGCCAAGATCTTCTCACCCAAGTTCGGCCGTTAGCCTCACCCGTTTCTCCCCGTTTTCCAGCTCCAGATTTCCAGATTGAAAGGGACACATGTCCAAGCGCATCGAAGTTGCCGACCTCAACGTTTACTACAGCAACTTTCTGGCCGTCGAGGGCGTGTCACTCGTGATCGAACCCCGCACCGTGACCGCCCTGATCGGGCCGAGTGGATGCGGCAAGTCCACGTTCATTCGTACGCTCAACCGCATGCACGAGGTGATCCCCGGCGCCCGCGTCGAGGGCGAAGTACTCATCGACGGCAACAACCTCTACGGCCCCGGCGTCGATCCCGTGAACGTGCGCCGCCAGGTGGGCATGGTCTTCCAACGACCGAACCCGTTCCCCACCATGTCGATCCAGGACAACGTGCTCGCCGGTGTGAAGCTCAACAATCGCCGCATCAGCAAGAGCGACGCCGACGCCCTCACCGAGGAGTCGCTGCGCGGCGCGAACCTCTGGAACGAGGTCAAGGACCGACTCGACCGGCCCGGGTCCGGCCTCTCAGGCGGCCAGCAGCAGCGCCTGTGCATCGCGCGTGCCATCGCCGTGGCCCCCGATGTGATCCTGATGGACGAGCCCTGCTCAGCGCTCGACCCGATCTCCACCCTGGCGATCGAGGACCTGATCGAAGAGATGAAGGCCCAGTACACGATCGTGATCGTGACGCACAACATGCAGCAGGCCTCACGCGTGTCCGACCGCACAGCATTCTTCAACATCGCTGGCACGGGCAAGCCCGGCAAGCTCATTGAGTACGACGACACCACGACGATCTTCTCGAACCCGAGCATCCAGTCCACCGAGGACTACGTCTCCGGCCGTTTCGGCTGATCGTCCGCGCGCGCAGGCGCCGCTCCCGCGCCGCTGTCGCGGCTCGCTACCGCCACAGCGCCCGCGCACCGCTACACCGGCGCTCCCCGCGCGGTTCCCGCGCCGCTGTCGCGGCTCGCTACCGCCACAGCGCCCGCGAGCCGCGAGAACGCCGCGCGCGGGCGGCACTTAGGCCGTGCGGGCCAGAAGGTAGGCGTTCAGGGCCGCCGTCAAGGGCTGGTCGGTGCGCATCGGTTCGCCGTCGAGTGCCGTGATGGCGACGGCCAGGCGCACGCTCGAGACGAGCCATGCGGCATCCGCTTGGCGAAGCTCATCGATCGTCACGTCTCGGTACTCGACTTTCTCCCCCTGATCGCGCAGGTAGTCGAACATGCTCTGTTGCGTTGTGCCGTGCAGGATGGCGCCGCTCGGCGCCGGAGTGACGTAGACACCCCCGGTGCGCAGGATGACGCTCGAGGTGGGTCCCTCCATGACGTAGTCGTCGGTGGTGAGGAAGATGGTGTCGTCGGCGCCGCGGCGGTGAGCTTCCCTGAGCGCCGCCATATTGACGGCGTAGCTCAGGGTCTTCGCGCCCATCAGCAGCCAGGGCGCGCGCTCGGCGACACCACGCGGGTAGCCGCGGTCGAGGGTGATCACACGGACGCCGTTGCGGCGCGCCGCGCTGAAGTCAGCCGCTCGCGTGGCGTGTAGCCAGGCCGTGGGGGCCGGGCCGGATTCCACGCCGCGGCTGAGCACGAACTTGAGGGCGAGTTCTCCCTCGTGCGGAAGCCGCGCCACCGCGTAGGAGATGGCCGCTCGCCACTGTGCGGAATTGGGCACCGGCAGGTCGCAGATCTGCGCCGAATTGCACAGCCTGGCGATGTGCGGTTCGACCTCTTGGGGGTGTCCGTTGACCACGCTGAGCGTTTCGAAGATGCCGTCACCGCGCTGGGTGCTGAGCTCTCCCACACGCAGGGCGGGAGCTGCCGACTCCATCTCGTGGAAGGTGTCCTCGAAGGTGGTGCGCTCGGAGTCAGCGGGTACCGGGTCGATCAGCAGGGTGAAGGGAAGGCTCATGAGGCGAGCCTATCCCTACGCCCTGCCGACTTCAGCAGGCGCCGTGCTAGCTCTGGAAAGCCACAATCGGTGCCGACGTGGGCTGTTCGGACCCACCGCTCGGCTCGACCGTGACGCCGACGGCGTCTCCGGCGTGCATCGAACCGTCGAGAACACGCCACGCTGTTCCGCTGCCGGTCGAATCAAACGTTCCGGCCGGAGCCGCGCCAGAGTCATTGATGTACCAGAGCTGGTAATCCTGATCGCTGGCCAAGGCCGGCAGGTCTTCGAGCATGACCGCGGACAGGCCGAGGGAATTCGACCAGACCAGCGTGGCAGGCTGCCCGTCAGCCGTGGTCGCTGCTGCTCGCTGCGAGTCCGGCGCGGCGTTGATCTCCACAAGACCGGCCGCCTGGGCCTGTTCGAACTGGTTGTTGTTGAAGGACTGGCCCGCGAAGGTGCCTCCGACGAACAGAACGGCGGCGGCCGCGGCAGCCACAAGAACCTGCACCGGGCGCTGGAACCAGCGCTGACGGGCGCGCTGCGCCGCCCTTCCGGTCGAGCCTGAGGTGAGTGAAACGACGTTTCCGTCTTCACCGAGCTCGGGAAGAAGCGGAGCCGTCGGAATGGTTGGCGGTACGGCGGCAGGTGCCGAGAGCGGTGACTGCTGCGGAGTCGACGCGATCATCGACATCAGGTTGGCACGCAGCGCGGCGGAAGGCTGCACAGGCACCACGGCCAGTCCAAGTGCGACAGCGGTGTCACTCAACTCTGCCACCTCCGTTCGAGCCGGTTCTGATTCGGCCAGGTACGCCTCGAATGCGGCGGTGTCCTCCGGGCCGAGAGCGTTCAGCGCATAGGCACCGGAAAGGCCCGTTGCGTCGTCGTGTGGTGCTTTGCTGGTCATGAGGTCACCCCCAGTTCGTCGCGCAGGCGAATAAGTCCGTCGCGCAGTCGGGTTTTCACGGTGCCGAGGGGGATCTTGAGCATGCCCGCGACTTCGCTGTGCGTATAGCCACCGTAGTACGCAAGGCTCACGGCCTGGCGTTGCAGCTGCGTCAGTCTGGACATTGCCTTCTCCACCCTTTCATGTTCGATGCGAACCTCGACGGTCTCGGCAACGTGATCGTAGGCAACCGCGAGGTCGCGGATGCCAATTTTGGAATCCCGGTCACGTCCGGCCTGCGACGACCGAATTCGGTCGACCGCGCGTCGATGTGCCATCGTCATGATCCAGGTGGATGCTCCACCACGAGTTGCCTCGTACCGCGTCGCCGTCTGCCAGATCTCTAGAAAAATCTCTTGGGTCACTTCTTCCGACTGAGCATGGTCGATCAGGAGGCGCTTGACTAGGCCAAGCACCCTGGGAGCGATCTGGTCATACAGCTCTCCGAATGCCAATTCGTCGCCAAAGGCCACCCGCGCCAGGAGTTCCTCTTTGGAAAGAGGCTCCACCGACGAGTCGTCGAGGTTGAAATCAGTAGTCATAAGACCAAGCATGTCAGGTTCAATCCCTTTCCATGATGAGGGTTCGGTACCGAGTCCCACATGGATTGGATATTGACGCAAAAAAAGAGTGAAGGCCGGGCCGCAGAGCACCTCTCGGCGCGAGGCCGCTCGAAGCGGCGAATAATGGAACCCGGGATTACTGCGGCCCGACCAGCTCCCAGTGTAATCGAAACCTGCAGAAACCGAAGAGTCCGCACGGGGACAACCAGCATCCGTTCAGGTTGCGCTGCGGATGCCCGTCGAGCGGATGCCGGTGGCCCTACTCGAGCGAATCAGTGCGCCACAGGCGCGCGCACGCCGCGAATTCCGCAGCGGTTGTGGAGAACCGCAGCGCCCTGGTCGTGAGTTCCGACGAACGGTGGGGCTCGGTGGCCTCGTGGTCGTCGGCAATGCTCGTGCAGCCCGTGGCCGTGACCCGGCAGTACGCGGCGGCGCGATCGAGCGCCACGGCGAAGTCGCCGGTGAAAACGCCGCGCAGAATCTCGTCGGCGAGGGTGATGATCTCCGCAGGCCCTGTCGGTGCGGCGGCACCGGCCACGACGGGATCGATCGTGCGCACCACATCGGTGCCGCGCTGATAGAGATAAGCGGTGCCTTCGGGGTCTTGCCGAATGAGCAGTCGAATCAGGTACATCCGCCATAAAGCGCCGGGAAGGCTCCGCGGTGTCGCCCGCGACCAGAGCTCCGCCACCGCGTCGATGCCGTTCTCATCGGTATACGCAACGAGGCGCTCGACGGTGTCGGGGTCAGGGTCCTTGCGAACGCGCGTGAGCAGGGCTTGGGCTGTTTCGTGGGCAACCCGACTGATGGCCGCAGGGTCTTCGCCGCCCTGGAACGCTTCGAACTTGTTGCCGGAGAACTGCGTGGGCTTGTGAAAGTCGTCGGCCATCGGTTCTCCTCGCTTCGTCACTCGTATTATGGCCTCATCGCTCTCGCGGCGAGCCGCATTTTGGCTGCTCTCAACGCTACCCAGAAAAGTGCGCCGCAAATCCACGGTAGATTGGTGTGTGCGGGCCTCTAGCTCAGTTGGTAGAGCAAAGGACTTTTAATCCTTGGGTCGTCGGTTCGAGCCCGACGGGGCCCACATTCAGCGCGTCGCGGTGTGCGCATGGGCAGAAGTACGGTGAGTGGCGTTGGTCGGCGGCGTGTGCCCCCGCCGGCCGACGCGCGAGGGACAAGGGATCGAGCTGTTCTGGCGCTTCGTACCACCGTGGAGAGGAAACTGCGCGGCACTTCCCGAGTAGACCCGGTGAGCCGAGCCGCTTGTTACCGCTTGAAGTGCGGGCCGTCGTGATCCTTCGGCCCCCGGCGACCACCGACATTCACGGGCCCTAAACAGCCCTGATCGGGCCATTCTGGGAAAAAGTCCCCAAGATTTTCACCTGTGGAGGAGGAGCGGTCTTGGCGTGCGAACGCGGTCGCTGACCACCCATCGACCTGCCGGCTCGGCGGAGGACCCGGCGTGGGTGAGAGAGTAGCTCAATGCGCACTCCCTCTGGAAATTTTCGCACTGCACACCTGACGCTTCGACCTCTGCGAGCAGACGATGCCGACGACGTATTTGGGGTGTTCTCGAATCCAGAGACCTGGCGTCACCTACCCGGGGGCAGACATCTGCTGCGCGCGCAGTCCGAGGGGGTCATTTCGAAGTCCGTCGCCAGTTGGGCGAATTTTGGACTCGGCGACTGGGCCATCATCGATGACGAGGGAACTTTCGTGGGCACGGGTGGCGCTTCGATGTTGCCGGGCTCGGTCTGGAATCTGGGGTACCGACTCACGCCGACTTCATGGGGCCGCGGCTTCGCCACGGAGGTGGCCTTCGCGGCCGTCGCAGCTGCAGCCGCCCAAGACACTGGCCGACCGATGACCGCTCGCATACTTTCCAACAACCCCGCATCCGCGTCCGTTGCCCGTCGAGTTGGCCTTTCCCTCGCTTGGGAGGGAGCCACGACCGCAGGCGCGGAGCCCGGCGTCACGGGTCAGATCTACTCGGACCGTCTCCTCGAGAGTCAAGCGCTGAACTGGCTCCTGGCGCACGTCTGACGCCGCCGCTCCGACGCAGCTACCGGCCGAGTTCGCGCTGCACCAGCAGGGCGAGCTCGCGGAGTAGCACGCGATCGACGTCGGCCGCCAGCCGCGGAACCGGGTCAAAGACACACAGGGCACCGATGCGCTCTCCCGACGGAGCCTCAATCGGAAAGCCGGCATAGAAGCGGATGTGCGGGTCTCCGGTTACCAGCGGGTTGCCGCTAAACCGGGGGTCCGCGAGAGTGTCGCAGACCACGAGCGGGCCGGCGCCCTCGATGGCCACGGAGCAGAATGACGACGCCCGCGGGATCTCCCGACTCTCGACTCCCACCATCGACTTATTCCACTGCCGGTCGTGGTCGATAACCGTGATTGCCACCGACTCCGTGCGAAAGAGCCTCTGGGCGAGCGCGACAATGCGGTCGAATCGATCCTCGGGCCGGGTATCCAGCATGTGGAGGGCGTCGACGGCTCGTTGGCGAATACGCTCCCGGCCGGCGGGATCCATCGGCGCGGGGTGCGAATCCATGCCCGCCAGACGACCGGCGTCCAGCGCCGGGCCCAGCTGCCGGGCGAGCATGTGCCCCCACGCTCGGTAGTCATCCGCTGTTCTGTGGCGCTCCGCCGAGGCTGTTGGAGCCGGCTCAAAACGAACGAATGCAGTGCGCGTGCTGTGCGAACAGGCGGTCTCAGTGAGGTCGTTGAGGACATCGGCGTGTTGGCCGGCCACGGTGCCCAGCCGGGTCTTGTAAAACGGGACAGATCCGGAGGGCATGATCCCGAGCACGAGCACTTGGGTCGTGCGCGAGGATTCCCGGCACAGATAATCGAGCACCGCTGCCATCTTGGGGCGCCATTCCCGCGGTGGCGTGAGCCTCAAGGCGTCGTTCACGCCCACGGTCACGACGATCGCGTCGTAACGCGACAGGAGCACGCCCTCGATATCATCCACGACGGAGTCGATCGACATGCGCGGACTCTCGATCACGTCGACGTCAACGCCGCGACCGGTGAGTCCCGACAGCTCGCGGGCCAGCGACCCTGGCAGCGCCAGATCGTGACTGACCACTCCCCAGCCGACGGCCGGCCCGCAGCCGACGAGCAGAATGCGGTCGCTATCGATGCCGGCCGAGTGGGCCTGGGGAATGTCATGAGGCCGGGGCGCACCCTGAAAATCACGTTCGAGGGACGCGGCCCACACGCGCATCACTGGTCTCAGGAGCCTCCCGGCCAACTGCTGAGTGAACTCCTTCACACTGGCCTCCGCGATCGCCGACGAACTTTGAGTCTGCCCCCTTTTACGGGTTACCGCCACCACCCTGACGACATTCGCCGCGCGGCCAGGCAGGGGCACTCCACGCACATTGAGTGAATATCGATTAACTGAAACCATCTCGGACTTGGTACGGTGCACGGGTAACGATCAAAGGAGATCACACATGCTCTCGTACACGGACGCACCGTCGGACCAGCCCCTGCTGGAATGCACGATAGGTGATCATTTTGAACTCATCGTTGCCAGGTTCCCCGACCGCGATGCCCTGATCGAGGTGGCGACGGGGCGACAATGGACTTATCGAGAGCTCAACGTCGCCGTCGATTCCCTCGCCCTCGGCCTGCTCGCGCTCGGTATCGAACGCGGGGACCGCATCGGCATCTGGTCGCCGAACTGCGCCGAGTGGACCATCGTGCAGTACGCGACGGCCAAGATCGGCGCCATCCTGGTGAACGTGAACCCGGCGTTTCGCACCGTCGAGTTGGAGTATGTGGTTCGCCAGTGCGGCATGCGGATGCTCATCTCGGCCCCCGCAGACAAGAACAGCGAGTACACCGCCATGGCCAGGGAAGCCCTCGCGAGCTGTTCGGAGCTGAGAGAGCTGGTGTTCCTCGGCACCGACGCCGACCCCACGCACGCGGGCGAATTCGACTACCCGCACGTGCTCGACGCCGGCCGCGACGTGTCACCGCTCGACCTGCGCGACCGGATGGACGAGCTGACCGCTCAGAACCCCATCAATCTGCAGTACACCTCGGGCACGACGGGGTTCCCCAAGGGAGCGACACTCACCCACCGCAACATCCTCAACAACGGCTTCTTCATCGGCGAGCTCCTCAGCTACACCGAACTCGACCGGGTGGTGCTGCCCGTGCCGTTCTACCACTGCTTCGGCATGGTGATCGGCAACCTGAACATCTACTCCCACGGGGCCGCCGCCATTATTCCTGGACGCGGCTTCACAGCATCCGCTGCCCTGCACGCCGTGCAGGATCACGGGGGAACCTCGCTGTACGGTGTGCCCACCATGTTTATGGCCGAGCTCGCCCTGCCGGACTTCGCAGAATTCGATCTGTCGACGCTGCGGACAGGTGTGATGGCGGGGTCGACGTGCCCAGTGGCGGTGATGCAGCGAGTGATCGACGAGATGAACATGGTCGACGTGGCGATTTGCTACGGCATGACGGAGACCTCGCCGGTGTCGACGATGACGCGGAGCGACGACACCATCGCCCTGCGCACCTCAACCGTGGGCCGCACCATGCCCCACCTCGAGAACAAGATCGTGGACCCGGGTACCGGCGAGACCGCGCCACGAGGCGAGATCGGCGAGCTGTGCACGCGTGGATACAGCGTGATCTCCGGCTATTGGAACGAGCCGGAGAAGACCAGGGAGGCCATCGATGACGAGTCCTGGATTCACACGGGCGATCTCGCGAGCATGGACGCCGACGGCTACATCACCGTGGAAGGACGCATCAAGGACATGGTCATTCGCGGCGGCGAGAACATCTACCCGCGCGAGATTGAGGAGTTTCTCTACCGGCACCCGTCCATCCACGACGTGCAGGTAATCGGGGTGCCCGACGAGAAATACGGCGAGGAGCTGATGGCCTGCATCATCCTGAAGCCGGGCGTCGACCCGGTGACAGCCGCGGACCTCGCCGAGTTCTGCCACGGCCGCCTGGCGCACTTCAAGATTCCCCGGTTCACCGATGTGCGCGAGAGTTTTCCGCTCACTGTGTCGGGGAAGATCCGCAAGATCGACATGCGCAACGAGGCGATTGCGCGCATGAAGGCCCTCGCGGAGGTGGACCTCTAGCAAGAGTTTTCTGTTGACTCTGGGTGGTGTCTTAGAAGTGCTGGTCAAATCTGGTTTTTGCGACTAATTTGGGCAGATGGCCAGGCACCTTAGCTAGGGTGGGCGTATGGACGCTGACCTCAACTTCTACTTCGACCCGGTGTGCCCCTTCGCCTGGATGACCAGCAAGTGGGTGCGGCAGGTGCAGGCGCAGCGCGACTACACCGTTGACTGGCGGTTCATCTCGTTGCGTCTGATCAACGCCCACGTGGATTACGACGCGCATTTCCCTCCCGAGTACGAAGCGGGCCACACCGCCGGACTCCGCCTCCTGCGAGTAGCAGCCCGGGCGCGAGCCGAGCACGGCCGCGAGGCCATGTCGTCGCTGTACGCCGCCTTGGGGACCCACATCTTCGACACCGCCCCGGACCCGGCTCAGCAGAGGACCGAGGGCGAAATGCGTGAGCGGCGCGGGACTCGTGAGTTCGCAGAGCCGATCCTCGCCGCGGCGGGCCTGCCAATCGAACTGGCGGACGCTCTCGACGACGACTCCTGGGACAGCGAGATACATCGGGAGACGAACGAAGCGCTCTCCCTGACGGGAAAGGACGTGGGCACGCCCATCATCCACTTCCAGCCGCCCACCGGCGTGGCCTTCTTTGGGCCGGTGATCAGTCGGCTGCCACACGAAGATTCTGCAGTCGAGTTGTGGGACCACGTAGTCGGGCTGGCACGCTTCCCGGGTTTCGCCGAGCTCAAGCGCAGCATGCGCGAGCAGCCCCAGCTGGCCGCGTT
Organism: Cryobacterium roopkundense; assembly: GCF_014200405.1. Taxonomy (NCBI): domain Bacteria; kingdom Bacillati; phylum Actinomycetota; class Actinomycetes; order Micrococcales; family Microbacteriaceae; genus Cryobacterium; species Cryobacterium roopkundense. The sequence goes on along the minus strand of NZ_JACHBQ010000001.1, from coordinate 234,734 downwards.
CGGAATCGACGCGGACACGGTCGGACAGAAGGAAGACTGGCACGGCGGCAGCCGGCGACAGCCGCCCGCGGAACACGTGACTTCGTCTGTGAGGGCAACCGCATGACCGAGACACGCAGCCTCAAGCACCAGGAGTCCGTCATCGTCGAGGCGTCGGCCTCGTCTCTCTACGACCTTCTCTCCGACATTTCCCGCACCGGCGAGTGGAGCCCGGTCTGTACGTCATGCTGGTGGGACGACTACGCCCAGGCCGGTCGGGTCGGCGCCTGGTTCACCGGGCACAACGTGCTCCCAGACCGCACCTGGGAGACCCGGTCTGAGGTTGTGACAGCAGAGCACGGTCGCGAGTTCGCCTGGGTGGTGGGCGGGAGCTTCGTGCGCTGGGGCTTCAGCTTCGTCGCCGCGGAGACCGGCACGAAGCTCACCGAGTCTTGGGAGTTTCTGCCGGACGGGATCGCCATGTTCGAGGAGAAGTTCGGCGAGGACGCCCACGCGCAGATCACCGACCGCACCCAGCAGGCCCTCGACGGCATCCCGAAAACCCTCGCGGCGATCAAGCGGATCGCGGAGGCCTCCCGTGACGCACCGGTGCACGCCCGCCCCTGACCGGGCCGCCTGAGGAGGGGTTTTCGACCGCACTGACGAGCGCTGCGAGTTCTCTCAGCGCTTCCTCTCCGATCAGGTCTCGAACCAGCAGCGGCAGTTCGATCAGCGGCACCGCAGGGAGGTTCCCCTGCAGCTCCTGCAGGCAGGCCTGTTCGTGCTGTCGGCGTTCGGCGAGGAAGGCGCCGGCGTCAGCCGGGGAACGCCGGTTGACCACCAGCGCCGCGACGTCGACGCCCAGGCCATGCAACTGCCGCACGATGCCGAGGGACTCGGCGACGGGCATCCGTTCGGCGATGGTCACGATCACGAAGCCCGTGACGGCACGGTCGGTGATCGTCGTGTTCATGCGCGCGAAACGGTCACGGCGAGCGATCAGGGTGCGCCGCAGCTGCGCGTCGCCCGCAGCCTCCGGGTCTTCACCGCCCACAAGCCCGCGGACGGCCGCCGCGAAGCGGTCGGAGCGGGAGCGGCTGGCGAGCAGCGATTCTGTCCACCCGGCCAGCTTCCGCGGCAGGCTGAGCAGGTGCAGCGTGTGCCCCGACGGCGCCGTGTCGAACACCACGAGGTCGTAGGAGTCGATACCGACGGCCAGGAGTTCTGCGATGCGTTCGAGCACGGCGGATTCGTGGCTGCCCGGGGCGGTCTTCGCCAGGTCGAGGTGAGCCTGCGCCGATCGGTGCAACCGTTCGGGCAGAAGCTTCATCATCGTGGCGCTGACCGCCGTGAAGTGACGTTCTATGTTGGCCTGTGGGTCGATCTCCACCGCATCCACGTAACCATCGGATGCGGTGAACACCCTGGCCGCAGCATCCGACAGGGTCGTGTCCCAGATGTGGCCGAGGTTGTGCGCCGGATCCGTGGAGACGAGCAGCACTCGCCCGCCGTCTCGGGCACGGGCCAGCGCCAGAGCGGATGCGACGGAGGTCTTGCCCACTCCGCCTTTGCCCCCGACGAAGAGCACGCGTCGTTCGCCGGCCAGAGTCAACAGCATCCGATGTGGTCCAATGGTGAGCGGGGAATGCCGATGCGGCGGTGCCAGGCGTGGAAGTCTTCCCAGAGGGCCGGCATCAGCTCTGCGGTGTAATAGGCGGCCGGGTCCGGCACGCCCAGGGCCTCACCCAGAACCGCGACCATGAACAGGTCCTCCTCGGACTGCTGCTCACGCTTGAACATCTGGCGGTACGGACCCACATAGAACTCCTGCATGCCCGCCCAGAACGACGACCAGCGCCGCGCAGCCTTCTCCCGGCGCCGGTCGGTGGGTAGGGCTGTCATCTAGCTCGACGACACCGTGCTGCCGGCGAACTCAACGTCGGCATCTTCGAGTTCGGGAGGCGTATTCCTGGCTCGTCGCATGGCAAGCACGGCTTCGACCGCCACCCACACGCTGGCCACGATGATGATCACGTCGAGGGTGAAGAGCATCCAGTCCGGGTCGGTGGGGTTGGCGAAACTGCCCAGTTGCACAATGGCCGCCCACAGGGCCATGGTGAAAATGATCACCAGCGGGATCAGGGCCGCGATGGGGTTGCGGCCCTTGCGCATGAGAATGACCACGATGATCGACAGGCTCAACGACGCCAACAACTGGTTTGTGGTGCCGAACAGCGGCCAGATGCGCAGCCCGCCCTCGCCGCCGAGGCCCTGCGAGAACGTGAGGCCCAGGCCGAGCACCACCACGATGAGTGTCGCCGAGACCTTGCCGATCTTGAGCTTGAACACCTCCCCGGCCTCCTGCACCACGAAACGCAGCAGACGCATTCCGGTGTCCATAGTGGTGGCGGCGAAGAGCACCGCCATGGTCGCCAACAGGGTGGCGCTCAGCGAGGCCGGCAGGCCGATACCGTTCTGCATCAGCGTCGCGCCGCCCTGCACAAACGCGTCCACTCCGGCCGACCCGAACGAGCTGTAGATTTCGTTCCACTCGGCGACGGATTTGAAGCCGCCGATCACGGCGAGGATCGTTCCGAGGGAGAGCAGTCCTTCCCCGACTGCGCCGAAGTAGCCGACGAAACGGGCATCCGTTTCTTTGTCGAGCTGCTTCGATGTGGTGCCAGACGCCACCATGCCATGGAAGCCCGAGATCGCGCCGCACGCGATGGTCACGAAAAGCAGCGGGATCATGCCCGGCGTGCCCTCTGGAACGTTCATGTTGATGGCCGGGGCGACGATGTTCGGCGGGGTTGCGGAGAACAACGCACCGAGCAGCACCGATCCGAACAGCAGGATGAGGCCCACGAACAGCTGAACACCGTTGATGTAGTCGCGCGGCTGCAGCAGCACCCACACCGGCAGCAGGGACGCGATGGCCCCGTAGGCGAACAGGGCGACAATCCAGAACGTGGCCGGTGACATACCGAGCGTCGATTCGGGCAGTACCACCGGCATCGAGTCACCCACCAGGATGAGCGCGTAAAGAGCGATAACGCCGACGACCGTGACGGGCAGCAGGTGCCAGCGCAGCCGGTACACGGCCACACCCACCAGCAGGGCGACGATGATCGCGCCCCACACGGGGATGACAGCGCCGGGGGTGCTGATGAGGAGGTTCTTGATGACCACGGCAAAGGCCGCGATCACCATGAGCAGCACCAGGAAGATCACGACCAGAAAGAGGTTGGCCCCGCGTTTTCCGATGTACCGGCCGGACAGGGAGCCGATGGAGCGGCCCTTGTTACGGCTTGACGCCCACAGGGTGCCGAGGTCGTGCATGCCGGCGAAGAAGACGGTGCCGAGGGTCACCCACAGCAGGGCGGGAAGCCAGCCCCAGATCACCGCGATCGCCGGCCCGACGATGGGGGCGGCGCCGGCGACGGAGGTGAAGTGGTGGCCCCACAGGATGAACTTGTTCGTGGGCACGTAGTCCACGCCGTCGTTCAGCTCGTGCGCCGGAGTCACGAAGGCGTCGTTGAGCTTGAAAACTTTGCGTGACAGGTACTTGGAATAGACCAGGTACCCGGCCGCCATGACGGCAAGGCCGATGAGCATGAGAATCAAGGAACCCACGAAGTTCTCCCCCTCTTTCTGGAGCGTCCGTGGGCAGCGAGCCACCGTGGACAGCTCTGTCCGGTAGTGCGATTGGACCGACAGACGCGCGCCATCCGGCCACGTGGTATCAATCAGGTATTCCCGAACCTATCAGGAATAGCGGCATTCCCCGCGGCGACTGGCCCTCAAGCAGGGGCCGGAGCGACGCGGCGGCTAGGCAAAGAGGCCGGCCACGGCGTTGGCCACGGCGTAGATGGTAAGGCCCGCGAGCGAGCCGACGATAGTGCCGTTGATGCGGATGAACTGCAGGTCACGGCCCACCTGTAGTTCGATCTTCGCGCTGGTCTCCGCCGAATCCCAGCGCTCGACGGTCTCGGTGATCACCCCGGCGATCTCGTGCCCGTAGTTCTGCACGAGCGCGGTGACCGAATCCACGAGCCAGCGGTCGATGCGGGCCCCGAGCGCGTCGTCGCGGGCGAGCCGCGTGCCCACGTCGACGAGGGTGCCACGGATGCCTGTGCACACGGCACTCTGCGGGTCACCCAGCGCCTCGAGCAGGGACGCCTTCACCGATTCCCAGGTCTCCCCGGCGAATTCCCGCAGCCTCGGGCTGTTGAGCAGCCCCTCCTTGAGGCTTTCGACCCGCAAGATCATGACAGGGTCATGCTGCAGGTCGTTCGTCAGCTCGACGAGATACCTGTCGATCGCCTCCCGCACCGGATGCTGCGGCTGGGCGCGCACGCCCTCCACGAACGCGATCACCTCTCGGTAGGCCCTGTCGTCGACGAGCTTGTCCACGAACCCCGGCAGCCAGCTGGGCAGCCGCGCCGATACGGCGCGGCCGAAGGCCTCAGGGTGCGCGCGCAGCCACGCATCCGCTCTCTCGAGCAACAGGTCGACGCCCGCGTGCTGCTGGCCAGAGGTCACGAGCCGCTCCCCCACCCGCCCGAGGCTCGGCCCCCACTCGGGCCGCACGAGATGCTCCCTGGCCACGGACTCGATCAGGTTCTTGATGGCGTCGTCGTTGAGCAGCTCCAGCACGCTCCGGCCCGCCGTCGCGAGTTCCCCGGTGAGACGCTCCGCGTTGCTCGAGGACGACAACCAGCCGCCGAGGCGACGGGAGATGCCCACTGATTCGAGTTTGCCCCGCACGACCGACTCGGCGAGGAAATTGGCCTCGACGAACTCACCAAGGCTCGCCCCGATCTCATTCTTGCGAGTGGCGATGATGTTGGTGTGCGGGATCCGGAGCCCGAGCGGGTACCTGAACAGCGCCGTGACGGCGAACCAGTCGGCGATTGCGCCGACCATGCCGCCCTCCGCGGCCGCACGCACATAGCCGAGCCACGGGTACCTGTCTTGCAGGGCGAAGGACACCGTGAAGATGACGGCCATCAGTACGAGGAGGCCTGCCGCGAGACGTTTCATACGGGTGAGCGCCAGCTGACGGGCCGCGTCCTGCGGCGACAGCGCCGCCTGCATGGTTGCTGCGGTGGTCATCGACCGGCTCAGGCCGTGAACCCGGCATGACGGATGCCCCAGCGCACGACCCAGGATTCGTCCGGCGCGAGCCACCGCAGGCCCGCCCCGGAATTGAAGGCGTCGGCCGGCGCGGTCATCGGCTCGATCGCGACCGCCAGGCCGGCGACCGGCGCGCCGTCGTGCGTGCGGGTGGGGAAGATGCGCGGTGTGAAAACCTGCGCGAATCGCATGTTCTCGTCTCCCCAGAGTGTCAGTGAGCGCCCGTCAGGTGCTGTGAGCGAGTGCTCTCCCCGGCCGTCCCCTACCCGCACGCCGCCGAATCCGTCGTCGAGGGTCAGCTCGTCGACGCGCACGCCCTGGCGGAGGTCGAAAGCTGTGCCGTCAACGGGCGACTCCCCCACCGGGTTCAGGCGCTCGTCCACGTCAATATGCGTGTCGGCGGCCACCCGCAACACGAGGTCGCCGGTGGGCACGTCGCCGATCTTCAGATACGGGTGCGAGCCCACGGCCACCGGGGCATCCGTGTGCCCCACGTTGTGCAGGGTGTGCGTCACCGAGAGGCCGTCGTCGACGAGCTCGTAGGTCACCTCGGTGTCGAGCTGAAAGGGGTAGCCGGACTGTGGAAAGACAGGGGCGCCGAGTGTCACCGACGCCGCGGTGCGCGACACCAGGCGGTATGGGGCGAAGCGCAGCAGACCGTGGATGGCGTTGGAGCGCACCGGTTCGGTGAGTGCGAGCTGACGACGTACGCCGTTCTGCGTCCACACACCGTCGCGAATGCGGTTGGGCCAGGGAACCAGCACGATGCCGGCGCCCATCGGGGGCTGCGCCTCGGCGGGAAAGGGCTCCACAAGGTCTATGTCCCCGAGGGTATATGAGCGGATTCCCGCTGCGACCTCCGTGATGATAGCTGTGGCAGGCCCGCTCGGCGTGAGAGCCGTGAGCTCGTGTTGGGTTCCCGTTGCTGCGCGCATGCGCCTAGCCTATTGCGGCATCCGCCGGTTGGAGCACTGTGAGCCCGGTCTCGGCCAGCGCGGCGAGCGCGGCCGGATCGGCGCTGGAATCCGTGACCAGGGTGTCGAAGGCACCGAGGGCACCCACCCGCCCGAGGTGCACCTGGCCGAGCTTCGACCCGTCGGCCACAACCACAGCACGAGCGGCTGCCGCAAGCATGAGGGTCTTCACGCCGGCTTCCGGCAGGTTGATGTTCGTGACGCCGTGTTCCACGTCTACCCCGTTGCAGCCGATGAACACCACGTCGGCGTGCACCTGGCTCAGCACCGTGGCGGCGAGCGGCTCCACGAGCGAGTGCTGCAGCGGTCGAAGGGACCCTCCCGTGACGATCACGGTGAACCGGGGAATGGCCGGCTCGAGCTCGAGTGCGATGCTCAGGCCGTTCGTGATCACCACGACATCGCGCAGGTCGGTTCGCTCTCGCAGGGCACGGGCCACGGCGAGCGTGGTCGTGCCCACGTCGAGGATCACGCTCTGCCCGCTGCGTACCAGCGACGCTGCGAGTTCGCCGATCTGCTGCTTCGGCACGACGGATGCCGCGAGCGCCTCCTCGAAGGAAAACTCGCGTTCCGGTCGACCCTCGGCCCCGGCCCCCGCGGGGTGGGCCGGCACGGCGCCGCCGTGCACCCTGCGGGCGAGGCCGATCCCCACGAGGGAATCCAGGTCGGCACGCGCCGTCACCCCTGACACCCTGAAGGCCGCGCGCAGCTCGCTCACGCGCACGAACCCGCGTTCGCCGAGCAGGCTCAGAATCTGCTCGCGACGCAGGTAGGCAGGGGTCGGCTCGGTCATCTCTCCAGGCATGTCCCCATCTTCACTCACTTGTAAATTCTTTTCAATACGAAAGCACTAGTTTCGCTTAAGCAAATAGATTATGGTGAGAGCGCCATGACACACTCAGACCTCGCCGCCTCAGTTGCCGCCGCTTCCGACGCCACTGCGCCTTTTCTCGCCGACGAGCGCATCGCGCGCCACCGGCATTCGCTCTCCGACGGCCGTGACCTGGTGTACTTCGACGACCCCGGCACGAGCCTCCCGCCCGAGCGCTCACTCGACACCCGAGCGGCGCAGCCGCGCCCGCTGACAGCCCGCATGCGCCAGGACCCGCTCACCGGAGAGTGGATCTCCGTCGCCGCCAACCGGCAGAACCGGGTATTCCTGCCGCCGGCGCACCTCGACCCCCTCGCGCCCGCGACCCCCGACAACCCCTCGGAAATTCCGAGCAACTACGACGTGGCCGTCTTCGAGAACAAGTCGCCCTCGTTCGGCCCTCTCCTAACGGATGCCGACGCTCCCGCCGGTCTCGACGACCTCGCAGCCATCGGGCTGGGCCGCAGTCGCACCTCGGTGGGGCGCTGCGAAGTGGTCTGCTTCAGCCCCGAAACCGAGGGATCCTTCGCGAGCCTCTCCGTCACCCGCGCCCGCACGGTGATCGAGGCCTGGGCAGAACGCACCCACGTGCTCTCGCAGCTGCCCGGCATCGAGCAGGTCTTTCCGTTCGAGAACCGCGGCGAAGCGATCGGCGTGACCCTGCACCATCCGCACGGACAGATCTACAGTTACCCCTACGTCACCCCGCGCACCCAACGCGTGATCGAGTCGCTCGAGAGCTATGGACCGGCCCTGTTCGCCGACATCCTGGCACGTGAGCAGGCATCGGAGCGCGTCATCCTGAGCGGCGAATACTGGACAGCCTTCGTGCCATTCGCGGCGCGCTGGCCCATCGAGGTGCATATGCTGCCGAACCGCCAGCTGCCCGACTTCGCCGCCACCACGCTGGCCGAACGCGACGAGCTCGCCGTGCTCTACCGCCGTCTGCTGCGCGGGATCGACGCGATCTACTCGACTCCCACGCCGTACATCGCCGCGTGGCATCAGGCCCCCGTGAACACGCACCGCTCGGACATCCGCTTGATGCTTCAGGTGACGAGCCCGCGCCGTGCGGAAGACAAACTCAAGTTCCTGGCCGGCTCCGAGGCCGCGATGGGCGCCTGGATCGGCGATGTGGCGCCCGAACAGGCCGCCGCCACGATCCGTCAGGCCGTTGAGAGCGCAGCGGCACGAGACACAGACCAGAGCAGCGAGGCCAGCGCATGACCGATCTCGAACGCTCCACCCGCGAGGGCTTCGCCAGCCGGTTCAACCGCGCACCGCTCGGCCTCTGGTCGGCACCCGGCCGCGTCAACCTCATCGGCGAGCACACCGATTACAACGACGGCTTCGTCTTTCCGTTCGCGATCGACCGCCGCACCGTCGTGGCGCTCGCCCCACGCACCGACCGGCTCGTCCGCGTGGCGAGCTCCTTCGCCGACGAGGCCATCGAACTCTCCCTCGATGAACTCATCCCCGAGAACCTGCACGGCTGGTCCGCGTACCCGCTGGGCGTGGCGTGGGCCCTCGGCAGCTTCGGCGCCGACCTCGCCGTGGTGAGCGGTTTCGAGGTGTACATCGATTCCGAGGTGCCGATCGGTGCCGGGCTCTCGTCATCCGCTGCCATCGAAAGCGCCGTCGCGCTTGCGCTCAACGACGTCTGGGGCCTGGGCCTCGACCGACCCACCCTCGCCAGGGTCGGCCAGCTCGCCGAAAACCGGGCGGTGGGTGCGCCGACCGGCATCATGGACCAGTCAGCATCCCTGCTGGGCCGAACGGATGCCGCGGTGTTCCTTGATTGCCGCACCCTCGACGCCGAGGTGATCCCGTTGGGCTTTGAGGCCGCCGACCTCGATCTGCTCATCATCGACACCCGGGTGAGTCACTCGCACGCCACGGGAGGCTACGCGGACCGCCGGGCGTCCTGCGAGGCCGGCGCCGCGGCCCTCGGCGTCGAGTCCCTGCGCGACGTCGCCGAAGCCGACCTGGGCCGCGCGGCCGAGCTGCTCGACGACGAAACGTTTCGGCGCGTGCGCCACATCGTCACCGAGAACCAGCGCGTGCTCGACACCGTACGCACCCTGCGCGAACGGGGTCCCGCTCAGATCGGGCCGCTGCTCGACGCCTCGCACGTGTCGATGCGCGACGACTTCGAAATCTCGGTGCCGCAGCTCGACCTTGCGGTGGAGACGGCTCGCCGTGCCGGGGCCATCGGAGCACGCATGACGGGCGGCGGCTTCGGCGGCGCGGCCATCGCGCTCACGCCGCGGGTGCTGCTTCCGGTTGTGCGAACCGCAGTGGCCGAGGCATTTCGTCTGGCCGAGTATGCCGCGCCGGACATGTTCGTGGTGCGCGCCGGCGATGGCGCCCAGGGCCACCGGGACGAGTCCGACTCGCTTCCCGCAGCCGGCTAGCGTGGCTCGACGGGTCGGGCGCCCGAAACCGGCTCGCGCCGCCGGCATCCCGGGCGCACGAGCCGGTTTTGCCTGCATTACGCGAGACGGGAGCACCCCGACGCACGCACGGACGCGACCGTTAGCCGTTTGCCGCCGCGTTGATGGTGATCGTGTCGATGCCGCCGGCCGCGACACCCCAGCCGTCGAGAATCTCCGCATAGCTGCCGTCGTCGACCATCGACTGCAGGGCCGCCTGCAGGGCCGCTGCCATACCGGAATCCTTCTCAACGGCGAACCCGTACGGCGCCACCTCGAAGCTCTCCCCCGCGGGCTGCAGCTTGCCGTCGAGCTTCTCGATCGCGTACAGGGTCACGGGCGAGTCGGCGCTGAACGCGTCGGCCTGGCCGAGCACCACGGCGTTCGCCGCGGCATCCTGGGTGTCGAGCGGGAACTTCTCGATGGCAGGCTTTCCGGCTGCAACGCAGGCCTCGCTCTTGGCCGGGATCTCGACGGTGTCCTGGTACGTCGTGGACTGCACGGCGATCTTCAGGCCGCAGGCGTTGTCGGGATCGATGTCGTTGCCGGTCAGCGATGCCCACTGGATACCCGCTTCGTAGTAGTTCACGAAGTCGACCTGCAGTTCCCGCTCCGGATTGTCGGTGAACGACGAGGCACCCACGTCGATCGTGCCGCCCTGGATACCGGGGATGATGGTCTCGAAGCGGGCCACGGTGAATTCCGCAGTGAGCCCGAGCTTGGCGGCCACGGCGTTGCCGAGTTCGATGGTCCAGCCGATCGGGTCGCCGGCCTCGTTCTTAAACTCGTTCGGCGGGTAGTTCGGGCTCGTTCCGAGCACGAGGGCGCCTGAGTCGGCAACGGATGCCGGCAGCAGCGCCACGGCCGCGGCATCCGCTTCGGGGGCATTGGCGGCCGAACCGCTCGTGGCGTCGCCGGTCGAGGCGGGCGAGTTGTCGACGCAACCGGTGAGAAGCAAAGCGGCGACCGCTGCAAGAGCGGGGAGGGCCTGTCGAGCGCGCATGAATTGTCCTCTTACGGTTGCTGTTTCAGTTATGCGGGCTGTAACCCGGCTGCTCTTAGGATCACACACCCGGCGTGGGCGCGCTGACCGCGCCCGGCTCGCCGCCGGTGATGCGCAGCAGTTCGCGGTAGCTGGTGGGAAACACCGTGTGTGCGTGGCCGGCCGCCGCCCACACGACGGGAAACTCCGCGAGCGCCTCATCGACGACAGTGCGCAGGGGCAGCGGATGCCCGAGCGGAGCGACCCCGCCGATCACCTGCCCGGTCGCCTCCTTCACGAGCTCCTTGGAAGCCCGGCCCACAAGACCGCCGAGCCGTGTGCCGAGCCAGGCCTGGTCTACGCGGTGCGCCCCAGACGTCAGCACGAGCAGCGGCTGGGGTTCCTGGCCGGGCGCCGTGAACGTGAACACGAGCGAATTGGCGATCGCGCCCACCGGAATGCCGAGCGCCGCAGCTGCCGCCACCGCCGTCGTCGCGGCGTCATCGAACCAGCGGATCTCGGGGTCGAGACCGTGCAGCTGGAGCGCTTCACGCACGCGGTCAACGGCGGGATGTGTCAGATTCACCATTTCTCGAGCCTAGACCGACGCCGATAGGCTGACGGCTATGACTGCCGATCCCGCCGCACGAATCATCTCCCTGCCCGACGCCCCTGCCCCGAGCGTCGCCGATACCGCCTTTGTGGCGCCCGGCGCCGTGCTGGTGGGCAACGTCACCCTCGCCGACCGGGCGAGCGTCTGGTACAACTCGGTGCTGCGCGCGGAACAGGAACCGATCACGATCGGCGAAGGGTCGAACCTGCAGGACAACGTGTCGTGCCACGTCGACACCGGCTTTCCGCTGACGGTCGGCCGCAACGTGTCGGTCGGCCACGGCGCCGTTCTGCACGGCTGCACGATCGAAGACGGCAGCCTCGTGGGCATGTCGGCCACCGTCATGAACGGCGCCGTCATCGGCGCCGGCTCACTCATCGCCGGCGGCGCGGTCGTTCTCGAGGGAGCGATCATCCCGCCCGGATCCCTCGTGGCAGGGGTGCCGGCGAAGGTGCGCCGGGCTCTCAGCGACGAAGAGATCGCCGGCCTGCTCCACAACGCCGAAAACTACCTCGAGCACACCGAGCTGCACCGCGCCGCGCTGGCTTAGCCCCGCAGGACAGCCGCCCCGGTGGCGAATTCAGGAGCTGCGCGGCCCCGGTGGGACTCCGCCCCCCGGATTCGTGCGGGCGGATTCGGCGGTGCGCGGAAGATTGCCTGAATTCGCCACAGAAATGGCGCCGGTCGGATACGGCCCTACAGGCGCAGGGACTGTTCGGCGGCCTTCACCACGTTGCTGAGCAGCATGGCGCGGGTCATCGGGCCGACACCACGCGGGTTCGGCGACAGGTGCCCGGCAACGGATGCGACGTCGGGGTGCACGTCTCCGGTGAGGCGCCCCTTGCCGGTGACCTCGTCGTGAACGCGAGTGATGCCCACGTCGAGAACGGCGGCGCCGGGCTTGATCCAATCGGCCTGGATCAGGTGCGGCACTCCCACAGCTGCCACGACGATGTCGGCGCGGCGTACCTCGCCCGCCAGGTCTACCGTGCGGGAGTGGGTGAGTGTCACGGTGGCGTCAAGACCCTTGCGAGTGAAGAGCAGCCCGAGCGGGCGTCCCACGGTGAGCCCACGGCCCACGACGACGACGCGCTGACCCACGATCGGCACGTCGTAACGACGCAGCAGCTCCACGATGCCGGCCGGGGTGCACGGCAGGGGTGAGCGCAGCTCCCCTTCGATGCCGAGCACCAGCCGCCCGAGGTTCGTCGGGTGCAGTCCGTCGGCATCCTTTGATGGGTCGATGAGCTCGAGCATGGCGTTCTCGTTGTGCCCCACCGGGAGCGGCAGTTGGATGATGTAGCCGGTCACGTCGCGGCGCGAGTTGAGGTCCTTGATCGCGGCGCGCACATCCGCTGAGGTCGCCGATCCGGGCAGGTCGATGCGAATCGACTCGATGCCCACCTCGGCGCAGTCGCGGTGCTTACCGGCCACGTAGGTCTGCGAGCCCGGGTCGCTGCCCACCAGCAGGGTCGCGAGCCCCGGAACGACGCCGTTCGAGCGCAGAATGGCCACGCGGTCGACCAGTTCGGCTTTGATGGCCGAGGCGGTCGTGACCCCATCGAGTGTGATTGCCGTCATCATGGTTCCCTACTGTCGTCGATCGTTCGGTGCTGTCGTTCACTTCACTCGCACGGGGCCCGGGCCCGGAACGTGGGCCCATGTTATAACCTGCGCCCGCGTTCCGGGCCCGGGCCCCGTGCAGGAGGGGAGGAGGGGCGGGGCGGGCGGGGAGTGCGAGGGGGCGGATGCCGCGGGCCGAGACGGCCAGCGGCATCCGTTATGAGGGGGTTACTGCTGCAGGCCGGAGTAGAGCGGGAAAGCCTGCGTGAGCGCGCCGACACGGCTGCGGAGGGCCTGAATGTCGGCGCCGGGCTTGAGCGCCTCGGCGATGACATCGGCGACCTCGGTGAACTCCACGTCACCGAACCCGCGGGTGGCGAGCGCCGGCGTGCCGATGCGCAGTCCGCTCGTGACCATGGGCGGACGCGGGTCGAACGGTACCGAGTTGCGGTTCACGGTGATGCCCACCTCGTGCAGGGCGTCTTCGGCCTGCTGGCCGTTGATCTCCGAGTGGCGCAGATCGGCGAGCACGAGGTGCACGTCGGTTCCGCCGGTGAGCACGTCGATGCCGTGCGCCTTGGAGTCGTCGGCGGTGAGGCGGGCCGCGAGGATGCTGGCGCCGCGCAGGGTGCGCTCCTGGCGCTCCTTGAACTCTTCGGTGGCGGCGAGCTTGAATGCGGTGGCCTTGGCCGCGATCACGTGCATCAGGGGTCCGCCCTGCTGGCCGGGGAACACGTTCGAGTTGAGCTTCTTGGCCAGGGCCATGTCGCGCGACAGGATCAGGCCTGACCGGGGGCCCGCGAGGGTCTTGTGCACCGTCGTCGACACGACGTCGGCGAAGGGAACCGGCGAGGGGTGCACGCCGGCGGCAACGAGTCCGGCGAAGTGGGCCATATCGACCCAGAGCAGGGCGCCGACCTCGTCGGCGATGGCGCGGAACGCCTCGAAGTCGAGGTGGCGCGGGTAGGCGGACCAGCCGGCGATGATTACCTTCGGCCGGTGTTCGATGGCCGCGTCGCGCACCGAATCCATGTCGACGCGGAAGGTCTCCTTGTCGACGCCGTAGGCGACGGGGTTATAGAGCTTGCCGGAGAAGTTGAGCTTCATGCCGTGGGTGAGGTGGCCGCCGTGCGACAGCTCGAGGCCGAGGATGGTGTCACCGGGCGTCGCGATGGCGGAGAGCACCGCGGCGTTCGCGGTGGCGCCGGAGTGCGGCTGGACGTTCGCGTACGCGGCACCGAACAGGCTCTTGGCACGGTCGATGGCGAGCTGCTCAGCCACGTCAACGTACTCGCAGCCGCCGTAGTAGCGGCGTCCCGGGTAGCCCTCTGCGTACTTGTTGGTGAGTACTGAACCCTGCGACTGCAGCACGGCCCGCGGCACGAAGTTCTCGCTCGCGATCATTTCGAGATAGTCCCGCTGGCGTCCGAGCTCCTGCTCGAGGACGGCGGCGATCTCGGGGTCAACGACCTCGAGGGGCTCATTGAAGGTGGACGTCAGCACGGTAGAGGATACGGAATCAGGCACGGAGTTCTCCTTAATCATTGGATGTGCGGCCCAGGCGTGCGGCCACTAACCGTGTCAGTCGCTCCCCGATGGTGACCCATCTTCGTGCTACGCCAGTTGCGACACACAGAGCATATCAGTCCCTGGAGGCGATCTGGCTGCCGGAGCTCCGGGGACTTCCCGGCCGACCGCGGTCGGCGAGCTCGTCGACGATGAGCAGGTCGGGCCGCAGGTGCTGGGTGCCGTACGCGGCGCGGGCCACCAGGTGCGCGGCCATGGGCGCTGTGAGTGCCTGGAAAACCACGATCGCCACGATGAGGGTGACGGTACCCACCGTGAAGTTGTTCACAGCGACGTCCGCTGCGATCGCCATCAGGCCGAAGATCTGCGGCTTCGTTGCGGCGTGAATGCGGCTGAACACGTCGGGGAAGCGGATGAGGCCCACCCCGGCCGCGAAACACATCACGGCGCCGGCCAGCACGAGAACGGCGGTGAGGGAGTCGTGCAGCACGTCGCTCATGCGCTGTCCCTCGCCGGCAGGAAGCGGGCCACCGAGAGCGACCCGAGCACCGCGAACAGCGCGAGCACGAGCAGCACGGGGAGATTGTCGGTGTGCCGGTTGATGGCCATCTCCGCGCCGAGGGCGCAGATTACCGTCGCCACAAGCACGTCAGACGCGATCACGCGGTCGAGCACTGAGGGCCCGCGCACGATGCGGTACACCGAGAACAGCCCGCTCAGGGCGAACAGCCCACCGGCGATCAGGCCAACCACCTGCAACATCATGCGCGTTCCTCCTGGGGTGTGGTGTCTGGTCGGGTCGACGCGGCCGGGGCATCCGCTGGAACAACCCCGCGCAGGCGCTCGACGTCCTCGCGGGACCCAACGGCCCTGATGATGCGGCGTTCGGTGTCGAGCACCTCGCGGCGGAAGCGCTCGATGCCGCCGGCACTGTGCATATTGAGCACGTGCAGGTAGAGCGTGGAGTGCTCCCGGTCGATGTCGACCACGATCGAGCCCGGCACGATCGAGGTGGCCACGGCGGTCCAGGTAAGGATCAGGTCGCTGCGGGTGCGCAGATGCACGGCGAGGATCGCGTTGCTCGTGACCAGTCGCGGCGAGAGAGCGAGACCGGCCACGTCGATCGACGCCCGCACGATATCGACGATCAGGCGCACAAGGAAAACCAGCACGAACCACGGATTCACTCGGTTACTCAGCTGCACGGGCGGCAGGTAGAACACCACCGAGACCAGAATCGCAAAGCCAAGGCCGCTGACGAAGTTGAGCCAGGTGAATTCGCCCCAGAGCAGCATCCAGAGCAGCACGAGCGCGAGCGCGGGCGGCACCTGGTTGGCGACGCTCACCAGGCGCTCTTTACCGGTGGTCATGGTGTTCCGTTCGGGAAGACGGCGTCGATGTACGTCGACGGTTCCACGATATTCGCGGCGGCCCGCTCCGTAAAGGCGAAGATGGGGCCCGCGAACACCGTGAGGCTCAGTGTCAGCAGCAGCATGGCCGTGGTGGTGCCCACCATAAGGGGCGACACCGTCTTGGTGAGCACGGTGCCCTCGTCTTCCGGATCCTCCTGCAGTGCCGCGAGCGTGGCCGAGTTGTAGTCGCGCACGTCTTTGCGGGGCCGCCAGAAGGCCATGTTCCAGGTGCGTGCAAGCGCGTACAGGGTGAGCAGCGACGTGGCGGCACCGGCCGCGACCAGCACCCAGATCAGCGGGTCGGGGTCGGCGATGCCGGACTGGAACAGCGCGACCTTGCCGAGGAAGCCCGAGAACGGCGGGATACCGCCGAGGTTGAGCGCGCCGAGGAAGAACAGCACCGCGACGACCGGCGCAGCCTTGAGCAGACCGCCGAGTCTGGAGAGCGAGGTGGTTCCGCCGACCCGCTCGATCAGTCCCGCACACAGGAACAGCGTGGTCTGCACGGTGATGTGGTGCACGACATAGAAGATGGTGGCGGCGATCGCGAGGGGCGTGCCGATCGCGATCCCGAAGAGCATGTAGCCGATATGGCTCACCAGAGTGAACGAAAGCAGCCGTTTGATGTCGGCCTGCGCGAGGGCACCGAGAATTCCCACGACCATGGTGAGCCCCGCCACCACCATGAGCGCCACCGAGAACTCGTGGTCCGGGTAGAACAGCGTCTGGGTGCGCAGGATGGCGTAGACACCCACCTTGGTGAGCAGGCCGGCGAACACCGCCGTCACGGGTGCCGGCGCGGTGGGGTAGGAGTCGGGCAGCCAGAACGACAGCGGGAAGACCGCCGCCTTCACGCTGAATGCCAGCAGGAGCAGCAACCCGAGAATGAGCTGCACGTCGCCCGGCAGATTGGGCAGCCGTTCGGCGATGAGAGCAAGCGTGACAGTGCCGGTTGCGCCGTAGATGAGGGCGATCGCGCTCAGGAACAGCAGGGACGACACGAGACTCACGATGATGTACGTGATGCCGACCCGGATGCGCGCTCCCGTCCCCCCGAGCGTGAGCAGCACGTAACTGGCCGAGAGCAGCATCTCGAACCCGACATACATGTTGAACAGGTCGCCCGCGATGAAGGCGTTGAACAGCCCGGCGGACAGCACAAGATAGGTGGGGTGGAAAATCGACACCGGTGTTTCCGCGTGCCCGTCGAGCAGCCCCTGACCCACGGCGAAGAGCAACACGCCGAGCAGCATGAGCGCCGATACGAGCACCATGATCGCCGACAGCCTGTCCACCACAAGCACAATCCCCCACGGCGGTTCCCAACCGCCCACATACACGACGGCGGGGCCGTCGCGGTCGACGAGAACGAGCAGGATGGCGCTGATCACTGTCACCGCCAGGAGGGCAACCACGCTCACGAGGATTTGCGGACGTCGCCGTTTTCCGAGCACGAGGGCTGTCGCCGCGGCGATCAGCGGGATGGCCACGAGCAGGGGCACGAGTACGTTCATCGGGCGTCCTCCCCGGTCGACGTGGACGATTCGGAGGGAACCGGGGCGTCGGAGTCGTCGGTGCCGCGCTCGAGTTCGTCGAGCGAGTCCTGCACAGCGTCATCGTCGTCCGTCGACGACCGCAGGGCAGCCTCTGTCTCGTCGGCGTTCTCCTCCGCGTGCTCGTCGCCCACATTGTCGCCCTCGTCGCCGAGGCGCGCGAGCCACCAGGAGCGGTAGATGAGCGCGAGGATCAGCGCGGTGATGCCGAAGTTGATCACGATGGCGGTGAGCATGAGCACCTGGGGAACCGGGTCGGCCATCGACTCGTCGAGGCTCGTGCCGGTGACAATCGGCGAGCTGCCCGGGCGTCCACTCATGATGAAGATCAGCAGGTTGGTCGCGTTGCCCACGAGCAGGAAGCCGATCAGCACCCGGGTGAGGCTGCGCTCGAGCATCACGTACACGCCGGAGGCGTACATGACAGCCATCAGCACCACGAGGGTCAGGGAGGCGCTCATCGGGTCTCCTCTGAGGTGTTGGTGGCGGCGGCATCCGCTGCGTGGGCGTCGGCGGCCACGACGGGCGAGCCCGAAACGGATGCCTCGGCCGGCTCGGTCGCGAGCGGCTGCGGCCCGATTTCGTCGGCCTCACTCTGTCGGTCGATCTCACTGCCGAGGCTGCGCAGAATGTCGTAAATCAGCCCGATCACGACGAGGTAGACCCCGATGTCGAAGATGGTGCTGGTGCCGAACGAGAGCGAACCGAGCACGGGAACCTCGGCAGTGACGTAGGCGGATTCAAGCGGCAGCCCGCCGAAGAACAGCGAGACGACGCTCATGCCCACGGCCAGGATGATGCCGAGCCCCAAAATCTTGCCCGGGTCGATCGGTGCGGCCTCGCCAAGTTCGTAGCGCCCGCCGGCCAGGTAGCGCATCACGAGGGCCAGTCCGGCGATCAGCCCGCCGGCGAAGCCGCCGCCGGGCTCATTGTGGCCGGCGAACAACAGGTAGAGGGACACGATGATGGCGGGGTGGAAGAGCAGCCGCACGAGCACCTCGATTAGGATCGACCGGTGCTGGGCGGGAATCTTGCGGCCGGCGAGCAGGAACGCCTGGCGCGTGACAGCGTGTCCCTCACTCGACAGCTCCGGCTCCGCAATCACACGGCGGCGGTTGCGGCCGAGCCGCAGCTTGCGCGAGTCCTTCAGGCGCGGCACCTAGGCGTTGCGGCCGGAGACGAAGAGCAGGCTTGCGACACCTGTCGCCACCACGATGAGCACCGCGATCTCGCCCATCGTGTCCCAGGCGCGGATGTCGACGAGCATCACGTTGACGATGTTGTTGCCGTGGCCCTCTTCGACGGCCAGCCTCGGCAGTTCGCCAGCGATGCTCGGGTCCTGGCGCGCGCCGAGGGCGATCACGCCGATGGTGCCCATGACGAGTCCCACCAGAATGCCGATGGTCGCCCGGCGCTTGCGGTTCTTCGGCCGGTTGTGCTGCGCGATCTGGGTGGGCAGGCGCCGCAGCACCAGTACGAACACGACGAGGGTGATCGTTTCGACGAGCGCCTGCGTGAGCGCAAGGTCGGGCGCGCCGTGGAAGGCGAACAGGGCCACGAGGCCGAAGCCGGTCACACCGGCGAGCAGCACCGCGGTCATCCGCTGTCCCACCCGTGCGGCCATCACGGCCGCGATCCCCATGATGAGCGCGATGAGCACCTGGCCTGGGTAATCCCACAGCACGATCTCGCTCGGCCAGCTGCGGTTCACGGCCGCGGCGAACCCGAGGGCGAGCACGAAGACGGTCAGGATGGTGCCGAGGTACTGCGGCAGTCCCCCGCGCTGGCCGAGGTGTGTCGTACGCGCGGCGAGGCGGTCGATGGCGCGCACCGTGAGGCCGTAGCCGAGTCCGGCGTCGATCCACGGCGGCACGGTGGCCTGCAGGCTGGCCACCCGCTTGCGCCAGCGGAACAGCACGGCGCCCAGAGCAATCACGATGGCGCTGAGGAAGAGGGCAGGCTCGAGGCCGTGCCACAGGGCGAGGTGGTACGGGTCGCTCGCGCTGCCGGCCCCGGGCACCGTGTCGGCATACGGCGTGAGGAACGGGTCAACAGCAGAGGAGAAGAGGCCGAGGCCCACTGTCGCGACCGTGAGAACGGCGGGGGCGAGCAGGCTGTCCCACGGGCTCGGGTGCAGCACCGTCGGTGCGAGCTTCGGGCGGGTGCCGAACGCTCCCCAGAAGAAGCGAATGCTGTATGCCACGGTAAGCACGGACCCGACGGCCGTACCCACGAGCGCGATCCACCCCCAGGCGTTGCCGCTCACGCCCGCGTCGATGAGCGAGGTGAACACGGCCTCCTTGGCCACGAAGCCGAACAGCGGCGGAATTCCGGCCATGGATGCGACGGCGATCAGTGCGATGACCGCCAGGCCGGGGCTGCTGCGACCCAGCCCGGAGAGTCCGCGCCAGTCACGGGTACCGGCACGATGGTCGATGACGCCCACCACAAGGAACAGCGTGGCCTTGTAGAGCGCGTGGGCAAGCAGCAGCGCCGCACCGGCCAACGCGGTGTCGCGGGTGTTGAAGCCGACCGCGATCATCAGGAAGCCGAGCTGGCTCACGGTGCCGTAGGCGAGGAGAAGCTTGAGGTCGTACTGCCGCAGGGATCGCCAGGCACCCACGAGCATGGTCCACACGCCGAGCGTCACGAGCACCGGCAGCCAGCCGTCGCTTTCGGCGTATCCGGGAGCGAGGCGGGCCACGATATAGATGCCGGCCTTCACCATGGCTGCGGCGTGCAGGTACGCGCTCACCGGGGTGGGGGCTGCCATCGCCGCCGGCAGCCAGAAATGGAACGGCACGAGGGCTGATTTGGAGAGCGCGCCCACCAGGATGAGCAGGATCGCCCAGGTGCCGAGAGCGCCCGTCACGGGTTGGGCCACGATCACGGCGAGGGAGGTCGTGCCGGCGCCGACCGAGATCATGATCACGCCCACGAGCATGATCAGGCCGCCGAAGGTGGTCACGAGCAGCGCCTGCAGCGCGGCACCGCGGCTCTCCCGCTTGCCGGTGTAGTGACCGATCAGCAGATAGGAGAGCACGCTCGTGATCTCCCAGAACATGAACATCACGATCACGTCGTCGGCGGTGACGAGGCCGTACATGGTTCCGGCGAAGGCGAGGAGCAGGGCGGCGAACCGACCGAGACCGGGCTCATCAGGGGAGAAATAACGAGCGCAATAGATCAACACGAGGGCGCCGATGCCGGTGACCACGAGCGCGAGCAGCCAGGCGAGGGAGTCGACCCTGAAGGAGAAGCTGATGCCGAGGGTCGGGATCCACGGGATGTTCTGGGTGACGGCGCCGCCCGCTGTCACAGTGGCGGTCTGCGTGAGCGTGTAGGCGAAGGCGCCGGCGGGCAGCAGTGCGATCACGTAGAAGACTCGGGTGCCGAGCCAGCGGGTGAGAATCGGGGTGAGAATCGACAGGGCCAGAAATGCGAGCAGGAAAGTCGCCATGCGGCCTCCAGGCTCGTCAGGTCGGGGATTAAGGGTCTAGTCTATCAGCCGTTTGGGGGCCACCCTCCGGTTACGCTCACGACCCCGGTGAGGGCCGCTCCGCCGCGGGGGTAGTGTGTTCGAGGCAACAAAACGATCGGACGTGGCCCAATGACGAGCACAACCCACGGGTCACAGCACCCGGATGAGCACCCGAATCACCCGCACGAGACGCCGCTCGAGCACATCGAAGACGCCCTGAGCGTGCACGAGGACGAGGCCCTGCACAAGGGACTCAAGGCCAGGCACGTGCAGATGATCGCCATCGGCGGTGCCATCGGCACGGGCCTCTTCCTCGGCGCCGGCGGCCGGCTGGCAAGCGCGGGTCCCGCCCTTGTGATCGTCTACGCGGTGTGCGGCCTGTTCGCGTTCCTGATTCTTCGCGCGCTCGGCGAACTCGTGCTGCACCGGCCCTCGTCGGGATCGTTCGTGTCGTACGCCCGCGAATTCTTCGGCGAGAAGGCAGCCTTCGTGACCGGCTGGCTGTACTGGCTCAACTGGGCTATGACCGCGATCGTCGACGTGACGGCCGTGGCGCTCTACATGAACTTCTTCTCGACCTACTGGGCCCCGTTCGGCACCACCCCGCAGTGGATCTTCGCCTTCCTTGCCCTCGTCGTGGTGCTCGCGCTCAACCTGTTGTCGGTCAAGGTGTTCGGCGAGCTCGAGTTCTGGTTCGCCCTGATCAAGGTGCTGGCGATCGTGGCGTTCCTGATCGTGGGCACCGGCATGGTGCTCTTCGGCACGCCGCTCGAGGGGGCGTCATCTGGTTTGGCGCTCATCAACGAGAACGGAGGCTGGCTGCCCAACGGGCTGATCGCATCCGTTCTCGTGGTGCAGGGCGTCGTGTTCGCATATGCCTCGATAGAGCTCGTGGGCACGACCGCCGGCGAGACCAAGAACCCCGAGAAGATCATGCCGAAGGCGATCAACACCGTGATCATCCGCATCGCGGTGTTCTACGTGGGGTCGGTCCTGCTGCTCTCCCTGTTGTTGCCTTACACGGCATACAAGGCCGGCGAAAGCCCGTTCGTGACGTTTTTCGGCACGATCGGAGTTGACGGTGTCGACGTGATCATGAACCTCGTCGTGCTCACGGCGGCGCTCTCGTCACTCAATGCCGGTCTGTATTCCACCGGACGCATACTCAGGTCGATGTCGCTCGCCGGTTCGGCGCCGCGCTTCGCCGCCAAGATCAGCACGCGAGGCGTGCCGTTCGGCGGCATCCTGCTCACCGGCGTCGTCACTCTCCTCGGCGTAGCACTCAATGCTTTCGTGCCGGAGCAGGCCTTCGAGATCGTGCTTAACGTTGCCGCGCTCGGCATCGTGGCGTCGTGGGGCATGATCGTGCTGTGCCAGATGCGCCTGCAGGCCTGGGCGAAGAAGGGCGTCCTGGAGCGCCCCGCGTTCCGCATGCCCGGCGCCCCGGTCACGAGCTATCTCACCCTGGTCTTCCTGGTGGGTGTGCTCGTGCTGATGGCATTCGATTGGCCGGTCGGCACGCTCACGATCGGCTCACTCGTGCTCATCATTCCGGCGCTCATCGTCGGCTGGTACGCGTGCCGCGGCCGCATCCTCGAGATCGCGATCGCGCGCCATGGCTACACCGGGAGGATGCCCGTGGTCGCCAACCGGCCCTTCGCCGACCGCCCCCGCGACTAGGGTCGCAGCCCCGCTGCGCCCCACAAAATCGACGAGATTTCGCCCGGATACAGCCCAGAACGGCGCAAGACCGGGTGTTTGGGTCGAAATCTCCGTCGAATTCGGAGGTCAGGCGGCGTGGGGGCGGGAGAGCCGGTCGGTGACGAGAACGAGCGCGAGCGACAGCGCGAGCAGGCCCACATAGACCCACGGAATAACGCTCAGGCCCACGGTGTCGAGCAGCAGCGCGCCGAGCAGGGCGCCCGCACCGATGCCGGCGTTGAACGCCGTCGTATAGAACGCGCTCGCGGTGTCGCGAATGCGAGCGGATGCGGTGTGCAGCATGCGGGTCTGCAGCAGGGGCGGCAGGGTCCCGAACGCGAGTCCCCACAGCATGAACGCCACTACCGCGACCGGTAGGGACACGACCGACACCGGCAAGAGCGTGAGGGCGAGCACCGTGACCGCGACCGCACTCGCCGCAACGCCCACCACGAGCCCGAGCTGCGGGCGCGGCCCGAAAACCGTTCCCACCAGCAGCAGGCCCACCGCGCCTGCGATGCCGAACAGGAACAACATCATGGGCACGTCCGTGATGGCGACGCCCAGCCCGTCGGTGAGGAACGGCGTGACGTACGTATAAAACGTGTAGTGGCCCACCATGGTGATCGCAGTGATCGCGCAGATCAACGCAACCGCAGCGGTCGTCGGGTCGCGACGCGGTTCGGCCACCACAACAGCGGATGCCTCGGCAGAGCCTGAGGTACGCGCCTGCCGACCCGCATGGTGCGTGACCTTGGGCACGAAGCGCCAGACGAGCACGGCGCCCACGACCATGAGACCGGCGAGCAGAATGAAGGTGAGGCGCCAGCCGAGCAGGTGGCCGGCGAGGGTGGCGACGGGTACCCCGAAGATGAACGCGAGGGTTCCGCCGGCGACGGTGATCGACACCGCGCGACCGATCTGTTCCTTGGGCACGAGATGCCCGGCATAGGCGCCGACGACCGACCAGAAGATTCCGTGTGCCATGCCACCGAGAATCCGGGAGGCCACGACGAATTCGTAGGTGGGCGCGATGGCGGTGAGCACGTTGCTCAGGGCGAAGATCAGGAGTACGGCCACGACGAGGCCGTGGCGGGAGAAGCGGCGGGTGAGGTGGGCGAGGCCAGTGCTCGTCACGACGACCGTGAAGGCGAACCAGCTCACGAGCAGGCCGATCTGGGAGCGGTCGACGTCGAGCGAGGCGCTCATCTCGGGCAGGAGGCCGACGGGCATCATCTCGGAGGTGATCGAGAGGAACACAGCGGCGCCGAGCACGATCAGGCCGACCCAGGGGAAGGGTGGGGCTGCGACGGACGGTGTGTCCGGTCCGTCGGCGCGCTGAATGGGAATGGAGGCGGTGAGAGACATTGAGCTGCAATCGCGAGCGGCGGTTCTACTCCCGATGGTTCAGGGGCGTGTCGGTGTTATCCATGACACGGCAATGCAGAACGGCTGCGCGCCGACGTGCGCGCCCGGGGCCGCGAGTGTGGTCGCGACCGCTCCTAGGCTAGTCGACCCGTCGCCTCGGGGCCAGTCCCGCCGGTAATCTGGTCCAATGACTTCTTCTCCCGTCGCCCACGCCAACCACTGGGTCATCACGCTGGTCTGCGCCGACCGGCCGGGCATTGTGCACGCCGTGAGCGGCGCCATCGTGGAGGCCCACGGCAACATCGTCGAGAGTCAGCAGTTCTCGAGCGACGACACCGGGCGATTTTTCATGCGACTTCAGGTGGAGTCCCCCGCCGAACGACGCGACTTCGAGGCCGCCCTCGCGCCCGTGATCGCCCGCTACGACATGACATCGGTGATCGATGTGGTCGGCCGACCGCTGCGCACCCTGGTGCTCGCATCCTCTGCCGCACACTGCGTCAACGACCTGCTCTTCCGCCAGCGCGGCGGCCAGGTTCCGGTCGAGATTCCCCTCGTGCTGAGCAACCACGGCACCCTGCGCGACCTGGTGGGTTTCTATGGCGTGCCCTTCGAATCGCTGCCGATAACGGATGCCGCGAGCAAGCGTGCCTTTGAGGCCCGCGTGATCGCCGCAGTCGACGGGCTCGACATCGAGCTTGTCGTGCTGGCGCGCTATATGCAGATCCTCTCTCCCGAGCTGTGCGAGCGCCTCGCCGGCCGCATGATCAACATCCACCACTCCTTCCTGCCCGGTTTCAAGGGGGCCAACCCCTACCGCCAGGCGCACGCGCGCGGCGTCAAGCTCATCGGCGCGACCGCGCACTTCGTCACGGGCGACCTTGACGAGGGGCCGATCATCGAACAGAACGTGGTGCGGGTAGACCATTCCCGCACCCCGGCGGAGCTCGTGGCGATCGGTCAGGACGAGGAGAGCCGCACGCTCACTCAGGCAGTCAAGTGGTTCGCGGAGAACCGAGTACTGCTCGACGGCGCCCGCACCATCATTTTCAGGTAGCCGAATCCTCGACTGCCCATCGTGGCTAGACTGACTGTCGTGACAGACACGCCTCAAAAACCCGCCGTGGGCCGCAACGATATTCTCCGGTTCGTCCTCGAACTCTTCGCCTTCGTCACCCTCGGTATCTGGGGTTTTGCGGCGTGGCCGCTGCCGTGGCCCGGCATCATCGTGGGTATCGCCGCCCCCGCCTTCGCCGTCCTGGTCTGGGCACTGTTCCGCTCCCCCAAAGCCGTGTTCAAGCTGGACCCGTTCGGCAAAGCCTTCGTCGAAATCTGCGTCTTCGGTGCCGCGGCCATCGCGTGGTGGGACCTCGGATTCCCCATCATCACCGTGGTGTTCGCGATCACGGCCACCGTGAGCGGCATCATCTCCGGCCGCACAGAACTCGCCGACTAGCCCTCGTGACCGCCGCGCCCACCGACGCCGACGCACTCGCCGACACCGACGTGCCCGCGTGGTGGCAGGCGCTCGGACTGCCCGGCCTGATCGATATCCACACTCACTTCCTGCCCGATCGTATGCTGCGCCGGGTATGGGCACACTTCGACGAGGCGGGGCCCCTCATCGGTCGACCGTGGCCCATTGAATACCGCACCGACCAGGACACCCGGCTGGCGAGTATCCGGGCTCTGGGTGTGCGTCGTTTCACCGCCCTCGGCTACGCGCATCGGCCGGGCATGGCCGCCGATCTCACCGAATTCGCCCTCGACCTCGCGGCCCGCGAGCCCGACGTGGTGCCGAGCGCCACGTTCTACCCCGAAGATGGCGTACTGGATGAGGTGCGTTCGGCCCTCGAACGCGGCGCCCGAGTCTTCAAAATCCACGCCCAGGTGGGCGGCTTCGACCTTCGAGAGCCCGCGCTCGATGCGGCCTGGGGGATGCTCGCCGATGCGGAGATTCCCGTGGTGATCCACGTAGGCAGCGGGCCCGTTCCGCGCCCGGGTTTCACGGGACCGGACAAGCTCGAGGGCGTGCTCCGTCGGCATCCGCTGCTCACCGCAGTTGTCGCGCACATGGGCTCGCCCGAGTACGGCGAATTCCTCGCCCTGGCGGAGACGTATCCCCGAGTGCATCTCGACACGACCATGGCGTTCACGGACTTCTTCGAGCAGGTCGCGCCCTACCCCGACCACCTGCTCGCCAGGCTCGCCGACCTGGGCGGGCGTGTGGTCCTGGGTAGCGACTTCCCGAACATCCCGTATCCCTACGCCCACCAGCTCGAGGCGCTCGCACGGCTACAGGAGCGGGAACCGCGACTCGACGACGAATGGCTGCGCCAGGTGTGTTGGTTCACCGGGCTGCGACTGCTGGGCTGAGACCCTCCCTCGGCATCCGCAGCGCGTAAGCGGATGCCGCGAGCAGGAAGAGCGCACCCACCAGGAACGCCAGCGGCAGCGATACCAGGTCGACGAGCAGCCCGGCCACCAGCGGACCGGCGATGGCACCGGCGTCGGCGAACATGCTGAACATGGCGACGGGCCGGCCGCTGCGGGGGCCGGCCGCGTCACCGAGAGCCGCGGCCGGAGCCGTTCCCATGAAAGCGGCCGCCACGCCGTAGACGCAGAGCAGCGCCCCCAGCACCCAGATGTTCGGGGCGAACGGAACCGCCATGATCGTCACCGCGGCGAGCGCGAACGCTCCGATGATGGCGGGCCGCCGGCCGACGGTGTCAATGAAACGGGCGGCGGGGGCGAGTGTGAGCGTCTGGGCCACTGCCGCGCAGGCAAAGGCGATCCCGGTCCAGCTCGTCGAACCGCGCAGCACCTCGACGATGATGACGGGGATCAGGGTGGCGCGAATACCCAGCGAGGTCCAGCCCTGGGCGAAGTTCGCGAGGCACGCCGCCCGAAACCGGGTATCGCGCAGCACGACGCTGAAGGGCGTGCGTGCAGCAGACTCCCCGTCGGTCAGCGACGCCGGGCCGGTTGATCGCAGCAGCACGATACCGATGGTTCCCGCCACGGCGAGGGTGCCGGCGTAGAAGAAGAAGGGTGCCGTGAGCGAGATCGTGGCCAGCAAGCCGCCGATGGCCGGACCGGCCATGCCGCCGATCAGGAACCCGCCCTGGTAGAAGCCGAGGGCACGCCCGCGAATGGCCGCGGGAGTGGAGCCGAGCAGAAGGGTCATCGCCGACACCGAAAACAGGGCAGACCCGATGCCGCCGGCTCCGCGCAGCAGCAGGAGCTGCGGGTAGTTTTCGGCGACGCCGACCAACCCGCTGGAGACCGCGACGATGCCGATGCCGACCGAGAGCACCGTGCGCTCCCCCGCCCAGTCGATCAGCCGGCCACAGAACGGACTCGTGACTAGGCGCATGAGGGCGAACGCCGACACGACGGCCCCGACGGCCACATAGTTCACGCCGAAGGTACGCACGTAGACGGGCAGCACGGGAACGACCACGCCAAAGCCGACCATCACGAAGAAGGCGATGATGCCGAGCACGTACACGCCGCGGGACAGCCGCGGTTGAGGAGCCGCTCCCGACGCCGGGCCGCGTGAGAAGGGCCCCTGTCGCATTCTTCCAGAGTACCTACTCCGACACAGTTCCTACTCCGACACAGTTCCTGTGCGCAGGCAGAAGGGCTCCCGGCGGTACACCGGGAGCCCTTCTGCCTGTGCGGGAGCGCTACTTGTCGATGTGCAGAGTCTGCTTCCTGCTCGTCGAACCGGCGACGACGTCACTGCCGGAGTAGACGGCTGTCACCTCGTAGGTGCCCGGCTTGAGGTGCTTGAGAGTGACGCTGCCCGTGCCCTTCTTATCGAGGGTGACGGGGTGGCTCTCGTTGTTCACCATCACCGCAGTCGAGCCAGTGATCATCCCATCGGACTTCACCGACACCGCGACCTGAGTACCTCTGGCTGAGGAGCCCTTGGTCTTCTCGATCTTGAGGTCGGTCTTCGAGCCGAACTTCACGACGACGCCGGCCGAGGTTGCTGCCGCAGACTCCAGCCCGCTCTTCGACGCCGTGACCGCGACGGTGAGGGTCTTGCCGCCGTCTTTCTTTCCGGTCTTGTACGTCGACTTCGTCGCCTTGTGAATGTCGACTCCATCCGCCTGCCACTGGTAGCTGTATGTGAGTCCTTCAGGACTCCAATCGCCGTGGTGGGCACGCAGGGTCTGTCCGACGACGGCCGTGCCTGTGATGGACGGCAGCACCGTGTTCACGGGACCTTCCGGAACGGGTGCGGCACCTGACGCGACTGACACCGCTGTTGTCACCGAGGTGTCGCCGTAACCGACGATGCCGAGGTAGTCGGTCTCCGGGGACAGGCCGGCCCAGTTGAGCGTGTAGCTCACCGGAACGCCCTGCACGGTGGTCAACACGGCTGGCATGGCAGCAAAGCCACCGTCGCCGGCACCGGCGAGAACCGAGAACGTCGTCACATCGAAGGCAGTGGTGCCCGAATACACGTCCACGATCACGAGGTACGATCCCGCATCCGGGGCCGGCAGATCGATACGTTCGTCGGCCGAGCCCGTTGCCGACTGCCAGCCCGCAACGGGTGTGCCGCCCGGGCCGTCCAGTCGGTAGACGATCAGGTCGAGGTCACTCGTGTCATCGATGGCGTCAAGGTCGAACCGTGCGAGCTGAGCACCGTCCGGAATCGTCACCTCGTAGGTGAACTCGTCGCCCACCACGCCGGTTCCGGTGTTAGCGCTGGCGGGATCCGTCGCGTTCGGCTGGTGCAGCCCGGCCGCGAGGCCGCTGACGTTCAGCGGCAGGTCGCCTGTCGAACCGGGGGTCACCGAGACGTCCACCGACCCGTCGATTCCCGTACCGTCGACCGTGGCCGGGGCACTGATCGCGATCGGCTGCACGGCAATGGGGCTGTGCACTGACACCTGGTTGTCGCCGCTGCCACCGACCCACTCGAGGGAACCGGTCGCGAACGAGTCGAGCGGGGCATCCGTTCGGCTGAAGGTCACCGTGTAGCTCTGGGTGTCGCCGGGACCGCTGAACGACAGCGTCGACGGCGAGACAACCGCGTCGATACCGGGGATATCGATCGGCTGCGCGGTGAATTCGCCGCCCGTGGTCGCCGTCACGGTTCGCGTGATGGTTTCGGGGGCGGTGAGAGCTCCGATGGCGATGGAGGCGAGGTTCAGGTTGCTCGCATCAATCGGTGCCACGCCCACGTCATAGCCGATGCCCTGAATGTAGGAATACCAGTCGGGGGTGTCGTTGAGGTAAAGCATGCCGGGATCGAAGAACTTTGTCGGATCGACATGACCGGCACCCTGGGTGAACGGGTCGGTGATGGGGTTCCCAGCCGAATCGACAGTGTTGTAGGCGCTCGTCATCATGGCCGACTTGATCTCCGCCGGTGTGGCAGAAGGTCGTTCGCCCAGGTACAGGGCGGCCAATCCCGCGATGTGCGGTGACGACATCGACGTGCCGGAGATGAACTGCCAGGTGGGCGCTTCTCCGGCGGCGTTGGCACCGTCGGCGAGGATGGCCACGCCGGGAGCCGTGATGTCGGGCTTCAGAATGTCACTGCCGTCAGCGAGAGCCGGTCCGCGAGACGAGAAGCCAGCAACCTGGGGGGTCGGCGGTGTGTAGCTCGTGGAGTTGCCCGGTGTGAGCGTGGCCGTGGCCCCGTCCGTCCCCGCGTACGCGTAGGTCGCATCCCAGTAGGGTCCGTCGAGGTGGACGGTGGGGAGCGTGTGCCCGTCGGTGTCGACTGAACCGGCGGTTCTGTTCACCAGGATGACGCCGATTCCGCCGGCGCGCTTGACCTCGGCCGACTTGGCGACCCTGTCGTAGACCCCGCGCTCGCAGAACACGATGGTGCCCGTCACGGTGGCGGCATCGAGGGAATTCGGTGCGCACAACAGCGCATCGGCCGCATCGTGGCCGGCGACGGCTGCGCGGTCGGCGCGCACCAGGTCACCGCTCAGCGGGGTGGCTCCAGGGGTGCGGTCGACGGTGATCGAGCCACCGGCGTACGCGGATCCGTCGCCGAACGTGGCCGTGGCCTCGTAACCGGGGATGGTGCTCGCGGCGACCGTGGTGATCCAGGGGCTGGCATTGTCGAGGGTGGATGAACCCGGGCCGGAGTTGCCGGCCGAGGCGGCCACAAAGATGCCGGCCGAGGCCGCACCGAGGAACGCCACGTCGGTGGGAGAGACCGTCGTCGTGGCCGCTCCACCGCCGATCGAGAAGTTCAGCACGTCGACGCCGTCGGCGACCGACTGGTCGATCGCGGCGAGCATGTCAGAGGTGGCGCATCCGTCATCGGTCGACAGGGCCGGGTCGGGTCCGCTCCAGCAGACCTTGTACGCGGCGACCTTGGCGGCCGGGGCAACACCGGAGATGAGTCCATAGTCGAGACCGTTAATGGTCACGGGCACGTCGTGGTTGCCGGCGGCCGTGCTGGCCGTGTGCGAACCGTGGCCGTCGCCGTCGCGCGGTGAGGCGTATTCGCCCACCGACGGGTCGCCGATGCGGTTGGCGCCGAAGCCATTCACGTAGTAACGCGCACCGACAACCTTGGTGTTGCAGTCGGTCGTGGCGAACTGCACGCCGGCGACGCAGGTGCCGGTGAAGGTTCCGCCGTCGGCCTTAGCGAAGGTGATCGTGTCACCGTCGAGGTAGGGGTCGCTGCCCGCTGTCGTGCCGAGCGCCTCACCGGCGAACGACGGGTTTTCGGGTGCGATGCCCGTGTCGAGCACGCCCACGACCACGCCGGCGCCGGCCTGGTCGGCCCCGCCGATGCTGTTCCAGACTCCGTTGTCGCCGCTGAGCCCGAGGAAGTCGGTCGACGGGGTAGCGGTGATCTGTCGCAGCTCGTCGGGGGTGATCGAAACCACGTCTTTCTGCGCCGAGAGCGCCACGGCCTGTTTCGCGCTGAGATCGGCGGCGAAGGCGTTAATAGCGAGTGTGTAGGAGTAGTCGATGTCGGCATCAACGGATGCCGCGACCTTCTTCTGCTTTCCCCCGAGATAGTCCCCATACGATTCTGACGCGCGACTCTGCGCGTTCAACTTCTTACCGCTGCCGGGCGTTGTGGCCGAGAATCCGTCGACACCGCCGTCATAGGTGGCGACGGCGTCGTCTGCCAGCGTCACGATGTAGCGACCGGCCGTGAGCTCGGTCATGGGTTGGGAAATCCCGGCGCCGATGGCTCCGGCGAGCCCCGGTTGCGCCGGGGCGGCGATGGCCGCGCCGCTGGTTCCGACGAGGGTTGCGGCGCCGACAATGGCGAATGTGAGGCCGGCCGCGGTCATGCCGCGAAGGCGTCTGCCCGGGGTGGGGTGAGACGTGGGTGGCCTAAGAATAGAGCTCAAGAGCTTGTCCAATCCGATATGGTTACGCGGACCGTTCTGCCCCGGCTCGGGGCACAACTTGCTTCAGAACCTATCGCAGGGATTCGGTCCTGACCAGACATTTAAATTCCCGTTTGGGGGACAGAACGCCTCGTGTCGGCCGCAATGCGTGACGCCAGACAGGCGTTTCACCCGGTTCAGCCCTCGACTCTCAGGGTGCGTTTCGGACTCTTGGAAGCGGAAACCCTGTCGTTACCGGGAAAGCGCGCGCTCACCGTATAGCGGCCGGGATGCAGCGGGGCCAGGCGCACTGTAGCGGCGCCGTGCGAGTTCAGAGTGACCGTGTATCGCTGTCTGGCCACGGTCACGGTCACCTCCTCACCCTGCACCGGTTCGTCAGAGACCACGGCAACCTTCACCTTCACCCGCTGCGAGGAGCTGGCGACCGCGGGCTTCAGCCTGATGGTGGTCTTCGATGTGAATTTCACCGCGATTCCCGCCGAGGTGGCGCTGCTCGTTGCCAGTCCTGGCTTCGAAGCGGTGACAACGACCGCGACGGTTTTCCCTCCGGCCGCCTTCCCGACGCGGTAGCGCTTCGCCGTCGCGTTGGGGATGTCCACGCCGTCGGCCTGCCACTGGAAACCGTAGGTCAGTCCGTCTGGCGTCCACTCCCCCGGGTGCGCCCGGAGCGTGTGCCCCACCTCGGCTTTCCCGGTGATGCTCGGCAAGACCATGTTCACCGGCGCGGGAGCCTGACCCGCCTGCACGAAGACCGTCGTCGTTGCCTCCAGACCGGAGGGGTCGACCGTGCCCGTGTAATTCACGAGTCCGAGGTAGCCGGTCTGAGGCGTCAGGCCCGACCAGGACAGGCTGTACGTCGTCGGGACGCCCGACTGGGCGGCCAACACCGGCGGAGTCGCGGCCAGAGCTCCCTCACCGGCAGCCGACGGCACCAGGAATGTCGTCACATCGAAGGCGCTCGCTCCACTGAAGACGTTCACGAGCACCCGGTAGTAGCCGGGGATCGGAGCCATCAGCTCGACCCGTTCGTTGGCTGCAAGGCTCCACGAACCCCAGAGGTTGCTGGGCGTGCCGCCCGGTCCGTCGAGTTGGTAGATCACGAGGTCGAGATCGCTCGCTTCCACGAGACCGTCCAGGTCGAAACGCGCGAGCGCTGTCGCGTCGGGCATCTCGAGGTCGTAAGTGAATTGCTCTGCCGTCTTTCCGCGGCCCGTGTGCGGGTCCGCGGGGTCGGCCGGGTTGGGAATGCGCACCCCTGGCGCGAGGCCGCTGAGCCTCAGCGGAACGTCGCCGCTGTCACCGGGCGTGACCGTCACGTCGACGGCGCCGGTGATTCCCGCACCCTCGACGACGGCCGGCGCGACGAACGGGAGCCTGATGGGTCGCACGGCCACCGGACTGTGCACCACGAGACGGCTCGCCCCCGCGTAGCTGACCCAGTCGAGTGAGCCTGTCGCGAATTGGCCGAATGCGGCATCCGTTCGGGTGAACGTCACGGTGTAACTCTGGGTTTCCCCGGCGGCACCGAAGGTCATGCTACGGGGAGCGACGACAGTGGTGACGCCGGGGATGGTCACCGGTTCGACGGTGAATTCACCGGCCGAGGCAGACGTGACCGTTCGGGTGATCGTCTGCGTGCCGCTGAGCGAGCCGATGGCGATAGAGGCGAGGTTGAGCTCGCTCGCGTCGATCGGCGTCACGCCCACGTCGTAGCCGATTCCCTGCATGTAGGCGTACCAGTCGGCAGGTCCGTTCAGGTAGAGCAATCCAGGATCGAGGTATTTCGTCGGGTCGACGTGTCCTGCCCCCTGTTGGAAGGGGTCGGTGATCGGTGCGCCCAGCGGGTCAACCGTGTTGTACGCCGTTGTCATCATGGCGGACTTGATCTCGGCCGGCGTCGCGAGCGGGTGTTCCCCGAGGTACAACGCCGCCAGGCCCGCGGCGTGCGGTGTGGCCATGGACGTGCCGGATGCGTAGACCCACGTGGGCTGTGTGCCGAAGAGCGGGTCACGCCAGGCACCGAGAACGCTCACGCCGGGAGCTGTCACGTCTGGCTTGAGGATATCGCTGCCGTCGGCCTCCACGGGGCCGCGCGAGGAGAAGTCGGCGACCTGCGGCGCCGGTGTCATGGAGCCCGACAGGTCCCCGGCCGCGAAGCTGACCTCGGCCTGCGCGGTTGCCGCGTAATCGACGAGCGGAGCCCACGACGAATCATCCAGATGGAGACTCGGCACGGACTCTACCGCGGCCTCAACGGAACCGGGGATCTCGTTCACCAGAAGCATGCCGACCCCGCCCGCTCGGAGCACCTCCGCCGATTTGACGGTGCTCGGGAGCGCGTCGGTGCGACAGAGTACGACAGTGCCCGTGACTCGGGTCGGGTCGAGGGCGTTCGCGCCGCACCCCAGTGGATCCGCGGCCCCGGGCGTTGCCACGAGGTCCGCACGCACGAGAGGCGCAGCCACCGGCGTGCCGTCCGCCCCGAAGACAGAGACCGACGAACCTGTGTAGCGCGAACCATCCCCCAACGTGGCCGTTGCCTGGCTCTGAGGGAGTGACCCCGCGGCCAGGGTGGTGATCCACGGACTGGCATTGTCGAGCGTGGAGGGCCCGGGACCGGCGTTGCCGCCAGCGGCCGCCACGAAGATTCCGGCCGACGCGGCTCCGAGGAACGCCAGATCGATGGGTGAGACGGTGGTGCTTGCCGGTCCGCCCCCGATGGAATAGTTGAGCACGTCGACACCGTCGGCGACGGCCTGTTCGATGCCGCTGAGGATGTCGGAGTAGGTGCAGTAGTCGTCAAAGTAGCTGGTGGGGTCCTGCCCGCTCCAGCACACCTTGTAGACGGCGATCCTGGCCGCGGGGGCCACACCTGAGATGACGCCGTAGTTGTCGTTTCCGTCCACGCTGGGCCGCACGTTCAGATTGCCGGCGGCGATGCTGCTGGTGTGGGAGCCGTGTCCGAAGCCGTCTCTCGGTGAGAGATACTCACCGATCGGCGGCCCGCCGATGTTCCCAGCGCCGTAGCCGTCGACGAAATAGCGTGCGCTCACGATCTTGGTCGTGCAGTCGCTCTCTCCGAATTGCGCGCCCGTCGTGCACGCGCCGGTGAAGACTCCGCCGTCTGACTTGGTGAAGCGGATGGTGTCACCGTCGATATACGGCTCGTCGCCGGGGTCCGTGCCCAGCCGGTCACCGGCGAAGGAGGGGTTCTCGGGAGCGATGCCCGTGTCGAGCACGCCCACGACCACGCCGTCGCCGGCCCGGTCGGCACCGCCCGTGCCGTCCCACACGCCGTTCGCCCCCGTGAGGCCGAGAAAATCGGGTGAGCGCACCTCGGTGGTCTTCGCGCGCCCCTCCGGTGTGATGGTCGCCACGTTCTTGAGGGAGGCCAGCTGCACGGCCTGCTTCGCGCTGAGATTCGCCGCGAAGCCGTTGAGCGCGAGAGTGTAGGAGTAGCCGATCCTGGCATCCACCGAGGCCGCGACCTTCTGCTGCTGGTCCAACAGATACGTCGAATACGCCGCAACGGCCGTGGTCTGAGCGGTGAACTTCTTGCCTGCTCCCGGTTTGGTGCCGACAAAGCCCGCGACGCCTCCCGTGTAGGTCGCGGCCGCGCTGTCGTTCAGGGTGACGATATAGCGCCCGGCCCCGAGGTCTGTCCGCGGCTGTCCCACACCTGTCGCAGCGGACGCCGTCGACGAGGGAGGGGGCGCCACCGCCGCCATCGCGGCAACGCCACCGACCAAGCTGGAGGCCACGAGACCGAGGGCGAGGGCCGAGGCGAGGGAGTCGAACAGCCACCCGGAAATGGCTCGGTGGGAACCGGCGACAGATTTCACGAGCGTGTCCAATCGATGGGATGCCCGAGTCGTTCTGCCCCGCGTCAGGGCCCGACATCGCCGCGAACGTACCGCCAGACCGTGAATTCGAACAGGGCAGCTGACCACCCCCGTTCGGGGTCCCCGTCGTCACTCCGAGCGCGAGACGCTCCTGGACGGCCGGACCTGCGCCTGCGGCGGCGTCGAGGTCCGCGCGGCCGCGGCATCCCGGCGCCCACCGATTGCCCGCAGCGCGTTCAGGATGGTGAGGAGGTCCACGATTTCCTGGCTCAGCGCACCGATGGTGGCCGGGATGAGGCCGAAGGCGGCAGCGACCATCAGCACCACGCTGAGCGCGATCCCCAGCCAGATGCTCTGCAGGGCCACCCGCACGGTGTCCTGGCCGATCGCGACCGCCCGCGCGGTGCGTGAAATGTCATCGAGCATGATGACGACATCGGCCGACTCACTGGCCGCCGTTGACCCCCTGGCGCCCATCGCGATTCCCACGTCGGCGGCCGCGAGCACGGGAGCATCGTTAACTCCGTCGCCCACCATGATCACCGGACGATCCGTGAGCCCACGCACGGCTTCGACCTTGTCGCTGGGCAGGCAGTCCGCCTGCACCCTGGTGATTCCCACCTGCGCGGCGATGTGTTCGGCGGTCGCCTTGGCGTCGCCGGTGAGCATCACGGTGCCGCCGACGCCGAGCCGGCGCAGCGCTGCCACGGTCTCCCGGGCGTTTTCACGCACCCTGTCGCGGGCCACGAGGCACCCGGCATACCGCCCGCCGATCGCCACGTACATCGCGAGCTCGCCCCCGCGCAGTGACGCCATCACGGCATCCGGCGCGTGCTCCCGAACCAACGAAAATTTGCCCACGATCACCTCAACGCCTGCGAGGTGGGCGACGACCCCGTGGGTGGCGACCTCACTCGCCGTCTCGGCCGAGGTCAGGGTGAGCGTGCGCCCATAGGCTTCCGCGATCACGGATGCCGCGAGCACGTGTGACGAGTACTGCTCAGCCGACGCCGCGAGGGCGAGCATCTCGTTCGCGCCGAAACCCGCCTGTGGGCGCACCTCCGCAATCACGGGCGTGCCCTCCGTGAGCGTGCCGGTCTTGTCGAAGACCACAGTGCGCGCCCGCGCGAGTGTCTCGAGCACACCGGCACCCTTCACAATGATGCCGTTGCGTGCGGCGCGGCTCATCCCGCCCATGAACGCCACGGGCGCCGCCAACAGCAGGGGGCACGGCGTCGCCACCACAAGTACCTCGGCGAAGCGCACTGGATCGCCGGAGAGAAACCAGGCCAGGCCCGCGAGGGCAAGGGAAAGGGCCGTGAACGGCACCGCGTAGCGGTCGGCCAGACGCACGACCGGGGCCTTGCTGCTCGCAGCCTCCTCCACCAGTGCGATGATGCGCTGGTATTGGCTGTCTCCCGCATTCGCGGTGGCCCGCATGGTCACCGCGGTCTGCCCGTTGATCGACCCGCTCAACACGTGCTGCCCGGCATGACGCTCCACCGGCAGGCTCTCCCCGGTGAGTGACGATTCGTCGAATGAGGCCTCCGCGGAGCGCAATTCGCCGTCGACGGGCACGATCTCGGCCGGACGCACGAGCAACAGGTCGTTCACAGCCACATCGGTGGCCGGCACGTCGACGACATCCGCTTCCGTCGCGGTGAACCGGTGGGCGATCTGCGGGGCACGCTGCAGCAGAGCATTCAATTCCCGGGTTGCCCGGCCGGCCGCGTAGTCCTCAAGGGCCGCACCGCCGCTGAGCATAAGAACGATGATGAGGGTAGCGACATATTCGCCCACGGCAATGGTGGCGAGAATCGCCATGATCGCCAGAAGGTCAACGCCGAAGATCCCCTGACGCAGCCGCTTCACCATACCGACGAACTCGATCGCCGCCACGACGAGGCCGAAGGCGCTGAACAGCCACTGCACGGCCTCGGGCGACCCGTTCCACCAGAGGGCGAGTCCGAGCAGCCCCACGAAAACTGTGGCGACGACGATGGGATAGCACCGAACGGCATCCACAATGCGTTTCATACCCCGAGTCTGGCGTTCCGCGAGCCTCTGCGCCAGCCGGGCGTGGCTCGCCCTCCACATGAAAAACGACCCCGACCGGGGCGGTCGGGGTCGTTCTCGGAGCAGTCTGATTAGGCGAGTGCCGGCGAAGCGAGGCGAGCCTGAAGGTTCTCGGCGAGCGATCCGAGGAACTCCTCGGTCGTCTGGTACCCCTGGTCGGGGCCCACGAGAAGGGCGAGGTCCTTCGTCATCTTGCCGCTCTCGACGGTCTTGATGACCACATCTTCGAGGGTGAGAGCGAACTCGGCGAGGGCCGGGTTGTTGTCGAGCTTGGCACGGTGGGAGAGGCCCCTGGTCCAGGCGTAGATCGAGGCGATCGGGTTCGTCGACGTGGGCTTGCCCAGCTGGTGCTGGCGGTAGTGGCGCGTCACGGTGCCGTGGGCGGCCTCGGCCTCGACGACCTTGCCGTCGGGCGTGGACAGCACGCTCGTCATGAGGCCGAGCGAGCCGAAGCCCTGGGCCACGGTGTCCGACTGAACGTCGCCGTCGTAGTTCTTGCAGGCCCAGAGGTAGCCACCCTCCCACTTCATGGCCGAAGCGACCATGTCGTCGATGAGGCGGTGCTCGTAGGTGAGGCCGGCGGCTTCGTAGTCCGCGCGGAACTCGGTGTCGAAGATGTCCTGGAAGATGTCCTTGAAACGACCGTCGTAGGCCTTGAGGATGGTGTTCTTCGTGGACAGATAGACCGGAACCTTGCGCTCGAGGCCATAGTTGAGCGAGGCGCGAGCGAAGTCGGTGATCGACGAGTCGAGGTTGTACATGCCCATCGCGACGCCGTCGCCCGGCGCCTGAAAGACCTCGAACGTTGACGGCTCGCTGCCGTCCTGCGGGGTGAAGGTCATGCTGAGCGTGCCCTTGCCCTGAAAACGGAAGTTGGTGGCCTTGTACTGGTCGCCGTAGGCGTGGCGGCTGATGATGATCGGCTTGTTCCATCCGGGCACGAGGCGCGGGATGTTGGAGATGACGATCGGTTCGCGGAAGATAGTGCCGCCGAGGATGTTTCGGATGGTTCCGTTGGGCGAGAGCCACATCTTCTTCAGGCCGAATTCCTCGACGCGGGCTTCGTCGGGGGTGATCGTGGCGCACTTGACGCCGACGCCGTGCTTCTGGATGGCGTGGGCCGCGTCGATCGTGATCTGGTCGTTGGTCTCGTCACGCTTCTGGATCGACAGGTCGTAGTACTCGAGGTCAATATCGAGGTACGGGTGAATGAGCGTGTCCTTGATGGCGTGCCAGATGATGCGGGTCATCTCGTCGCCGTCAAGCTCGACAACCGTTCCCTCAACCTTAATCTTCGACAATTAACTCTCCTCTGAAACATCGGTGGCCGTCACGGCCACCGACCAGCTTACTAGACTGCTGTAACTATCTTGACATCGAGATAAATTCACGGTGCGAATTCACTTTGTGTCTACCAGAGGTGCCGAGCAGACGTTAGCCTGAGCACATGGGTGAGCTGAGACTGGAAGAACTGTCCGCACGCAACATCGTTGCGGCCAACAACCTGAGCCTGAAGCCGGGCCAGGAGCAATTCATTGCGCCCGTGTCGTATTCCGCCGGGGCATCCGTCATCAATCCGGCCACATCGTGGCAGCGAGTCGTGCTTCTCGACGGGCAGGTTGCCGGGTTCATCCACGGCAACTTCGATCCGGAGTCCGACCAC
The DNA here is from genome assembly GCF_014200405.1 of Cryobacterium roopkundense. Taxonomy (NCBI): domain Bacteria; kingdom Bacillati; phylum Actinomycetota; class Actinomycetes; order Micrococcales; family Microbacteriaceae; genus Cryobacterium; species Cryobacterium roopkundense. The sequence continues at coordinate 196,209 of NZ_JACHBQ010000001.1, read as the reverse complement.
GAAGAGTTCCGCGCCTGCATCTGGCGCATCAACGTGGACGCCACCGCCCAGGGCCAGGGTGTGGGCAAGTTCGCGGCCGACGCGCTGGCCGAAGAGGCCCGCGCACGCGGATTCGAGCAGATCACGGTGATCTGGGAACCTGGAGAGGAAGGCCCTGAGGCCTTCTTCCACCGCCTCGGCTTCAGCGACATCGGCCAGACCCAGTACGGCGAGGTCATCGGCGCTCTCAAGCTGTAGTGCACCTGCCTGCCGCCGCGGGCGACGACTTCGTGTCGCACGTGCTTGCGATCGTCGAGGCGATCCCGCCGGGACGAGTCATGACGTACGGCGACGTCGCAGCCGTGCTCGGCTCCCGCGCGGCTCGCGCCGTGGGCCAGACCATGGCGCGCTACGGCTCCGACGTGCCATGGTGGCGCGTCATCCGCGCCGGCGGGCATCCGCCCATCGAGCACGAGGAACGTGCCCTCGAGCACTATCGCGCCGAGAACACGCCCCTCGTCATATCGATAACGGATGCCGCGTATCGCGTCGATCTCCTCGCCGCCCGCTGGTTCCCCCGCTAGGTGTACCCGGCCATGACGTTGGTGACTTAAGAGGTTGAAAAAGGAGGACCTCCGGTGCTTAGCCTGAATCCACCGGTCGACCTCAGATTCTGACGGCGCGTTAAACCGAGAATACCCCTCTGATCAGCTAAAATAGTTGTTACTTAGACAAACTATTCAACGATCAAGGAGGCATCTCGTAGATGCAACTTTCTCACACTCACCGGTCCTTTTCTGCATCCTTCGACGACCCCAATCTCGTGTCGTCGGCCGGACTGGTGCCCACGATGGCTCTGGCCGAGAAAACAGGCCTCGGCGCGCTGGTCGATGAGTGGGTGAAACTGCCCGGTTACTTCGGCGCGAATGCCGGCCTGAAAGCGCTGGCACTGGTCGCAGGAATGCTCACCGGCGCCGACTCCATCGACGATATGGCCGTGCTCCGGCACGGCGCTCTCCGGAAATTGTTCACCGGAACCTATGCGCCCTCGACCCTGGGATCGTTCCTGCGCGCGTTCGCTTTTGGCCATGTCCGCCAGCTCGACGCCGCCGCGTCCCGGTGGCTGCAGAACCTCGGCGCCGTCACGCCGATCGTGACCGGTATCGACGACCTCGCCCTGGTCGATATTGACGACACCATCAGGGAAGTGCACGGATATAAGAAGCAAGGCGCCGGGTTTGGCTACTCCGGTGTTCGCGGCCTCAACGCCCTGCTCGCCATCGTCAGCACCGGATCGGCCGCTCCGATCATCGTCAGCTCCCGGCTACGCAAAGGCCCCACCAACTCCGCCCGCGGCGCAAAGAAATTCGTCTCCGACACCCTCGCGACCGTGAAACGACTGCGCAGCCCAACCGCAAAAGGAATGCTTCTCCTCCGAGCCGACAGCGCCTACTACGTCAGCGCCGTCATCCAAGCTGCCCTCCGTGCCGGGGCGATGGTTTCGATCACGGCACGCCTGAATTCATTGGTGAAAGCGGGTATCAGCACCATCCCCGATACCGCGTGGACCCCGATCAAATACACCAATGCGATCTTCGACGACGCCACCGGGCGGTGGATCTCCGACGCGGAAGTCGCCGAAATCCCCTTCACCGCGTTCGGCTCCAAGAAGAAGAGCGAACAAATCCCTGGACGCCTCGTCGTGCGCCGCATCCCGGAACTGAACAAGACCGTCGCCGCCGGGCAAGGCACCCTTTTCGACCTGTTCCGCTTTCACGCGTTCTTCACCACCAGCACCCTGAACACCGTTGACGCCGACAAAACCCACCGCCACCATGCGATCATCGAAAATTTGAACGCCGACATGAAAGCGTCGGCGATGGCGCACTTCCCGTCCGGCGTATTCACGGCCAACGCCGCCTGGCTGGTGCTGGCCTGCATCACGTTCAATCTCACCCGCGCCGCCGGCACCCTCGCCAATCCCGCCCTCGGAAAAGCCGTCACCGCGACCGTTCGCCGCAAACTCATCAACGTCGCCGCCAGAGTATCCACGTCGGCACGACGCGTCACATTGCACCTGCCCGAAAGCTGGCCCTGGGAAGAAGGCTGGTCGGCGCTGTTCACCAGCGTTTGCAACCCGCCCGGCCGCGCCGCCACCTAACCATCGAGCCCGACCGGGCGCAACCAGGAACCCCAGTGGAACACCCAGGCATCAAGGCCCACAGCTCGACCGAGCCCAAAACCCCGAAAAAGGATCGCGCCCAAATCAAGAATTCATCAGAGGCCAACCGGTGGATTCAGGCTTAGTGGAGATGTTGAAAGTCTCACTTCACAACGGAGGTCCTCATGTCACACGTTAACGCCCGTTTGACCGTTCGCGGAAGGGCCCTTTTGGTCGAAAGGGTGCTCGGTGGTCGGCCTGCCGCGCACGTCGCTAAACCTGAATCCACCGATCGGGATCGAGATCTGACGGCGCGTTAAACCGAGAATGCCCATCTGATCAGGTAAATTAGGACTTGTCAAGAGTTCAGATTTACCAACCAGAGGAGCATCTCGTAGATGCAAGTTTCCCACACCAACCGCGCCGTTTCTGCATCATTCACCGACCCGAATCTCGTGTCGTCGGCGGGCTTGGTCCCGATCATGAAATTAGCCGCCCGTGCGGGGTTGGCGACCTTGGCCGATCAGTGGCTGAGCGTCCCCACCGACAAGGGCGCCAACGCCGGTCTGAAAGTCACGTCTCTGGTCGGCGGCATGGTCGCCGGCGCGGACTCCATCGACGACCTCGCCATTCTTCGTCACGGCGGCATGCGGAAAATCTTCAGCAACTGCTACGCGCCGTCAACGTTGGGGTCGTTTCTGCGCGCGTTCACGTTCGGTCACGTCCGGCAGCTCGACGCCGTCGCTTCCCGCTTCGTGCGGGGCCTGGCCGCGGAAACTCCGTTGCTCGTGCACGACACCGACGGCTACATGTTCCTCGACGTCGACGACACCATCATCGAAGTTCACGGCCACCAGAAGGAAGGCTCCGGCTACGGGTACTCCGGGGTGCGCGGCCTCAACGCGATCCTCGCGACAGTCAAGACGGACGTATCGGCGCCGATCATCATCGGCCAGCGACTCCGGCGCGGTGCCTGCGGATCACCGCGCGGCGCGGCCCGTCTGATCCGTGACGCCCTCGCCACGATCAAACGGCTCCGCGGAGCGGGAAAAGCACGCGTGCTCTTTCGTGCCGACTCAGCGTTCTACGGGCACGCCTCCATCAGCGCAGCCCTCAAAGCCGGCGCCGACGTTTCGGTCACTGCCCGGATGGACCCCGCCATCAAACGAGCGATCGGAACGATCCCCGGCGCTGCCTGGACCGCAATTGAATACACCAACGCCATCTATGACGAAGGCAGCAAAACATGGATCAGTAACGCCGAAGTCGCCGAGGTCCCGTTCACCGCGTTCACCTCGCGCAAGAAGAGCGAGCACATCACCGGGCGCTTGGCCGTGCGGCGGATCCCGGAACTGAACAAGAAAAACCTCGACCAGCCAACCCTGTTCGACACCCACCGATTCCACGCCTTTTTCACCACCAGCACCCTCGACACCGTCACCGCCGACAAAACCCACCGCGCCCACGCGGCGATCGAGCTCGTGAATTCCGACCTCAAAAGCAGCGCCCTGGCGCACCTACCCTCCGGTGTATTCACCGCCAACGCCGCCTGGCTGGTCATGGCCGTCATGGCGTTTAACCTCACCCGCGCCGCCGCGACGATCGCGGGAAACGGTCTCAGCCGATCGACCACCGCAACGATCCGCCGGAAACTTGTCAGCGTCCCCGCACGAATCTCAACCTCGGCGCGGCGCGTGACATTGCACCTGCCCGAACACTGGCCTTGGGAGAAACCCTGGACGGCCCTGTTCACAAAGAACTTCCGGCCCCAACAACCCGCCCCCACCTGACCAACCAGCCGACACCGACATCAACAGGAGCACCAGTGGAACACCCGGGCCGCGAGACCCGGACCACAACCACGCCCGAAACTCCGAAAGCTCGCCGAAACAAAATCAGGATCCGATCAGAGGTCGACCGGTGGATTCAGGCTAAAGAACTCGGCATCTCTCGCCAGTGCGCCTATCGGTGGAGGCGACGCTACCGGTCCGAGGGCGCCGCGGGCCTCACACCTAGCGCTTATAGTGGGGGCCGTCGTGGCCTTTCGGTGTCGGGACCGGTGGTCGCCCGCCTCGTCGCGGAGTTCTCCTCGGATCGACACTGGCCGATGGGATGAAGTACACCACGTTGTCTCTGACCACCACATCCCAGCCCTCACGGTGGATCCTGTGGTGGCACGCACTACAGAGCATCACGCAGTTGGCTTGATTCGTGGGCCCGTCATGCGCTTTGTACCACCGAATGTGATGACCCTCGGCATAGCTCGGCGGCCTGTTACACCCCGCTGTAGCGCAGCCACCGTCCCTTTCGATGGCGGCGAGCTTTTGCGCCGTTGTGAAGAGCCGTTTTCGGAGGCCGAAGTCCAGCACCTCGCTCTTCCCGCCGAGGACCATCGGGATCAGACACGCCTCCGCGGCCATCTTTCGGGCCGTCCCGGCGGAGATTGGCTGTTCGATCCCGTCCAACTGGGCTTCACCCAAACCGCTCTGCAGGGATTCGAGGGTCATCCTCACGATGATCGTCGTGTGATCCAGGGCCCCGAGTCCCTCCGTGCAGGAGAGGGCGTGACGCACGATGTCAATGAAGGCATCGAAGTTCAGTTGCGGCATCGTGCGCCCATCGCCGATGATCTCGTGGTTGTCGCCGCACCCGTCCGGGTCGTCTTTCGCTTCAAACCGCGGTTTGCGCAGTTCTGCGCTGGTCATCCCGTCGATCGCGGTGTCCAGGTACGCCGCTGACACCGGGTCGGCATCGAGAATGTAGCGTTTCATGCCGTTGGGCAGCACCATCCGCTTCAATCCTCGCCGCGACACGAGTACCTCTTCACGGGGTTCCACCCCATCCACGTCGAGGGCATCCCGGTAGCGAATCGACAGCTTCCGCACCGAATCCACCGGGTTGGTTACCGCGAACTCCACTAACTCCTTCTCCGCCGCGTCGAGGTCTTCGGTCGTGGCCCGTGGGGCGGCCTGCGCCAGGTTCGCGGTGATGTACAGGGCCGAATCCACCGGCAGCGCCCCGGCATTCACGGCCTTCGCGACCTCCGAATACTCCGGCGGCAGGTGCTCTCCGATCAGGCTCATCCGAGGCCGAGTCGCCTTCCCGACCCTCACCAACCGCCCGGCCTCCGCCATCGAGATGTGACCGATGTCGGTCAGGGCCGCGGCGGCGTTTCGGTTACCGGTTTGGGCGGCGATGCCGGTGTCGTGTTCAAACCTGTCGTTGAGTTCACCCGCCTCCCGAACCAGCAGCGCCTGCGCCAACCTGACCACCTCGAAAGTCGCCGCCATGCTCGCCAGCAAACCCGCGTTCGTCATCCGCTGCACATCCAACCCTGCGTCCGGTTCCTCCTCAGTGCACACACCACCACCCAAGGAGTGAGAGTACGTATCGGCGAGTGCCGCCGTACTCTCCACGAGGAGGTCCGTTGAAGTGGTCATGACCTAATTTTCCCAGCGACCACCGACATTCACGGGCCCTAAACAGCCCTGATCGGGCCATTTTGTGAAAAACTCCCAAAGATTCTTCCCTGTGGAGGAGAAGTCCTTCGCTCACGACGAGGGCCGTGCTGGAGTCGGACTCCAGTGCCCAGGCTTCAGGGGCGTGACTAGGCTGGCCTCATGGGCGAGTGGCAGGGCATCGGCGGCGTAGCCACCGTGAGCGACCAAGCCACCGGGCCTGCCAAGCGGGGCGGCGTTCTTTGCCGAGAACGGGATCTCCCACATCGAACGCATCATCTCCGACAATGCCTTCGCCTACCGAAAATCAAACGCCTTCACAGCCGCCGTCGCGAAGATCGGAGCCGTGCAACGCTTCATCAAACCGCACTGCCCCTGGACCAACGGCAAGGTCGAACGCCTCAATCGCACCCTCACCACAGAGTGGGCCTACGCACCTAAATACACGAGCAACCACGAACGCGCCGAAGCCCATGCGCCATGGCTGAACTTCTACAACACTGAACGCATCCACACTGGAATCGGACAGACACCGCTCAGCCAAGTGTCACCAACCTCATGACTCAGTACAACTAGCTCGCCCCTCGTCGGCTACACGAGGGACTCGCGCCAGGCCGCGTGCAGCCTGGCGAACCGCCCCGTGCCCGCGATGAGATCGTTCGGGGTGCCGTCCTCAACCACGATGCCGTGCTCCATCACGAGCACCCTGTCGGCGATCGAGACCGTCGACAGGCGGTGGGCGATGATCACGGCGGTGCGGTCGCTCAGGAGCGTCTGCAGCGCCTCCTGCACGAGGCGCTCGCTCGGGATGTCGAGCGATGACGTGGCCTCGTCCAGGATGAGCACGGCCGGGTTCGCGAGGAATGCCCGCGCGAACGAGATCAGCTGACGCTGCCCGGCCGACACCCGCCCACCGCGCTTGTTCACGTCGGTGTCATAGCCGTTCGGCAGGGATTCGATGAAGTCGTGGGCGCCCACGGCACGCGCGGCCGTCATGATCTCGGCCAGCGTCGCATCCGGTTTACCGATCGCGATGTTCTCCGCGACGGAGCCGCTAAACAGGTAGGCCTCCTGGGTCACCATGACGATCGCCCGGCGCAGGTCTTTCGGGTGCAGGTCGCGCAGGTCGACACCGTCGAGCAGCACACGCCCCTCGCTCGGGTCGTAGAACCGACTCATCAGCTTGGCGAGCGTGGATTTTCCGGCACCCGTCGACCCGACGAGGGCGATGGTCTGCCCGGCCGGGATATCGAGGTCGAAGTGCGGCAGGATCACCCGGTCGGTCTTGTACGCGAACTTCACGTTGTCGAAGGTGACGTTTCCCGACGCCGCTCGCAGATCCACGGGCGCAAGGGGATCTGGCACGCCCGGTCGTTCCTCGAGCACGCCGGAGATCTTCTCGAGCGCGGCCGCGGCCGACTGGTAGGAGTTGTAGAACATCGCCATCTCCTCCATCGGGTCAAAGAAGCGCCGGGCGTAGAGCAGCGTGCCGAGCAGCGCACCGACCGCCAGGTCCCCGTCGACGACGCGGAAGCCGCCCACGAGCAGCACGGCGGCCACGGTCACGTTTCCGATGAGCACGAGTCCGGGGTCGAAGATTCCGAAGAGCTGGATGACCCGCGCGTTCACGTGGCGATAATCCTCGACGAGTCCCCCAAACTCCTTCTCGTTGCGCTTCTCCTTGCGGAAGGCTTTGACCGCGCGGATGCCGGTCATCGTCTCGACGAAGTGCACGATCAGGCTCGCGGACGCCGTGCGCGACTGCCGGAACATGGTTTGCGAGCGCACCTGAAACCAGCGGGTGAGCAGTGCGAGCGGCAGCAGCGCCGCGAACAGCACCAAGCCGCTCGTGCCGTCGAGCAGGAACAGGGCAACAGCCGTGAACGTCATGTAAAGCATGCCCTGCACGAGCTGGTTGATGCCCGAATCGAGCAGTTCCCTGATCGCGTCGAGGTCGCTCGTCTGTCGGGAAATGATGCGCCCAGACGTGTACGACTCGTGGAATTCGAGGCTGAGTTTCTGCGTGTGCAGGAACACCCGCTTGCGCAGATCGATGAGCACGTTCTGGCTCACCCGCGCCGAGAGGATGGTGTACCAGGCGATCAGGATCGCGCCGAGCGTTCCGGTAATGAGATAGACGACTCCGGTGAGGCCGAGAGGCATCCAATCGTCGTCTCGCAGGGCCGGTAGCCCCTTGTCGATTCCGTACGCGATCAGCGCCGGGCCGGCGACCTGCGCGGCCGTGGATACGACAACAACGAGCATCGCCAGGATCACCTGGCCGCGCACGGGGCGCAGCAGGGATCCGAGCAGGCGCAGCGACCGCATGCGCAAACGCCTGCTTTCAGCCTTGGTGAAATCGTGGCGCTCCTCGCCACGCACTCCTGTGACGCTGCCTCCTGTGACGCTCACAGCGCCTCCTCCGCTCTCGTGGTCTCTCGTCGTTCTTCGTCTTCCAGGCTGGAGATCACGAAGGTGTAGTGCGGGCTCGTGCGCAGCAGCTCGGAGTGCGTTCCGACGGCGGTGATGCGGCCGTCTTCGAGCAGGGCCACCCGGTCGGCGAGCATCACCGTGGACGGGCGGTGCGCCACGATCAGCGCCGTGGTCGACACAAGCACCTCACGCAAGGCGGTCTCCACGAGCGATTCGGTGTTCACATCAAGGGCGGAGAGCGGATCGTCCAGGATCAGCACGGCGGGTTTGGCCGCCACGGCGCGCGCGAGGGCCACGCGCTGGCGTTGTCCGCCCGACAGGCTCATGCCCTCTTCGCCCACGAGCGTGTCGACGCCCTGGGGCAGGTCGTGCACAAAAGACGCCTGCGCGATGGTCAGCGCCTCGTCGAGCGCGGCATCCGCTGTCCCTGACGCCTCGGTGTCATCGCGTCCGAGCAACACGTTGTCGCGCACGGAGGCGGAGAACAGCGTGGCGTCTTCGAACGCCATCGCGAGGTGGCGGCGCAGGTCTTCGCGACCGAGGTCGCGAATGTCCACGCCGTCGAGCGTCACCCGGCCACCTGTCACGTCGTACAGCCGCGTGGTGAGGGCCGTCAACGTAGATTTGCCGGAGCCGGTGAGACCCACGAGAGCCATCGTCTCCCCCGGCTCGAGCACGAGGTCGACCCCATCGAGCAGGTCGGGAAAGCGCTCGGGCGAGTCCGCGTACCGGAAATGCACGTTCTCGAAGGCCAGGCGTCCTCGGGGCAGGTCGATGGCTACCGGCTCGTCGGGGTCGGTGATCGAGTTGGGTGTGTCCATCACGTCGAAGAACCGGTCAGTGGCCGTGCGCGCGTCGAAGGTCATCGAGAGCAGGAAGCCGATCGACTCCACCGGGAAACGCAGCACCGTCGCCGTGGCGAAGAACGCCAGAAGCTCGCCGACGCTGAGCTGGCCCTGGCTGGTCAGCCATACTCCGGCCACGAGGCCCAGCGCGAAGGCCACGTCGGGCACGAGGAGCAGCCACAGCCAGATACCCGCAATGGCCCGCGCCTTGGCGATCTCGGTTCCGCGCAGGCTTTCGGCCTGCGAGGAGAAATTCTTGAGCGCAAAGCTGCCACGCCCGAAGGCCTTGAGCACACGGATGCCGTGCACCGATTCCTCGACGGCCGTCGCGAGGTCGCCGGCCTGGTCCTGGCTCCTCCTGGCGATCACGGAGTACTTCTCCTCAAAGACGAACCCGTAGATCCACAGCGGAATCGAACAGACCACGAAGATGACTCCGAGGATCCAGTTCATCGAGACCAGGATGACAACGCCGATCACGATGGTCAGGAAATTGACCACGATGAGCACGAGGCCGAAGGATACCCAGCGGCGAATCAGGTTGAGGTCGCTCACGGCACGGGACAGCAACTGCCCGCTCGGCCAGCGGTCGTGGAAGGTCACGGGCAGGTCCTGCAATCGCGCATAGAGGCCATTGCGCATCCGCGCCTCAATATGAGTGCCGGGCGTGAGAACCAGCCAGCGCCGCAGCGCGATCATGATGGCCTCGAGCACACCGAGGCCGAGCACGATGAAGACGGCTGGCCAGATCTGGCTCGGGTCACGGTTCGCCAGCGGCCCGTCGACGAGCCTCTGCAACACCTGCGGAATGGCGAGGGCCACGAGGCCGGCGAGCAGGGCTGCCACCATGCCGAGCGCGATGCGCGGCAAAGCGGGCTTGGCGTAGGGATAGAGCCGGATGAGCGAACGAAAGGTGCTCGTGCGCGGCGTGGGCGGGGGTTCGATGGGCGGATGGGGAGGATGGGCGGGTCGTGCGGTCATGGTGTGTCCTGAATGTGCCGGCGACGAGTCACCGATGGAACGAGTACGGGTCGACAGGGAGTCGACGGATGTGGGAAGGCGGGTCTTCCCACGGCGCAGCAGCTGATGATGCCGGCCGGGAATGGGAACAGGTGACGCAGGCGAGTGGTCGCCGGGTGCGTGCGCCTAGAACGCCTCAGCGGTTCGCGGGGCGGAGCCGACACCGAAACCGACGCTGGAGCCAACACTGGCGAGCGTGAACTGGGCTGTCGTGGTCATGTCGGCCTCCTGAGCGCGTGAAACTTTTGTGATGCCCCCCTGATCAGGCAGCCTTTCAGAATATGGCTCTTCGGGGGGCAAAGGCAAGGAAATCTTTTTTATGCACGAAGCTGTGATGCGCGTGAACTACTCTAGGTGGCGGGTTCGTGCGCGTCTGCCGGCTCAATGGAAGGACGTTCATGCATCCCATGCTCTTCGGTATTGACTTTCTCGACTCGGAATGGCTGATCCATTCCTTCGGATCATTCGTGCTGATCGGCGTCGCGGCTATCGTGTTCGTCGAGACCGGGTTCATCGTTCTGTCGTTCCTACCCGGCGATTCGCTGCTCTTCACCGTGGGCCTGCTCACCGCCACGGGATTCGTGCCCTTCCCCATCTGGGTCACCTGCATCGTGGTGTTCATCGCCGCATTCGGCGGCGACCAACTCGCCTATTACATCGGGCGAAAAGCCGGTCCCGCTGTCTTCGCCCGCGAGCAGAACCGCTTCTTCAACCCAAGGAACGTGGAACACACCAACGCCTTCTTCGCCAAGCACGGCGGCAAGGCCATCGTGATGGCGCGCTTCCTGCCCATCTTTCGCGCCTTTGTGCCCGTCGCCGCGGGCGTCGGTCGCATGCGCTATCGCTCGTTCGTCGGCTTCAACCTACTCGGTGCCTTCCTCTGGGGCGTCGGCCTCACCATGATGGGCTTCCTGCTCGGCCAGATCCAGTTCGTGGCCGACTACTCCGAGTACTTCATCATCGCCATCGTGCTCATCTCGGGCATCCCGATCCTGCGCGAGCTCTACAAGGCTGCGCGCAACGCCCGCAAGTCCCGCGGCAAAGCTCCCGTGGCCGAGACGGCCCTTCCCGCCGAGCTCGTCGACTAGCGCCGCGAGGGGAGCTTCTGGAAAGTCGCCCGTCGACGCTCGGACCCGACGCGAGCCTGAGGAGCGTCTCGCCAGGTCTCGATCGCTCGTGCCTCGACCAGCGCTTGGATCGAGCCTGTCGCTTGGATCGAGCCTGGCGAGATTGTGGCTGGACAGGTGCGGGCTAGTTAGCTCGCGGCGTTCAGGCGGGCCGCGGCGAGGCGCTCGGCGGCGACGAGGGTCGTGATGCCCTCGGTGTGCGCGTCCGTGAAGATCTGCGTCACCACGTCGGCGATAGCGTCGACTCGGGCCGTGATGCTCGCGAGGTCGGCGTTGGGCTCGCTCGCCATGGCCAGGTAGACCACTCCGCCGGCGTTCACCACGAAGTCGGGCGCCCAGAGGATGCCGCGGGCGTCGAGTTCTGCGGCGCCGGACGGGTCTTCGAGCTGGTTGTTGGCCGCTCCCACGACGCCGAGCACGTTGAGCTCGCCGATCACGGTCGAGGTGAGCACGCCGCCGAGGCCGCACGGCACGAACAGGTCAGCCTGGATGCGGTGCGCTCCGGCAACGGGTACCCAGTCCGCGCCAAGCTGGTCTGCGAGCTCGCGCTTGTCGGGGTTGATGTCGGTCACCGTGAGGGTGGCTCCGGCTGCGGCGAGGGCCACCGCGAGGCGACCGCCCACCTGGCCGAGGCCGGAGATCACGAGGTGACGGCCTGTCACGTCCCGGCTGCCGTACAGCGCCTCGAGGGTCGCGACGATGCTCGCGTACACCCCGGCCGCTGTGGCGTCGGCTGGCTCGCCCACGCCGCCGCTGGAGGCGGGGAGTCCGCAGACGTGCTCGGTGCGCTCCTGCACGATGGCCATGAGCTCGGCGCTCGTGCCGACATCCTCTGCCGTCATGTAGGCGCCGTTGAGGCTCTCGATCGCGTCGCCGAGGTCGAGCATGGCGTCACGCTTGTCTTCGTCGCTCAGCACCACGCCGAGCGGCAGGTGGATGACCGACTTGCCGCCACCCAGGTTGAGGCCGGCTGCCGCGTTCTTGAGGGTCATCGCCTGGGAGAGGCGCAACGCGTCGGCCACGGCATCGGTCCAGTCGGGGTACTGCCACATGCGCGCGCCGCCAAGGGCCTGGCCCAGCTTGGTTGAGTGCACGGCAACCGTGATCACGAGGCCAGAGCGCTTTCCCGTGCTGATCAGCACCTGCTCGTGGGTGAACGGAATGCCGGCCAGCGCTTCCAGCGACGGTGATGGTTGCGTGAGTGTCATGGGGTTTCTCCTTGAGACCTGGCCTTGTGGGCGCGGTTGTCGGCACGCGGGTGTCGTGCGTGCAGACACAAGACTAACGAAAAGGACGACAGAGCGAAACAGCCACTTTCGTGGGCCTCAATTATGCACAAAGCACCCTCGTCAGATCAACGAGGGTGCTTTGTGTACAGTTTTTCTGATCAGTGGAAGAAGTGACGCTCTCCCGTGAAGTACATGGTCACGCCGGCCTCGTTGGCCGCCGCGATCACCTCTTCGTCGCGAACCGATCCGCCGGGCTGCACGACGGCGGTGACGCCGGCGTCAAGCAACACCTGCAGACCGTCGGCGAACGGGAAGAACGCGTCAGAGGCGGCAACCGAGCCCTCAGCGCGGTCGCCCGCGCGGCTCACCGCGAGGTGGCAAGAGTCAACGCGGTTGACCTGGCCCATGCCCACGCCCACGGATGCCCCGGCGTGCGCGAGCAGGATGGCGTTCGACTTCACCGAACGGCAGGCCTTCCAGGCGAACTCAAGGTCGGCGCGAGTCGCGGCATCCGCTTCGGGTCCGGCCGCGAGCGTCCAGCCTTCCGAGCTGAAATCGTCGAAGGTGTCTGTCTGCTGCACGAGCAGGCCGCCCGAGATCTGACGCAGCTCGAGCGAGGACCGCTCGTAGTCTTCAGGCAATTCGAGGAGGCGGATGTTCTTCTTGGCCATGAGCACGGTGAGAGCCTCCGGCTCGAACCCGGGGGCCACGAGCACCTCGGTGAAGATGTGACTCACGGTCTCGGCCATCGCCAGGGTGACGGGGCGGTTGGCGGCGATCACGCCGCCAAACGCGCTCATCGAATCGCAGTCGTGCGCGCGGTGGTGGGCGGACGCGATGGAATCGGGCGTCTTCGGGCCGGCGACGGCGATACCGCACGGGTTCGAGTGCTTGACGATGGCGACGGCCGGCTCGCTGAAGTCGTACGCGGCGCGCACCGCGGCATCCGCGTCGACGTAGTTGTTGTACGACATCTCTTTGCCGTGCAGTTGAACGGCCTGGGCGATGCCCCTGCCTCCCTCGCCCACGTAGAGAGCGGCCGCCTGATGCGAGTTCTCCCCATAGCGAAGGATCGCGTCGCGCTCGGCCTCGATCATGATGCCATCGGGGAACGGCGAGTCGAGGGGAAGGTCGTCGTCGCCGGTCTCGTCGTCATCTTCCATCAGGTCGCCCTCGAGGATCTCGACGTCGTCCTGCCACTGGTCGTAGACGTTCTCCGTGAACCAGGCGGAGACGCTCAGGTCGTAATCCGCCGTGTGCTCGAACGCGAGGGAGGCGAGCTTCTGGCGCAGCTTGAGGGTGGATCCGCCGGCCACGACGGCATCGATGATCTCGCCGTAGTTGGCCGGATCGACCACGATGGCGACGTTGGCGTGGTTCTTGGCGGAGGCGCGCACGAGGGCAGGTCCGCCGATGTCGATCTGCTCGATGACCTCGGCCGGTTCGGCACCTGACTCGACGGTCTCGACGAAGGGGTAGAGGTTGACGACGACGAGCTGGAAGGCCTCGATGCCGAGGTCGTTCAGCTGCGACTCGTGGGATTCGAGGCGCAGGTCGGCGAGGATACCGGCGTGAACGCCCGGGTGCAGTGTCTTGACGCGACCGTCGAGGGACTCGGGAAAGCCGGTGACGGCCGAGACATCGGTCACGTCGTGGCCGGCCGCACGGATGGTGGCTGCCGTCGAACCCGTCGACACGATTTCAACGCCGGAGGCGGCCAGGGAGCCGGCCAGTTCAAGCAGGCCGCCCTTGTCGCTGACCGAAATGAGGGCGCGCGTGATCGGGACGAGGTCCCGATTGCGGTAGAGGCTCGCGGCGTGGCTCGCGTGGGTCGTCTGGCCGATTTCGGTGTTACCGCTCATACGTTGGAGTGCTCCTTGAGGTTGACGTGTCCGTTGGCGATGTCGAGGATCGCCTGCACGAGCAGGCGTCGTTCAACGGTTTTGATGCGGTCGTGCAGGGAAGTCTCGGTGTCATCGGAATTGACCGCGACTCGCTCCTGCGCAATGATCGGTCCGTCGTCGACGCCGTTGTCAACCACAATGATGCTCGCACCTGTCTGCGTGGCGCCGGCGGCAAGGGCATCGCGCACACCGTGCGCTCCGGGAAACTCGGGCAGGTAGGCCGGATGCGTGTTGATCAGATTCGGGGAGAGCGCCGCCACCACGCGGGGCGGCAACAACCGCATGAGCCCGCTGAGGATCACGAGGTCGGGCTTCCACTGCTCGATCTGGGCGAGCAACTCGTCTCCCCACGCCGCCCGATCGGGGAATGACGTAAAGGGAACCGAGAAGGTGGGGATACCAAATTCCTCGCCGAGGGCAAGACCGTCGGCGTCGCGGTCGGCGCCGATGGCCACGACACGGGCGGGATACTCGGCGTCTTCTGACGCCTCGAGCAGGGAACGCAAGTTGGATCCCCCGCCGGAGATCAATACGACCAATGACAGCACAGGATCGAGCTTACCGTTCGGGAGCATGGTCCCGGGTATCCGGCTCGGCCGGCATCCGCTCCCGCGCGTCGCTACCGCCGCGTGCTACCGCCATAGCGGGCGCGTCGTCCCGTAGCGGCGCGCTGGCATCCGTTAGCGACCGCGCGGCTTCACTGTGGCGCGCGGGCGACGGGTGCGAACTCGCGGCACAGTGACCTTCGCGCCCACCAGCATTCCGATCGCGGCGGCCACGCCGATCTCGGCGGCGGCCAGCGCGCCCACGAGCAGCGGGTCCGGCCCGATGTCCGACAGACGGCCGGGGCCGATCGATCCGGACGACCACCACGCGAGCAAGCCCAGGATCACTCCGGCGACCACGCCCATGCCGAGCCCGCTCAGCACGTGCTGGAGCGCACTCCGTTCGGGCATCCCCGGACGGTCGAGCAGCTGGCGCACGATGACCGCGGCAATGAAACCGATGAGAATCGGCACCAGCAACCCGAGGAATCCCCACGCCGGCGTGCCCTGCGGAAGCACGCCGAGGATCGGCAGCCCGGGAATCGGGCCGAGCATCGCCCCCGCCGGCGACACGTTCGTACCCACGCCCACGGCAATGCCCGGACCGACGAACCAGGCCATGGTCCAGATCACGAGGTTGGGCACGAGGGCGAGCTGCGCAAACGTGATCGTCGCGCCGCCGAGGATGCCGGCCTGGATCGCTTCATACAGGCCGATGATCGTGGCGTAGTTCAGCACTATGAGCACAAAGAAGGCCACGGCAGACACCGCCATGATGGCGGCGCCGGCCGCCGCCCCGCCGCGCAGGGCACCCGAGATAACGGCGCGCGTGGTCTGTTGCAGTCGACGATAGCGATCACGGATGCCGAGGCTCACGGGGTCCAGTCGCTCTCCCGTGTTCTCGTGGCCCGAGTTGTGCTTGAGCACGAGGTCGTGGCGCACCCGGGCGCGCTCGGCGCCGAACAGCACACCGGAGCCATAGATGAGGGTGGGCACCAGGGTACCCTGCAGCGCCGACGGGGTCACGGTGTCGCCCAAGGCCGAGAACGTGGCCAGGGTGGCCATCAGAGCGTAAACGGCGACGGCGGACACAACCCCCACCCACAGGTGCGGAGTCTCCGCCGCACGGCGGCCGGTGAGAACACCCAGAAGCACGGTGACGACAGCGAATCCGAGCGGTGCGAGAGTGAGCGAGAACGGGGCATCCGCTCCGGGCAGGCCGACGGCGGCCGCGACGTCCGGACCCAGTTGAACCGTGAGGTCGACGCCGTTGCCGAGCAACCACACGTCCACAGCTGCCCGCCAGAACACGAACCACTCGATGGAGAGCCCGAAGTGAGCCGCCCAGAGTATCGTCAGCGGCACGAGCGCAATGCCGACGCCGATGGCGACAACAAGCAGCGCCTCGAGGGCGGCGAGTAAGGCGGTCGTTGTGCGGTTCATCCGGTCTTCGAGCCTACCCGGCCTCCCGGCCTGCAACCGGCACCTCTCCCGGCGATCTTGGCTTGGACTGAACAATAAAGGGCCCGTCGCGATGCGACGGGCCCTTCACTCGGTGCGTGGTGCGTTGTTATAGTGCAGCGACCTTCAGCTCGGCCAGGGCAGCACGGAGCAGGGTTGCAGCCTCGCTCGGTGTCTTGCCGACCTTGACTCCGGCGGCCTCGAGGGCCTCCTTCTTGCCCTGCGCGGTTCCGGCTCCGTCGGAGACGATGGCGCCGGCGTGGCCCATGGTCTTGCCCTCTGGAGCGGTGAAACCGGCAACATAGCCGATGACAGGCTTCGTGACGTGAGCCTTGATGTACTCGGCGGCCTTCTCTTCGGCGTCTCCACCGATTTCGCCGATCATGACAATCGCGAGGGTCTCCGGGTCAGCCTCGAACGCCTCAAGGGCGTCGATGTGCGTGGTGCCGATGATGGGGTCGCCACCGATGCCGATCGCGGTGGAGAAGCCCAGGTCGCGCAATTCATACATCATCTGGTACGTCAGGGTGCCCGACTTCGAGACGAGGCCGATGGGTCCCTTCACGGTGATGTTCGCGGGGGTGATGCCCACGAGCGCTTCGCCGGGCGTGATGATGCCGGGGCAGTTCGGACCGATGATGCGGGTCTTGTTGCCCTTGGCCTTGGCGTACGCCCAGAACTCGGCGGAGTCCTGAACCGGCACGCCTTCGGTGATGATGACGAGCAGCGGGATCTCGGCATCGATCGCTTCGATGACGGCGTCCTTGGTGAACACCGGCGGCACGAAGACGATGGAGACGTCAGCGCCCGTTTTGGCCACGGCCTCGGCGACTGTGCCGAAGACGGGCAGCTCGACCGCACCGTGAACGACGGTGGTGCCTGCCTTGCGCGCGTTCACGCCGCCGACGACCTGGGTACCGGCCTTGAGCATGAGGGCGGTGTGCTTGGTGCCCTCACCTCCGGTGATGCCCTGAACGATGACCTTGGAGTCCTTGTTGAGGAAAATTGACATTCGTTGGCTCCTTAGTGAGTCAGTTGGCGGCGTGGGCGAGTTCGGCGGCCTTGGCGGCGCCCTCGTCCATGGTGGCGGCCAGGGTAACGAGCGGGTGGTTGGCTTCGGCCAGGATGCGACGGCCTTCCTCAACGTTGTTGCCGTCGAGGCGAACCACGAGCGGCTTGTTGGCTGACGTGCCGAGCTCGGCGAGCGCGCCCACGATGCCCTTGGCAACGGCGTCACACGCGGTGATGCCACCGAAGACGTTCACGAAGACCGACTTCACCTGCGGGTCACCGAGGATGACGTCGAGTCCGGCAGCCATGACCTCAGCGGATGCTCCGCCTCCGATGTCCAGGAAGTTGGCCGGCTTGACGCTGCCGAAGTTCTCTCCGGCGTACGCGACGACGTCGAGGGTGGACATGACCAGGCCCGCGCCGTTACCGATGATGCCCACTTCGCCGTCGAGCTTGACGTAGTTGAGTCCGGCGAGCTTGGCCTTGGCCTCGAGCGGGTCGGCGGCCGCGGCGTCTTCGAGGAGCGCGTGCTTCGGGTGACGGAAGTCGGCGTTCTCATCGATCGTGACCTTGCCGTCGAGGGCGATAATGTCGCCTTCTTCGGTGAGGACGAGGGGGTTGACCTCGACCAGGGTCGCGTCTTCGCCCGTGAACACGTTGTAGAGCTTGACGAAGACCGGAGCGACCTTGTCAACGAGCTCGGCGGGGAACTTCGCGTCGATGGCGATCTGTGTCGCGACGGCAAGGTCGATGCCGACAGCGGGGTCGACGGCCGTGTAGGCCAGGGCCTCCGGCTTCTCTACCGCGAGAACCTCGATTTCCACGCCACCCTCGTAGCTCGCGAGCGAGAGGTAGGAACGGTTCGACCGGTCCAGCAGCACGGAGAAGTAGAACTCTTGCTTGATGCGGGCGCCGCCGGCCACCATCACGCGCTTCACGGTGTGACCCTTGATATCGAGTCCCAGGATGTCACGACCCGCGGCCTCTGCATCATCCGGAGTCTTGGCAACCTTGACGCCGCCGGCCTTGCCGCGGCCGCCAACCTTGACCTGCGCCTTGACGACGACAACGCCGCCCAGCTTCTCGGCCGCTGCGCGTACCTCCGCAGGGGTGTCCGCAATGATGCCCGGCAGAACCGGCACACCGTATCCCTCAAAGAGGTCTCTGGCTTGGTATTCGTAAAGATCCACGCTGCTCTTCCAATCCGCGTCTCAGCTCTCACGCTGGTTTTGAGGTTGTTGGTAACAGCAGCCGTGTCGTAAATTAGCTCGACATCAAGACATACCGACCATCTGACACTCTATCGTTTCTCGCGGCTCTGGGGGGCCACCTCTTGAGGCTAGCCACACCTTGCTGGATAAGACAGGTTCGGAGTGCTTATCTATCCCTATGACCCAACTCACTCAAGCCGTTGAGCCCCACTCCGGCGGTCTCGCCGCACGCCTCAACTGGTTGCGCGCCGGCGTTCTCGGCGCAAACGACGGCATCGTCTCGGTTGCCGCCCTCGTCGTCGGCGTTGCTGCCGCCACGACGGACTCCTCAGTCATTCTCATCGCCGGTGTCGCGAGCCTCGTCGCGGGAGCCGTCTCCATGGCCCTCGGCGAATACGTGTCGGTGAGCAGCCAACGCGACTCCGAGCACGCCCTGATCGCCAAGGAGAAGTGGGAGCTCGAGAACGAACCCGAGGAGGAACTCGCCGAGCTCGCCGGTTTCTATGAGCGGAAGGGCCTGTCCACGCAGACTGCCAAGCAGGTTGCGGTCGAGCTGACCAAGCACGACGCCCTCGCGGCCCACCTCGAGGTCGAGCTGCACATTGACGCCGAGGACGTCTCGAACCCGTGGCACGCCGCCTTCGCCTCGGCGCTCGCCTTCACCGTGGGGGCTGCACTCCCCCTGCTCGCCGTGCTGCTGCCGCCGGCCGAATGGCGCATCGCCGCTGTGGTCGTCGCGGTTCTCATCGCCCTTGTGATCACCGGCTGGCTGAGCGCCTACCTCGGCGGAAGCTCCAAGATTCGAGCGATCACCCGCATCGTCATTGGCGGCCTGCTCGCCCTCGCCGCGACCTACTTCATTGGCGCCCTGATCGGCGGCGCCGTCTAGCTAGGCTGAGACCATGGCAGCCCACACATCCCGCGTCGCCTCACTTACCGGGGCCGCAGCCCTCGACGCAGCGTTCGCCCTCCTCTTCGTGCTAATCGGTCGGGCCAGCCACGGAGAAGGTCTGCTGGGCACCCTGAACACCTGGTGGCCTTTCCTGGGCGGCCTGCTCATCGGCTGGCTGGTCATGCGCGCCTGGCGCAGCCCGCAGCGCATCGTCTGGACGGGCATCGGCATCTGGGTGGCGACCGTCGCGGGCGGGCTGCTGCTGCGCGTTGCGAGCGGTCAGGGCGTGCAGCTCAGCTTCGCGATCGTGACCGCGATCACCCTCGGCGTCTTCCTCATCGGCTGGCGCGGCCTGGCGTTGCTCGTGCACCGATTGAGCGCGCCGAACCGCCAGGCCTGACGCCCGGTCGAGGCTAGGCCAGCACCTTCACGGCGGTGTTCCAGTTGAACGACTCGTGGGCCGGGTTGAGCTGCAGCGTCATAATGAGCAGCTGGAAGCCCTCGAGCTCGCGAGCGCGACGCAGCGGTCCGGCATCGATGGCCCGCAGGCCGGCGTCGGCGATGAACGCTGAGATGGATGCCTTCGCCTCGTCGGAATCACCGGCGACGAACACGTCGAGGGGTACCCCGGCTACCGATCCTTCCACAAGGGTTCCGGCGAAGGTGGTGTTGAATGCCTTGACGACCGTGACACCGGGCGCGGCCAGGGCCGCCAGCTCTTCGGCGGCCGACGTGCCGGGAGCAACGGACAGAGAGTCAAACGTGGCGAAGTTGATCGGGTTACTGATGTCGACCACGGTCTTTCCGGCGAGCGCCGCACCATAGGTGGCGACGAGTTCCCGCGCGGCGTTGTAGGGCACCGCGAGCACAATGATGTCACCGGCAGGAACGGAATCCACCGAACCGCTCGTGATATTCGCGCCGAGTTCCGCGGCGAGAGCTGCGGCCTGTTCGGCGTCGCGGCTGAGGATCTGCAGGGTGCGTCCAGCCGCCACGGCGCGGGTGCCGATGCCGCGGGCCATGTTGCCGCTGCCGAGGATGGTGATGGTTTCGGTCATGAGTTTCTCTTTCCCTAGTGTGAAGTCACGCTAACTTAGTTGAAGCAACAACTAAAACCTAGGGTATTTTTATTGAAGCGTCAAGTCAAATGCTAGAATTGGCTCATGGCCGAATCGAGTACGACCGAACCCCGCTGGCTCTCCGACGACGAACGCACCGCTTGGCTGCGCCTGATCGCCGTGACGATGTTGCTACCGAGCAGACTCGAAGCAGAGCTCAAGCGCGATGCGAGCCTGAGCCACTTCGAGTACTACGTGCTCGCGATGATCTCGGAGAGCCCGGACCGCTCGCTCCCGCTCACCGAGGTCGCGTCGCGGGTGAACGCGTCGCTGTCGCGGCTCTCACACGTGATCGGGCGATTGGAAACCCAGGGACTACTCCGGCGCAGCCCGTCGCCGACCGACGCGCGTGCCTCGCTGGCAACCCTCACCGAGGCCGGATGGGCGAAGGTGGTGTCGAGCGCGCCCGGACACGTGGCCGAGGTTCGCACCGTGGTGTTCGACCCGCTGACCGCCGTGCAGGTGGCGCTACTCAGCGAAATCTGCGGCGCGCTGCTCGGAACGCTCGACCCAGAGCACCGGCTGCTCGGTCTCGGCGAGCGCGACGTGACTCATCCGACTCAGTAGTCGTCGGGCTCCACGTCGAGGTTCACCTCTCGCTCGTCGGCGTCGGGTCCCACGATCTCGGTTTCCTCGATCATGAACTCGAGGTCGTCGACAGCCAACCCGATGTCCTCCACAATCCGGTCTTCATCCGCCCAGAACTCTTCGGGATCGCTCATGGTCGCCCTCCTCAGACGTGTTCTTCGGCCCCTGCGCGAGCCACGGTACCCCGCCCGATAGCCACAAACAAGGGGCTGTCCTCCGGGTCGTTCTCCGGAAACAGCGTCAGTGGGAGACCTGCCGCAAGCCGGGCGTGGCGAGCAGTTGGCCGTCCCGCAGCACGGCGAGAACATCGATGGGGTAGTCCGCGGTGCTCTGGCTGAGGGTCGCCTCTCCGCCGGCCACGATCGACGTTGCAAGCACATCAGCTGTCACGATGTCGGCGGCGAACACACTCACCTGGCGAAACGGTGACGCCTCGGCCCCCGGCGTCCAGATATGTTCCCCGCGTTCCGCGCTTCCCGACGTGGCCACGGCAGAGCGGGCACCGCGCATGGGCACGCTCGCCAGTACATCCTGCCGGTCGAGGGGATTGACGATGGACGTGACCCAGTCGGCATCCGCTCTTGGCAGGCCGCGCACCAGCACGTCCCCGCCGGCATTGATGGACCATGAGCCGAGACCGCTCGATGACAGTGCCGCGCCCGCCTGGTTGATGGCGAGGGCCTTCACGACTCCAGAGAGGTCGATCACGCCGTCGGCCCGGTGCGGGGTGAAAACCCCGCCGGTGCGGTCCCGCCACTCAAGCGCGAGCGCGTAACAGGAGCGCAGCTCGTCACTCGCGTCGGTCAAACGGATGTGCCCACTCGCCACAAGGCTGATCTCCGAGCTGGGCGAATATAGGCTGAATCGCTCGTTCCACCGATCGAAGACCCGTTCGGCGGTGGCGAGAGCCTCCCGCAGCCGACGCTCGCCGGCCACGGTGTCAGCCAGGCGAAGGCTCACGACTGTGCCCATCGCCTCGAAGGTGATCACAGTGGGGCTAGAACTGGGCAGCATCGAGCGCCGCCTGCAGGGAGGTGAGGTACCCGTAGGTCGTGTACGTGGCTCCACTCACGTTCTGCACCTGGTCCGACTGCGCCGTGAGCACCTCGGAGCGCAGGATGGGCGCCGCCTGGTTACTGATGGCCACCGACCGACCGCCCCTGGTTGTCAGTTGAAGCGGGGTGACCTCGGTGATGACGCCATCCGCGATCGTGACTGACACCTGCACGTTGCCGAACTGGGTCTGCACGACCGAGCCCGTGAACGTGCCCGAACGGGAAGCGGATGCCGCGGCCGAGGCTGCGGCAGAGGACGACGCCGAAGACGCGGATGACGACGGAGGTGCCGTGGGCGTGGCCGTCGGCAACGGCGCGGAGCCGGAAACGACGGTGCCGGCCGTGCTCGGCGCGGAAACCGCGAGTCTGTGGTTGGCGTCAAGGGCGAAGGAACCCAGCTGCCAGCCGATACCGAGCACCGAGAGGGAGGCCACTCCGGCCAGAAATACTGCGCGTACTCTCACCAGTCAAACCTTTCGTAGTGAATCTGCCGGGCGGGCAGCCCTGCGGCGCGGGCATCGCGCACCACTGCATCGGTCCAGGGTCGGGGACCGCACACATACACGTCGGCCGCCCGCACCCACGGAACGATCGTGCGGATGGTGATGCCGGCCCGGTAGGCATCGGCGGGGAGCCAACTGTCCACGCCCGGTGGACGGGTGCCGGCGATGATGCGCAGGTCCGCGCCTCGTTCCCGGCACAGTTGGGTCACTTCCTCGGCCAGGTAGCTGTCGCCGACGGTGTGCGAGCGCAGGATCACGGTGGCCTGGCCGGGCGAGAACTGGGCCGTTTCGAGCAGAGATCGGATCGGGGCGACGCCGATGCCGGCCGCGATCAGCACGATTCCCGGGGCCGTCCTCGCCCGGTCGGTAAAGATTCCGTAGGGACCCTCGAAGCTCACTCGGGTTCCGCGCTTCAGGGTCGTGAGGGCGGAGGACGCGTCGCCGAGGGCGCGCACGGTGATGCGGAGGGTCGTTTCGGTGGGGGCTGCCGACAGGGAGAACGGATGCGACTGCCACCACACGCCCCGTGACCAGAACCGCCAGACAAAGAACTGTCCGGAGGTGGCCTTGAGCTCCTGCAGGTGCCGCCCGGAGAGGCGGATCGAGGCTACACCGGGAGCGACCCGCTGCACGTCTTCGACCACGAGACCGTGCCTCACGGAGCGAACCACTGGAAGCACGAAGCGGAAGAGCACAATGGAGCCGGCGACGCCCACGTAAAGGGCGAGCCAGTAGTAGCGGGCTATGGTTCCCTCGCTGAGCAGGTTGCCCACGCTCAGCTGGTGGGGTATCGCCACGAGCACGGCGAGGTAGGCCAGCAGGTGCACGGCGTGCCAGGCCTCGTAGCGGAACCTGCGGCGAACAACGACGAGGCTCGTGACGACCACAAGGATCAGCAGGCCGAGGCCCACGAACGCCAGCGGCATGTCGGGCAGGGTCGTGAGCATGCCCCACATTTCCGCGAAGACGTTCACGTTTTCGGCAGCCGCGTAGCCGGCGATCAGCAGCACGGCGTGGCCGAGCAGCAGATACAGGGCGGGTTTGCCCAGCTGCTGGTGCACGGCCATCGCCCGGTCGTGGCCGAAAGCCCTGTCGATCGGGGGCAGGCGTGCGGCGAGCACGAGCATAAGAAGCAGAAGGTCGGTGCCGACGAGCCCGGCGAGGATCCCCGCGGACGTCAGCGCGTCTGCCAGGGTGCCGAAGTGGGCCGCTCCCCCATCGGCGAGGAAGATGGCGTTCACGAGGGCGACCGAGGTGACGCAGATGACCTGCAGGGTGTCGGCCAGACGCATCCGTCTCTTGTAGGCCACAGGTACTGGGGGGCGCCGGGTTTCGCGAATGTCGGTGGTCATAGAGAGATAGTGACCAGCAAGCCAAGCGAACTGCTATCGGCAAGCTGTGAAAATTCTGAGTGTCCGTAATGCCTGCGCGGGCGCCACCCGCCCGCTATCCGTACAGCCCCGCGAGCAGCTCGATCACGGCGGTGCGCTCACTCGGCGGATCGCTCCGCAGCCACGCCGCGTACACCGGCAGGGGCGGCGCATCCCGCACCACCCGGTAGACGATGCCGGGCCGTCGGTACTGGTGCGCGGTCGCCTCGGCCGTGACGCCGCGTGCCCGGCCGGCGCCGATCGCGGTGAGCCAGTCATCGATGTCGCCGGTCGGGATGGTGCGAGCCGGCTGGGCATCGGCCGGCCACAGCGACACGGCGGTGCTGCCAGTTCGCGCGTCGATCGCAATGGGGAGTTCGGCCACCTGGGCCAAGGTCACGGAACGTCGGGAGGCGAGCGGGTCGTCAGACGCCATCGCGCAGAACCGCTTTTCGACGCCGACCAGCACGACATCGAACACTGTCGTGTCAGGTGCCCGACGCAGGATGGCGAGGTCGGCGACGCCCTCGGTCAAGCCGGCCGTGGCCGTGTTGGTGCGCACGAGCCTCAGATCCACCAGCGGATGAGCCGCAGCCCACCGCCGTTGGAACTCGATCGTGTGCTTGCCGAGCGCCGACCAGGCGTAGCCGACCCGCAGGATCGACGTTCCGGACCGGGCGTCCTGCTCGAGGTCATCGAGAATCACCAGGAGGCGTCGAGCCTGGCGCAACGTACGCTCGCCGGCAGCCGTGAGATGCACGGCCCGGGTGGTGCGCTCAAGCATCCGCACGCCGAGTGAGCGCTCGAGTGCCGCGAGGTTTCGGGAAACGGCGGCCTGCGACACGCCCAGTTCGATCGCCGCATCGGTGAAGCTGCCGAATTCCATGATGGCAACGAGGCAACGCAGTTGCCGCAGCTCAATATTCACCGGCGCTACACTCATGCGCCCAGTGTATAAGTAGTCCCGTTTATGCATTATGAGAATGAATATCGTCGCGCCAGAATTTCGGCATGACAGGGCAGACAGCACGGCAGCGGGCGGCGGTCCTCACACTGCTCGGAAGTGCCGCCAGCAACCAGCTCGGTGCCGCGGTCGGCTCACTCGCCTTCCCGGTCATCGGGCCCGTCGGCGTTGTGGCCGTGCGCCAGTTCGTGGCGGCGGCGGTACTTCTGCCCCTGGTGCGACCTCGAGTCTGGGCTTTCACGTGGCGCCAGTGGTGGCCGATCCTGCTGCTCGCCGGGGTGTTCGCCCTGATGAACCTCACCCTGTACCTGTCCATCGAGCGCATCGGCCTCGGCCTCGCGGTCACGCTCGAGTTCCTCGGGCCGCTCGGTGTGGCGCTGGCAGGCTCGCGCAGTCGCGGCGCGATTCTCGGCGCGCTGGCGGCCCTGCTCGGGGTCGCAGCGATCACCCAGCCGCAGCCCTCCAGCGACTACATCGGGGTGGGCCTCGCGCTCGTGGCCGCGTGCTGCTGGGCCTCCTACATCCTCCTTAACCGCACCGTGGGTCGCCGCGTGCCCGGCGTCGTGGGGGTCGCCGCCGCGAGCGGAATCTCGGCGACGCTCTTCCTGCCGGTCGGGCTCGTGATCTTCATCAGCAACCCGCCGAGCCCGTATGCCATTCTCTGCGCGGTCGCCGCCGGCATTCTCGCCTCGGCCGTGCCCTATGTGGCCGACCTACTCGTGCTGCGGCGCCTGCCGACGGGAGTGTTCAGCGTGCTGATGAGCGTCAACCCGATCTTCGCGGCGCTGGCCGGCGCGGTGGTGCTCGGCCAGGACCTTGGACTCGTGGAGTGGGTGGGGATCGGGCTCATCGTCGGCGCGAACGTCGTCGCGCTGCTGCTCGGTCGACCGGCGCCCGTGCCTGGCGTCAGACGGGGAGCTGGCGACGAGCACGGCGGCGCAGCACGGCCTGAGCGAGCAGAACGATGGCGAGGGCCACGCCGCCGCCGAGGGTTGTCTCTACGACGCGGTCGATGAGCAGGGCGGGCACCGGAACCGGGCTCGTGAGATGAACCACGGCGAGCGCGAGCGGCGTCACGAACAGCAGGGCAGCGCCGTAGTGACGGCCGATCAGCAGCTCGGCGCCGAACTGGCAGACGGCGATCAGCACGATGAGAACCACGACTCCAGGTCCGGGCAACAGCACGAGCCCGGCGATCACGACTCCGACCGCCGTGCCGATGATGCGGTGGAATGCGCGCGACACGGAGTGCGCGGCGCGCGGCGGCGGCAGAATTGCCACGACGGCGACGACTGCCCAATACGGATGCCCAATGCCGGCGAGCATGGCCAGGCCGCCGGCCAGCAGGGCGCCCACCACATTCTGGGCGACGGAGAGCCAGACCTGAGGGTCCCGCCAGGCGCGCGAGCTCACGCCGCCCCCACGGAGCAGGTTCTTGTACAGGGCTGGTGAGCGCTCGCCCGCGAGTCGGCGCAGCAGCCAGCCCGATATGGTGAGCGACCACGCACAGGCCGCGGCGGCCACGGCAACAAGCAGGCGCGGCCAGAATTCCTCCCCCGGGGTGGGAACCTGGGCGACGACGGCGTAACCGAAAACAAAGAAGATGGGGGTGGCTGGGAAGAGGCCGGCCGTGGAAGCGACCACTATGCCGAGACTGATCACGACGACCAGACCGAGGGTGAGCACAAGGAGCGACGCCTGGGCGACGGCGAGCACCAGGCCGAGCGCGATAAAGGACAGCATGAGGACGCCGGCCACGGTGACAGTGCGCAGGCGAACACGGTAGGGCTCGTTGCGGCCGAACAGGCTCGTCATTGCGCCGAACGCCGCGTAGGCGGCCCAGTCGAGGTGGTCTGTGAGCAGCAGTACGACGAGTGGGAGCGCCACCGAGACCGACGCGCGCGTCGCGACCTCGAACTGGGCCGCCCGTAGCGAGAGCGCCCATTGCTTCAAGGATTCCGGCGCGCTGCGGCGTTCCTCCGGAGGGCGCACTAGATCTTCTCGATGGGCGCGATCTTGATCAGCAGCTTCTTTGCCCCCGAGGTGTCGAACTGCACATGGGCGATGCGCTTGGTGCCTTCACCCGTGACCTGGCTCACCCGGCCTTCGCCGAAATCGTGGTGACGGATGCGATCGCCTGCGACGAGTTCGAGGCTGCCGTTGTCGCGCACAGTTCCGGTGATCTTGTTCGCCCACTCGGTCTTCGGCTTGGGCGGGGCCGGCGGCAGGCCGGCCTGTTCCTTGCTGCGTCCATTGAAGCCGCCGCCGAAGCCGTCGCGGCGGGCATTGAGCGCCCGCGGCTGCGTGCCGCCGCGGGAGTTCGCCATGCCCGGAGACTGCTTCCAGTCGATGAGCTCGGCCGGGATCTCCTGCAGGTATCGGCTGGGCATGGCCACGTTGATGTCGCCGAACTGCGCGCGGGTCATGGCGAGGGAGAGGTAGAGCCGTTTGCGGGCGCGGGTGATGCCCACGTAGAACAGCCGACGTTCCTCGGCGGGGCCGCCGGGCTCGTTCGCTGACATCTGGTGCGGCAGCAGGCCTTCTTCCACCCCGGTGAGGAACACGGCGTCGTATTCGAGTCCCTTTGCCGTGTGGAGGGTCATTAGGGACACAGTTCCGGAGGCGTCGTCGAGGTCGTCTGCGGCCGCGACGAGGGACACCTGGGTGAGGAAGTCGACGAGCCCGCCGTCGGGGTTTTCCTTGTTGAAGTCTTTGGTTTGGGCGACGAGCTCCTCGATATTCTCGGCGCGCGCCTCGTCTTGCGGGTCCCGGCTGCCGCGCAGCACCGCCAGCAGGCCGCTGCCGTCGAGCAGGAAGGTGAGCACCTCCGACACATTCGCCGGGCCGGACGGTGCCTCAGGGTCAAGCAGGAGCGCGGCGGAGTCGAGAAGCTCGGCGAGCTTGAGAATGGCGTTGGTCACCTTGGGGCCAAGACCGAGGGCGCTCGATTCCCGCATGGCCTGCCGGAAGGTGAGGCCATTGTCGTCGGCGAAGCTCGACAGTGCGGTCTCGGTCGCCGGGCCGATGCCGCGCTTGGGCGTGTTCAGGATACGGCGCAGCGCGAGTTCATCAACCGGGTTGGCGACGGAGATGAGGTAGGCCAGCGCATCTTTGATCTCGGCACGCTCGTAGAACTTTGTGCCGCCCACCACTCGGTAGGGCGTGGCGGATCGCACCAGGATTTCTTCGAGCGCACGGGTCTGCGCGTTGGTTCGGTAGAACACGGCCATGTCGCGGTACGCCATGCCTGCTGAGTGCAGAGCCTGGATCTCGTCGGAGACGAACTGCGCCTCGTCGTGGCCTGAATACGCGGTGAAGCCGGTGATTTTCTCGCCGTCGCCGCCGGCGCTCCACAGTTTCTTCTCCTTGCGGTCGAAGTTGTGCCCGATCACGGCGTTCGCGGCGCTGAGGATGTTCTGGGTGGAGCGGTAGTTCTGCTCGAGCAGAATCACCCTGGCGCCGGGGAAATCCTGTTCGAAGCCGCTGATATTGCGCGTGTCCGCGCCGCGGAACGCGTAGATCGACTGGTCAGAGTCGCCCACCACGGTAAGCGAGGCACCCGGAATTGCGCCGGTGGCGTCGCGCAGTCCGCGCACGTGAACCCCCTCGGCGTCCATCTCGGCGGCGAGGTCGTTCGAGACCGGGCGGGTGAGTTCGCGGATGAGGGCGTACTGGGCGTGGTTGGTGTCCTGATACTCGTCAACGAGAAGGTGCCGAAACCGACGCCGATACAGCGCGGCGACCTTCGGGAAGGCCCGGAACAGGTACACCGTCTCACCGATGAGGTCGTCGAAGTCGAGGGCGCTCGCGGCGCGCAACCTGCTGGTGTACTGCCTGAAGATCTCAACGAACATGACCTCTTGCGGGTCGCTCATATTGGCGTTGCGGGCGTAGGAGTCGGCATCCGCTAACTCGTTCTTGTACTTGGAGATTTTCGACGACACGTTGCCGGGAGTGAAGCCGAGGGTATCGGCGTTCAACGATTTGATGATGCGCTTGAGGGTCACCTTGGTGTCGGCGGAGTCGTAGATGCTGAAGGTCTTCGACAGGCCCACGCTCTCGGCCTCGCGGCGCAGGATGCGCACGCAGGAGGAGTGGAACGTGGAGA
The DNA here is from genome assembly GCF_014200405.1 of Cryobacterium roopkundense. NCBI lineage: Bacteria > Bacillati > Actinomycetota > Actinomycetes > Micrococcales > Microbacteriaceae > Cryobacterium > Cryobacterium roopkundense. Next base: position 167,227 of record NZ_JACHBQ010000001.1, on the reverse strand, counting down.
TCCACATGCCCTCGGCACCCTGGCCGAGGATGGCCTGCACACGCTCGCGCATTTCGGCCGCGGCCTTGTTGGTGAAGGTGATCGCGAGGATCTGGCTGGGCCAGGCGTCACGGGTCTCGAGCAGGCTTGCCACCCGGCGGGTGAGCACGCTCGTCTTGCCCGATCCCGCGCCGGCGATGATCAGCAGGGCCTGTCCGCGGTATTCCACGGCCTCCCGCTGCTCGGGATTGAGCCCGTCAAGCAGGGGGCTCTGCCGCCCGGATTCGCCGCCTGCACCGTTCAGGATGGGGTGGCCGGAACCGTCCACGATGATCGGCGTGGACGAAGGAGCGGGGCTGGGAGGCATCGTCATATGAGTCTCAATTCTAGGCGATCCCCCTGACACGCCCCGGTGTCCCGGGGGCCCGGGTGCTCGACCGGCGGTGTGACTCAGGACGGCTGGGCGTCGCGCACGTGAACGGCTAGATCAGGGTGGTCTGCGAAGACCCCGTCGATGCCGCTCGCCATGATCGTGCCGAACTCCCGCTGCCAGTGACCCCAGTCGCTTTTTCGGGAGCCGCGCTGAAAGCTCGCGGCGAGAAACCGGTTTTCGGGGCGCAGGGTCCAGCAATACACCAGCAGGCCCACCGCATGAGCCTCCTCGACGAGCGCCGAGGCTCCGGTGACACCGCCGGCGGGCATTGTCTTCAGAATGCGCGACTTGTGAACGCTCACGCCGTCGACCCGGCTCGCAAGGTCGGCGAGCCCGGCTTCGGTGAGGTATTCGGAGTACCGTCGCGCGGCGTCGCCGTGCCGGGCAATCTCATCGTGCGGCTGGCCTGCGTCCTCGAGCAAGAAAATACGTTTGCCACGGATGCCGCGCTCGCGCAGCTGGGACAGCACCCCGAGTTCGAAACTCTCGACCGTGAGCCGGTCGGTGTTCCAACCGGCGGCGGCCACCTCGGCGGCAAACAGCTCGTCGAGCGGCAGGCCGATGGAAGCGAAATAGGTGGCGTGCTTGATTTCGGCCACCAGCCCGAGGTCACGCTGGTTCAGGTCGGCCGAGCGGTCGACAAGGTCGAGGAGGTCGCGCAGGCGGAGTATCGGGTGTTCGCCGTCAAAACTCGCGTTCGACTGGCGGGTCTTGGGCATGCGCTCTTTCGCGCGCAGGGTCGCCAGTTCATCCCACGTGAAGTCCTCGGTGAACCAGCCCGTGAGCACGGTGCCGTCGATGAGTTTGCGGGCGCGGAGGCCGGCGAATTCGGGCCGAGAGGCCACATCCGTTGTGCCCGAAATCTCGTTCTCGTGGCGCACGACAAGCACTCCGTCGCGGGTGGCCACCACGTCGGGTTCCACCGCGTCGGCGCCGAGCGCAAACGCGAGATTGAAGGCAGATCGGGTGTGCTCCGGCCGATAGCCGCTGGCCCCACGATGACCGATAACAGACGTGCGCATGTTTCAAGGCTAGCCGCAGCCTGCCAGACTCGTTCCTGTGACCATGCTGACCGATCCCAGAGACCGCCTGCCCCGCCGGTGGGGACGCTCCCGCGAGCGATCCGTTGCGGGGCTCTCGCTGATCTGTGTCGGAGTCGCAGCGACGAGCCTGTCGAGCACCTACAGCCTCTGGTTTTTGGCCATCGGACCTGTCATGCAGGCGGCCGGCTGGCTGTTGCTGCCGGGGGCGCTCTGGCGGAGGCTTCTCGTGCTCATCCCCTGCCTGCTTGCCGGGGTGATACTGCTGGGCGGTGTCGACTTCGTGGGCGCCTTCGCTGTGCTGCTCGGCGGGTGGCTCGTGGTGCGGCACCGGCCCGCCGCCACGTACCTCGTCGTGCTGCTGCCTATCGCGGCGAGTTTCGTGATCAAGGTCACACTGCAGCACTACGGCCAGAATCCACTCGCACTGTTCATCGGCACCCTCGCCACGGTCGCCGGCGCGTGGCTTGCGGCCTGGCTGCACGGCCGGCTGATCGAACGCCGCGGAGTGGTGTTCGTTCCCCTTAAAAGCGGCTGATCCCCAGCACATTCCATGCCTGTCTCAGCTAGGTTGGAGACACTGCACCCTTTCGGGGCGGGCCCACGCACCACAGCTGATTGTGAGTTCTAAACCCATGGCAACCTCCAACCCCGCTTTCTCCCGCAACGCCGCGTTCGGCGCTCCGGGCGCATTGGCGTCGTCGAAGGCTCTTTCCGATAGCGATTTGCAGACGATGTACGACCAGCCTTCGGCTGGCTCGCAGGACACCGAACGCATGACCTATGAAGACACGATCCGCAAGACGGGCATCGCGTTCGCTGTGCTGCTCATGGCGGCGGCCGTGGGCTGGATGATTCCCCTCCTGGGGATCCTGGGCGCCATCGCCGGACTCGTGCTCGGACTCGTCAACACGTTCAAGAAGGAGCCGTCGCCGGGGCTGATCCTCGCCTTTGCCGGCGCCCAGGGCCTCTTTGTCGGTGGCATCTCGGTCTACCTGAACACCCTCTACGAAGGCGTGGTCACTCAGGCGATCCTCGCGACCCTCGTGGTTGTCGGTGTGACCCTCGCCCTGTTCCGCAGTGGCAAGATCCGGGCGTCGAAGAAGGCCACGAAGATCTTCACAATCGCCATCGTCGGCTATGGCCTGTTCTCACTGATCAACTTCTTCCTCACCATCGCGGGTGTCGGCGGCCAGTTCGGGCTGCGCAGCGGAACGCTTGGCGTTGTCATCGGCCTGTTCGCAGTGGTGTTGGCCGCGTACTCCCTCGTGCTCGACTTCGACTTCGTGCAGAAGGGCGTGAACAACGGCGCTCCCAGCAAGTACGGCTGGTCGGCTGCGTTCGGCATCGTTCTGACCGTCGTGTGGCTCTACGTGGAGATGCTGCGCATCTTCGCCATCCTGCGCGGCGAATAGCACTACAAGAGAAGCGGGGCCGGTCCATCTGGACCGGCCCCGCTTTCGTGTCTGTGCTCAGTCGATCACGACAGCACGTCCTTCACGAGCGCGTCGTTCTCGCTCCTCGACAGCGCCGACCCAAGGTAGCCGACCAGCAGCAGGACGAAGGGCAGGCACACGAGCACCCAGCCGATCGGGCTCAGCCCCCAGGCCGTCACTGTGGGGTCCACTCCCTCTGCCACCGTTCCCGCAAGCAGCCCGAAACGACTCATCAGCAGGTATTCGCCGACGACGAGTCCGATCGTGGCGAGAATCGGCGCGATGACCGTCTGAAACACGTTCTCTGAGCCCCGATTGCGGCGGAAGTACACGATGATCGCGACGCAGACCAGGATCTCGATCAGCACGATGGCCACGACAGCGAGCCCGCTGAACCAGTAGAACAGGTTGAGCACGGGGTCGAGCCTGAAGACCGCGAAGGCTACGGTCACGACGCCGGTGACGGCCGACGTCACGAGCGATGCCGTGCTCGGTGCGCCGCTTCCGTTGACGCGCCCGAGTAGGCGGGGCAGCGCCCCGCCACGGCCGAGGGCGAACAGGTACCGCCCGGCGGCGTTCTGGAAGGCCAGCAGACCCGCGAACAGGCTCGAGAGCACGAGGATGCCCATGGCCGTGGCCATCCACGGTCCCACGTACTGTGTCGCGAGGGAGAAGAGCACGGCGGCCGGGTCGGCAAGCGGAACGCCGTCGAGCGTCGACAGCTCGACAGTGCGCTCCACCACTGTGGAGGCCCCGAGCCCGGTGACCATCGCGAAGGAGGTAAGCGCGAACAGAACAGTGATCACGCCCACCGCGAGGTAGGTCGCCCGCGGCACCACGGTCTTCGGGTCCTTCGATTCTTCCCCGTAAATGGCCGTGGCCTCGAAGCCGATGAAGGAGGCGAACGCGAAGGCGAAGGCGATGCCCGCGGAGCCGGTCAGCCCACCGGCGATGATGGCACCGGGGCTGAAGGACGCGGCGAAGTTGAGGCCTTCGGGGCCGCCGTCCACGAGGATGGCCACAGCGGTCACGAGCAGGGCGGTGAGCTCGAGGAGCATGAGCAGTCCAAGCACCTTGGCCCCGACGTCGACGCTGAGCAGGGAGAGAAGGGTGACAACGGCCCAGGCCAGGAGCGTCCAGCCCCACCACGGCAGCAGCCCCACCTGGGCCGCAAGCAGGCCACCGAAGAAGCCGTAGATGGCCAGCTGGATGGCGAGGTACGCGAGGATCGAGACGAAAGCGGATGCGCTGCCGAGGTGTTTCCCCAGCCCCCGGCCGATGTAGGCGAAGAACGCACCGGCGTTGGTGACCCGCTGGCTCATGGCCGCATAACCCACGCTGAAGAGCAGGAGCGTGAGCCCGACGGCGAGGTAGGCTCCCGGTGCGCCCGCCCCGTTTCCGAGCACGATGGCTACGGGCACGGCACCGGTCATACCCACGAGCGGTGCCGCGGCGGCGACGACGAAAAAGACAATGCCGATCACGCCCAGGCGGCGCCGGCGCAGGGACGTCGAGGCCGCGGCCTGTGGCGTGGTGGGGGTGGTGGTCATGGCTGCTCCTCGCTGAGCGGCCCCCTACACGGGAGCCAGTGCTACGACTCTCGTCGAGAATCTCGCCACGCACTTGGCATTGCGGGAACGAAACTTGACGCAGAGCGAAGCCTCGTGACGGGGAGGGAGGCTCACCCGCGCCGGTAGGCCGTGGGCGGTTCACCGAACGCCGCGCGAAAAATGCGGCTGAAGTGCGCGGCATCGAGGAAACCCCAGCGCGCCGCGATGGCGCCGACCGAGCGGTCGGCCAGGATCGGGTCACGCAGGTCGCGGCGGCAGCGCTCGAGCCTGCGGCGCCGGATCCAGCTCGACACCGTGGTGTCTGCCTCATGGAAGACGCTGTGCAGGTGGCGGGTGGAGATGAAGTGTGCCGCCGCGATGCCGGCCGGCGACAGGCCGGGGTCGCCCAGCTCGGCCTCGATGTACTTGCGAATGCCCGCGAGCATGTCCCCATGGGTGCCCGGAATCGGCCGGCGTCGGATACTGAGCTCGTTCTCGAACATCGTGGCGATCAGGTCGACGGCATTGTAGGCCAGGCGGTGACCGGTCGAGCCGGAGAGGACGTCCAGATTCTCGGCCAGCTGCACCATGAACGGGCTGATCATGCGACCGAGGCCGGCATCGCCGGCCATGCGAACCGCGGTGAGCTGCGCCACCGACTCCACCGAGAGGTCGAGCACGTCGTGCGGGAACATGAGCACGAGCGTGCGAAAATCCCGGTCGAATTCGAGAGTGTACGGCCTGTTCGTGTCGTAGACGGCGATGTCACCGGGGCCCAGCGTCGCCTCCCGGTTGTCCTGGATCAGGATGCCGTGACCCGACAACTGAAGGTTGAGCTTGAAGTATTGCCTCTGCGATCGGGCGATCAGGGCAGGCGTGCGCAGCACCTGGTGGCCCGTCGCCGTGACCTCGACGATCGACAGCTCGTCGAGCACGCGCGCCCGCAGGGTACCACTGAAGTCGGGGGCGTCCGAGCGAACGTCCAGCGGTACGAAGGAGTCCGACACGAGCGTGCGCCAGCGTGCGAAAGTGTCGGCGTGTGCCGTCTGCACGGGCTCGAAATCACCGCCGACGGCGGCGGAAACAATCGCCAGGGTCACGGGAGCTCCTTTGCCGGTGTACGCATTCGCGTTGACAGTAACCTAGTCGTCCCCACGACGAATGTCACTTATTTTCAACACGCGTTGAAAAACGGATGCCGTCAGTCGCCAGACGCCAGCAGCCTCAGGTAGCCGTCGAGCTGGCTGATCAGCCTCTCCGGCGAATGCTCGGCCGGGGAGAGCACCGCGGTGATCTGCGCACCGAGAACGACTGTCATCAGGTGTCCGACGATGTCGTCGTCGGGCACTGCCGTGTGAACGTGGCCGTCGCCCCGCGCCTGCGCGAGACAGGAATGAAGCGCCGCGCGCCACTCGAGCATGGCCGTGTCATGAAGACGGGCCTTGTCCGGGTCCGTGAGCGCGCGCTGCCAGAAGGGAATGACAATCCGGGCCTCGCTGATGCGGTTCTCGTCGAGGGGCAGGATCTCGTGGCAGAAGGCCCGCAAGGCGACAAGTCCTGTGGTACCCGCCGTGGCTTCGAGCATCCGCTGGCTGGTCTGGCCGAAGACGTGTCCGAAGGCGAAGGACAGCAGGTCGTCCTTGGTGGAGAAGTAGGGTTTCAGCGCGCCGTTGGCGAATCCGGCCTCGGCGGCGATCTGGCGCATCGTGGTGCCCTCGATGCCGTGCCGGGCTATTATGCGCCACGTGGCGTCGACCAGTTCGGTGCGGCGCTGGTCGTGATCGACAACCTTCGGCATGGCGTCCCTTCTGAAGACGTGCACACACCACCCGGGTGAATTGGTGCTTGCCTTCCGAGCTTACTGAGACTTATTATTCTACAACCATAGAAAAACACCTGAATTCGGCCTACGACAGCCCGGAAAGGCTTCCCATGACCTCGGCATCGCTTGTCACTCCCCCCACGACGACGACAGGGGCCTACGCGCTCCCGACCGCCGGGGAAGTCGTGCGGGTACGCGCGCTGCTCGCCGAGGCGGGCCTCTTCGGCGAGAGCATCCGGGTGGCCTACCTCGGCTTGCTCGATCCACCGCGGGCCGCCGAGGCCCAGGCCGTCGACCGCCGCTTTCGTGTCTTCCTGCACGACGTCTCCGGCGCCGCCCCGACAGATGTCACGGTGTCCGTGACCCGTGGGACCGTGGAGTCTGCAGTGTCACTCGACACCTCGACGATGGGCGAACTGCCCGTGCTCGAGGAAGAATTCGGCAGCGTCGAAGAGCTGCTCTCCCACGATGAGCGCTGGCTCGCGGCGCTGGCCGCCCGCGGGCTCGATGTTGCGAAGGTACGGGTGGCCCCGCTGTCTGCCGGCGTCTTCGAGTACCCGGAGGAGGCTGGGCGCCGCATTCTGCGCGGGCTCGCTTTCGTGCAGGACTTTCCGGAGGACAGTGCCTGGGCGCATCCGGTTGACGGCCTGGTGGCCTACGTGGACGTCGTCGGCAGGACCGTCGACCAGGTCATCGACTACGGAGTCGTCGCCATTCCGGCGGAACACGGCAACTACACCGACCCGGAGCTCACCGGTGCGCTGCGTGACACCCTCAAGCCGATCAGCATCACCCAGCCGGAGGGGCCGAGCTTCACCGTGACCGGGGGCAACCACATCGAATGGGAGAAGTGGAGCCTCGACGTGGGTTTTGACGTGCGGGAAGGCGTCGTGCTGCACAACATCGCGTTCGACGACGCCGGAGTGCGGCGCCCCATCATCCGACGCGCGTCCATCGCCGAAATGGTCGTGCCCTACGGCGACCCGGCACCGGTGCGTTCGTGGCAGAACTATTTCGACACCGGCGAGTACCTCGTGGGCCAGTATGCCAACTCCCTCGAGCTGGGCTGTGACTGCCTCGGCGATATCACGTACCTGAGCCCTGTCATCACCGACGGCTTCGGAAACCCGCGGGAGATCCGCAATGGCATCTGCATGCACGAAGAGGACTGGGGAATCCTGGCCAAGCACAGCGACCTGTGGACGGGGATCGAGTACACGCGGCGCAATCGCCGCCTCGTGATCTCGTTCTTCACCACCGTCGGAAACTACGACTACGGCTTCTACTGGTACCTCTACCTCGACGGCACCATCGAGTTCGAGACCAAGGCCACGGGCGTCGTTTTCACGAGCGCCTACCCGGGCAAGGGTTATCCCTATGCGTCCGAGCTTGCGCCGGGGCTCGGGGCTCCCTTCCACCAGCACCTGTTCAGCGCCCGTCTCGACATGGCCGTTGACGGCCTAGCCAATCGCGTTGAAGAAGAAGAAGCTGTGCGCGTGCCCATGGGCGTGGGGAACGAGCGCGGCAACGCCTTCTCCCGCCGACGCACCTTGCTCGCCCGCGAATCCGACGCCATCCGCGAGGCCGACATGCGCAGCGGTCGCACGTGGCTGATCTCCAACCCGGGCAGCCTCAACCGCCTTGGTGAGCCTGTGGGCTACAAGCTGTACCCCGAGGGGCAGCCGACACTGCTCGCCGACCCGGACTCCTCAGTGGCCAGGCGTGCCGCGTTCGCCACGAAGGATCTCTGGGTCACGCGGTTCGCCGAGACGGAGCGCTACCCCACCGGCGATTTCGTCAACCAGCACGCGGGGGGCGCCGGCCTGCCGTCCTACGTCGAGCAGGACAGGGACATCGACGGGCAGGACATCGTCGTGTGGCATACCTTCGGTCTCACGCACTTCCCCAGGGTCGAGGACTGGCCGATCATGCCCGTTGACACTGCGGGCTTCAAGCTGCGGCCCGAGGGGTTCTTCGACCGCAGCCCCGTGCTCGATGTGCCCGACAACGCACCCGCCACCGAAGGCCACTGCCACTGCTGAGCCGCGACTAGCGACGAGACCCGAGGCCTCGATGGTTGACAATGTCGTTCTCCAAGTCGCCTTGTCCGCGCTTCTGGCGGCGGCGCTCGTGTATTCACTCGTGCGCGCCGCCGCCAGCGGGTCCCGCTCTGCGCGCGTCGACTTCGGGCTGCAGTCGCTCATGGGTGGCGCCATGCTCGCCATGCTGTCTGGCGCGGTGTGGTCTTTTCTGCCCACTGTCGTTTTCTCCTCTGCGGCCACCTGGTGGTTCGCGATACGGGCCTCGGCCCATCCCACGTCGGTCGCCGGCTGCGCCGGTCGAATGAGCCGCAGCGCCTGCGTCTTTCACGGCACGATGATGGCCGCCACAGCGTTCATGGCCGGCTCGATGCTCGCGGCCGGAACCCTCGAGTCGGGGGCGCGCAGCGTTCAGGCGGCCGGAGCGCATCAGGTCGCTGCTGCGGCCGCCGCGCACGAGCACGGTGTTGCCGGCGGATTCGGCGCGTGGGCACCGGCGCCGGGCACGGGGACCCTGGATCCGACCCTTATCGCGGCCGTGATCCTCGCCGCGGCAGTCGGATGGCGGGCCGTGCTGCTCGTTGCCTCGTTGCGCGCCACCCACGACGGGGCAGGTGGCGCTGTGCGCGGCCGCCGATTTCGGCGGGCCGACCTCGGAGCGGAAATCGTGGGCGCTGCCGCGATGGCCATGATGTTCGCCGCACATGTGAGCGGCTGACCGAAACGGGAAGATCCCGTTCCGGTCAGCCGCCGTGTGACGCCGGGCCGCGGTTCAGCCGTTGATCACCTGCGGCACGCCGAGCGCCTTGAGCCCCTCGACGCCGAACTCGAGGCCGTAGCCGGACTGCTTCGAACCACCGAACGGAATCATCGGGTGCACCGCGCCGTGCGCGTTGATCCACACGGTTCCGGTCTCCAGGCGGGCGGCGACCTCGCGTGCCTGCACAAGGTCGGCCGACCAGACGGAGCCGCCGAGGCCCACGTCGACGCCGTTAGCCAGGGCGACGACCTCGTCCACTGAGCTGTAGCGGATGATCGGCAGCGCCGGGCCGAACTGTTCCTCGAGCACCAGTGGGTGGTCCTTGTCGATGTCGGCGATCAGCGTGACCGGGTAGAAGTAGCCGGGCTGGCCGGCAACCGGGTTGCCGCCCAGGAGAACCCGAGCCCCGGACGCCTTCGCCGCGTCGACGAGGCCGGCGACGATGTCGAACTGCGCCTTGTTCTGCAGCGGGCCGAGCAGACTCTTCTCGTCGACGCCCACCCCCATCGGAATGGCGGCCGCGACCTTCGTGAGGGCCGTGCACACCTCTTCATAGATGTCGTCGTGCACATAGAGGCGCTTGAGAGCGGCGCAGGTCTGGCCGGTGTTGATGAACGCTCCCCAGAACAGGCCCTCCGCGATCGCCGTCGGGTCGGCATCCGCCAGCACGATGCCGGCGTCGTTGCCGCCGAGCTCGAGGGTGAGGCGCTTGACGGTGTCGGCCGAGCTGCGAATGATCGCCTTGCCGGTCGCGGTGGAGCCTGTGAACATCACCTTGCCAATGTCGGGGTGGGACGACAGGCGCGCGCCCACCTCGCGGTCGCCGGAGACGACGGTGACCAGGCCGGCCGGCAGCACCTGGTTGATCACGGCGACGAGCGCGAGAACGCTCAGCGGGGTGTACTCGGAGGGCTTCACCACGACGGCGTTACCCATGCGCAGCGCCGGGGCGATCTGCCAGATGGTGATCATCATCGGCCAGTTCCACGGGCCGATCGCGCCCACCACGCCGATCGGGCGGTAGTGCATCACCGCGTGCGTCGAACCGTCGTCGACGACAACCTCGGACTCCAGCGGCGTGCCGGCTGCAGCGCGGAGCCAAGCGGATGCCCCGCCCACCTCGAAGCGGGCGTTCGGCCCGTTCATCGGCTTGCCCTGCTCGCGGGAGAGAAGCTCGGCCAACGCTTCGGCGGCAGCATCGATCGCGTCCGCCGCCCGCAGGAGGGTTTCGCTGCGGGCAGCGTGGCCGAGGGCCGCCCACGCGGGCTGAACCGCCACGGCACCCAGCACCGCGCGATCGAGGTCGTCGACGGTGTCAAACGGTGCCAAGCCGACGACTGCCCCGGTCGCGGGATCGAGAATCTCTCTCGTCGCTCCCGACGTGGGCGTGATCGTCTCGAGAAGGCTCTCGTAGCTGTTCATGGGGTCCTCCACAGTGAGTCCGGAATTATGTCTCTCCCACGGTATCGACGCCCCCGCAGCATCCGCTTGCACATGCGTGCGCGACGGTTGCCGGTCGCCGCACGATCTTCTGGTGACGATGCGTGCTCCTGATGCCGCCCCTGCTGTTCACCCCGAGGCTGCATACTGTGCACGCTTGCCGCCACGCACCCTGAAACAGGCGCGAGCCAGACGCGGAAGGACCAGCGTGATATCGCTCGAGCTCTCTGACCTGATTTCCCTCCAGGCCGACGTTGAAGCGCTGCGCGCAGATCTACTTCTCGCTGAGCTCCGGCACGCCGACCAGATTTCCGCCGTGCAGCCGCGGCACGAGTTCAGCGCGATCAACCTCGTGCACTACGCCGAGATGCGCGCGCACGACATACGCGAGCTTCAGGTACGGCTGGCACGGCACGGCCTCACCTCGCTGGGCCGCACCGAATCCCACGTTCTCGCGAGCATCGAAGCGCTGCTCCGCACGCTCACGCTGCTGATCGACCCCGCTAGTCATCCGTCCGCTGCACACCCGGTAGGCGTTCCGCCCGCACACGACGGCACCGCAGTGCTCGCCCGCAACACGGCGCTGCTCCTGGGCCCCGAACCGGCGCACCGCTCGACCCGCATCATGGTGACGATGCCGAGCGAAACGGCCACCGACACCGGCATGGTGCAGTCCATGATCACGAGCGGCATGGATCTCGCCCGCATCAACTGCGCCCACGATGGGGAGGCCGAGTGGATGGCGATGATCGCCAATATCCGCGCCGCTGAATCCGGGACCGGCGAGCGATGCCTCGTGGCCATGGACCTTGGCGGTCCGAAGCTGCGCACGGGTCCGATCATGGACGGACCGCGGGTGATCAAAGTTAAACCTGAGCGTTCCACCACCGGTGCGGTTCTGCGCCGGGGACTGGTCTGGCTCGGCGCCCGACCCGACAACGCTGTCGCGCCGAGCGCATCCGTTATTCCGATCGCCGACCCGAGCTGGCTACGCCGCCGCCGGGTCGGCGATGAGATCAGCCTCGTGGATGCCCGCGGGGCGTATCGCACGATCACCGTGGAGCAGGTCTATGCCGACGGATGTTTGGCGTCGCTTCCGGAGACCGTCTATTTCGTTCCCGGCTTGGCCCTGGGCGCCAAACACGACGCCCGAGACGTGGTCGGGTTCGTCGACGTTCTGCCCTCGACCGAGCAGTTCCTGCTCGTGCGTCGCGGCGATACGCTCATCCTCACCGCGGATCTCAGCCCGGTCCCGCTCTCGACCAACGGAGTACACCGGATCGGCTGCACCCTGCCGGAGGCATTCCGCGAAGCGCACCGCGGTCACCGTGTGCTGCTCGATGACGGCAAAATCGCCGGGGTCATCATCGCCGTTGCCCCGACGCAGATCACGATCGCGGTGCACCGGGCCGGGCACGAGGGAACGAAACTGCGCGCAGAGAAGGGCATCAATCTACCCGATACGCTGCTGTCCATCTCGGCACTCACCGACCAGGACGCCGCCGACCTCGAGTTCGTCCGCAGCCACGCCGACATCGTTAATATGTCCTTCGTGCGCAGTGCAGAAGACGTACGCGACCTGCTGTCTCACCTCCAGGCCAACCCCGCACTCGGCGTCGTGCTCAAGATCGAAACCGTCGCCGCGTTCGAGGCGCTGCCACAAATCCTGCTGGAGGCCATGCGGTGGCAGAACGTGGGCGTGATGATCGCCCGGGGCGACCTCGCCGTTGAGGCCGGGTTCGAACGGCTCGCCGAGGTGCAGGAGGAGATCCTGTGGCTGTGCGAGGCCGCACATGCCCCGGTCATCTGGGCCACCCAGGTGCTCGACACTCTCGCCCGCACCGGGCTGCCGTCCCGGGCCGAGGTGACCGATGCCGCCATGGCCGAACGGGCCGAGTGCGTGATGCTCAATAAGGGCCCGTTCATCCCGGAGGCGATCTCCATGCTCGCCGGCATCCTCGGGCGCATGCAGGGGCACACCGACAAGAAGCGCAGCCTGCTGCGGCGCCTGCGCGCCTGGGATCTCGATACCCATTCGGAGACCCCGACACCGGCCACGATTTCTGTGCACGGTGAAGCGCCGGCCTCAAACGGTGCTTAGCTAGAACAATGAGCTTTTTGCACCTGCCCGCGCTTCTCTCGGCCGAGATCTCCGGAAACAACGCCACGATCGGCTACGTCATCAGCGCCGTCATCACCGTAGCCGCCCTCGGCTGGGTCGTGTTCATCGCGGTGCGTCGCTGGCTCCGCTCCCCCAAGGGCTGAGCCTCGCCGCTGTCGTGCGGCCGAAAGCGGCTCGGGCGGCTGTAATTACAGGCGCGTGAACCGCTTTCAGGAGCAGGAGAGGCGACCGTCGGGTCGGTCAGTGCGAGGTCACTCCCACTCGATGGTTCCCGGCGGCTTCGACGTGATGTCGAGCACGACGCGGTTCACGCCGTCCACCTCATTTGTGATGCGGTTGCTGATCTTCGCCAGAATGTCGTACGGCACGCGCGTCCAGTCGGCAGTCATCGCGTCTTCGCTCGACACCGGGCGCAGCACGATCGGGTGGCCGTAGGTGCGGCCGTCGCCCTGCACCCCCACCGAACGAACATCGGCGAGCAGTACGACGGGGCACTGCCAGATCTCGTTGTCGAGGCCGGCGGCGGTCAGCTCGGCGCGAACGATGGCATCCGCTTTCCTCAGCAGGTCGAGGCGTTCCTGGTTGATCGACCCGACAATGCGGATGCCGAGGCCGGGTCCGGGGAACGGCTGGCGCTGCACGATCTCGGCTGGCAGGCCGAGCTCGGCGCCGATGGCACGAACCTCGTCCTTGAACAGGGTGCGCAGCGGCTCCACGAGCTCAAACTTGAGGTCGTCGGGAAGGCCGCCCACGTTGTGGTGGCTCTTGATATTGGCGGTTCCGCTTCCGCCGCCGGACTCGACCACGTCGGGGTACAGGGTGCCCTGCACGAGGAAGCGGATCGGGTCGCCGTCGATCTCGGCCGCCTCCCTGATGAGCTCGGCCTGGGCCTGCTCGAAGGTGCGGATGAACTCGCGACCGATGATCTTGCGCTTGGTCTCCGGGTCGCTGACACCCTCGAGGGCCGTGAGGAACTGCTCCCGCACGTCGACGGTCACCAGGCGGATGCCGGTGGCCTTCACGTAGTCTTCCTCGACCTGACGGCGCTCGTCTTGGCGGAGCAGGCCGTGGTCGACGAACACGCACACGAGCTGGTCGCCGATGGCCTTGTGCACGAGCGCGGCGGCCACCGCGGAGTCGACTCCGCCGGACAGGCCGCAGATGACCTTGCCGGTGCCGACCTGGGCGCGGATCCTGGCGACCTGCTCGGTGATGACGTTTCCGCTGTTCCAATCGGCGGCGATGCCAGCCGCGCGGTGCAGGAAGTTCTCGAGCACGTGCTGACCGTTTTCGGAGTGCTTGACCTCGGGGTGCCACTGCACGCCGTACAGGCGACGCTCGTCGTTGGCGAAGGCCGCGACGGGGGTCGAGCTCGTGGAGGCGAGCACCGTGAACCCGGCCGGCGCGGTGGCCACCGAGTCGCCGTGGCTCATCCACACGGTCTGTGCTTCGGGCTGGTCGGCGAGCAGCACATTCGCGCCGTTGCTCACGGTGACCGGCGTCGAGCCGTACTCGCGCGCGCCGGTCTGGGCGACGGTGCCGCCGAGGGCAGTCGCCATCACCTGGAAGCCGTAACAAATGCCGAGCACGGGAATGCCGAGCTCGAAGATCTCCGCGTCGAATGCCGGGGCACCCTCGGCGTAGACGCTCGACGGTCCGCCACTGAGCACGATGCCCAGCGGGTTCTTCGCCTTGATCTCCGCGGCGGTGATGGTGTGCGCCACGATTTCGGAGTAAACGGATGCCTCGCGCACGCGTCGGGCGATCAGCTGCGCGTACTGCGCACCGAAGTCCACGACCAGCACGGGGCGGTCGATTCCGGAGAGCGCCGGCACCGCGGCATCCGTGTTTTCGGTTGTCTGGTCAGTCACGCTCATGCTGTGGCCTCGGCCTTCTCGGCAACTGCCGCGGTCTTGACGGCGTTCTCGGAGAGGAAGCGCTTCACAGTGCGAGCGGTGGGGATCTCAACAAAGAACGACAGGGTGGGAACGACGCCGCCGAGGGCGATCAGCACGAAGCGCCAGAACGGCCAACGCATGAGGCTCCAGAGGCGGAAGTCGGCGAACAGGTACAGCACGTAAAACCAGCCGTGCGCGATCAGGATGCCGGTGCTCAGGTTGACGGCCGTCACGGTATCGGTCGGCACGAGGGCCAGGAAGCCCTGCGGGCCGGCCATCTCGATCTCGTGACCGAAGGAGTACTTGATGACCATTTCGGCGCAGAGCAGGAGCAGGAACACTCCCGTGATGACCGAGGACACCTTGTACAGCCGGAGCGCACCGGGAAGCTTGGATACATCGGCGGGCTTGGGTAAACGAGGCATGACTGTAATTCTACGTGCCAGAGGTGAGAGCTTCCGCAGCCGCTTCCTCGGCGTCTTCGAGTTCGCGTTCCACGGCGTCGCGCACGAGGCGGTACCAGAGGAACACCGCGAACCCACCGAACACGACCCATTCGATGGCATAGAAGATGTTGAGCCAGTTGACCGACGACCCGATGACCGGCTCCGGCGAATCGATCACGGCGAGACCGGCCGGTGCGGAGGAATCCACTATGTAACCCGAGTACACGGACTGGTCGGTGAAGTTCGCCCACAGGTTCACCAGCGCGGAAGGCGCAACCGTGGTCTGCACGCTCGACGGCCCGTTCTCGTCCGGCAGCTCCGGGGCCTCGCCGGGTAGGAATCGTCCCACGAGCGTGACCGGGCCGGCGCGCTCTGACGCGAGCGCCGCGGCCGCCTTCTGTGCCCCGGCCTCGTCGGCCGACCAGCCACGGGCCACCGCAATGTGCGCCGAGTTCTCGGGAATAATGTAGTGGCTGACCACCCAGAACCCCAGCTCGCCACCATTGAACCGTTTGCTGATTACCTGCTCGTCGCCCGGTACCGGGGCCGCATCGAACTGCACCATTTGCCCGGTCGCCACCTGCGTGCTCGGGCCGTCGGGCTCTGTGACGTCCTCGAGCGGCATCACGAGTTCGGTGGATCGCTCCACAACCACGCCGGACTCGATGGCGCGGTCAAGCTGCCAGTGCCCCAGCACGGCGAAGGCCGCCGCAATCGCCAGAGCCAAAAGTAGCGCGAGCACCCAACGTGGGCGTCTCATCATCTCGATCACGTGTAGTCACCCGTTCGTGGTTTTCGTGCAGGTTTGTCTGGTGTTCCCGGTGCCGCGGCATCGGGGCGGGGCGGTTTCGCCCGGTCGGGGTCTGGCCGGTCCCTGGCAAATTCCAGCATCGCGTCCATGGCCGCATCCCGGGCCGTGGGAGCGGATGCCGTGGTGGTCGTTTCGTCTGCGGTTCGCTTCGCCGCACGGCGGGCGGCGGCACCGGCATCCGTTCGGGCCTCGGCGGCCTGGTCCTGGGTGGCGGCCTCAACGAGGGCGATCTCTTCGTCGAGCATCGGGTTTCGCGGCGGCCGGGTGCCGGCCACGGTTACTCGCTTTCGCAGCATGGCCCCGATCTTCTCGGAGTTCGCGGCAAACAGCGGACCGAGAATCGCCATCACGAGCACGTACAGGCCGGCGAATGGTTGCAGCCGGGGGTCCAGCCCGGCGGTCACACTCAAGGTGGCGAGGATCAGGGTGAACTCACCGCGGTTCACGAAGATCGCGGCGGTATTCAGGGCTTCGCGCGGTCCCATCTTGTGGAGCCAGGCGAGCAGAACTCCGGAGCCAAGACTCAACACAAACGTCATGATGACTGCGAGCAGCACGACCTGAATGACCGACCCGAATTCGGCGACGTTGAGCGCGAGGCCGAAGTTCAGGAAGAAGAAAGCCGCGAAGATGTCCCGCAGGGGAACCGCCACGCGCTCGATACGGGCGCGGTAGGTGCTCGCGCCGAGCACGACTCCGATCAGGAAGGCGCCGATGGCATCCGTCACGCCGATGATCTCGCCGATGCCGGCGAACAGCACGACGAGGCCGAAGAACAGGATGGTGAAGAGTTCGTCGTCTTTGGTTCGCATGAGCCGTGAGACGACGCGGCCGCCCCAGCGCGCGAGCGAAAACATGACGACGAGGAACAGAAAGGCGATCGAGAGCTGCAGCACGATCGGCCAGACCTCGGTCTTTCCGCTCAGGACCACGGAGACGATCGACAGGTAGATGGCGATGAAGATGTCCCCGACCACCGTGACGCCGAGGATCATCGGCGTCTCTTTGTTGGCCAGGCGACGGAGCTCGATCAGGAGTTTCGTGATGATGGCGCTCGACGACGTGCCAGTCATCCCGGCGATCACCAGGGCTTCCCGGGGGCCCCACCCCACGAGCATGCCGAAGACGAAGCCCGCGCCCATGTTGATGAGCACCCAGGAGCCACCCGAGATGAGCAGGGTCTTGGCGTTGCCGAAGAATTCCTCCTGATCGAATTCGAGACCCAGGCTGAAGAGCAGCAGGATCAGGCCGAAGACCGCGATCAGCTCGATATCGCCGGACTGGAAGTCGAGGGGGAAGAAGTTGGTGTTCGGGCTCGCCAGAACCCCCACGATCATGTAGATCGGAATCGAGGGCAGCCCGACGAGCTTGCCCAAACGACCGAACACATACGCAACGACGAGCAGAATGCCGAGAGTGATGAGGTCTTCGCCCAGGTGCATCGACTAGCCCCCTGGCGGCGCGTTGACGGTCTTGCTCTTGAGTTCTCCCGTGCGGAAGAAGGCGAATGCCTTGGCGACCTTTTCGGGAGATCCAGCAACGACGAGGGTGTCCCCCGGGAAAACCTTGAAGTCGGCGGCGGGTGCCGGGTTAGCCGATTCGCCGCGCACCACGGCGACCACGGTGAGCCCGGCGATGCCGCGATCGGCGGGGTTGCCGAGGGGCTGGCCGGCGATGTGGTCTTCGTAGTCCACGGTGAACCAGTCGATGCTCAGGCCGGGGATCTGGTCGAGCGCAGTCAGAGATTCGGTGATCTGCGTGCCGCCAAGCAACTCCGCGAGGGTGTGCGCCTCGTCCTCGTTCAGGCGCAGGGACACTTTGGCCGCATCGGGGCCGCCCTCGTCGTCGGCAAACGTGATCAGGTCGCTGTGACCCGAGCGGTGGGCTATGACGCCGACTTTGCCACCGTCATCCGTGATGAAGGTGTGCAGCACACCGACGCCGGGAAGTTTGACCCGCCGAACATCAACCATTGTGTGGACTCCTGCAGTTAAAGGATGGTGTTGTCATTCTACCGGGGCCTCCCCGTGAGCCGGCCGCGCGCTCGGCCAGCGCCCCGCACCGCGCCCTGCCCGCGCCCAGCCGCGCCGCCGTCGCCGGGCGCTCCCGCCCCAGCGGGCGCGTGCCGCCACAACGGCGCGCCTCCCCGCTCCCCACCCCAGGAGCTCGCACGGAAAGTTCTGCACAGATTCGCGGATCGTGGCCACGAGTTCTGCGTCCCGGGCCATGCTCCCTTCATGTCAACTACCTCTCTGACCCCGGGCGCCCTGCTCGCGTCCATCGCAGACCACGAGGGTCTGATCATCGCGTCCTACGCGATTGCAATCGGCCTGGGCCGCGAGTTGCGCACCGAGTTCGAGCGGGGTCATCTCATTCGCCTGCGCCGAGGCGTGTATATGCCGGTCGAGATATGGCGGGGGCTCAATCCGGATCAGCAGTATGTCCGCCGCATCCAGGCCTACGCCGCTGTGAGTGCGGAGGCTCTGACTTTCACCCACGACTCGGCCGCAGCTATCTGGGGTCTTCCGCGCGTGGGGGCTTGGCCGACAGCCATCCACGTGCTCGTGTCTCCGGCCGGTGGCGGACGGTCCAGCCATGGCGTTGTGCGTCATCAGGACCAGCGCGAGGGCGTTGTAGTGTCCCACGACGGCTTACTGGTGACGAACGTGGCAACGACTGCCGTCGACATGGCTCGTGTGCTGACGTTCCCCGAGGCCGTCGCAATGATGGATCGCGCCATTGCCATCCCGCGATATGGCACCGCCCTCGCGACGAGGGACCAGCTGGAAGCGGCCTTGGAGGGGCTGCCGACACACGGACAGGCTAAAGGCAGGACCGCTGCGCTCCGTGCCGGTGAATTCGCATCGACCCAGTCTGAATCGTGCGGCGAGTCCGTCAGTCGCGCCTATATGTTCCTTCTGGGATTCCTGATTCCGGAGCTGCAGGTGCGTTTCGATGATGCGGAAGGATTCATCGCGTTCGTGGACTTCTTTTGGCGCACCGTCAAACGAGTGGGCGAATTCGACGGATTCGGCAAGTACGTCAAGGAGGAATTCACCCGCGGGAAGACCCCGGTGCAGGTCCTGACGGCCGAGAAGGACCGCGAGAACCGGGTTCGCGCCTGTGGACCGCTCGTCATTCGATGGGACTGGGACCTCGCGAACGACCCCGCGCGGTTTGGCGCGTTTCTCACGCGGAACGGCATCCCCCGCGCTGCCCTGCACACGTAGATCCCGCGCCGCTCTCGCCGCGCGCTACCGCCATAGCGGGCGCTGCACGCCATGGAGGCGCGGCCCCGACCGGTGGCGCGCCGGTAGCGCGCCGCGGCGCGGGCGCGGGCGCGGGCACAACAGGACGGCTACTGCGTGGCTGAGGTGATGTCGGGGGCCTCAAGGCGCACACGGTCAGCGGACTCGTCGTCGGGTTCCTCCTGGGATGCCCGTTCGGCCGCGACCCGGGTGAGGTAGAACGTGATCTCCCGTTCGATCTGCGCCTCGTCCCAGCCGAGAACCCCGGCCATCAGGTGCGCTGCCACGGGTGCCGCAGAGACTCCGCGGTCCCAGGCCTCGATGGAGATACGCGTGCGACGGGCCAGCACGTCTTCGAGGTGAAGCGCGCCCTCGTGCGACGCGGCGTACACGACCTCAGCACCGATGTAGTCATCCGCGCCCGGCAGCGGATCGGCGAGCGCAGCATCCGCTTTGATGAGGTCGAGCAACTCGTCCGTGAGGGTGCCGTAGCGGTTGAGCAGATGCTCCACACGAACCGTATGCAGCCCAAAGGCGCGTGCGATCTTACGGCGCTTGTTCCAGGCGGCCTGGTACCCCTCGGCACCGAGCAACGGGATGTCGTGGGTGGCCGACGGCGGAATCTTGCCGTCGAGCGCATCGACCGCCGCGTTGATGGCGTCTTTAGCCATGATGCGGTATGTGGTCCATTTGCCGCCGGCGATCACGACAAGCCCGGGCACCGAGTGCCCGACAAGGTGCTCGCGCGAGAGCTTGGACGTTTGGTCGTCTTCCCCGGCAAGCAGCGGACGGAGGCCCGCGTACACGCCCTCGACATCTTCCCTGGTGAGGGGAACGCTCAGCACGGAGTTGACGTGTTCGAGGATGTAGTCGATGTCGGCTGCCGTCGCGGCAGGGTGCGCCTTGTCGAGATGCCAGTCCGTGTCGGTGGTGCCGATGAGCCAGTGCCGGCCCCACGGAATGACGAACAGCACGCTCTTCTCTGTTCGCAGCAGCAGGCCCATTGCCGACTGGAAACGGTCGCGCGGCACGAGGAGGTGCACCCCCTTCGAGGCGCGTACCTTGAAGGTGCCGCGTTCGCCCACCATGCGCTGGGTGTCGTCGGTCCAGACGCCGGTGGCATTCACGACCTGCTTGGCGCGAACGTCAAAGCGCTCCCCGGTCTGCAGGTCGTGGGCGTGCACGCCTACGACACGCTCCCCCACTTTGATGAACCCTTCGACACGAACGCGGCTGGCCGCGTGCGCACCGTAAAACGACGCGGTCCGCACGAGCGACGACACGTACCTGGCATCGTCGACCTGCGCGTCGTAATAGGTGATGCCGCCCACGAGCGCGTCGTTGGCGAGGCTCGGCATGAGCTTCTGCACCTGGCGCTTGCTCAGGTGCCTGTGGTGCGGCACCCCGGGAGGCCGACCGCCCGTGTACGAGAAGATGTCGTAGAGGAGCATGCCCGCGCCAATGTAGAAGCGCTCCGTGAAGCGCTTCTTCAGCGGGTAGAGAAAGCGCACGGGCTTGACGAGGTGCGGCGCGAGTCGCTGCAACAGCAGCCCCCGCTCGGTCAGCGCCTCGCGAACCAGCCGAAAGTCGAGCTGTTCGAGGTAGCGGATGCCGCCGTGCACGAGCTTGGACGATCGGCTCGAGGTGCCTGACGACCAATCCCTGGCCTCGAGGATGCCCACGCTCAGGCCGCGGGTCACCGCGTCCATGGCCGAGCCAGCCCCGACGATGCCGCCACCCACCACCAGGATGTCGAGTTCCTTGACCTTGAGTTTGGCGAGGGCAGCCTCGCGCTCCTCCGGTCCCAGTTTTGCGGAACGCGTTACTGAACTGCGCGGTACCGAATTCTGCCAGGCCATGTGCGACTCCTTTTCAACCGAAGAGGTGGGGCGTTCTGCAACGACGTCGTTGCGGGTGCTAGTGGAACATGTCGTATAACCGACGCTACTTCACCGGGTACGGCGCGACAACCACCTCGACGCGCTGAAATTCCTTCAGGTCGGAGTAGCCGGTGGTCGCCATCGACCGCTTGAGCGCACCGATCAGGTTGGCGGTGCCATCAGCCGCGGGGGCCGGTCCGTAGAGGATCTCCTCGAGCGGCGCAACGGTGCCGACCTCGACGCGCTTGCCACGGGGAAGCTGCGGGTGATGCGCCTCTGCGCCCCAGTGGAAGCCGCCGCCGGGGGCATCCGTGGCCCGGGCGAGGGCCGTGCCGAGCATCACGGCGTCGGCGCCGCAGGCGATGGCCTTCACAATGTCGCCCGACGTGCCGAGGCCACCGTCCGCGATCACGTGAACGTAGCGGCCGCCTGATTCGTCCATGTAGTCGCGGCGGGCACCGGCCACGTCGGCGACGGCGGTCGCCATCGGCGCGTGGATGCCGAGCGTGGCGCGGGTGGTGGAGGCAGCGCCACCGCCGAAGCCCACGAGCACTCCGGCGGCACCGGTGCGCATGAGGTGCAGGGCCGCGGTGTAGGTGGCGGCGCCGCCCACGATCACGGGCACGTCGAGCTCGTAGATGAACTTCTTCAGGTTGAGCGGTTCCTGGTTCTGCGACACGTGCTCAGCGGACACCGTGGTGCCGCGGATGACGAAGAGGTCGACGCCGGCGGCGACGACGGTTTCGTAGAGTTCCTGGGTGCGCTGCGGCGAGAGGGCACCGGCCACGGTGACGCCGCCAGCGCGAATCTCCGCGAGGCGCGCGGTGACGAGCTCCGGCTTGATCGGTGCGGAGTACATCTCCTGCAGACGGGCCGTCGCCTTCGCCTCGGGCAGTCGACGGATCTCAGCAAGCAGCGGCTCAGGGTCGTCGTGCCGGGTCCAGAGCCCTTCGAGGTCGAGCACACCGACGCCGCCGAGCTGGCCCATCATGATGGCGGTCGTGGGCGACACGACGGAGTCCATCGGGGCTGCCAGCACGGGGATGGCAAATTGGTACGCGTCGATCGACCACGAGACTGACACGTCCTCCGGGTCGCGGGTGCGCCGACTGGGCACCACCGCGATGTCGTCGAAGGCGTACACGCGGCGAGCGCGCTTGGAACGGCCGATCTCGATTTCCATACTCACCTGTCCAGTTTAGGTGCAGGCGCCGGCCCGCCCGCCCCGCGGCATCCGCTGCCAGGCATTCAGCGTGCCGGTGCAGTGGATGCCGCGGCGCCCTACCGGCGGTAGTTCGGGGCCTCGACCACGATCTGTACGTCGTGCGGATGCGACTCCTTGAGCCCGGCCGACGTGATGCGCACGAACTGGCCCTTTTCCTTGAGCTCGGCGATGGTGCGCGCGCCCACGTAGAACATGGACTGGCGCAGTCCCCCGATGAGCTGGTAAGCCACGGCCGACAGCGAGCCGCGGTAGGGGACCTGGCCTTCAATGCCTTCCGGGATGAGCTTGTCGTCGGTGGGAACGTCGGACTGGAAGTAGCGGTCCTTCGAGTAGGAGGTCTTCGAGCCGCGGGTCTGCAGGGCGCCGAGCGATCCCATGCCGCGGTACGCCTTGAATTGCTTGCCGTTGACGAACACGAGATCGCCTGGACTCTCGTCGCAGCCGGCGAGCAGCGAACCGAGCATCACGGTGTCGGCGCCGGCCACGAGGGCCTTGGCGATGTCACCTGAGTACTGCAGTCCGCCGTCGGCGATCACCGGAACACCGGTCTCGCGGGCCGCCAGCGAGGCCTGGTAGACCGCGGTGATCTGCGGCACGCCCACTCCGGCCACGATCCGGGTGGTGCAGATCGAGCCGGGTCCGACTCCCACCTTGATGGCGTCCGCGCCGGCGTCGACGAGAGCCTGGGCGCCGGAGCGCGTGGCCACGTTGCCGCCGATCACGTCAACATCCGCAAACGCCTTGTCACTCTTCAGACGACGGATCACGTCGAGTACGCCAGCGCTGTCACCGTTGGCTGTGTCGACGACGAGCACGTCGACGCCGGCCTCAAGCAGTGCGGTCGCGCGCTGCCAGGCGTCGCCGAAGAAGCCGATGGCGGCACCCACGCGAAGGCGACCGTTGTCGTCCTTGGTGGCGAGGGGATACTCCTCGCTCTTATCGAAGTCCTTCACCGTGATGAGTCCGGTGAGCTTGCCGGCGGCGTCGACGAGCGGAAGCTTCTCGATCTTGTGCTTGGCGAAGATCGCGAGTGCGTCTTCCGGGGGCATGCCGACCTTGCCCGTGATGAGCGTGGACGTGGTCATCACGTCGCGCACGCGCGTAGTGCGCTTGTCGGCTTTGGGCACGAAGCGCATGTCACGGTTGGTGATGATGCCCACGAGCACGCCCTCGCCGTCAATGACGGGCAGTCCGCTCACGCGGAACTGGCCACACAGCGCGTCGACCTCGGCCACGGTGGCATCGGGGGAAGTTGTTACCGGATTGGTAATCATGCCTGATTCGCTGCGCTTGACGAGGTCGACCTGTTCGGCCTGGTCGCCGATCGACAGGTTGCGGTGCAGGATTCCGAGGCCGCCCTCGCGGGCCATGGCAATGGCCATCCGAGTCTCTGTGACGGTGTCCATGGCACTCGAGAGCAGCGGAGTCGCCACGCTGATACGCCTCGTCAGGCGCGACATTGTCACTGCTTCACTGGGAATGACGTCGGTATGGCCCGGCAGGAGCAGAACGTCGTCGTAGGTAAGCCCGATGAATCCGAACGGATCTGGCTGATCCATATAACCCCTTAAATCGTATCGACACGCACAGAAAATCTCATAGTCCGAACGCTGCAACGGGCCGGACCTGTTCCTCAATGTTAAGCGAGTTTGGGGGTCATCCATTCCGCCCGTGATACTCGCCACGATAAAATCAGTGTGCCGATGATGAAGTTTGAAACATATAGGAGATAATCGGCACGTACTGTCGACAACGGTGTTGGCCGTAAGACCCGGCGCCCGCCCGGTTACAAACCAGCCGGCGTCAACATGGAGGTCCAGTGAAGCCCATAGCTACGGCTCGCAAACGCGTACCGAGAATGATGATCATTCTTTTCGGTATGCTTTTTGCGGCCCTCAGCCTGTCCACACTCTCTTCGAGTCCGGCCCATGCGGACGAGGTGGGGACTGAGTACGACTACAAGATCTCCGGCAACGTGCAATTCGGCGGGGACCCGCTGGAGGGCGTGAATATCAGCGTCAAGGGCGGCGGCTACACAGCCGACGTCGATACGGATGTCGAAGGCAAGTGGGCGATCGGAGTGCCTGACAAGGGCACGTATTCCGTCACCCTCGACGAGGACACCCTCCCGAGCGGCGTAATCGTCGCAGAGGGCGATAACGTCATCGAGGCCGAGTTCGGCCTCACCAAGACGAAATCGGTCAACTTCTTCCTCGGGCAGGGCGAGCGGGTCACCGTGAGCTTCTTCGACCAGTTCGTGAACCGGTTCGTGAACGGCCTCAACTTCGGCCTGCTGCTGGCCCTGGCCGCCATCGGGCTCTCACTCATCTTCGGCACTACTGGGCTGAGTAACTTCGCCCATGCCGAGATGATCACGTTCGGCGCGTTGATGACACTGGTCTTCGGCGTCACGTTCGGTCTGCCGGTGTGGCTCGCCATCCTGATAGCGATCGTGCTGAGCGCCGCGCTGGGCTACAGCCTCGATGCGGTGATCTGGAAACCACTGCGCCGCAAGGGGGTGGCGCTCGTTCCCCTCATGATCGTGAGCATCGGGCTCTCCCTGGCCCTGCGCTACCTGTACCAGTTCTTCTTCGGCGGAAGCACCCGCCAGTTGCCGGGTGCCGGTATGGCCAAGCTGCACTTCGGCCCGATCGCCCTCTCGCCGATCGACCTCGCGAGCATGGGCATCAGCATCGTCGTGCTCCTGGCCGTGGCGTTCTTCCTGCTGCGCACCCGTATCGGCAAGGCGACCCGCGCGGTGTCTGACAACCCGAGCCTCGCCTCGGCAAGTGGCATCGACGTGGACAACGTGATTCGCATCGTGTGGGTGA
Source organism: Cryobacterium roopkundense (assembly GCF_014200405.1). Lineage (NCBI taxonomy): Bacteria > Bacillati > Actinomycetota > Actinomycetes > Micrococcales > Microbacteriaceae > Cryobacterium > Cryobacterium roopkundense. The sequence continues at coordinate 142,267 of NZ_JACHBQ010000001.1, read as the reverse complement.
TGGGAGCGGCGCTCGCCGGGCTCAGCGGAGTGCTGTGGGCCTACTTCCGGCCCGGCGTGAGCTGGGACATGGGCTTCCAGATGCTGCTGCTCGTGTTCGCGGCCGTCACCCTCGGTGGTCTCGGTACCGCCTTCGGCGCCCTGATCGGTTCGATCATCGTCGGCCTCTTCGTTGAACTGTCAACGCTGTGGCTCCCGTCCGACATGAAGTACGTCGGCGCACTTGTCGTTTTGATCCTGGTGCTGCTGCTTCGGCCGCAAGGCATCATGGGTCGCAAAGAGAGAATTGGCTAGGGGCAACGATGATCGACTGGGGAGCAATCTTTAGCAACGCAGCCGTCGAGCTGATCAGCCCGACCACCGCGGCCTACGCCCTTGCGGCGCTCGGGCTCGCGATTCACTTCGGCTACACCGGACTGCTGAACTTCGGCCAGGCCGGCTTCATGGCCCTCGGCGCCTACGGGTACGCCATTTCCATCCTCACCTTCGGATTCCCAGTGTGGGGCGCCTTCCTGGTGGGAGTCGGGGCATCCGTTGTCTTCGCCCTCATCCTGGGCATCCCGACGCTGCGGCTGCGCGCGGACTATCTGGCCATCGTCACCATTGCAGCGGCCGAGATCGTGCGGCTTTTGTTCACGACGAACACCTTCGCCGCGGTTACCGGTTCGGCCAACGGCCTCAGCGGGTACAAGAACGAGTTCGCGGCACTCAACCCGATTCCGGCCGGCACGTACGGCTTCGGTCCGTTCACCAACAACGAGTACGACTGGTGGCTGCGCATCGTGGCCTGGTCGATCGTGATCCTCGCGTGCCTGCTCACCTGGAGCATCATGCGCAGCCCCTGGGGCCGCGTCATCAAGGGCATCCGCGAAGACGAAGACGCCGTGCGCGCGCTCGGCAAGAACGTGTACGCCTACAAGATGCAGTCGCTTATTCTCGGTGGTGTCTTCGGCACGATCGCGGGAATGATCTTCGCCCTGCCACGAGCCGTCGTGCCGTCGAACTACATGACGACACTGACATTCTTCATCTATGCGATCCTGCTGCTCGGCGGCGCGGCCACTATTCTCGGACCGGTCATCGGCTCGATGATCTTCTGGGTGCTCCTGTCGTTCTTCTCGGGCTTCATCGCCCGCGCGCAGGAAGCAGGCTGGTTCCCGTTCATGACGAGCATCCAGGCCGGCCAGGTACGTTTCATCCTCGTGGGGGTTGCGATCATGCTGATCGTGATCTTCAGACCGCAAGGCATCTTCGGAAACAAGAAGGAGTTGGCCTTTGTCCAGTAACGTAAATTCCGACATTCCGGATGTGCCAGAGGTGCCGGTCGTTCCGGTCGTTCCGACAGCCAAGCCGGTTAAGAGCGTGGACCTGCACATCGGCGAGGCCGAGCCGGGCTGCAAGAAGCGGGACCCGATCCTGATCGTCGACAAGGTGAGCCGCACGTTCGGCGGCCTCACCGCCGTTGACGTTGACCACATCGAGATTCCCCGCGGTGCCATCACGGCCCTGATCGGTCCTAACGGCGCGGGGAAGACCACCCTCTTCAACCTGCTCACGGGCTTCGACAAGCCAGACACCGGTAAGTGGACCTTCGACGGCAAGCCCCTCGCCGGAGTGCCCGCCTACCGAGTGGCACGTCTGGGCCAGATCCGCACGTTCCAACTCACGAAGGCACTCGGCCTGCTGACAGTCATGGACAACATGCTGCTCGGCGCCAAGGGACAGATTGGCGAGAATCTGCTGCGGGCTCTCTTCCCCTTCCTCTGGCGCAGGCAGGAGACCGACAACGAAGCGAAAGCGCTTGACCTCCTGAGGCGCTTCAAACTCGACACCAAGAAGGATGACTACGCGGCCAGCCTCTCCGGCGGCCAGCGCAAGCTTCTCGAGATGGCTCGGGCACTGATGAGCGACCCGACCCTGGTCATGCTCGACGAGCCGATGGCCGGGGTCAACCCCGCCCTCACGCAGTCGCTGCTCGACCACGTGCTGGGCCTCAAGAAGCAGGGCATGACCGTGTTGTTCGTGGAGCACGATATGCATATGGTGCGCCACATCGCCGACTGGGTGATCGTGATGGCCGAAGGCCGCGTAGTCGCCGAGGGCGACCCGCATGAGGTTATGCGCAACCCGGCCGTGATCGACGCCTACCTGGGCCAGCACCACGATGAAGATCTCGGCGAAGATCTCTCCGCCGAGACCGAGCACGTTACAGCGATCAAGGAGTTGCTCGATGACGAACGCTAGCCCCCTCGCCGAGCCCGTCTCGGTTCCCACCCGGGAGGCCGTCGTCGAGGTGAAGAACGTCACCGCCGGCTACGTAACCGGAGTGAACATCCTCAACTCCTGCTCCCTCACCGCCTACGACGGCGAACTGATCGGCATCATCGGCCCGAACGGCGCCGGTAAGTCGACGCTGCTCAAGTCGATCTTCGGCCAGGTGAAGGTGCGCGACGGGGAGATCCTGTTGCGCGGCAAGAACATCACCAACCTCAAGGCGAACAAGCTGGTCGCCCAGGGCGTCGGTTTCGTTCCGCAGAACAACAATGTGTTCCCCACCCTGACCATTCGCGAGAACCTCGAGATGGGCATCTTCCAGAAGCCCAAGGGTCTGGTGGAACGCCTCGAATTCGTCACCGAGATCTTTCCGGAGCTCTCCAAGCGGATGTCGCAGCGAGCGGGATCCCTGTCTGGTGGCGAACGTCAGATGGTCGCCATGAGCCGCGCGCTCATGATGGGCCCGCACGTGCTACTCCTCGACGAACCGTCTGCCGGGCTCTCCCCCGTTCGACAGGACGAGGCGTTCCTGCGCGTGAAGGAGATCAACAAGGCCGGCGTGACCACCATCATGGTGGAACAGAACGCGCGTCGCTGCCTGCAGATCTGTGACCGCGGCTACGTGCTCGACCAGGGCCGGGACGCGTACACCGGCACCGGCCGCGAGCTGCTGAACGACCCCAAGGTGATCGGCCTGTATCTGGGCACCCTCGGGCAGGACTAGCACCTCCCTGCATGACTCAGCGGCGCCCGAGACACTGTCTCGGGCGCCGCTTCTGTGTGTGCTCGTCAAACCACCGCGCCCCTGTGGCCCCACGCGGCCGCTACAGCGGGGGCGCGCGGCCACAGGGGTGCCGCCCTGGCGGGTTCGCGCCGTTACTGCGGCACGCGGCCGCTACAGCGGGGGCGCGCGGCCACAGGGGCGCGGACAGCGGCGCGCGCGGACAGGGGCGCGCGCGGACAGCGGCGCGCGCGGACAGCGGCGCGCGCGGACAGGGGCGCGCGCGGACAGCGGCGCGCGCGGACAGCGGCGCGCGGCCACAGGGGCGCGGACAGCGGCGCGCGGCCACAGGGGCGCGGACAGCGGCGCGCGCGGGTACGCAGAAGGGCCCCGGCGCGTGCGCCGGGGCCCTTCCTCTGTGCTGGTCGTGCTAGTTGATGCGGCTGTACGTGTTGTCGGCGTTGTACTCGTACACGCCGATGGTCGCCTCGGTCGGGTCGCCATTCTCATCGAAGGTGATGGGTCCGGAGAAGCCGTCGTAGTCGATCTGGTTGCCCTCTGCGAGGTCCGTGGCGCCGGCCGTGAAGTCCGTCACAGTCGTACCGTCTCCGGTACCGCCGGAAACCTGACGGAGGTACTCCGCAATCGCGCTTCCTGCAGTGTCGTTCGCGGCGTAGGCCGCGAGCGCGATCAGCATGACGGCGTCGTAGGACTCAGCCGCGTAGCTGTAGTCCTTGAGCGCCGGGTCGACCTCGAGCAGACGCGTGGTGAAGTCACCGAGCGTGCTGACGTCGAGGCCGGGCAGGGTGCCCTTGGAGCCCTCGATGAGACCGGCAGCGAAGTCGGCGCTGTAGTCAGACAGGTTTCCGTCGACGAAGTAGAGCTGGTCGCCCGGGTAGCCGGTTCCGACGAGCGCCGGGGTGATGATCTTCGCCTGGTCGAAGGTGATCAGCGCGATCGCGTCGGGGTTGGCCGCCGTGACCTCGGAGATCTGCGAGGTGAAGTTTGTCTCTCCCTCATTGAAGAGCGACGTCGCGACAACTTCTCCGCCGGCGTCTTCGAACGTCTTGGTCACGGTGTCGGCGAGGCCGGTGCCGTAGGCGTCGTTGAGGACGATCAGGCCGAGGGTGGATTTACCGTCTTCGGCGATCTGCGTTCCGAGAACCTCGCCCTGCAGGATGTCGGAGGGGGCAGTACGGAAGTACAGGCCCTTGTCGGCGTAGTCGGTGAACTCAGCCGAGGTGTTGGCCGGCGAGAACTGCACGACGCCGGCGCCGGTGATCTGGTCGATCACGGTCTTGGACACTCCGGAGGAGGCCGCTCCCACGATGGCGGAGACGTCCTGCGACAGGAGGTCGGTCACCGAGGTGGTGGCAGTGTCGGTGGTGGTGTCGCCGGAGTCACGCTTGATGACCTCGACGGTCATGCCGAGGTTGGCATCGTTGATGTCGTTGACGGCGAGCTGTACACCGGCTTCTTCGGGCGGGCCGAGGAAGGCAAGGCCACCACTCTGCGGGAGCAGGGTGCCGATCTTGAGGGTGAGGTCGCGGTCACCGGCGGTTACCGGCTTGGCGTCGCCGCTCGCAGCGCTGGAGGCCTCGTCGGTGGGCGTGGTGCCCCCGCCGGAGGCGCATCCGGTGAGCAGCAATGCGCTCACGCCAACCATGGCGACACCAGTGAAAACGGCACGAACTGAGCGGGAGGCAGTTGCCTTCGCGAAAACGCTCATGTTGCTCCTAGGGAGTAAGGGAATACACACACGTGACAGACGGATGACTGCCGTTATGACACCCTAGACACCCGGAGACACCGCAATCGTGAAATGGAGGTTACAACCGTGTAAAGCGACCAAATCGTTACGATTGGCGCCCAGTGAGACCCTGGTACTCAATCTGCTGGCCCTCACTGAGCGCGAGCAGGCATTCGCCCCACGATGTGCACACCGTGGGTCCCTCACGCACGGTGACCCAGCCGGTTTCGATCGAGCCGGCACCGTCGTCTCCCGTCACCATGGCCGCGAGCGCGGTAGCGATCACGCCGTCGTAGGCCTCGGCCCCACCCGCTGTGGCGGTGAGTCCCGGATCGGCCACCAGGAGGCGCTTTGCGAATTCTTCGCTTGCCGCGAGCGGCGTGCCGCCGTTCACGAGGCCGTTGAGGGGCAGCAGGGCGGCCGGGGCAACGGATGCCGGCACTTCGGGTCGAACTGCGCTCCCGGCGTCCCACAACACGGCATCCACAGCCCGGTCAGCGAAGGAGGCGAGCGCGGCCTGCTCGTCTCCGGCGGAGTTTCGATGGATGAGCTGCACGGGCTGGCCGAGCACTCCGCCTTGGGAGTCAATCTCCCGGGCGGCGACCTGCGCCCCGGCGACCTGGGCGGCTCCGCTCGCCGCCAAGTCGCCTGTCATCGGGAACATGGTGCCAATGCGCAGCAGTCCGTCGCCCGTGGGAGCCGGCAGCGCGGTGTTGGTCGGCGATACCGAGGGCGCAACCGGAACCGGATCCGAGCACGCGGTGAGGGCCAGCACCAGAACTCCCGTCACGAGCGCCACAGCAGACACGGATCGAAACGGCCGCGATCGGCACTGGACTTGACGGAATTGAACGGGGCGGGACATGAAATCCTCTCGGGGGCACGCGCAGGCACGCACGTACACAGTTCGAGGGTATCGGCGGATCAGGTGGGTTCGAGGGACGCTCGCCGGGGAGCCCGTCCGGAAACGATCATGTCGACGGTCAGGATGATGAGGGCCACCCACACAAGCCCGAATCCCACCCAGCGCTCGGGCGGCATCGCTTCGTTGAGTACGAAGACCCCCACCAGGAATTGCAGCACCGGGGCAAGGAACTGGATCAGCCCGAGAACGGTGAGCGGCAGCCGGCGCGCGGCGGCGGCAAAGAGCAGCAGGGGCACGGCGGTGATCACCCCGGCGGCCAGCAGGCCGATCGTGTGCACCGTGGACACGGTGCCGAAGGTGAGCCCTGAGACACCGGCGACGACGACGAGTTGGATGATGGCGACCGGAGCCAGCCACACCGTCTCGAGGGTCAGGCCTGTGACAGCGTCGACGCTCGGACCCACCCGTTTCTTGATCAGGCCGTAGAACCCGAAGGAGAAGGCGAGTGCGAGAGAGATCCACGGCAGGGTTCCATAGCCGATAGTGAGCACGATCACGGCCAGGAGACTGACACCCACGGCAAGCCACTGGATGCGGCGCAAACGCTCGTGGAGCACTATCACGCCCAGAAAAACCGTGACGATCGGGTTGATGAAGTAGCCCAAGGCCGCTTCCACCACGTGCCCGGTCATCGCGGCGTAGACGTAGATCTGCCAGTTCACGAAGATCAGCAACCCGGCGAGCCCCATGATGAGCATCACCCGCCGTTGCCGGAAGACTCCGCGTAGCACAGACCACTTCCGTGTCACCGTGATGATCAGCGCGCAGAAGACGAGCGAGAAAAGCACCCGCCAGGCGACGACCTCGAACGCCCCGGTCGGCGCCAGGAGCAGGAAATACAAGGGAAGGATGCCCCAGAGCCCATACGCGAGAAACCCGAACATCAGGCCCCGGCTGTTCTCGCTGCGGGTGGTCGTGGGCACCGAACCGACTGCGGCGGGGTCGGCATCCGTCATGAGAATCCTTCCTGCGGCGGGTAACACACGAAAACTCCCGGATGGCCAGGCCATCCGGGAGTCAACTGGTGTGCGGGGTCGCAGCTAGTTTACGGCTGCGGAGCGTACGGCTACTTAGCGGACGACGACCGCAAGAACGTCGCGAGCGGAGAGAACGAGCAGGTCGTCGCCGCCGAACTTGACTTCGGTTCCACCGTACTTGGAGTAGAGCACCTTGTCGCCGACGGCGATGTCGAGGGGAACGCGGTTGCCCTTGTCGTCGATGCGGCCGGGTCCGACTGCAACAACTTCGCCCTCCTGGGGCTTTTCCTTGGCGGTGTCAGGAATGACGAGCCCGGAAGCGGTCGTCTGCTCAGCGTCGACCTGCTTGATGACGATGCGATCCTCGAGCGGCTTGATGGAGACCGACACGGTTGACCTCTTTCTTTACGAAGATATGGGGTTAGCAGACTCACAACGAGAGTGCTAAAAACGAGCTTAGGGCCCTTCTGGCACTCACGCAACGTGAGTGCCAGACCTGAGCGGGATTGATAGGTTTAATCAATGGAACGCACCGAGCTCGTTGAGCTGCTTTCGCCCGAGGGTCTGCGCCTGCTCGACTCCCTTCCGCCGTACGACACGATCGACGTTCTCAAGACGGTCAGTGACCTGCGCAAGGCCGGGCACGCCCCCGGCCTTGTAGCCGCAGCCCTCAGCCAGGCGCGCCTGCGCGCCAAGGCCTCGTCGAAGTTCGGTGAGTTCGCGAGCCGCATGCTCTTCACGGAGGCCGGACTCGAACAGGCCACCAGACTGCGTGTCGCGGCACTGCACGCCGGCCGATTCGCTGCGCTCGGCGGCCAGCCCAGGGTCGTGGACCTCGGGTGCGGCATCGGGGGCGACGCCATGGCCATGGCGGCGATCGACCTCGATGTGACTGCCGTCGACGCCGACGAGGTCACCGCCACCGTTGCCAGCTACAATCTGGCCCCGTTCCCGCAGGCTAATGTGCGGCACTCCGCCGCCGAGAAGGTGAACCTCGACGACTTCGACGCGGCCTGGCTCGACCCCGCCCGCCGAACGAGAGGACACAGCAACACGTCTCGCCTCACCCGCCCCGAGGACTACTCCCCCTCCCTCGACTGGGCCTTCGGCCTGAGCGAGCGGATGCCTCTCGGCGTGAAACTCGGCCCTGGTCACGATCGCGACCAGATTCCGTCCCAGGCCGAGGCGCAATGGGTGTCGGTCGATGGGCAGCTCGTGGAGATGGGGCTGTGGTTCGGTGCGCTCGCGCGTGACGGCATCCGTCGTTCAGCCCTCCTGCTCACGCAGAACGGTGTCGCGGAGCTCACGGCTCCCGCCGACAGCCCTGACGCCCCCGTGGGCGAGCTCGGAACCTACGTGTATGAGCCCGACGGGGCGATCATCCGTGCCCGGCTGATCGGAGACCTCGCGCGCAGCATCGACGCCGAGATGCTCAGTGACGGCATCGCCTACCTGACCGCACCAACTCTCGTGAAGACGCCGTTCGCGAGCGCGTTCCGGGTGCTGGAAGTGCTGCCGGTGGACGAGAAGAAACTGCGCATCGCCCTGCAGGAACGCCACATCGGCACGCTCGAGATTAAGAAACGCGGTGTCGACGTAGATCCGGCGAGCCTGCGCACGCGGCTGAAGCTCAAGGGACCGGAGTCGGCGACGCTCATTCTGACCCGGGCGGCCGGCCACCGGGTTGCCCTGCTCGTGGAGCGCGTGCGCTGACGGCACCCGTGCGACTCGGCGAGTTGAGCCCCTAGGAGCGTGGGTCAGTAACACCAAAGTTTAAAACGCCGGTCGATTTCCCGGGCTTGGGGTGTTGGTCTGGGAAAATTGCGTATGAGCGATTCTGATGGCCTCTTCCCCGCGACGGAACTTGAGCACGTTGACGTGGTCGTGGATGACGGTGTTGAGGCGGGGGCCGGTGTGAACAAACGGTTCCGGGCATTTGAGCCGGCGGCGGTGATGTTGGTGCCGCCGTCGTTGGATGAGTGGTTGCCGCAGAATCACCTGTCTCGGTTCATCGCGGATATCGTTGAAACTCAGCTGGATCTGAAGAAGTTCTACGCCTCTTACGCGAAGTCGAAGGGGCAGCCGCCCTATGACCCACGGTTGATGGTCCGGGTGCTCCTTTACGGGTATTGTGTCGGAGTTCGCTCGTCACGGGAGTTGGAGCGGGTGTGCGTGGACGTGGTCGCGTTTCGCTGGTTGGCGGCGCAGCAGGCACCTGATTTTCGTTCCATCGCCCGGTTCCGAAAACGCCACCTCTCCAGTCTGGGGAACGTGTTCTTGCAGGCGTTGGAACTGTGCCGTGCGGCCGGAATGGTCTCGCTCGGGCAGGTCGCGTTGGACGGCACGAAAGTGCGCGCGAATGCCTCTCGGCGCAAGGCGATGAGTTACGCCCGCCTGACGGAGAAGCAGAAAGTCCTCGCCGACGAAGTCTCTGCGCTGCTGGCGGAGGCGGACGCGATCGATGACGCGGAGGACGCTCGTTTCGGAAAGGACAAACGCGGTGATGAGTTGCCGCCGGAGCTTGCCCGGCGGGAGTCACGCTTGGTGAAACTGGCCGAAGCGCGCGCTGGCTTGGAGGCAGCTGCAGCGGCGCGGGCGCGGAAAGACGCGGAGAAGAAGGCCAGGGACAAGGGCGACGATGACGATACTGTGGCGCAGAAGGGTGACGACGCGGCGAAGAACGCCGTTGTTGCTCCGAAGGCTCAACGCAACTTCACCGACCCGGATTCACGGATCATGAAGACCGCCGACGGATCGTTCCACTACGCCTACAACGCACAGGCCATCGTTGATGCCGACCATCAGATCATCGTCGCGACGACGCTGACGAATATTGGCGTGGATGTTGAACAGGTCGTGCCGCTGGTCGAGAAACTCCACGCCACGACCGGCGTCCTGCCCCGGCAGGTCCTGGCGGATGCCGGGTATTGTTCCGCAACAAATCTGGACTACGCGAAGACTGTTGAAGATGGCAGCGACGGCCGGACCGAGTTTTTCATCGCGACCGGCCGGGTCAAGCACGGCGAGCGTGTTCCTGAAGTTCCTCGGGGCCGGATCCCGGCCAATGCGACGCTGCGGGAACGCATGGCGCGGAAGCTCAAGACGAAGAAAGGCCGCGCCGTTTATGCGCGGCGCAAAGCGATCGTGGAGCCCGTGTTCGGTCAGATCCACACTCGGCAAGGCAAATTCGTGTTGCTGCGCGGGTTGGAGCAAGCCGCCCACGAATGGGACCTGATCGCGGCCTGCCACAACCTGATGAAGCTACACACCATGCAAACTAAAGCGCTGCTGGCCGCGCCAAGCGCCCTAACAGCCCGAACGGCCACCTAAACATCAAGGCGGGACTGCCCCGGCGGGCGGCAACGGCCCCGGCCTGCGCCGTCAACGCAGCACTGGCCCTATTTTCAGTCGGCACACGAACAACGCCAACCCGAACGACTCAACCACCGGACAAGAAACCCCCGACCGCACAGACGGTCCTGAACGGCAATTCCTCACACCAAGGTCGAATAGGCGTTACTGACACACGCTCCTAGGCCAGAAACGTCTGCGTCACGATGACGAACCAGCCCACGCCGAGGGCCACCCCGGCCAGGCCGGTCACGAGTCCGCTCGCCCAGAACAGCCTGGCTCGATGCTCCGTGTTGCGCGCTATAAGTGCCAGAATGACGCCGGCGAGAGACAAGAAGACGCCCCAGACCCCGAAGATGCCGATCAGCAACCCCAGGCCGCCACACGTGAGCGACGCCACCGAGATGCGCCGCCTGGTCGTAAGCGTATGCACCTCGGCGTCGGTGTACACGTACGGTACCCACTCGGTGGGCGCCGTGATCGTCGATTCCCAGGCGAGTTCGCTTCCGGGCGGTGAGGGAGGCCGTGTGTGGTCGATGCGGAATTCGTCGGTGGTCGCTTCGGCGTCGCGGTGCGCTCCGCTCATGGCAATCCTCCGGTGGTGCGGGCGGGTGCCGGTGGGCACCCGCCCTTCGTTACGTGTGTCGTGGTGCGTCTTACCGCTGGGCACTGAGTACCGCTGGGCACTGACTAGTAGTTGTAGCCGTATCCGTCGTTGGCGGCGGTGGCAAAGACGATCGCGTAGAGCAGGAAGCTCAGCAGCATGAGTCCGATCGCCACGAAGCCCGTGATGATTCCGGTGAGCCAGAAGCCGCGAGCGGCGGTCTCACGCTTCTTGCCCATGAAACCGAGAACCACGCCGGCCGCGGGGAAGAACAATCCGAGGAATCCGCCGACGAAGGGAATGAAGGCGATCGGTGCGCCAACGAGTCCGATGACGCCGGCGATCATGGCGAAGATACTCAGCAGAGGCTGCTTTTTTGCCGGGGCACCTGCATAGGCGTTGGACTGGTACGGATTGGCCGGCGCGGCGTACGCGGGCGGCGGGGGTGGGGTGGGCGCGCCGTAGGCGGGGGGCGGGGTCGACGCGCTGGGAGCGGACGGTGCCGAAGGCACCTGCGGTGATGTCGGGGCCGGCGGCGGCGTGGTTGGGGCGCCGTAGGCGGGCGGCGGGTTCACGGGAGGAACCGACGGCACCTCGGGAACACTCGGTACCTGCGGAACGTCGGGCACCTGGGGGGTAGTGGGATCACTCATGGAGTTCGTTCCTTCCAGTTGGTACGGAGCTACGTGGCGCGCGTGCGCGGTCAGTAATTTTATTCAGTAGTTGAGAGTCAGTTGTTGTTATAGAGGCTCGGGTTGGACGCCACCATGGAGAAGGTGACGGCGAGGATGATGATCAGGATGATGAGGCTCACCAGGCTGACGTAGCCGAGCACGAGTGCGGCGATCGCGAAGCCGCGCCCCTTCTCCCCGGTCTTCTTGATCTGCGAAAGCGCGATGTGCCCACAGATGATCGCGGCGGGGAACACGACGAACGCACTCACGAACGCCACAATCGAAAGCACATTGAAGGTGCCCGGCCCGGGCTGCTGCTGCCCGTACGCGCCGGGCTGACTGGGCGCCGCCGGAGCGGCGTACACCGGCGCCGGCTGTGCTTGATAAGCGGGCGCCGCACCGTAGGGTGCGACGGGCGGCATTGCGGGCGGTGGCGTAGCCGGCGCCGTGGAGCCATTCGAGGGCTGCGACGGCGGAGTATTTTCGGTGGGATCAGACATGTGAGGACTCCTCAGGCAAGACGGCAAACGGACTCTGCCCCAGAATATCCCGTCCCAGAGAAAATCGCTTGGTGAGACCGTCTTTCATACCTGAATCTGCGACACCGGAAGCGTGGAATCCGCCCCGAAATCCGGAGCGGAGGGGTTATGTCCGGCCATGATCAACTGGGCGCCAAGGGCCGCGATCATGGCGCCGTTGTCGGTGCACAGCGAGAGGGGCGGAATGCGCAGGGCAATGCCCGCGGCATCCGTTCGTTCGATCGCAACCTCACGCAGCCGCGCATTCGCGATCACGCCGCCGCCGAGCAGCAGCCTGGGCACGTCATAGTCGACGCACGCCGCCACTGCCTTGGTGAGGAGGGTGTCGACGACGGCCTCGCGAAAGCTCGCTGCCACGTCGTTCACCGGCACGGGTTCGCCGGCATCCTCGCGCTGTTCCACCCAACGGGCGACGGATGTCTTGAGCCCGGAGAACGAGAAATCGTAGCGGTGTTTCTCCATGTCTTTATGTTTGCTGAGCCCACGGGGAAAGCGGATGGCGGTGGCATCGCCGGTGAGCGCTGCCGCGTCGATGCGCGGACCACCGGGGTAGAGCATGCCCAGCACCCGCGCGACCTTATCGAAGGCCTCACCCGCCGCGTCGTCGATGGTCTCGCCCAGCAGCTCGACGTCGCTCGTGAGGTCGCGCACGAGCAGAAGCGACGTGTGGCCGCCCGACACGAGCAGGGCGATCGTGGGGTAGTCCAGGGGCTCCTCGTGGGAGTTCGCACCGGTGCGCAGCAGGTCTGCTCCCACGTGGCCCACCAGGTGGTTCACGGCGTAGATGGGCTTGCCGAGGGAGAGGGCGAGTGCCTTTGCGGCGCCGACGCCCACCATCAGGGCTCCCGACAGGCCGGGACCGCAGGTGACGGCGATCGCGTCGAGGTCATCGAGCCGAATGCCGGCTTCGGCGACGGCGGCGTTGATCGCCGGCACGAGCTCGTCGAGATGCGCGCGGGCGGCGACTTCGGGCACGACACCGCCGTAGCGGGCGTGCTCCTCCATCGAGCTCGCGATCGTGTTGGAGAGCAGGCGGGTGCCGCGCACGATGCCGATGCCGGTTTCGTCGCAGGACGTCTCGATGCCGAGGACGAGCGGCTCTGTACGGTTCATGTCGGCTCTCCGGCCTGGTCTGGCGCGGCAGCCTGGTCTGGCTCAGCCAGTGCGGCCTCCGGCGTGGGAATGGTGAGGCGCATCACGACGGCGTCCACGTTGTCGGGCTGGTAGTAGCCCTTGCGTACGCCGAGCTCCTCGAAGCCCAGGGAGCGATACAGCCCCTGGGCTGAAGGGTTGTCTGCGCGCACCTCCAGGAAGACGTGCCGGGCACCGCGGGAGCGGGCCTCGTTGATCAGGGACAGCATCAGGATGCGTCCGAGCCCCCGGCCGCGCGCCGATTCGGCGACACCGATGGTCTGGATATCGCTCTCGGGTGCGCCCCGAGGCGAGAGCAGCCCCGCGTAGGCCTCGATCAGGTCGGGCCGCTCGGGTGGGAAGGCCACGAGGTAGTAACACGCGGGATCCGCCACGTCGCGTGCCATCATGTCGCTCGACCAGGCGTCGTTCTCGAAGATGCCCGTTTCGAGCGCCATGATGGCGTCCAGGTCGGCTACCGTGGCCCGTCGCAGCTGCCAGGTGGTCATTCAGCTCACCCGCTTGCGGCCGCCCGGCAGGGTGACGTCAGGGGAACGCAGGTAGAGCGGGGCGTCAGCGGCGAGCGGGCGCCCCCCGGCAAAGGAGAGTTCGGCGACCATGCCGAGGTCTCCGGCGGAGACGCCCACGGCGTCCACTCGCGGCCAGTCGATGTGGGCCCAAGTCGGCTCGCGCAGCCTCACGGCTTGAGTCAGGTCGGCGGGCTTGGCCAAGCCGGGCGCGCCGATGCGCACGGGGAGGCCGTGGGCATCCGCTGCGCTGTAGGCCGACCAGTAGACCTCGCGGCGGCGTGCGTCGGTGACCACGAGCAGCGGGCCCGTGTGGCCGTCGCGGTAGCGGCCGAAGGCGATAGCGTCGTGGCTGACCACGGGCACGAGGGGCTTGCCGGCCCCAAGGGCGAAGACGCGGGCGGCAGCGATGCCCACGCGCAGTCCGGTGAAGGGGCCGGGGCCCATGCCGCCGACGATGCCGGAGAGGTCGCTCACCGCGACATCCGCTTCGTCGAGGCATTCCCGGATCAGGCGGCCGATCACCTCGGCGTGCCGCATGGTGTCGGCCTCGAGGCGTTCGCTGATCACGCCACGGTCGCGGTCGACGACGGCGACGCTCGTGCCGGCGGAGGTGTCAATGGCGAGAAGCACCCGTTCAGCCTATACGGGGGTCGGGCTATGCGGGCGTCGGGCCCGACTTGCGCGCGGCGCGGGCCTTGCGCTGGGCCCGGATGGCCTTCACCGCGAGCTGCAGCGCGGCCACCACGAGCAGGGCGGCGAAGAGGATACTGGAGACCCGAGGCGTCATGAGCAGGGCTAGGGCGACCCCGGGAACGGATGCCGCGACGGCGGCCACTCCCACGACCGCGCCGGCCCGCAGGTCGACAAGCCCGCCACGAAGGTTGGCGATGGTGCCGACGACTCCGGTGGGGATGAGCACCAGCAGGGACGTTCCCTTGGCGACGAGGTCGCTGATGCCGAAGATGGCTACGAGGGCGGGCACCGCGATGACGCCGCCGCCGATGCCGAACAGGCCGGATGCGATTCCCATGATGAGCCCGAGGGCGATGTAGCCGAAGAAGACCAGGGGGCTCAGCTCGAGCTGGTCGCCTCGCACCGGCTCCAGCAGCACCATGCGCACGGCCACGAGGAGCATGAGGGCGATGAACATCCAGCGCAGCCAGACGAGCGGGATGCTGCGCAGAAGCACGGCACCGATGATCGCGCCCACTACGGCGCCGGCCGCGATGATGCCGGCGGCCAGCAGGTCGATCTCGTCATTGGCGAAATAGGCGATCGAGCCCACGAGAGCGGTGGGGATGATGGCCACCAGGGAGGTCGCGGCGGCCTTGCGCTGATCCATCTGCACGAAGCTGATGAGCAGGGGAACCATGATGATTCCGCCGCCCACGCCGAACGCCCCCGAGAGCAACCCGCCGATGACGCCGATGATGGCGAGGGTGATCCAGTAGCGCGCGCTCCGACGCGTGGTGGTTACCTCCACAGGAAGGCTCCGCCACAGAGGCATCGTGCGGGAGGGTGTGCGTCTGTAGCCATTGCTTCAGCCTAAACGCACGCGGGACTCGCGCCCGACCCCAGGGGGAACCGAGGGGGAGGTCACGGGACCTGGGGCCAGGCGGTGGGCGACCAGCGGGGGCCGTGTGCCGTGACGGTGACAGTGCGGGGTTCGTCGGCGTCGAGGTCGACGTCGGCATCGGCATGCGCCGTCGATGCACCGGTCGGGCGCTCGATCTCGATGTCGAGCCAGGAATCTGTGATGCCGTCGAGCATGCCGCGACCCCACTCCACAACCACGATGGAGTGCGCGAAGTCGATGTCAAGGTCGTCGAGTTCCATCGCGTTCGCGAGCCGATACGCGTCGACGTGCACGAGCGACGGCCCACCGATGGTGCTCGGGTGCGTGCGGGCGAGCACGAAGGTGGGGCTCGTTACCGCTCCGCGCACCTGCAGGCCCTCGCCGAGACCGCGGGTCAGCGTGGTCTTCCCGGCACCGAGCGGGCCGGTGAGTACCACGAGGTCGCCCGTGCGCAGACGCGCGGCAAGGTGCACGCCGAACTGGTGCATCGCCTCGGAGTCGGCGATCCGGCTATGCATGCGGATGCCGCTGGGAGAGGCCGCTCACGCGTCACCTTCCACCACTACGAAGGCGCAGGCAACGCCCGCATCGTGCGTCATCGTGACGTGCAGCGAGGTGATCCCACGCGAGGCCATCACTGCCGTGAGCGATGGGTGCAGCACGAAACCGGGGTTACCGTGGGCGTCCGACGCGATTTCCAACTCCTGCCACGTTGTGCCTACGCTGTCGCCGAGGGCCTTGATCAGCGCCTCCTTGGCAGCGAAGCGCCCGGCCAGGGAGTGCACGGGCAGCCCGCGCTCACCCACGGCGAAGAGTCGCGGAATGAGCCCGGGGGTTCGTTCGACCTGACGCGTGAATCGCGCCAGGTCGACGATGTCGACGCCGATACCCCGGATCATTCCGCTGCCTCTTCTGCTCCGCGTCTCGAGGTGCCTACTCGACCGTGACCGACTTCGCGAGGTTGCGCGGCTGATCCACGTCGAGGCCCTTCGCGATGGCGAGCTCCATGGCGAACATCTGCAGCGGGACCACGGCGAGCAGCGGCTCGAACAGCGGGCCGGCGAGCGGGATGTGGATCACGGTGTCGGCGAAGGGCAACACGGCCGCATCGCCGACCTCGGCGATCGCGATGATGCGGGCGCCGCGTGCGCGGATCTCCTGAATGTTGGAGACGACCTTCGGGTGCAGGTGTGCTGAACCGCGCGGGCTTGGCACCACGACGAACACGGGCTGGCCCGGTTCGATCAGCGCGATCGGTCCGTGCTTGAGCTCGCCGGCGGCAAACCCCTCAGCGTGGATGTAGGCGAGCTCCTTGAGCTTGAGCGCGCCCTCAAGCGCGATCGGGAAGCCCACGTGGCGGCCCAGGAACAGCACCGCGCGAGTGTCCGACATGTAGCGCGCAAGCTGACGCACCGAATCCTCGGCGAGGAGCGTGGTCGCGAGCTTCGCGGGAATGGCCTGAAGCTCCTCGACCTGCTCGAGCTGCTCGGTCGCGCTCAACGTGCCGCGCACGCGAGCGAGGTGCAGCGCGAAGAGGTAGAGCGCGGAGATCTGCGCGACGAACGCCTTCGTGGAGGCCACGGCCACCTCGGGGCCGGCGTGAGTGTAGATCACGGCGTCAGATTCGCGCGGGATGGTCGCGCCCTGCGTGTTGCAGATCGAGATGGCCTTGGCGCCGAGGGACATGGCGTATTTCACGGCCATGAGAGTGTCCATCGTCTCGCCGGACTGGCTGATCGAGATAACGAGGGTGTCGTCGCTCAGCACCGGGTCGCGGTAACGGAACTCGTGGCTGAGTTCCACGTCGACGGGAACCTGGGCCCACTTCTCGATGGCGTACTTGGCCGTCTGGCCGGCGTAGGCCGCCGTGCCGCAGGCGATGATGACGATACGACGGATGCCGGCGAGCACGTCGTCACCGAAAGCCGTGAGCTCGGGAACCTCCACGTGGCCCTCGTGGATGCGGCCGCGCAGGGTGTTGGCGACGGCGTCGGGCTGCTCGGAAACTTCTTTGGCCATGAAGCTGGACCAACCGCCTTTTTCTGACGCGGACGCGTCCCAGGCGATGTCGAACTCCTCGGTCTCGACGCTCACGCCGTCGAAGTCGGTCACGGTCACGGCATCCGCTGTGATGGTCACGATCTGGTCCTGGCCGATGGCCACGGCGCGGCGGGTGTACTCGACGAAGGCCGCCACGTCGGAGCCGAGGAAGTTCTCGCCGTCGCCCAGGCCGATCACGAGCGGGGAGTTGCGGCGGGCGCCGACGACCACGCCGGGCTGGTCTTCGTGCACTGCCAGAAGGGTGAAGGCGCCGTCGAGACGGTTGACGATGGCGCGGAAGGCCTCGCCCAGGTCGCCCACGCGCTGGTACTCGCGGCCGAGGAGCACGGCGGCGACCTCGGTGTCGGTCTCGCTCAGGAACGTGTAGCCCTCGGCGAGGAGCTCGTCGCGCAGCGGCGCGAAATTTTCGATGATGCCGTTGTGAATGAGGGCGAGTTTGCCGTTGTCGCCGAGGTGAGGGTGCGCGTTCTCGTCGGTGGGGCCGCCGTGGGTGGCCCAGCGGGTGTGCCCGATGCCGGTTCCGCCGTTGGCGATCGGGTGGGCCGCGAGTTCGTCGGCGAGCACCTTGAGCTTGCCGGCACGCTTCACCGTGGTGAGCGTGCCCTCGTCATCAATGACCGCGATCCCGGCCGAGTCATACCCCCGATACTCGAGTCTGCGGAGTCCGCCCATCAGGACCTCAACGCTTTTGCTGTTACCGACATAACCTACGATTCCGCACATGGCCTTGATTTTAGTCGGACTAAGCTTGGGGGAATGTCCGATCCGATGTTCAGTGCGCGCAACAACGGCCACGGCACCCCATTTGTGGAGCTCGACAGGGCAGACTGGGCGGCCCTCGCGCCAACCACCCGCCTCCCCCTGAAAGAGACCGAGCTCGTTCAGCTCCGCGGTCTCGGGGAGCCCCTCGACCTCAACGAGGTGACGGATGTCTACCTCCCGCTCAGCAGGCTGCTCAACCTCTACGCCGCGGGCGCCCGGCAACTGCACCGCGCCACGAGTGACTTTCTCGGCGAACGCGCCCAACGCACCCCGTTCGTGATCGGCGTCGCCGGCTCGGTGGCGGTGGGCAAGTCCACGGTGGCCCGGCTGCTTCGGGAGATGCTCGCCCGCTGGGACGACACCCCCCGCGTCGAACTCGTCACGACCGACGGCTTTCTCTTTCCGAACGCCGAGCTGCTGCGTCGGGGGCTGATGGAACGCAAGGGCTTTCCGGAGGCGTACGACCGCCGGGCGTTGCTGCGTTTCGTGAGCGCGATCAAGAGCGGCGCCACCGAGGTTCGGGCGCCCTTCTATTCACACCTGAGCTACGACATCGTGCCCGATGCCCAAATTGTGGTGCGTCAGCCCGACATCCTGATTGTCGAGGGCCTCAACGTGCTGCAGCCTCCCGGGGCCGGGCACGGGCTCGCAGTCAGCGACCTGTTCGACTTCACGATCTACGTCGACGCTCGCACCCAGGACATCGCCCGCTGGTACGAGGATCGTTTTCTCAAGCTGCAGCGCGGGGCCTTCGCCAACCCCAAGTCGTACTTTCACCGCTACGCCACGCTCACCGAAGACGAGGCGCGTTCCAAGGCACGCAGCATCTGGAACACCATCAACGAGCCGAACCTGTTGCAGAACATCCGTCCCACGCGCTCGCGGGCCACTCTCGTGCTGCGCAAGGACTCCACGCACGCCGTCTCGTCGGTTCTGCTGCGCAAGGTCTGACCCGGCTGGCGCCGGTCGAGGCGCGACGTGCCCGCGCTGGTCGAGGCGCGACGAAGGAGCGATCGAGACCTCAAACTGCTTGACAACTCCCATAGAAGCGTCGAGACGCTCGTGCCTCGCTCCTCGACCAGCGGGGCGCCCGGCCGGCGCTGCTAGTTGGCGAGGCGCTCGAGCACGATCGCGGCGAGCTGGTGGGCGAGGCGGTCAGCTGTGGGCTGATCGGCCGCTTCCACCATGACGCGAACCATGGGTTCGGTGCCTGAGGGACGCAACAGCACCCGTCCCGTGTCACCGAGTTCAGCTTCCGCCGCGCGAACGGCTTCGGCTATGACATCGTCGGAGCCGAGGGCCCGGTGGTCGACGCCCCGAACGTTCACGAGAATCTGCGGGAAGACCGTCATGACGGATGCGAGCTCGGCGAGCGTCTTGCCGGTGCGGGCCATTTCGGCCACGAGGTGAAGCCCCGTGAGGATGCCGTCACCCGTCGTGGCGTACTTGGTCATGATCACGTGGCCGGATTGCTCGCCGCCGAGCGAGTACCCGTGCTCGTTGAGCTCCTCGAGCACGTAACGGTCGCCCACCTTGGTCTGCACCATGGTGATGTCGTTCGCGGCCATCGCCTTGCGGAGGCCGAGGTTGCTCATCACGGTGGCCACGAGCGTGCGATCCTTCAACACTCCGCGTTCGGCCATCGACACGGCGAGGATGGCCATGATCTGGTCGCCGTCCACGATGTTTCCCTCGCGGTCTACGGCCAGACAGCGGTCTGCGTCTCCGTCGTGGGCGATGCCCACATCGGCGCCGTGTTCGAGAACTGCCTTGGCGAGGTTGTCGAGGTGGGTGGAGCCCACTCCGTCGTTGATGTTGAGGCCGTCGGGGTCGGCGCCGATCACCGTGAGGCGAGCACCGGCATCCGTGAAGACCTGCGGGGACACGCCAGCTGCCGCACCGTGTGCGCAATCGAGCACCACGTGGATGCCGTCGAGGCGGTGGGGCAACGTGCCGAGAAGGTGCACCACGTAGCGATCTTCGGCATCGGCGAAGCGCCGCACACGTCCAACGTCGCCGCCGATGGGCATGAGGGTGTCGCGACCGATGTAGGACTCGATGCGGTCCTCGACGGTGTCGGGAAGTTTGGTTCCGCCGAAGGCGAAGATTTTGATGCCGTTGTCGGGGGCCGCGTTGTGTGAGGCGGAAATCATCACACCGAAGTCGGCGCCGATGTCGGCGATCAGGAAGGCGGCAGCAGGAGTGGGGATGACCCCGGCGTCGAGAACGTCGACGCCACTGCTGGCGAGTCCGGCCGATACTGCGGCCGTCAGGAATTCACCGGAGATGCGGGGGTCGCGAGCGACCACTGCTACCGGGCGGCGTCCCTCGGCGAGACGTGCCTGGGCACGACGACCGGAGGTCAATACAGATGCGCTGGCCTGGGCAAGGCTCAGGGCCAGGCCAGCCGTGAGATCACGGTTGGCCAGGCCCCGAACGCCGTCCGTGCCGAATAGTCGAGACATAGAGTCTGGGTATCCGACGTGGGGGTTAGCGCTTAGAGAACTGAGGCGCCTTACGGGCCTTCTTGAGTCCGGCCTTCTTGCGCTCCTTGACGCGAGCGTCGCGGCTCAGGAAGCCGTTCTTCTTCAGGATGGCGCGGTTGTTCTCTTCGTCGATCAGGTTGAGCGAGCGTGCGATGCCGAGGCGAAGCGCGCCGGCCTGGCCCGAGGGGCCGCCACCGGTGATACGAGCGATGACATCGTACGAGCCGAGAAGGTCAAGAACCTTGAACGGGTCGTTGATGAGCTGCTGGTGCAGCTTGTTGGGGAAGTAATCGGCGAACTCGCGGCCGTTCACAACGATGGTTCCGGAACCGGGGACGATGCGCACGCGGGCGATGGCCTGCTTGCGACGGCCCACGGCTGCGCCGGGAACGTTGAGGACGGCGCGAGGCGCCTTGGTTACGGTCTCCGCGGGAGTCTCGGTCGAGTAGCTCTCGGGAGTTGCGTCAATCTGGTCTGCGATCTGCGCCACGATGGGTTGAATCCTTTTTCTAGAGTCGAAAAGTCTGGTGGGTCAGCGCTACTGCGCGACCTGGCCGAGGGTGTACGGCTTGGGCTGCTGAGCCGAGTGCGGGTGCTCGGGGCCGGCGTAGACCTTGAGCTTCGTCAGCTGTGCACGGCCGAGCGAGTTCTTCGGCAGCATGCCGCGAATCGCCTTCTCAACCGCACGCGTGGGGTGCTTCTCGAGCATCTCGGAGTAGTTGGTTGCCGTGAGGCCGCCCGGGTAACCGGAGTGGCGGTAAGCAATCTTCAGGTCGAGCTTCTTGCCGGTCAAAGCGATCTTGTCCGCGTTCACAATGATGACGAAGTCGCCACCATCCATGTGCGGGGAAAAGGTTGCCTTGTGCTTGCCGCGAAGCAGAACTGCCGCGTGGCTGGCCAGACGTCCGAGAACGATATCGGTGGCATCGATGACAACCCAGTCGTGCTGGAGTTCGCTTGCCTTGGGGGTATAAGTGCGCGTCACTATTGTGCTGCTTTCTTCTTTTCGAACGGAGGTGTTCGTGAATCCCGCTCCGGGCGTGTTTGCGTGATGCAAACACTGTCGATGGAGGGCTCACGTTCGTATGTCGCGCTGCAACGCGCAGACATCAAGGGTCAACACTAGTCTCTGTTCACCCCCGTCGCAACTCCGGTGCGGCTCCGACTGTTCAGACGACCGGCATCGAGCGGCGGTTGCGGGTTTCGACGGCGCGAATGGCCAGCTCTGCGTCGTGTGGGTAGCCCACATCGATCAGGGTGAGACCTTCAGCAGGCATCACCTTGAACTCCACAATTCGCGATCGCTCAATGTGCAGGTTCACGAGGCGGTCCGCTTCCAGCCGCCCCTCCCCCACGGCCACGCAAGCCCCCACGAGGGCGCGCACCATGCTGTGGCAAAAGGCATCCGCTGTGAGGGTGGCGATGAGCACGCCGTCGTCATCGCGGCGCCAGCGAAAGTCCTGCAGGGTGCGAATGGTCGTGGCGCCGGGCCGCGGCTTGCAGTACGCGGCGAAGTCGTGCAGGCCCACCAGGTTGGCGGCCCCGGCGTCCATCAGGGCCACGTCAAGCTTGCCGGGATGCCAGGTGGTGCGCAGGCGCTGCTGCGGGTCTCGCAGGGCGTGCAGGTCGGAGATGCGGTACTCATAGCGGCGCCACAGTGCCGAAAACCGGGCGTCGAAGCTCACCGGCACGACGGTTGCCGTGCGCAGCACGATGTCCGGCTGGGTCACGAGGATGCCGCTCAGCCGCCGTTGTACAGCCGTGGCGAGGGCCACGGGCGGGCGGTCGCCGGTGCCGCGCTTCACGCGAATGAGCGAATCGGCCTGTTCCGGCGTGAGGTCGAAGTGGGCGACCTGTCCTCTGGCGTGCACCCCGGCATCCGTTCGCCCGGCCACGATGAGGGTGGGGTGTGGTGGATATTTCTGCAGGATGGTGGCGAGGCCGTCTTCGATCTCGCCCTGCACAGTGCGAAAGCCCGGCTGACGCGCCCAGCCGGCGAAGTCGGTGCCGTCGTAGGCCACGTCCAAGCGGATGCGCGTGGTCGGCGACCACGGCGGGCCGACAATGGGCACAGAAAGATTCACAGGAACAAGACTAGGTGACTCACCCGGGTTATCGTTGAAGCCGAAGTTCAGCCCGTCCCGAATTTCGGTCCGCCCCGACAGGCGCTTGCTTATGAATCCCCCACAAACATCTGAGACCGGTCTGGTCGACACTCCTCCCAGCGCTACTTCCCCCAGTAATTCTGCCCGCGAAGCGGCCGGTACGTCGGCACTTGTCCCCACGTTCGAGAAGCGTTCTGGCCGGCTTGCGGGGCTGGACGGCCTGCGAGCCATTGCCGTCATCGCGGTGGTCATCTACCACTTCTTCCCGAGCGCCCTGCCGGGTGGATTCATCGGTGTGGATGTCTTCTTTGTGATCAGCGGGTTCCTGATCACCGGGCTGCTGGTCTCCGAGCGCACCCGCACCGGCCGCGTATCGCTTCGAAACTTCTGGCAGCGCCGCGCACGGCGCCTGGTTCCGCCCCTCGTTCCGCTCATTCTCCTGAGCTGCACGGCGGCCTGGCTCATCGGCGGTGACGTCCTCGTTGGGCTCGGCGCTCAACTGCTCGGCGCCGTGACCTTTGGTTACAACTGGATTTCGATCGCCGGCGACGCAAGCTACTTCGCCGCCGATCAGCCCGAGCTGTTTCGCAACCTCTGGTCGTTGGCCGTCGAGGAACAGTTCTACGTGATCTGGCCACTGCTGCTACTCGCGATTCTGCTCATCCGAAGCGCCCGCCTTCGACTTGCCGTCGTGGCCCTTCTGGCCGTCGCGTCGATGCTGTGGATGGGGGTGTTGTACCAGCCGGGCGCTGACCCGACCCGCGTCTATTACGGTTCGGACACCCACAGTTTCGGCTTGTTCACCGGTGCCGCGCTGGCGCTACTGCTGCGCCGACCCGCAGGGCTCCGCAACGAGCTGCCGCGGCTGCGCCCGTGGCTCGGCGGGGCCGCCCTGGTCGGGATCGGCATCGCCGCGGCCGTGCTGCCCGAGGGCGGAACGGAGACCTACCGTGGCGGTCTCGCTGCCGTCAGCGTGCTCACGGCCGTGGCCATCTGGGCCGGCGTTCGTGGTGGTGGTTTCGGGCGGGCCCTCGACGTGGCACCGTTGCGCTACATCGGGGAGCGGTCCTACGGCATCTATCTCTGGCACTGGCCGGTGCTCGTTCTACTACAAGTGGGCTTGCCTGGGCCGTCGACACCGCTCCGGGTCGCTCTCATTGCGGTGCTCGCGACGGTGCTGACGCTCGCTGCGGCGGGTGCCTCGTACCGCTGGCTGGAACAGCCGGTACGACGGGACGGCATTCGTGGTGTCGTCGGTCGGTTGCGCACGCTGTGGGGCCTGCATGCGAAAGGCCGGGTTCTGGTGGCGGTACTCGCCGTGACGGTGCTGCTCGTGTCGGGCGGGACCGCTGCGGCCCTCGCGACCGCGCCGGCCACCGCCACGGCAGAGGTCGAAATTGAGCGGGGACAGCAGGCACTCGACGAGGCCGCGAAGGCAGCGGCCGAGGCGGCGCAGCAGGCAGCCTCGACTCCCGCGCCACTGCCTGGCGGTGACCTCATCACCGCGGTGGGCGACTCGGTGATGCTCGCCTCCGCGGCCGAGCTGCAGACGACTTTCCCGGGCATCTCAATTGATGCTGCGGTATCCCGTGGCATGTATTCCGCAGCTGGCATATTAGAAGAGCTGGCTCGCGCGGGTACGTTGCGCCCGATCGTCGTTGTCGGGCTCGGCACCAACGGCCCCATCAAGGCCGATGAGCTGATCGAGATCGAACGCGTGATCGGCCCCGACCGCAAACTCATCCTGGTGAACGCGTATGCCGACCGGGACTGGACCGAGGGCGTGAACGCCTCCCTCGCCGACTTCTCGGCGCGCAATCGGCTGGTCGAGCTCGCGAACTGGCACGACGCCATCGCGCCGCACACCGATCTGCTGGCCGGCGACGGCGTGCACCCGGGGCCCACGGGCAGCCAGATCTACGCGGATGCCGTCACCACGGCCCTGCAGCGCCTCGCTGAGTTGCCTCCCCAGCGCCTCCCCGGCGAGAACCGTCTGCAGCCGGCCGCCGTGTAGCACGTAGCCTGCCGGACGCTTGGGCTTGGGCTTGGGCTTGGGCTTGGGCAGAGTTCTAGCCCGATGCGGAGCTGGCCGTATTGGCGCGGTGGGTGGCGGCGGGTCGCCAGGTGCGAGTCGGGTCGAACAGCACCGGACCGCGTACCTCCGGGCGGCCGCGCACCATGCGGATCTGCCACCCGGAGGTGTCGATGGTGGCATGGTGGTACCAACAGAGCAAGCATCCGTTGTCTATGTCGGTCTTTCCCTTGTGTTGCCACGGGATAATGTGGTGAACTTCCGCCCACGCCGCCGCTCCTTAGACTGGCTCGGGTCGAGCCTGTCGAGACCATGACGCATCCTCCATCGCGAGCGGCGATCGCCCTCCGCTGGGCGGGGGTGAAGAACCGCTTCTTCTCACCCAGCCGCAGCACCTCGCCGTTTTCGCCGAGGAACACCTCCTGATACCCGCCGGCGCACATCTTCTGCCGCACGTTTCGCAGTGAGATGGGTGCCTCCACCCCGTCGACCCACCCGACACCCGTGCCGCTCTTCAGGTCCGCAGCATTCACGTGCACCATCACCACCGGCGCCGCCCCGCCCATGCTCGGTGTCTTCGCGTCCCGCGCCTTCGACTCGAACACGCCCCGGAGAATATCCGCTCGCTTCTCACCGCCAGTGCGCGGGTCGTCGAACTCCTCCGCCCCGGGAATCAGCTCTCCCGCTTCGATCAACGCCTGCTGCTCAGCACTGGGGAAAGCGGGAGCGGCGTGGGCGGAGAGGAACGTGTTGAAGATGCCGTCCATGATGCCCTTGAGCTCCGGCGTCACCCCGCCCCGCAAGGGATAGAGGCCAGCCTTGAGCCGGCCGAACCCGACGGTGCTTTTGGCCGCCGTCGTATCGTCACTGGGGGCGGCGCCGTCGGGGTCGAGGCGGGCTTCCCATTCGTGGGCCTGCGCCCGGATGAGGTCGGCGGAGAATGCGATCCCCGCCCCCGGCAGTCCCTCGGTCTCGGGCGTGATCGCTCCCGTCGCCGACGCCACCAGCGCCCGCTCCGCCCGATCCAGGTCCGCCGGAGCGACCCGCCGCGACAGAGGTTCGAGGGCGGTCACGATCACCTCCGCCGCATCCACCCCCAACTCACCCGACGCGAGCCCCTCGGCGACCGCCGGATGCTGCACCGGCACCTCCTGCCCCAGCAGCCCGCTGGCGGCGGTCGCGGCCCCGGTGACCAGGCCGCCGAGCCGCATCCGCCGCTTCGCCTCCGAACCCGAGATGCGTGTCACGGCGGTGATCAGCTCGTACTTACCCCGGCATCCGTTCTTATACGCCAGGGACTCATGACCCAGGGCCGAATCCGCCCGGCTGGCCACGTCTGTCGCCGACGCCACCCGAGCCCCATCCGCCCGGCGCCCAAGCTTTTCCACCGCCGCCATCACGGCCAGGGCCTCATCCCCGGTGAACTGCTGGAAGTTCACCTCCGCCAACGCAGCAGCTGCCGAGGCGTCTGCCCTCTCCAGTAGGGCGACCACCTCGGAACCTGACTTCTGCGTCGTTAACATGCCCCCATTCTCCCACCAATAGAACAATAAGACGAGGAAATGTCATGAAAGTCTGGCAGAAAATCGAATTCATTTCCCCCTTACGATTTCAGTGAGATGCCCATATCTAAGTGGCGCATGACCGTCTGCAATGGAGCAATCGCTATCTCACTGAAATCGTAAAGGGGATTCATTTGCGCGATCCGGTACGCCGCGCCGCGGGAAGAAAATGGGGCTCGTTGCGTAGCCAGACACTGCCTTCCCGGCCCCAGAGCGTAACTTCGGACCCACCATTCACACTCGAGAGCTAGGCTCGAATGGGTGACCACTCAGACGTTTTCCCTCCGACCCACCGTTGACGCCGACTGGCGCGAGGTTCGCGACCTGCGCCTGGAGATGATTCGGGACACGCCCACCGCCTACATGGAGAGTCTCGACGAGGCTCTCGGTTGCGACGAGGCCGAGTGGCGCATGCGTGGCCGACGCGGCAGCGCCGAGCACGGCACCGCTGTTGTGGCAATCAACGCCTCCGGGCACTGGATCGGAACGATGGCCGGTTACGTTGACCCGACCGTCGGCGCCCTCCTCGTGGGCGTTTACGTGACGCCGGACTCCCGGGGCCGCGATGCCGGAGTAACGGATGCTCTCCTGACCGCCGTCGAGACGTGGGCGGCCACCGAGGGCCGTCGTCTCACCCTCCACGTTCACGAACACAACGCCCGCGCGATCGCGGCATACGAGCACCGGGGATTCTCCGCCACCGGCGAGACCATTCCCTACAATCTCGATCCCAGCACCAACGAACTCGAGATGGTCAAGGCACTCTAGAGCGAATTTGGGCCTTCAAGCCTGCTAAGTGCTCGCCGCTGACGAATGTACTGCCGCCGTAATCGCACGCCTCGCGCCTGCCCGACACAGGTCCCAGTGCAGAAGGCCCCTGTTCAGGAATTCGTGAAATGACAGCATTGACAGCACTGGAGCAAGGAGAAGCAGATGGCGGTCATAACAGTGCGCAACCTCGATGACGAAGTACAACGCCGACTCAAGCTTCGGGCCGCTGCCCACAACCAATCGATGGAGGCCGAGGCCCGGGCGATTCTCAGTGCCGCAGTCGTTGGCGGCGACTTCGCCGCTGCGTGGCTCACGATGGCAGCTGAACACGCAGTGGACGAACTTCCGGTGCCGGCCCGATCTGTCCCACAGGACGTGGACTTGACGTGATCATTCTGGACACGAACGTCCTATCTGAGCCGCTGAGATCTCGCCCGGACACCGCTGTACTTTTCTGGCTGGGCCACGTGAACGAGGATCTTGCCCTCACGTCGATCACCGTCGGCGAGATCTTGACCGGCGTTCGCCTCCTGCCCCCCGGTCACCGTCGCGATGGCTTGATGTCGGCCATCGAACAAACCCTCGCTCTTTACCGTGAACAGGTGCTCCCCTACGATGAACACGCGGCCCGCACCTACGCTGCATTGCAGGAGTCTCGCCGGGCAGCCGGGCACCCGCTGAGCGTCGAGGACGGCATGATCGCCGCTATCTGCCAGACTCGAGGGGCCACCCTGGCAATGAGAAACATCAAGGACTTTCAGGGGCTCGGTATCGACCTCATCGACCCTTGGACGACACCCGGCCGCTAAGCCGCTGGTCACTTCTACCGAGCATCAGGCCGAAACGGCCCCATGCCCTTCCATGCGCCGCCAGTGAGCGGGGCGAGGGATACCAGCACGTAGACGACTCCGACGATCACGAAGGAGGCTGTCAGGCCGAGAGTTTCGACCGCAATGCCCCCGAGAAGCGCGCCAATGGGGATGCCCGCCCAGCATCCCGCGACCATCAGACTGTGCACACGCGCCCGCATCGCAGGCGGGGCCAGCTGGAGTTGGAGCACCCCAATGATCGGGTTGATAATCCCTGCAGCCAGCCCCACGAAAGCTGCGAGCACGACGAGCACGACCAGAGTGAGTATTTGATGCCTTGAGAGCCACCCGATCGTGCGGTTCAGAGCCACCGTTCGTGCGGAAGAGAGCCAGTGGTGGTCCGGCTGGGAGCCACTGGCTCTCTTCGCCGGTTCGTTAGGCGCTGGTGAGGGCCGCTTGCTCTCTCATGTTGTAGGTGCCGGTCTCGACCCAGACAGTGTTGTGGATGATGCGGTCCATGATCGCGTCGGCGTGAACCCCGGAGCCGAGTCGCTGGTGCCAGTCCTTCTGCTGATACTGGGTGCAGAACACCGTCGAGCTCTCGCCATAGCGACGTTCCATCAGCTCAAGCAGCATGCCGCGCATCGATTCCGTCGGGCGGTCAAGCAACCATTCATCAATGACGAGCAGGGTGAAGGAAGCATATTTGCGCAAGAACTTCCCGCTGCCGCCGGTGGTGTCTTGGGCGGCCACCCAGGCTTCCTCGAGGTCGGGCATGCGGACGTAATGAGCGCGGATGCGATGCTCGCAAGCGCGTTTGGCGATCGCGCAGCCCAAATACGACTTCCCCGATCCGGTGAACCCCTGAAACACAACGTTCTGCTGCCGGGCAACGAACGAACACGTCCCGAGCTGGGCCAGCAGCTGCCGGTTCAAGCCCCGCTCGTCGAGCAGGTCGATGCGGCGGAGATCCGCGTTGGGATAACGCAACCCCGCCCGCCGGATCAGCCCGGCGACCTTCGAGTGCGTGAAGGCGGAGTAGGCGTCATCGACGACCAACCGGACCCGCTCTTCAAACGACAAACTGATGCTCAGCGTCTCGTCTTGGGTGTCGATCGCCGCGAGCAACTCGCCAGCATTCATCTCCCGCAGCTTGCGCTTGGTCTCTGTGTCCAGCGGACTCATCGGGTGCCTCCGGCGTAGTAGGCGCTGCCGCGGACGTAGCCACCGTCATCGGGTTCCGGCTTGTCAGGGACGTGGCCAGTTTTGTCTTGTCCGGTGTCGAGGATCGGCCGAAGGTGCGCATACCTCGGCGAGCGGATCGGACCTCGCAAGGCCAGTGCGCAGGCGGCCTCGACCCGAGTCGGCGAGAACCGGCGTGACAGCCGCAACACTGCCAACGCCGGGTCGTAACCGGCCTCCTCGATCGACGCAGCTTCAAAGATCTTCCCGATCACTGTGACCGTGGCAGGTCCCATCCGGGCCGCCCACTCGTCGATCCGGGTCCGATCCCAGGCCTGAAAGCTGCGGCCCTCGGGCAGGTCCGCGTCGTTTGTCTGATGCTGGTTCGTCGTGCTTGCTGGCAGCAGCAGGTGACTGGTCAAGCGTTCGTCGTTGCGATAGACCTCCAGCATCGTGTCCGTGACGCGAAGGTCGACCTGAGCGCCGATGTGGCGGAACGGAACGGAGTAGAAGTTCCTCGCCCAGACCACGTGAGCGTTCTTGTTCACTTTGCGCTTGTAGGTCCACGTGCTGATCTCGAACGGGGCCGCCGGTAACGGTTGCATCAACGGCTTCTCCTCGGCGGTGAAGACACTCAACCGGGACCCGTCCCGTTTCTGGAACGGCTGGCGGTTGTAAGCATCGATTTGCTCGTAGATCCGGACCCGCAGCTCGGGCAGGGATGTGAACTGCTCCTGCCTGAGGCTAGCGATGACCCAGGTCGCGACATGCGAAACTGTGTTCTCAACGCTCGCCTTGTCCTTAGGTGCCCGGACGCGGCCCGGCAGCACCGCGGCAGAGTAGTGCGCAGCCATCTCACGGTAGGCGTCGTTGAGAACGACCTCTCCCTCTCGAGGGTGAGAGATCACCCCAGTCTTCAGGTTGTCGGGGACCAGGCGCGGGACGCTGCCGCCGAAGAAGGAAAACATCGCCACGTGGGCGCGCAGCCACGACTCCTGCCGCATATCCAACGTGGCCTCCACGAAGGCGTATCGGCTGAACGGCAGGCACGCGACGAACAAATACACCTTTGAGATCTCGCCCGTCGTCGGGTCCAGCAGCTGCATCGTGGGCCCAGACCAGTCAACCTCGATGCTGCGGCCGGCCTTGTGACCCACGCGCGACGTCGCGCCCGAGACGGCAGCGAAGTCGCCATAGAGCCGACAGAACCGGTCATAGCTCATCACCGCCTGCGCCTGACCCGATGTGTCGACGTACTCTTGGTGCAGCAGCTTCAACGTCACCCCGACCCGGGCTAGTTCGGTGTGCACCCGCCCCCAATCCGGCTGCGCGAACACGGACTCGTGCACTCCACGGCCGGGAAACAACACCGTATAGACCTCGGCCTCCGGCATCTCCTCGACGTCGTCCCAGCCGAGGCCGAGCCTGTCCGCCGTCTCGAGCACGGTCTGGACGCTATTGCGGGCGATGCCCTGCGCCGACGCGATCGCTCTGCCCGACAAGCCTTGGTTGCGTAACTGCAAGACGAGTTTCGCCTTGATCTTCCGTACCATTACCGGTACTCCTTCCACCACGTGGCCCTCACGTGATGGAAGGAGCTTTTCAGGTGGCTCTCAACAACACCAACTGTGGCTCTGAACGACACGATTCATGGTTTGGTACAGCGGCCTTCACAGGCACCACCCCCGGCTCCCTCGGAAGCCAATATTCACCAGAGGCGCCTGCAACGCGAGAGCGGCTGAAAGCGGGCCTCCCGTGATCGCGAACGCCGCAATGAACAGGGGCCTCCGCCGCCACCTCTGGCCGAAGAATCCGTACAGGAGCGAACCGATGAGGGCTCCTCCGCCAAGCGCTCCCGTAAGAAGGCCCACCGCAACAGCTCCCTGAAGGTAAGCCGTCGAGTGAATCGGCAGGAGAACCGAGAACCGAGCGGCATCCAGAAGGTTCGTGAGAAAGACGACGAGAATAATCAGCCGCAACAACGGATTGCTGTATACGAACCTGAATCCTTCTCCGAGATCCTGCCAATAGGAGGTCCGATGAACGACGCCCTCCCCCGCGCCGAGGTCGTCAAAGCTGCTCCTGTCTGGCCGCGGCACACACAGCAGGACCAAGGCCGCGGCTGCGACGAAGTTGAGGGCAGTAGTGCCGAAGGCCACTGCAGGTCCAAGAACGCTCACCAGAACCCCTCCCAGTGGCGCTCCAATGAGCATCGCGGCCCGTTCGACCCCCGTCGCAAACCCGACGGCGCGTTCCAGAGGTATTCGGTTCGCCATCGCGAGAGTGGGCAGCAGAACGTGGCGCGCGGTGTTGCCCGGGGTATCCAGCAGCCCGCTGAGAAAGATCAGCAGCAGGAATCCCCAGAACGGCAAATTATCGGTCGCGGCCAGAATGGCGATGGCCGCCAGGGTCGCGCCGCTCGCTGCATCCGCTATGACGCTCGAAAGCCTGTGCCCGACGCGATCGACCAAGGCCCCGCCCAGAGGGCCACCGAGAACAATAGGGACCGTGGCGAACGTGGCGGCGATCCCGACCTCAACGCCCGTGCCGCCCTGAGCCAAGACATAGAAGGGTGTGGCGAGCACAGTGATCGCGTTACCGGTTTGCGAGAGAGCATGTGCCGTGAGCACGGCCGACAGGGCGAGGCGAGGATGTTCGCTCATGCCACGGTGTCGTGGGGCGGGTCCTGCTCCGGGTCGGGAAAGATCAGGAATTGGGCGGCAACCAGCGCGGCCCCCACGGGCGCAGAGCCAGCGCCCGGGCGGGCACTGGGTTTCTGCCGGCGGTAGCGGCCGAGGAGCTCGGCCATCTCGCTCTTGAGCTCACGCGTCTCGTCGGCGGTCAGGAGCAGTGAGGCGTCACTGAAAGTGCTTGCCTCCTGCCAATCACGCGACCATTTATGCTGTGCGCCGAGCCAGGAGCGGGCCCGGTCCGTGTAAAGCGCCAACACTGCCGCGGCGAAGTCGTCGTGTGCGGCCAAGGCGGCTGGGTCGTGCTCCGGCGGGGTCTTGGTGAATGTGGTGCGGGCCGCCGCCTTCCACCATCGATCGCGCCCATGCGTGCTCAACCCCGCCAGGTCGTCCGGAGTCGCGGCCACGATGAAGGACGCCTCCGCGAGTGTCCTGAGATGGTAACTAATTAGGGCCGGCGATGTGTCGCACTTCGCTGCGAGCCGGGTTGCCGTTGACGGGCCATAGATGCGGAGGAGCCCCAGCACCCGAAGGCGCAGCGGGTGCGCAAGGGCCGCCAAAGCGGATGCCTCAGTCACGACATCCGCGTCGGGTTGACGTCGTTCCGGACTCTCGTCAGCGCTGTTCATGCGCTCACTCTAGCCTCAAAAAAATCCTTTCGAAAGCTTTCCTTCCAAAATACGTTGGATAACCTGTCGCGGCCGTCGTCGCTACGGGGCAGAAGCGGCAAGCTGATTCAACAGCTCGAGTTCCTCGGATCGAGTGAGGCCGGCGCGACGGCCGCGGTCGAGCCCACGCGCAGTCTCGTCTTCCCAGACATCGACCAGCGTTTCCCTGAGACCACGCAGTGTGCCGCCGGCGGCCACGAACGCCGAGTTGCTCCGCTGCGAGAAGGCGGCATCGGAGTGCGGCAGCCACAGCGGCAGGGAGTGCGGGCCAGCCCAATAGTTCACGCCCTGAGTTCTGAGCCAGTCGTCGGCCGCCGCCACGAGTCGCCCCTCGAACTGGGCGACCTCCGCCGCCAGGGTGAGCGTCTCCGACAGGCCATGCACGTCGCCCACCGCGTTGACGACACCCACCACGCCCTCAGCCCCGGCCGAGATCAGCCAGCTCGCCAGGTCCCGTACGTCGATGACCTGAACGGACCGATCTGCGCATTCGGGCGTGAGCACCGTGCCCGACCCTGCGAGGGCGAGTCGAGCCACCCAGTATCCGAACCGGTCGCTGCCGTCGCCCGGGCCCGCGATGAGCCCCGGCCGTACAACGAGCAACCGGTCACCTAGTGCCCCGAGTGTTCGGCGTTCGGCCGCCACTTTGGCCTGCGCATAATCGCTGAGGTCCACGGGTGCGACCAGCTCAGACGTCTCATCAGCGCCGGGTTCAGCATTGGAGGCATATACGGAGACGCTCGACACCAGCGTCCAGTGCGTGGTGCGTTCGGCGAGAGCGTGGATGGCCGGCCCCACGGACGACAGGTCGTACGACAACTCGATCACCTCATCCCAGTCCCGAAACCGCACTGCCTCGTATGCCGTCGGCGACATACGATCCGCGGCCACGAAATTCGCCCCGGCGGGCACGCCACCGCTCGTGCCTCGCGCCAGGCAGGTCACCTCGTCGCCGCGGGACACCAACTGGCGCGCGATCTCGTGGCCGAGCCAGGCCGTGCCCCCGAGAACGAGCACGCGCCTCGGGGAACCCCGCAGAGGCATCCGCTCGTTTGCCTGAACCACCTAGAACTCGACGGTGAAGACCAGCTCGCGGTGCGCGGCAGCGAATCCCATGCCCGTGTAGAGACCGACGGCACCGGTGGGGCTGTCCGTGTCCACGTCGAGGGTCGCCCGCTGGTGCCCGGCCGCCCGACTCGCCTCGAGGTGCGCGGCGAGAAGAGCCTGCGCAATGTGGCGTCCGCGCCACTCCCGCAGCACTCCCACGAGCGCGATGTAGCTGCTGCTGAATCCGGCACCCTCCCAGTCGTCCTCACTCACCGTGCTGAGCAGGTAGCCGGCCACGTGTTCGTGACCATCGGCATCAGTTCCGTAAACGACGAACGAGAGGTCGGGCCGAAACGTCTCCGCAGCGATGAACGAATTCCAGGTCTCGTCGCTGAGCGGCTGGCTCGACCAGTGGTCGGCGAAGGCCTCGTCGTGCGCGGTGTGCACGGCCGCAGACATGTCGGGCGCATACGGCGCCAAGCGGATGCCCCCGGCCAGCTCGAAGTCCCGAATCGGATCGGCGAGCACCCGTTCCAACTCCACGAAGTACCGCGCCACCGTGAGCCCGGCCCGCTCGAGAAGTCGGTGACACTGGGGCGCACGCTCGTCGGCATAGGACTGAATCCACCCGGGCAGCGTCGCCTGCGAAGAGGCGAGCTGCTGCCGCGCACGACCGAGCTGCCACTCAAGCAGCACTCGCCCGATTCCGCGAGCACGCCACTCGGGATGCACACCGCCGGCCACCGTGGACTTCACGAGGGTGCGCTGGCCGGGAGACAGGGTGACGAAGCCGACGGCCAGGAGGAGGCCATCGGCGGAAAATCCGAGCAGGGAGTCGACTGCCGGGTCGAAGAAGGTAAAACCGAAGTCGTCGGCGACCTCTTCGCGGGTGGCAAGGTAATTCGGATGGTCGACACGGCCCATGGCCTGCATGAGGTGCCAGATCTGGTCGATGTCTTGGAGCGTGGCCGCGCGCCAGAGGGCGACATCGGAGTGCTCGGGCAGGACGAGCTCGAACGGGGCAGACACCCGCTCGCTCAGTGGACGCACACTTTCAACCATGCCTCCAGCCTAGGCGGTGCCAGTTCTCCAGGCTCGGCCCGAGGTCCTGCGCCCGAAAGCAGCTGGGGCTCGCGGTATAGCGCCCGCCCGAGCCGCTTTCGGGTGCACGCTCGACCCGATCGACGCCGGGGCTTCTAGAACTGCAGGGTGTACGCCATCTTGCGGTGCACGGCGTGGAAACCCATGCCGGTGTAGAGCCCGAGGGCACCGGTGGGGCTGTCGGAGTCCACGGCGAGGGTGGCCCGGTCGTGGCCGAGCGCGCGCCCGGCCTCGAGTTGGGCGGCGAGCAGGGACTGGGCAATGTGCCGACCGCGCCATCCGCTTGTCACACCCACGAGGTCGATGTAGCTGCCCGTGAAGCCCTGGGTCTTCCAGACGTTCTCGTTGGCGGTCGAGAGCACAAAGCCCACGACCTCGTCGCCAGCCCACGCCACGAACGAGAGGTCCGGCCGAAACCAACGGCCGTTCACGAACGCCGCCCAGTTCTCGTCGCTCATCGGCTGGCTCGCCCAGTGGTCCATGAAGGCGTCGTCGCGGGCCACATGCACCTGCGCAGAATCGGCGGGCGTGTACACCGCAATACGGATGCCGTCGGCCGGCTCGACCGCAGGCACCGGCTCGTCGAGGGCCCGCTCCAACGCCAGGAAGTAGCGGGTGAGGTCGAGTCCGCCGCGCTCGAACAGGTGCGCGCTCTGCGGCGCGCGCTCGTCGGCGTAAGCGAAGATCCAGCCGGGGAGAGTCTTCGTCGATGACGCGAGCTGCTGTTTCGCGCGCCCGACCTGCCAGGCGAGCAGCTCACGCCCGATCCCCCGGCCGCGAAGGTCGGGGTGCACCCCGCCGATCAGGATGGAGCGAACGAGGGTCTCCTGGCGAGGGGGAAAGAGCACCATTCCGTTGGCGACAATGCGCCCTGCGGCGTCGAGACCCACGAGCGAGTCGAGCGCGGCGTTCACGTGCGAGTAGCCGAAGTCGGCGGCGATCGCGCCGCGCGTGGTGAGGTAATTCGGGTGGTCGAGGCGACCCATCGCTTCGCGCAGCTGCCAGATGCCGTCGATGTCGTCCTCTTTGGCGGGACGCCACCGGGCGATCTCCTGGTGAACCGGAACGCTCAGGTCATGAGGTGCGGTCACGCGTTCGCTC
Source organism: Cryobacterium roopkundense (assembly GCF_014200405.1). NCBI lineage: Bacteria > Bacillati > Actinomycetota > Actinomycetes > Micrococcales > Microbacteriaceae > Cryobacterium > Cryobacterium roopkundense. Next base: position 106,839 of record NZ_JACHBQ010000001.1, on the reverse strand, counting down.
AGAGGGCGCAGCTCGTTAGTCATGCTCCAACCCTAACCGGCGCCGGTTGTCGGGTCTGTCGAGCAACACCCAACGGTGTGGGGGTGGGCGCGCCCGCGCGATCGGCTCACGGGGTCTCGACACGCGCCCTGGCGGGCACTGCTCGACCAGCGGATTTGGGGAGCGGGCGGGGGCGGGGCGGGTTAACGGCGGAAGGGCCCGACCGAAGTCGGGCCCTTCCTAGTGAAGCGTGGTGTTACTTGGCGTCCTTGGTGTCGACGGCAGCCTCGGTGGGCTCCTCCACGACGACCTCGGCGGCAGCTTCGTCAGCCACCTCGGCGTCAGCAACGACAACCTCTTCGACAACAGGCTTCTCAGCCGTTACCGTGGAGGTCTTCGAGTGCTTGACCTTCGGGGTCAGCGGCTCGAGAACGAGTTCCATCTGAACCATCGAAGCGTTGTCACCCTTACGGAAACCGAGCTTCGTGATGCGCGTGTAGCCACCCTGACGCTCGTTGACCTGCGGGGCGATAACCGTGAAGAGCTCGTGCACGACGGACTTGTCCGTGATCGTCGCGAGAACGCGACGACGGGCGTGCAGGTCGCCGCGCTTGGCGAACTGCACCATGCGCTCGGCGAGCGGACGCAGGCGCTTGGCACGGGTCTCGGTCGTCTTGATCGACTTGTGGGTGAACAGGGCAGCAGCCAGGTTCGCAAGCATGAGGCGCTCGTGCGCCGGGCCGCCACCGAGACGGGGCCCCTTTGTGGGCTTAGGCATTGGTAATCTCCAGTATCAAAAAATCGAAAGGCAGTCGCGAAGACGAGCCTTAGTTGGTCTCTTCTTCGTAGCCGCTGTAGAAGTGCGCTCCGTCGAATCCGGGAACCGAATCCTTCAGGGACAGGCCGAGCTCAACGAGCTTGTCCTTCACCTCATCAACCGACTTCTGTCCGAAGTTGCGGATGTTCATCAGCTGGGTCTCCGAGAGGGCGACCAGTTCGCTGACGTTGTTGATGCCTTCGCGCTTGAGGCAGTTGTACGAACGAACCGACAGGTCCAGGTCCTCGATCGGGATCGACAACTCGGTCGAAAGCACAGCGTCAACCGGCGCGGGGCCGATCTCGATGCCTTCGGCCGCGGTGTTGAGCTCGCGGGCCAGACCGAACAGCTCGGTCAGCGTGCGCCCAGAGGATGCGATCGCGTCGCGAGGCGTGATCGCCGACTTGGTCTCCACGTCAACGACGAGGCGGTCGAAGTCGGTGCGCTCACCGGCACGAGTTGCCTCGACGCGGTAAGTGACCTTGAGAACGGGCGAGTAGATCGAGTCGACCGGAATCTGGCCGGCCTCGGAGAACTCGTTGCGGTTCTGCGCGCTGGACACGTAACCACGGCCACGCTCAATGGTGAGTTCGAGTTCGAACTTCGCATTGTCGTTGAGGGTTGCGATGACCAGTTCAGGGTTGTGCACCTCGACGCCGGCCGGAGCCGAGATGTCAGCGGCGGTTACCTGACCGGCACCCTGCTTGCGCAGGTACGCGGTGATGGGCTCGTCGTGCTCGCTGGAGACAACGAGGCCCTTGATGTTGAGGATGATTTCGGTGACATCTTCTTTGACACCGGGAACGGTGCTGAACTCGTGCAGCACGCCATCGATGCGGATGCTGGTTACAGCAGCGCCCGGGATCGACGAGAGCAGGGTGCGGCGAAGTGAGTTCCCGAGGGTGTAACCGAAGCCAGGTTCGAGCGGCTCGATGATGAACCGGGACCGGAACTCCGAGATGTTCTCTTCGGTGAGCGTGGGACGCTGTGCAATAAGCACTGTTAATTCCTTTCGGCTAAGTGTCCGCTATATGACACTTGCAATTACGAGGTGTTAAGAAAAGAGAAAGGTGTCCCGGCCGGCCGGTTGCCCGGCCGGCCGAGACCTACAACAGTGCGTTAAACGCGACGACGCTTCGGCGGGCGGCAACCGTTGTGCGCCTGCGGAGTGACATCGTTGATCGAACCGACCTCGAGGCCAGCGGCCTGAAGCGAACGGATCGCGGTTTCGCGTCCCGATCCGGGGCCCTTGACGAAGACGTCAACCTTCTTCATGCCGTGCTCCTGCGCCTGGCGAGCAGCCGACTCGGCTGCGAGCTGTGCGGCGAACGGGGTCGACTTACGTGAACCCTTGAAGCCAACCTGGCCCGACGAGGCCCAGCTGATGACGGCACCGGTGGTGTCCGTGATCGACACGATCGTGTTGTTGAAGGTGCTCTTGATGTGGGCCTGGCCCACAGCAATGTTCTTCTTCTCTTTTTTACGCGGCTTCCGTACGGCCGACTTGGGTTGTGCCATGAATTTCTCCTGAATCCTAAAGGCGAGACGGGCTAGGCCGAGGCCTAGCGCGCCTTCTTCTTGCCGGCTACGGTGCGCTTCGGGCCCTTGCGGGTGCGAGCGTTGGTTTTGGTGCGCTGACCGCGAACGGGCAGGCCCTTGCGGTGGCGAATACCCTCGTAGCTGCCAATTTCCACCTTGCGGCGGATGTCGGCGGCAACCTCACGGCGGAGGTCACCCTCAACCTTGAAGGTTCCTTCGATGTAGTCGCGGAGCAGGACGAGCTGGTCGTCGCTCAAATCCTTGACTCGGATGTTGCCGTCGATCGCGGTGTCGACGAGGGTCTTGAGTGCCCTCGTGCGGCCCACGCCGTAAATGTAAGTCAATGCAACTTCCACGCGCTTGTCGCGCGGGATGTCGACGCCGGCTAGACGTGCCATTGTGTCTCCTGTTACTGGATGGAGGTCTGTAGCAGTTCCTGTACACCGGCCTCCAACCGATGGTGTCACCCCGCGGGGCTCCCGGAACTGCTATTTAGTTATGTACTACTGAGGTAGAGCCGTGTCTCGACAAGCTCGACAACCGTGAGGCGGTCAAACCTGCCAAGGCCCTAACCCTGGCGCTGCTTGTGACGCGGGTTCTCGCAAATGACCATCACGTTGCCGTTACGGCGGATGACCTTGCACTTGTCACAGATCTTTTTGACGCTGGGCTTGACCTTCATGGTGATTCCTTGTTCTCGCTGTCTTCGTACCTGGGGAATGCCCCAAGCCGTTACTTACAGCATCCGTTACTTGTAGCGGTAGACGATCCGGCCTCGGGTCAGATCGTAAGGGCTCAACTCAACGATCACGCGGTCCTCCGGGAGGATGCGGATGTAGTGCTGACGCATCTTGCCCGAGATGTGGGCAAGAACTCTGTGGCCGTTGGACAGCTCAACGCGAAACATCGCGTTGGGCAGAGCTTCGACTACCGCGCCCTCGATTTCGATGACACCGTCTTTTTTGGCCATAGCCTCACTGTCGCTCTTTGTATTGATTGCTGGTCATGCGTGGATGTGGTGTTCGGACACGCCACAAAAGGCGATGCCGGACACCAAGGGTCAATCTTATGGTATGAAATTGCCTTTTGGCAATTCAGTCCTATAATCCCTGCGCGCGTCGTACTTCGAGCACGACTGCCGCGAAGAGCGGATGCGCCTGGTCGAGCCCGCAGACCTGCTCGACCAGGTGCTCCGCGCTCTCGGCGCGCAGCATCCGCTGAAGCTCGACGCTCTGCTCATCGGCCACGACGCTGAAGCGCAGCGCCGCACCGATCGCGCCCAGGAGGGCCACGGGCGTGATGCCCGATTCGGCGATTTCCGCCGCCGGACCGATGAAACGTTCGTGGCGGCTGAGCTTGCGCAGCGGCTGCCGGCCCACCCGCTCGACGGTGTCGAGCAGAGCGGGGTTGCTGAAGCGTACGAGGATCTTCTCGCGGTAGTCGCGTTGGGCGGCCTCGTCGAGCCCGTGCTTGGTCACGAGCAGTGCAGAGGTCTCCTCAAGCACGCTGCGTGCCGACGCCACGACCTCCGGAACGTCGAGGGCCTCGGCGATCGTGGTCACGCCGGCCCGGCTGCCGAGGTAGGCGATGGTGGCGTGCCCGGTGTTTACGGTGAACAGCTTGCGCTCAATGTAGGGTTCGAGGTTGTCGACGAACGTGGCTCCGGGGATCGTCGGAACGGCATCGCCGAATGCGCCGCGCTCGATGACCCATTCGTGGAAGGCCTCCACCGTCACCGTGAGGCCGGCATCCGCTGCCTGGTTCGGCACGATGCGGTCGACTGCCGTGTTGGCGAAGGCGGCGCGAGCCGAGATGCTGGGCCAGTCGGCGACCGTCACATGGCTGTGCACGTGCTCGGCGAGCAGGTCGGTGGCGTTGATCGCGTTCTCGCACGCCATCACGGCGAGCGGCGGGAGCGACGCAGACCTGCGAGCCAGCCCGGCCGCGATCACCGGGGCCACGAACGTGAGAATGTTCGGACCCACGGCCGTCGTCACGACGTCGGCCGTGGCGATCTCGTCAATCAGCGCCTCGGTATCAGTGGCGCTGTTGATGGCCCTGAAGCCCCGCACTGTGTGCTGACGGGCCCCCTCCCCCATCTCGTGCACCTCGTAGCTCGGCGCGGCATGCAGCGCGTCAATGAGGGCGGAATTCACATCGGCGAAGACAACCTCGTACCCGGCTTCGTGCAGCAGGAGTCCGACGAAGCCGCGCCCGATATTGCCCGCGCCGAAGTGAATGGCCTTCATTCTGCGTTGACCTCCTCGAGAAGGGCGAAGATCTCCTCGGCAGAGCCGGCGTCGATGAGTTTCGCGACCTCGTCTTCGTCGGAGAACACGATCGCGATCTTGGAGAGAATCTCGAGGTGCTCGTTGTTGAGCCCCGCGATGCCCACCGCGAAGCGCACCGGATTGCCGTTCCAATCGATCGGTTCGGCGTAGCGCACAAGCGACAGCGCCGAGCGCAGAATGGACTCCTTGGCGTCATTCGTGCCGTGCGGGATGGCCAGGAAGTTGCCCATGTACGTCGAAACGGATGCTTCGCGCTCGAACATAGACGCCACATAGTCTTCGTTCACGGCGCCGGAGGCCACGAGCAGGCCCCCAGCCTCACGGATCGCCTCGTCCCACGTGCGGGCCGTTCCCTCTGCTACGAGGTTGCGGGGTTCGAGAATGTCGGTCATTTTGTGGCTCCTTCGTTCGTCTGGTGCTCGAGCATGCCCACGACCTCGTCGTATTTCGGGCTGTTCATGAAATTGTCCACGGACACGTGCACCGAGGCCGGCGACTTGGCCCGGGCGCGGTCAGTGAGGTCCTGGTGCGTGATCACCAGGTCGGCGCTCCCGTCGAGGTTGGCGATGGCCTTGTTGGTCACCGTGACGCCCTCGATTCCGGCCTTCTTGATCTTGTTCCGCAGCACCGATGCACCCATGGCGCTCGAGCCCATCCCGGCGTCGCAGGCGAACACGATGTTGCGGAGTTCGCGAGCCGGCGCGGCGTCGCCTGCCTCGGCATCCGTTGCGCTGGAACCCACGAGTCCGCCGAGCACCGAGCTGGACTTGCCCTTGTTCGCTTCGGTCTTCGCCACGGCCGCGATCAGGTCGAGGCCGTCACCTGCGGCGAGGTCGCGCCGGCGACTGGCCCGCAGGATGACGGAGGCGATGAGGAACGATACCGTCGCCGCACCGATCACCGAAAGGATGACGCCCACGTAGCTGTCGGGCGACGTCTGGAAGAGCACGGCGAAGATGCTGCCGGGAGATGCCGGGGCACGCAGTCCCGTGGCGAACGCCACGTTGATGGCCACACCGGTCATGCCGCCACCGATGGCAGCGAGAACGAGCATCGGCTTCATGAGCACGTACGGGAAGTAGATCTCGTGGATACCGCCGAGAAACTGGATGACGATCGCGCCGGGGGCGCTGGCCCGGGCGATGCCCACACCGAAGAACGTGAACGCGAGCAGGATGCCGAGCCCGGGGCCGGGGTTGGCCTCGAGCAGGAACAGGATCGACTTGCCGGTGTCGGCAACCTGCTGCACGCCAAGCGGGGTGAGCACGCCGTGGTTGATGGCGTTGTTGAGGAAGAGAATCTTGCCCGGCTCGATCAGGATGCTCGCGAGGGGCAGCAGTCCGTTGGCGATCAGGAAGTCCACGCCCGCCTCGAGCAGGTTGCTCAGCCCTGTCACGAGCGGGGCGATGCCCACGAACGCGCCGAGGGCGAGGATGGCGCCGAGGATTCCTGCCGTGAAGTTGTTCACGAGCATCTCGAAGCCGGCCTTGATCTTGCCCTCCCAGATACTGTCAACCTTCTTCAGAAGGTAGGCGGCGAGAGGACCCACGATCATGGCACCGATGAACATCGGGATCTCGCTGCCGACGATCACACCCATCGTGGCGATCGTGGCGACCACGCCGCCGCGCGTGTCGTAGATCATGCGGCCACCGGTGTTGGCAATCAGCAACGGCAGCATGTAAATGATCATCGGGTCGACGAGCGTGGCGAAGGTTTCGTTGGGGGTCCACCCCGTGGGGATGAACAGCGCGGTGATGAGGCCCCACGCGATGAATGCGGGAATGTTGGGCATGACCATTCCGCTGAGGAATGTGCCGAAGCGCTGAACGTGCACACGAGTGCCCGTTCGTTTGGTGTCGGCTGACGTCGTCGTCATTTCAGTACCTTTCTGAGGAGTGCTGCAGGGTGGGGGTGGGTAGTGTCAGGAGCACGGGGACCTCGGCCGCCACGGCTTCACGAGCGGATGCCGCATCGTCCGCCGCGAGCGCGAGCGCGGCGAGCCGCCGGGCCTGGTCACTCGTGAAGTCGCCGAGAGTGGCGCGCACGTCGGCCAGGGCCGAGGCGGACATCGACAGGCTCGTCGCGCCGAGGCCCACGAGCACCACGGCGAGCAGCGGATCGGCCGCGGCCTCGCCGCACACGCCAACGGGTTTGCCGAGCGCGGCACCGGCCGCGCCGACCTCGGCCACCAGTCGCAGAACCGCTGGGTTCCAAGGGTCTTGGAACGCGGCCACGGAGCCGAGCATTCGGTCGGCGGCGAGCGTGTACTGGGTCAGGTCGTTCGTGCCGATAGAGGCGAAGTCGGCGTGCCGCAGAAGACGGTCTGCAAGCAGCGCGGCGGAGGGGATCTCCACCATCACGCCGGCGGTCTTGAGTCCGCGTTCACGCGCGAGTGCCACGAAGTACCGGGTCTCCTCGACAGTGGCGACCATCGGCGCCATCACCCACAGCTCCGCGTCGGTGGCGGCGTTCGCCTGGGCGAGCGCGTCGAGCTGGTCGCGGAGTATCTGCTCGCTCGCACGCAGCGCACGCAGTCCTCGCAGGCCGAGGGCCGGGTTTTCTTCGCGGGCGTCGTTGAGAAAGGCCAGGGGCTTGTCCGCTCCGGCGTCCAGTGCCCGCACCACGACCTTCTTGCCGGGGAAGGCGCGCAGCATCCGCTCGTATTCCACGCGTTGCTGTTCCACGGTCGGAGCGGTCGCTGCGTCGAGAAACAGGAATTCGGTGCGAAATAGGCCAACCCCTTCGGCGCCGAGCGCGGCGGCCGCGTCAGCGCCGTCGGCAGAGCCGAGGTTGGCCAGCAGCGGGATGGGAGTGCCGTCGGCGAGCCGACCCGGCGTCACCGGCAACAGCGCTCTGGCAGCGCGGGCTGCCTCACGTGCATGCGCTTCGGCGAGCTGTTGGGCGCTCGGCGATGTGACGACGACGCCGTTGGCGGCGTCCAGGATGACCTCGTCGCCGTCGGAGAGACCGCGAGCCCCGGACACGCCCACCAGGGCAACGATGGACTTCTCGCGCGCCAGGATAGCGGTGTGCGAGGTGGGACCACCGTCGAGGGTAACCAGCCCGAGCACCTGGCTCAGGTCGAGGGTCGCCGTGTCGGCCGGAGCCAGGTCGCGGGCCACGAGGATGAACGGATGCCCAGGGTCGGGTACCCCGGGCGCCGCCACTCCGGAGAGCCGCGCGACAACCCGCTGCGACACGTCGTCGAGGTCGCCCGCCCGTTCGGCCATGTAGCCGCCGAGCTCGGTGAGCATGTCGCGGAAGGCAGCGAAGGCCTCGAAGACCGCGCGCTCGGCGGTGACGCCGGTGGAGAGCCGCAGGGTGACGTCGTCGACGAGGCTCGGGTCCTCCGCCATCATCGATTGCGCCTCAAGCACCTCGGCTGCCACTCCGCCGGCCCTCGCCGCGCGCACGAGCAGGTCGGCCGCCACGGCGCCGAGAGCCTCGGCGACGCGGTCACCCTCGGCCGCCGGCGTGAGAGCGCTGGGCTCGGCCGCGGGGTCGGGCAGCGGCTCGGGCATACGCACGATGCGGCCCACGGCCACGCCCCGGCCGATTCCGATTCCCTGCAGTTCCATGCGCGTTCCCTAGGCGTCGTGGTCGGTGAGCAGCAACTGGGCGAGCTCGTCGAGCACGACTTCCGCGGTGTCGCCGTCGGCCGCGAGGGTGACCTCGTCGCCGTGGCTGATGCCGAGGGAGATCACGCCGAGGATGCTTGCCGCGTTGACGGTCTTGCCACCGTTCTTGGTGAGAGTGATGGGCACACCGGCCGCCGCGGCTGCCTGGCAGAAGAGTTTGGCGGGGCGAGCGTGCAGGCCGTGGGTCGAGCCCACGAGAACGGTTCGTTCAAGCATTGCGGTGCCTTTCGTTGCGTGCTGGTGTGTGGAGAGAATCACGAGTGAGTGCCTGCAGCATCGAGCGCGAGGGCGAGAGCTTCCTCGCCATCGCGAGCGGCGAAGACTGTATCGGGCAGCAGGCGCGCCTCGACACCGGCCGCGTCGGCGTTCAGACGAATCGCGGCGAAGCGTGAAGCCAAGTGCGGACCGACGAGGAGCACATCGACGTTCGGCAGAACGCTGTCCAGGTCTGACTCGCTCCCGGCCGTCACGTGCACCGAGAGCCCGCGGGCCGCCGCGCTCTTGCGCAGACGCAGTGCCACGAAGGTGCTCGAGGCACCGGCACCACATACGACATGAATCCTCATTGATTCGCCCCTTCTTCTTCGGCTCTTTAGGCTCATTACAGTCTGCGGCGCGGCTCTTCCGGGGGCCACCAGACACGTTTCCGCACCCCCGGAAACGCCCGGGTGCGGGGGCTAGGATCGTAAAGAACCGGGACCGCGAACGACAACCACAGGGCACTATGAGCGACAAACAAGCGAGGATGCTCGATTACCTCCTCCGCTCCCCCTCCTGGGTCACCGCAGGCGAACTCGCCGACTACCTCGGCGTGACCCCTCGGAGTGTGCGCAGCTATGTCACGAGCGTGAAGACCGCTGCGGATCCGCTCGAGGTGGTCGAGTCGGGCCCCGCCGGTTACCGCCTGAACCGCGAGGCCTATGCGGCCTTCCGAACGGCACGGCCGCGACGGCAGACTGGCGCTGACACCCCGCAGAACCGGCTGTACCAGCTGGTTCGGCGCCTGACCGACTCCACAGACGGCCTCGATGTCTACGAGCTCGCCGCCGACGTCTTCGTGAGCGACTCCACGGTCGAGGCCGACCTGTCGCGTGTGCGTGCGCTGCTGCCGGATACCGGCCTGTCCCTCAGCCGGCACGGGAGCCTCGTGACCCTGGTGGGGTCCGAAACGGACCGTCGCCGGCTCCTGAGCCGCATGTTCCGCGAGGAAAGCACCCGTGGATTCCTCGAACTCGCGGCCATCCAGAAGGAGTTCGCCTCCGACAGCCTCGGCGCGTTCAAGACCGACCTGATCGCCATGCTCGATGCCCGCGGCTACTTCGTCAATGAGTACGGCACCAACAATGTGCTGCTGCACGTGGCGATCGCCGTGGACCGGGTGAGCAAGCGTGCCGTCACCGGAACGGCAGCAGGCGCCCCGGTCGCCGACGATCTTGGGATCGCGGTGGCCGCCCTGATCGAGACGCACTTCGGCGTCGCGCTCGACCCTGTCGACCTCGCCTATCTCGTGCTCTTGCTGCAGACCAGGGTCGTCACGCCCGGCCACGACCAGGCCGACGCCGTCGGGGATACCGTCGCCCGTGCCGACGACCTCTCCGTCGTGCGGCGCATCGTGGCTCAGGCGAGCGAGGAATACCTCGTGGACCTGGCCGACGACGATTTCATCGCGCGCCTGACGCTCCATGTTCGCAATCTCATCGACCGCGCCCAGGTGCAGGATTACTCGCGCAACCCACTCACCCGGTCGATTAAAACCTCGTACCCGATGATCTACGAGCTTGCCGTGTACATCGCGAGCGAGCTCCAGCGCGAAGAGCAGATCCGCATCAACGACGACGAGATCGCCTACATCGCCATGCACGTGGGGTCGCACCTCGAACAGCGATCGCGCACAGAGGAACTCGTCACGTGCGTCATCGTCTGCCCCAATTACTACACGATGCACGTTCAGCTGAGGCAGCGCATCGAACGCCTCCTGAGTGACGATCTCATCGTCGTGGCCCAGATCACGCGCAGCGACGTACAGTGGGACGAGTTGCGCGCCGACCTCGTGCTCACCACAATCGAGCCTCCAGTGCCCACAGACGGCGTGATCGTTATCCAGCCGTTCCTCACGGAAGGTGACGTTCACCGCATCCGTGAAGCCGCCATCAGAGTGCGCAGGTCCCGCCGCCGGGCGCAGATCAAGGGCGACCTGCTGCAGTTCTTTGACGAGTCGCTGTATCTGCGCAATTTTTCTGCGCCGACCGAAGAGGCGATGATTCGCGAACTCGGCGGGCGCATGGTCGCGCGCGGATTGATTGACCCGAGTTACGTCGACGGCGCCATCGAACGCGAGCGGATGTCCTCCACCGCTTTCACGGACCACCTCGCCGTACCGCACGCCATGGCCATGACGGCGCAGCAGACGTCCATCGCCATCGCCGTGAACGACTCCGCGATGGCCTGGGGTGACAGCCGGGTGAACGTGGTGGCCCTGATCGCGTTCAGCGCGGCCGGGCGGGCGTCATTCCAGTCGGTGTTCGACCAGTTCGTCGAGGTCTTCACCGAACGCGCCGACGTGCAGCGCCTGATCAAGCGCTCGGTGGACTTTCCGTCATTCATCGACGAGCTCGTGCACCTCATAGACCAGTAGGCCCCACGAGCCGACCTCGCCTCGCGCCCATCCGGTCTTTCCCCCTCCGCTGGTCGAGGAGTGCGCGCTGGCGCGCGTCTCGAGCCGTTCTGGTGCTTCGCGCCATCGGGGGATGCGGAATGCGTCGCGGTTTTCCGCCCCCTCCGCTGGTCGAGGAACGCCGTCTACGGCGTGTCTCGAGACCGGGTGAGCCGAGTCGGAGAGTCGGCTCGCGCGGTCTCGAGACGCTCGTGCCTCGCTCCTCGACCAGCGGGATGGGGAACACGATGCGTTTCCCTAGTAGACGCTCGTGAGCCGAACCTCAGACCCGGTGCGACGCGCTAGGGGATGGGGACGGGGATTATTCCGAACTGGGCGAGGCCGGCCGCTCCGCCGTCTTCCGCGGTCAGAACCCAGATGCCATCCTTGTGCACGGCGATGCTGTGCTCCCAGTGCGCCGCGGCGAGGCCGTCGCTCGTGGCGACTGTCCAGTCATCCGAGCGTACGTCGGTCTCGATCGAGCCCATTACCACCATGGGCTCGATGGCCACGACGAGTCCGGGCTTGATCTCTGGCCCCTTTGCTCGCACACGGTAGTTGAACACGGGCGGCGCCTCGTGCATAGAACGTCCGATGCCGTGCCCCACATAGTCCGTCAGGATTCCGTAGGTGCCCTGGCTCTCCACATAGTCTTCTATGGCCTCGCCCACCTCGTTGAGGTGGCGGGCGGTCGATAGGCGGGCGATCCCGTGCCAGAGCGATTGCTCCGTCACGTCGGACAGCTTCTGACGCTCGGCCACGAGTTCCGGTCGTGCCGGATCCGGGATCACGATCGTGAAGGCGGCGTCGCCGTTCCAACCCTCGATGATGGCGCCGCTATCAATCGACACGACGTCGCCAGGCATGAGCACGCGTGCTGTCGGGATACCGTGCACGACCTCGTCGTTGACCGATGCACACACAGTGTGGTGGTAGCCCTCTTCGAGCTTGAAGTTTGGTTTGCCCCCGAGTGCCACAATCGCGGCCTCGGCCGCAGCGTCCACATCGAGTGTGGTGGCTCCCGCGACGGCGGCCGCCCTGGCCGCGGCGAGCGAAGCCGCCGTGGCCAGACCGGGCGCGATCATCAATCGCAGCTGGGCAGGGTTTTTGTAAATTGAGCGTCGAAAGCTCATGGAGGTGCCTACAAACTAGCTGCGAATCGTGTCGCAGCCTTTAGATGGTGACGGTTGCGTGCAATCCTCGTTCGGCAAGTGCCTCGAGGATACGATCGGTCACCGCGTCGACGGCGCCCAGGCCATCGATCGTGACGACGAGCCCGCGTGATGTGTAGACGTCGATCAGCGGAGCCGTCTGCTCGGCGTAGACGTCCATCCGGTGCCGAATGACGTCTGCGGTATCGTCTGCACGACCCTGCTCCTCGGCGCGTTTGAGCAAGCGGGCGACGACCTCGTCGGTGTCTGCCGTGATGAGTACTACGGCGTCGAGCTTCGTGCCGGCGGACTCGAGCAGACGCTCAAGCTCGGCCACCTGGTCGGTGGTGCGCGGGTAGCCGTCGAGAAGGAAGCCCGCTGCGGCATCCGCTTCTCCGAGGCGGTCCTTCACGATGGCGTTCGTGAGGGAATCGGGAACGTAGGCGCCGGCATCGATGAACGCCTTGACCTCGAGCCCGAGGGCTGTTTCGTTTTTCACGTTGAACCGGAAGATGTCTCCGGTGGACACGGCCGGCACGGCAAAGGCTTCGGCCAGGCGGGAAGCCTGCGTGCCCTTGCCCGCGCCAGGCGGGCCGATCAGTAGCAGTCGGGTCATTTAAGGAGCCCCTCATAATGTCGCTGTTGCAGTTGCGAGTCGATCTGCTTGACCGTCTCGAGCCCGACGCCGACGACGATCAGAATGCTCGCGCCACCGAACGGGAAGTTCTGGTCCGCCCCGATCACCGAGAAGGCGATCAGCGGGAGGAGGGCGATGAGTCCGAGGTAGATGGACCCGGGGAGGGTGATGCGCGTGAGCACGAAGTCGAGGTACTCGGCCGTCGGGCGCCCGGCGCGAATGCCCGGGATGAACCCGCCGTACTTCTTCATGTTGTCGGCGACCTCTTCGGGGTTGAACGTGATCGCCACGTAGAAGTAGGTGAAGCCGATAATGAGCAGGAAGTACATGGCCATGTACAGCGGCTGGTCGCCACCGGTGAGGTTGTTGGAGATCCAGACGACCCACGGGATGGGTTCCTGGCCGGCCGCCGGCTGGTTGAACTGCGCGATCAGGGCCGGCAGGTACAACAGGGAGGACGCGAAGATTACCGGGATGACACCGGCCATGTTGACCTTGATCGGGATGTAGGTGTTGTTGCCACCGTACGTGCGACGACCCACCATGCGCTTGGCGTACTGAACCGGGATGCGTCTCTGCGATTGTTCGACGAAGACGACCGCCGCGACGACCAGGAGTCCGACCGCGATCACGATGAGCAGAACGTCGAGGCCCTGCGACGTGCCGATGGCCGACAGGGACGTGGGGAAGAGCGCCGCGATCGACACGAAGATCATCAGCGACATGCCGTTGCCGATACCGCGCTCGGTGACGAGCTCACCCATCCACATGATCACGCCGGTGCCGGCGGTCATGGTGATGACCATGAGCATGATGGCGTACCACGCGTCATTCGTGATGAGCTGCGTGCACTCGGTACTTGCCGAGGTGCCGAACAGGGCGCCACTGCGCGCCACCGTGATCAGCGTCGTCGACTGCAGGATACCGAGGGCGATCGTGAGGTATCGCGTGTACTGGGTCAGAGTGCTCTGGCCCGACGCACCCTCCTTGTAGAGGGTGTCGAAGTGAGGGATGACCACGCGCAGCAACTGCACGATGATCGACGCCGTGATGTAGGGCATGATGCCCAGCGCAAACACGGAGAGTTGGAGCAGCGCGCCACCGCTGAACAGGTTGACCAGCTCATAGAGGCCGCTGGTGCCCTGGTTGGCTGCAAGACAAGCCTGCACGTTACCGAAGTCCACGAAGGGGGCAGGGATGAACGAGCCCAGACGGAATAAGGCAATAATGCCCAGGGTGAAGCCGATCTTCTTACGAAGGTCCGGCGTGCGGAAAATCCGCGCAATGGCGCTAAACAAAAAAGGCCTCCAGTTTGTAACGTAAATCGAGCTTAACGCAGATCGAGCCTGTCGAGTTCCACCAATGAATCATTCGATTGGTGCAACCCGACAAGCTCGACTAGGTGCTACTACGGAATTACTTTACAGATCCGCCTGCGGCGACAATCTTCTGCAGTGCTGAGCCAGAGACCTTGTCGACCGAAACGGTCAGCTTGACAGTAATTTCGCCGGTTCCGAGAACCTTGACCTTCTCGTTGTCCCGAACTGCGCCCTTGGCAACCAGGTCGGCGATGGTGACATCTCCTCCGGTCGGGTACAGCTCTTCCAGACGCTCCAGGTTTACAACCTGGTACTCGACCCGGAACGGGTTCTTGAATCCGCGCAGTTTCGGGGTGCGCATGTGCAGAGGCATCTGCCCACCCTCGAAGCCGATACGCACGTTGTAGCGTGCCTTCGTACCCTTGGTTCCACGACCCGCGGTCTTACCCTTGGATCCTTCACCACGGCCCACGCGCTGGCGGGCCTTCTTGGCTCCGGGAGCCGGGCGAAGGTGGTGTACCTTCAGCACGTGCTCGCGGGGCTCAGTCGGTTCGGCCTTGACTGCTGCTGCAGCCTTCGGCGCCTTCTTGGCGGCAGCCTTGGGAGCTGCAGCCTTCTTCGTGGCGGGCTTGTCGGCTACCGTCTTGGTAGCTTCCTTCTCGTCAGCCATTAGTCAATCTCCTCGACCTTCACGAGGTGAGCGACGGTGTTGACGTAGCCACGGTTCTGCGAGTTGTCCTCGCGGATCGTGACGGCGCCAATGCGTCGGAGACCCAGGCTGCGAAGCGTGTCGCGCTGGTTCTGCTTCTCACTAATTTTGGACTTGATCTGTGTGATCCTCAGCTGAGCCATCACGCACCTGCCTTTGCTGTTGCTGCAGCGGCTGCTGCGGCGGCATCGGCACGGAGGAAACGGGCCGGAGCCACGTCTTCATATGCAAGTCCACGGCGAGCCGCAACCGCACGCGGCTCTTCGAGCTGGTGCAGTGCTGCCACCGTGGCGTGCACGATGTTGATGGTGTTCGACGAACCGAGCGACTTGCTCAGCACGTCGTGGATGCCTGCACACTCGAGTACGGCGCGCACCGGGCCACCGGCGATAACGCCGGTACCTGCTGCTGCCGGACGGAGCAGGACAACGCCGGCTGCGGCCTCACCCTGTACGGGGTGCGGGATGGTCAGGCCGACGCGGGGAACGCGGAAGAAGTTCTTCTTCGCTTCCTCGACGCCCTTGGAGATAGCGGTCGGCACCTCGCGGGCCTTGCCATATCCAACGCCGACCAGTCCGTTGCCGTCTCCGACCACGACGAGGGCGGTGAAGCTGAAGCGACGACCACCCTTGACGACCTTGGACACGCGGTTGATGGTGACGACGCGCTCCAGGAACTGGCTCTTGTCGGCATCGCGGCTTCCGCGGTCCTTGTTCGGGTTGCGCTCACGGCCGCCACGACGAGCCTCACGAGGCTCGTTCTGGGCAGGCGCCGTCGAAGCGGCGGTTTCAACCGGCGCTTCTGCAACGGCAGCAGCTGGTGCTGTGGTTTCGGTCTTGCTGGTTTCAGTGCTCACAGGTTCAATCCACCCTCTCGAGCTCCCTCGGCAATGGCAGCGACGCGTCCCGCGTACTTGCTGCCACCACGGTCAAATACAACAGATTCGATCCCGGCGGCTTTCGCGCGCTCAGCAACAAGTTCGCCGACCTTGCGGGCCTTGGCGGTCTTGTCACCATCGAAGGTGCGCATGTCAGTCTCCAGCGTGGATGCCGACGCAAGGGTGAAGCCCTTGCTGTCGTCGACGACCTGGACGAATACGTGACGTGCCGATCGCGTGACGACGAGGCGGGGGCGAAGCTCCGTACCTACGACCTTTTTGCGAAGACGTGTGTGCCTGCGTCCACGGGCAGCAGACTTGCTCTTGCCTCTAGTTCCGAGTCCCATGGCTACTTACCACTCTTTCCGGCCTTGCGGCGAACAATCTCGCCGGCGTAACGCACACCCTTGCCCTTGTAGGGCTCTGGCTTGCGAATCTTACGAATGTTGGCGGCGACCTCGCCGACAGCCTGCTTGTCGATACCGCTGACCGTGAGCTTGTTGACGCTCTCGACAGTCAAAACGATTCCAACCGGCGGCTCTACGATGACCGGGTGCGAGAAGCCGAGGGCGAACTCAACGGAGGTGCCCTTCTGCGCTGCGCGGTAACCGGTACCAACGATTTCGAGGCCCTTGGTGTAACCAACGGTGACACCGATGATCTGGTTGTTGATCAGGGTGCGGGTCAACCCGTGCAGCGAACGCGAGTTGCGCTCATCGTTCGGGCGGGTGACGAGAACGTGACCGTCCTCGATCTTGACCTCAATGGGCTTGGCGACGACAAGCGCGAGCTCGCCCTTCGGGCCCTTGACGGAGACGGCCTGGCCGTCGGCCACAACCGTAACCCCAGCGGGGATCGGGATGGGCAGTCTTCCAATACGTGACATTGTCGGTTACCACACGTAGGCGAGAACTTCTCCGCCTACGCCCTTCTTCTCAGCCTGGCGGTCCGTGAGCAGACCGCTGGAGGTGGACAGGATGGCAACGCCGAGGCCGCCGAGAACCGTGGGGATCTCGGTCGACTTTGCGTACACGCGCAGCCCGGGCTTGGAAACCCGCTTGATGCCGACGATGGAACGCTCACGGTTCGGACCGAACTTCAGGTCGAGCGTGAGGGTGTGGCCAACGCGGGCATCCGTGACGGTCCAGGCTGAAATGTAGCCCTGTGCCTTGAGGATGTCGGCGATGTGCGCTTTCAATTTGCTATGCGGCATCGACACTGTGTCGTGGTACGCCGAGTTAGCGTTGCGCAGTCTGGTCAGCATGTCTGCGACCGGATCTGTCATTGTCATTTTGTGGTGCCTTTCTCGCCTGGTTTCGCCCATCCGTTACACGGATGACGACCTGTGGTGGTGAGGGGGCCGGTCGGATGACCGGCCCCCGGGGTGAAAAACTAAAGAACCGCTTGGGCTACTTTACTCGCTACTTTGCGTCGGCCGTCTTGAACGGGAAGCCAAGCGCCTTGAGCAGCGCACGGCCCTCGTCGTTGTTCTGGGCTGTCGTCACAACTGTGATGTCCATGCCGCGAACGCGGTCGATGCGGTCCTGGTCGATCTCGTGGAACATAACCTGCTCCGTGAGACCGAAGGTGTAGTTGCCGGCACCGTCGAACTGCTTGTCCGACAGGCCGCGGAAGTCGCGGATACGGGGAAGCGCGAGGCTGAGCAGACGGTCGAGGAACTCCCACATGCGGTCGCCACGAAGTGTGACGTGCGCGCCGATGGGCTGTCCTTCACGCAGTTTGAACTGCGCGATTGACTTGCGAGCCTTGGTGACCTGCGGCTTCTGGCCGGTGATCTTGGTGAGGTCAGAAACCGCACCGTCCATCACCTTGCCGTCGCGAGCTGCTTCTCCGACACCCATGTTGACGACAATCTTCGTCAGGTTGGGGATACGGTGCACGTTCGAGAAGCCGAGTTCGGCGGAAAGCTTCGCGCGAATCTCGTCCTGGTACTTCTGCTTGAGCCGCGGCTGGATTTTGCCAGCCGGAGCCGCAGCTTCTGTTGCTACTGCGGAGTCAGTCATTAGAGGTCCTTACCCGACTTCTTTGCGTAACGAACGCGGACCGTCTTGGTGACGCCGTCCTTCGTTACCTCTTCGGTACGGAAACCGACGCGTGTCGGCTTCTTGGTCTCCGGGTCGACGATCGCAACGTTGGACACGTGAATCGGTGCCTCGAAGGTCTCGATGCCGCCGGTCTTGGTGCCGCGCTGGGTCTGGCCGACGCGAACGTGCTTGGTCACGAAGTTGATGCCCTCAACGAGGACACGGTTCTTCTCGACGTCAACAGAGATGATCTTGCCCTGCTTGCCACGGTCTCCGCCGCGAGCCTGGCTGCGGCCGGTGATGACCTCAACGAGGTCGCCCTTTTTGATTCTGGCCATGATTAAATAACCTCCGGTGCCAGCGAGATGATCTTCATGAACTTCTTGTCGCGAAGCTCGCGACCGACCGGTCCGAAGATTCGGGTGCCGCGGGGGTCACCGTCTGCCTTCAAGATCACTGCAGCGTTCTCATCGAACTTGATGTAGGAGCCGTCTGGACGACGGGTCTCCTTCTTGGTGCGAACGATGACAGCTTTGACGATGTCACCCTTCTTGACGTTGCCGCCGGGGATTGCATCCTTGACCGTGGCGACGATAACGTCACCGAGGCCCGCGTAACGACGGCCGGAGCCACCGAGAACACGGATGGTCAAGAGTTCCTTGGCGCCGGTGTTGTCGGCAACCTTGACGCGTGATTCTTGCTGAAGCACTTTTTATCTCCTTCTGTCAAGTAAGCGCGAGGCTTACTTGGCCTTCTCGAGAATTTCGACCAGGCGCCAGCGCTTGGAAGCGCTGAGCGGACGGGTCTCACTGATCAGGACCAGGTCACCGATGCCGGCGGAGTTCGCCTCATCGTGCGCCTTCAGCTTGGATGTACGGCGGATGACCTTGCCGTACAGCGGGTGCTTCACGCGGTCTTCAACCACGACAATGATGGTTTTGTTCATCTTGTCGCTGGTTACGTAGCCACGCAGCGTCTTGCGGTATCCGCGTACGAGCTCGGTAGCTTCGCCTGCGACGACCGTTTCGTCAGTCTTCGCCATGACTAGGCCTCCTTCGTCTCGACGGCCTCGGCTGCGGCGTCATCCGTGGTGGACTCCGGCGCGGCCTTGGCCTTCTTGGTCTTCTTTTCTGCCTTCTCAGCCTTGGCCGGAGGCTCGACTGCAACGGGCGTGGCACGAATGCCCAGCTCGCGTTCGCGCAGAACTGTGTAAATGCGAGCGATGTCGCGCTTCACGGCGCGCAGGCGGCCGTGGCTTTCGAGCTGGCCGGTAGCCGACTGGAAGCGCAGGTTGAACAGCTCTTCCTTGGCCTTCTTCAGCTCTTCGAACAGTCGCTCATTTTCAAAAGTATCGAGCTCGACTGGGGCGAGCTCCTTGGTTCCGATCGCCATTATGCGTCGCCCTCCTCGCGCTTGATGATGCGTGCCTTGAGGGGCAGCTTGTGAATAGCACGGGTCAGTGCTTCGCGAGCAACGGCGTCAGTGACACCAGAGAGCTCGAAAAGAACGCGACCCGGCTTGACGTTGGCAACCCACCACTCGACAGAACCCTTACCGGAACCCATGCGGGTTTCGGCCGGCTTCTTCGTGAGCGGACGGTCGGGGTAGATGTTGATCCACACCTTTCCGCCACGCTTGATGTGACGCGTCATGGCGATACGAGCGGACTCGATCTGACGGTTGGTCACATATGCGGGGGTCAACGCCTGAATACCGTACTCACCGAACGACACCGTGGTGCCACCGGTTGCGTGGCCGGTACGGCCCGGGTGGTGCTGCTTGCGGTGCTTGACCTTGCGGGGAATCAACATTATTTAGCCTCAACTCCTGCTGCGACCGGAGCTGCAGCCGGCGTAGTTGCCGGAGCATCTACGCGGGGCGCGCGGCGCGGTCGGTCGTCACGACGCTCGGGGCGGGACGACTTAGCGTTGGCCTGCTCGCGAGCGAGTTCCTTGTTGGTGATGTCGCCCTTGTAGATCCAGACCTTCACGCCGATACGGCCGAAGGTGGTCTTGGCTTCGTAGAAGCCGTAGTCGATGTTCGCACGGAGCGTGTGCAGGGGCACACGGCCTTCGCGGTAGAACTCCGAACGGCTCATCTCGGCGCCGCCGAGGCGACCGGACACCTGGATGCGAACACCCTTGGCGCCGGCGCGCTGGGCGCCCTGCAGGCCCTTACGCATCGCGCGGCGGAAAGCCACACGAGCGGAGAGCTGCTCGGCAATGCCCTGGGCGACAAGCTGTGCATCCTGCTCGGGGTTCTTGACCTCGAGGATGTTCAGCTGGATCTGCTTGGCGGTGAGCTTCTCGAGATCGGAGCGGATGCGCTCGGCCTCCGCACCGCGGCGACCAATCACAATGCCCGGACGGGCAGTGTGAATGTCAACACGGACACGGTCGCGAGTGCGCTCGATCTCGATACGGGACACGCCGGCGCGGTCGAGGCTGGTGCTCAACAGGCTGCGGATCTTGACGTCTTCTGCAACGAAGTCAGCGTAACGCTGACCCGGCTTCGTTGAGTCAGAGAACCAACGCGACACGTGATCGGTGGTGATTCCCAGACGGAAGCCATAGGGGTTTACTTTCTGACCCATTACTTCGTACCCTCCTCAGGAGTGGTGAGCACAACCGTGATGTGGCTGGTGCGCTTCTTGATTTCGAAAGCGCGACCCTGTGCACGAGCCTGGAAACGCTTGAGGGTCGTACCCTCGTCAACGAATGCCCGGCTGATGAACAGGTCCTGCTCGTCCAGATACGTGTTCGCAGCATCTGCCTTGACCCGTGCGTTCGCGATGGCCGAGGCCACCAGCTTGTACACGGGATCGCTCGCGCCCTGGGGTGCGAACTTCAGAATGCCCAGCGCTTCGTGCGCCTGCTTGCCGCGAATCAAGTTGACAACGCGACGAGCCTTCTGGGGGGTAACGCGGATGTGACGCACGCGTGCGATCGACTCCACCATTTCTTCTCCTCCTTCACGTCCCCGCGTTAGCGGCGACGGCCCTTCTTGTCGTCCTTCACGTGTCCACGGAAGGTGCGCGTGGGGGCGAACTCACCGAGTTTGTGCCCAACCATGCTCTCGGTGACGAACACCGGGATGTGCTTGCGACCGTCGTGCACTGCGATGGTGTGCCCGAGCATGTCGGGGATGATCATCGAGCGGCGCGACCAGGTCTTGATAACGTTCTTGCTCTTGGCTTCGTTCGCCGTGACTACCTTGCGAAGCAGGTGGTCGTCAACGAAGGGGCCTTTCTTAAGACTGCGTGGCATCGTCTACTCCTACTTACGCTTCTTGCCGACGGTGCGGCGACGAACGATGAGCTTGTCGCTTTCCTTATTCGGGTGGCGGGTGCGCCCTTCCTTCTGGCCCCACGGGGTAACGGGGTGACGTCCACCGGACGTCTTACCCTCACCACCACCGTGCGGGTGGTCGACCGGGTTCATGGCTACACCACGAACTGTCGGGCGAACGCCTTTCCAGCGCATACGGCCGGCCTTGCCCCAGTTGATGTTCGACTGCTCGGCGTTGCCGACCTCGCCGATCGTTGCACGGCAGCGAGCATCCACGTTGCGGATTTCGCCGGAGGGCAGACGCAGCTGGGCGTAGACACCTTCCTTCGCCACGAGACGAACAGACGCACCGGCGGAGCGGGCCATCTTGGCGCCACCACCCGGACGAAGCTCGATCGCGTGAATGATGGTACCGGTGGGGATGTTCTTCAACGGCAGGTTGTTGCCGGGCTTGATGTCAGCCCCGGCTCCCGACTCGATGATGTCGCCCTGGTTGAGCTTGTTCGGGGCGATGATGTAACGCTTGGTGCCGTCCACGAAGTGCAGCAGCGCAATGCGAGCCGTGCGGTTCGGGTCGTACTCGATTTCGGCAACGCGGGCGTTGACGCCGTCCTTGTCGTTGCGCTTGAAGTCGATCACACGGTACTGGCGCTTGTGGCCACCACCGATGTGGCGAGTCGTGATGCGACCCTGGTTGTTACGTCCACCGGTCTTCGAGAGCGGCCGCAGAAGCGACTTTTCCGGGGTGGAGCGAGTGATTTCCGCGAAGTCGGCGACGGATGAACCGCGACGACCCGGGGTCGTGGGCTTGTACTTACGAATAGCCATTTCTGTTCCTCTTGTCCGCGCCGCTTAGCCGACGGCCGTGAAGATGTCGATGGAGCCGGACTTGAGCGTGACAATGGCACGCTTGGTGTCCTTGCGCTTGCCCATTCCGAACTTGGTGCGACGGGTCTTGCCCACGCGGTTCAGGGTGTTGATCGAAGCGACCTGCACCTTGAAGATGGACTCGATCGCGAGCTTGATCTCCGTCTTGTTCGAACGGGGGTCAACGATGAAGGTGTACTTACCCTCGTCGATCAGGCCGTAGCTCTTCTCAGAGACGACCGGAGCGATGATGATGTCGCGGGGGTCCTTGTTGATCGCGGTAGCCATTATGCGGACACCTCTTCCTTCTTGGTCTTGCTCGCCACAAATGCGTCGAAGGCACCCTTGGTGAAGACGATGTCGTCGCTGACGAGCACGTCATAGGCGTTGAGCTGGTCCCACGAAAGGATGTGAACCGTCGGGAGGTTGCGAATGCTTCGCAGCGTCATCTCGTCGGTACGCTCCAGGATGACCAGCACGTGCTTGCTGCTGGCGATCTGCGTGAGCAGGGCCTGGGCGGTCTTCGTGTGGGGAGTCTCGCCCGTGAAGAGCGACTCAACGATGTGCAGGCGGCCGCCACGTGCGCGGTCCGACAGAGCACCCTTGAGGGCTGCGGCGATCATCTTTTTCGGGGTGCGCTGGTCGTAGCTGCGAGGCGTCGGTCCGTGGACGATGCCACCACCGGTCATCTGGGGAGCGCGGATCGAGCCCTGACGAGCGCGACCGGTTCCTTTCTGCTTGAACGGCTTGCGACCTGCACCGGAAACTTCTCCACGGCGTTTGACCTTGGAGGTTCCCTGGCGTGCGGCAGCGAGCTGCGCGACAACGACCTGGTGGATGAGCGGTACGTTTGCTGCGACGTCAAAGAGTTCGGCGGGCAGCTCTGCTGAGCCGGCCTTCGCGCCCTTGGCGTCGAGGATGTCGAGTGCACTAGTCATAGTGACTACGCTCCCTTCACTGCGTTGCGGACGAATACGAGGCGGCCACGAGCACCGGGAACGGCGCCCTTGACGAGCATGACGCCCTTGTCGGCGTCAACCGAGTACACCTTGAGGTTCAGCACGGTAACGCGCTCGCCACCCATACGACCGGCCATGCGCATGCCCTTGAAGACACGGCTCGGGGTCGAGGAAGCACCGATGGAACCGGGCTTACGGTGGTTACGGTGCGAACCGTGGGAAGCGGAGACACCCTTGAAGTTGTGACGCTTCATAACACCGGCGAAACCCTTACCCTTGCTGGTGCCCATGACATCAACCTTGGTTCCGGCAGCGAAGACACCGTCAACGGTGAGCTCCTGGCCCAGGGAGTAGTCAGCGGCATCCGCGGTGCGGAGCTCGGTGATGTGGCGGCGAGGCGTGACGCCGGCCTTGTCGAAGTGACCGGCAAGGGGCTTGTTGACCTTGCGCGGGTCGATGGCACCGGCGGCGATCTGAACGCCGTTGTAGCCGTCGACAGCCTTGGTGCGGATCTGCGTGACAACGTTCGGCGCGATCTCGATGACGGTAACGGGAACAAGCTTGTTGTTCTCGTCCCACACCTGAGTCATGCCGAGCTTCTTGCCGAGGAGGCCCTTGGTGGTCTTGGTATCGGAGTAAGACATCGCGGGCCCTAGAGCTTGATCTCGATGTTGACGTCGGCCGGGAGGTCGAGGCGCATAAGCGAGTCAACGGCCTTCGGGGTCGGGTCAATGATGTCGATCAGACGCTTGTGGGTGCGCATTTCAAAGTGCTCCCGGCTGTCCTTGTACTTGTGAGGGGAACGGATGACACACACCACGTTCTTCTCGGTCGGAAGCGGCACCGGGCCGACGACAGTAGCGCCCGCGCGGGTCACTGTGTCGACGATCTTGCGCGCCGAAATGTCGATGACCTCGTGGTCATACGACTTAAGTCGAATGCGGATCTTCTGTCCCGCCATGTCGAACTCTCTCTCTGTTGAGGCGTCTTACATACAAGAGCGCATTAGTCTCAGGTTGCATTGGACGCCGTAGTAGCACTGCTGCTGCCGCACCACTGTTCATATGTCAATTTCGACCCACGCCGAAAAAACCGGCCCGAGTCGATCAACGTTCGGTTCCCAGAGCAGAACCTGGGGGCTGGCATGAAAAATCCATGTCAGTCAGAAGTTGATTTACGCTGTTCTGCTACCCACGGCCTAACCTGGGTCCCCGACCCGGCTCTCCCCGAGGGGAAAGCGAGTGAGACACGGCTATGCACTGCCTGGTAGTGATTCCGAAACGCGCTTACACGCACCCGAAAGTGTTGAACTAGAAGAGTCTGCCACACGGGTGGGCCATTGTGCAACCCGGGCGTGTCGCGACCGGCGTGTCGTGTGAAATGGGCACAAAAAAGGGCCGATCCCGGAGGATCGGCCCTTCTGGTGAAGCTGTGTTACTTGATGATCTTCGTCACGGTTCCGGCGCCGACGGTGCGGCCACCTTCACGGATAGCGAAGCCGAGGCCCTCTTCCATGGCGATCGGCTGAATCAGCGCGACAGTCAGGTCGGTGGTGTCGCCGGGCATGACCATCTCGGTGCCCTCGGGCAACGTGATGACGCCGGTGACGTCGGTGGTACGGAAGTAGAACTGCGGGCGGTAGTTCGCGTAGAACGGGTTGTGACGTCCACCCTCGTTCTTGCTGAGGATATACGCGGTGCCCTCGAAGTCGGTGTGCGGCGTAACCGAACCCGGCTTGACGACAACCTGGCCGCGCTCAACGTCTTCGCGCTTCGTGCCACGAAGAAGAAGTCCACAGTTCTCGCCGGCCCAAGCCTCGTCGAGCTGCTTGTGGAACATCTCGATACCAGTGACCGTGGTCTTCTGCGTCGGGCGGATGCCGACGATCTCGACCTCGGAGTTGATCTTGAGCGTTCCACGCTCGGCGCGGCCCGTAACGACGGTTCCACGACCGGTGATCGTGAAGACGTCCTCGATCGGCATCAAGAACGGCTTGTCCTTGTCGCGGATGGGGTCGGGGATGAAGTCATCAACGGCCTGCATGAGCTCGAGGATGTTTGCGGTCCACTTCTCGTCGCCCTCAAGCGCCTTGAGTGCGGAGACCGCGACAACGGGAGCGTTGTCGCCATCGAAGCCCTGGCTGGACAGCAACTCGCGAACTTCGAGCTCAACGAGCTCCATGATCTCTTCGTCGTCAACCATGTCGGCCTTGTTCAGCGCGACGAGCAGGGTGGGGACGCCAACCTGCTTGGCGAGCAGAACGTGCTCACGGGTCTGAGCCATCGGGCCGTCGGTAGCGGCAACCACGAGGATTGCGCCGTCCATCTGAGCAGCACCGGTGATCATGTTCTTGATGTAGTCAGCGTGGCCCGGAGCGTCGACGTGCGCGTAGTGGCGCTTGTCGGTCTCGTACTCAACATGCGAGATGTTGATCGTGATGCCGCGCTGGCGTTCCTCGGGAGCCGAGTCAATCGACGCGAAGTCGCGCTGAACGTTGATCTTGGACGGGAACTTATCGGCGAGGACCTTGGAGATCGCTGCAGTCAGCGTGGTCTTTCCGTGGTCAACGTGACCGATGGTTCCGATGTTTACGTGCGGCTTTGTCCGCTCGAACTTGGCCTTGGCCACTGTGGGTCCTCCTCAGGACTCGCGTGCAAATACTCGATTGTTTTTGTGAACAATCGCAGGATGCGCTGGATGTGTCTACTTATGTTACTCAGGCCGGGTGGCCAAAGCGATTCGGCCCGAAGGCCACCCCAAGAGGCTATTCGCCCTTGTTCTTGTTGATGATCTCGTCGGCAACAGCCTTCGGGACCTCCGCGTAGCTCTCGAACGTCATCGAGTACACGGCACGGCCTGAGGTCTTCGACCGCAGGTCACCGATGTAACCGAACATTTCCGAGAGGGGCACGTGGGCGCGAATTACCTTCACGCCCTGCGCGTCCTCCATGGTCTGGATCTGCCCACGACGCGAGTTGAGGTCTCCGATTACGTCACCCATGTATTCCTCAGGGGTGCGAACTTCGACGCTCATCAGCGGCTCGAGCAGTACGGGGTTTGCCTTGCGAACAGCTTCCTTGAAGCCCATCGAGCCGGCAATCTTGAACGCCATCTCCGAGGAGTCGACGTCGTGTGCGGCACCGTCGAGCAGGCTTGCCCGAACGCCGACCATGGGGTAACCGGCCAGGATGCCGACGTGCAGGGCGTCCTGGATTCCAGCGTCCACGGAAGGGATGTATTCACGCGGGATACGACCACCGGTGACCTTGTTCACGAACTCGTACGACTTGTCCGCAGTGATTTCCATCGGCTCGATCGCGATCTGAATCTTCGCGAACTGGCCGGATCCACCGGTCTGCTTCTTGTGCGTGTAGTCGTGACGCTCAACGGCCTTGCGGATCGTCTCGCGGTAGGCGACCTGGGGCTTGCCAACGTTCGCTTCCACGTTGAATTCACGCTTCATACGGTCGACGAGGATGTCCAGGTGAAGTTCACCCATTCCCTTGATTACCGTCTGGCCAGTTTCCTGGTTCTGCTCGGTACGGAACGTGGGGTCTTCTTCGGCGAGCTTCTGGATAGCGAGGCCCAGCTTTTCCTGGTCCTGCTTCGTCTTCGGCTCGATCGCGACCTCGATGACCGGGTCAGGGAACGTCATGGACTCGAGTACGACCTGGTTGTTCGGGTCGCACAGGGTGTCGCCCGTGGTGGTGTCCTTGAGGCCGATGACCGCGTAGATGTGACCGGCGGTAACGAAACCGACCGGGTTCTCCTTGTTGGCGTGCATCTGGAAGATCTTGCCGATGCGCTCCTTCTTGCCCTTGGTCGAGTTGATGACCTGGGCTCCGGAGTCGAGGCGGCCGGAGTACACGCGCACGTAGGTGAGGCGACCGAAGAACGGGTGCACCGCAACCTTGAACGCCAGAGCCGTGAACGGCTCGTCGGCATCCGGGTGACGCATGATGACCTTCTCCTCGTCGCGAACGTCGTGCGCCTCAATGGCGGCCACGTCGAGCGGGGTGGGGAGGTAGTCAACGACAGCATCGAGCATCGGCTGGACGCCGCGGTTCTTAAACGCAGAACCACAGAGAACCGGGTAGATCTCGCTGTTGATGGTGAGCTTGCGGATCGCAGCCTTGATCTCGGCGACAGTCAGCTCTTCGCCGGCGAAGTAACGCTCCATGAGCTCGTCGTCAGTCTCGGCGACGGTCTCGAGAAGAAGCTTGCGGTACTCGGCGGCCTTCTCCACGAGGTCCGCGGGGATCTCTTCGATGGCGTACTTCGAGCCCATCTCCACGTCACCCTTGGAGTCTCCACGCCAGGTGAGTGCGCGCATCTGAACGAGGTCTACAACACCCTCGAAGCTGGACTCTTCACCGATCGGCAGCTGGATGACCAGCGGCTTCGCGCCGAGGCGCTTGATGATGGTGTCGACCGTGAAGTAGAAGTCCGCACCGAGCTTGTCCATCTTGTTGACGAAGCAAATGCGGGGAACGTCGTACTTGTCGGCCTGACGCCACACGGTTTCGGACTGGGGCTCAACGCCCTCCTTGCCGTCGAACACGGCAACGGCACCGTCGAGGACGCGGAGCGAACGCTCCACCTCCACGGTGAAGTCAACGTGTCCGGGGGTGTCGATGATGTTGATCTGGTTGTTGTCCCAGAAACACGTCGTCGCCGCGGAGGTGATCGTGATGCCACGTTCCTGCTCCTGTGCCATCCAGTCCATCGTGGAGGCGCCGTCGTGGGTCTCACCGATCTTGTGGTTGACACCCGTGTAGAACAGGATGCGCTCAGTCGTGGTGGTCTTGCCAGCATCAATGTGAGCCATGATGCCGATATTGCGGACCTTACTCAGGTCGGTGAGCACGTCAAGTGCCACGGGGGTCCTCCGGAAGGGTAGGGGTGGAAAAAGTGGAACAAAGCCGATACCCGGGCTCGCCGCACAGCGGCGAGCCCGGTCGAGACCTGACTACCAGCGGTAGTGAGCGAAAGCCTTGTTCGCCTCGGCCATCTTGTGAGTGTCTTCACGACGCTTCACAGCGGCACCAAGGCCGTTGCTCGCGTCGAGAATCTCGTTGGTGAGACGCTCGGTCATCGTCTTCTCGCGACGAGCCTTCGCGTAGCTGGTCAACCAACGAAGCGCCAGGGTGTTGGCACGGTGCGGCTTGACCTCAACAGGCACCTGGTACGTGGAGCCACCGACGCGGCGCGAACGCACCTCGAGGGTCGGGCGCACGTTGTCGAGTGCCTTCTTCAGCGTGACAACTGCATCCAGCTCGTTCTTGGCTGAAACGCCGGCGAGTGCATCGTAAACGATGCGCTCGGCCAGGCCCTTTTTGCCATCGAGAAGGATCTTGTTGACAAGCTGGCTGACGATGGGTGCACCGTAAACCGGGTCTGCAACCACGGGGCGCTTGGGAGCGGGACCTTTACGAGGCATTACTTCTTCTCCATCTTTGCGCCGTAGCGGCTACGAGCCTGCTTGCGGTTCTTGACGGCCTGGGTGTCCAGTGCGCCGCGAATGATCTTGTAACGCACACCGGGGAGGTCCTTAACACGGCCTCCGCGCACGAGCACCATCGAGTGCTCCTGCAGGTTGTGGCCCTCGCCGGGAATGTAGGCGGTGACCTCGGTGCCGTTGGACAGCTTGACACGGGCGACCTTACGCAGAGCCGAGTTCGGCTTCTTCGGGGTGGTCGTGTATACACGAGTGCATACGCCGCGCTGCTGCGGGTTGGACTTCAGGGCGGGAGCCTTGGTCTTGGTGACCTTGGGGCTGCGGCCCTTTCTGACCAACTGCTGAATGGTGGGCACTAATTACTCCTTGTTATTGCTGCACGGTGACAGCTTTGTGATGGTTAGCATTCGATTCGTCCGTCTCCGGGCCAATCGAGTTCATCTGGACCCGCCGTTCCGCACGAAATTGCTTTCGTTTCGGTTCGGTGGGTATGCCGTGGGGGCTGCTCGGTGAGCAAACCCTGCAGTGTGACCGCCGCGACTTTCTACGCGCTCTCGAACGAAATCCGGGGGCACACTTCAGGCGCACGACAAAGCGCACACCTTGCAACAATAACCTGCCCGTGGGCCCTTGGTCAAATGGAAACCGACCCGCGCCGCAACGCTCAGGAACCGCGCGGCCAGAGGGGAGAGTCGAGGGTGCTGCCGAGGTCCGCCAGCAGCGCCTGCACCTGCGGTTCCACGAATTCCGCAACGGCCGCCCGCATGCGCGCGCGGTGCTTCGCGAGTTCGACGCAGAGGCGCCGTCCGGCCTCGGCGGCATAGGCGTCCGATACCGCCACCTCGCGCAGCACCGCCGCCTTCTCATCGGCGCTCAGCGGCCGCGGCTCATCCGCTTCGTCGGACTCTGGCAGGCCGGCGAGATCGCCGAGGGTAAAGAGGTAGG
The DNA here is from genome assembly GCF_014200405.1 of Cryobacterium roopkundense. Classification (NCBI taxonomy): domain Bacteria; kingdom Bacillati; phylum Actinomycetota; class Actinomycetes; order Micrococcales; family Microbacteriaceae; genus Cryobacterium; species Cryobacterium roopkundense. The sequence goes on along the minus strand of NZ_JACHBQ010000001.1, from coordinate 77,665 downwards.
GCGCGTCCGGCGCGGCAGGGGGATCGAGGTCGAGGCCGCGGTGCTCCGGATCGAGGCCTTCGGTCGGACGATACGCACGTCGAGCGCGACGCAGGTCATCGAGACGCAGCTCATGCGACAGGCGGGGCAGGTGCTGCTCGGTGTATTCGTCGACGGAGGCATCCACGACGATCTTCATGCGCATAGCGAGGGCATGCTGCACCGCGTGCGGCACGTCTTCGCTCAGGCCTGCAGCGGCAATGACCGGTGAGCCGAAGCACTGATGACACAGTCGGGCCCGCGTTCGATGCGTACCAGGGTGCCAGCGCGGCAACCAGCGCAGCCAGTTGTCAACCTCATGGCTGGTGCGCGACTCGATGGACCCCTCCATGACACCAAGGATACGCGAAATGCGCGCTATTCGCCGCGGCGTTCCCACGGCCACAGCGGCCGTCCCTGGGAGCCCACGTGTGCGGCGAGCAGCCAGGAGTAAGCCAACGTGACTGCAAACGCGAATAGGGCCGTGAGAGCTGTAAACGGACCGAGAACGATTCCGAGCGCGAACGATGTGGTCGCGCGCAGGTCGCCGTTTCCGAAGAGGTACACGAGCGCTCCCGCCGCCACGAACACCGCGGCGGCAACGACGCCGGTGACGAGCGAATAGCCCAGCATGACGCGCTGATGTTCGGGCCGGGTTCGAATGCCGACCCACACCATTCGCCCTGTCACGAACACCACGGAAACAGCGACCATGGTCGGGCCGAGGAGCGGCCCGGCGTCGGGGTCTACGATGACGTCGCGGTTGGTGACAAGGCTCACGACACCCAGCCCCGCCACGACCAACGCCAGGTAGAGGACGGCAGCAAAGATTGCCAGAGTGATCGCGTACTTTTGGTAGTCGCGCACGACCCCCCCCTCCCTGTGGGTGACGAACCGCCGGTCGAGGCACGTGCGATCAGGACCAGATAACGAGGCCTGAGGACCAGCCTGCGCGGTCTCGATCGCTCCTTCGTCGCGCCTCGATCAACGGGAAGAGCTCCTACTTGGAGAGCTGCGGCCCCTCGGCCAGCAGGTGCTCGTACTCGTGACGAGCCTCGATGTTACGAGTGGTGACGCGCTTGCCACGGCGAGCGATCCAGGCTCCGGCCCAGATGGGCACCTCCCGCGCGATGATCCCGGCCGCGAGTGCGCCGGGGTTCAGCCACTGGGTGGAGAGGAAACGGGAGACCTCGGCGGGACTCAGGTTCCAGGCCTGCACGGTGAGCAGCGCACCGCCGATGTAGGAGAAATACACCACGACGCCCACGAGGAAGCCGAAGAGCACGTAGGCCCACCAACCGCTGCGGTTGATCACAACCACGAGCAAGGCGAAAGCCAGGAAGAAGAACAGCACGGGAATGTAGAAGACCGGGCGAACGGCGAATTCCGTGAACGTCGTGGCGGCCACGGCGAGCGTGGTGCTGGTGACTCCCGCGATGATGAAGATCGCTATCGCGTAGATCACGGCGAAGACTCCAGTGGCCAGCAGGGCGATAAGCACGCCAACGCCGCGGTTACTGCGGTCGACCGGGCGCTGAGGCGCCTGAACGTAGATCGGCGACTGAGCCGCGGTTGCGGCGGGCGTGACCGGCTCATAGACGGGCTCGTTGACCGGCGGGGTCACGGGCGCGGCAGGAACGACCACTGCAGCGGGCACAATGACGGGTTCGGCAACCGTCGGCTGAGCAACGGTCGACTCCGGTTTCGCCGGCTCCGTTGCGATCTCGTCGCGGGGCGCCGCATAGTCGTCGGCGAGTGCCGGAACCGCCGAGTGGGATCCCGTGCCGGTGAAGTTTTCGGGCTCCTGCGGGGCAGCCGAGTCGTAGTCGATCTCGGTGTGCGGGGCGGGCGTCGTCGCATCCGTTTCAGGGTTCGTGCCGCCGTGGGGTTCGTTGCGTGCGTTGTTGGGTGTTGTGTCGCTCATGCTGCACTCCTCGTAGCCTGAATGGTGACTGACAGCTGTCATAGTACCAAGGCACAGGCCCGGAACCCGGGAGGGCCCGGCGCGTCACGCCAAACCGTAGAGTGACAGATACCCGGCTGCGAGCGGCACGCCGAAGAGGATTCCGAGCCAGGCACCCGCGAGCATCCAGGGCCCGAAGGGGATGCTGCTCTTGCGTCCGGCTCGCTTGGCCAACAGCAGGGCGACGCCGAACAGACCGCCGAGGAGGAAAGCGCCGAAGGCGCCCACGGCGAGTTGGCCCCAGCCGAGCCAGCCCAGGTAGAGCCCCAGTACGCCCGCAAGCTTGACGTCTCCGAAACCCATGCCGCCGGGCCGGATCAGGGCGAGCGCGAGGTAAAGGCCGAAGAGCCCCGCACCACCCACGGCGGCGCCGAGGAGGCGCTCGGGTTCGCCACCGAGCAGCGCAGCGGCGGTCAGCAGTACGACGGCCACCCAGTACGCCGGCAGCAGGATCCGATTGGGGAGCCGATGCGTATCGATGTCGATGAGGGCCAGGGCGATACTGATGGCTGCCAGGTACAGGAACGCCAATAGAGTGATGATCAGCAGAAGCAGGCCGGTGCCATCGGAAGGGACGGGCTGCCTCCCGACCACCCACCAGGCCACCACGCCGAAGAAGATCGCGGTGCCCAACTCCACGAACAGGTAGCGCGGAGAAACGGGAGCCCCACAATTGTGGCAGCGCCCACGGAGCAGAAGCCAGGACAGCACCGGCACGTTGTCCCGCCGACGGATAGCCACGCCGCACTGCGGGCACGCGCTCGGCGGAGACACCACCGACTTGCCCAGCGGCACCCGGTAGATCACGACGTTGAGGAAGGAACCGATCATGAGGCCGTAGACCACCGCAAGCGTGACGACAACGCCCACCATCACGCTGCTCAGTTCGGACACGCTCACCCCCGCCTTCCTGTCGTGGTCGACTCATACCGACCCCGAACCAACGCTATCGTCACCCGACGATCAGGCTCGCGGCGACGCCGTCACGAGCGCTAAAAAGAAGCCCTGCGCTGGGGCGGCGAGACTCAGATCGATATCGGCGATCGCTAATGTCGTCACGATGGCCGCGACGACCAGCACGACAACAAGCAGCCAGATTATGGCCAGGCGAGTGCGTGATCTCGGCGCATGCGCCGAAACGGGTGACTGCTCCGACACTTGCCGTCTCTGGGCTCGAACGATAACGCGTGCGACAGGGTCAACGGGCGGCATGACGGGGCGGGAGTCAGCGCGGGACAGAGTCCGATGCATGCTCGGGCCTCCTCTCGGGACCGCTGGATATGGGTAAAGTCTTCGTCAAGCGTAGCGACATCTACCCCCAAACGGGGGGTTTGCTGAGAATTCGGCTGAAATGCAGCTTTGTGTGCAGCGTTCGGGTCATTGAACCTCCGCGGCCTCCGCGTTCGAGTCAAGAAGAACGTAGACAAAGGCCGTGATGGTTCCAGTCACCGAACCCTCCACCGTGGGAACGGTCGTGGACACCGCGGTGACCAGCACCAACCGTTGTCGACTCTGAACGCCCGAGACGAAATCCAGCACGTTGTCGTATGGAGCGTCGACGGTGATCGAAATCGGGATGGCGATGAAGTTGGAGGGAGTGATGCGGGGGTCGACTCCCCCGACCGAACCCACCCCGGCCACGCCGGCGGTGACAGCGTTCGCAGCGACCGCATCGGCGTCGGTCGCAGCGCTGGGCGCCGGTGTGGGCGTGGCCTCCGGCGCCACGACTGCGGTGTCAACGACGGCCAGCAGCGCCGGGTCGTAGGCCTGCGCATCGTTCGCCGTAAACGCCGAAATCACCACCTGGCTGCTCGCGGCAACCTGGTTGAGCTCGCCAAGAAGTGCGGGCATCTGGGCGGAAGCGGGCACAGCCTGCACAATGTCGGACAGATCCGCTTTGAGCGAGTCGATGTCTTCGAACTGCTTCTTCAGCGACACGATTTGTGCCTCGTATGCGGCATTCTGAGCCAGTGTGGTTTCCCGCTCCGCAGAATGGGCGCGCACCTCGCTCAGCTTCGGCGAGATGCCGAGCACCCACCCGAGCACCACGACCGCGCCGATCACCAGCACGGCACCGATTACCCAGAGCCTGTTCTTGTCCACGATTACTGTCCCTCCGGGGCGAAGCGGCCCGAGAACGCGCCCTCGTTCACGTGCAGCACGAAGTCCACAGTGTAGGGACCCTCGGCAGTTCTCGTGATCACGGCTGGCTGGGAATCCGCGTAGCCGGGCAGCGTCGACATGCTGCCGAGCCACTCCGGCACACTCGTGACATCGGGGCTGGTGAACAGGATCCTGATAGTGGCCACCCGGGAATTCTGCAAAGGTGCAGTCGCCTGCTCATACGGAACAAGCGGTGATGCCGAATCGACGGACAGGGTGTCAACGGTGACGGTGCTCGGAACAAGAGCCCGCACTTCGGCAAGGTACGCCTTCCAATCGATCTCAGTGGATGCGCCGAACTGTCGCGCTGCCAGGGTGGTGTCCAAGGCCACCTGCACCCTCTGCACCTCGGAATATTTCGTCTGACTCGTGAGCAACTCAGTGGTGCGCTCCCGCGCGGCGTCAAGTTCCGCCTGGCTCTGCATGGAGTACCACGTAGAGGCCCCGATTCCTGACCCGACGAGCACCAAGACTGCCACCAGCAGACCGCCGAGGCGTCGCCTCGTAGCCTTGACTTTCTTGAGTGTGCGCACCTCTGGCGGGAGCAGGTCCATACGGGGTTCCGCGCCGAGAACAAGATCGACTGTTGTTGCCTTCTTGCCGGTCATGCTCCGCTCCCAAGTGCGAGGCCGAGGGCCACGTTGAACGCACCGTTCGTGGCATGGAGGGCGGCGGCATCAACTCCGCGCCCGAGCGCAACCGAGGCGAACGGATCTGCTGGCAGAATGGGCAGCCGGGTCAGCGCGCCGAGTGCCGCCGTGAAACCGCCGAGCTGAGCGCCGCCGCCGGAAAGCACTATTCCGGTCACCGGAATGTGCGGCCTGGTATTGGAGAAGTAGTTGACGGTGTTGCGCAGGCTGTTAAGCAGGTCGCTCGTCGCCTCGGTGATAATGGACGTCTCGGGGGCCTGACTGGTGGATGCCCCGGCGAGCCCGTGCTCGCGCTTTACCGACTCTGCAGTGGGAGCATCGACGGATAGGCCGAGCACGAGCGCCTGCGTGAGGTCTCCTCCGCCGGCCGGGATCAGTCGCACGAACTGCGGCACGCCGGCGAGGGTGATCACGACGCTCGTGGTGGCCTGCCCCACATCGATAAGGGCGACCGCCCCGTCAAAACTCGTGCCGCGGCACACCGCCCGGCTCACGGCGAACGGGATCAGATCAACCTCGAGGGCCGTGAGGCCAGCCAGCTGCACAGCGGCGATATTGCCCTGCACAGCCTCCTTCACAGCCACGATCAGCAAGCCATTGATCTCCGGCCCGTTCTCACCCTCACTCTCGTTGATCGGGTAAAAATCAAGCAAGGCCTCTGCGACGGGGACCGGGAGCATGTCAGCGACCAGAAAGGGCAAGGTCTCACGGATGCGCTTCATCGGCATCTTCGGAACCGCGAGATCGCGGGCTAGCGCGCGATGGTTTCCGATCCCCAGCACCACATTCTTGCTCTTGAACCCGCCGGTCGACCACAGTGTCTTGAGCGCTGCGGCAACAGTATTGGGCTCGGCGACCTCGCCACGGTTAACCGCGCCCTCAGGAAGAGACACTTGGTGGTAACGCACCAGCTTCGGGTGGGCCTTGCCGGCATCGCGCACCTCGACGGCGCGAAGCCCGGTTGTACCGATGTCGATTCCCACAACGTCCTTCGTCATGTGCTCCATCTTTCGTTCATCAGCCAGAGATCTCCCGAATCGACACGACGGCGCCCGGCTGCGGAATGGCGATGGTTGACAGCACGCTGCCCGTGTCAAGGTTCACCCCGGGCACGCCGATCTGAGTAAACGTGAACGTGGGGTTGTTCTTCACGGAGCTGTAATTGCCGGCGATGATCTGCCCGCTCCAGGTGAATCCATTCGCCCCCGAGAACGCACACGGCGTGTAAAGCAAAGCGTCGATCGGGTCATTGATCGCAAACCCGTTCTTGACTGAGAAGTCTCCTTGTGTGAGGGCTGTGCAGGTGGGCTGGGAATTTGCGAGAAGGTCCGGTGTGATAAACCAGATCTTGTGTAGCGCACTCGTCGACGACGAGAACTGCAACGAGTTGACCTCGGAGAAGTCAAACTTGTTGGCGTAAATCACCACGTCGCTGGTGAGGCTGACTGTCGTGTTGTTCGCCGCCGTGGGCCCGCCCAGACACCCGAGGGCATTCAAAATCAGGGGCTTGCCGGCCACGGTTCCCCCCAAGCTGCCATTGGGCAGCACGCAAGCCGACGGTGTGAGAACAGTCTTGATCTCATAGGGTGTGCCGGTGGAGTCGACCCATGAGGTGGGGCTGTAGCCCAGCTCGGTCCACGTGGGGATCGTGGGGATCACCGCCGAGTTCGTGTAAGTTCCACCCACGCGTGCGCCCGGGGGGTTCGGACTCACTGCGCCAGCGGTTAGATCGTCCCTAATGAGGCCCGATCCGAGGCTTGCCGTGCCCGAGACCCACGCGCTCCCGTTCACGGTACATGTGCTCGTGAAGGTGAGATTGCCGTTCACGATCACACTGCCGTTGACCACCGCGTTGTTCTTGGCACAATCGAAGTTGCCGCTCTTGACCATGAGACCCGCACCGGGTGACTCCGTCATGTCGAAGCTGGAATTTGCCTCGACTACCCCACCTTTGTAGAGATAGAGGGCCACTCCGCTCGGTTGTACCCCGGGAATAATGTATTTGAACACCGCTTCAACCTTTGTGGCGTTGCCTACGGTGGCACCGTTAATTCCCGCGGCCTCAGCAGTGCCGTTCGAGGTAATGCGTACCTGACTGGCGGTCAGCGCGGGACATCCGGCAAACCAAGCACTCCCCGTGTAGTACTCGATCGTTGCACTGTACTTGGGCGGGACCGCCGAAGAATAGGTCCCTGGCGTAGGTTGTGCAGCGCAATCCCCCAGAACGTACAGGCCCCTGCGGGCCGCCGCAATCCCGGCGTCCGCGGCCGCGCCCGATTGAACACCGGAGCGTGTGGCAGAACTTACTCCGTAGGCTCCCACGATCGATGCGGTGATGAGCGATGCGAAGATCAGCCCAACGGCCATGACACCGAGAACAGACGCCAGGGCGGCGCCGCGCTCCGGCTTGTCGCGCAGGGAGGCAAGTGTGCCAATCAGAAACATGTCAGGTTCCCCGATGCTCCGGCCCGACTCGTTGCGGAGCTGGAGATCACGACGGGCGGGTGATCACCGACAAGACTGTTGAAGTTCACGGTCAGACTCTGGCCGCTGGTCGTAAACACCGCTGCTCCCGATAGAGGCGTGATCCCTTGCTGCACGAGGGTCCAGTCCTGAAGTTCCGTCGGCGTGGGTGCGAGTATCGCCACGCTGGACTGCTTGAAGCGGATGCTTCCTTGGCCGCTCGCCGAGTAGTACCAGGCCACGCACTGCCAGGACAGCGTCGCGTCGCGTCGCGTCGTGCGGGCGACGAGGAACTGGTCGGTGCCGGACGGATTCGTCAGCAGGAAGTCTGTGGAATTGCGTACGTTGGTCTCGATTGAATCTGCCACTACCTGGGCCGACGTGGTCGCGGCCGTCATTGCACGCACACGTTCGGTCGTAGTGAGGCCGCTGACGAACAGAGAAGCGACGACTGTCACGACGAGGAGAAGAAGGCCGCTGTACACGATCAGTTCAACGAGCGTGTATCCCCGTTCTGGATCGTCGCGCTGAGGAAATGGCATCTCATTTCACCGCCACGAAAATCAGGCTCTTGGCCGAAGCCAGAACGGCGCCGGTATCGGTGCGCGTCACCGTGACAGCAACGGGCACAGTGATCGGATAGGACAGCGCAGCTGCGGGGCAGGCACCGCCGACAGTGCGAGCCACCTGAAGCGTGACGCCACGCGGGTCAAGCACCGTGAACGTCGACGCCGTGAGGCCCGTGCACGTGGTCTGGGCACGGGCGTTCTCCATCTCCTTGTTCACAAGCTGGGTACCGGTTGCCAGGGTTCCGTTGGCGGAGGATTGCCTAACCCCCTGCACAAGGAATGGCAGGAACGCCACGGCGAGGAGGGCAAGCAGAAACATGGACACGGCAATCTCAATGAGGCCGAAGCCTGCGTCTGCCAGCCTGGCCGACGAACTAGGTGAGACGGTCATGGCACCCACTTTCTCGAGCCGCTTCAGGCGAGCTTTTTGCGGTTGCAGTCACCTGTGGGGTGCCGCCTCGGCGACACCCCACGACGATGACTTCCTGCGGCCTACGGCCTACGGGCAAGCAGCCTTGACGACCCCACCTGCGTTAGTGATGCTGAACGCATTTGGCGCGGGAGCGGAGCTCACGGCGTCGATGCAGAAGGAAGTGCCGCCGGTCTTAATGGTGACAGTAACTCCGGTGGTCGCTGCGAAACCGTAAGGCGTGAGGGCCGTCGCCACGGCGACGCTCGCGCCGGCCGGCGTGTCCACGAGGTAACTCACGTAGGCGACCTTGGCGTTTCCGAGGTCGGATTGCGCGGCGGAATTCTTGGCCTGGTTCTGCTGGCTGAGGAAGATCGGAATGGCGATTGCTGCCAGAATTCCGATGATGATGACGACAACGAGGAGCTCGATGAGGGTGAACCCTGTGTCTTCTTTGTTCAGGGCCGCGCGCTTGCGGGCAAGCGGTCCGGTGAGGCTCTTGATCATGATGGGTCCTTCTCTGGGTGCTTGCGAGGAGGGCCTTCGCTAGCTTGATCTGAGCATACGTCGCTAGCACACAATTAAGTTAAGAAGTTCCAATTTCGACCCCCAGTTCAGGGGGCAATTTCATTTCGGGGTTACGGGGCCACCTCATCGGGATCCAGAAGCACGTAGACCAGTGCCGTAATGGTGCCGGATACCGTGCCCTCCGGAGTGGGCACCGTTGTGGAGACGGCGGTGACCATGACGAGCCGTTGGCCGTACTGAAGGCCTGACACAAAGTCCAGCACATTGTCGTACGGCCCGTCAACAGTGATCGAGATCGGGATGGCAACGAAGTTGGTCGCGGTAATGCGGGGGTCCACGGTTGGCTCCGCAACCGCAACCGCATCCGCAACCGCAACCGCACCGGCACCCGTGGTCGGCGCGGGAACTGTTGTGGACGGTTCCACGGGCGCGGTGACGGCGAGAAGTGCCGGGTCGTAGGCCTGCGCGTCGTTCGGGGTGAAGGCCGATACCACCACCTGACTGGTCGCCGCAATCGCAGTGAGCTGCGTAACCAATCCCGGAATCTCTGCGGCGCCCGGCACGGCCAGCTGAACGTCGGAGAGGTCATCTCTGAGCGCGTCTATGTCTTCGAACTGCGCCTTCAGGGCCACGATCTGTGCCTCATACACCGCATTCTGGGCCATCGTGGTGTCCCGCTCCGCCTCATACGCGCGCAGCTCGGTCAGCTTCGGCGAAATCCCCAGCCCCCACCCGAGCACCACTACCGCGCCGATAACCAGCACCGCGCCAATCACCCAGAGCCTGTTCTTGTCCACGATTACTGTCCTTCCGGGGTGGCGAAGCGCTCCGAGAACGCGCCCTCATTCACGTGCAGCACGAAATCCACCGTGTAGGTGCCGAGGTCAGTTCGGGTGATAGCCGCCGGCCGGGAATCCGCGTAACCGGGCAAGGTCGACATGCTGTCAAGCCACTCCGGCACACTCGTCGCATCCGGACTCGTGAACACAATTCTGATCGTCGCCACCCGGGGGTTCAGTAACGGCGTCGTCGCCTGCTCGTACGGCACCAAAGGCGACGCGGAATCGACCGACAGGGTGTCCACGGTCACCGTGCTCGGCACCAACGCCCGCACCTGGGCGATATACGCCTTCCAGTCGATCTCGGTCGACGCACCAAACTGCCGGGCGGCCACCGTCGTGTCCAGGGCCGCCTGCACCCGCTGCACCTCGGAATACTTCGACTGACTCGTGAGCAACTCAGTCGTGAGATCCTGCGCGGCGGTCAGTTCAGCCTGACCCTGAATGGCGTACCAGGTAGAGGCGCCGACCCCCGCCCCGACAAGAACCAGAACAGCCACCAGTGCTCCGCCAAGACGTCGTCTGGTCGCCCTGACTCTTTTAGCCGAACGCACCTCGGGCGGCAGCAGGTCCATGCGGGGTTCTGCACCCAGCATGAGGACGTCTGGTGTGTTCCTGGTGCTCATGCCACACTCCCCAGCGCGAGGCCGAGCGCCACGGTGAATGCGCCGTCTGTGGCGCGTAGGGCGGCACCATCAACGCCCTTACCGGGGGCGACCGAGGCGAAGGGATCGGCCGTCAGAATGGGCAGTCGAGTGAGCGCACCCAGCGCCTCAGCAAAGCCGGTCAGTTTGGCTCCGCCACCCGAGAGCACGATGCCGGTCACCGGGATATGTTGCCGAGTGTTCGAAAAGTAGTTGACCGTATTGCGCAGACTGTTGAGCAGGTCGCCCGTGGCCTCGATGATGATGGCAGCCTCGGCCGTCTGGCCGATCGCGGGTTCTGTCAGAACGTTGTCGAGTTTCAGGGCCTCGGCCGTGGGAGCGTCGATGGACAGTCCCAGCATGAGCGCCTGGGTGAGGTCTCCCCCACCGGCCGGGATGAGACGCACAAACTGCGGAACACCAGCGAGGGTAATCACTACGCTCGTCGTGGCCTGACCCACATCAATGAGGGCGACCGCCCCCTCAAAACTCGTGCCGCGGCACACCGCCCGGCTCACGGCGAAGGGAATGAGATCGACCTCGACGGCCGTGAGGCCAGCCAACTGCACAGCGGCAATATTGCCCTGCACGGCCTCTTTCACGGCCACGACCAGCAAGCCGTTGATCTCCGGCCCGTTCTCCCCGTCGCTCTCGTTGATTGGATAGAAATCGAGCAGTGCCTCCGCGACGGGCACGGGCAGCATGTCGGCGACGAGAAAAGGCAGGGTTTCACGGATGCGTTTCATCGGCATCTTGGGTACGGCCAGGTCCCGGGCGAGGGCGCGATGGTTACCGACGCCGAGCACCACGTTCTTGCTCTTGAACCCGCCCGCCGACCAGAGCGCTTTGAGCGCGGCCGCAACCGTGTTGGGTTCGGCCACCTCTCCACGATTGACGGCTCCCTCCGGCAGCGGAATCTCGTGATAGCGAACTACCGTGGGACGGGCCTTGCCGGCATCCCGCACCTCCACGCCGCGCAGACCCGACGTGCCGATGTCGATCCCGACGACGCTATCCGTCATTGCTGTACTCCTGTAGTCATCAGTAGGAAACTTCGCGGTTAGATACGACCGAGCCCGGCTGGGGAATCGGGAGAACGGATGTCGCGCTGCCCGTTGTCAGGTTTACGCCCGGGATTCCCACCGGCGCGAAGGCAAAGACGGGGTTGTTCTTGACAGCACTCGGCTCTCCAGCAATGATTTGCCCGCGCCAGCTGAAATTATTGGTCGAAATGAAGGCGCACGGCGTGTAGAGCAGAGCCTCGATGCGATCTGCGATGGTAAAGCCAACCTTCACTGCGAAATCTCCCTGCAAAGCCCTGTTGCAGCTCGGTCTCAGATCGCTGGGGTTGAGGTCAGGTGTGATGAACCAGATCCTGTGTGACGCAGTCGACGACGACGAGAAATTCAGCTGGTTCACCGCCGAGAAATCAAATGTGTTCGCATAGATGACGACATCACTCGTGAGCCTGACCGTGGTGTTGCTGGACACGGTTGGACCCGAGACGCAGCCCAATGCGTTGATGATGACCGGCATGCCCACGGCAGTCCCGCCCAGGGAGGTACTACCGCCCGGTGTGCGGTCAGTCAGGTTGCACTGCGTCTTCACCTCATAGGGTGTACCGTTTTTGTTCTTCCAGCGCGTGAACAGCGGGCCTATCTCAGTCCACGGCGGCACGGCGGGCATAACGGCGGGCTGCGTGTAAGTGCCACCCACCGTCGTTCCGGGCGGATTGGGACCGACCATGCCGGATGTCAGTGTGGGGCTCACAGCACCCGAGCTCAGGTTGCCCTCGACCTTCCCCTGACCAAGAGTGGCCAGTTGGGATACCCACACGTCCCCCTTGATGGAGCAGGCTTGTCCAGTGGACGCTAGTGTCAAATTTCCCGTAACAACGACGTTCCCGATGATCTCGGAATTGTTCTTGGCGCACGTGAAATCGCCGTCTTTCACCATGATCCCGGCACCGGGGGAACCCGTCATGATGAACTCAGAGTTCGCCTCAACGGTGCCGCCCTTATAGAGATAGAGAGCCACTCCCGCCGCGTCATTCCCGTACTTCAAGACGGCTTCGATTGTGGTTTGATCGCCCACAGCGGCACCGTTGACTCCCGTCTGTTGCGCGTATCCCGTCGAAACGATTTTCACGTAGGTCGCCAGGGCTAGCGGGCACCCCTCAAACCACTCGTTTCCGACGGCGCTCAACTCACCTAATGTGAACCAGACTTGTGCGTCGTACTTCGGCGATGTCTGCGATCCCGCCGCAGAGTAAGCACCTGTGTCCTCCGGAGATTTGCATCCTTCGATTTGGTACAACGACGCGCGGACGGCGGCAATGCCGGCATCAGCTGCGGCTCCGGACTGCACCCCCGACCGGGTTGCGGAAGTTACTCCGTAGGCTCCCACGACGGATGCCGTGATCAGCGAGGCAAAGATCAGCCCCAGAACCATCAGGCCGAGCACGGAGGCGAGGGCGGCCCCGCGGTCCGGGCGTGAACGCAGCGCGGCGATACTGCGCGCTAACATATGGGGCTGCCCGGTGCTCCGGCCCGACTGGTGGCAGAACTTGAGATCATGACAGGCGGGTGCACACCGACGAGGCTGTTGAATTTCATGGTCACCTGTTGTCCAGTTGAGGAAAAGATGGGTGTTCCCGGCACGGGCTTGATTCCCCGCTGAACCAGAGTCCAGGTGAGGAGTTCTGCAGGCGTCGGCGTCAGAATTTCCCACGGGGACTGTTTGAAACGGATGCTGCCGTTGCCGGCGGCCGAGTAGTACCAGGCCACGCACTGCCAGGACAGGGCTTCATCCCGTTTCGCGGTGCGGGCAACCAGGAGTTGATCCGAACCCGATGGAGTCGTCAAGCGGAATCCGCTAGCGTTGCGCACGTTCGTTTCGACGGAGTCCACCACGACTTGTCCCGACGTTGTTGCAGCCGTCATGGCCTGAACACGGTTCGTCGTGGTGAGGCCGCTGATGAATAACCCCGCGACGACAGACACGACGACTATTAGCAGGCTGCTGTACACGATGAGTTCCACGAGCGTGTAGCCGTGTTCAGATTCCTTGTGACGCCGGGTGAGCATGTCTATTTCGCCTCAACGAAAATCAGGGTTGTGGCGCGAGCCAACTCGGCCCCGGTGTCTGCACGCTCCACCTTTACCTCCACGAGTACAGTTGTCGGGTATGCCGCTGCCGCCGCCGGACAGGTGCCACCTGTGCGGGTGACGTGAAGGTCTACTCCCTCTGCCTCGCCCACGGGGACCAGTGCGGGGCTCAGGCTCGTGGACAGGTTCGTGCAGGTCGCCTGTGCGCGCGCGTTCTCGATCTCCCGGTTCACCAGCTGGGTCGCGGTAGCGAGCGTTCCGTTGGCCGACGACTGTTGAATTCCCTGCACCAGGAATGGCAGGAATGCCACGGCGAGGAGACCGAGCAGAAACATTGAAACGGCAACCTCGATGAGGCCGAACCCGACTTCTGCACGTCGCGCTGCGTTCTCAGGAAGAACGTTCATGAGTCAGTCTTCCTCGGGATCCAGTCGTTATCGTATCGGAGACTCAGCGGTGGAGTGTCGCCAGAGCGACACCCCACCAAAACAGATTCCACTACGGGCCCAGCAGCGCGACCGGCCCGGCTACCTAGCAGTTGCCCGGAACAACTCCGCCGGAATTGGTGACCTTGAACTTCTTGAGGGTCGTGCTCTGGCCGTCGATGCAAAATGCCGTGCCTCCGGTCTTGACAGCGATGGTAACGCCGGAGCTGGCTGCAAAGCCGAAGGGGGTGAGGGCGACCGCCGTCTCAACACTCGTACCCGACGGGGAGTCCACCAAGTAACTTACGTAGGCGACCTTGGCATTTCCTAGGTCTGATTGGGCTCCCGCATCCTTGGCCTGGTTCTGCTGGCTGAGGAAGATCGGGATGGCGATGGCCGCGAGGATGCCAATGATGATGACCACCACTAGCAGCTCGATGAGCGTGAACCCCTTGTCTTCTTTGTTCAGGGCGGCGCGCTTGCGGGCGAGCGGAGCGGTCAGTCTGCTGATCATGGGGGTTCCTTCTGTGGGTGCCTGTGAGCAGGACATTCGCTCGTATGGCCCCAGCATAGGGGGTGTATCACCACAAAATGTACAAAACCTGACTATTCAAGACCCAGTTTGGGGAATGTTCTTATTTGATGTACTCGAAGATCGAGAACATGGGCATATACAACGCCACGATCATGCCGCCGATGACGACTCCGATGAACGCGATCATGAGCGGCTCGATCAAGGCAGTCAGCTGTTCGGCCGTGGATTGCACCTCCTGGTCGTAGAAGTCAGCGATCTTGCCGAGCATGGTCTGCAGCGCTCCGGCGTCTTCGCCGACGGCGATCATCTGCACGACCATGGGCGGAAACACGGGTTCGAGCGACAGCGGCCCGGCGATGGACATGCCCTGCCGCACTGACTCCTGCACCTTGCGCAGCGCGGATTCCACCACCCAGTTGCCGGAGGTCTCCCCCACGATGTTGAGCGACTGCAGGATGGGCACACCGGCGCCGATCATGGTGGAGAAGTTTCGGCTGAACCGTGCGATCGCGAGCTTGGTCATGAGCGGCCCGAAGACGGGCACCTTGAGCTTGATCGGGTCGATGATCTTGCGCACGGCCTCGGTGTTCTTGTTCTTGCGCCACCACACCGAGAAGGCGATGCCCAGCACGACCAGCACGGGCAGCAGCCACACCATGACCTTGGAGAGCACGACGAGGATCATGGTGGGAAGGGGAAGCTGGCCGCCGAAGCCGGCGAACATCTTCTCGAAGACGGGCACGATGAAGGTGAGCATGCCGATGACCGCCACCACGGCCATGATGAGCACGATGGTGGGGTAGGCCATGGCGGACTTGATGGTGTCGCGCAGCTTTCCCTCCGACTCGAAGTTGCCGGCCACCGAGTTGAGCGAATTCTCGAGAAAACCGCCCGTCTCCCCGGCCTTGATGAGGTTGATCATGATGGGCGGAAACACGTTGGAGTGTTTCACCATGGCCTCGGACAGGGAGACGCCCGTCTCCACGTCGTTGCGCACACTCGTGAGAATCTTGGCGAGTTCCTTGTTCTCTGTCTGCGACGAGAGGATGTTGAGGGTACGCAGCAGGGAGAGCCCGGCCGAGGTCATGGTGGCCATCTGACGGCTCATCACGGCAAGGTCTTTGAGCCCCGGATGCTTCGTGAAGCCCGGAATGCTGATCTCACGACTCAGCCCGGTACCGACAGCCACCTCGTCAACAGAGATCGGCGCGAGCCCCATCGTGCGCACGCGCGTCATGGCGGCGCTCTCCGAGGCGGCATCGAGTCGTCCCTTCACGACCTTTCCTGCGGCGTTGCGTCCCTTATAGGCGTAGGCGAGAGTGGCGGGCATGGCGCTACTTCTTTCTGGCTGAGAAGGAGTCGCCGAAGTCAATTCCTCCGGCCGACATCGTGGTGTCTATGGAGCTGCTGCCGCCGCTCGAGTGCGCAATGAGCTGCGCGAGCCCCTCAAGGTCTTGAGCCTTTTCTTCGGCGGACTGCCGGGTGATCTGACCGGCGTTCACGAGGTCGGCCAGGTGCTGGTCCATCGTGTGCATGCCGAGCGCCCGGCCCGCCTGCATGGCGGAGGAGATCTGGTACGTCTTGCCCTCGCGGATGAGGTTCGCGATGGCCGAGGTCGTCACGAGCACTTCGGTGGCCACCACACGGCCACCACCGACCTTTTTAACGAGGGTTTGACACACGACGCCCTGCAGGGTGGCCGCGAGCTGGGCGCGCACCTGGCCCTGCTGGTACGGCGGGAAGACGTCGATCACACGGTCGATGGTTTGCGCGGCGTCCTGGGTGTGCAGCGTCGCGAACACGAGGTGTCCGGTCTCCGCCGCCGTGAGGGCGACAGACACGGTTTCGAGGTCACGCAACTCACCGATCAGGATCACATCGGGGTCCTGCCGCAGCACGTGCTTGAGCGCCGCCGCGAAGCTGTGCGTGTCGTGCCCCACCTCGCGCTGGTTCACGAGCGACTTTTGATGGCGGTGCAGAAACTCAATCGGGTCTTCGACAGTGACGATATGGTCGGCGCGGGTGCGGTTCACCAGGTCGATGAGGGCCGCGAGGGTGGTGGACTTGCCCGACCCTGTGGGTCCGGTCACGAGCACGAGCCCGCGCGGCAACTGCGCGAATTTGGCGACGGACTCCGGCACGCCCAGCTCGGCGAGCTGTTTGATCTCACGTGGAATCAACCGGAAGGCCCCGCCCACCGAGTTGCGCTGTTGATAGTAGTTCACCCGAAATCTCGCACCGCTGGCCGTGTACGCGAAGTCGAGCTCCAGCTCCCGTTCAAATTCCTCGCGCTGTTCCACCGTGAGCAGGCTGAAGAGTGCCGATGTGACCTTGTCTCGCAGCCACTTCGTGGAGCCCTCGACCGGGCGCAGCCCGCCGTCGAGGCGGATGCTCGGCTGCGCCCCGACCGTGACATGCAGGTCGGAGGCATTGAGGTCGAGAACCACCTTGAGCGCGTTGAGCAGATCCGGATCGGCGTTTAGCCCGTCCTCCCCCAGTGCGATGCCGGCGGAGGGGGTTGTGGCGGTTTCACCCGCATCCACGAACACTCCCTCGGTCGACACGACCGGGGCAGTGAGGTAGTCCGGCTCCCCCGCGCCCCCGCGGGAGGCGTCGGAGCCGACGGAGCCGTCGGCATCCGCTCGGCCCATGGCCGTGGAACCGGGGCCGGGAGATGTGACCGGAATCTCATAGATCGGATTGTTCATGCTGCCTGTCCTTCACGTTCTACGCCACCACTCGGAGAATCTCTTCAATAGATGTGAGCCCGAGCAAAACCTTGGCCCAACCGTCTTCACGCAGGGTGACCATGCCCTGCTCTTTCGCCGCCCGCAGAATCTCGGCGCTTGAGGCGCGGCCCACCGTGAGACGTTCGATCTCTTCGGAGACTGTCATCACTTCGTGAACGGCGATGCGCCCCCGATAACCGGTCTTCGAGCAACTTGCGCACCCGACCGGCCGATAGATCAGCGGTGCCTGCAGGTCGGGGTCTACCGCGAACTTCAAGAGCACGAGTTCTTCCACCTCGCGGGTGTCGGGCAGCTTGCAGCGATCGCACAACCGGCGCGCCAGGCGTTGGGCCACGACACAATCGAGTGCGGAGCCCACGAGGAACGGCTCGATGCCCATTTCCGTGAGCCGAGTGATGGCGCTCGGCGCGTTGTTGGTGTGCAGGGTCGACAGCACGAGGTGGCCGGTGAGGGCCGCCTCGATGGCGATGAGTGCGGTTTCGTGGTCACGAATCTCGCCGATCAGCACCACGTCCGGGTCTGATCGCAGGATGGAGCGGAGCGCGCTTGCGAAGGTGAGGCCCGCCTTGGGATTCACCTGCACCTGGTTGATGCCCTCCATGCGATATTCCACCGGGTCTTCGACCGTGATCACATTGATCTCCGGGCGAGCGACTGAGTTCAGGGTGGTGTAGAGCGTGGTGGACTTGCCGGATCCCGTCGGCCCGGTCACGAGGATCATTCCGTATGGCTTGGAGTAGGCCCTCTTGTAGGCGTTGAAGTTGCCCTCGAGCAGGTTGAGGTCGCGCAGGCTCAGTTTGGTGCTGGAGTTGTCGAGAATTCGCATGACGATCTTCTCGCCCCAGACCGTGGGGAGGGTGGCGACCCGAAGATCGATCTTACGGCCGCCGTGGCTCACGGACATACGCCCGTCCTGAGGCTTGCGACGCTCTGAGATGTCGATGTCGCTCATGATCTTGAGCCGGGAAATCACGCCGTTCTGAATGCTTTTAGGGGCGCGCTGCATCTCGTGCAGCACTCCGTCAATGCGGTACCGCACGCCGAGGCTGTGCTCCGCGGGTTCAATGTGGATGTCCGAGGCCCGGTCCTGGATGGCCTGACTGACGAGCAGATTGACGAAACGAACAATTGGGGCGTCATCGTCGAGGGAATCCGACACTCCGAACGCATCCGACTCTGAAGGCGCGTGCTCTTCCTCGAGCGTCGTGGTGAGGTTGGTGAGCTCGTCATCGGCGCGGTGGTAGCGGGCGATCGCGGCCAGCAGGTCCGCCCTCTCCGCGACGACCTGCCTGACCTGCATACGCGATGCCTCACGCACGTCGTCGAGGGCAAAGACGTTGCCGGGGTCAACCATCGCGAGGAGGAGGCGACCCTCAGCGATGGCGATCGGCAGCACTTCATGACGCCGGCACACCGCCGGGGTGACGAGAGCCACCGCGAGGCGATCGACGGGGTAGTCGAGAAGTTCGACGAAGGGAAGATTGGCCTGCTGCGCCCTGGCCTTGGCGAACTGGAGTTCAGTGATGACGCCGCTTTCCACCAGCGCCCTGACCGCGCTCTCGTCGGCAGGGTCACCCGCCATGAGAGTGTCGAGCACCTCGATGGGCAGCAGCCCGTGCAGGATAAGAATTTCAGTCAGGGTTGCCACGCGGGCCTCCCCCGAACAGAACTATTAGCTGTGAGCCTATATCGGATGCAAGCCGCTGACCAGCTTTTTGTGACCTATTTGGGGGAAGGGCGAATGAGCGACGAGCTGGAGAGCATATCGCCGAAGTCCACGTCGGGGAGAACAGCCGGCCCAGGCTTCGAGAACAGGTACCCCTGCCCATAGCGACAGCCCATCTCCGTGAGAAGATCGCGCTGTCCGATCGTCTCGATTCCCTCAGCGACCACGTCGAGTTTCAGGGAATCGGCGAGCCGCAGGATGCCCTCAACGATGGCCCTGTCGTGGTCCGAACACTCAAGGTCGCGAATAAACGTGAGGTCAATCTTGAGCAGGTCAACCGTGAACGACTTCAGGTGCGCGAAGGAGGAATAGCCGGTACCGAAGTCGTCAATGGCCAGCCGCACACCGAGCGAGCGCAATTCCTGAAACGTGCGCGCCGCCGAGTCGATGGCTTCGAGCACTGCACTTTCGGTGAGTTCGAGCCACAGCTGATCCGGCGGAAGGCCGGTTTCGGCGAGCGCGAGCTTCACCACCGCGCCGAAGTCATCCTGCACGAACTGTCGCGGTGACACGTTTACACTGACGGCCAAATGCCCCTCGAGAGACGCGGCGGCCCGGCAGGCCTGACCCAGCACTGTGGTGCCGATGCCCTTGATCAGGCCAACCTCCTCGGCGATGGCGATGAACTCCCCGGGGGCAACCAGTCCCCGGTCCGGACGACGCCAACGCGCGAGCGCTTCGGTGGCCACCACGGTTTGCTGTTGCAGATCGACGATCGGCTGGAACCAGGTCTCGATTTCGCCGCGTTCTACCGCAGTGCGCAGGGCAAGCTCCGTGTCGAGTCTGCGCTCGATCCGACCGCGCAAATCGTCGTCAAAGACCTCGTAACGGGCCCGGCCTCGACCCTTCGCGAGATACATGGCCTGATCGGCGTTGCGAAGAAGAGACTCGGCGTCATCGTGGCCGAGACCGAATGCGATTCCGATGCTGGCGTCGACGGATGCTACCTGGTCGCCGACGAGGATCGACTTGGCAATGGCGGCCTGCAGGGTGTCGGCAATCTTGCGAACGTCCCGGTTGCTCCCGACACCGGGGCAAATCACCACGAATTCGTCGCCCCCGATGCGGGAGACCGTGTCGGTCGATCGCGCATGCCTCCGCAGGCGCGTGCCGACCTCTGTCAACACAGCGTCACCTGCATGGTGGCCAAGGCTGTCGTTGACGAATTTGAACCTGTCGAGGTCGATGAAGAGCACGGCTACGCCCAGGCCGTGCTTACCGGCCTGCAGGAGAGCCTGATTGAGGCGGTCGAGGAGAAGCAGTCGGTTAGGCAGGTTGGTGAGGGGGTCATGGAATGCGAGGTGTTCCACGCGAGCCTCGGCCAGTCTGCGGGCGGTGATGTCTTCCAGTTGGTAAAGAAACTCCCCGGCCTGCTCGCCCTCATTAATCTCGGCAATGCTGACCTTGACCCACGTCTCTTCGTCGCCCCGCCGCATCCGTCGGTCCATCCTTTGGCGAGTGGATGCCCCGTCGGTCAGGCTCAGTCGGGCGCTACTGTCGGCTCCGGGCGGCATGAACAGCTCGTCGATGTGTCCCTGGCCCACGAAGCCCGTTGGCCCCGCAAGGTCGAACAGGCGCCTGTTAGCCTCCAGCACCTGACCGTCGAGAGAAACGATTGCTGTGCCGAGCGGCGACGACGCAAAGGCGGCCTCGAAACGTGCACGGGCGGCGGCAGCCGCTTCCTCGGCTCTCCGGAGCTCCGTGATGTCTGTCACTGTCGCCAAGTGCCCGGTGACTGTCGCGTCCGGGCCATGGATGGGCGCGGTGCTAACCTGCACCCAACTGACCCTGCCCTCGGGTGTACGGAATCGCAATGTCCCCTGGTAACTCGTGCGGGCAACGACCGCCGCGCTCCACGCGGCGGCCACGCGATCGGCGTCCTCCGGATGCATCGCCTGCGCCCAGCCGTCGCCGAGGGATTGCTGAATGGTCAGGCCACTCAAGGCCAGCCATCGGTCGTTCGCCGTGAGTAGACCGCCCGCGGAGCTCAGCTGGACTATGCCGACGGGAGCCATCTTGATGAAGGTCTGAAGCCTCTCGGCTACCTCACCCAGCTCCCGCGTGCGAAGATCCACAGCGCCCTCGAGGCTGTGATTCACCTCGGCCAGGGCGTGCATTGCGTCGGCGCGTTGCCGATCGAGCTCGCTGAGCTTGAGCGCGGCGATCCAGGTCAGGGCGATGCCGAGCACTGTCAGGCTCGTAATCAGGATTGCGACGCTGAACACGAGGTCGAACCAGCCCTGACGCTGTGCCCAGAGGCTCAACCAGCCCAGGAAAACGGGACCGAGAATGAGGAAGGGCAGGATCCGGCGCATGAGCTCGCCCGCGCTGCCCCGATCTCGCAGCAGGCCCACGAGTCCGAGTGCGGAGCGCTGGAACAGCATTACCCCGGACAGCACCGTGATGCACAACGCCGTATGCAGCGAAATGCTCGTGAAACCGGTCACGGTGTAGAGGGAAGCAAGACCATAGGCGTAGCCGAGCAGGGCAATCAGGCTCACAAACAGGGACGAGTGCGCGAGGATCTGCATCACGGTGGTTCGTTCGAGCCTGTCCGCGATCACCGCGGCCCCCAGCAGGATCAGTGCCACCGCCGTGATCGGTGCCATGCGCGGTTCCTGGCCGCCGAGGTCGATCCCGGGCACCCAGCCCGAGATACCGAGCGTCGACCGGAGCGCGTACCCGGCGAGGGTTGCGGAACCGAGCGCGATCGCGATGGTCGCCAGGCTCACGGCCGCCCACCGAAACGCGAGCAGTAGGGAACCCGACAGCAGGATCAGGGCGATGGCCGTAACCGGCTTCATGGCTGCGAGACCGGGCAGCACGGTTGTCAGCGCGGGGGCCTTCGTGTACCAGCCGAGCAGCACGATGAGCCCTACGACTCCGACGAGTGCCGCCGCGACCCGGCTGACTACCTGCATGGTGTTCCTCTGCTTTCACCTGCCAAAGCGCAGACGGTCTTGAGAAGTTTACGTTGACTCCGCGCCGCACTCCAACCCTCTCAGAGAGCGCCGCACGTTCACGTGTGACACTCAGTGTCATGTCGCTGGTGGATTTCACCCCGCTTCGGGGCGACGAGTGGCGCACACTGAGCCGCAGTGTCATACTCGAGCTGTTTCCCCGTCACTTTCACGCGTTGACGACACCGAGTCGCCCCGTCCCGGTCCACACATTGGAGTGTCCATATGACGACAATTCTCACGTCCACCCTCCCGGCTCGGCCGGAAACCGCACCCGCACCCGAGTACGCGCCGCGCATCGCGATCGCTGACCCGGCGGCACTCGGCCTAGGCGCGTTTGCCCTCACCACGTTCGTACTCAGCCTCGCCAACTCCGGGCTCATCCCCTCGGCCGGGGCTGCCGTCATCGGCCTCGCCCTCTTCTACGGCGGAATCGCCCAGTTCGCCGCCGGCATGTGGGAGTTTGTGAAGGGAAACACCTTCGGCGCCACGGCCTTCACGTCGTACGGCGCGTTCTGGCTGGCCTTCTGGTGGCTGCTCACCCACCCCGAGACGGAGGCCGCCGCGGGCGCGGACGGAATCGGAGCTTTCTTGCTCGCATGGACCATCTTCACGGTGTTCATGACCATCGCAGCCCTTAAGACGAACCGGATGCTGGTGGCCCTGTTCGCCGCGGCCACACTCACCTTCCTCGCCCTCACCGTGGGCTCGTTCACCGGAATCGTCGGCGTGCACCAGCTCGGCGGCTGGATCGGACTGGTAACGGCGGGCATCGCCTGGTACGGGTCGTTCGCCGTGGTCACGAACACCACCTGGAAGCGCACCGTGCTCCCGTTGGGCCACCTGAGGTAACGCACGCTCCGCCGGACTACGCCCCGCATCACCAGCCGGCGAGTGCGGCGACGGCATACGCCGCCGCCACGAGCACGGCCAGGGTGCACGCGATGATCCCGACAAGAGTGAAACGCCGCCGTCGTTGTGCCCGGTCGTTCGCCTGCTGTCGAATCTGGGCGGCCGCTGCGGCGAGTGCCAGCCGGTCGGGATCGAGTGCAACCGACTCCGGCGCGTTCGTCGGGGTGAGTCGCGGCACGATGACCGGAGCCGGTCGCGCCGAATAGCGCACACTGGACCCACTGGGCACCTGCGGCGGTTCGGGCTGGCGCAGGGCGGTGTCGACCGGGGCGACCAGACCCGGCGGGGCTACCCGCCGGCCGCTCAGCCGAGTGTCGGAGTAGTCGGCCGCGCCTGCCTCTGGTGCCTCGGGAGCGCCGGAAGAGCCCGGAGCGTCGACGATTCCGGTGGCGGACGGAGGTGTCGGCTCGGCGGAACGGCGACGCCGCTGAACAACCACGGTGTGGTCATCGACGGGCCGTCGGTCCACGATCAGGGTGTGGTCATCGACGGGCCGCCGGTCCACGATCAGGGTTCGGTCGTCGTCGGGTGTCGGCGCTTCCGGCTCCGGATCGGGGGTGTGCTCGGGAACGCGCGGCGGCGTCACCTGCGGCGCCTCGTGCTGCGGTCCCCGACGAGCAACGATGCGGGTGTCGTCGTTGTCTGGGTCGGTCGTCACTGCTGTGGCTCCAGGTAGATGCGCACCGAAAGCTCACCCAGCAGAAACCTGTCATTCAGGGCCGCGGTAGCGCCAGGGTCGAGCTCGTTCTCGTTGCCGCCTGCCTCGATGAGAACGACGCCGTTGGTGGAGTGCAGGTCACGCACCTGCCAGCCGCCGTCGGCGAAATCCAGTCGGGCATGGGTCTTGGACACTGTTTTGCCGGGGTCGGGCACGGCAATCAGCTGGGCATCGGGGTGTTTCGTACCACGTGCGGGATTACGTCCGAGCAGCACGACGGGCTTGGTGAGCAACAGGGTCACGCCATGCTCGGTCTCGAGTATCCACGGTTTCATCCGGGCCACGATCACGGTCTCATCGAAATCGTCGTCGTCCTGCCCCGCCTCCGGTGGCACGAGCGACGGCGCAGGGTCCTGCGGGGGTGTGCGGAACATGGGCGGTGCCGGATCGGGCTGGGGAGCGGCAACGACCGGCGGGGCGCTCAGGACCGGCGGCGCGACCGGCGGAGCACCCACGACCGGCGGAGCGACCGGCGGGGCGACCGGCGGGGCGACCGGAGCAACCGCACGGCCGGCCAGAGGGTCTGCGGCCGGTACCGGTGCGGCAGTCTTGTTGGTGGGAACCACCGGTTGCGCGCTCGTGTAGAACGGGGGCGGCCCCACCGGGCGAACGCGGGGGGTGGGTGGTGCGGGCTCGGCCTGCGGCGCCGGCGGTGCGGGCGGTGCGAAAGAGGACGGCGTCGAAACGCCGGGGTCGACGGGCGCGCCGCCGTGGGGCGCAGCCGTCACGATCCCGACGGGATCGGCAGCCGGCACGGTGACCGGCACAGCGGCGGGCACAGCAACCGGCGCAGCGGGACCCACAGGGATCGGCGGGGCCGTGTCGACGAGTCGCCGAAAACCGAGCACTCCGGCCCAGATGGGAAACGCCAGCAGAGCGAGCACTGTGAAGCCACCACCCACGGCCATCCGGCGGTTGACGGTGTGCACAGCGAGAGTAAAAAACACGAGGCCGACGATGTTGGCGATCGGCACGACCAGCGCGATGACCCAGAGGCCGGAGCGTCGACCGAGGCCGAAGAGCGTGATCGAGTTCACGATCGGCAACCAGGCCTTCCAGCTCTGTTCCCCAAGCCTGACGAAGATCCTGCCCAGGGCGATCGACGTGAAGATGTACAGGCCCACCGAGAAGATCAGCCCGATCAGAATCGCGGTGACCAAGGTTGCCGTGGTGTCATCCATCGTGGTTCCATCCGCTGTCGTCTCGTTGGTACCGGCCATCTTCGCGGGCTCGGCTTCGTGCCCCGAAGAACCGGCGGGTATCTGCCAGCCGCGAGAATGATCGCAGCGACAGGGCCGCACGCAGGCGCTCGCGGCGGGTGGCGTTTGCGGCAAACCGCGCTCGCTCCGCCGCCACAAGAGTCCAGAAGGCTTCACTGTCGCTCGCCTGTGGGGGTTCCGGTCCGAACACGGCCTGGTCGGCGAGCGCGGCGAGCACTCGGCCGCCAGCGGACTCGTACCGCGTGGCGATCTCGACCCGGGTCATGCTGCCCTGATCGGCGAAACCGAGGTCGACCGCCGTGTCCACATACTCGTCCCACCCACCGGCGAACCGCGCAGACACGTTCTCGGCTCGGGCACGATCGAGGCGCCGCTTGAGCTTGGCCCCCAGTATCACCAGCAACGGCGTACAGACCACGAGCACGGCAAGCAGGCTGATGCCGGCGATCTTCAGCGCCGCAAACAGCCAGGCCAGATCCGGTCCGCTCACCGGGTCCTCTTCCTGCTGATCTTCACCACTCGTGGGGTTCGCGTCGGGCGCCCGTTGCTCGGTAGCGCCCTCCGGCAGCACCTCGGTGCTGTACTGCGGGTCCCGGGTGGCGTCGTCAATCGGTGAGAGCGAGTTCTCGTGCTGGGGCGTGGCGTCCACGGTGACCCAGCCGCCCTCGGAACCGGCCACCTCCACCCACGCCGACAGGTTGCCACCGGAGCAGACCTCGCCGGGGCAGGCCGGAGCAGTGAGGTTCACCTCCGACGCTACGGGTGCGGCGAGGTTGAAGCCCACCACCACCCGGGAGTCGAAACCCAGGTACCGGGCGAGCAGGGCGGTGGCCACCGCGAACTGCTCATCATCGCCGACGGCGGCGACCAGCTGGGAATTCTCGGTGGAATCGGTGCTGTTCTGCTTCTCGAGCAGAGACGTGAAGAGATCATCGATGCGGGCCAGCGAGTGCCCCGACAGGCTCGGTGAGAACGTGTAGTCGCCGAGGTCTGCCGTCCACGATTCGGCTGGCGGCACACTCAGGGCATGGCTGAGGTAGCCGCGTTCCCTCAGCCTGTTGACGAGTTCGGCCAGGGCCGCGCCGTCGTTACCCACCTGCTGGGCGGTCACCCAGTCGCCGAGGCTTGCCGGAAGCAGCGCTTCCTCGGCGGCCGTTGGGCCGGCAGCGGGGCGGGCGAGGTCGGCCAAGCCCGCGGCATCCGCTTGTCGCTCCGACACCATCGTGTACCGATCGCCCTCGGCGAGAGGGTTCAGCTGGATTCCGGCGGCCGTGCCCGCGTTATAGAAGAAGCCGTCGCCGAGGGCGGCGGCATGTGCGCCGGCAAAGCGGATGCTCGCCAGCGGGCCCGCGCCCGGCATCCATACCCCCCGGTAGCCGAGAATCTCGAAACCGGTGCTCAGGGTGCCGTCGGTCGAGCCGAGCGTGTGGGGCACCCGGGCAAACGCCGTGGTCTGGTCGGAGTCGCCGGTTCGGTGATCGATCATGCGAAAGACCTCGCCGTCGTAGTGGCTGAGCACGGCGAGGCGCACCCGCGGCACCGCCGTGTCGGCGGCTGGCACAACCCTGAACAGCTCGGTGTCGTAGGTGTCGGTGCTGAAGTAGCTGCGGTACTGGCTCAGTGGGCTCACGTAATCGCGCAGGTCGACCACGGGGTCGATGCCGCTGCGCAGTACGTCGCGTTGCGGTGTGCCGGGGACTGCGGACACGCCGGCAAGCGTGACGCCGACGGCGAGAGCGAGCACTCCGAGGGCAAAGCCGAGACGCCGAACGCGACCGCCGAGCCCGCCGGGGGTGCGCTGCACGCCGGAGCTGCGGGTGGCCAGATCGAGTGCCCGGCTGCGTGCGAGGTGGGTGCGCCAGGCGAGGTAGCCGAAGGCGAGGAGCAGGGCGGCGACGCCGATGGCGCTTTCTCGCGGCGCCGGCACCGTGAGGCCGACGATCGTGGTCGGCGCACTGACGGCGCTGGACCCGAAGACGAGCCCGAACAGTTGGATGCCACAGACCAGCGGCACGGCGAGGCCGTGCCATCGGGGGCTGCGCCACGCCAGGGAGAGGGCTGCGGTCGTGCCGAACAGAAAGAGGCTGAATGCAGGAACGAGAAGCGCCTGAAACGAACCCACCGGGAGCTGAATCGTGACGAGCTCTTTCCAGCCGAACACGGAGGCCGTGACCAGGTCGAGCAGCCCGGCGAGGGCGGCTGGCACGCTTGCGAGCGCCGACGGCACGGCGAGCGGCACGCCGAGAACGAGGTAT
Organism: Cryobacterium roopkundense; assembly: GCF_014200405.1. Taxonomy (NCBI): domain Bacteria; kingdom Bacillati; phylum Actinomycetota; class Actinomycetes; order Micrococcales; family Microbacteriaceae; genus Cryobacterium; species Cryobacterium roopkundense. The sequence goes on along the minus strand of NZ_JACHBQ010000001.1, from coordinate 50,811 downwards.
GCGCCGAGGGTGACCAGCAGTACCGTGAACCACGACCAGGAACGCGCCGCGCCGAAAGCCGCGATGAGCACCGCCGCGCCGAGGGCACCGGCCGACATCAGGAGGTAGGAACTGTCCCGGTAGATCGGCCAGGCCGCCCACACTGCCACGAGCATCATGGCGACCACGAGAACCCCGGTCAGGACTCCCGGGCGGCGTTCGGGCGCGGACACGCTCATGCGGCTCGCCGGGAGAGCAGGGAACGAAAGTCGTCGAGCACGCCGATAGTCAGCACGCCGGTGCCGGCGAGGTCGCGAAAGCTCGGCGGCTGGCCGGGGCTGCACAGCACGGCGACCACCCGCACGGTACTCGGAAATTTGAGGGTGAGCGCCTGCAGGCGGCGCGGCGTCACTGTGGAACCGCAGACCACGAACGCGATGGAGATGTCGGGCACCACTTGCCCTGCCAGCAGGCACACGTCTTCCACGTTCATGGCCTGGGCGCTCGAGTCGATCGCGGTCAGGTCGTCCAGCAGGGTTCGGGTCGACACGACGCTGAGACTGCGCACCGAGCGGATGGCGGAGCGCACGATATCGGGGATCTCCTCGCTCGCTACGACCGCCACGTCCCTGCCGTCGCGGATGGCCCGCACACCGAGCGACCCCACGGCGCTGACCGCCATCTCGAACTCCTCGTCGGAGTCGTACTCGGTGGTGTTGAGGCTCAGCACGATGGCCAGCCGGGAGCGTCGGCTCTCCTCGAACTGCCGCACCATGAGAGTGCCGGTCTTCGCGGTGGACTTCCAGTGGATGTTGCGCTGTCCGTCGCCGGGGGCGTACTCCCGAATGGCGTGGAACGAGATGTCGGAGTCGACGATGTCGCTCGTCGGGTTGCCTTCAAGGTCCCGCACGAATCCGGCGCTCGTGCTCGGAATCGACACGGTGACCGGGTGCACGAACAGGCGGTGCACGTCGGCCCAGGCCACCTCTCTGCCGAGAACGCCGAGCGGGTCGCTGCGCACTGTGGTCACCGGGCCCACGTCGATGACCCCGCGGCGATAGGCGGGAACTGTGACGTGTTCTTCGTGCTCGTGGCCGGCCCGCAGAAGCGGCACGTAGACATCCGCCAGGCCCTTGCCGATCGGCACGTCGACGCGGCCCGGCAGTGTGAGCCGTCGGGAAACGTTGGTCACGGTGAGGGTACCCAGCACCTCGGAGCCGGCGACGACCCGGTCCAGGGGAAGGGTGAAGTTCACGCTGTAGGAGCGGCCACCGGCCAGAAACGGCAGGGAGATGAGCACGAGGGCGACGGCGACGCAACCGGCGACGGTGAGCTCCGCCCAGCCCAGGGCGAGGCCGAGGGGCAGCAGCACGAGGGCGGCCGCGACCACGACCCAGCCGGCGAGGGTGACGGTCTCCCCCACCCAGGCCACTGCCGCGGTCACACCGTTTCGCACCAGGCGCCACACCCTCATGCCCAGCACCACGGCACCCACGAGGGTCAACGTGGTTGACTTCTTCGTGCGCGTCGTGGAGTACCGGGTATGCGTGGCATGCCCGGTGAAGGTCGAGGTGCGCGTCAGGCGCGATTCGGTGTGAAAACTCACGCCAGGTCGCTCCGACTGGGCGGTACAACGTCGAGCAGGATCTGGCCGATGACGGCGCTCGCGGTCACGCCATCGAACTCTGCCTCCGGGTCGAGCACCATGCGGTGAGCGAGCACCTGCTCGGCGAGGGCCTTGACATCATCGGGGGTGACGAAGACCCGGCCGTGGGCCACGGCCCAGGTCTTGGCCGCTTTGGTGAGCGCGCGCGCTCCGCGCACACTGACGCCCATTCGCACCTGGCGGGCGTCGCGAGTGGCCTCGACCAGGCGGCCGATGTAGTCGTACACGAGGGGGTTCACGAAGACGCCGCGGGCGATGTCACTCATGCTCACGAGCGCCTGCGGGGTGATGACCGGCGACAGGTCCTGACGGATCGCCGCGGTGCCTTCGAGGATGCGGATGGTCGCGGCCAGGTCAGGGTAGCCGAGCGAGGCCTTCATCATGAATCTGTCGAGCTGGGCTTCGGGAAGCCGGTAGGTGCCCGCCTGTTCGATCGGGTTCTGGGTGGCGATCACGAGGAACGGCACGCCGGTGGCACGGGTGACGCCGTCGACGGTGACGTTACCCTCTTCCATCGCCTCGAGCAGGGCCGACTGCGTCTTGGGGCTGGCCCGGTTGATCTCGTCGGCGAGCACGACGTTCGCGAAGATCGGACCGCTGTGAAACTCGAACTCGCCGGTCTTCTGGTCGTACACCGTGATGCCGGTCACGTCCCCGGGCAGTAGGTCGGGTGTGAACTGGATGCGGGTGCTGACACCCTGAACCGTCTGCGACATCGCCCGGGCAAGCGAGGTCTTGCCGGTGCCTGGAAAGTCTTCCAGCAGCAGATGCCCCTCGCTGACCATGGCCGTGAAGGCGAGTTCGATCACGTGACGTTTGCCGAGCACGACCTGTTCCACGTTGTCGACCATCATGGCGAAGGTCGTGGCGAACCAGTCAGACTGCTCCGGAGTCAGTGCGACGGGGGTGCGTGCCGGTGGGGTGGGGGTCATGGGTAGGAGCTCTTTCGGTGTTAGGAAGCGGCCTGGCAGGCGATAGCGGTTGTCGTGTTCGTTCCGGACACGGCGTCGAATCCTGAGGTTTGCGGTGCCGTCCAGCTGAGAGTCCACGCGACGTTCCGAACCTGGGTGGCATCCGCGGGAACCCTGTCTCCGGCGACACCGGCCCACATCCGTCCACCCTGCGGGTTCGGCACGTCGTACTCGGCGCCGGTAACCGTCGCCACGGCGAGGCCGGTGGCGGTGGCATCCACGGCGACGGCGAGCGTGCCGCCGATCACGCAGCCCGCGGTGGTCAGGCTTGGCACCGAGTACCGCAGTTGCCAGGCCCGCGTCGGGTCGGCGGCGGACACCGGTGACGATTCGCTGCACAGGGTCGGGTCGGTGATGGTGCAGTACTTCACGCGGATGCCGGGGTCCTGGCCGTCGGGGATGGACCCCATGCCCTCAAACACGGCTTCGAAGTCGGCACGGGGGCCTGCTCCGGTGGCCCGTGGCTCGTCGACGGTGTAGCTGCCACCGGCCGGCCCCGACACGGCGTAGGTGTAGGCGCGGTCGCCCGGGGCATCCGGTTTCACCCACGTCGTGATGGTGCCGGCGTCTGCCTGGGTCACTCCGTAGCCATTCGAATAGCAGACCGTCACGAAGTACTTCGTGTGCTTGAGCAGCCCGCTGATCGTGGGATCGGTCGATTGTGCCGGCGTGGCCGAGCTGAGGCCCCGGCCGGTGGGCCGCACCAGGCAGCTCGCGCCGGCGGTCGGCGACGCGAGATACAGGGTCTCGTCGGCCAGCACGCTCGAGTTCGGGTTGAACCCGGCGCCCGCAACGGTGATCGTGCTGTCGGTAGCGGAGGCGGTGCCGACGCTGGTGAGCGCGGGCGAGCCGGCCACAAGCACCGTCGTGGACGTGAGCTGCTCGGTCGGGCCGCTGCCGGCCGGTTGCTCGTTTCGACTCAGCGGGGTCACTGTCACGTTCTGGCTTCCGACAGCGAGCACGAGCCGCAACGCGGTCGTTCGCCCGGGATCGGCGGTCACCACCGTGCCGTTCACGTTGTAGCGGTCGGTCGAGGGGTCGTTGTTCTCGATCGTCACGTCCACGCCGCCAGCGGAGGGGCTCGTCGTTCCGGCGTCATAGACCGGCTCTGCGGTGAGAACGCCCATGCCGGGAGTGTCATACGACCAGGCCGTCACGCTCACGGCCGCGCGGGACTCGCCGACGGCGTTGACGGCCTTGGCCTCGTAAAGGGCCTTCGGACCGTTCTCGTTCGTCGACACCACGCCGCAGCTGCCGGAGACGCTGCAGGTGCCCACCGGGCTGCCGTCGCGGTAGAGCGCGAATCCGGTCAGCGCGGGGTACGCCGCATTTGCTCCGCCGGGGCTCACGGAGAGAGTCACGGAACGGTCGCCATAGGCGATCTGCTGCACGGAGTTCGGTGCCCGGGGGAAGCCCTGCAGGTCGACGGTGACGGATCCGTTGCGGTTGCCCGCACTCACGCGGCCCTGCGCGTCGCGAACGGCGAAACTGGCCTGACACACGCCGCCCGGGGTCTCCCCCGACCAGCTGGCCCGCACCTGCCGGTTGTTCTCAACCGCGAAGGACACCCCGGCGCACGTGGTGGGCGCGGAGACAGACACGAGTTCGAGCGGGGTGCCGTCGTACAGGTTGACCTCTCCGCCGGCTCCGATCACCTCAACCGAACAACTCGACCCTGACGACTGCGAGCAACTCGTGGCGACAGTGCCGCCCTTGGGGAGCTCGCTCGGCGCCGGGCCCACCGTGAGCGCGAGCAGCGCGGGTTCGGCGTCCGGGTGGCTCGACAGGCTCACCGTCACGGCCGCCGTGCGACCGGAGACGGCCCGGTCGGCAGCCGTGACGGTGAGGACCGCGCCGTCCTGGGTGACGCTGAACTGGTCGGAGGAGAAGGCCGTCGCGAATTGCAGGGCGGGCAGGGCGCCAGTGCCCTGCCAGTCCACCATGTGGCTCAGGTCGTAGCGGATGCCGGCGGCGCCCGGGCTGTGCGTGAGTGCGGCCGGGCGCAGTTCCGGCTGAGGGTCGAGCGGCACGACCACGATCGGCACGACGAGCTGGGTGTAGTCCTCCTGGCCGTCGATGCGCACCGGCACGGTGCACGAGTCGGTCCACGGCGCGCTCGAACCTGCCGTGTAGGTCACGGTCGAGCCCTCGCTCGCGCAGGCCGCTTCGGCGCGCTCGCCGGCGGTGCGGATGCCGCGACGCTCGAGTTGCAGGGTCATCCCGGTGGGGATCGACACCAGGCTCGCCATGTCGAAGCTCACGGTCCCGTCTTCCGGAACCTGCTGGGCGACGGTGCCGTTCTTGAGCGCGAGGATGATGGCATCCGCTGCCGGTATGCGCAGGAAACCGTATGTGGTGATCTCGTCGCCCTGAAAATTCGGCCCGGTCAGGGAGAAGGGTGCGAGGAGGCCCTCATCGGGAACCTCACCGCTGATCTTCCAGCCGGAGACCGTGAGGCCGGGGTGACTGCCCCACAGGCGGAGGGTGAGATCGGACACGTCGCCGGAGCTCCAGGAGACCTTGTCGGTGACGACGTCGATTCCGTCCTGAAACAGCTCACGTTCGTCCAGGGCCAGCGTCGTATCGAGCACAACCGGGTAGTCCGGCACTGAGGCCCGCACTACCTTGACCACGATGAGGCCCTGCCCCACGTCGTCGTTGGCGTTTTTCACCGAGTACACGAAGGTGAGCAGAGCAGGCTCGGCGCCGGCCGTGAACACGACGCGGTTGTCGGACTGCGAGTCGATGCGTTCGAGTAGGGCATCGTGCTCCACGGTGCCGACCGCCGCGTCTGGCACCACTCCGGTGAGCGTCAACGCGCCCCCGCCGGGCTCGATGTCGTTGGCGGCCGGCTGCACAACCACCTGGTTGTCGACTCCCACCTGCACCTCGACGTAGTCGCTGAAGGTGATCGGGCTGGGGTTCGAGCGCTGGTCGAGCACGCCGATGCGCACGAGGGCGGTGCCGGTCTGGCCGCCGGTGTCGCGCACGCGGTACTCGAACTCGATGGCGCCGTTGAAATCGAGCGGGCTTGAATAGACGATCGCATCTCCGGTGGGATTGATCGACGCCGTGCCGCGCACCGGCTGGGTGAGCACCCTGTCGAGCAGCACGGTGTCGCCGTCAGGATCGACGCCAAAACTTTCGAAGGGAATCTCGATGTTCTCGCCGGAGAGCACCCGTCCGGTGAGGGTGCGAGGCTGGGGCGCGGCGTTCTCTCCCTTTGCGATCACCTCGACCGTCACGACGGCGGAGTCGATGAGGTCGGGGGCACCGGCCACATAGATGCTGTACCCGATCTCGTAGCTGCCGGGCTGGTCTGGCGCAAGATAGCGCAGCTGCGAGCCCGCGGCGAACGCGAGACCCTGCTCGCTGCGATTCTGCACAGAATCGGCACCCAGCATCACGATGTTGCCGTCGGCGGCCACGTCGTTGGCGAGCACCGGAATGTTAATCTGAGCGCCGACGCGCACCGAGACGCTGTCGTCCATGGCGATCGGCGCCTGTGGAACTGAGGGGTCGAGCAGGTACACGGTGGCCTCACCGCGCACCGTGTACAGCGGGTTCTCGGTGCCGTCCGACACCGTGTAGCGCACGGTGCCGAGAAGGCCGGGCCGTTCGTCGAGGGTCGAACCGCGCACGCGCAGCACGTTCTGGCCCACCACGTCCACGCTCAGCGAAGCGCCCTCCACAGTGGTGGGAATTGCGTCGCTGAGCAGCAACACCCGGCCGGCCGGGTTGGACACCGCGGTGAAGACGTCCACGCTCGTGTCGGCCTTGGGGCGCACGAACACCGTCACCGGGGCTGTCGTCAGAGCCTGGGCATCCGCTGACACCACCGAAATACGAACGAGGGACACCACTTCGCTCGCGTCGTCGGCCACGGTGAGGCTCACCGTGTAGTTGCCGGGCTGAGTCGCCGTGAAGTCGAACGCGCTCTCGGTGCCGGTGATGACGACGGTCGTGCCTTCGGCGCCGGCCGGCAGCGTTGCCGAGCGGATGCGATAGGCACCCGACGCGCCGGTCACGTGCTCGGCCGGGCTCACCGTGAGCCGCTCGTTCACGGAGGCGAGCACCGCGAAGGAATCCACCGTGAGCCGGGGCGTTGGCGTGACCAGAATCGTGAGGGGCTTCTCGGTGACGGCACCGCGCACGTCGGAGACGCCGAGCATGATCGTGACGGCCTGGGCAGACTGTTCGGCGGCGTTCGGGTGCTTGTAGACGAGCCCGCCGGCGGGCGTCACACTCACGGCGCCGACGCCCGTGGTGTTGACAGCGGATGCGACGAAGATCGGGTCCCCGTCGGGATCGACCCAGCCGGGCAGCACCGGAACCGTCACCGTGCCGCCGGGTTGTACCTCTGGCGCAGGCCACTCCTGCAGGCAGCCGTCGGTGCCGCACCACACCGGCGCCCCATTCACATCGTCGCCGTGCACCGTGAGGGTCACCGTGGCCGCCGCGGAGTTGAGGCCGTCGGCGCGCGACCCGTCGGTGACAGCGTAGGTAAAGGTGGCGCTGCCCTGCGCGCCCGGCACCACCTGCACCGCGACACCCTGGTTATCGTCGGTCACCGTGACGACGCCGAAGGCCGGGTCGAGGGCGGATGGCGAGTCAGGCACGACCGTGAGCACGTCGTCGTTGGCGTCGTGGTCGTTGAGCAGCACCGGCAACACCGCGAGTTGGTCGGCCCGAACGCCGAAGGCGTCGGGCACGGCCACGGGAGCCTTCGGTTCCACGACCTCCGCGGCCTCGGCCACATCGTCCTGCCGCTGCGGCTCTTCGGCCACGGCGAGCGTCCAGTCCTGGGAACTCGGCACGAGGGCGCCGTCGGGAACGGTCCACACCCATCCGCTTCGCGTGTCGTTGAGAATCATCAGCGACTCGGTGGAGCGAAAGGCCGGCGCGGCATCGCCGCCGGGAGTGAGATCGCCGTAGCCGAGTGGGCTTTCACCGGCCGACTCACTCCAGAGGATGCCGCCGCTCGCCGTGCCCGGCAACCACGCCGCGAACCGCTCGCCGTCGAACTGCGTGGGTGCGGCCGGTGCGCCGAGTGCGGTTTCGGAGTCGCCGACGAGCTCGGCACGGGCTCCGTCGGAGAGCGCGAAGGAGACCAGGCCGGCTTGGTCGGCCAACAGCACGTCGTCGGCCGCGGCACTCGGACGCTGCAGCAGCGCGAGCTCGCTCAGGCCGGTGTCGATGGGCAGCGTGCGATCGGCAAGCCACAGGGTGTCCCCGGCAGCCGCGAGCAGCGCCCAGGTGTCGCCGACCGCGCTGAGCTGGGAGCCGGCGTCGGCCGGCCCGTCGGTCACGTCGTCTTCGCCCGCCACGGAGAACTGTGCCAGATCGAAGCTCAGCACGGTGTCGGCCTCGCTCGAGTAGCTGAGCAGCAGGCCGTCGGGGGTGATGGCGAGGGCGTCGGCCACGTACCGGCGCGCCGTCTCTCCTTCCGCCACGTCTTCGTCGGCGTAGGGGTTGACCTGCCGCGGCGCGTCTGTGGAGCCGACCTTGGCGACGAAGACGGTTCCGGACCCGGTGAGATAGCCGACCCAGGAACCGGAGGAGACCACGGTGCGGGTGCCGGCCGGTGTGCTGTCGTAGGCGGTGGGGTCGTCGCCGAGGTCGATGGGCGCCGCGAGGCTAACATCGACGACCTTCTCGTTGTTCTGAGCGTAGAGCAGAACGGCGTCGTCGGTCTGCACGAGTTCGCTCGGCGCCGGAACCGTCTTGACGGTGTCGAGTTCGCGCAGGTCGGTGTTGATGCGCGCGTAGCGGTTGCCGTCGCCGCTCTGCAGAGCCCAGATCGAACTCGCGTTCACCGGGGTCTGCTTCACGTCGAAGCCGTCGACAACGATGGCCACCGTCGCGAGCAGCGCCGCTATCGCGGTGACGGCGGCGACGCGGATCACGCCGAGGCGAGCCTTCGACAGCACCCGGCCGCGGCGGCGAGCACGCCGGCCCGCCACTAGGCCTGCCCCACGACGACGACCACGAGGAGGGTGGCGACCACTCCCACGATCACGGCGCCGGCGAGCAGCAGGCCGAGAGTCAGCAACGAACGGCGGCCGCTCGGCCGTCGTTCCTCCCGCAGTCCCGTGCTCTCACGCGTCTGGGACCGTGGGCGCTGCGCGCTCCGACGCGTTCCCGGGCGCAGGGTGGGGAGCACCACATCGGAGATCACGACGCCGCGCGCCTCCCGATTGTCGAAGTCGACCGGCGCTGCCGCAGCGGCCAACGCCGCATCCGCCACTTCGAGTGCGGTCAGCGGCACGCCCATCTCGCGCTGCACGCGCTGCAGGTCATACGCGCATTCGAGCAGGCTCGACTGGCGGGCGTTGGGGTCGCGGCTCATCATGCGCGCGAGGCACACCTCGAGGGAGGCTGGCACATCCGCTCGCCCGATGCTCGTGTACTTCGCGCGGGTGATGCGGTGCGTGAGCTGGGCCCTGGAGCCGGAGGAACCGTCGACGGTCTCGAACGGGGCGCGGTCGGCGAGCAGGGAGTAGAGCGTGGCACCGAACGACCAGACTTCGGTGGCGATCGTGCCGGTGGTGCTCTCGTCGACGACCTCAGGGGCGCTCCACGGAAGCGACATGGCGAAGATCTCGTTGCGGGCTCCCCCGGACAGCGACGCGGCGATGCCGAAGTCGCCGAGCACCGGGCCGCCGTAGGTGGTGGAGAGAATGTTGGACGGCTTGATGTCGCGGTGCAGCACCCTGGAGCGGTGCGCGGTCTCGAGCGCGCAGGCGATCTTGATGGCCACGGCGAGCGCCGTCGAGACGGCGAGGGGCACCGTGCGCTCGCGCGGGGAGAACGAACCCGGGCAGTATTCCATCACCAGGTAGGGCCGGCCATCGGCCGAGATGCTCGCCGCATAGACCGTGAGAATCGACGGATGCGAGCTGAGCCGGGCCATGACATCCGCTTCGGCGTTGAAGGCGCGCAGCACGTCGTCGTCGACGATGTCCTGCAGCAGCACCTTCACGGCCACCGAGCGGCGCGGCATGTTCTGTTCGAACAGGAAGACGTCGGCGAACCCGCCGGTACCGAGGGGACGAACGTAGGTGTAGCCCGACAAGACGGGCGGCGCGGAAGGGAGACGCCTGCCCACTGTTCCCCCGTTGCTCAACCCGGCCCCCCGTGGGCGTCAGACACCAGTGTACGTTCCCCGAAAGGGGGCATACGACCGGCTGCCATCGATCCGCAATCCGTGCTCAGCGCGCGTAGACCGTGCGGGCGAGCTCGTCGACGTAGGGCAGTGTCTGCTCGAACTCCTGAAGGTCATAACTGGCTGTGCGCAGCCGCACGAGAGTCTCATCAACCTCCCACGCATATTCCACGGTGGCGATGATGCCTGGCTGCGATGCGTCCGGCACCAGATGCCGCGTGCACCGAACGCCGACCAGACCGCTGTCGGTCGTGAAGGGTTCCACCAGCGGGGGGTCGATGGCGTCGGGGTCCGAGGCGCCGGCATAGTCCTCGATCGAGATGGTCCCCGCCGAGTACCGCGACTCGACCCGCAGGTCCACCAGTATCAGCGGGCCGTACCAGTCCGACAATCGAAGGTACGAACTGGATGCCTCACGTTCCTCGACAGACTTGGCGAGCATGACGAAGATGTTCTGCACGATGTCGCGCTGTTCCTGAGAGACGCGCTTTCGACGCGGCAGATTCTGGCCGACGACGATCTCTTCAATCAGCTCCCGCGCCCAGTCCTCGGGGCGTTCCCATCGGTCGCCCATATCGAAGTTGGGGACTCCGATCCAGTCATCGGGATGTTGAACGAAGATGCTCATGACACTCCCACGGTCGCGTTGACTGGTGCCGCGGGCGCGAACCTGACGCTCAGCGCCATGGCATCAAACAACTGCTCGAGTGCATCCATGACCCGATCAGCATCCGGAGTCGGTAAACGCAGCATGCTCCCGGTCACGATGAGCAAGCGATCCCCGATCGGTGACACGATTGCGTAGCTGATGCGCCGCGATTCGGGAATCTGCAGTTGACCGTCGTCTCCGAACACGGCAGCAGCATCTCCCGCCTGTCGCACGGCGAGTCGACCGCCCACTTCAACAGCCGTCGCACCGCCGCGAGCGGCAAATGCGAGCAGCGCATCCGCCGCCGAATTCTCGGATTCCGGAAGCTCCGGAGCCGACACAACTATCGACAGCGCTACCGGTGCGCCGTCGACGAGATCGACCGGAAGATACAGGTCCACTCCCGAAACCGATCGCGCACCCTGCACCACTTCACGCAGCTGCGCCGTGACGAACCGGCGCACTTGCGACTGGGCGCTGACCGGGGCGTTGGTCACCGCACGGTTCACGACCACGTTGCTTGCGGTCGGTGCGCGTTCGTCCAGGGGAATTCTCGCCCATCCCGGCGGAAGCACGAGACGATAGTCGACCTGGTCAGACATTGCGCGGCCTTGTCTTGCTCACGCGGCGCTTCTTCTTGCGCGGTATCCGTGCACCGTGCCTGAACGCCACCACAGCAATCCCAGCATAAACGGCAACGTTGACCCACCACCAGGAGAACGACCCGTCCAGCGGTTGATAGAAGGCTGCACACGTCGCCGACGCGAACGTACCGATGATCGCAAGCAGGGCGATGAACAGCGGCGAAATGTGCAGCCGAAGCTTGGCGCCAGGAGCTGAAGCGATGTGGTGCCTACTGGGACGCCAACAAATCACGAGCAGAATCCCCAGTGCCAGCGCACACAGGAGGCCGGCCCACGCGGGCACCGGATAGGGCAAGACTCCGGAGAGGCGCTCCAGGGTGGTCACACCGGGCCCATGCTCGACCCTTCCCGGAATCTCGAGCACCATCAGCATAATCACGTTGAAGGCCAGCCCGAGCGGAATAAGCACGACCATCGCGAAAGTAATAATCATGAGCGCGACAGCGCTGCGATAGGCGATCACGGCGTCACGTGCCTTCTCGCCGTTCAGCTGGGACGTGTTCACCACTTCTCGTCCCGCTCGGTTCGCCGGTCGGGGAAGAATGGCGCAGTGGCTTCTCGTGCGGCAAACTCTCCCAGCGGTGAGGCGAATTCGTTGGCTGCCCACGCGCCGCTAAAGGTCCACATTCGACCGGACTGCGACGCGGTGACGACCAGGTCGGAGACACCGCCACCGCGCAGTTCCAGGCGAGACATCGCTTGCCACTCAGCGATCATACGCGGCGTTGAACGCAATCCCACAACCGGGTTCGACACCAGAAACGGTGCGGCATCCGCCGCGACCTGGTTGATCTCGGCGCGTGCGACGGACCGTGTGTAGCCAGAAATTCCTTGGCCGGCCTTGCTCTTCATGAGGGATTCTGCTGCGGCCTCCGAGGTTGCGCGATGGATGGCGGAGACTTGCCCGCCAACCAATTTTCCGGCGACCTTGCCCAATCCGAACGGCAGCAGCGCGAACGCGACTTCGATGATCCCCTGAGCGATGGATTTGTGCCCGGTCATGGTCTGACCGACGGCGTTCACGACGCTGGCGGCCGTCACGGCGATGATCACCGCCGCTATCACCCAACCCGCGATGGGGATGAAGAGGGCGACGACGACCAGGACTGCGGCCAGGATCCCCGCGACAAAGAGGATGTTGTCGATCAGTGCGGCGTGCTTGTCGAAGAACTGGTCGACGTTGTCCCAGAAGGTGTCGTTGAGGTTGCCGGAGTTCTCGACGTCGGCGATGGCCTCGGCGGCGACGGCTGCGGCCACGTCGCGCTGGTCGATGGCGCTCTGCAGCAGCTCGACGGCGGCCGCCAGCATGCTCGCCGCGCCCGCGCCGTCGTTTACGGCGTCGTCCTGCTGTTTCTCGTAGTCGCGGCGATCTTCCGGGGTGAGGCTGGAATCGTAGAGACGATCCTGGTACCTGGCCTGATCGGCGTTGGCATCCGCTTGCGCCTGAAAGGCGGTGTTCGCGTTCATCAGCGCCTGCACCGACGTGGCCTGCGCTTCGCTGAGCGGGGTTGCGTAATTCGTCAGCGCCAGTCCGACACCGGCATAGCGTTCCTGCGCGCGCTCGATGCGTTCGGCGACGTCGTCGGCCTGCTCCGCGAGGGCCGACACGGCCTCACTCACCATGCCCTCACAGCCCGACAACGCGCGCAGGTTGGCCGCGGCACGCGTGATGGCCTCGGCGACGCTGGTGTACTCCACAGCCGCCGTCTGCACGGCACTCGGATCGCCGGGAATCGGGTCGCGGTAGACCCCGAGGGCCGACCAGTCCGTGGGGCGGCTCATCCGTTCGCGCCGGCGGCGGGCTGTGCGGCATCGGTGATGCACGCGCCCAGCTCGGTATCGGTGTTCTCCAGGCCGTCGGCCGCAGTGAGCAGGTTCTCGCCCAGCGTGGCGAGTTGTTCGACCAGTTCGCCGCGCCGGTGGTCCCAATTGCTGGCAAAGGTGGTTACGCGGTCGGCGAGACCGGCGTGACCCACGGCATCCGCTAAATTCCGGCTCGTCGTCTTCGCCGAATCGAACTCGGTGCGAATCAGAGAGACGTCGCTCGCCATATCTCGGAGCAGGGTCGTATCAACCAACAAATCAGACATTGTTCTCTTTCAACCCGGTACTGCGACGGATGCTTAGCCGCGGATGGCGTTGCCGAGTTCGGTGTCGATGTTGCCGAGGGCGTCGGCGGCTGCCATGAGGAACTGGCTCATGCCGTCGATGCCGTTGACGGCGAGGGTCGTGCCCTGCGTGAACGCGTCATACGACGTCTGGAAGGCGCCCGACGCGGAATCGGTCACGAAGCCCGAGCCGACCAGGTTGTTCACGAGCGTCTGCAGCTCGGTCAGTTTGGTGACCAAGTCTTCCTTGCCGGAGCTGAGTCGGCCCGCAGCATCGGTCATATCGGAATACGTAACGTTGAGATTTGCCATGGTGTCCCCCAGAGTGCGCCCGAACAGGCGGTTGTGCACCTAATCTAACGGCATCGCTGCAAATGTTCTAATGGGGTTAACTCACGTTCTACCCCGAGCTACTCGACGAACGGCAGCTGCACGCGCACAGCCCGGCCCCCGGCCACCATCATGCCGCGGCCGGAAGGGAACTCCGCCCGGTTGAGCCGCGGTAGCGGGGTCTTGAGAATAATGTCCCCCTCGATGGTGTCGGGTTGCAGCAACAGACCGCGCCGGCTGTTCTTCATCTCGACGAACAGCGGCCAGGAAGAATTCCAGGACGCGGTCTCGCCGTCAGCCACCAGAAAGTGGTCGCTGCGCTTGACCTGCTTGATCAGCTCCACGATCACGGCATCCGCCGGAGTCTGAAGGAAGTCTGCAAGGTTTTCCACCACGATGGCGATGCGAGCACCCGACGTCTCGGCCGTCACGGCCTGGGTGAGTTCCTTCGCCAGATCGACGGCTTCGGCGATCGTCGTCGCGGCCCCCGCCCAGGCGGGCAGCCCGGCGAGACCCGAGCGAGCATTGCCGATGTAATACTGCACCATGCCGGAGTCGAACCGCCGCAGAGAGTGCGTGATCGCGCGCAGGGTGGTGCTGCGCCCGCTGGCCGGCGGACCGGAAACCAGCAGAGTTCCGCGCGGCTCGAAACCGACCGGAGCCAGCGTTTCATCGCTCAACCCCAGAACGGGCCAGGTTTTCACACGGTCCGGCAGCACATCCGCGCAGTAGTCACGGGACAGGGTGCCGATCGGCAGGGCCGACTGCACGCCCTGCGCCTCGAGGGTGCTGGCGAGCACGCGTACCGCGGCGGCCTGCTCCGCCGCCACCGCGGAACCGCCCCAAATCGCTACCTGGGTTTCGAGCCCGTCCACGATCGCACGCCCGGGAGCGGATTTGGCGTTCAGGATGTCTCCCGGCACGTCGAGCAGGTTATAGCCCGTGTCGTCGGCGAGCCTCAGCACAACACGTCGCTGCACGCTCGAGCGCACCGAGCTCGGCAGAGACCCGGATCGGTCGGCGGTGAACACGACGTGGATGCCCAGTTGACGGCCGTCGGAGAGGATGCTGCGAAACACGTCGTACCAGTTGGATCGTCCGCTCGCCACTTCCCACTCTTCACGGAACGCCCCGAAGCCATCGATGAGAAGCAGGATGCGCGGTTCGCTCGGTCGGTTGGCGAGGGTGCGGTATTCGGCGATCGTCGACGCGTTCGCCTCGGCAAAACGGTTGCCGCGTGATTCGAGTTCAGCCTTGAGCAGCCGGAAGAGTCGGATGATGCGCTCGGTGTCGTCCCCGGTGATGATGCTGCCGACATGGGGAAGAGGTTCGAGCATGCGCAGGCTGCCGGCGGCGAAGTCGAGCCCGTACACCGCGACAGGCCCCCCGCGGCTCGTGTTCCCCGCGGCGATCGCGAGGGTGCGCAGCGCGACGCTCTTGCCGGAGCCACCCGTGCCGTAGATGCCGAGGTGGCCGTCGATGTCGGGCAGAAAGCACACCGGGCGCTGTTGCTGCTCGGTGGGCGCGTCGGCGAGCCCGAGCGCCAGCGCGGCATCCGTTCCCTGCAGAATCTGATCCAGGTCCGCCAGCAGCGGCAGCTCGTCGAGCCAGGGCCGCCGCGGCGCGGGAATCCGCGCCGATCGGGCCGCACCGACGAGGGCCTCAACGAGTTTCTGTTGATCGGTCTGACCGAGCTCGCGTTCCTGCCCTGCCCGAGGGTCGGCCGGCGGCTCCCACGCGGTTTCGCCACCGAAGCGAAGCTCAGCG
The DNA here is from genome assembly GCF_014200405.1 of Cryobacterium roopkundense. Taxonomy (NCBI): domain Bacteria; kingdom Bacillati; phylum Actinomycetota; class Actinomycetes; order Micrococcales; family Microbacteriaceae; genus Cryobacterium; species Cryobacterium roopkundense. Next base: position 35,532 of record NZ_JACHBQ010000001.1, on the reverse strand, counting down.
ATGCCGATCTCGGCGATTTCGGGTTCGCGGGAGGTCCACCCGCCGGCATAGCCGGACTGGAACTGCAGGAGCCGGCCGGGGCCGGTCTTCGCGATGCCGCGCCCGGGCAGGCCAGGATCGAAGTGCGCTGCGTCCTTCACGCCGACGACGTCGTTGCTGTCGGATTCGTCGGCCATACGCAGTGCCACCCGCAGGTTGGTGTTCGCGCGCAGGTTGTCCTTGATCACGCCCGCCGGGCGCTGGGTGGCCATGATCAGGTGGATTCCGAGCGACCGCCCGCGCTGGGCGATGTCGACGACGCCGTCGACAAATTCCGGCACCTCGCTCACGAGGGCGGCGAACTCGTCGATCACCAGCACGAGAGCGGGCGGGCTGTCGGGGTCGCCTCGTTTCTCGAGTTCGATGAGGTCTTTGGCCTTCTTGTGGTTGAGGAGGTGCTCGCGGTGGCGCAGCTCGGCACGCAGGCTCGTGAGCGCCCGGCGCACGAGGTGGGGGCTCAGGTCCGTGACCAGCCCCACGCAGTGCGGCAGCGAGACGCAGTCGGCGAATGCCGAGCCGCCCTTGTAGTCGACGAAGAGAAAAGACACCCGGTCGGGGCTGTACTCGGCGGCCATGCCCAGCACCCAGGCCTGCAGGAACTCGCTCTTGCCGGCACCGGTCGTGCCGCCGACGAGCGCGTGTGGACCCTGGGTTCGCAGGTCGAGATGCATGGCGTGCACCCCGGTGGAACCGACGATGGCACGCAGGGTTCCTGCCCGTTTGGAGCGCTGCAGCGCACCGGGCGTGCGATCGTGGATGGAAGCGTTCTGCCGCCACCGGTCGATGGCGGCCTCGTGAGTGTCGACCAGGTCGTGGCCGAGCAAAGTCACCATCGACACCGATCGGGGCAGGTCGCTCGAGTCGGCGATGAGTGCGCCGGCGTCGATCACCGGCGCCTGACGGCGGGCGAAGTGCAGTGCAGTGGCCGAGTCGACCGACTCGAGCGCCACATCCGCGATGGCCTCGCCGAGGCGAACGAACGACACCGTGGCGAGCCCGGTGTGCTCGTCGACGGCGACGGAGGTACGACAGACGGCGGGCAGGGCCGCCACGTTTCGGGCCACCCAGATGGGGTAGACGCCGGCGTCTGCGCCGTTTTCGGCGAGCTGCACGAGACGGGCGCGGTCGACGTCCACGTCGTCCGAGATGACCACGATGATCGCCGGTATCGGCGATTGCGTGCCCTCCCCGGTCTTTCCCGAGCCGACCTCTTCGCCGCGTTCGAGGGCGGCTCGCTCCTGATCCATGGCGCCGCGCCGCGCCGACTTCTTCGACTTCTGGCGCTGCGTGATGACCTCTTCGAGGGCAGCGAGAACGGACGCCGCGCTCGACGCGCTGTCTGCCAGGTGGCCACCGGCAAGGGGGCTCTGGGGCGACGAGGTGTGCGGCAGCCATTTGAGCCACTCCAGCTCCCTCGACCAACGCGGAGTCACCAGCGAGGCGACGGCCAGTTCGGCAGGGGAATGCAGGGCGGTGAGCTGCACGAGGAGCGAGTTGACCGTTCCCACGCAGGCGTCGGCACCGCCGGCGACGCCGAGCGCACCCGCGTCGAACAGGTTGTCGATCAGCGGAACCTGCTCCACCGTGGCGTGCTCGGTCATGACGGCGTCGAGGCGCTCCTGGAATTCGGGGAGCAGCTCCCCGCGGAGCGACGCATCGATCGTATTGCGGGAGCGCATCGTGCCGACGCCGAGACGCACGTTGAGAAAGGACCAGTGTTCAGGTCGGCGTGTCCACATAAGAGGACCGCGAGCGAGTGACTCGGCGAGGGCATCCGCTGTGGAGGGCGACTCGCCCAGGCGGGCGCTCTGCTCGAGCGTGCGCTCCGAGAGCAACTGGGCGCTCAGTGCGGCAAGGCGCACGTCGAAGCGCCCAATCGCGCGCTTGAGGTGCCGCTTGTCTTTCGAGCGATTCATGAAGAAGTTGCCGATGAGCATCATCGGCGACATGAGCACGAAGAGAAGGGCTGCCGGGCGGTCGAAGATCACCCACATGCTCACCCCGAGCACAACGGGGGCCACCATGGCCAGCCACGGAAACGGTTGATCGTCTTTCTCGGTCGGCACTTCGGGGGCGGCGAATTCCTGGCCGGCGTACCGGGTCTCCACTCGCGGTGACCGGTTGAAGTAGATCGGGCCGTCCCGATGGTCGTCTCCGGTTGCCGCCACCGTGCCGACGACGGTGACGCGCAGGCGGCTGTCACCGATCTGCACGGTCTCGGTGTGTTCGATTCGCAATTTTGAGACCAGCCCGCCGTCGACGACGACGCCGTTGGCCGAGCCAAGATCGACGAGGTCGACGCCTGCAGCGACTTCGAGGCGCACGTGTCGTTTGGACACGAGCTTGTCGCTGAGCACCACGTCGCATTCGGCACCGCGGCCGACGATGGTCGTGCCACTGCCCAGAGCGATACGAGCTCCGGCATCCGGACCTGACAGCACGTCGATGACGGCAAGGGTCGCGGCCGCACCGTGGTCCTGAGACAGGTAGTAGGTGGCCGAATCGGCCAGGGCCACGCTCGCGCCCGAACCCACCCAGTCTTCCCCGATCAGGGCGTCGGGCGGCAGCAGCAGCCAGTCCGTTCCGCCCGGCGTGACGGTGCGCAGGGTGAGCGGCTGCTCTGCCGCTCCCGGGGCGAGCTGCGACCGCGGATCGACCCGCGCGATCGCTCCGGCGACATCGGCAATACTGGCCGCGGCATCCGTGGTCACGACGATGTCGTCGTTCCGGCCGTCGGGTCGGGCAAATGTAACTTTCAACCGCACGTGTATTCCCCCAGATTCGACGCCTCGTTCGAGGGTACCCCGGCTTAACGACGGATGGCCCCTGCCGAAGCAGGGGCCATCCGGGTTGAGCTACGGACAGTTAGTTGTTCGCGCCCTTAGTTGTACGTGCCCGGTGTGAGGTCATCCGACGAGAAGCTGTCGAAATCGACGAAGCTCAGGTCGCCCTCTGCGAACGTGGCATCTTCGGTGAAGATGCGGTTCGGGTAACGCTCAGCCTTGGCTTCCTCAGTTGCCTCGACGGTTACGTCGCGGTAACGCGGGAGTCCGGTTCCGGCCGGGATCAACTTACCGATGATCACGTTCTCCTTGAGGCCCATCAGCGGGTCGCTCTTGCCTTCCATGGCCGCCTGGGTCAGAACCCGGGTGGTCTCCTGGAAGGAAGCGGCCGACAGCCAGGACTCGGTTGCCAGCGAAGCCTTGGTGATACCCATGACTTCCTGACGAGCCGAAGCCGTCTTCTTGCCCTCGGTGAGCGCGGTGCGGTTGAGGTCGTTGTACTTCAACCGGTCAACGAGCTCGCCGGGGAGCAGGCCGGTGTCGCCGTGCTCGACGACGGTCACCTTACGAAGCATCTGACGAACGATGACCTCGATGTGCTTATCGTGAATCGGCACACCCTGTGAACGGTAGACCTGCTGCACACCTTCCACGAGGTGCTTCTGCACGGCACGCACGCCCTTGACGCGAAGAACTTCCTTCGGGTCGACGGCGCCGATGATGATCTGCTGTCCGAGCTCGACGTGCTGGCCGTCCTCAACGAGGAGGGTCGAACGCTTGAGCACCGGGTAGGCAATCGCTTCGTCACCGTTATCGGGGGTCAGGATGACCTTACGGCCCTTGTCCGTGTCCTCGATCGTGATGCGTCCGGCAGAGTCGACGATGGGCGACGCACCCTTGGGGGTACGAGCCTCGAAGAGCTCCTGAACACGCGGCAGACCCTGGGTGATGTCGTCAGCGGATGCCGACCCACCCGTGTGGAAGGTACGCATGGTCAGCTGGGTGCCGGGCTCACCGATGGACTGTGCGGCGATGATACCGACGGCCTCACCGATGTCGACGAGCTGGCCCGTGGCGAGCGAACGGCCGTAGCAGACCGCACACACACCGACGGCAGACTCACACGTGAGCACCGAACGAACCTTGATGGTCTCGATGCCGGACGCGATGAGCTGTGCGATGAGCACGTCTCCCACGTCGGCGCCGGCCTCGGCCACGACAGTGCCTGCGGCGTCGACCGCGGGTGCGGCCAGGCTGCGGGCGTAGACAGCGTTCTCAACGTTCGGGTGAACGCCGAGCACGCCGGCCGAGTTGCGGTCACCGATGGGCAGTTCCAGGCCCTTGGTGGTGCCACAGTCGTCTTCACGGATGATGACGTCCTGCGACACGTCCACCAGACGACGGGTGAGGTACCCCGAGTCGGCGGTACGCAGCGCGGTGTCGGCCAGTCCCTTACGAGCACCGTGAGTAGCAATGAAGTACTCGGCGACGGACAGGCCTTCGCGGTAGCTCGAGATGATCGGGCGAGGGATGATCTCACCCTTCGGGTTGTTCACGAGGCCTCGCATGCCGGCGATGTTACGCACCTGCAGCCAGTTACCACGAGCACCAGAGGTGACCATGCGGTTGATGGTGTTGTCGGCCGGGAAGTTCGCCTGCATGGCCGCGGCAACGTCTTCGGTCGCCTTGGTCCAGATCTGGATGAGCTCCTGACGACGCTCGAGGTCGGTCGTGAGACCCTTCTCGAACTGCGACTGAACCTTCGCGGCCATCTTCTCGTAACCGGCGACGATCTCCTTCTTGTTCGGAGGCGTCAGGATGTCGCTGAGGGCGACGGTCACACCGGAGCGAGTAGCCCAGTAGAAACCTGCATCCTTGATGCGGTCGAGCGTGGCAGCCACTTCGATCTTCACGTACCGCTCAGCGAGGTCGTTGACGATCGTCGACATGGTGACCTTGTCGGCCACCTGCTCGAAGTACGGGTAGTCAGCAGGAAGCGCCTCGTTGAAGATGGCGCGGCCCAGGCTGGTGGTGACCAGTACGGTTCCGACGGCCTGGCCGCCCACGAGCTCGACACCTTCGGGCTGCGTGCCCTCGGTGAAGTACTTGTCGGTCAAGCGGATGCGTACCTTGGCGTTCAGGTCGAGCGACTTCTGGTCGAACGCAAGAATCGCCTCGGAGACCGTGGAGAACGCGCGGCCTTCTCCGACGACGCCTTCCTTCATGGTCGTGAGGTGGTGCAGACCGATGATCATGTCCTGGGTGGGCAGGGTCACCGGACGACCGTCAGACGGCTTCAGGATGTTGTTCGAGGCGAGCATCAGGATGCGTGCCTCGGCCTGGGCCTCGACCGAGAGGGGAAGGTGCACAGCCATCTGGTCACCGTCGAAGTCGGCGTTGAACGCCGCGCAGACGAGCGGGTGCAGCTGGATGGCCTTACCCTCAACGAGCTGAGGCTCGAAGGCCTGGATTCCCAGGCGGTGCAGGGTGGGTGCACGGTTCAGCAGAACCGGGCGCTCGCGGATGATCTCCTCGAGCACGTCCCAGACCTGCGGGCGTGAACGCTCGACCATGCGCTTGGCGGCCTTGATGTTCTGAGCGTGGCTCAGGTCGATCAGGCGCTTGATCACGAACGGCTTGAACAGCTCGAGTGCCATCTGCTTGGGCAGACCACACTGGTGCAGCTTGAGCTGCGGACCGACCACGATGACCGAACGGCCGGAGTAGTCAACGCGCTTGCCGAGCAGGTTCTGGCGGAAACGACCCTGCTTACCCTTGAGCATGTCGCTCAGGGACTTGAGGGCGCGGTTACCGGTACCCGTGACGGGGCGACCACGACGACCGTTGTCGAACAGTGCGTCAACGGCCTCCTGCAGCATCCGCTTCTCGTTGTTCACGATGATCTCGGGGGCACCGAGGTCAAGCAGACGACGCAGGCGGTTGTTGCGGTTGATCACACGACGGTAAAGGTCGTTGAGGTCGCTGGTCGCGAAGCGGCCACCGTCAAGCTGCACCATCGGGCGCAGTTCCGGCGGGATGACCGGTACGACATCGAGCACCATCGCGGCCGGCGAGTTGCCGGTCATGATGAACGCGTTGACAACGCGCAGGCGCTTGATGGCGCGGATCTTCTTCTGACCCTTGCCCTCGGCGATCTGAAGGTGCAGGTTTTCGCTCTCGGTGACGAGGTCGAAGGCCAGCAGGCGCTTCTTGATGGCCTCGGCGCCCATGAAGGCCTCGAAGTACATGCCGAAGCGGTCCTGAAGCTCGTGGAAGACGGAGTCTTCGGGCTTCAGGTCGCCGACCTTGAGGGTGCGGAAGTCTTCCCACACGCGCTCGAGGTGGGCGATCTGCTCGTCCAGGGACTTGCGGATCTGTCCCATTTCCTTTTCGGCAGCGTCTTTCGCGCGCTTCTTCTGGTCGCTCTTGGCGCCTTCGGCCTCGAGTGCTGCGAGGTCGGTTTCGAGGCGCTGCAGGCGATCGGCGATGCGCGAGTCACGGCTGTTCTCAAGGGTCTTGAGTTCTAGGCGCAGCTCGTTCTCGAGACCGGGCATGTCCTGGTGACGGCCGTCTTCGTCTACGGAGATGACCATATATGCCGCGAAGTAGATGACCTTTTCGAGGTCCTTCGGAGCCATGTCCAGCAGGTAGCCGAGGCGCGAGGGCACGCCCTTGAAGTACCAGATGTGAGTGACGGGGGCGGCGAGTTCGATGTGGCCCATGCGCTCGCGGCGCACAGACGACTTCGTGACCTCTACGCCACAACGCTCACAGACGATGCCTTTGAAGCGAACACGCTTGTACTTGCCACAAGAGCATTCCCAGTCCCGTGACGGACCGAAGATCTGTTCGCCGAACAGGCCGTCCTTCTCGGGCTTGAGCGTGCGGTAGTTGATGGTTTCGGGCTTCTTGACCTCACCGTGCGACCAACGACGGATGTCGTCTGCCGTAGCCAGGCCAATGCGAAGCTCGTCAAATGTTGTTACGTCGAGCAATTTCTCTCCTTGGAAAGTATTCGAGTCTCAGTGGCCGGGCTTAGATGTCGTCGATTGACGACGACTCAAACCGGGTGGAAATGTTGATTCCGAGCTCCTCCGCTGCACGGAAGACCTCGTCATCCGTGTCGCGCAGGCTGACTGCGGTGCCGTCGGCCGAGAGAACCTCGACGTTCAAGCAGAGCGACTGCATTTCCTTGATCAGAACCTTGAAGCTCTCGGGGATGCCGGGCTCCTGGATGTTCTCACCCTTGACGATGGCCTCGTAGACCTTGACGCGGCCGAGGATGTCGTCGGACTTGATGGTCAGGAGTTCCTGCAGAGCGTACGCGGCTCCATATGCTTCGAGCGCCCACACCTCCATCTCACCGAAACGCTGTCCACCGAACTGCGCCTTACCACCCAGCGGCTGCTGCGTGATCATGGAGTACGGACCTGTCGAACGAGCGTGGATCTTGTCGTCGACGAGGTGGTGCAGCTTCAGGATGTACATGTAGCCGACGGAGATCGGGTTCGGGAACGGCTCGCCGGAGCGACCGTCGAACAACTGGGTCTTTCCCGAGGAACCGATGAGGCGTTCGCCGTCGCGAGTGAGCGTCGTGGAGTCCAGAAGACCCTCGATCTCGATCTCGAGCGCGCCGTCGAAGACCGGGGTGGCGACCTTCGTGCCGGGGGCGGCGCTGAAGGCGTGCTCCGGAAGACGAGCAGCCCACTTGGGCTTGCCCTCGACCTGCCAGCCCTGCTTGGCGATCCAGCCGAGGTGGGTCTCCAGGACCTGACCGAAGTTCATTCGACCGGGGATACCCAGCGGGTTCAGGATGATGTCGACCGGGGTTCCGTCGGCGAGGAACGGCATGTCCTCGATCGGCAGAATACGGGAGATGACACCCTTGTTACCGTGACGACCGGCGAGCTTGTCGCCCTCGGTGATCTTGCGCTTCTGGGCGATGAACACGACTACGCGCTGGTTGACGCCCGAGCCGAGCTCGTCGTCGCCGTCCTGCGAGTCGAACACCTTGACGCCGATGATCGTTCCGCGCTCACCGTGAGGAACCTTGAGTGAGGTGTCGCGCACCTCTCGGCTCTTCTCGTTGAAGATGGCGCGCAGCAGGCGCTCCTCAGCGGACAGCTCGGTCTCGCCCTTGGGCGTGACCTTGCCTACGAGGATGTCGCCGGGGCGAACCTCGGCTCCGATGCGGATGATGCCGCGCTCGTCGAGGTCGGCGAGGAAGTCGGGCGACACGTTGGGAAGGTCGCGAGTGATCTCTTCCTTGCCCAGCTTGGTGTCGCGAGCGTCAACCTCGTACTCTTCGATGTGAATCGAGGAGAGAGTGTCGTCCTTCACCAGGTTCTGGCTCAGGATGATCGCGTCCTCGAAGTTGTAGCCTTCCCACGGCATGAATGCCACGAGGAGGTTCTTTCCGAGGGCGAGCTCGCCCTGGTCGGTTGCGGGGCCGTCTGCGATGACCTCGCCGGCCTCAATGCGGTCGCCCGCATTGACGATGACGCGGTGGTTGAAGCTCGTGCCCTGGTTGGAGCGGCTGAACTTGCGCAGGTAGTAGTCCTGCGTTCCACCCTCATCGAGCTGGATCGTGACGACATCCGCTGACACCTCGGCGACAACACCGGCCTTGTCGGCGGTGAGCACGTCGCCGGCGTCGATGGCCGTGTAGCCCTCCATGCCGGTTCCGACGAGCGGGCTGTCGCTGAGCAGCAGCGGAACGGCCTGACGCTGCATGTTCGCGCCCATGAGCGCGCGGTTTGCATCGTCATGGTCGAGGAACGGAATGAGCGAGGTCGCAACCGACACCATCTGGCGCGGGGAGACGTCCATGTAACCGATCTCTTCCGCGGGGAAGAGGTCGACCTCTCCGCCCTTCTTACGGGCGAGAACGCGGTCTTCCGCGAAGTGCGAGTCCTTGGTCAACGGTGCGTTGGCCTGGGCGACGATGAAGTCGTCCTCTTCGCTGGCGGTGAGGTAATCGATGGTCTCGGTGACCTTGTTGGCCACAACGCGACGGTACGGGGTCTCAATGAATCCGAAGGCGTTGATGCGCGCGAACGATGCGAGCGAACCAATCAGGCCGATGTTCGGGCCTTCCGGGGTTTCAATGGGGCACATGCGGCCGTAGTGCGAGGGGTGAACGTCTCGCACCTCGACGCCGGCGCGGTCACGGGAGAGTCCACCCGGGCCCAGCGCGGACAAGCGACGCTTGTGCGTGAGGCCGGCGAGCGGGTTGTTCTGGTCCATGAACTGCGACAGCTGCGAGGTACCGAAGAACTCCTTGATCGCAGCGACGACGGGGCGCACGTTGATCAGGGTCTGCGGGGTGATCGCTTCAATGTCCTGCGTGGTCATGCGCTCGCGAACGACGCGCTCCATGCGGGACAGACCGGTGCGAACCTGGTTCTGGATGAGCTCGCCGACGGCACGAATACGACGGTTACCGAAGTGGTCGATGTCGTCGATGTCGATCGTGATGTCGGTCTTCTTGCCCTCGCGGAGGCCGGCAATCGTGGAACGGTTGTCGTGCAGGGAGACCAGGTACTTGATGGTGGCCAGGATGTCCTGGAGCGTCAGTACGGAGTCACTCAGCGGAGCCTCGAGGCCGAGCTTGCGGTTGATCTTGTAACGACCAACCTTGGCCAGGTCGTAGCGCTTGGAGTTGAAGAAGAAGTTGTCCAGCAGGGCGCGGGCAGCCTCGGCGGCAACCTGCTCTCCCGGGCGGAGCTTGCGGTAGATGTCCTTGAGGGCTTCTTCCTTGGTGAGGATGTTGTCCTTCTCAAGGGTGAGCTCGATGGACGCGAAGCCCTTGAACTCTTCGAGGATCTCTTCGCTCGTGAGGCCGAGGGCCTTGAGGAAGACCGTGACGGACTGCTTGCGCTTGCGGTCGATACGCACGCCAACCTGGTCGCGCTTGTCGATCTCGAACTCGAGCCAGGCACCACGGCTTGGAATGACGCGAGCGGAGTAGATGTCCTTGTCGGAGGTCTTCTCCTGCTGGCGGTCGAAGTACACGCCGGGCGAACGCACCAGCTGCGACACGACAACACGCTCGGTGCCGTTGATCACGAAGGTGCCCTTGGGCGTCATCAGCGGGAAGTCACCCATGAACACGGTCTGAGTCTTGATCTCACCCGTGAGGTGGTTCATGAACTCAGCGTTCACGTAGAGGGGTGCGGAGTAGGTCTTACCCTTTTCCTTGCACTCGTCGATGGTGTACTTTTCCGGCTCAAGCTCCGGGTTGGTGAAGGAGAGCTGCATCGTCTCGCCGAGGTCCTCGATGGGGGAGATCTCTTCAAAGATCTCATCGAGCCCTGTGCGATTCGGCAGATCCTGGCGTCCGGCCTTCTGGGCTTCAGCGACGCGCTTCTTCCAGATGTCGTTGCCAACGAGCCAGTCAAAGCTCTCGGTCTGCAAGGCAAGCAGATCCGGAACAGTCAGGTGGTCGCTAATCTTCGCGAACGAAAGACGCTCAGCTGAGCGGCCGTTCTTGGGTGAGTTGGTGGTTGCGTTGCGCGCAGCAGCCAAGGAAATAACCTCCGTGGACCCCGTCAGGTCTAGTTACTGTTATTGGTGAGGACTCCACAGACCCTGTGCGAATAATTTCTTCGCAAGGAATGTGCCGCAAGGTGGCTTGAGCACGCAAAGCCGACCGCAATATGAAGGCAGAGTTTTGTCTGGGAGCGCAAGGATCAAGTATATGCCTCTTATAGGGCCACGTCTACTCTTTTCTTGACCTTGTTGCGATTCTCGGGTATAACCCAGTTTCCGACGGAGCGCGGGAGGGCGCAGACTGGAGCCATGAGCAAAGGCGAGCAAGAGCATCCGTCGGTCGTCTTGAAACTGAGCGGGCACATCGCGGTGATCGAACCAGACCGGTTTACGCCGGGCAGTTTTCAGCTCGTGGTGGACGGTACACCGCAATCGCATGTGAACCTCGAGCATCCTGAGGAGCTGTTTTTCGAGTACATCCAGCGGATCGGCCACGTCATCGATCTGCTCGGCGACCCACACGAGCCAATCACGGCCGTGCACCTGGGCGCCGGCGCGCTGACCCTCCCCCGCTACGTGGAGGCCACCCGCCCCGGATCCCGGCAACAGGTCGTGGAAATCGAGAGCGACCTCATCGACCTCGTGCGCGCCGAACTGCCGTGGGACAAGCGCGCCCAGCTGCGGGTGCGGCACGGAGACGCCCGCGAGGTGCTTGGAAAGCTGCCGGCCGGCCTGCACGGCACTGTCGACCTCGTGGTGGTCGACATTTTCTCCGGGGCCCGCACACCCAAGCACGTGACGAGCCGCGAGTTCTTCGCCCTGACCGCTCCCCTGCTGTCGCCGCGGGGTGTGGTGGCGGTGAACGTGGCCGACGGTCCAGGACTGGCGTTCGCCCGCGGCCAGGCCGCGACGCTGTCCGCGGTGTTTCCGCACGTGATCGGCTTCGCTGAAACGCAGGTTCTCAAGGGACGCCGGTTCGGCAACATAGTGTTCGTGGCGGCGCACACGCCGATCGACCTGACCTGGATTCCGCGGCTGCTGGCCAACGGCCCGCACCCGGCCAAGGTGATCGAGGGCACGGAGCTCAGGCAGTTCATGGCCGGTTCGCTCGTGGCCACCGACGAAACCTCCATCCAGTCACCACTTCCCGGCCGCACGGTCTTCCAGATCGGCCACTGAGCAGGCCCCCGCCCCCGCCTATCCCCCGCACTGTCCCCCGCGCTGGGGGCGAATTCAGGAGATCCGCGGCAGAGCCGCGCGCGGCATCCGTCATCTTGCAGCCGATCGGCCGCGCGCCGTTCGATTCTCCTGAATTAGCCCCGGGGCGGGGATAGGGTGAAGTGTCCCGAAATCATCCCGGCCGTCTCGGCCTTCGTCGTACAGGAAGACACCCTGAGCATCATCACCGGATATGACGCACTCACCCTGCGTGAAAAGGTCGACCTCGCCGCAGCCACCGAGCGCCTCGACGAACTCGGCAGCATGCGCAGCCTCTCCGCCCTCAACGAGAAGGTCAGCCTGCTGCGCCTGCTCGGTCGGCTCGACGAGGCCTGGGAAATCGCCAATGAGGCGTGGCGCCTGTCGCGGTTCACCGGGGACCGCGAGCAGGCGGTGGCCAGCCGCATCCGTCGCGCCCAGGTGCTGCAGTACCAGGGCAAGCTCGACGAGGCCGCCGCCGAACTCAACCACTGCATCCTCGACGCCGAGACCCACGAATGGACAAGCGCCGCCGCCAACGCCCGCCAGAACCGGGGCAAGGTGCTCTTCGACCAGGGCAACCTCGAGGCCGCCCTCGCCGATTTCACCGCCGCGGTGTTCCTCCGCGAGAAGGATGGCGCGACCGCCGACGAGCTCGAGGGCTGCCTGATCGCCGTGGCCGTCGTGGAGTCGTTCATCTCCGACCCCCGGCGCTGACCTCGTCACTTGTGCATAACTCCTGCAATCCGCAGGCTCGGTTTCGAAGTAGGCCGTGTTTCCGGGGGAGAATTGTGGCGCAGTAATTAATAGCAGGAGTTAGGCACACGCGAGCATCCGGGAGACGCACATGGGCAGCACGGTACGACGAAATCGGGCCGCGACGGCCCTCGGACTGGCCGCAGTCCTGGCGCTGAGCGCCTGTACCTCCGCTCCCCCGGCCGCGACACCGCAGACCACGACGCCCGGCACCGGCGCGTCGCCCGCCGTTGCGGGCCCCGTGCAGCCGGCCGGCGATCCCGTCGTCATCGCGAGCGAGCTCGATGCCCCGTGGTCCATCCTGCGCCTGCCGGGCGCCGGCACCCTGATCAGCGAACGCGACACGACCCTGGTGCGGGAGCTGCTGGCCGACGGCAGCCTGCGCGAAGCCGGCGCCGTTCCCGCGGCGCGTCCGGGCGGCGAGGGCGGCCTGCTCGGCCTCGCATACCTGGCCGACACGGCCGCATCCGGGGGTTCCGGCTGGGTGTACGCCTATTTCACCACGGAGAGCGACAACCGCATCGAGCGGATGCCCCTGCTCGGCGCTGCGGGCAGCCACGCACTCGGAGACCCGGAGCCGGTGCTCGCCGGCCTCCCCCGCGCCGGAAACCACGATGGAGGTCGCCTCGGATTCGGACCCGACGGTTTTCTGTACGCCACGGCCGGGGATGCCGGAAACACTTCCAACGCCCAAGACCTGGACTCGCTTGGCGGCAAGATTCTGCGCATGACGCCCACCGGCGGGGTTCCCTCGGACAACCCTTTCGGCACCCTCGTGTACTCGTTCGGGCACCGAAACCCGCAGGGCATCGCATGGGATTCCCAAGGCCGGCTGTGGGCGAGCGAGTTCGGCCAAAACACCTGGGACGAACTGAACCTCATCGAGGCCGGCGGGAACTACGGCTGGCCGGAGGTGGAGGGCCAGGAGGGAAACGCCGATTACATCGACCCCGTTCAACAGTGGTCCACCGATGTGGCGAGCCCCAGCGGCATCGCGATCGTGAACGACACGCTGTTCATGGCGAACCTCCGTGGGGCGCGACTGTGGAGCGTGGACGTGTCGGAGGGCGCCTCCTCCACAGGCGCGCCCACCGAGTGGTTTGTGAACGACTTCGGGCGCCTGCGCGACGTGGTGTCGGGACCCGGTGGCACACTGTGGTTCGTGAGCAACAACACCGATGGTCGGGGCAGTCCTGTCGCCGGCGATGACCGGCTCTACCAGGTTGATCTTCAGGAGGGCGAGGCAACAGATGGCTGATCTTGACCGGGTTCGACACTGGGCGCAGGCCCTGATCGCCCTGCACCTCGACCCAAGCTGGACCTTCGCGTTCGACAACGCCAAGAAGCGGGCGGGGCTGTGCAACTTCACTCTCAAACGCATCACAGTCTCGCGATATCTGGCCTCTCGCTACGACGATGACGAGACGCACCAGATTCTGCTGCATGAGGTGGCCCACGCCCTCGCGGGGCCGCGGGCCGCGCACGGGCCCAAATGGCAGCTGATTGCCCGCACTCTCGGCTACGACGGCAAGCGCACCCATGACGGTGAAATCGCCGACGAGCTCGCGCCGTGGGTCGGCACCTGCCCCGCGGGCCACGCGCATTTTCGCTATCGCAAACCCACGCGGGCTTTCGCCTGCGGCCTGTGCGGGCGCGGCTACCGCCAGGAGAACGTGATCACCTGGGCACATCGGGAGATCACGGCGGCCACCCGGCGGCGAGCCGCGGCCTCCGCCGGCCGGTGACGCCGCGGCTCACAGCCCCGCCACGGCCGTGTGTCGGGGGTGTAAACAGCTGCTGCAAGGCCTTGATCCGGCTGGCCGATTCGAGTTGACTGAAACCAGCGCAGCGCGCTTGAGGGAGAGGAACACCCCCATGACCGTCACGAAGATCAACACGGCATCTGTTCATCGAAATGTGGCCTTCGCGCAGGGAACCCTCGTGGATCCCGGCCGACGCCTGATGTTCATCGGCGGCCAGAACGGCGTCAACTCCCGGGGAGTCGTCGTGGGCGACGACACGCTCAGCCAAACTCGCCAGGCGCTGCGCAACCTGCTCGCGGTTCTCGCCGAGGTGGGAGCCACCCAGGAAAACGTGGCGAAAATGACCGTGCACCTCACCGAGAACGCCGACTTCGGTCAGGCCTTCGCGGCCTCCGCCTCGGAGTGGGGCCAGCACCCCACGGCCATCACGGTGCTGCGGGTGGCCGGGCTGGCCAACCCGGATTTCCTCGTGGAGATCGACGCGGTCGCCGCACTCTGACGTGTCGGCTGGGTCTGACGTGTGGGCTCTGTCAGTCGCGTCCGCTCAGTCAGTCGGTGACGCGCACGTCTTTCCAGAACGCCACGTAGTCGCTGAAGTCTTGGCCGACGCGGTCGAAGGAGGCCGGGTACGGGGCCGGGTAGCTGAACGCGGCGTCGGTGCTGACCGTGGTGCCGCCGGTCACCGTGAAGTATTGGCAGTCACCCTTCCACGAGCACGTGTAGGGGGTAGCCGTTTTCTCGAGCAGCGCCACGTTGACGCTCTGCGGCGGAAAGTACCAGTTACCCTCGATCTTGATGAGGTCGCCTTCGGGTGCTTCGGCGATCGTCACGCCGTTAAGTACTGCCTTCATGGTTCTCCTCGAGTCGGGGGTGTGCCCCGACTCTAGGTCAGGACCGGGCGGCGAACCCTGTGCTCGCGGCAACTTCACTGCTCACGTCCAGCTGGGCGGCGGCGCGCACCTCGGCCTCGCGACCAAGCGCCACGAGCTGCTGGCCGCTCTCCGACGCGCTCACGAGGTGGCGCGCGGCCTGCTTGAGCCCCACGAAAGCTGCGGATGCCGCGGCCGCCTCCGGCGAGCAATGGTCGATTCCGAGGCCGATCAACGCATCGATCACGGCCCCGGCCGCGAGGAGATCTTCAACGGCGAAGCGGATGTTGCCATCGGCCCGCGCGGCACCGGCCGCGACCACGGCGACCGAGAACCTGTCGCCCTTCTCGGCCTGCCGGGCGAGCACCCACTCGGCGACGGCCGTGCGGTCGGTCAACCCGGCCGTCATCACGTGAGCAGCGGTGTCGGGAAGCTGCAGCGGGGCATCCGTCGGCAGAACGTCAACGAGGATGACGACGTCGGCCTGCGGGGCCAGCACAGTAAAACCCGCCACTCCCCAGTCGAAACGCACCTGGTACTTCTGCTGCGGGGTCTGGTCTGTCATCTGTTCAGGCTAGCGGGCGTCGTAGCGGGCGAGGGCGTCGGCATCCGTGGCGAGGGTCATGGCCCGCCGGGCGGTGTCGAGGGCGATCACCGGGTCGGCCTCCGCCTCGGCGAGGGTCAACTGGCGTTCGGCCTCGGACAGCCGGGTGCGCGCCGCTGCCTGCACACGGCCACGGTTGGCGGTGGTGAAATCTCGGGTGATGGTGATCTGGCTGCGAGCCGTGAGCAGCGCCCCGGCCAGCGCGGTGCGAGCGTTTTCGAGGCGCAGCTGCCGATTGCGGGCCTCGGAGCGCATCACGTCGAGGCCGTCCATGGCCTGCCGCAGGCGCGCGAGGTCGGCGGCCGGGTCGCACAGCCGCCCGGGCACGCGCAGCTCGTCGAGCACCGCGGAGGCCTCGGCGATCACACGGTTGAGGCTCGCGCTCGTGTCGGCCTCCTCGTGGCTGTCGCGCAGGCCGCGGGCCTCGGCGAGCTCGATGACGGCGGCGTCGGTGGCCCGCCCGAGATTCGCGAAGCCGATGTGCAGCTCGTCTTCGCCGCTTTCGATCGCATCGAGCAGCTGGGTGGATGCAAAAAGGGCATGGTCGGCGGCGCTCATCTGTTCGCCGACAGGGTCGCCCGCCGCGAGCAGTGCCGCCGCGGCATCGGCGGCTCGACGAGCCTCTGCCACTGCCGCTTGGGCTCGCGCTACATTGCCACTGATGGGGGCGAGGGCATGCGCGGTGTAGCTCCGGCTAAGGCGATCGAGGCTCCCCGCGCCGCTGATCACCCGGTCCTGCGCGTGGTCAAGCCGGCGAACGAGTTGCTCGAGGGCCTGCGGGGCCGTGCGCTCGACGCCCCGCTTGCGGGCGAAGTCGCGGGTCTGGGCGGTCAGCCGTTGGCTGGCCTCGTCTGCCAGGGCACGGATCTGCTCGTTCCAGCGGCGAACCTCTGCCGGGGAATCCGGCACGACATCGTCGAGTTTCTGCTGCAGGGCGAACGCCTCGGTGAGCTGTCGGCGCGAGAGGCCGAGGGCAGTCGCAAAGTCGCGGGTGGCGCTCTCGCCGAACTGGGCGATCGCGAACCCCAGCTCGTCGGTGGTGTCCTGCACGAGGTCATCGGCCCTCACGAGGCTGATCGCGGCACCGCGGGCGAGCTCGGCTGCTTCGGCGTTCTCCAGGCTCAGCCGCGCGCGGGTGCGGCGACGGGCCACGCCCACGAGGGCACCCACCCCGGCGGCGACAAACGCGAGAACGACAATCGAGGGTACCCACCAGAACGCGCCATCCATGGGGCGAGTCTACTGACAGGCCGCTGGGCATCCACCTCGCTCGGCCGGCCCGGCGTCAGAGGTCGTCGGCGCTGGGGCGGCGCATCTGCTGTCGAATCATGTCGAAGTCGTGGCGAGAAATTTCGAGCAGGCCGCGCCGCAGCTGGTAACCCCAGTTCGGGTCGCCGCGGGTGAGCTCGAGCACCGACAGCAGCGGCCGAATCGAGGTCGCGACGGCGTCGGAATCGTAGTCGGTGCGGCGGCGCCACGGCCGGAATTCGTTGCCCGGGTCGCCAGGGGGCCACACCGCGGCATCCGCTATGCGCCCGATCGCGGTGAATTCTCGCAGTGATTCGCCCTCGAACGCCGTCTTCGGGGAATAGTACACGATGCCGTCGGCCTCGCCCATGCCGGCCAGGGTGTCCCGCGCGGCCACGCTCACCTGGGCCATGCCCATGTGAACTCCGCGCAGCACCTGCTCGCGCTGGGCAAC
Source organism: Cryobacterium roopkundense (assembly GCF_014200405.1). Taxonomy (NCBI): domain Bacteria; kingdom Bacillati; phylum Actinomycetota; class Actinomycetes; order Micrococcales; family Microbacteriaceae; genus Cryobacterium; species Cryobacterium roopkundense. Next base: position 18,328 of record NZ_JACHBQ010000001.1, on the reverse strand, counting down.
CCCCAGCCAGAAACGAATTGCCACATATCAGTTGTACTGCATTGCGCCGAGACTCCAGACTGGGGTGATGCGCGTATTACTGAAGAAAATACTTGACTGCGACCCGGATGCTGCCTGGCGCGCCATCCGCAGCCCCGCGGTTTTTCGGCAAGTCAGCTCGCCCCTGCTCGCTGTGGAGTCGCTCGAGCCCCACGGGTTTCCCACGATGTGGGAACCAGGCGACCACCCGGCCACGTTCCGGGCGCTCGGTCTCGTGCCGATGGGCACCCAGATCATTCGCCTGAACGAGATCACCGAGCGACCCGACGGGGTGCGGATTCTGCGCGACACCGGCCGAGGGGTGTCGGGCGCGCTCTCCGCCGTCACCCTGTGGGACCACCGCATGGCGATCGCCCCAGACCAGGCAGGCACCGGAAAGACCCTGTACCGCGACCAGCTGATCTTCAAGGCCGGCCTCGGCACGCTCGCGCTGTGGCCGAGCTTCTGGGCGTTCTGGCAACTGCGGATGCTGCGACTCGAGCAGCTGGCCCCCACCTGGCGCTACGACCTCGGCGTGGACATGGTGGCCGCGCCCGGTGCACCCGACGCCGCACCGTCCGCCCCCGCAGGTGGCGAAATCGACGGAGATTAGCGACCCGCAGGTGGCGCGACCCCCGGTATTGCGCGGCCCGCGGCATCTGCTCGCCCGAAATGTCCGTCGAATTCGCGGGACGCGCCCCATTGTCGGCGGGCGGCGGTAGCCTGCTGTCATGAGTTCATCCCTGGGTGCATTGCAGATCGCCGACTGGCGCCGGCGCGTTTTTGGACTGTATGCGGGCGTACGCCAGCTGAGCGTGCAGAGCCCGGAGTCCGGCCACGAGCTGTGGCGGTCCGGGCGCGACGAACTGTTTGCGGGGCATCCGTCCTCACCGCTTCTGCCCGACGATCGGGCCGCCTTCACCGGACTGCCCATCGCCGCTTACGACCCCGACTGGCGTTTCGAGGTTGAGGTGCACCGCGCAGAGCATCCGCTGCGCATCACCGTCGACACCGGAACGGATGGCACGGTGCCCTTCGACCTCGTGGGCACGGTGCGGCTGCCCTACTTGGGTTCCCTCGATGTCTGGCACCTCGGCAACTACGGCGGGGGGCTGTTTCTCCCCGTCAAAGACGCGCTGGCGGGTCGGATGGGCGGCACCTACGGGGGTGGCCGCTACCTGCTCGACACCGTGAAGGGCGCCGATCTCGGCCCCGGCGTGAACGACGACACGCTGATTCTCGACTTCAACTTTGCGTACAACCCGTCGTGCGCCTACGACCCCATGTGGGCTTGCCCGCTCGCGCAGCCGGGCAACACCATCGGCGTGGAGGTGCCCGTTGGCGAGCTCTACAACTCCGACGTGCACACCGCGGAGATGCGTACCGCGGAGCTGCACAACGCGGAGCTCAGCAGCGGCGAGCACTACAACGGCGGACTCTATACCGAATAGGAGCTATACCGAATAGGAGCTGTACCGAATAGGGGCAATACCGAACAGGGCGCGCGCGCCACTCCGGCGGCGTGGTAAGGTTCAGGTACTTGCGAGTGCGTAGTTGCGCTTGCTGCGTCGTAGAACGCCCTCTTCTTATCGCGGCAGCCCCAGGGCCGGCCCGATTTCGGAATGAAACATTCTTACGGCGAACGGATGTGCCCTTCGGCACCTTCGCCATGTGAATCCTCCTGGTTCCGGCAGCCGCATGCGCGGCCTCGGTTCGGCGAGGAGTCTGATGCCCGAAAGGCACCACTCTTGACTGAAGTTAGATTTAGCACGCTCGGCGTGCCCACCCCCCTCGTCAACGTGCTCTCCGCACAGGGAATCGACAGCGCATTCCCTATCCAGGTTGACACTCTGCCCGACACCCTGAAGGGCCGCGACGTTCTCGGACGCGGAAAGACCGGCTCGGGCAAGACCCTCGCGTTTTCCATCCCCATGGTGTCCCGCCTCGGCGGCACCCTTGCCGGTGGCAAGCGCCGCCCGGGTCGCCCGCTCGGCCTGATCCTCGCGCCGACTCGCGAGCTCGCCACGCAGATCACCAACGCGATCACCCCCCTTGCCGAGGCCTACGGCCTCAACACAACGACCATCTTCGGTGGCGTCTCGCAGAACCGTCAGGTGTCCGCCCTCAAATCCGGCGTCGACATCGTCGTAGCGTGCCCCGGCCGCCTCGAAGACCTCATGAAGCAGGGCTTCGTGAACCTCGATTCCGTCGAGATCACGGTGCTCGACGAGGCCGACCACATGGCCGACCTGGGCTTCCTGCCCGTCGTCACGCGCATCCTCGACAAGACGCCATCCAACGGACAGCGCATGCTCTTCTCCGCCACGCTCGACAACGGCGTGGACAAGATCGTCCGCCGCTTCCTGCACGACCCGGTGATGCACTCGGTCGACGAGGCAAACAGCCACGTCTCCGCCATGACCCACCACGTGTTCGAGGTCTCCGGCGTCGACTCCAAGAAGGACCTCGTACAGAAGCTGGCCTCGGGCAGCGGACGTCGCATCCTCTTCATGCGCACCAAGCACCAGGCCAAGAAGCTCGCCAAGAGCCTCACCGACTCCGGAATCCCCGCCGTCGACCTGCACGGAAACCTCTCGCAGGTCGCCCGTGACCGCAACCTCGCGGCCTTCAGCGCCGGCACCGTCAAGGTGCTCGTGGCAACGGATGTCGCGGCTCGCGGCGTTCACGTAGACGACATCGAGCTCGTCATCCACGTTGACCCGCCCGCAGAGCACAAGGCGTACCTGCACCGCTCGGGCCGCACCGCCCGCGCCGGCAGCGCCGGTGACGTCGTCACCGTCGTGCTCCCCGAGCAGAAGCGCGACACCGACGCACTGCTGCGCAAGGCCGCAATCAAGGTAACCCCGCAGCGCGTTGACTCCGCCTCCCCGGCCGTCGACGCTCTCGTCGGCGACGTGGCCGCCTACGTGAAGCCGCTCCCCCGCGTCGAGCAGCCGCAGCAGCAGCGCCAGTCACAGGGCGGTCGCTCACAGGGCGGACGTTCACAGGGCGGTCGCTCACAGGGCGGCAACGGCCAGCGCAGCGATCGCGACGGCGGCAGCCGTGGCGGACGCGACTCCGGCGCACGCGATGGTGGCGCACGCGACAGCGGCAGCCGCGAGGTTCGTGGCGGACGCTCGAACAGCAGCGACGCGGCCTCCGCCGGCGGCGCTCGTCGCACCAGCCGTCCCGCGGCCGGCGGGCGCACGACCAGCTCGGGCTCGGCAGCGGGTCGCTCCGGCGGACCCCGCGTCGGCAGCCTCCAGGTGGGCGGCCTCGTTCGCGGCGCCGCATCCGGTGGAGCAGGCCGCGGCGCACCGCGCCGCTCGCAGGGCTAAGCCCCGCGGCATCCGCTTGAATCACGCCTGACGGGCCGGTCTCTCACGAGGCCGGCCCGTTTTGCGTGTGAGCTCACCCACCCTCCGTGGCGAATTCAGGAGGGTCTCGCCAGACACCGGCACCGGGCGCGCAACCAAGCCCCGGTCTCGCCTCCGGCCGGGGCCTTTCCTGAATTGGCCACCGGCGCCGCTCGGCCATGCGGCTGCCTTGCGGCGAAAGCCGGTGCGAAACGCAGGTACAGTCGCTACATGAACACCACTGTTGTCGTTCGGCCCGTCGAAGAAGCGGATGCCGACAGCCTCGGTCGCGTGCACGCGGCCTGCTGGCACGAAACCTACGATCACCTGCTCACCGCCGCGGCTCTGTCGAAGCTGCGGCCCGAACGCCTCGCCGCCATGTGGCACGGCATCACGACCAGGGGCGCGCAGTATCGCCAGGTCGTCGCCCTCGTCGAGGGCGAAATCATCGGCTTCGCGGGCAGCGCACCCACCCACGACGAGGACCAGCCGGCCGGCACCCGCGAGCTCACCGTGATGTACCTTCTGAAGGCGTATCAGGGCACCGGAGCCGGCCAGCGGATGTTCGACGCCGTTGTCGATCCCGGCCCCTCAATTCTGTGGGTGGCTGCGGACAACCCCCGCGCCCACGCGTTCTATGCCCGCAACGGGTACGCACCCGACGGCCACGAGAAGGTTGAAGAGGTGCTCGGGGAGCAGCTGCACGAGGTTCGCCTGGTTCGCTAGGGCGACCGCTGGCCCGCGGCGAGCCACCAGCCACCAGCCACGGTGCCGCGCCGTTGTCGCGGCACGCCACCGCCGTAGCGGTCGCGCGCCGCCACAGCAGCGCTGTGCGCCGCGGGTAGCGCCTGAACCGCGGCACGCTACCGCTACAGCGGCGGCGTGCGGCCACAGCAGCGCGCCGCGACCCCGGCCGGCGAACTAGGCTGAACGGATGCCTACCTCGCCAGCCATCCCTGTCATCCTCGACGTCGATACGGGTGTCGACGACGCCCTCGCAATCCTGTTCGCCGTCGCCCACCCAGGGCTCGACGTTCTCGGCATCAGCTGCGTGGCCGGCAACGCCTCCCTCGAGCGGGTCGTGGAGAACACGCTGCGCATCCTCGATGTGGCCGGCGCCCCTGATATTCCGGTGGCCGCAGGAGCACGCCGCCCGTTGCTTGAACCCGCCCGTTCGGCCTCGCACGTGCACGGCGAGGGCGGTCTCGGCACCCTGCGCCTGCCGCCGAGCGATCGGCGCGCCCGCGACGTGAGCTCGATCGAACTCATGCGCACGCTCATCGAGGCCAGTCCCCACCCGGTCACGCTCGTGGCGCTCGCCCCGCAGACCAACCTTGCTTTGCTCCTGCGTCAGTACCCGGATCTCACCTCGAACATCGAGCGCATCGTGTTCATGGGCGGGTCCGCGAGCGTGGGCAACGCCACCGCCGTGGCCGAATTCAACGTGTGGCACGACCCCGAGGCCGCTGCGATCGTTCTCGACTCCGGAATTCCCACTTTCATGTACGGCCTCGACGTGTTCAACCAGGTCGGAATCGCCGAGCCCGCGGCATCCGCTCTGGCAACGGGCTCCTCGGAACTCGGCAGGGTGGTCGGTTCGCTGCTGACCAACCGCATCGTGCTCGGTGCCGACCGTACGAGCGAATACTCGGGGCTCATCGGCGACGCCGGTGCGGTGTGCGCGCTCGTCGACCCCGGGGCGCTCCGCACGGAAATGCGGCCGGTGCGCATCCAGCTCTCCGGCTATGGGCGCGGCCAGACCCTCGTGGACCTGCGCCGGCATCCGGGCGAAGACATCGTGCACGGCCTCGCTGAAGAGTGGGAGACGGTGGAGGTAGCCCTCGACGTGGACGCGCCCCGCTACGCGCGGCTCTTCCTCGCCACCCTCGGTCTGGGCTAAGCCTGAATCCACCGGTCGACCTCTGATCGGATCCTGATTTTGTTTCGGCGAGCTTTCGGAGTTTCGGGCGTGGTTGTGGTCCGGGTCTCGCGGCCCGGGTGTTCCACTGGTGCTCCTGTTGATGTCGGTGTCGGCTGGTTGGTCAGGTGGGGGCGGGTTGTTGGGGCCGGAAGTTCTTTGTGAACAGGGCCGTCCAGGGTTTCTCCCAAGGCCAGTGTTCGGGCAGGTGCAATGTCACGCGCCGCGCCGAGGTTGAGATTCGTGCGGGGACGCTGACAAGTTTCCGGCGGATCGTTGCGGTGGTCGATCGGCTGAGACCGTTTCCCGCGATCGTCGCGGCGGCGCGGGTGAGGTTAAACGCCATGACGGCCATGACCAGCCAGGCGGCGTTGGCGGTGAATACACCGGAGGGTAGGTGCGCCAGGGCGCTGCTTTTGAGGTCGGAATTCACGAGCTCGATCGCCGCGTGGGCGCGGTGGGTTTTGTCGGCGGTGACGGTGTCGAGGGTGCTGGTGGTGAAAAAGGCGTGGAATCGGTGGGTGTCGAACAGGGTTGGCTGGTCGAGGTTTTTCTTGTTCAGTTCCGGGATCCGCCGCACGGCCAAGCGCCCGGTGATGTGCTCGCTCTTCTTGCGCGAGGTGAACGCGGTGAACGGGACCTCGGCGACTTCGGCGTTACTGATCCATGTTTTGCTGCCTTCGTCATAGATGGCGTTGGTGTATTCAATTGCGGTCCAGGCAGCGCCGGGGATCGTTCCGATCGCTCGTTTGATGGCGGGGTCCATCCGGGCAGTGACCGAAACGTCGGCGCCGGCTTTGAGGGCTGCGCTGATGGAGGCGTGCCCGTAGAACGCTGAGTCGGCACGAAAGAGCACGCGTGCTTTTCCCGCTCCGCGGAGCCGTTTGATCGTGGCGAGGGCGTCACGGATCAGACGGGCCGCGCCGCGCGGTGATCCGCAGGCACCGCGCCGGAGTCGCTGGCCGATGATGATCGGCGCCGATACGTCCGTCTTGACTGTCGCGAGGATCGCGTTGAGGCCGCGCACCCCGGAGTACCCGTAGCCGGAGCCTTCCTTCTGGTGGCCGTGAACTTCGATGATGGTGTCGTCGACGTCGAGGAACATGTAGCCGTCGGTGTCGTGCACGAGCAACGGAGTTTCCGCGGCCAGGCCCCGCACGAAGCGGGAAGCGACGGCGTCGAGCTGCCGGACGTGACCGAACGTGAACGCGCGCAGAAACGACCCCAACGTTGACGGCGCGTAGCAGTTGCTGAAGATTTTCCGCATGCCGCCGTGACGAAGAATGGCGAGGTCGTCGATGGAGTCCGCGCCGGCGACCATGCCGCCGACCAGAGACGTGACTTTCAGACCGGCGTTGGCGCCCTTGTCGGTGGGGACGCTCAGCCACTGATCGGCCAAGGTCGCCAACCCCGCACGGGCGGCTAATTTCATGATCGGGACCAAGCCCGCCGACGACACGAGATTCGGGTCGGTGAATGATGCAGAAACGGCGCGGTTGGTGTGGGAAACTTGCATCTACGAGATGCTCCTCTGGTTGGTAAATCTGAACTCTTGACAAGTCCTAATTTACCTGATCAGATGGGCATTCTCGGTTTAACGCGCCGTCAGATCTCGATCCCGATCGGTGGATTCAGGCTAAGACACTCGCCTCTGGCGAGCCGCATCCGCTTCAGAACGTCAGCGCAGCAGCCCGACGGAGGCCATCGCGGCGCGCAGCAGCGCCCCGCGGCCGCCTTCCATCTCGGCGGATACTCCGGGCGACACTGCTTCCTCGGGTGTCATCCAGGTGATCTCGAGCGCATCCTGACGTGGATCGCACGTTCCCGTGACGGGTACGACGTAGGCCAGCGAGACGGCGTGCTGGCGGTCGTCCGTGAAGGCAGTGATGCCGGGCAGCGGGAAATATTCCGCGACCGTGAACGGAATCGGGCTCACCGGCATCTGCGGGAAAGCCATCGGGCCGAGGTCTTTCTCGAGATGACGGAACAGCGCGTCGCGCAGCGTCTCGCCGTACATGACACGTCCGGAGACGAGGGTGCGCGTCATTTCTCCGGTGGGCCGGGCGCGCAGCAGCACACCGACCTCCACCACCTGGCCGAGGCCGTCAACGCGCACGGGGACGGCTTCGATGTAGAGGATGGGCAGCCGCCGGCGGATCTCCGCGAGCTCGACGTCTTTCAGCCAGGCCGGATTGCTGTTCGGTACGCCGGTATCGCCTTTCGGCAGCCAGTCCGGATCGGGGTCAGGTGTGCGCACGCTCATGGGTTCATTCTTGCGCACCGCGGACGCAGATGCGCGCGGCCAGCACACTTTGCGATCCTCTGGCGAGGCGCGTTCAGGAAGTTCAGGGGGCGAGCGGATGCCGACCTCGGAATTTCGGGACGACCGCCGCATCCGCGGGCGAATAGCCCGAATTGGCCACGCGGACTGAAAACGGGCGGCGGCAGGCGGGGATACGCGGGGACACGCAGGCGCAAAGATTGCCATGCAATGAAAGGATTGACCTATTCGCGAAGTGAAGGGCACCAATGGACAACAGCAACAACATCGTGCCGATCGACACGGCTGCCGTGCTCTGGTCGGCCTCCGCCGCCGACCGGGTGGGTCGCCCGCTGCTGCTCATCCTGCACGGCTACGGCTCGCACGAGGGCGATCTGTTCTCGCTCACACCGCACCTGCCACTCGAACCCGTGATCGCGGCGCTGCGCGCGCCGCTTCCGGCCGGGGGCGGCTGGGCGTGGTTCCCGATCAGTGATCCTGGCAATCCGGATGACGCTTCGGTTGAGGCTGCCACCGCCGCCGTGCTCGAGTGGCTCGACGGACTCGAGGAACAGCCGACATCCGTTGGCCTGCTGGGATTCTCGCAGGGTGGCGCGATGGCCCTGCAGTTGCTGCGACAGGCGCCCGATCGGTTCTCGTTCGCCGTTCAGCTCTCGGGATTCGTGCCGAGCGCGCCGAATGCCGGCGATGCCGCCCTGGCCGAGAGCCGCCTGCCGGTGTTCTGGGGACGCGGAACCGCCGATCCAATCATCGTCGCAAGTGCCATCGACCGCACACAGGCCTGGCTTCCGGGGCATTCGACCCTCACAGAGCGCATCTACGAGGGAATGGCCCACTCCGTCTCACAGACCGAGCTCGCCGACGTGGTCGCGTTCCTGCGCGCCCAGTACAACTAGGCGGTCTCGCGAGCGGATGCCGCCCGTCGCGCCGGATCTACCGCGAGGGCAGACCTGCGGCGCGGCCGAACGTGCGCCCGAACCCTGCTCGTGCCCCTGAAATTACAGCCGCAGCTGCAGCTTTCGGGCGCATGACCTCGGCGACGCGGCGACGCGGCGACGCTAGTTCTTGCGGTTTTCCTTGGCGAGCTCCTGCGCGGCCTGACGCTCGATATGCGCCTTCTTCGCGGCGCGCTGGGCGTCGCGTTCCTTCACCACGATCTGGTCGGCGCGAACGCCGGCCTGGGTGGAACGCTCGAGCACGAGCCACGCCGGCGGCTGCTGCAGCAGGGCGCTGATCTCGGCCGTCGTGAGCGGCTCTGTGGCGCCGCTGCGCGCGAGCCCGGAGATCGACACGCCGAGCTTGGCGGCGACGACCTGCTTGGGGTGCGGTCCGTTGGCGCGCAGCTCAACGAGCCACTCCGGCGGCGTCTCCATCAGAGCAGCCAGCTGCGTGCGCGTCACCAGGGCGGTCTGGAAGTCTTCGGGTGCCGCGTCGAGCAGAATCCCGAGTTTCTGGGCCGCCGTGGCAGGCTTCATGGTCTGGGTTTTCTTTTCGGCACTCATTGTCTAAGGATATAGCCTGAGAGCACCCCTGTTGGGGCTTTCGACGCTGCATGAAAGGATGCCGGTGAGCTTTTCCATTGCCTTCGTCGCCGGTGTGACTCCCACCAAGTGGACTCGCATCTGGGCCGAACGACGCCCAGACGTTCCCCTCAACGTATTTCGCACCGAAACGAGCGAGCAGGTCTCCGTCCTTCTCGACGGTCGCGCCGAGGTCAGCCTCGTGCGGCTGCCCATCGACGAGGCACAGCTGAGCGTAATCGGACTCTACAGCGAGGTGCCCGTCGTGGTGGCAGCCAAGGGCCACGCCATAGCGGATGCCGACACCGTCGCGCTCGAAGACCTCGCAGACGAACACCTGCTCCAGCATCCGGACGAGGTGCCCGCGTGGCGTGACATAGCCGTCGAGGTGCGCGACGAAACCCGCCGGCCGCTTCCCGCCATGCGCGACCTGGACGACGTGATGGAGCAGGTCGCGGCCGGCGTGGGCATCATCATCGTGCCGCATTCGATCGCCCGCCTGTACGGCCGCAAAGACGTGATCTCCCGCCCGGTCGACGGCGTGCCCGAGACCCAGATCGCCCTCGCCTGGATCACCGCGGAGACCACCGACGACGTGGAAGAGTTCATCGGCATCGTGCGCGGCCGCTCAAGCGCAAGTTCGAGAGCGGCAGCGCCGCCCGAGGAAGAACGCGCGCCGGGAGCCAAGCCGCCCCGCAAACCGAAGAAGACCGACAAGGCCAAGGCGGCCGCGAAGGCCATTCGGGTCGCCGCCGCGCAGGCCAAGCCCGCCGTGCGCAAACGGCAGGAGGCCGCCCCCGGTCGCACCCGCCCGACGCGGGCCAAGGGCGGCAAACGCCGCAACTGACGGCCCTCACCGGCCGCCCGCCCGCCTGCCCTACGCGCTGTGTAGCACCGAGAGGATGTTGCCGCCCGGGTCGGTGAACCAAGCGATCTGCGGGTCTCCCCCGCGTGAAACGCCCTTCTCGTCCTGGGGAAAACCGTCGTAGCGCAGAAACTCCACGCCCCGGGCGATGAGTTCGTCGACGGCAACGTCAATGTCTGCCACATCGAGATTCAGAATCGTGTACGTCGCGGGCACATGGTCGGGCTTCGGGTAGATGATGATTTCGGCGCCGCCGGGAAGGTGCAGCCGCAGGAGCCCCATCCCGCCCGGGCGAATATCGAGGCCGAGGATATCGCCATAGAACTCGAGGGCGGCATCGATGTCAGGCACGGCAAAACCACTGAAGGCGTGTTCAATTCCGAGGGACGTAGTCATGGCGGGCTCCTGGTCTTCGTTAGCGGGAACTGATCGAAGCAAACTTGCGAATGCAGAGTGGCACGAATATGACGAGCATGAGGGCAATTCCGATCACTGACGTCAGGATTGGGTTTTGCATCGGCCAGATATCGGGCACCGGAGCTGTGCCCAGGTTGCCGAACAGCTGCCGCACGGCCTGCACCAGAGCTGACACGGGGTTCCACTCGGCAAAGACGCGCAGGGGCGTTGGCAGGGTCTCGCTCGGTACAAAGGCATTGGAGATGAAAGTCAGCGGGAACAGGATGAGGAACGAGGCATTGTTGATGACCTCCGGGGTGCGCACGGCCATGCCGAGCAAGGCCATCACCCAGCTGAACGCGTAGCCGAACAACAGCAGCAAGCCGACGCCAGCGAGGAATTCGGCCGGCGAGGAGTTCACCCGCCAGCCCACGGCGAGACCGGTGGCCATCATGATGACCATCGAGATCGTGTTGAGCGCGAGGTCGCCGTTCGTGCGACCGATCAGCACGGCGGAGGAACTCATCGGCAGGCTGCGAAAGCGATCGACGATGCCCTCCTTGAGGTCGAGGGCCATCGCCGCGCCGGAGAAGGTGGCGCCAAACACCACGGTCTGCGCGAAGATGCCGGCCATCAGGAACTGCACGTAGTCGGTGCCCTGCACCGAAATGGCTCCTGCATAGACTTGGCTGAACAGCAGCACGAACATAATCGGTTGGATCACCGCGAAGACGAGCATGTCCGGCGAGCGCTTGATCTTCACGAGGTTGCGCTTGGTGACCGTCCAGCCGTCCGAGTACCACTCCGACAGCGGATTCATCGTGACTGGGTTGGCCACCTGCGGGCTGGTGCGTGTCAGGGTGCTCATGACACCTTCTCCTTTTTTTGTTTCGCCGGCCGTTGCTCATCGGGCTCGGCGTCCGCCGCCAGGTCGGCCTTGTGCCCGGTGAGCTTCAGGAACACGTCGTCGAGCGTCGGACGCCGCATGCCCGCGTCGTGCAGCTCGATGCCGGCCGCCCCGAGGTCCCGCAAGACGTGCTGTAACGCAGCGGGCCCGTCGTTCACAGCCACCTCAATGCCGCGCCCGTCGCTCGACACCAGCGCTTCCCCGGCGCCATGACGAGAGAGGATGCCGCGGGCCGCGTTACCGTCGCCGGCATTCACGAGCGCCACCACGAGTCGGTGTCCCCCGATCTGAGCCTTGAGCTGATCCGAGGTGCCTTCCGCGATCACTCGTCCGTCGTCGATCACCACGATGTCGTCGGCCAGCTGGTCCGCCTCCTCGAGGTATTGGGTGGTGAGCAGCACCGTCGTGCCGTCGGAGACGAGCTTTTTGATCACGTCCCAGAGGGCGATCCGGCTGCGCGGGTCGAGGCCAGTGGTGGGCTCGTCGAGAAAAAGCACCTTGGGGTTGATCACGAGCGCTCCGGCGAGGTCGATGCGCCGTCGCATACCCCCCGAAAACCCTTTCACCGGCCGGTCCCCCGCCGCCGTGAGCTCGAAGAGGTCGATCAGTTCGTGCGCGCGACGCCGGGCCGCGACGCCACCCAGGTGATACAGCCGACCCACCATTTCGAGGTTCTCAAAGCCGGTGAGGTTCTCATCAACCGCGGCATACTGGCCGGATACCCCGATGATGCGGCGCACGGCCTTGGGATTCCTGGCAACGTCGATTCCGTCAAGAAAGGCGGTGCCAGCATCCGGTCTGATCAGGGTCGTCAGCATCTTCACGACAGTGGTTTTGCCCGCGCCGTTCGGGCCGAGCAGAGCCTTCACCGATCCGCGGGGCACCGACAGGTCGAGCCCGGCGAGCGCGTGAACGGGGCCGCTCTTGGATTTATAGGTCTTGGTCAGGCCGGTCGCTTCGATGATCACTCGGATGGTCCTCGCTTCGATCTTTCACGGACATTCCAAGGTTAACCATGAGGGAATCCGTTGACAACCGTCACGAAGCTGCACGTGGTCTGGGAACTTGCCAAGAGACCGCGCGTTCGGGGACATCTCTCTGTTTCGGAGGCACGAGCCGTGTCATGGTTTCGCTGGGGATTTTCCCCGAGGAGAGGCAATCATGACCACGAACGTGGAACGCACCACCGCAGAGTCATCCCGCAGTCAGAATGCGGACCGCACCCTGAACCACCGACGCATGGCCGTGGGCATCTCACTCGCGTCGATCGCCGCCATCCATGTACTCGATCTGCCCGGCAAGCTTGCGGAGACGCCCTACCTGGGCGTCGGGTACATCATGATCATCATCGCGTCGCTCGTGCTCATGGAGCGGCTCTTCGTAGTGGGTTCCCGACGGGATTTCATTGCTGCCGCTGCCCTCTCCGGAGCCGTGATCGTGGGCTTCGTCATCAACCGCACCGTCGGCATGCCGGGCGCCATGGACGATATCGGAAACTGGCTCGAACCGCTCGGGCTTTTGTCGATCCTGGTGGAAGGTTTCGTCGTCTGGCAGGCCCTCGCCGCCATCGTTAGCCGGAGTGGGCGACTGGTCTCAGCTGCCTGACGGGCGGGCGGCCGCCCACAGCGTGGCGAAATGGTTGATGGGGCCGTTCCCCCGCCCCACCTCGAGCTCGTCGGCGTGGCGCAGACTCGCGGTCAGCCAGGCTTTGCACACGGTCAGCGCTTGTTCCCAGTCGCCGAGCAGAACCTGTTGGGTGGCGATGGCGCTCGAGAGCGAGCAGCCCGTGCCGTGTGTGTTCCGCGTCGGCACTCGGTCGACCGACATCTCGATCACAGTGCGGCCGCCGGAGAGCGAACCCGACGCGTCGACGAGCGCGTCGGGCGACGCGTCGCCGGCGAGGTGGCCTCCCTTCACCAGCACGATCACCGAATGGGCGGCGGACACGGTGAGCGCCTGGGCGAGGGCCTCCGGCCACGTGGGTGCCTCCGGCCGCTCGGCCAGCACGGCGAGTTCGGGCAGGTTCGGCGTGACAAGGTGGGCAAGCGAGAGCAGGCCTCGCAGCGCGGCCTCTGCAGGTTCGTCGAGAAGACGGTCGCCGCTCGTGGCTACCATCACCGGATCCAGCACCACGATGGGCGGCCTCACCCGCCGCAGCCACCCGCTCACCTCGTCGATCACGGCCTGGTTCGAGAGCATGCCGATCTTGACAGCGTCGATGACAACGTCGTCGCTCACGGCGTCGAGCTGTTCCCGGAGGAACGACACCGGGGGCAGGTGCACCGATCGCACCCCCCGGGTGTTCTGCGCCACGAGGGCTGTCACCACGGCCATGCCATAGCCGCCGTTGGCCGACACGCTCTTGAGGTCGGCCTGAATGCCGGCACCCCCGGTGGGATCGGTGCCGGCAATGCTCAAGACCCGCGGGATGCGGGTCATGCTCGCGCCCACGCCGCGACGAATGCTCGGGTCGCCCGTTCGGGGTCGGGTGCTGCACAGATGGCGGACACCACCGCAAGCCCGGCCGCTCCCGCGTCGCGGAGGGCGGCGCTGTCGGCCAGTGCGACGCCGCCGATCGCCACGCAGGGCAACGACGTTGTCGCGGCCAGCCGCGCAAAGCCGTCGACGCCGAGCGGCTGCGGATGGTCCTTCTTGGTGAGCGTCGGGCGGATCACTCCCATGCCGAGGTAGTCGACAGTTCCGGGCGGGAGGGCACTCACGGCCACGATGTGCGCGGGCTGGTTGGCGGTGAGACCGAGCACCGCGCCCGGTCCGATCAGCGCACGCACGGCCGTCGCCGGCAGATCGGACTGGCCCACGTGCACGCCGTCCACGACGGCGCCGGCGGCTCGCGCGGCAAGAAAGACGTCGACCCTGTCGTCGATCACGAGCGCGCACTGGCCCGCGGTCAGCAGCGCGGCGGCGAGTAGCAGTTCGTACAGCTCACGCGTCGGCGCGGTCTTGTCGCGAATCTGCACGATCGACACTCCCCCGGCCACGGCGGCTTCGATCACGCCGAGAACGCCACGCGCGCCGCTCAGGCCGGGGTCGGTCACGAGATAGGTCGAGAGATCGACGGATGACGACGGCCGGGTCATGCGATGGCCGCCAGGGTGCGCACATCGTCGGCGCCAACGGTGGCGAGGGCGTCGAGGAACGCCACCGAGAAACTGCCGGGGCCACGCGACACCGCAGCCGCCTGCTCGGCCGCGATCGTGTACACGGCACACGCCGCCACGGTCGTGGCGAGCCTATCGTCGCCGAGCGAGGCGAAGGCTGCGATCACGGCGCCGAGGGCGCATCCTCCTCCGGTCACGCGCGTGAGCAGCTCGGTGCCGTTGCTGACCCGAATGTCCGTTGCGCCATCCGTTACCACATCCACCGGCCCCGATACGGCCACGATCGAGCCGAAATCGCGCGCCAGACCGCGCGCGGCGGGCAGCGCCGCCTCGGCGGAGTCGGTTGAATCGACGCCCCGGCCCCCCGCGCCCGCACCGGCGAGCGCGAGGATCTCGGAGGGGTTGCCCCGAATGACGGTGGGTCGCAGCCACAGCAGCTCTTCGGCGAGCGCGGTGCGCACCGGCAGCAGTCCGATGGCCACCGGGTCCAGCACCCAGGGCGTACCCGCCGCCGTAGCCGCACACGCGGCCTCGAGCATGGCCACCCGCTGCTCGGCGTGGGGAGTGCCGAGGTTCACGAGCAGCCCGGAGGCGATCGGGGCGAACACCCCCGCTTCGCCGGGAACATCGGCCATCGCGGCAGAGGCCCCCAGGGCCAGGAGCACGTTTGCGGTGACATTTGTCACCACCGAGTTGGTGATGCACTGCACGAGCGGGGCCGCTCGACGCAGTTCCACGAGGTGCTCGGCAACGGTGTGGGCACGGTTGTTCAGCAGGCGAGAATTCACTCGGACATCCCTTCGCTAGTACTGACTAGATCAGGTTCAACGGGTCTGTTCTCAGCCGGCCTTCTGCATCGGCACCCCGTGTCACGCATTCAGACTACCCTTACGCCGCCGCCACCACGCAGCGGGGGCTTGCCCCGGCGAGGCCCATCGACGCGGTAGCGGATGCGAGGGTGGAGGTCCATCCCGATCCGTCGACGGTCTGCAGATACACGCCATACGATCCCCCAAGAAGCCCGCCCAACAGGCCCGACCTGAACTGGGTCTGATAGACACCAGCACTCACCTCAGTCGTGGAGAGATTGGCTCCCAGGACCACGGTGGTGAGGTTGCCCAGCAGACCGCCCTGCGCCACGTAGTACCGCACGTTCGCCGTCGTGTAGCTCGTGCCGGCCGGCAGTCGCCAGGTGAGTGTGATCGTCGGGCTCGTGCCGAGCAGCCCCGGCGTCAACACGCACGTTGAGATCGCGGGCGGAGACACCACGAGGGTTGTGAACTGCGCCTGGTGATAGGACGGGTCACTCCACGCGGCCGTCGTCGACGCCGCCGTCTGTCCCACCACGCCGAGCATCAGGAGGGCGAGCGCGCCAGCCGCGATACCGCGTCGCACGCTCATGTGCGGGCCTTCCGCCGCCCGAGCCGCGCGAGGCCGGCCGCGGCGAGCCCTGAACCCACTGCGGCGAGCGCAAGGACCAGGGTGTGCGCGAGCGCAAAACCTGTGCGGGCAAGCGTGCCGGCCCCAGCGTCGCTGACCAGGCCTTCGTCGTCCTGGCCCTCCTCACCCTGGCCTTCGGCGTGGATGCGCACCTCTGCGGTTCCGGTGGCCCCCGATTCGGCGGGCATCGTCACCTGAAGGAGGAGCCAGCGGGCAGCTTCGGCCGGGATGGTCTGCAGCGGGCGTATGGTGCCTGCGCCGTCAGCCGTGACGGCCGCGGCGAGGTCCTGCGTGGGAAGCCAGAGGCTCTCCCCGCGCGCGCAGGCACCGTCGACCCACTGCACGCGACAGGACAGAACGCTCAGCTGCAGCTTGCCCGGCATGGCGAGGTTGCCCTCTGCCGAGATGCCGACCCGCACCGTACCCGTCACTTCCCGCATCGGCTGAATCCCCACCTGCCATTCCACGACCCGCCCGGGAGTGAGGCTGCCCATCTCGGCGGGGCGTCCAATCGACGTGAGGCTCAGGACATCGCCGGTGACGACGGTTTCCTGCACGGGCGGGGTATCGACCGGCACAGGTGTGGGGGTGGCGGCGGATGCCGGGACCGGCGCTCCCAGCACCGACAGCGCCACGCCAAGCGGCACAATCCACAGAGCCGCCGTATGCGCGCCGACGGCGCGGGGCGCGACGGGCTCCCGCGAGCCGCCGGGCTCGTGCGGCCCGTTCACCGGATCGTTCTCGTCATCACGCGGCCAGAAGGCCCAGGCCACCAGGGCCGCGGCGGCCACGGTGATGCCGCCGAGCACGAAGGGGTTCGACACGTTGACGATCCACTGGGCCAGGTACGGCACAGAGAAGACCACCAATCTCACCTGCGCCACGTCGTAGGGCTGGGGGTCGGCGACGGGGTTGGCGTCTCCTTGCATGGTGATGCTGCGCCACTCGCCGGTCGCGCCAGCCGAAACCGAGGTCACGCGGTGCGTGATCGGGAGCTGGCCGGATCGGTCCACCGTGACCACATCGCCGACCGCGATCTCCGACGCCGGGATCTCGCGCACTAGTGCGACAGACCCCGCCGTGATCGCGGGACTCATGGAGCCCGTCTTGAACATGATGAGGGTGACGTTGAAAAACACGGCGGCCAGCACACCGATGATGCATAACACCCCGCCGATCGCCGCCAGGTTGAGCAGGGTCGACGACAGGAACGACGCAAGGGACTTCTTCGACCCGCTCATGCTGTCGTTCACTCCGAGGTCGCGGTGAACAACCACGTTGCGCCCGCGGCCTTGCCTTGGAGTGCGTTGTCCGCCCCAGCGGGCAGGGTCACCTCGAAGCAGAACCCGGTGGCCGCTCCCGGTCCCGTGCTCGGCGCGGCGGCGAGAAGATTCGACACACCCGGCTCCTGGGCGCCCGTGAGAACCCGACTGACCGTCGGGGTGCCCACCACGTAGGTCGCGGCCGCCGTGAAGGCGGCCGCCGTGCAGGCGGTATCGCCACGCACCACGCGATAGCGCAGGGCGGAACCGAGCGTCGCCGCATCCGTTCCTGTCACGACGGCACCGGAAAGCACAGCCGCTCCGGCGACGGAGTTTGTTTTCGAGCGGATGTTCACCGACAGGTACCGCGACACCCCGGGGGAGAGCCCCGCGCCGCTGAAGGTGACCACGGGCCCTGGTGCGGAGACGTTGTCCGCGTAGGCGGCACCCTGCACGCTGGACTCCGTGTCGAAAACCGAACTCGTGAACGTGGCTGAGGCGTACTCGGAGTCGTTCCAGCTGGCCACCGTCACGGTGGCGCCGATCCCGAGAACGAGCCCGCCGGCCAGCAGCGCCCGCAGGCGTGTGCCGCGGCGCCGGCCCGAACGAGCACGCCGGGCGCGCGCGCGCGCATGTCGCCCGCGCACCCCCGTCCCGGATCCCGCCATTGTTACAGCGAGGCGGCGGTGAGTTGCCAGGTGGCGGTGCCGGCCTGCAACTGTGCCAGGTCTGCGCCGGCGGTCACCGCGAAGCACAGGTAGGCGGGGGCGCCGGCCGCGGCATCCGCTCCGGCGCTGAGGCTGAAGGTGGGCACGGTGGCCGGGTCGGAGCCGAGTGGGGTTGCCGCAGGAACGAGTTCGGTTCCGGTGGTGGTCGCGTCGCAGCCGAAGGCCGTCGACTGGATCACGGAGTAGCTGAGGTTCGCCACTGTGCCGCCGGTTGCGGCCTGAGTGAGCGTGATCTGGGCGTCGGTCGTGGTCGTGGCATCGAGCTGCACGGCGAAGGGCGCGTACACGACGTCTGTCGGAGTGAGGTTGGACGAATCAACCGTGAAGCCGAGCGATGCGGGGGCGTCCACGTTGGGATTGTCGGTGAAGGTGGTGCCGTTGGTGCTGCCGACCAGGTTGAAGGCACCGGCGGCAAAGCTGCCCTGCGCAAATTCCGAGTCGTTCCAGGCTGCGAGAGTGACGGCGGCGCCAACTCCCAGTACGAGTCCCCCGGCCAGCACGGCGCGGATGCGGCGCTG